>NZ_ATAE01000020.1 GCF_000474275.2 Alkalihalophilus marmarensis DSM 21297
CGGTGCCTAGAGCAGGGCTGAGATCCCGCAGGGCCAAAGCCCGAGGAAGCTCAGCAGCTCACCGCGGAAAGCGAAGCATAATTCAGGTGTGGCGACTATGCTATAGCCCATGTTTTACGGGACTTTTACTAAAACTATCTTAAATAGACACCGCAAAGAGCTGATGGTGATCAGCTCTTTACTGCTCCTTCTGATAAACTTTGAATAAATAATTTGTTAAATAACAGGAAGACAACTAATAGTGGTACTGTTGCCCAGAATGTTCCAGACATTATCATACCATAATCCATCTGTCTGGAATCATTTAATGCACGAAGCGCTACTTGCAAGGTGTGCATCGATGGGTCGCGAAGAACAACGAGCGGCCATAAGAAGTCGTTCCAGACATGCATGAATACGATAATTCCTAATGTTGCAAACGCCGGAAGCGTCATCGGCACTACAATATTCCAGTAAATTTGGAAGTTCGAGCAGCCATCAATTTTTGCTGCTTCAATCATTTCAAACGGTACACTTTCTTTAATATACTGCCTCATCCAGAAAATACCGAATGCATTTATTAAACCAGGAATGATCAATGCTTTAAAGTCATTTAACCAGCCTAATGTTGTAATAATATAATATTGTGGAATCAACCCAAGCTGCGGCGGGACCATCATCGTAACAAGAATCATTACAAATAGTACGTTTTTCCCTTTGAATTCTAATTTAGCAAAGGTATACCCAGCCAGGGAACATAAGAATAATGTCCCAATGGTAATGGTCGTGGAAACAAAGAATGAATTCCACATCGCACCGAAGAAATCAATATTACTCGTTACTTTTTGAAAGTTTTCAACTAAATGTGTACCTGGTGTAAATGGCGGCGGTACAGAATTGATTTCTCGGTTTAATCGTGTTGCCATAACGAACATATAATAAAAGGGAAACAGGGAAACTAAAGATCCAGTGATTAAGAACAGATAAACCAGAACCTTATTTAGTGAAAATTTCCCTTCTCCAACTTCTTTTTTAGCTGCCATGCCAATCCCTCCTAACTAATCTTTTTTGATCGGCCAATTCTGTTTGTAATCCATAGGTTAATTGCAGTTAACGTAATAATGATCAAGAATAAAACGATTGCTGCAGCTGATGCGGTTCCAAATGAGTTGTAAACAAACGCATCTCTCCATAAGTACGCAACCATGGTAATCCCTTCTTCACGTAAATTACGTCCTAAGAAAATTAATGGTTCTGTGAATAATTGAAAGCTTCCGATCGTTGCTGTGAACACAACAAACATCGTAATCGGCTTAAGCATAGGAAGAGTAATGAGACGAATTTGCTGGCTCAATGTAGCCCCGTCCATTTTTGCTGCTTCATATAATTCTTTGGGAATACTTTGCATCCCTGCTAAGAAAATAATCGTGTTATAACCAACCCATCTCCAGAATACCATCGTTGCAATGGCAATCTTTACAGGCCAGTATTCAGCATCCCAGCGAATAGGCCCTACATCAAAGAAGCTTAAAATATAGTTTGCAAATCCAAACGGTTGATTATTGAATACAACACCGAAGATGATGGCTACTGCTACAATTGATGTAATATACGGCAGGAAAATCATCGTTCTGAAGGTGTTACGAAAACGGATCAAAGTAGAATTTAAGGCAAATGCTATTAAAATAGCAATGATAATCTGCGGTAATGTCCCCATGATCCCTATAATGAACGTGTTTTTAATAGAAGAATAAAACACTGGATCATTAAAGATAAATTCAAAGTTTTTAAATCCATTGAATGTCATTGGATTTAATCCATCCCACCTAAAGAAGGATAAATAGAAGCTGAATATCATTGGGAATAGCCCAAAGATAGCAAATAGAATGAAAAAAGGAGAAATAAATAAGTAGGCTGATAAAGCGGTACGTCGTTTTTCTGTCAGCCATTTGGCTTTTTTAGATGTCTCCAATCGTATGTACCTCCCTGCAAAATAATTTTGACTGCTGTTAGAATGGCTTGCTGGTTTTCGAGAGTGGCTTATATTCCCTATGGTCACTTGAATGTTCATTTATAGGTGTAGAAGCCAGCCTCGAAACGATGTAATATTAGTCCAACAAGCAAAGATAACTGTCAATTTCATTGTGTGTGAGAGGGAATGCCTGTGTAGTCAGGCATCCCCAATCACTTACTTATTGTCTGTCAAGAATACGCTCCATACGTACTAGCGCTGCTTCCCACTCTTCTTGTGGATCGCTGCCTGCTGCTACGTTATCAATCGCTTCTTTCACTTCGCCGTCAACTGGGTAGTAGTTTCTGCCTTTGTATACAGGTACAACTGCTTCTGCAGCTTCAGAGAAGATTTGAGCAACTGGCGCACCACCGAAATACGAATCTTCATACTCTAAGAATTCAGGCATTTCATATACTGCTGGTGCTGATGGGAATAAACCGTAATCTAAGAATGCTTTTAGCTGCTGTTCTGGAGCAGTAAGCCACTCAATGAATTTATACGCTTCTTCCGGATGCTCACTCTCAGCTGGAACTGTTAAGTAAGAACCGCCCCAGTTTCCTGCACCTTCAGGCATTGTCGTTAGAGACCATACGCCTTCTTCAGGGCTGTTGTCTTTAATAACCCCTTGCATCCAAGCAGGAGCTAACATTGTTGCATAGCTTCCTTCATCCATTCCAGCGAACCATTCAGGCGTCCACAGCGGAATATTTCCAATTAAATCTTGGTCAAGTAAACTAGCTACATAGTTATAAGCATCGCTGATTTGGTTATGCTCTTCAACGATTAGCTCATCGTCTGTGTTGAAGTATTGCTCTGTTGCTTGGTCACGCCTTGCATTGTATACAAGCTCCGCTCCATCAACCATTTGCTTTCCTGTTTTCTCTTGAATTTCTTTGGCTACATTTTCAAAGTCGTCCCACGTTGCAACTAAATCAGATACAGCTTCTGGTGAAGAATCAAAGCCAGCTTCTTCAAAGACATCTGTGCGGTAGAACATAACAGTTGGTCCTATGTCTGTTGGCAGTCCGAACAGGAAGTCGCCGTCTGCATTTTCACCATTTTGCCAAACCCAATCAAGGTAGTTCTCAGACACTTCTTCTGCTCCAAGATCGTATAGGTTTGTAAACGCATGTTCAGCATTACGGTATCTCTCGATTTGAGCTTCTTCGATCATTGTAATGTCAGGAGCGCCCGTCCCAGCAGAGATCGATGTAAATAAGTTATCATGTAAATCATTCATATCACTGTTTTGTAGGTTAATTGTTACATTTGGAGTTTCTTCTACATATTCTTCAATTAATTTATCGTAGCCTGTATTACCGAACTCCCAAAAAACTAACTCAATGTCTCCATCGCCAATTGTTTCTGACGTTGTGTCATCTCCTGCGTTATCAGTGTCACCGCCGTCGCCGTTCGTGTTTTCATTTCCTCCACAAGCAGCTAGAACGGATAGAGCTAATACAGTTGTTGCTGTTAATCTCAAGAATTTTTTCATTTTTATTGCTCCCCCTTATACCAGTTATTTTCTGTCTGAAACAGTGATGTTATTTACTTTACAACAATTCTCTACCCCTCACCCCCCTTAATGAAGTAAAAAGTAATAAAGGAAAAGGCTACAATATTAAGCTCGAATAGCTACTAAAGCGCTTTAGTTGATTTCAAAAAAATATATCATTTACACTTCAAAGAAATTATTCGCAACCGTTTGTTTGTACCAGTAAAAGCTGTCTTTTTTCGTACGTTCGAGCGTTCTGTAATTCACGTGAACGATTCCAAAGCGCATTGTATAGCCTTCTGCCCATTCAAAGTTATCTAATAGAGACCAAGTAAGATATCCTTTAATGTTCACACCAGATTCGATGCTGCGCTGCAAAGCTACTAAATGCTGCTTCAAATAATCTGTGCGGCGATCATCTTTCACTTCACCGTTTTCCACACCATCATTAATGCAAGCACCATTTTCCGTGATATAGATCGGAACATTTCCGTAATTCTCATTAATATGTGTTAACACTTTATAGAAACCTTCAGGGTAGATGTTCCAGCCAATATCTGTTTTTAAGTAGCCTGCATCGACTTTTTCGTGGTCGAATAACCCTTCATTTTCTTTGTAACGTCCGACCCCGCCAGAGTAATAATTAATTCCTAGAAAATCGATCGGCTGTGAGATGATCTCCATGTCACCTTCTTCAATTTGCAGTACCGCACCCTTTTCTTCAAACCATTTCACCATGAAATCTGGGTACGTTCCTTTGAATACCGGGTCAAAGAACCAATCCATAAAATAGCCATTCACTCGCTTACATGCATCAATATCTTCTTGTTTATTGCTGTATGGCTCATTCCATTCAACATTCGGAGCGTAACCAATCTGTCCTTTTATACCAAGTTCTCTAAAGCGAATAACTGTTTTGCCGTGTGCCACAAGCAGGTGATGCGCCACATTCATTGCTAGCTGCAAATCATTATTACCAGGAGCATGAGCACCTACGTAATTGGATAAGAATGACACACACCAAGGTTCATTAAACGTAATCCAATGCTTAATTTTCCCTTCGAATTCTTTGAACATTAACTCTGCATACTGCAAGAAGGCTTCAATCGTTTCACGGTTATCCCAGCCGCCTTTATCTTGAAGTGCTTGCGGAAGATCCCAGTGATAAAGGGTACACATCGGCTCGATACCTTTCTCAAGCAGACGGTCTACTAAGTTATGATAATAATCTAAGCCCTCTTGGTTTACTTCTCCAGTGCCCTCTGGAAAAATTCTAGGCCAGGCCACTGAGAAACGGTAGAAATCAACCCCAAGGTCGTCCATGATCTCAATGTCTTCTTCATACTTGTGATAGCTGCCGCAAGCGACATCTCCGTTATCTCCGTTTACTACTTTGCCTGGAGTTTTTGAAAATGTATCCCAAATCGATGTTCCTCTGCCGCCTTCATTTGCGGCACCCTCTATTTGATAGGATGCTGTAGCGACTCCCCATTTCATATCTTTAGGAAATTGGATAATAGTCATGTATGATAACTCCCTCCATATCGTTTTGAATATTCTGTCTAGTAAAAGCGCTTTCGTAGTTGGCAAAAAAAAATAAATTGCTACATTCTACAAAACGTAAAAGTAATCTTGGATCTTCGCCTGCCTGCTAGCAGTGTGAGATCTCGTTTATGTAAAATTGTTTAAGAAAGCCCTTTCGTAAAGTTATTATATACTCTCTTTTTCTAGTATGCAATACTTTTTTCGAAACCGCTTTCCTAAATTTTTTCGAACAATTAAAATAAGACGCCGCCCTTTTTTGGACAGCGTCGCTGTAACAACCCATATCTATTAATGAGATAAAATACTTGGTGACTCGCTAAAATTCTTTTATTTAGCCCCTTCAAAATATGGCTGAACAATGACAAAGCCATTTCCTTCAAACGCCATTTGAATGGACTCGCCGCTTCCTCTGCCTAAAAATGTCCGATAGTTCATATCGGTCTTAAATTTCGGTTCGAGATGACCTGACCAGGCGACAGTTGCACTAGGGTCTGTAAATACAGGCTTTCCAGGTTCAACTAGTAAGGTCAGCGGCTCGTAGTGGGTTGTAATCGCTACTTTCCCTCGCCCCTCTAAACCTATATTAAATAACCCTCCGCTCATCATTCCTGCTACCTTGCGCATCATATGAATATCCCAGTCAACCGAAGGCTCAAATGCTAACACATCGTCTCCATTGACAGTGATTTTATCTCCAAGCAAATCTAAAATCGTAATCTTTTTTCCCTGATCCGATAAATAAAGGATGCCTTTTCCTTTCGCTTTCATCAGCTCGTTGCCTTCATTAGTAAAGGCTTTTTTAAACATCCGGTTTGCCCCGTGCTCAAGCATTCCTTCGCGCTCAAAGCGAATGTCTCCTTCATAGGCAATCATTGAACCCATTTTAGACCATATTAAATCATCAAGCTCCACTCTTAATATGCGGTCCGTTTCCAATCCAAACGTATCATATTGCTTCTCTTTGTTCATCGTCTTTTGAATAAATTCTTGGATCGAGTATTCGCTCACTCCTGCCTCACCTCTTATTTATTATCTATCACACTATGCCAAGATTCTACCATTATATGGTTTAGGTGGTAAAGAGATGTGAGTTAGAGTGCTGCGTGTCTTGAGACTGACGCAATTATTATTTGACTAGATACAATTGCGACTGACACCGACGCTATTATCCTCTCAATTGGCGCAATAACAGCAGACTGACGCAATAGCGTCTGGAACTGACGCAATAGCGTCTGGAACTGACGCAATAGCGTCTGGAACTGACGCAATAGCGTCTGGAACCGGCGCAATAAGCTGTGGAACCCGAGCAATTCGCACCTCAATCCACGCATAAACGGTGTGAAAAGATACATTTGCCGGGAAAAGCACCTAAACAAGACCTCATATAAAAGACCTTTATTTCACCATCATCACAAAACTAATTCCTAAAATAGCCAGTACAAGCAGGTGAACACCATTCGTTCGCAGCCCTGTCTGTACTCCTGTCATGCCGACTAACCGGCTGACCATTAAATTCAATCCTGAAAAAGGACTTAGAGCAGCTGATATGGACCAAGTAAGCAACAAAAGCATAGCCAGTGACAGCGTGCTGATTCCTAACTCATCTGCATTGAGCTGCATGGCAAGAGCAGCAATGACGGCAATTTGATGAATGCCGATATAAGTGACAAGCAGGACAAGAGCCATGATAGCCATCGCAAATAATAAAAATGATTGTTCAGCTATTGCGATTAGCAGCTCACTAATCTTATTTGCGAAAGTGGTTCCTTGAAGAGCGTGAGCTAATACGCCGGCACTCATAAACAGCATGATTTCATTGTTTAACATCGGGACCGATTGATCACGGTACCCCTTTATTAGTGGAGTGAGTTTCCTCCAGCTTTTCGTTAATACTCCCCACATTAGCGGAAGGATCACAGAAATCATGCTCACGATTATGACCATCGACCACTTTGTCACATACTCTATTGCTAAGGACGAACTCATAAGGATCATTACAAATAAGATCAGTTTCAGCAGCTGCCATTTATGTGTTTTATCTAATTGCACCACTGGAAATCCCTCTGCGGAAACGGTATGGTTTCTACTCCATAGATAAAATAAAAGATTGCCAATAAGGAGTGAAAGAATAGAGAGCCCCATGCCATAAATAATATAGCGGCCCACTGGCATATTTAAGTAATATAAGATTAGAGAAACAGAAGCAAAGTAGGGAGACCACATTAGAGCCGACGAAAAACCAATTAAATAGCTTTTAGCTGACATTTCTGATGGGAGTTTTAGACTCTCTAAAAACTCACTGACTATTCTTATTGACCCTAAATTTAAGATTGGACTCAAAATAAATAACGAACTTGTAATGCCAAAGAACAGTTTTCTCGGGTGATGCAGCAGATTTTGTAAGAACGATTCTACGGATTGGAAATATCCATTCAGTTTGAGCGGCATTGAGAGCATAGGAGAGAGTGTTACTAAGCAAAGAAGAGGCAAAATGAGTAAAACCCCCTCACTCACCCCGTGAAACCCAGCTCCTTTACTAAATTCCAACGCAATCCCTGTACCCATCATGATGAAACCAATTATTCTTGGAAATCCTCGAGAAAAATAGGCACTTGTAATGAATGCTAAAACAGCTATCACAACGACCACATACCCTAACCATGTAAGCCCCGCGAAGTATTGTATAAGAAATAAAAAACACATTGATAGAATGAGATAACTACGCAGCAGCTTCCCCTTTCCAATAAACAAAGACATGGCGTTCAATTAAGTGATCGGCGCAGGATTAAATAGTGTTAGATCATTACTAATTCCCCACTGATCAGCCCATGTTTGTTTTCTGCCGCTTGCAACATCAAGGATAAAATGAAATAATTCCCATCCTACTTCTTCAATCGTCGCTTCACCAGTTGCAATGGTACCGGCATTTATATCAATTAAGTCCTTCCATTCTTCCATTAATGAATTTCGCGTGGACACTTTAATCACTGGTGCCATTGAGAGGTTATATGGTGTACCTCTCCCTGTTGCAAACACCTGTAAGTGCATACCTGCAGCCAATTGCAACGTTCCGCAGACAAAATCACTTGCTGGAGTGGCCGCAAAAAGCAGTCCTTTTTCCGTTGCTCTTTCTCCAGGCGGGATAACCCCTGAAATGGGACTTGTGCCTGATTTCACAACAGATCCTAACGATTTTTCCACAACATTTGAGAGCCCGCCTTTTTTATTACCTGGAGATGGATTCGCACTGCGGTCCGCTTCGCCTTTTTCTAAATAGGCATCATACCACTTCATCTCTTGAATAAGTGAGCGGCCTACCTCTTCATTTACTGCCCTTTCTGTTAATAGATGAATAGCATCTCTGACTTCTGTCACTTCAGAAAACATCACAGTTGCACCTGCCCGAACAAGTAAATCTGCTGCATATCCAATTGCCGGATTCGCTGTTACACCTGAGAATGCATCACTTCCACCACACTGCAAACCTACGACTAAATCTTTCACAGGAATCGTTTCTCTGCGTCGTTCATTTAGCTTTTCTAACCTAACTTCAGCCATACGGCAAATTTCTGACACCATCGCCTCAAATCCCGGCTGCTGTTGAAGTGATAAAATATTTGATGGCCCGCTTAATTGATCCGGCACAAGCTTCTCACACCCTAATCCTACAACTAACACTTCTCCACCAAAATTAGGGTGAACGGCGATATGTTGAATGGTTCGGATTGGTATTTTTGCTTCAGGTGCACCAATCGCTACCCCGCAGCCATAAGCGTGATTTAGGGCCACAACATCATGAACATTTGGGTACTGTGGCAGAATGTCTTTTTTAATTTTCTCTACTGCATAATCTAGGACACCCGTTACACATTGTACGCTCGTAGTAATACCCAATATATTTTTGATTCCTGCTGTTCCATTTGTATTTCGATACCCTTCAAACGTGTAACCGTCAAGAGGCGGAAGGGGTTCGTTTTTTCGCGAAGCTATCGTCAAATGATCTAAATCGGGCGGTTTAGGCAAGTCTATTAATGACTCCTTTACCCAGCTTCCGGTCGGAATAGAAGATAATGCATAGCCGATAATTTCCCCGTAACGTATAATTGGTTGATTTTGCTCGATGTCAAAAAGAGCCACTTTATGCCCTTGCGGAACAAATTCAATCAACTCTAACCCACAGGTAAAGGCTGTTCCCTGTTTGAGGCCGCCTGAGTTTACAATAATCGCAACGTTATCATTCTCATGTACTTTAATATAAAGCGGGATGTCATCTACTTTTGTATGTACATCCATCCGAACCTCTCCTTTCATTTCCAAAATCTTAGTCAAAAAGCAGGTTGATTGACTGGCCAGCTCGGCTTCTTACCTGTTAACACTTCATCGATCCCCATTGCAGCATGCAGCGCCATTCTTTCTTTGGCATCCTTTGTTAGAGCTGCACTGTGAGGAGTCACTATCACATTATCTAGGCTAAACAATACCCTTTTTCCATTAAATATGAAGCGCCGACGTCTGAAACACCTTTTGCAATCACTACTTTATAGCCCACAGCCTCATCCTCCTACTCTCGAACGAGACATGGGCGTTTATTGTCAAACTTCCAACCTGGGATCAAATACTGCATCGCGATTGAATCATCACGCACCCCAAGACCCTCTCTTTTATAAAGCTCATGCGCTTCTTCAATCTGATCAAAATCTACCTCTACCCCTAAACCTGGAGCGTTTGGAACATCGACTTTCCCATCTTTAATTTGGAACGGGTTTTTCGTAAGATACTGCCCATCTTGCCAAATCCAATGCGTATCAATTGCCGTGATCTCACCAGGTGCAGCAGCTGCAACATGTGTAAACATGGCAAGGGAAATATCAAAGTGATTATTAGAGTGTGAGCCCCATGTTAAGCCCCAATCGTGGCACATTTGAGCGACACGTACCGAGCCTTGCATCGTCCAAAAATGTGGGTCGGCTAATGGAATATCGACTGATTGTAAAGTAATAGAATGCCCCATCTGTCTCCAGTCCGTAGCAATCATATTTGTGGCTGTTTTTAACCCGGTTGCCCGTCTGAATTCTGCCATAACCTCACGGGCGGAATAGCCATTTTCTGCGCCACATGGATCTTCTGCATAAGCGAGCACATCATGTTTATCACGACATAGTTCAATCGCTTCAGCTAGAGACCAGGCACCGTTTGGATCAAGTGTAATTCTTGCCTTTGGAAAACGCTCGGCAAGGGCTGTCACTGCTTTCATTTCTTCTTCACCAGATAAAACTCCGCCCTTTAGTTTAAAATCATTAAACCCGTAGCGTTCATGAGCAGCTTCAGCTAAACGAACGATAGCCTCTGGTGTCATCGCTTCTTCGTGACGAAGACACGCATCCATTCATCCTTATTGTCAAGATTACTTAAGTATGGCAGGTCTGTTTTCGTTCGGTCTCCTATATAAAACAAGTAACCTAGCATTTCAACTTGATCACGCTGCTTCCCTTCTCCGAGCAATTCGGCTACTGGCACGCCTAAATGTTTCCCGAGTAAATCTAGAAATGCAGACTCTAAAGCAGTAATCGCATGTATGGTAATGCGCAAATCAAATGTCTGCAGACCGCGGCCGGCTGAATCACGATCAGCAAATTGATGCCGAATGACGTTTAAAATGGAATTGTAGGTGGCTATCGATTTTCCAACAATTAATGGTGCTGCATCTTCAATTGTTTTTCGAATGCCTTCTCCTCCAGGAACTTCGCCCACCCCAATATTGCCAGCGCTATCTTTTAATATGACAATGTTTCTAGTGAAAAACGGGCTGTGTGCTCCGCTTAAATTTAATAGCATACTATCATGACCTGCTACAGGAATGACCTTTACCTCACTTACAACCGGAGTAGATGTAGCTTTTTCTTCTTTAACTTGTTCAATATGCATCTTAATCCCACCTTTATAGAGTGTATAAATAGATTGATAGACTGATTCAAGCGCGACCACCAGAATGATTAATTCTAGTGGTCACGCTCCTTTATTTAACAAATACAGTTTTAATTGAAGTGAAGAACTCTTTCGCTGCCTGCCCTTGCTCACGAGAGTGCGAGCTTGATTGCTTCATTCCGCCAAACGGAGCTTGCAGCTCAACTCCAGCACTTTCTGAATTCACACGGACAAGTCCCGCTTCCATCTCATCCACAAAGGAAAGCATCTGTTGGATATTTGTTGTAAAGATGGAGGCACTTAACCCAAACTCCACGTCATTTGCCACTTTAATCGCATCTTCTAAGTGATTCACTTGAATAAGGGCAATGACAGGTCCGAAAATTTCTTCTTGAGCAATCGTCATATCAGGTGAAACATTTTCAAAAATGGTAGGCTCTACAAAATAACCTTTATCAAATACTTCCCCTTTTAATCTGTCCCCACCAGCAATGAGTGCAGCTCCTTCTTCTTTTCCTTTTTCAATGTAGTGAAGTACCGTATTTAACTGATTTTCACTTGCAGAAGGGCCCATCCACACATTCTCACTAAGACCATCACCTACTGTAATTTCAGCTGTTTTTGCGAGCAGTTTCTCCTTAAATTTTTCATACACGTCAGCTTCCACTATGACTCTGCTTGTTGCGGTACATTTCTGGCCTGTTGAACGGAATGCCCCGCTGATCGTTGCTTCAACAGCTAGATTCAGATCTGCATCTTTTGCTACGATCACAGGATTTTTACCGCCCATCTCAAGCTGGTACTTTGCTCCGCGAGCAAGACAGCCTTGGCCGATACCTTTTCCGACTGTATTTGATCCAGTAAACGTAATCCCAGCCACATCCGGATGATCTGTTAATGCCTGGCCGATCACAGAGCCAGAACCTGTAACTAAGTTCACTACTCCTTTAGGAAATCCTGCTTCTTCTAAACATTCCACTACTTTTGCACATGTCACAGCTGCCTCTTGAGCCGGCTTTATGACGACTGCATTGCCATAAATTAAGGCTGGGGCCATTTTCCATAATGGGATCGCGACCGGAAAATTCCACGGTGTAATCACACCAACAACACCTAATGGAGCTCTTTTTGTAAACATGAGGGCACTTGGGTCTGTAGAAGGAATAACGTCCCCTTCGCTGCGCAGACCTTCCCCGGCATAATATCTGAGAATTGCCACACCACGAGCGGTTTCTCCTTTCGCTTCCGGTAAGGTTTTGCCCATCTCGCGAGTCATACATTCTGCGATTTCATCTAATTTGTTTTCTAAAATGTCTGCTGCCTTAAATAAGTACGCGCCTCGCTCATTTCCGGAGAGCTTTCTCCAAGCTTTCTGAGCTTGTTTAGCGGCCTTTACTGCATCATTGAGTTCTTCTTTTGTAGACATTTGAATCGCACCCACAACATCATCGGTATTAGCTGGGTTGAGGTTCGTTTTCACTTCTCCGCTTACTGATGCAACCCATTCACCATTTACAAAATTTAAGTACGTCTTATTTTTTGTTTCAACTGTCATGAAATATAATCCTCCTTCTTTTTTAAATAGATTTATAGATTGGAGATTTCTTTTTGTTCTGCAGGATATTTTTCTAAAGCTTTCTTAATAATTTTGCTTAGTGTTTCGTAATGATCGCTTTCTACAGCAATACATGGCGGTCTTACTGAATTCTCTACTGGGAAGCCCTGAATGTTCATTCCAGCCTTAATCAATGAAACAGCATATCCTTTTCTCGCTTTTCTAATTGAATTGATCGGCAGTAATACATTTACATAAATATCATTGACGACATCCTCGTTGCCTTCTTTAAGTGCGTCAAAGAAAAGGCGTGAAATATGTGGCATGTAGTTTGACATCGCTGATGAGTAAGAATTAAATCCGATTTTTGCATAAGCAGGCATTGTAATCTCAGCAAACGGCATTCCATTTAACCATTCCAATCGGTCACCAATTGTTTGAACGAGCTCTAAATTCAACTCCATATTACCCAGACCGTCTTTTAACCCTACAATTTGAGGGAATTCATCAACTAAACGTTGGAGTGTGTCAAGATTAACAATTGCATTGTCACGGTTATAAAGAATCGCGTCTAGCTCACTTTCTTTGACAATGGCTTTGTAGTACTGATATAGTCCTTCTTGCTCCCCGTCAATAAGGTATGGAGGTAAAATTAAGTATCCATCTGCCCCAAGATCCTCAGACAGCTTAACTAATTCAATTGCATCGGTGATGTTGCCGCCAACACCTGTGTAGACAGGAACTCTGCCAGCAGTCGTTTCAATCGCAACCTCAACCATCATCTGATATTCTGCTCGACTGATCGCATGAAATTCACCAGAACCGCAAGCAATAAATATAGAGCTGAGTCCTTCATTTATTAGAAAATCGATATTTACTGCAAGGGCCTTCTCGTCAATTGTGCCTTTTTCATTGAAAGGGGCTGTTGGGAACCCAAGAATACCTGTAGGGAATTTTTTTCTAGAATTCATCTCTTCATCTCCTATTATTTGTTTTATGATTTAATTGTCTTACAAATAACCTCAAAATTTTTTGCCCTAATTCTAGCTATAATTAATCTGTTTATTCTTCTGCATACAGCTCCTCATAATAGGCTTCTGTTTCCTGCATATAGCTTGCAGCCTCTTCTGGACTCATATAAGTTGGTGCTACTAAATATTTTTCAGCTTCTGCGCGGTACTCATCATTAGAAGCTACAGTCTCTACTGCATTTGTAAAGATTTCAACTACCTCTTCTGGTGTGTCAGATGGGAAGCCGAAGAAGAAAAACTTCTCGAAACTGCTATCGACACCTTGTTCAACAAAAGTAGGTACATCAGGCATTAAGTCAGATCTTTCAGCTGCCATAATTCCAAGCGTCCTCATATCACCCGACTCTACGTACTCTTGAACTAATCCTAATGAAGTTGGAACGATATCAATATGCCCTCCAAGCAAGGCAGCTATTTTATCGGCTGCGCCGCCCACATCAACAATATTCAGCTCAATGCCTTGGTCTTGCTCAAGTGCTAACAGCTGCAAGTGAGTAAAACCGCCAACTTCAGTTGCAATCGACACTTCATTTGGGTTTTCACGAGCATAATCTACTAAGTCCTGTAAGTCTTCAAATGGAGAATCACTGTTGACCATGAACGTATTTCCTTCATCTAAGATCGGGATGCCAGCTAGTTTAAAATCATCATAACTAAAGTCAACCAACCCCAAGATCTTGTTTAGAAGTAATGAATTGTGGAAGAACAAGACTGTTTGTCCATCTGCAGCAGAATCTAGCACTTCACGAGCTCCAACTGTTCCACCTGCCCCTGTCACATTTGAAATGACAACTGGCTGCCCAAGTTCTTGCTCCAAATATTTAGCAAATGTTCTAGCGTTAATATCTGTGTCGCCGCCAGCACCGGCAGGAACGACAACGGTGA
Source organism: Alkalihalophilus marmarensis DSM 21297 (assembly GCF_000474275.2). GTDB lineage: Bacteria > Bacillota > Bacilli > Bacillales > Bacillaceae_D > Alkalihalophilus > Alkalihalophilus marmarensis. The sequence goes on from NZ_ATAE01000020.1 coordinate 14,430, forward strand.
TTGGACCTGTTGGATAGTTAGACGCAGCGGCTTCCGAACTACTTCCCTGCTCTCCGTTTCCTGATGATTCACTTGCCTCACCAGATCCACCCTCACTAGAACAGCCTACGATCACAGCACTTAGAAATAAAACAGCGAACATAAGTACAAGCTTTTTCATATAACCTTTCATCATACAACCTCCCCAATTGTTCTTATCTATCTTAATAGAGTTACTCTATTAAAATCTTAATTAGATTCCTGTATTAATTCCGCCAGCCTCATCTAGTTTTTTCTTTTTGTACGTATCTCTTAACTTAAATACAATGGATAAAACAGCGAGGATCAGAAAGACTGCTGCGATCGGCTGAGTAAGAAATGGAATAAAATCTCCTTGAGAATACATTAAGCCACGACGCAAATTCGTTTCAACAAGCGGTCCAAGGATAAATCCAAGAATGATCGGTGCAATCGGAAATTTATATTTAATGAGTAAATAACCAAGGATCCCAAAGAATAACAATGCCGCAGCATCGAACATTCTGTTGTTTACGCCAATGGCCCCTACTACACATAAAACGAGAATGATCGGTAACAAAATGTATTTAGGTATACTTAGGATTTTCGTAAAGAACCTCATTCCATAATAGAGAAAAGCAACCATCGCAATATTAGCAATAATTAAAGCGATGAAGATCCCATACACTACATCCCCGTTATTTTGAAATAACAGCGGTCCTGGAGTGAGGCCATGAATGACTAACCCGCCTAGTAAAAGGGCTGTAACCGTATCTCCTGGTATCCCTAGAGCAATTAACGGTACAAGCGCTCCGCCGACTGCAGCATTATTAGCTGACTCTGATGCAACAACACCATCAGGGGTGCCCTTCCCAAATTCCTCTGGATTTTTAGAACGGTTTTTCGCTGTTACATAAGCAATTATATTAGCTGTTCCACCGCCAATACCGGGCAGAATCCCTATCCCTGTTCCTATAAAACTTGACCTTAGCCCATTCCAACCCTGCTTAAAGAAATCTTTAACCGAAAAACCGAAGCCTTTCATTTTGTAATCAACGGACTTCCCTTTTGAAATTTTCCGTTCGGACGCTTTGATAATCTCTGCTACAGCAAACAGTCCAATCAGCACTGGCAAGATATTAAAGCCGGCATCGAGGGCACTATAACCGAACGTGAACCTAGGAAACGCATCAATTGGTGCAGATCCGACCATCGCTAGTGCAATTCCTAATAATCCGGCGATCAGCCCTTTGACAAGTGAATTACCTGCAAGACTAGAAATCATCGTTAATGCAAATATCGTAATGGCAAAATATTCGTAAGGTCCAAATTTCAATGCAATCGTTGCTAGCGGCGGTGATAAGAGCATTAAAATGATAATACTTAATAAACCACCTAAAAATGAGAAGAGAATTGCATACCCAAACGCTTTACCCGCTTCTCCTTTTCTAGCCATCGGATATCCATCAAATGTCGTTGCGATTGAAGATGGTGTGCCTGGCAGTTTAAGTAGGATAGCAGGAATGAGCCCGCCTGAAATCCCCCCTATATACAAACCCATCAATATAGCCATGCCTTCCATTGGACTCATCCCAAACGTCATCGGAAGAACGATCGCGATGGCCATCGTTGCTGTTAAGCCTGGTATAGAGCCAAATACTAATCCTACTGCCGTTCCAAGTAAGATTAATAATATCGTTGATAAAGTCATGACTTCAGAAAAGCCTTGCATGAAAAGATCAAACACCTTCTCACCCCCTTATCCTAAAATCCCTGCTGGAAGTCTTAAGTAAAAAATGTTCTTGAAACAATAATAGATAACACCAGATGAAATGACAGAGATCACTAAAAATAGTACGATTCTTCTTTGTGATTTTTCAGCCAATATATACATCTGTAAAAATAAGTAGACGACTGTCATAAGCAAAAATCCAATGATTGGAATGAGCGCAACATACCCAATTAATAATCCAATTGTTAGTAAAACCGACTTTTTACTTATTGGCACGCTCTGATCAGCCTCAGTATCCTCATCACTCTCTTCCTCTGCTTGGGCAGCAGGATTTTTTTGTTTTCTTATCGAGGTAATAAGCATGATAAAGCTAAGGATAAATAACCCTCCAGCTACTAATCTTGGAGCAAAATCTGCTCCTATCGCTGAAACAGTCATTTGTTGAATATTGTATGTGGCGATAAACATTAGCACTGAAACCGCTAATAAGAAAACGCTTGCAAAAGCATCTTGATTTCGTTGGATCATCGCATCCTCCCCCTCTCACTCTATTATGCTACCCTTCAAATTCTACTAAAGCTGCTAACAATGCTTTAATATATCCAATCGAATACGCAAAGCCGACACTTCCATAACTCCAGCCAATATTCGAATGAGCCCAATTCCCGTCAAGGTCTGGGTTATCTCCTTCCATCATTGGTACGTGGTCTGGGTTTAAGCAGCCATTGTATCCAACTTTTCTAAGTTCTAATAAAATCTTATACATATTCATATCACCATCATCTAAGAGAGCTTCTTCAAATGCTCCTGCTGTAGGCAAGGAACCACGCACATTTCGAAAATGAACTAGAAAGATGCGGTCTTTTCTGCCGTATTGATTAATTTCATTCAATACAAGAGGGCTCCCACCTTCTTCTGCCCTCGTACCTACGCAATAGATATAGCCTACATTTTTGCTTGGGAATTCATCCATGATCCTGCGGTATCCAAGTCCACCGAAGGGAGTATCATGATTAGGCGAATCCGATGGGTGCATCCCTAAATTCACATCGTAGTCTTCACAAGCTGGCACCAGGTCAGCGTAGGCCGCTCTAAAACGTGACCACCATTTTTCATGCTCTTCTAAAGTTGGTGTTACATAAGGTTCTTTTTGAAAGCCTAAGCTTTCTCCTCTAGCAATGGCACCGCCTCGCTGCCTGGCTTGATAGCTTTTTGTCATATAATTGTATGTATCTCCTGCAAATCGCTGTCTGACAATCTTAATACCGGCCTCACCGAAAACTTTTATAGCTTTAACGGAATTTTCAAGCTCCAGCTCACTTTCATCGTCTTCATTCATAAAGCGCTCGGAGAGATCCGGAAGCGTCACTCTGTTTGCATCTAAACCGAATGAGCGAACCCGTTTTTTCATCTTAAGTACCGCATCTAAATCAGGAAAACCTTGTTCTTTCACTCCAGGAAAAGAAGAACCTGTACCAAAGTCCACACAATCAACACCAAGCTGGCACATTTGTCTCAATTCTGCGTCTGTTAAATCAAATTTAGTCGTAGTAACCGATACTTTCATCATATTGGTCATCTCCATTCAGATAAGAATACGCTTACATAGTTTTGAATGATATTCGATTCAGCTATTTGTTTGTTGTTTTAATTGTAAGACAAATGAATTTATAAGTCAATATTGAATTTTCAAAAAATATAGATTTTAAAATTTGCCAAATAATGATTAAAAGGTAACCATTATTTGGCTTCTTCCATCTTTTTCTTTAACGCTCGTAATGCTTTCTTTCTTACAAAGTCTAAATGACGATACATCGCACTGTATGCTTCGATCGGATCTCTTTTTTCAAGTGCATCATAGATGTCTTGATGATAGTTTAATGTAGCATTCAAATCACGATCCTCAATAGGGATCTGTTCTAACACTTTCATGTGAGATTTCTGCAGAGCATCAATCATCCCTTCAAATAGCGGGTTTCTTGCACTATGGGCAATTAATTTATGAAAACGCATATCAATCTCAGATGAATCATCAGTTGGCAGCTTTTTCATATCATCTATAGAATCTTTTAATTTGGCTAGCTCCCCGTCCGTAATTTTTTCAGCTGCAAGAGTTACGAGCCCCAATTCCAAAGCAATACGTGTTTCAATGATCGAAACCACATCACCTGCTGAGAGGGCGAGCATCATGGAAAATGGTTTACTCCCTATCTTTTCTGAAAAAAATGTCCCATGGCGCGTTTTGCGATTCACAATTCCCATCACTTCAAGTGATGTTAAGGCTTCACGGATAACGGGCCTGCTCACATCACATATTTCCATTAACTCCATTTCAGATGGGATTTTATCACCTGGCTTCAACTGACCTGTCATAAGTAAATTTATGATTTCATCAATCACTTGTTTCGATAATGATTTCCGACTAAGCGATTTAATATCAACTTCTTTATTTTCTTCCACTGGAAAATCCCCCCTTATTCTAAAGATGTATTTTAATTGTAAGACAAATAACTAGAAATTGAAAGCGTTTAATAAATATTAGCGATATAAATTAATTTATTTGAATTTTGATGTGCTGCTGTCCCGTATACCCTATCCTCAAAAACGTACTACCTTTATTACAGTGGAATTTACCCTATGCCTATGCCTCCGCCTTGTTTGTGTTTAGACCAAGAGCTTTATTAAAAAAAGCTGGATCTACTGAAAAGCAGACCACAGCTTTTTTAATCATTCTCTCGTTTCTTAATACAAAACAGTTAAGGACGTAGTGACTTCGTTTACCCCGCCACCATCTCATTTAAGAGTTAGGAAGAATGTTCTCCATGTTCAGTCTCCGATTGAGGGTGATGATCATGGAAATCTCCTCGCTCAAATGGATCTTCTCCAGTAATTGCACCATATGCAACCATTACGAGCGCGACATACACAAATCCTGCTAACGCCCAATTTCTTTTATTGTACATAAAAGGAGCCTCCTTTTATTTTGTAAACTTCACTTTCTGTAAACGTAGAGCATTTAATACAACCGATACGGAACTAAACGCCATTGCAGCACCTGCAACCCACGGGGCTAACAGGCCGACTGCAGCAATTGGGATGGCCGATGTGTTGTAAATAAAAGCAAAGAATAAGTTTTGCTTAATATTTTTCATCGTCTTGCGGCTCATATGAATCGCATCTGCTACACTATTTAAGTCGCCTCGCATAAGTGTGATGTCTGCCGCTTCAATCGCAACATCTGTCCCTGTTCCAATGGCCATTCCAATGTCAGCAACTGCAAGGGCAGGCGCGTCATTAATCCCGTCGCCAACCATCGCTACTTTCTTCCCTTGCTCTTGCAGCTTCTTAACCTTAGAACTTTTTTGCTCTGGAATGACTTCCGCTATGACATGCGTGATCCCAACTTGGCTGGCAATAGCCTTGGCGGTACGCTCATTGTCACCGGTAAGCATAATCACTTCAAGCCCCAAATCATGCATTCTTTGGATTGCTTCTTTTGAGGATTCTTTTACCGTATCAGCAACCGCGATAATCCCTGCAAATTGCCCTTCCACAGCTATTAGCATCGCCGTCTTCCCTTGGTTTTCTAGTTCTTCCATTAAAGCATTTGCGTTCTTCATAGGGACAGAATGTTGTTTCATTAAATTTCTAGTCCCAGCTAGAACCTCTTTATTATCGACAATCGCACGTATTCCATAGCCTGGAATTGCTTCAAAGTCCGTTGAGTCATTTAGACTGATCCCTTTTTCATTAATTCCTTTGACCATTGCCTGAGCTAAAGGGTGCTCTGAATGTTTTTCGGCAGAACCGACATAATATAAAACGTCTTCTTCAGTGAAGCCCTCTGCAATTTCTACATCCGTTAATTCCGGCTGTCCCTTTGTGACGGTCCCCGTTTTATCTAAGACGACGGTTTGGATGTTCTGTGTATTTTCTAAGTGTTCGCCGCCTTTAAATAATAGTCCCATCTCAGCTGCACGACCTGATCCCGCCATTATAGAAGTTGGAGTTGCTAGGCCTAGTGCGCAAGGGCAGGCAATAACTAAAATGGAAATCATCGGAATCAATGCTTGACGTAAGTCTCCAGGCGCAACAATAAAATACCAAATAAGAAATGTAGCAATGGCAATAGCTACTACGACTGGAACAAAAATTCCTGACACTTTATCCACTAAACGCTGGATGTCAGCTTTAGATCCTTGTGCTTCTTCAACGACTTTTACGATTTGTGATAGAGCGGTATCTCTACCGACTTTTGTCGCCTTTACTTTAATCGATCCGTTCTTATTAATGGTGGCACCGATCACAGAATCTCCTATACTCTTATCAACCGGAATACTCTCTCCTGTAATCATTGATTCATCTATGGCTGATCTGCCTTCGATCAACTCTCCATCAACTGGAACTTTTTCACCTGGCTTGATGATAACTACATCTCCAACAATGACTTCTTCTGCAGGAATTTCCACTTCTTCTTCGTTCCGGATGACTCGTGCTGTTTTGGCTTGAAGACCAAGCAATTTTTGAATGGCTTGGCTTGTACGGCCTTTGGCGCGAACTTCAAACAGCTTTCCTAGCACAATTAAAGTAATGATCACTGCAGCTGCTTCAAAGTAAAGCTCAGGCATCCCTTGACTTCCAGCTGCCAACCATTCCCATCCTAAATAGATACTGTAAAAATATGCTGCACTCGTTCCAAGCGCCACTAGCACATCCATATTGGCACTTTTGTTTTTTAGAGCTTGGTAAGCACCCTTATAAAATTGAGCACCTACAATAAATTGAACGGGTGTTGCGAGTGCTAATTGCACCCATGGATTCATGAACATACCTGGCATATACAAAAACGCCGTCATTTCAAAATGAGTAACCATCGTCCATAAGAGCGGTAATGTTAGAATGGCCGAGAAGATAAACTTCCCGTATTGCCTGTCAATTTCTTTTTCTTTATGGTCGACTGTCTCCCTTGCATCTTGCTTGGGAATGAGTGTGAATCCTAATTTTTTAATTGTTACTATCATGTCATTTGGCTTAATAGCCCGGTTATCATATTCAACGGAAAGAGTTTCTAATGCAAAGTTAACATTGGCAGATGAAACGCCCTCTAGTTTATTCATTCTTTTCTCAATCCGATTTGCACAAGCCGCACATGTCATTCCTGATATATCAAATTCTGTCTTGTCATGAATGACCTGATACCCTAGTTTCTCGATTTTTGCTTCGAACTCTTTCTTATCAACGACAGAAGGGTCATACTTAATTGTTGTTTTCTCAAGGGCAAAGTTTACGTTAGCTTCTTTTACCCCTTCGACTCTAGATAACCCTTTTTCTATTTTATTGGCACAGGCTGCACATGTCATGCCAGATATAGTTAAGGAAACTTCTTTTTGTTCCAATGTAAATCCCACCTAACCTTATACCTAGTATAGGTATATTTTTTTGAAAAAATATCGTGCTTCACAAGTAAGCACGACATTTTCCTAAATAGGGATGCTTATTATACTACATCATATCCTTGGTCTTCGATTACTTCCTTGATCTTTCCAAGGTTTAATTCGTTTTCGTTATAAGATACTTCCACTTGACCTTTATCAAGGACAACCTTTACAGATTCAACTCCTGATAATTCGCCAACACTTCCTTCTACTGAACTTACACAATGCCCGCAAGACATTCCTTTTACTGTGAGTGTTTCTTGTACCATTTTGAACCCTCCAAGAGATCGTTTTTAACCACTTCAACCTCAATATACTATACTGGGGTATAGTATTCAAGGGATAAATAAAAAGTAATGTATTAATTGCTTTTTTCACATCTAGGATGAAGACTTATTAGAGCATTTTCTTCATTACATCCATTAGTTCATCAATTGCCTTTTCACCGTTATCATTTTTAATAGCATTTGCTACACAATGACGAGTATGGTCCTCGACAAGTCCTAAAGATACTTTATTTATAGCCGCTTGGATAGCTGAAATTTGAGTCAAGACATCTACACAATAGCGATCATTTTCAATCATATTATGGATTCCTCTAACTTGTCCTTCTATTCGTTTCAATCGGTTTAGCATTTGCTGTTTATTCGGCTGGACTGTTTTTTTTGCTTCCATAACCATCCTCCTTATACGTATACCCCGTAAGACTATCCTAACATAGTCTATTTTAATTTTCTAATACATCCTCCTCTGTTGCTTATTAATATAAGAAGAATCGTCTAATTACTCACAAAAAAATTCATTGACACTTAGAAATTCTAGACTTATAGTGTAATCATAAATGATAGTGATAATTGTTTTCAGTTAGATGGAGGGATTGGAGGCTACATAAAATGACTCGTCTTTATACAGAAGATTTACGTATCGGATATGGTGAGAATGTCATTGTAAAGAATTTGAGTATAAACATACCGGATGGCAAAATCACAACAATTATTGGTCCCAATGGCTGCGGAAAGTCGACGCTGCTTAAAGCGATTACGCGTGTGATTTCCTCGCAATCTGGCAACGTCATACTAGACGGCGAGAGTATTTTCACGAAGGATACGAAGGCTCTTGCCAAGCAAATGGCGACCTTGCCGCAAACTCCTGAGAGTGCAAGCGGATTAACGGTTGGAGAACTTGTTTCCTACGGGCGCTTCCCTTATCAAAAAGGATTTGGCCGTTTAAACAAAAAAGATATCGAAGTCATTGACTGGGCTCTTAGTGTGACAGGAACGATGGAGTATAAATATCGTTCGGTAGATGCCTTATCAGGCGGGCAGCGCCAGCGGGTCTGGATCGCGATGGCTCTGGCACAAGAGACTGAGATTATCTTTCTTGATGAACCAACCACCTATCTGGATATGGCACATCAGCTTGAAGTGCTTGAGCTTTTACAAAGGCTTAATGAACAAGAAGGTCGTACGATTGTGATGGTGCTTCATGATCTGAATCAAGCTGCACGATTCGCTGACCATATCATCGCGCTAAAAGACGGCGACATTATTCAATCTGGTACGAGTGAAGATGTCATCAAAAATGATGTACTCAAGCAAGTCTTTGGAATTGATGCCGTCATCGGACGTGATCCGAATACGAACAAACCAATGTGTATTACTTACAATTTACTTAAAGGAGAAAACCACCATGAAAAAACAACTGCTCATTCCATTTCTTATGCTCTTAGTGCTAGTTCTTAGCGCTTGCGGCAGCACTTCAGAAGACTCTGCTTCTTCATCTGAAGAAGATACAAATACTGAAGAAACAGATACAATTACTTACGAATCTGAAAACGGTCCGATTGAAGTTCCAGCTGATCCACAGCGTGTCGTTGTCTTATCTTCATTTAATGCAGGAAGCGTCATGGCTCTTGATGTCCCTATTGTCGGGGTCGATTCTTGGGCGAAAATGAACCCACGCTACGAGGAATATATTGGCGAGGCAGCAGAAGTGACCGATGAAAGCTTAGAGCAAATTATTGAGCTTGACCCTGACCTGATTATTGCAGCACCAACAAACAATAACCTAGACAAACTGGGTGAAATTGCTCCAACTGTTACGTTTACTTACGGAGAGGTTGATTACTTAACGCAGCATGTTGAAATTGGCAAGCTGTTAAATAAAGAAGAAGAGGCACAAGCTTGGGTGGATGACTTCAAAGAACGTGCACATAAAGCAGGCGAAGAAGTGAAGGAAAAAATCGGCGAAGACGCGACGGTTACAGTTATAGAAAATTTTGATAAACAATTATATGTATTCGGCGATAACTGGGGCCGCGGCACGGAAATTCTTTATCAAGAAATGAAGCTTGAGATGCCTGAGAAAGTTCAAGAAATGGCTCAAAACGAAGGCTACTATGCTCTTTCTGTTGAAGTATTGCCAGAATATGCTGGTGATTATATGATCGTCAGCTCAGATGGTGTAGATACGGCATATCAAGAAACAGAAACATACAAAAACATCCCAGCTGTTGCAAATGATCGTGTATTTACAGCAAATGCATCTGAATTTTATTTTAATGACCCAATTACACTAGACTTCCAATTAGACTTTTTCACTGAAAGCTTTTTAAGCAGTAATTAATGGTTGTTTCAATGATTGATTGGGGAGGAATCTAAAGCGGATTCCTCCTCTTATTTTATTCTATTATTTCAAAAGAAGAGTTGAGATCTGATGGTACATACTAAACGATTAATTAAATCTAAATACGCAGCATTTCTTGTAACTGCAGCAGTATTTATCGCCATTTTTATAAGCTCCGTCTTGTTCGGCGCAGCTGATGTGACGATTCAGGATGTGCGGGCGGCTATGTTTACAAGTGATTCTGGTGAGAAGCTGTCGATGCTTCGTGAAATCCGCTTCCCACGTGCATTTGGTGCAATGGCTGTTGGAGCTGCTCTTGCGGTTTCAGGTGCGATTATTCAAGGGTTAACGAGAAACCCATTAGCTGATCCCGGCCTTTTAGGAATTACAGCAGGTGCGAATGTTGCGCTCGCTATTACAATCGCCTTTATCCCTGCCGCTAATTATTTCGGCATGATGATTGCCTGTTTTATTGGTGCAGCTGTCGGAACTCTTATGGTCCTTGGCATAGGAGCCTCCCGCCGCGGCGGCTTCTCCCCTTTTCGGATCGTTTTAGCCGGGGCTGCCGTAACTGCTTTTTTAACAGCCATCGCTGAAGGGATCGGGATATATTTTAAGATTTCTAAAGACGTCTCAATGTGGACGGCAGGCGGGTTGATCGGTACGTCTTGGGGACAGCTTGAAATAGTTACGCCCTTTATATTTGGGGGAATTTTAATTGCGGTCCTTCTGTCTAAGCAGCTGACAATTCTCAGCCTAAGTGAAGAAGTGGCTGTGGGGCTTGGCCAGCATACGACCAAAGTCAAAATCATGCTATTTATCGTAATTGTGATTCTCGCAGGTGCTGCAGTCGCACTTGTTGGTAATATGGCGTTTATCGGCCTCATGATCCCGCATATCGTTCGGGCAGTAGTTGGAACAGATTATCGCAATGTATTGCCGATGTCCGTCTTATTTGGTGCCGGTTTTATGCTTCTTGCTGATCTTGTTGGACGTACAATCAGTGCACCTTATGAAACCCCTGTTGCTGCAATTGTTGCAATCATTGGGCTTCCATTTTTTCTCTTTATTGTTCGAAAAGAAGGGAAGGCATTTTTATGATCCATCCAAGTATTATCAAAAAACAGCGCATGATTTTAATTGTCTTAACGGTTCTAATCATACTTACAGCGGCCATCGGAGCAAGCATAGGCCCCTCTTCCCTCTCTTTTAACCGCATCCTCCCTACTCTGTTTGGTCAGGGAGAATTTAAAGAGGAATTTATCTTATTTTCTGTGAGGCTGCCTAGAATTATTGTAACTCTTCTTGCAGGTATGGCCCTTGCTTTATCCGGCGCAATCTTACAAGGCATTACACGAAATGATTTGGCTGACCCGGGTATTATCGGCATTAATTCTGGAGCCGGCGTTGGAGTAGCTGTCTTTTATTTATTTTTCCCGGTTAGTAATGGCAGCTTTGTCTTTTTGCTCCCTCTGATCGCCTTTGCCTCTGCGCTCATAACAGCAATAGCGATCTACTTATTCGCATATAATCGTACAACAGGCCTTGCTCCTGTGCGGTTAGTGTTAACGGGTGTAGGGTTTTCGATGGCTTTATCAGGTGTGATGATTTTACTCTTTTCTTCTGTTGATCCATTTAAAGTAGATTTTATTGCCCGGTGGATGGCAGGAAATGTGTGGGGGGCCGATTGGCCATTTATTTGGGCGATACTGCCTTGGCTTGTTATTTTAATTCCTTTTACGCTGTATAAAGCAAACCGACTGAACATTCTCGGGCTTGGTGAGCCGGCTGCGATTGGAGTGGGTATTCGAGTCGAGCGTGAACGATTTGTACTGTTGATCACAGCCGTAGCTCTTGCTGCATCAGCTGTTTCAGTTACCGGAGGGATTGCTTTTATCGGTCTGATGGCTCCTCATATGGCAAAGGCGTTGGTTGGACCAAGAAATCAGCTCTACATTCCTGTCGCAATCCTGCTTGGCGGCTGGCTCTTAGTGTTAGCTGATACGGTTGGACGAAATCTTGTCGAACCGGACGGGATCCCAACAGGCATCATGGTCGCGTTAATCGGTGCTCCTTATTTTATGTATTTGTTGATGAGAAAATAATAGATATTTATACGTTTACCTAATATAGCCCTAGTTATTTCATGGAGAGACAACCCTTGTTGAATAGTAAAAATTAAGATACAATATTTGAATCTATAAAGCAGGGATTGTTTTAAATCTTAATCCCAAGAAAGGGTTGTATGAACGATGGAGAAAACAGATTCTCTATATACATTATTACAAAATCAGGATCATACGGACTCCATCCAAGCCTACTACACTTACACTGAGCGTAAAAAATATTTAAATCATGTTTTCCAATTTGTAAGTTTTGCAATAAAGCATGATTATAAAGTTATATGTATAGAAGATGACTCTCTTTATCAAGAATTGCTTTCTCAATTATCACTAGTATACTCTGATGACTTGCTTAAAAATATTACCTTTTATGACAGCAGCGAATTTTATCTTGCCTCAAATGTATTTAAAGGAGAGGACCACTCTTCAAAACTATTAAATGTAATGAAACCCATAGTAAGCGATGGGCACCATCTCATGATGTGGGGTCATATAAAATTTGCAAATGAAAAAGCTATTCTTCAACAACTCAAAAAGTTTAAAGATTATTGCGATCCATTTATTACAGAGCACCAAATATCAACAGTGTGTGCGATGAATGGGTTTAACACCCCTGCCTATATTCAAACAGAATTATTAAAAACACATAAATATTTTATGACCGATGATGAAATTACTAAATCAGGTATCTTTAAGATGGGGTATTATCACGTCGAAGAAGAGTTAGAGAAGAAACGTATACATATGATTGAACAACAGAACAGGCAACTCTCAATTGATAATGAAAAATTGAGTAACGCGTATGAACTGCTTAGTAGACAAAAAAAGGAATATCGCAAACTATTAACTGAGTTACCCATTGCTACATTTATTACCAAATCAGATTGTATAGTATATGCGAATGAAAAAGCTCTCATAGATTTAGAGCTCCCGAACTTTGAATTTATTCAAGATGTAAATGTATTTGAGATCATTCAATTTATTGATCATTCTATTAAAGAGCAATGGATACTAAGCCTTCAATCAAATCAAGATTTTCAACTGAAAGAAGTAGAACTTATCCTTTCTAATGGGCAGGTTAAAACGTTTGAACTAAAGTCGATGCGAACTTGGTATCAAGGCGGCGAAGCCATTTTACATGTTCTAATTGATTTAACTCCATATAAAGTGTTAGAAAAAGAAATGATTCGTTCAGAAAAATTAAATATTGCCGGGCAGCTGGCGGCAGGGATTGCCCATGAAATTAAAAACCCCCTCACTGCGATCAAAGGCTTCTACAAATTGTTTAAACTTAATATGGGGAAAGAATTCTATTATAAAATAATTGATGATGAACTTAATCGGATTGAACAAATTGCTAATGAATTCTTAGCTTTATCTAAACCTCATTCAAATGTATTTGAAGTTCACTCGATTTCAAAAATCATTCAAGAAGTGAAAACTTTACTAGAAACAGAAGCCATTCTTAAAGGAAATGAGATTATTACGTCCTTTCAAAAAAGTGACGAGCTTTTCATTTATTGCGAAGAAACAAAAATGAAACAGGTATTTGTTAACCTCATTAAGAATGCCATTGAAGCTACAACAAACGGGCACATAATTATAACGACCAAACTACGAGACGAAAATGTAGAAATCAGCATACAAGATCAAGGTTGCGGGATTTCAGAAAGTATCTTAAAAAAAGTGGGAGAACCTTTCTTTACAACGAAAGAAACAGGAACTGGCTTAGGTTTATTAATTTGCGATAAAATTATTGATACTCACAACGGAACTAGAACCATAGAAAGTCAGGAAGGAGCAGGTACTAAGGTAACCATCCGTTTTCCGCGTGTTCCAAATGACCTATCTCCCACTTCAATTGAATCCCAGCCATTGCACCTTTAAAAAGTAACCTATAGTTTAGACACTTATAAAAGTCTCCCTATAGGTTACTTTTTTGTATACTTAAATTACACTACTATAGAAATACATCATACAGAGTATATATTGAGTAAAAGTTTTTTTACTATGAAAGAGATTAAACTATATTCAACTAATAAGTATGTAAAATCTTTAAGTACTTTATCATATTCATAGCCTGTTTTCATACATTCACATTTGTGAATTCTTACCATCATCAAAAGGACTTTGATACCTCGATGTGGAATAGGTTAAGAAAGAACCGTGTCGAAAAGAACTAGAAAGGAAAGGGTGGATCTACAATCGCTATGGAAATGACAACTCCAATTCAAGCCTTATTAAATGAAAAAAATGGTACTGAACCTATCCATGTCTACTACACCTTCTCTGAGCGCGAAAAGTATATTAAAAACGCTCTCGACTTTCTTAGTTACGCATTAGACCGTCGCTATAAAGTTCTCTTCGTTGAGGAAGAGTCCTTTTATGAGGAAATCATCTCCCATTTACGCATGATGTACCCTAATGATGTATTAGAGAAAATCCTTCACCAAGAAAGCAAGCAGTTTTACTTGTCTTCGCATTTATTTAATGCCGAGCAGAATTCAACTCGACTCTTAACTCTAATCTCCCCTCTACTTGAAGAAGGTCATCGTATCATGATCTGGGGTCAGGTGCTTTTACCAAGTCAAAATTCCATTCTCTCACAATTAAGAACTTACGAGATCCAATGTGATCAATTTATTGCTGAGCACGAGCTTACGACTGTTTGTGCATATAATGGCTTTATAACCCCTGCTTACATTCAAACGGAACTCCTTAAAACGCATAAATATTTTATGACTGATGATGAAATAACGATCTCAGGGCTTTATCAGAGAGACTACTTGCAGTTAATGAACGAGCAAGATAAAGACAGGATGGCTAATATCGAACGTGAAAATAAACAACTTATTCTAGATAATGAAAAATTAAGTAAGGCCTATGAACTAATAGCAAGAAAGAAATTTGAATACTGGAAGCTTTTGCAAGAGCTTCCTATTTCCATCTTAATTACGAAAGAACATAAGGTCGTATTTGCGAATGAGAAAGCTCTCATAGACCTTGAGCTGCCAAGCTTTGATGAGATCAAAGGGGAAAGCGTCTTTCATTTTATTGATCTAACAAATTATACTCTTAGAAAACAATGGATTGATACGTTGGATGCCAATCAAGAATATGATCTAAAAGAAGTCGAGTTAAAACTTGAAAATGGCAGTATCAAAACCTTTAAGCTTAAATCGATACGAACATGGTACAAGGGCGGCGATGCAGCATTGCATGTGTTAATAGACCTCACTCCATACAAGCTGCTAGAACAGAAAATGATTCGTGCAGAAAAGTTAAACATTGCAGGTCAATTAGCTGCAGGAATAGCCCATGAAATTAAAAATCCGCTTACTTCTATTAAAGGGTTTTATAAATTGATCAAGCATGGTATGGGAAAAGAAAGCTATTACACGATTATTGATGATGAACTAGATAGGATCGAACAAATCGCAAATGAATTTTTAATTTTATCCAAACCTCATACCGATGTCTTCAAAGTTCATTCTATTTCGAGAATTATTGAGGAAGTGAAAACGCTTCTTGAAACGCAAGCGATTATAAAAGGAAATGATATCATTACGTCCTATCAATATGAAGAAGAATTGCTCATTACTTGTGAAGAAACGAAGATCAAACAGGTATTTGTGAATCTTATAAAAAATGCCATAGAAGCGACATCCAATGGCCATATTTATATAACCGTTAAAAAGCGCGGCCAGTTTGTGGAGATCAGTGTAAGAGATGAAGGCTGCGGTATTTCTAATGACGCTTTAGCAAGAATATCTGAGCCTTTTTTTACTACAAAAGAAAAAGGCACGGGCCTGGGACTGCTTATTTGCGACAAGATTATCGATAATCATAATGGGACAAGGAAGATTGAAAGTAGAGAAGGCGTTGGTACAACGTTCACCATTACCTTTCCGCTTATGAAAAGTCCGCAGCCGTCTATTCCTGTTGATCCAGTGCTTTTGAGTGAGCACTCTATTTAACCGTTCTATACAAAAAAGGCTTATCCAATTGTGGATAAGCCTTTTAAGTTATTAACTCACTTTCTTCTTCTTCAATTCAACCGGTGGATTCGCACCTAAATCCTTTAATTCTTGATTCAGTGCTTTGACTAGTCCGTACGTCATCAATAGAACAATAAAAGTTAGCGGCAAGGCACTAACGATAATCGCTGTCTGCAGTCCTTGCAAGCCTCCTGACACCATCAGCACACATGTTGCAGCAACTAAAATAATCCCCCACATGACTTTTACTTTATTCGATGGGTTAAGCTTTCCGCCTGTAGTCATCATGCCAAGAACAAACGTTGCCGAATCAGCTGATGTTACAAAGAATGTGGTAATTAGTGCAATTGTTAAGAATGATAACAAAGCACCTAAAGGCAGCTGCTGGTAAACATAGAATAATGCTGTCTCAAGAGACTGACTAGATACAGCGAGTCCCTGTGTCAACTCTAAAAACATTCCTGTCCCGCCAAAAACGGTAAACCACATTGCACATACTAGTGATGGAACCAAAATAACGGCTACAGTAAATTCTCTAATCGTTCTTCCTTTTGAGACTCTGGCAATAAACATACCGACAAACGGCGCCCATGAAATCCACCATGCCCAGTAAAAGACGGTCCAGCCTTGAGTCCAAGCTGCTTCATTTTCATCAAATGGAGATAAACGTAAGCCCATTTGCATTAAATTCTGCATGTAGCTTCCAAGACTCGTTGTAAACATGTTCAGTAAAAATAATGTTGGTCCTAAAATAAGCATCGCAAAAAATAGCACGACTGCGATCGACATATTCGCATTACTTAAGTATTTAATTCCTTTAGAGATCCCTGTATTGGCTGAAACAATAAAGAGCACAGTGATAATCCCCATAATCAGCATTTGAATGCCGAATGTATTAGGTACTCCAAATAGATATTCAAGCCCAGCATTAATTTGCTGTGATCCGAGTCCAAGCGATGCCGCTACACCAAATAATGTGGCGAATACAGCAGCAATATCAACCGCATGACCAATTGGCCCTTTCACTTTATCACCTAATACGGGATACAGGGTTGCACTCATTAATCCTGGTGCGCCTTTTCTAAACTTTTGATAAGCCAGCGCCATGGCAACAACAGCATAGATTGCCCAAGCGTGAAGGCCCCAATGCAGCCACGTATAACGCATACCCATAACAGCGGAAGCTTCTGTGCTTCCTTCTCCCATCGGAGGTGCAGAGAAGTGAGCAATTGGTTCTGATACTCCGTAAAATAACAGCCCTATTCCCATCCCTGCTGAAAACAGCATTGCAAACCAAGTAGGACGGCTGTATTCAGGTTTAGAATCAGGCGCTCCTAATTTGATCTTTCCATACTTACTAAAAATCATAAATGCTGCAAACAGCAGGAAGAACGTCGCAACAAGCTGATAAAACCAACCAAATGATTCAAGCACAAAGGCTTGAGCGATATTCATTGCCTCACCTAACTGTTCTGGAATTAACGCACCGATTAAAACAAAAATGGCGGCAATTCCAACTGAAATCTTAAACACTATCCTGTCGTCTTTAATAGTCAACACTTCCTATTCAATTATTTTTTCCCCTATCTTCAATGAAAACACTTTACTATTTAACCACATACTTGATGTTGATTTAAAACGCCGTTCGTATGGATAAATCGTGATATGCAGTGATATACTATAGCAATCTAGTATTAGGATGGAGATCTTAACTATTCCGCTAGATTCGTAACAAATCCTTATGTTTCCTCAATAATTTTAGGATTTTTTGGAAGAGTTTACATTGGTGACGCTTACAATATTCTAGTTTTAATGAAAAAAGCAGTCCATACCCTCGTGACATAGACTGCTTTAAGGCATTAAAATTTAGTATTCGTAAAGCCTCCATCAATTCTGATGACTTCACCGTTGATATACTCTGCTTTTGACGTCAGCAAAAATGTGACAAGTTCCGCTACTTCTTCTGGCGTTCCAAGTCGTTTTTGCGGGATACCGCTTTCTGCACTTGCTTTCATTTTCGGGTTCGCTTCAAAATAAGACTTCACCATAGGCGTTTCAGTAGGACCTGGAGCAATTGCATTTACCCTGAGCCCGTCTTTTGCATACTCTGCGACCAGACTCTTCGTTAAGCCGACGATCCCATGCTTTGTTGCTGAATAGGTGACAACCGTATCCTGACCAATTACGCCAGCACTTGAAGCGGTATTAACAATTGAGCCGCCTCCATTTTTCAGCATCACTTCTGCGACATATCGAATGCCGTACAAAGCACCGAGCAAGTTAATCCCAACAATCTGTTCAATTTCCTTAATATCAGTCTCAAGAAAATACGCTCCGCTGCCTGAAATTCCAGCATTGTTGAAAAAGTAATCAATCGTGCCAAAATACTCTATCGTCTCATCTACATATCTTTTCACATCTTCTGCTTTTGAGACATCTGCTTTAATAAAAATCGCATCCTGGCCGAGTTCTTTAACCGCTTCAACTGTTTGATTACCACCTTCATCACTTACATCGACAACTGCAATATTTACCCCTTCTTCAGCTAAACGAATTGCACAAGACTGCCCCAATCCGCTGCCGCCCCCAGTAATAACCGCTACTTTACTCACAAACATTCCTCCTGTCATTTACTATGTACAAAATTGGACCACATTTTTCCTACTACTATACAATACCCTGTTTGGATAATAAATATCATCGACGTAAAGAATTTTTCCCCTGACTTGATAAAGTCTGAATATGGTAAAATGAACACTACTTCATCTTGAAATGAGTTGTCATGTTGAATGAGTATTATTGAAAAATTATATTCCATCATTATTTTAGCGGCGGTTATCCTTGGATTAAGCCTAGGTCAAGTCGATCTGATACGTATTCATGCTGAGAGTCTTATTGTTCCTTTTTTATTAGCTATGCTCTACATCACCTTTTTGCAAATACCGCTTGATCAATTGAAAAAAGCGTTCAAAAACATCAAATTCACCTCAACCTCACTCTTGCTGAATTTTGTCTGGACACCTGTTTTTGCTTGGTTACTAGCCATGGTTTTCTTAAGTGATCATCCGGCGCTCTATATTGGTTTCATCATGCTGATGGTGACACCGTGCACAGATTGGTATTTAATTTTCACAGGCATTGCAAGAGGAAATGTGGCCCTCTCAGCTGCGATCCTGCCGTTAAACTTGGTGCTTCAAGTTGTGCTGCTGCCTATCTATTTAATACTGTTTGCTGGGTCGTCTGGTGTTGTTGAGCTTAGCTTTTTAATAGAAAGTGTGCTAGTAGTGTTGCTGCTTCCTCTTATGCTGGCTGTGGTAACAAATCTTATATTAAGCAGGCGTAAAGGACTCCAAGAAGCGATACTAGAAAAGCTAAGTCCCTTGCCTATCCTCTTGTTGAGTCTCGCAATTATGGCGATGTTTGCTGCACAAGGACAATTGCTGCTTCAGAGCTTAGAATTGCTATGGATCATTTTCTTACCGATCCTCCTCTTCTTTATTGTAAATTTATTTATCTCTCAAAAAGCCGGCGAGCTCCTTAAGTTTTCATACAGCGATTGCGTGAGCTTAAGTTTGACGACACTCGCTAGAAATTCTCCGATTGCTTTGGCGATTGCGATGACAGCCTTCCCTGATGAGCCTTTCATTGCGCTGATACTTGTGATCGGCCCGCTGATTGAGCTGCCTATTCTAGCAGGGATCTCACAAGTGTTGTTGCGGCCTTCAGCTCGAAATTAGCTTTTTAAAGCACTAAAAAGACACCCTCGCTTCTTGCTTGAAGCGAAGATGTCTCCTTTTTTGTATAAACTTAAACGAGCAGCGGTATAATCAATCCGGCTAAAAGAAGGATAAGCGCCCCGCCAAGTCTTGATGCAATTTGTGCAAAAGGCATTAACTGCATGCGTTTAGCAGCAGATAAAACGGCAACGTCTCCTGTACCGCCCATATTGGCCATACATAAACCAGCTGAGATTGCAGACTCAATTGGATAGAATCCAACTAAACGCCCAAGTAATGCTGCTCCCATTACGGCTCCAAATACTACTCCCGCAACAAGTAAAATATACTGCAAGCTTAGTGCTGCTAAGACTGAATCAAGATCGGTGAAGGCTACCCCAATTCCGAATAATAAAGCAAGCGTCCATGTTTTTGCGACAAATTGATACCACTGGCTTGCTCCTTCAACGACTGTTTCAGGAATAAGATCAAGTATTTTCACTAACGCGACTAACATAATCATTAACGCATATGGATGAAGCGGAATAAATGCTCCTAACAGATGTCCTAATGCAAAGAATAAAAGAGCAGCTAGAAGTCCGATACCCATTTTAGAAATATCAAAGCTTGACTGTTTCTCTTCAATTTTAAACCCTGGAATCAACTGACCATTTCCTGATAAAGACGGCATTTTATTGCCAAGCGAGTTTAACAGACTCGCAAAAACGATTGCAAAGACATTTCCGAGTGCGAGTGCCGGCACGAGAATGGAAATATAATAGCTCGGAGGATTCCCTAAAAACTCAGAATACACCTGCGCCATTGGGATCGCCCCCGCCCCCATGCCGCCGCCTAAGATTGGCAGAGCGATAACTAACACAGCATCTTGGACGGAAAAACCAATTAAGAAACCGACAATCCCGGCAATAACCATTGCACCGATGACTGCTCCAAAAATCGGTACAAAATAACGTACGCCAATTTTGACTAGCACTTTTGAATTCATTCCTAGGATACTTCCTGTAATTAACGCAGCAATATAGAAATCAAGAAATCCGCCTGTTGTCATAAATTCATCGACGCCTGTAATCACACTTTCAGGAAGAAGACCAGCATACACCATATATGCCGACCCAAAAATCGCCACAATCGCTCCCCCGCCTAAATAAGACTTAATAATTGGCAGACGGTCACCGATCCAGCCAAGCGCTTCTCCTAAAACCACCATTACTAGAAGACTTCCAATCATTCCTGTTGGCAGGTTTCCTGTATAAAGTGTCACTAGTGTAATCGTTAAAAAAACAGCAAACCAAACTAGCGGCAGGCCCATAATTTTGAGTTGGTCTTTTCTTTTCCTATCATACACTTTTAGTTCGTTTGCAGTTAATTCTTCTGTGTGAAGTTTCTTTGCTGATTCTCCCATCTCCTGCACTCCTCTCTACTCTATCTATGCTCTAGCTCGTTTTCACTGCTTGCTTCCTTGTTTTTAATGCTTCATCTGCTACTGATTTCGCAACAACCTCAGCGACTTGCTGATTAAGTGCATGCGGGATGACGTAATCAGGCGCAAGTTCTCTTTCTGGTATAACGTTCGCGATCGCATAGGCTGCAGCAATTTTCATCTCAATAGTAATGTCTGTTGCTCCTGAATCAATCGCCCCTCTGAAAATTCCTGGGAATGCGAGGAGATTATTAATTTGATTCGGATAATCTGAACGGCCGGTGCCGATCACTTTTGCCCCTGCAGAAAGCGCATCTTCAGGATATATTTCTGGGATTGGATTTGCCATAGCAAACACGATCGGATCAGCTGCCATCAGTTTGACCTCTTCTGCTTTTAATGCAGCAGGTCCAGACACACCGATAAAGACATCCGCATCAACGATCGCATCCTTCAAGCGGCCTTTACGATTCTGTTTATTAGTGACAGCTGCCATCTCTTTTTGACTAGGATTAAGCCACGCTTCATCTTTTTGAACGATTCCTTCTAAGCTGACAAGAGTCAGATCACGAAAGCCTGCTTCAAGCAGCAATTTAGCAATCGAGATGCCTGCTGCCCCTGCGCCGTTAATGACCACTTTAACCTGGCTCATATGCTTGTCAACCACTTTTAAACTGTTCAATAACCCTGCTAATACGACAATCGCTGTTCCGTGTTGATCGTCATGAAAAACAGGAATGTCGAGCTCCTCTATCAACCGCTTTTCAATTTCAAAACAGCGCGGAGCTGAGATATCTTCTAAATTAATTCCGGCAAATGTCGGTTGCAGCGCTTTCACAATTGCCACAATTTCATCAACGTATTTTGTATCCAAACAAATAGGGAAAGCATTAAGATCTGCAAACTTTTTAAACAGCATACACTTGCCTTCCATTACAGGCATCGCTGCTCCAGGTCCGATATCACCAAGACCCAAGACAGCAGTTCCATCAGTCACAACGGCTACTGAATTTCCTCTTGAAGTTAAGGTGTTAAGCTGTTCAGGATTTTTCTCAATTTCCTTGCATACATCTCCTACTCCAGGCGTGTAGACAAGGCTAAGATCAGACTCCGTTTTAATATCTATTTTGCTCACCATTTCAATTTTACCGTTATGTTCTCTATGTAATTGAATGGCTCTCTCACGAAGATTGCTTTCAGTCATCATGTTTTCCCCCTTGGTGTAATCGGTTTCAATAATCTTGAAACTAAGTCTATACTCATCACATCAAATCGAATAGTTTATGAAAGATAAGTAACCTTTTGTAATTAAAAAAAGCAGCCATAACGGCTGCTTATACTAAATCTTGAAAAGACGATTTCGTTAAATTTCTATTGACGTACACATAAAAAGGTCTTCCGATCGCTCCGTACGTCATTCTCTCGGCCAGGGCTCCAATCTCTTTTAAATACTTAATGTATTTTCTGACAGAAACACGCGAGATTTGTACAGTTTCTGCTATTTCATCCGTTGTAAAGGGTTCATTTTCTTTATCGACAATGGCTGCTGCTATCACCTGAAGCGTATTCGGAGTAAGGCCTTTTGGCAGCGTCATATTCTTTTTCTCATGTTGGTGAAGAATGCTTGCATCTAATTCTTCTTGCTTTAATGACTGCTGGGCCGTGAGCAGACTGTGCTTTTCACGATAGGTTGTTAATGCTTTATTAAACCGTTCAAATTCAAACGGCTTAATAATGTAATCAACTGCCCCGTACCTGAGCGCCGTTTGAATGCTGTCTACATCGTCAGCAGCTGTGACTAGAATTACATCCACATTATAAGCCGTCTCTTTACGAATATATTGCAGCAATTCAAGGCCATTTTTACCAGGCATATAAATGTCTAGTAAGAGCAATTGTACATCGTTTTCCTCTAACAGATGCTTTGCCTCATCGAAGGATTTTGCCAAACCTGCCAGTTGAAACCCTTTTATTTCTTCTACATATTGTTTATTAAACGATGCAACCATTGGATCATCATCTAAAATAAGTACGTTAATCACGGTCATTCTCCTCTGCATCATATGGTATATCAATCATTATCGTCGTTCCTGCATCTACCACTGTATCGATTGTCAAATGGCCAGAAAGCTGATCAATGCTCTCTTTCACATTTGCTAAACCGTATCCGCGCCCTTCTCCTTTTGTAGAGTAGCCTTTAGTAAATATTTCTTTCAATTGTTCAGTCTTAATGCCCGGACCTGTATCCTTTACCTCTATGTGCAATTTGCCCCTTTTTACAGCAAGAGTCATTTCTACTTTTTTAAACGGTGATTCAGCAACAGCTTCAATCGCATTATTGATCACATTTCCGAGGATTGTAATCATCTCATGCACCATTTCTTGATCAGGTGATTTATGAATAGGTGTCTGACTTTTTATGGTCAGGGTTACACCGCATTCTTTCGCATAGCTTAATTTACCTAATAGAAAACCTGATAAGACTGGGTCTCGCACGTGTTGCACTTGGCTGATTTCATGACTTTTGTGATCGACTAATTTCAGGATAAACTCCTTTAATTGATCATACGCCCCAATCCGAAGCATTCCTAGGATCACATGCAGGTTATTTTTCACCTCATGGGATTGTGAGCGAAGAGCTTCGACATACTGCTTTACACCAGTTAATTGCTGCGCGAGCTCTTTGACTTCTGTTTTATCGCGTAATGTCGAGATCGCTCCAATCACTTTATCATCGACGATAAGCGGCGAACGATTTACAATGAAGGACATTTCATTAATAACAAGCTCATCTCCTAGCTCTGCCCTGCCTGTCTTGAGTACTCGTTCTAGTCCTGTCATAGGCAGGAATGAAGCAATATCAACTCCGATCGGATCTTCAGTTAGTCCGGCACGCTTTAACAACTTACGAGCAGATTTATTAACGAGCGTTATTTTCCCCTCTTCATCTACTGCAATAATCCCTTCATGGACGGATTCAAGCATCGCATTCCGCTCTCCTAAAATGCTTGCAATCTGTTTAGGTTCAAGGCCGTATAATGTTTTCTTTATGTATCTCGCCATAAAAAAAGCCCCGAGAACCCCAGCCAGCAAGCCAAACAGCGATCCTAGCAGAATATTCCTGTGGTTCTGGTTGATCATCTGTTTAATATACTCAAGCGAGATCCCAACGACTACAGCCCCAATTTGTTCCCCATCATTATTCAAAACGGGTGTAAAGGACCGAAGTGAAGTAGTTAGAGTTCCTTCAGAGATTGAACTATACTCTTGATTTAAAAAGACCTCTTTCTCATCACCGCCTTCAAACGGTTGGCCGACCATTTCCTCATTTGGATGGGAATAACGGATACCGCTCATATCTAACACGACCACAAACAGCACCTCAGCAGAGCTTCGTACACGATTGG
Source organism: Alkalihalophilus marmarensis DSM 21297 (assembly GCF_000474275.2). Classification (GTDB taxonomy): domain Bacteria; phylum Bacillota; class Bacilli; order Bacillales; family Bacillaceae_D; genus Alkalihalophilus; species Alkalihalophilus marmarensis. The sequence continues at coordinate 38,904 of NZ_ATAE01000020.1, forward strand.
CATATACTTGTATGGCATCTGCTTCTTGGTTTTCTAACCCGCTTATCACAATATCTGAATCAGCAACAATCCTAGCTGTCGTAAGAGCCTTCTCTTCTTCATAACTCATGCTGTTCTCATTAATCGACCTTGAGACTAAGAGGTCTGTGATAAACAAAGATAATAAAACGACCATACATACAAGCAGCAGAATCACGGTACGAAGCTTTACTTTTCTCATCAACATACAAACCCTTCTCTCAAAACATCATTAGTTGATATTGTAACGGTTGTTTCTTTTTTTAGAAAGATTCAACTTGAGAAAGTTTCTAACTCGTTAAAGTAATTTAAGCTAAAAAACTCCCGGATAACAGAAGATCCCGAGAGTTTCTCACTTACTTCTTATGCCCGGCGATCAAGCCGCTCCTATGTCTCGTTGTCCCGCCTTTTGTATACGAGCTTGCACGAAGGATAGCAGTTGCCCCGTACTTTTCTCGAATGGAATCCATCACATAACCAAGCTCCCGTTTTCGAGTCACTTCTTCTTCGTCAACAAAAAGTGATAGCTGGCGTTCGGTATCTGGCTGAACTTTTGAAAGGGCGACATACACCTGCCTGACCGTCTCCCCGTGATAATGTTTGTTCATGAGCTTTAAACAGGCGTTATAAATATCGAGCGTGCTGTTTGTTGGTTCGTCAACTGTCAGCTGCCGGGAAAACCCTCCCCCACCTTCGTTTTTACTATAACCTAGACCAAGGCTGATCGTTCGCCCTGCCGCTCTCTTCTTTCTTGCACGGCGTACGACCTCCTCACACATTTCAAGAATAACCGTTTTAATTTCTTCTGTGCCAACATAATCTCTAAGTAAAATTTGGCCGACGGAATAGCTTTTCGATTTAATTTTTGCGGGCTTATGAATATCACTGACATCAATTCCCCACGCATGCTGATACAGCTGCTGCCCCATTACTTTGCCGAATTTAAATTCAAGCCGTTTAAGAGAGGAATTCGCAAGCTGTGCGACCGAGCGGACCCCCATATTCATTAATGTTTTCTCATAACGGCGCCCAATTCCCCACATATCTGATACAGGTTGAATCTTCCACAGCTTCATTTGCACGTCCTCATAGTCCCAGTGGGCAAAATGATCCTCCTGCTTTTTAGCCTCGATGTCTAAAGCAACTTTAGATAAAAGCATATTGCAGGAAGAGGAGCCGACAGCAAGCGTTAATCCGAAACATGATTTAATCGACTGCTGCAGCCTACGTGCAAACTCCCGCTGATTCTCCTTTCCTTGATGACGCTTTGAGGTAAGTTTAATAAACGCCTCATCAATCGAATACACAAAGATGTCCTCTGGCGGAACATATTGCTCCATATGTAATGTAATCTCGGTCGAAATTTTTAAAAACTCTTCCATTTCCGCGTTCACAACGACGATATCAGGATCTTTTGGAATCTCAAACAGCCTCGAACCAGTTTTAATGCCCATTTCTTTTAATTTAGGTGTCGCCGCAAGCACCACACTTCCGTTACGTTTTGTATCTCCAACGACAGCAAGCTTTGTTACAAACGGGTGCAGACCAAGCTTCACAGCCGACACACTCGCATAAAAACTCTTTAGGTCACAGCATAAATAAGACTGCTTAGGGAATGCTTCATAATTGAACATCCTACTTCCCCCTTTTTCTCTATTTAAGCTTATTATACACGAACAAACGTTCTTATAAACATAAAAATATTGGCAGGAGGGGGGCGATTGCGTCAGTGTGAACGGGAATAGCGTGGATCCGGCGGCTGATTTCGCGGATGTTGGGATTAATTGCCTCTGTCGGAGCATTAATTGCGTCGGTTGGAAGAATAATTGTAAGGATGCAGCTGCCAATTGCGTCAATGTCAGGCTTAATTGCGTCAGTTCCCTTTATCGAGCTTCACATAATGAGCTCCACACCAAAAAAACTGATACTACACTTAGTACCAGCCTTTCTCACACTTATTTACTTCACAATCATGACCGGACATTCTACTCGCTTCGCCACTTTATGGCTGACGCTTCCAAGCACCATCGTCTGAAGGTTATTTAACCCACGGCTGCCAATGACTAAGCACCCATATTCACCTTTATTGGCAAAATCAACGATTGTCGGGCCGGGCTCTCCGCGTAAAACGTGGATCGTGCACGAGATGCCTTCGTCTTCAAAAAGCTCTGCAATTCCTCTAACTTTCTCTTTCCTTGCATAGTCCATTTCTTCTTTACTCGCATGATGCAACACGTCTTGTCTAGAAGATGAACCGCTTACAACATAGACAATGTCAACTTTTCCCTTTTTCGGATCTACTAATGTTCTTGCCTCTTTCGCAGCTCTAAATGAGTGCTCTGAACCGTCTGCAGCTAATAGTATATGGCGATACATGTTCATTCCCCTTTTTTATTTATTAAAAGGTTGATTGCAATCTCTTACAATCAACCTCTCTTTGTAGATGATTAATGTCCAGATGCTTTAGATAAGCCTCCGATACGTTCTTTTAACTGTTCGCTTTCGCTGTTAAGGCCAGCGTAGCTTACTTTAATACCATTTTGTTCAAATTTTGATTCAATCTTGTCAAACGCCCCAATTGCTGAATCATCCCATAAATGAGCTTCTGACAAGTCAAGAACAACTTCCTTTATATCTTCTTTGTAATCAAATTTATTAATTAAATCTGTTACAGAAGCGAAGAAAATTTGTCCTCTTATTCGGTAGATCTTCTTAGCACTCGTCTGTCCTCTAATTCCTTCGACATCTACTTTTGAAATTTTTGCAGCAAAGAAAATCGCACTTAACAGGACACCTGCAAATACACCAATTGCTAAGTTATGCGTAATAACAACTGTTGCCACCGTAACAACCATAACAACCGCATCTGTTCGTGGCAGTTTATTAATGTGACGGATTGAGCCCCAGTCAAATGTACTGATTGATACCATAAACATAACCCCGACTAATGCAGCCATCGGAATTTGAACAACAAGACCACCTAATACTAAGATCAAGAACATAAGGACTACACCCGCAACAAGGGCCGATAAACGCCCTCGTCCGCCTGATTTTACGTTGATAACCGATTGACCGATCATGGCACAACCAGCCATACCGCCGAAGAAACCAGACACGATGTTCGCAATTCCTTGTCCACGGCTTTCCTTATTTTTATCACTATCTGTGTCTGTCATATCATCAACAATATTAGCAGTCAGTAATGATTCAAGGAGACCAACAATCGCTAATGCTAATGAATATGGAAGGATAATCATTAATGTTTCAAGATTCAACGGAATTTGCGGAATCAAAAACATTGGCAGTGCTTGCTGAAGCGCACCCATATCTCCTACTGTACGAACATCGATGTTCATAAAAATAACAATAGCAGTAATCGCTACAATCGCTGCTAAAGCTGATGGCACAGCCTTTGTTACACGCGGCAGTAAATAAATAATCGCAAGTGTTGCAGCAACTAAGGCATACATTACCCATGTCGCGTCTACAAATTGGTCAAGCTGAGCCATAAAAATGAGAATTGCTAGAGCGTTTACGAAACCAACCATGACCGATCTAGGCACAAAACGCATAAATCTAGCAAGCTTGAATACTCCAAAAATAATTTGAATGATCCCCGTTAAGATGGTAGCAGCTAGCAAATATTGCAGCCCGTGATCTGCAACAAGAGTAACCATAACAAGCGCCATAGCCCCTGTTGCAGCTGAGATCATGCCAGGTCGTCCACCTACAAAAGCGATCACTACAGCAATACAAAAAGATGCATAAAGCCCTACCATTGGGTCAACACCGGCAATGATAGAAAAGGCAATTGCCTCTGGGATTAATGCTAGAGCGACAACGAGTCCTGCGAGCACATCTCCCCGTACATTACTAAACCATTCTTGCTTAATTGATTCGATATTCAATTTAGCACCTCTTTCTATTAAATTGTTAAACTGTTTTTGCGACTTTCGACTCTCACGAAAGCCAAGGTCCGTTTTCAACAGAAAGAATCATACCACAAAGTTACATAAACCTGAAACGCAGTGTAAGCGGGTAAAAGTAGGTATTTTCTTCGAATTACACGTATTTACGCCTCATTTCTCTAATTTGAAATATCGAAGCGAAATAATAACTTATGATGACTCTCAGGTATATGCGGGGTAACAGTCATTCAATTGCGTCAGTCTTCTACTTAATTGTGCTTATTGAATAGCTGATTGCGCGGGTGTTTGGCATTATTGCGTGGGTTCAAGCTGCTATTGCGTCAGTTGGCTTTTATTGCACCTATTCAAGGAATTATTGCGTCTCTAGTATCATGAATTGTACTCACTCCTCTTTTCATTGCGTCACTTTCCGGGTATACTAAACACAAAATACGAACATACATTCTCACAAAAGAAGGAAGTGATGCATTATGCAATATCGAGGTATGATTAAATGGACACAGCTGGCGATACCAGAACATATGGAGATGATCCGCACAGAACGGGAAAAACGCAATCTCCCGCAAAAACCAGAACTTGATCCGCAAGCAATGGAAGAACTGATGTACATAATAGAAGAAAAAATCGCCCTGCAGCAGCCAGCAAAAGTTACTTATTGGCAGCAGCATGAAGCGCATGTGGTTGAGGGGTTTGTGAAGAAGCCTACTTCGTCTAGGAAAGTAATTGAAATAATCGAAGCTGGTGGAGGTAGGAAACGGGTAGAAAAAATAAACATCCTTAAAATCGAGTAATTATATTTAAAGCCTAACTGAGAACTGGAATATTATGCTAAAATGAACCTATATCATATAAAATACCATTTATTGTGGGGGATGCGGATGAAAAAGGCTATTGGAATTGGTATATTATTTATGCTATTTCTTGTTCTCACTGCTTGCGGTCAGGATACGGTGAAGTTTAACGGGCAAAGCGATCAGTGGGAGGCAACCTACACGGCTCATATTTATGAGGAGAATAGTGAACAGACTGAATTTAGTATTCGATATTTAGGTGAAGATCCTCCTGTGACTCCAGTAGATTTTGAGATAGGTAGTATCTCAGGTAACGGGTGGGAATTAAACGAAAATGGCTCTCTATCAAGCGATGGGAACAGTTGCAGCGGCTGTGCGGTAACCACCCGTGATGACCGCATTGAATTTACGATTGAATGGGACGGCCAGACAGACAGTTTTGTTCTCGAAAATGTGAATTAAACGTACACTGACATAAAAAAGTGCGATTCTGGATCCAGGGAATCGCACTTTTTTATAAACATTACAGTTCCAATTTTAATCCCTCATGCGTGGCTTTAAATCCTAACCGTTCATAAAAGCGCAGGGCATCAGGTCTTTTTTTATCTGTTGTCAGTTGTATCACATGACAGCCTCGTTGTTTTGCTCGATCGATTGCCCATTTAATTAGCTCGCTGCCAACCCCTTTCCCCCGTACGGATGCGGCTGTTCTCACACCTTCTACCGTTGCCCTCCATCCTCCTTGATGCGTTAAATAAGGTGTAAACGTTAGTTGTTGCACACCTACGACAGTCTCCTCTTTGCAGGCTACGATTAACTCATTATTTGGATCAGTGTTGATTGAATGGAAGGCTTTTATGTAATTTTCTAGGAGTGGTTGTTCATACTTTTCTCGTTTGCTGCCCAATACATCGTCAGCAAGCATATAAACAATCGAATCCAAATCATCTTCTTTTGCTAGTCTAAAATAAATGTCCATTTCAATCCTCCCTCCTCAACTAAATCAATAGGAAGTTACTAATTACATTTCACTTCCATCAACCACTCTCTTCCCTCATTGATCTGCTTCACTTTCCTATACCCACATTTTTCATAACACTTTACCGCTCTAACATTCGATATCGCTGGATCGACAATCACCGTGTCCGCTCCCGTATCCTTTACTATCTTCCTGACAAAAGAGGAAACCATTATAGTGCCTATCCCTTTATTAAACAAAGCAGGCTCGCCAATAAATTGATCCATGCCATATACCTTGAGGCTATGGCCGTATCCAAATTCATTATATTTTTCTTCAGCAAGCTTGTAATACTGCATAAAGCCAATCGGCGTGCCTTGCCACTCGACGATAAAAGGAGGTACATTCACTTCTCCCTGCACACGCGGTTCGTACTTTTGCTTTACTTGCTCAAATGAAAAAGGAGCATTGACATCACCATAGTATTCTAAAACCTCATTCGTACTTAGCCACTTTGCCATGATTGAGAAATCCTCTTGAGTCATTTTTCGAATATAAATATTATGATCTTCCATGTTCAGTTCTCCCTATAAAATGAGCTGAAACAGGCTTAAATTCAAGTTCCCTTGCCCAGACTGATAATTGTCCTATATGGTGAATTTCATGAGCAATGAGGTGGTGAAGGATCTCATCTTTAGTATAAGATTGATTTTCCCAGGATACATATACACTCTCATTTTTGTTTCCAAATAATCCTTTTTCTATAAACTTCATAATTTCAGCACGACAGTCATTAGAAAGCTTTTTCAATTGTTCCAGCGTATCGTATTGTTCAAAAGGAATAACTTCATCCTCTTTGCCTCTAATGGCTTTAATCCAGCTGTATTCTACCTCAATAACATGAAACAGTGTATATAGTATACTGCCTGGTCCGCCAGTGCGCGGCTTTAGCAGCTCTTTCGTTGAAATCTGTTCACACCATTCGAGCCAATCGTCTCTCACCTGCCAGTTGTACTCAAAAAAAGATCGCATCACTTCACCTCATCCATTATTGCTCGTCTTTACCCACTGTTAAACCATTAATATGATGATCCACACAACAATGATCAATGGAAAGATGATAAAAAATAAATTTAAGCCCTGCATGATTTTCAATGAAACATGAGCCTTCCCTTTGCTCGTTATTCTGATGTAATAAAAAGAAATCCAGCCAAATACAGGCATCAAAAATGACCATGATCCGTAATTTGGTTCTGTTGCATCAATTAATTCTTCCATTAACAATAGAAATAAAAAAAGATTAATCATTAATAGAGTAAGAGGTATCCATTTATTAAAACTTATCGTTGTTTTCATAGGGCGGCACTCTCCTTTACCCTAGCTGCTTTTATCCTTTAAAAAAGAGCTGCATTTAAGCAGCTCTAGAAAGCAAGCTTCAGTTATATTTACTGATTCACCTGCTCGCGGTATTCCTCTAACATATAATCTCTTGCTTCAACCGCTTGTTTTTTCAAGCTGGCTAGATCAACATTCAATAGTTTCCCGTCTTTCTTAACAGCTTCTCCTGCCACATAGACAGAATCGACATTGGCTGTATTTGCCGTTTGTACGACAGTGCCGACAGGATCATTCACAGGGTAGATATTTAAGTCACTCGTACGAATCATGATTAGGTCCGCTTGTTTGCCTGGAGCTAAGGTGCCGATTTTATCTTCTAGCATAAGAGCTTTAGCACCTTCAATGGTCGCACATTCTAAGATCGTTTCTGCTGATAGATTCAGCTCGGGACCTGGCATAATCCTTTTTTCTAGTTGAATTTGATTATATCTCGCTCGCTCTGCTTGAAGGGCAAACTTCATTTGTGCAAACATATCCCCGCCTGTTGAGGTGACGACATCGACTCCGAGTGCTGGTTTTACACCATTTTCTAGCGATAACCCTACAGCGGGATACCCATGTCCCATCATCATCTCAATTTCAGGTGTTACGGAAATGCTGCCGCCTTTTTCTGCTAATAGCTTCACCTCTTCAGGGCTGATCGCATTAGCATGGACAAAGTTTAAATCTTTTCCTAATAAGTTCTCCTCATTTAACTTTTCAATTGAGCGAGCTGTTGATCCCCATGTACCGAAACCAAGATGCATGCTGCATACGGCATCCAGCTCTCTTGCTAATTGAATTTCTTTTACACTAGTTTCCCAAGAACTAAACTCAGGGCCGCGAATCGCGAGACCCATTGTTAACAGCTGATCCCGTGAAGAGAAATGGCGTGCCTTTATCCTGCGAGCATCCTCCGCATTATCAATGGTACTGTCAGCATTCCAATATTCCGTCTCCCCCGGGCTGCCATGAGCAAAGACCGCTCTAATTCCAGAGTCTTTCAATCCTCTAATCATTTCTTCTGTATGGTCAGGTGAGATGATCATCGTCCAATCAAGCAAGGTGGTGACCCCTGCTTCTAATGCTTCAAGAGCACCAAGCCGGTTTGCTATATAATCATCTTCAGGTCTGCGCATGGATCCAAGGCCGCCGTAATAAATTTTACTCAAATACGTTTGCAACGACCAATCTGCTCCTATATTACGGATAAGCGACTCCCATGTGTGCCGGTGTGAATCCACCAACCCTGGCATCACGATCATGTCCGATGCATCAATTACTTCACAGTCTCCTGCTTCTATATTAGGTCTTACCTCAACAATAGTAGATCCTTCAACGAGAACATCAGCCGCCTCAAAGTTTCCTATTTTCTTATCTAACGTCAGTACCATTCCGCCCTTAAATAGCTTTCTCATCGATCTTCACCCTTTCTGCTAAAGTGGAAATCTCTCTCAACTCTTCTATTCTAGCATTCACAAATCGGAATAATCTAATCATTCGCTCAATTATAAGGGAACTAATAAAGAGGAAATAAAATCCTAGCCGTATAAACGACGATTGTAACTGTGACCATACTGAATATTGTCGAGATAAGTACAGTTTGGGCTGCGTACTCAGGGTAATTATTGTACTCCAGCGCAAAGATCGAGCTGTTTCTAGACGTTGGAAACGCACTTGCGATAAACAATGCTTGAGCAATGATTCCATCAAGATTTAGAAGAAAAATAACGAGAAGTCCAATACATGGTGATAAGAGAAGCCGGCCTGCTAAACTCATGAGTAATGGTTTTTGGAATCTGTACAATTTAATAAAAGCACTTTGTGCTCCAAGGGTAACAAGTGCCATCGCGAGAAAAGCATCAGCTATATTTTCAATGGGTGTGAAGAGAAAGCTAGGTATCGCAATAGAAAATACTTTTAAACATACAGCGAGCAATAAAGCATAGATGACGGGGTTCTTTAGAAGAAAACTAAGAGATTGAAGCCCTTTTTTCTCAGCTGACACAGCATTGAATAATCCATAGGTAAACGTAAGGATATTCTGAAATAGCAAGACGATTACTTGAACGGTTACGCCGATTGGGTGCTGCGCAAAAACGACCTGACTGATCGGAAGGCCAAAATTCCCATTATTGCTCAACACTACACTGTTTTTAAAGGTAGACGTTAAGCGATGATCGAAACCTGCTGCTTTTGCAACGGCTGCACTTATAATAATGAGAATGCTATTTTGAATGACGAGAAACAGAAGAATAAGAGAAAGCGCCTCGCCACCCATTTCACTTTTATATACATTCACAAAGCAAACCGCCGGAATGAGCAGGTACGTATTTAATTTAGATAACGTCTTCATATCTAAAGTGAATTTCCGATGCAGGTACGCACCGATCGCTATTAATGAAAAGATCGGCACCATTACCTGAATAAGTATGGCGAAAAAAACATCCATTACACACCCCTCCTCTTAAGCTAGCTTATAGCTGAAAGGAGGGAGTGTAAAATTCAATTTATCTATTGAGAGGTATTCAAAAAAGGAATGACATGCAGGAATACTTATTCATTAAAATCAATTCGTTTCATAAAACGGACGAATTCGGCGACTGATTTAAGTTTTAAAGTCTCTTCATGAAACAACATCCACGTCTTCCGCACGATAGGCGCGCCGTTTTTATCCGTTAAATTCACACGGAACAAATCTTCTTCCTCTTCTATTAACGTGCTAGGAAGAATTCCGTACCCTAAGCCATTAATCACCATTTCCTTGCATGTGACTCCTTTGTCAACTTCCATTCCAATGAGCGGAGGATGCGAATACGACCTGCTCCACCAGTTATCGATTATCTGCAAAAGAAGAGTATCCGTTTCATAATCAATTCTTGGATATGACGGCAAATTCTCAAGATTTATTTCCTCTTTTGAGACAATGCAAATGTTTTCTTCAAATAGTAGAAGCTTGGATTCCGGCCACTCATACTCACCGCGGACGATCCCAATCTGGACATCCCGGTGATACACTTGATTAAACACTTCTTGGCTCCATCCCGTCGTAACCTTATAGTTTACGTTTGGAAAATGTTCTTGAAATAGCTTTAACATGTGAGGAAGTTTATGTGTCGCAATATAATTAGAAACCGCTAATCGCAGTGTCCCGATTACCTCGTCTTCCATATTTAAGACTGTTTCTTTAATGCTTTGAAAACGAGCGATCATCTCTTCTGCACATTTTGCCAAGTACTCACCTTGTGGCGTGAATTCCACTCCTCTTGCCCCTCGATTAATAATAGAAACATCATATTCTTTTTCCATTTGTTGAATTCTCTTCGTTAAGGTTGGTTGCGAAATATAGAGATTTTGAGCAGTTCTTGTAATATTTTTCTTTGCAAAAAGTTCTTTTAAAATGAGCCAGTCCCGTTCATCCATATGTATTCCTCCGTGCAGTAAACTACTCTTTTTTACTATGGTAAATCTTCTTTAACGTGTTATTGATGTTGTTTAAGCTCAGCAGAATAAAGCCAAGCATAACGAACGTCACAATTTCCCCCGTGAAAAAAGCAACGACCCCTAATACAATAAAATAAAAACTATACCACCAATGATTCATCTTTCTAACATCCCTCTATTTATCTTTAGTTTTCTTTATGTACTCTCTTTTCAGAACTCCCATAATGATTTCATCTGAGTATTTTCCGTCTATAAACAGGGCGTCACGCAGAATCCCTTCTACTTTGAACCCTGCTTTTTCGTATGCTTTCAGTCCTCTTTTATTATGGGAATATACTTCTAGTTGTAGACGGTTTAAGTTCAGCTTATGAAAGGCATAGTCTAACGCTAATTGAACCGCCTCCGTCCCGTATCCTTTATTAAAGTGCTTCGGGTCATGAAGTGCAATCCTGAAGGCGGCCTTTTTATTACCTTCATCTATTTCCAAAATGGCTAAATCCCCGATACACTGATTATTAAGAAGGCAGATCGCAAAATCATGTCTCGTAGAGTCATCTGCCGCTTTCTCATAGAATTGAACGACATCTTCATATGTAAATTGCTTTTTGGTCCCTGTCATATATCTAATTTCCTTATTTTCTATCGCCTGGTAAAAGCTATGAAGATCTCGCTTTCCAAGTCTTCTAAGACAAATTAAATCTCCTTTCATATATACACCTCCTCTTATCACTTATAGCGCTGAGTTTTTAATCAATTCCAACAAGCTGACTTCTTCTCTCTAACAAAATGGTATCCCGCCACACACCGTTCATCTTACCAATCCGCTCGCGTTTGCCAACTTCTCTAAACCCACACTTCTTATGTATGAAAAGGCTTGCTGTATTCTCAGGAAAAATGCCTGATTGAAGGGTCCAGATATCTCTATTTTCACTAAGGTTCACTAATGCGCTAAGTAATAAGCTTCCAAGACCTTTTCCGCTCCACTTGTGACTAACATACACACTAACTTCTGCCACACCTGCGTAGACACGGCGGTTCGATACCGGGCTTAGTGCAGCCCAACCTTTAAGCTCGCCGTCTATTCTTGCCACTAACCGGCATTCATTGTCATGACTTCTATCCCACTCCACCCACGATGGCGCCTCAGTTTGAAAGGTGGCATTTCCATCAGCAATCCCCTCACAATATATACCTTTAACTTCGGTCCAATCGTCCGGATTCATTTTATCTATGATCATGACGTATCACCTTTCGATTCATGTTGTCTAAAACCCGCATAAATGTAGTGATATTTATAAAAAATTAATACTTCTTTTTCTCTCCCAAAACCTATTTTCTCTGCCACTCGAATAGACGGCTTGTTTTTAGGAACAATCAAGCTGATTAGTCGATCAACCTTTAATTGCTGAAACCCATAATCTCTGCATGCGACGGCCGCTTCAGTAGCATACCCTTTTGACCAATGCTTTTTGTTGATATGATAGCCAAGCTCTATTTCCTTTTTTCCCTCGACTTGTTGGGTAACCAATCCGCAATCACCGATGACTTCACCCGTTTCCCTAAAGCATACTGCCCATAAGCCATGACCGTCCTTTTGATAACGTTGAAGATTTTTCTCCACCCAGCTTTTCGTTTTTTCATAACTGAATGGTGCTGGGTAATGCTGCATTGTTTCAGGATCAGAGAAGATCGTATGGAGAGCCGGAATATCTTCTTTAGTGAAAGGCCTTATTGTAAGTCTTTCTGTTTCAAGTGTGAGCACTTTTACTCCCCCCTATCATTGCCGCCTTAAAAAGCATACCATATTCTCCCTTTATATTTAGTACAAGATGAAGCAAAAAGTGAAGCATAAGGTCAGCAAGCCGCCTCATTCTTCACTATTAGATGAACCGGAAAACTCTAATCTTGCTATCACCATCAAACACTTATTGCATAAATAGGGTCCCATCACAAAATGCTTTACTTAATACAAAGATTCAGGTGCCTCGGGCAAAGCAATTGCGAGAATAATGTAAACTAGCAAATTAGCAGGCAAGAAGATGAATATAACTCTTACAACAAAAGAAGAGATCCCTAGATATTCTGCAATACCTCCGCATACTCCTGATATTGCTCGATCATATGTTGATTTCATCAGTGTTTTTTTACCCATCTTCATCCTCCTCGATTTATTATAATCATCCTGACTTACAAAATACTTTTTCATACCTCAAGTTCATTCACTCCGTTTTAAATAAGCAGGAGGAGATGCTTCTCGGATAAACATAATAGCATCATAATGCTTTGGCGGTTGAACAATCATAGGAGATAGTCCTGAAAATCCTAACTCTAATAATCGCCATCTTTTCCTCAACCATAGTTGATCATCGTTTTCACTTAGAGGGAGAAATACATCATTCTCTGAGGCCTCATAAAGAAGCGATTCTAAATGATACTGTTTTTTCTTCATATGTATGTTTAAATTTACCCGCAATTGTGTGGCAAAGGTTCCGCTCCCTGCATACAACCCAACAGTATATATATCTTCAGGGTACTTCTTTTGCAGCCAATACCCGACTGATTTAATTCCTAATGCTTTTGCGATCATTGGGCGTTTTTTTCTTATATGAAAATTATGAGCCCAAACAATCATCTTCTCCCCTTTATAATAATGATTCATCAGCCACTCTAGATTTTGAAACATATGTAACCCTCTTTGCACACCGGAGGCAAAATACCCTTTTAAGTTCACTTGTAACCACTGCAGCCTATTCTGTATTCCCCGCTCAATAAGTAAAAGCATCTTTTGTATTTCAGGAGTTGTTTCTCTAGTTTGTTTGATCGCTAGTAAATTTAGTATGTCTTCATAACCTTGAATGCTTTCTTTCATCTTCCCTTTTAACGACCTGGTGACCTTAAATAAAAGTTCGTCTTGAAATTCAAAGTATTGTTCTTCAGCGATTTTCATTGATTGATATAATTCATCATCTACATGACATTTCACCCATTCAACCATGTATTCTGAGACTAAAGGGTACGTAGGCTGGGGATCCATTCCGCTGAGAATGAGTGACTGAGCCCATTCGTCTTGAAACAATGGCTTCATCTCTTCATTATGGTAAATATCTAATAAGCTTTCCTGGATTTGCTTATCAGGGGAGAGATTTGTTAAGAATTCCTTGCAAAGAGTGGCTTCAAGAAGTCCGCTTTCAAGTACGACAACGTTAAACCCGTGATGTTGATGCAGGTAACGGATTAACTCTGTTTTTGTGGTAAAATAATTTCCTATTCCGTGCAAATTTTCACCAAGGAGGATGATTCGTTTATCTTTTATAAAGCGATCAATACAAGAAAAGTCATCGCTAGAATTGATTTCAAAAGCAGCTTTCTTCACTTGTTCGCGCCAGCTGTTTCTCGTTCGTTGACTGATAAAACTCATCTATATTCCCCCTTTGCAAGACCCTTTAATCATTCTACCATTTGTTTGGAACAATGCTTTGTGCGGGGGCAGTATCTTTTCTTAACAATTCAATGATTGTTGGAATTTCTAATAGGTTCTCCACAATAAAGTCCGCATCAACTTGGTCCCACCCACTGTCTACTTTCCAAATCGCTTTCATTCCAGCTTGCTGCGCTGCATAGACATCATTATCCGGATGATCGCCTACAAAAATACTTTCAGCAGAAGCTACATTCAGTCTCTCTAGTGCACGGTGAAAGATCTCCTGATTCGGCTTCTTCATCCCTTCCCATTCAGACACTAAAATAACATCAAAGAACTCTTTTATACCTAGAGCTTCAATGTTATCCATTTGGAACTGTCCGTAACCATTCGTGATCATTCCTACTAGAAGCTTCATAGATTTCAGCTCTTTAAGCATTTCTTTCAACCCATTGAAAGGAACGCAGTGATGTTTAAATTCACTGATATAATCTTCTAGCATGTTCTCCCACTGTAAAGTTGACAAATCAAATTCAGTGAGAAGCTGCTGATAGACCTTGTCTTTCCAAACATACCCCCGCTTATCTAATTCAATAAACCTAGAACAATACGTCTCTTTCGGGATATGTTTAAGGCCGTTATTAAGCCTATCATATTGATTTTCTATAAATGCATGCACAGAGGCATCTCTATTTAATAAGGTTCCATCTAAATCAAAAAGGACAGCTTTCATCTAGCATATCCCCCTTTCGCTTTTGCTTAAGTGGCCTTCCCACTAGAATTTCTTTAACCTCCTCAACACTTTCCGCTAGATACATAGGATGACACGCCGTTAACTCTTCAAAGGATCCATAGCCATATGTCACAGCAATCGAGTCAATACCGATTTGATTTGCTCCAATCAAATCATGCTCCCTATCACCAATCATCACAAAGTCGTCTAGCTCACAATCAGGATAGCAATTCAGTATAAACTGAATAATTTCTGCTTTTGAAGATCTTGAACCATCTAATTGACTTCCTACAATGAGTTCAAAATAGTGATCAATTGCAAAATATTTAAGGATCTTTTCTGCAAAAACGGTTGGCTTAGAAGTGGCCACTATCAATTTAATCCGCTGATCATTTAAAGTATGTAATAAGTGAGGAACATCTGCATACAACTCATTCTCATACATCCCCGCTCTCTTAAATCGTTCCCTGTAATAATCAATTGCCATTTGAGTTTGCCACTCGTTAAAACCGCAATATTCCGAAAATGAAACATGTAGAGGGGGACCAATAAAAGGTTTAAGCTCTTCTTCATCGGGAACAGCTTTATTCATTTTCTCTAAAGCATACTGAACGGATTTAGTAATTCCTGCTTTAGGGTCTGACAGTGTGCCATCTAAATCGAATAAAACAATTTTATACGGATTCATAGGTACCTCCTATTTAAAATTCACACCTATATCTTACCATTATTTACTATCGAGAGAAGTTGAAATTAGAAGGATATTGTTCTAATTCACTTTGCTGTATATGTTGTTGGTTGTTGAGGACACGGGCAGCATCCATTTCTAAAAAATAAGTGGCTTTGCTGAGCTCATCATAAAAGAACGGAAGGAACTCCAAGTCTTTAAATAGATAAACCTCTATTTCTCTTTCACCATTACGATACGCTTCAAAGATCCGGTGGTTTCCATTGATACAATAATACTTATTGTTAGTGAGATAATAACTTTGAATGATCATTACTGGATTTTTATGATTTGGTTTTATTTTAGCTGGATCTCTATTGATATTACCTGGATCAACAGCATCAATTATATTTTTCGGCGAGACTTTTATTGGCGACATGCCTTTTTCTTTAATTAAGGAAGTCGCCAGGTCAATATCTAAAGCATACTCAAAAATACCTGATGGATAGTCTGCATAGAGAGAAAATGTTTCCTTGCCAATCGGATGAACAACCGGATATACCTCGTTCAACTTTGATCTATTTAATAACTCTCTCCATTTAGAAGCAAGCTGCATACCGTAACTGGATGTCTTCTCCATCTCTTTAATTCGTAATTCAAAATGAAAAGAAGGGTTAAATTCACGAGACTGCCGCTCAAAGACTTCAATCCTATTTTGCAAGTCCATTCCCCCTTATTACTAGTGTAAGAAAGTTGAATTACTCTTCCTCTTCGTTCTCAATCATAACTTTACCTTGTTCTTTTCTAAAAAAGAACCTGCCCATCCCTTCTACACTCACTTCCAAGGGAAAGAAATGTGCTTCTTTATCGGTGAAAAACCAGCGCCTGCCTTCTTTAACGATAATAAACAGGCCGTGCTCATCCCCTGTTGGTGTTAAAGCCTCGCTGTCCTCTTTCCAATTCGGGATACCAATTTCATTCAGCTTCCTTACAAACGGTACAACCTCATCAACAACAATTCCGATCTCACTGACATAAAGAAAGTCCTCAATCGAGAAGGGATGATCCACTTCATTTTCTAAATCATGCCTGGCAATGAATTCTACAATGTTACCCGATGGATCTTCGAAATAGAGTGCTTGAGCATTCCAGCTCTCAAAAAACACCTCATCGGCTCCATTCTCGTAATTTAATTCTACTTTTGATTTCAGCCAAGACTTTGCTTCTTGAAATGTGTTTGAGGGAATATTTACAGCAAAGTGATAAACAGGGTTTTCCTTAGGATCAGCTTGCTTAAACGTAACTGCACTAGTGCCTATTTGTATAACAAAGCTAGTTCGATCTTCATTTAGTAATGGAAGTTCAAGTACTTCTGAGTAGAATTGTTTTAACTCCCCTAGATTGTTTGTCATTAATGTAAGATTAGTGAATTTCATTTAGTCTGCCTCCATTGCATTGTATAAAGTTTGGCTATTTTTTTTAATTAAGCCCTCTTGTTACAGCATATATTCTTTTGTGGTGACTAAACACGTCGGAAGGTTGTAAATTCTCTACAACTTTAGATGTAGAAAGTTTACTGCGTAAGGTGAACTAAAGCGTTGTTTCCACTTTAAAACAGCGCTTTACTCTAGATTAATATGATATTCAATGCACTTTATTAGCCATTCAGCTTCTGCAGCTGAGACATTTTCAGACAGCCTTGCAGCGGCAAGAATCGGAATCCATCTTAATATATCCTCCTTAGCAAACCCGCTTTTTTGACAATACAGCTGCAGGTACAATTCCGCTAATCCTTCATAGAGAGGTTGGTATAATAAGTAGGTTCTGCAAACGTCAGCCAAAATGTCTCCAGAACTTGCATCTACCCAATCAATGATTGAAACACGATCATCCTCTGTGACTATTAAGTTAAATAAATGAAAATCTCCGTGACATAGTTTCTCTTCATATTTCACCATTAATAGTTTTTGAAGCAGATAAGATCTTTTTTTCTGATGTAATTGATTCGCTGCTTTTATTTGCCTAGTTAATTTCGCTTTCATTGACTCAAGAGTAACCGTATTCACACTATGTATCCTCTGTTGGACATCTATCGAAAGGTTGATATAGTCTTCTGCATGCTCTATATTCTCCATTAGCAGCTCACCCATTGTTTTACCTTTTATATACTCCATCACAATGGCTTGCTTCTCATTAATCCGGGTAACATCAAACACTTCAGGTACAAAGAGCCCCGCCTCGTAAGCATGCCTTTGCTTATTTGCTTCATAACCTGCTTCTGTAGGAGGCAAGTAATCCTTGAAAATCTTTATGATCCTTCCATCTATCAGATAGATCTTTGCTGTATTACCACTTGCAATCGGTGTACCTAATATCACTTAAATCCTCCTCTATTTCTCAACGATTCCTTCTTTCCATGCCCGAATTCTTACGGTTAAGTAACACCCCGAGGATCACTAGGGTTAAGAAGAATAAGGCTAGCACGACAAAGAATACAGCAAAAGCTAATTCTTGATTACTGTAGTTTCTAAATGCATAAAGTGCCATGGTCATCGCACTAATAAGTAATGAGAACAAGATCAGAGGACGAAAGTAACTAGTCTTCACTTTATCTACTCCTTACGCTGCTTCTTCAAATCTTTTTTCAACCTTAATAAAGTCACAATTTTTTTCAACAGCTATGGTCTCTATTTCTTCTAATAATGATGTACCATAGCCCGAGCCTCGGAATTGAAAAGCTCGTATGATACATCTTTTAGATTCGAGCAATTAGTGTCATCCTCTTAAACATATTAAGCTAAGCTAAAATCAACAATGGATACCTGTGCAGCCGTCTCATAGCCTAAATCTTTATATAACCGGATAGCTGGAAGATTATCTCCCAACACACCTAGATAAATATCAGAGGTTAACTCTATACCTAGATGCGTTAACTCACTTGTCAGCTTCTTGCCTAGACCTCTGCCTCTGTACTCTGGATGCGTATAAATATTTCCGAGCTCGACATATGATCGGTCATAGAAATGAAATCCCCCGGCTGCAATAAATTGATTTTCTTCTTTCACACCATAAAAAGGACAGCGAATTAATTCCTCGCTCATAAAGAATTTCATTCCTCCCTCATGTAAAAACCTAGTTATATTTTGGAATTCCTCTTCAATCACACGTTTACTTATAGTAGAGTCCAATAGGTTAGACTCGTCTACATGTTTCATTGACAGAAAAGTCTGTGGTGGATTTTTAAGGAGATTATGAGCTTCAAAGAGTTCAAGTTCCTTTGTACCAAGGATGGTTCCACAGATTATCTTATGATCTAACTCTGTGACCTCTCTAGTAAAAGTCATCAGTTCTGGTACATAGACTTCGTTTACATTAACACAGTAAAATGAAAAAGCAGGGAATGGGAAGTTACTTATGTAGCCTAAAACAGCTGTCAAATGCCCCTCGACATATTGACCAATAAATAATGCACTATCTCTTCGCTGTGTTAAATAGCTGAAAAAAAGCAGGTTCTTCTCTTTATTTATTTGTTGGATCAATTGATTAATCGTTTCTTCTGCAAGGAGCTCATGTGTTACCATTCGTCTTTCATCTCCATTATTGATCTCGGTATTTTTCCATCAGTTCTCTCTTAAATTCTTCTGATTTTCCTTTTGGAATACTCAGGCTGCTCCAATCGCTTCCCTTAATTTGTTTGGCTATGTATACGATTTGCCCAATATGATAGGAATAGTGGGATAACTGCCTTTCGATTGCTTCTATAACAAGATGACCTTCTCCGCGGATGTATACCGTCTTTAATAAATCATCTTCTTTTAAATGTGTAATTGAATTAAGCATGATAGCCCATCCATTATCCCAATATTCGATCAATTCCACTTTTGAATATGTAGTCACTGTAAATTCTTCATCACGGTTACGCCATTCCTTCTCCCCATCTGAGGTCAAAAAATCTGTCCATCTTGAAACCATATTCCCACTGATATGCTTGATGATTACCGCTATACTATTCGATTCATCGTTTAACGACCATAGCAGCTCTTCATCCGATAATTGCTCTAACGTTTTGTCACCCAGATCTTTCACACTTTGAAAACGTGCATTGACAACTCTTATGTATTCTTCACTAATGTTCATTTAGACCCCCTAGATAACATAGACATCCTCTAACTTCGAGGCGACAACACTTCCATTAACCCTACAATATAATAGGCGTATTGCTGGGTATGAAGGGAATGCAGCTCCTGTTCTTTATCAAATCTAAATAACTCCTGTGGTGATTTTAGTGAATCTGCATAATGTAGATAGACGCTGTAATCAACAAAGGAGGCAAAATATGTTGATTGAATTTCATTAAATTGTTCCTCTGAAAGGGAGGCTGCGGTATATAAGTAGGTCTGATAACTTCCGCTTTGTAAAACGTTACGTGTATCTGTTTTTAACATCACTTCTGTGTATTCTTCTTCGTTTAAATACTCTTTAGCCTGATCTACTAAGATAAGTTGTTCTTCTGATAACATTCCGGCGTTAAATGCTTTTTCCGTTTGTTGATCACAGCCTGAAAAAAAACACATACTAACAGCCAACCCTACAAAGACGGCGACATATTTCAATACGCCCATACCCTCACCTCCCTGACTAGTGATAACATTAATGAACTATGGAGTATGTTTTTCTTTCCCTCCTCTAATTATAAGAGCTCCTGAACTTAGAATGGCGATACCTGCTATATTCATAATGATGTTTCCAAAGGTACCAAAGCTATTAACAGTCAAACTCAATAAGAAAGCTCCAATTAGAATAATTGGTATGCCAAAAAGGAAGTTCACCACTCGCACTCTTTCCCCATCCTTTCATACGAGCTGCTAGATAAAAAGTTCCCAACTATTTCTCGTTTTTTCATCTAGACTCAACCTTTAATTCCCTTCCCCCGCTTTCTCCTTTTAAAAGCAGTGATCCTGAAATCACCTGCATGATCGGTGGAATGACAGTAAAGCAGGATGCAGCCGCTGCAAACATAAAGAGACTGCCAGACATTTTGCTGTTTTTAGTTAATATGAATAAGCTCACTATAGTTAAAGCGACAGAAAGGATTAGCGCTCCAATCGGCAGGTACATATATTGATTTATGTAGTGCAAAGTATCTGTTGCAAATTCATCTGGCTGGATTTGCAAGGTCCCAGATAAGGTATCGCGCTGTACTTTAGGATCCATCTGATACAAGTCAATCACCACAGAACGTATACCTTGATGTTGTTCTAACGGTCCAATCGAAAGCAAAAAAACGATGCCACCAACTAACAGTCCTAACGAAATCACTGAGATAAAACGGATCATCATGTGTTTCTTATTCATCTCATCACCTAATTTACTGTTTATTTTTGTATGTATGAACTGTGAAACCTTGTACGAGAAATGTGATTAAAATAAGAATCCACATCAAATCACGGTACGTTTCAAACGAATAATTTATGAATGAGTGGGTGACTTCAATCAACAGCCACCCAATCGGCATAATTGGTAGAGCTGCCTTATAAGAATGATTGAGGATTTTATGCCCTCGTTCACTTTTCCCTTCACCGCTTCTTATAAAGGTGAAAAGAACATACAAAGCATAGAAAAAGAATGGTAATAATAGTGCTCCTATAATCTTCATTATCAACCTCCCAAAACTATTCTAATGAATCGTCTTTAAAAAGCTCTTCTAGCATACGTTCTCTATTTTGCAAAAATGATTTCGTGATGAGATAATGATCGGTCGTCTCATACTCTACTTTCTCCATGCGATCTTGATCAAAGCTAAAGATGTCAGCTCTTGGATATCCTAATAAAATCGGTGAATGAGTGGCGATAATGAATTGAGCATTTCCTGATGAAGCTAAGTCATGAATGATTCTCAAAAATGTCAGCTGTCGTTGCGGCGACAATGCTGCCTCGGGCTCATCAAGTAAATAAATCGCTTTCCCATTAAAACGATTTAAAAATAAAGATAAGAATGATTCCCCGTGTGATTGCTCATGAAGAGACCTGCCTCCATATGCTTGAAAGCCCGTCGTATCTACTTCATCAATATGAGTGGCAAAATGATAAAACGATTCCGCGCGAAGAAAAAAGCCGTTCGTCGTTTTCGGCATCCAAGACAACCTGATATACTCCCCAAGCGCAGATTCTGAAGCATGCGTCTCATAAAGATTATTCCGGCTGCCGCCCGCTGTATTAAATTCACATTTATCCGCAATCGCTTCTAATAACGTCGATTTACCAGATCCATTTTCCCCCACAAAGAACGTCACATTCTTGTCTAACTCTATCTCCTCAAGATTCTTAATAGCAGGAATCGTAAAAGGAAAAGCTGTGAAAGTGGGAATATCTTCACGAAGAAGGGTTATTCTTTTTAGAAACATGTGCATCACCTTCACCTTTAACTATTTAATTAAAATAAACCTCTGAAAAACTGTTGAATCTGGTTACCCCATATATTGACGTAATACATCTTATTAAAGAAAATCGTTACACCTAATATAATCATGATCACGCCGCCAATTTTCATTAAACCGGCTGAGTACTTGGTAAGAAAACGAACTTTTCCAATTGCAAATCCCATCGCTATAAAAGGAACCGAAAAACCGAGGGAAAAGGCTGTTACATTGATAAATGCACCTGCCGGGTTGGCAACAGATGAGTACATAATTGCACTGAAGATCGGCCCAATACAAGCCGTCCATCCTGCTGAAAAGATCAATCCGATTAAAAAGGTATTGATGTAGGAGACTTTTTTAGGACGATACTTCATTCTCCATTCAGACATCAGTAATTTCGGCTCGATCACTCCAACTAAAAAAAGCCCTACTAATACAAGAAAAATACCACCGAGCTGCTGGATTAACATTTGATTTTCAATAAACAGCCTGCCAAACAGACTTGCTGAAAAGCCAAGGACATAATAAATGATTGAAAATCCTACGCAAAACAAACTTGAGTGCGTAAGGGTGATTTTCCAAAGTTTCTTATTTGTTTTCAATTCGTGCACCGAGACTCCGGTGATATAAGATATAAAAGATGGATATAAAGGCAGTGTACAGGGCGATAGAAAGGCTAAGACCCCTGCTGCAAACGCTAAATAAATCGTAATCTCTTCCATATTCCGCTTCCTCTCTTATGTCGTCTTACAAGCTGATTAAATGATATCATCCAATTCAGTAAAAAAATGGAGAGGATATGGATATTTACTGACATTCTTTTACTTTATGTAGGTAATCTATACATTTATTTTATTGATCTCCATCTTTCCTATCAGTCTCATTTTGCTGCTTTAATAAGTTTATGATCTCTTCATTTTGCTCGTTCATCTTAGCTATTTTCTTCTCAATGGCAAATAACGTTGCCATTAGTAAAGCAAAGGCTATAAGTGCAAAAATAAACATCTCATCTCTCCTTTATAATTGAAAAAGGATCGGTCCGAGACCGTCTCCTTCCACTGATAAATAAATATATACAGTAAAAAGGATGATAAACAAAGAGGTAACAACCGCTCCTAGCGAACTAATAGTCAGCCATAAGGAGTCTGGATAAGCTTTTCGAATCGCTTTCATTCCTGAGACTAGACTGACAGAAATTAATAATAGACAGGTGGTAAAGCCAATAACTGGATTTAAATAAGAAAGACTCCCGCTTAAGAAAAGAACAAAAAAAGTCGTCTGCAATAATAAGCTTAGGATTACGAAATGGTATGTTTGCATGGTCAACATCCTTTGTTAAAGATAGATAATGTGCGTTAGTCCCATAAGCGTCGCAATGGAAATAAATGTCGCTGCGGCCGCTATATCATGATAATACCTTCTCTGACTCTTATTCTCTTTCCACTCTTCAAAAGCTCGAAATGTACTTAGAACAGCCGAAAACAAAGTGAACACTACACTGCTTAATATATGTAAAACAGGTGACAAGTCAACAGATTCGGTAATAAGAACGACAAATAGCAATATTATAAATATCAATATCGATAGTGAAAACAACCCAATATCAACAGCAGTATAGATTAACTTTCTTTCTACGGAAAATATACTTACTTTCCCCATTGGAATGCCCCATTTACGTTTAAAAAGATATTCTGAAACGATTAAAAAAGCTGCTAATATGAAGATAGTGCCTAAAATTAACACGATAACCGCTGCTTGCAATCCATTTCCTCCTTTAATACTTAATGTAAATTCCAAACTCACAAACTGATTGCATTTTAGCTCATTCATTAGAAATAAATGATACTTATTAGACCTAAGAATGCTGACATAACTAGGCACATCACTACTGTGGCGATTTCATGATAGTACATTCTTTCACTTCGATTTTCTTTCCACCCTTCAACTGCACGCACTACAGATAGAAGCGCAAAAAATAGGGTCATTACGAAGCTATTAAATAGAGGAAGCAGTACACTGTTCGCTTGATATACAATAACAAGCATAATGAATACAGTTAGAATAAACAACACTAACAACCCTATCTCTACACCCGTATAAATTAATTTTCTCTCCTCAGAAAACATCGTTACCTTTCCTCTTGGAATGCCCCATTTACGTTTAAAAAGATATTCTGAAACGATCAAAAAAGCTGCTAATATGAAGATAGTGCCTAAAATTAACACGATAATCGCTGCTTGCAATCCATTTCCTCCTGACATCATTAATCAACTAGCTTCCTAGCATCACACTCTGCACACCCACAATTAAAACAAACATCGCCGCAAAAACACTTAAATACCCTGCAGCCGCTTTTGTATTTTTTCGTAATTCAATCACACCTGTTGTGAGAAGCATCATGCCTAAAAGGAACATAAGAAGATTCATATAATCAAAGTTTTGCGTGAACTTTCCAAAAGAAGCCAAGCCAACAACAGCTATTGCTAAGACAAACCGTAGTACATGTAAAATCTAGATCTCCTCCTATTCCTACAGAAACGTTCCTGCTTATATCTTCATTTTCTGGTACTGAATCTCTATATTTTTTGCAACTTCAAGACTTGCTCCTTCGTCATACACAATCCCATTTACTTCTGCTCCAATCGAAGCTTTTGAGTATTTTTTTAAAATGAGATCACCTTGTACTGGAGCCGTTAACTCTAATTTGGCACCTGGTAAAACCGTGAGATTGCCATTAATCTCAGCCATCACTTTTGTATCTGCTTCTATAATGACATCGCTGTTTCGTTTTTCAAAAAATAAGTTCATATAGCTTCAACTCCTCTATCTTTCAACGGATACCCACACCTTAACATAGAAATGTGAAATAAGTATAAAATCTGTCGCTTTATCCAAAATCTTCTTTTTATTATTTGTTACACTAGATAGAGAACTTTTGAAAGCTACGTTAGGAGAGGTTTACATATGGATGGCTATCATATTCCATCAATGATTTTTCAAGTATTTAATTTTATTATTTTGTTTACGATCATCTTTTTTATTATTCGATATTTGGTGAATGCGTCTAAACAGCGTAAAGAGATAAATAGACGTTTGCAAGCTATTGAAGAAAAGCTGAATAATATGAATCATCGGTAGAAGGAGGGATCATGCTTGAAATTACCTGCATGCTGGAGCTGTAAAAAACAGTTTATCTACGGAAAACTGTTACTGTTTTGGGGAGGAAGGACTATCTGCCCTCTCTGCGAAAAAACAAATTATTTAACCCCAGAATCAAGAAAAAAGGGCGCTTGGTATACACCGATTCTTATCATTCTCATGGTTATTGGCTTAAATATGTTTGACATAGGATTTTCTGGGATTATTCTTTACGGCCTCATTTTCTTATTAATAGGATTATCACTCAGCCCATTCACATTTAAATTTACAGATGAAAATGAACCGTTGTTTTAGGTCCCATAAACGGTTAAAACAACTAAAATTATTTACCTTCCCTGCAGTAATTGTTGATCTCCGCTGCAGGCGCACGCTTTCCGCGGGCGGCCCGGGAGCCTCCTCGTCGCAGTAGCTCCTGTGGGATCTCCCTGGTCACGCTAATCCCACTGGAGTCGGCGCCTTCCGCTCTAATCAACGGAGCGAAGATATTGTTAAGCTGATCCCTCATATAAGCAGCTGTTCAGCGATTTTAGTAAAACGAAGTACCGTATTTAAGTTTTTATGATTTGAACAGAACCTAACTAAATCGGACCACATAATAATTACAAAAAACAGTAAACAAGCGGATGAAATATGTGTAGACTTCTGTGGGGACTAGAGCAGGGGTGAGATCCCACAGGGCCAATGCCCGAGGAAGCTCACCAGCTCCCCACGAAAAGCGAAGCATATTTCAGTAGCGGCGACTATGCTATAACCCTTGTTTAAGGTATTTCAAGATAAATAATCTTTGAAGCCATAACTAAATCGCTCCGCATAATAATTACAAAATACAAAAACGTAACGGATGAACTATGCGTAGAAGGGGCCTAGAGCAGGAGTGAGATCCCATAGGGCATTAGCTAGAGAAAGCTCACCAGCTCACCGAGGAAAGCAAAGCATATTTCAGTAACGAAGACTATGCAATAACCCTTGTTTAAGGCACTTAATGTTTAATAGCATTCTTTGTTTAGATGATAAAGCGATTATTTATCCCGCCCTATTAACCCCACTCTTCTTTCAACAATGAATACATATACAAATCATCAAATTTCCCTTGCGTGTATTCATATTTGCGTAGCAGGCCTTCTTTAACAAACCCATGTTTTCCTGCTAGTCGCTGCGAAGCAATATTGAGAGGTTCAATCAATGCCTCAATTCTTTCAAGCTGCATGTCTTGAAACCCGGTACTTATCACAGCTTGGAATGCTTCACTTGCTATTCCTTGCCCCCAATACTCCCTGCTAAGCTCTGTTCCAATTTCTGCTCGAAAATGCTTTTTTGCTCTATTAAGGAACCCGCAGCTTCCGATTAGCTGATCCTTCCCCTTCAAGGTGATGCCCCATCTCATTCCTGAACCTTCTTTATGGATCGTATGATACCAATCAATTTCACTTTTGGCATCTTCTAAAGATTTAAACCGTTCTAAACCGATATGCCTAACTACTTCAGGATCAGACATGTAGTTCAACATATCGGCTGCATCATCATATGTAACTTCGCGCAGCTTTAGTCGTTTTGTTTCGAGCACAGGAAAGGCGCCTTTTTTTTGATTCATTTAACTTCACTCCTAACCATTGTTCATAAGCTGTGCCATCATCCACTCAGCAATCAGCTTATCATTGGTATGCTCACTTTTCGCTAACTGTTCTGCTACCCGTTCTTGGCGTTCTTTTGGATGATTTTGACTAAGCTTGGCTTTCCCCTCAATTTCTGTGATTTTGATTCGGAACGCTTGGATTCCTTTTCTTAGTCCATCTATATAATCAGCATCAATTTCATTAAGATTGTATGTACTATCAGGGCCTTCATATTTATCTATCAATTGAAGAAGAGCTGCCATTGTGCTCTTTTCTTCATCGATTAATTCAACGCTGCCGTACACATGTACTGATAGATAATTCCACGTTGGAACAGCTGTTCCTGTTTCATACCAAGTTGGTGAAATATAACTATGCGGACCTTGGAATACTGCGAGCACCATTTGCCCTTCAATGTCCTTCCATTGTGAGTTAGGACGTGCGAAATGGCCGTATAAATAACAGCTATCCTCATCTAGCATTAACGGTAAATGTGTTGCATTTGGTCTTCCTTTATGCTGGCTGAACAGGGTGGCAAAACCATTCTCGTTTATGACTTTCTCTATTACTGCTTGATCATTCAGCTTAAAAGCTTTTGGGATATACATAGGGATTCCCCTTTCTTTTTTACTGCTTATCTAATACCATTTATATTAACGTAATTTTCCAAAAATAAAAATAAGAAAGAGGTGAACTTCTCGGATGACGTTAGAAATTCTGTTGTTCAACGTCTTTTAAAGATTCCTTATTCTCCCATACTAAAAACCCCAGACAAAGTCTAGGGCGAATCTACATTTTTGCAAAAGCTTTTTGTAAACTTTTTAAAAGCGAATGCGGTCCGAATATTGATCCATCAGTTTTTGATTATACTCATCAGACCCATCTATGTTTCCGCTTTTAAATACAGGCGGTGTCTTGCCTGATTGAATCAGATTATCGACCGCACCTGCCATTAGCGCATTGATTAAGGCCAGTCCAATCACAGAGGACGTGGGGCCAAACGAGAGCTCCCCTCTATGCAGTACGCCATCGCCTGGTTTTGTATGATTGTTCAAAACAAGATCAACCGCATCCGCTAACAGCTTCCCGCTTTTATGCCTGGATGCTTGAGATCGATTATATAAGAGAGACGTTATGCCAATCACGTATGCCCCTTGCGCTTTTCCATAAAGGGCAAGATCAATCGGCACTGGATTCCTGCCAGAGGTGGAGGCAACAAGCAACACATCCCCGCTTCTAATATCGAGCTGTCCCTTTATCTCCTGAAAATAATCCTCACTTCGTTCCAGTTTAGAAGAATTAGCGGCTCCTTTATGCAGCATCAATTCTTCGATAAAAATCGGCTGTACAGGTACAAGGCCGCCAGCGCGGTAAAACACTTCTTCTGAAAGCATATGAGAATGCCCACAGCCAAACACGTGTACAATCCCTCCACTTTTTATGGCGTGAGCGATGTTAGAAGCCGCTTTTTCGATAGACTCAACTTCGGTTACTTCTACCTTTTTTAATAGTGCTTCAATCTGCTCAAAATAGTTCGTAATCAATAAAACCCCTCATTTAGCGTTTTAATTTAGATGTAAATTTATAACGGTCGGCCCGGTACGAAGAACGAACGATCTCAAATGGGGTGCCATTTTTTAAGTACGTACATCTTTCAATTAAAAGGATCGGATCACCCTCATTTATTTTCAACAGTTCCACCTCTAAATCATTGGCAAGAGCTGACTCTATTACTTGTGTCGCTTCGCCGATCTCAAGCTGAAGTTTTTCTTCTATATATTGATATAATGATTGGTTAATTATTTCTTCAGTCAGCCCTTTAATCAGGTTGGCAGAGATATAACACGTTTCAAGAGCCATCGGAGTATTGTCAGCCATCCGTATTCGTTTGATTTCATATACAGGTGTATATTCAGAGATGTGCAATACAGCCGCAATATTAGCAGAAACTGGGATTAATTCAAACGAGAGAAGTTTGCTGCTTGGAGTAAGACCTCTTCCTTTCATATCTTCCGTGAAACTGGTCAATCCTTGAAGCGGCTGTTCAAATTTCTTTTCCGCAATAAATGTTCCGCTTCCTTTTTTACGATAAATCAAGCCGTCATTCACAAGGTTATTGATGGCTTGCCTGATTGTCATACGGCTCACATCAAACTGCTCCGCATATTCTCGCTCTGGCGGGAGAACGTCTCCTGGCTTTAATTCCCCTTTTTCAATTCGTTCTTTTATATATTCTTCAATCTGGCTGTAAATTGGCAGAGGTGAATTTTTATCTATCATCAAAATAAAACCAGTCTCCTTTCTGTTAACGAGTGATTCCTGTCGCCATGAGCGCTTCGTTGTCAGCAATAATTGTAACACGAGGATGTGTTTTTAAAATAGAAGCAGGAAAGTCCTCGCTTGGTAATTGATCTGATAACAATCGTTCGAGCGCCTCACTTTTTGCCTCTCCTGAGACAAGGAGCAGAATTTCTTTACTTGCCATAATCGAAGCAATCCCCATTGTAATTGCATGTGTCGGCACATCATCAATTGACGGGAAAAAGCGTGCATTGGCCTCTCTAGTGGATTCAGCAAGCGCAACAACATGCGTTTCACTTTGAAAGGATGTACCTGGCTCATTAAATCCAATATGCCCGTTCGCACCAATTCCAAGAATCTGTAAATCAATAGAAGATTCCTTCACTTTTGCCTCATAACGAACACATTCCTCCTCCTTATCCAATACATCTCCGTTTGGAATATGCGTATGATTTAAAGGAAGATCAATATGATTAAATAACACATCTTTCATATAAAAATGATAGCTGTTTGGATCTTCCGACGAAAGCCCGATGTATTCATCAAGGTTAAACGTTGAAATCTGCTGATATGACGTCCCTTTTTGCTTGTGATCTTCAATGATATATTGATAGGTGCCCTTAGGCGTACTTCCAGTTGCTAAACCTAGCGTCATCTTAGGGTTAGCTTTTACTTTATCTATAATATAACGAGCACTAGCCTTGCTCATTTCCTCATAATTATCTACTCTTACAATATTCATGATTCCACTCCTTCTTGGAAAGCAATATGTCCCTTACAAATGGTCAATACAACTTGATTATGCTTGTCTATAAGCACAAGGTCCGCATCTTTTCCAACGGTAATACTGCCTGTGTTATCCCAAATCCCTGTCTGTTTCGCTGGGTTCACCGCCGTCATTTTAGTTATGTCCCTTAGTGAGCAGCCAGTATAAGCGATCATATTTCTTACAGCCTCATCCATTTTCACAATACTTCCAGCGAGCGTCCCATCGGCTAATAATGCTTTGCCGTTTTCTACCTTTACTTCCTGTCCTCCTAAGTCATATGTTCCTTCTCCAAGCCCTTTCGCTCTCATGGCATCTGTAATTAAAATAATCTCATCCGCCCCTTTTGCTCTATAGGTACTCTTCACGACTGTCGGATGAATATGCACGCCATCCACAATCATTTCGACCATTAATTCAGAATGGGCTATTGCTGCACCCGCAACACCTGGTTCCCTGTGGTGCAGACCTCTCATGCCGTTATATAAATGGGTGACATGCGATAAGCCCTTATCAATCGCCTCCACAATGACCGGATAAGTGGCATCCGAATGTCCGATCGATACGACCGTGCCATTTTTCTGCACTTCTTCTAAAAAAGCGAGTCCATTCGTTTCTTCTGGTGCCATCGTTACTATTTTAATTTGATGATTTGAACATTCTTGCCATTGATTAAAAAGCTCGATATCAGGTTCTTTAATATGGTGAAGAGGCTGTGCTCCTGCTCGTTTATCCGAAATGAAAGGCCCTTCTAGGTGTACACCTGCCATATCTGCACCAAGATTTGAGGCGTTTACCTCTTTATAGAGAGCCGTTTGTTTTAAAGCCTCTTCGATTAATTCTTCAGATTGGGTGATTGTTGTTGCTAAAAAGCTTGTCGTCCCTTCGCTCGGAAGATACTCAGCAATCACTCTTAGCGACTCAACACTGCTATCCATCGTATCAGCCCCATTGGCCCCGTGAATATGAATATCAACAAAGCCAGGAAGCAGCGAATACTCATTGGTATAATCCAAAACCGTGTCCGTTTCAGCGTATTTAAACGCATCCATAGATCCAACCTCTGCAATTTTCCCGTCATGTATTCTAATAAACCCGTTTGTAATCAGGTTCATCTCCTCATAAATCTCCACATTTGTAATAAAAAGATTCTCTTTCATAGCTTCTCTCACATCCTTCTTCAAAACAAAACCACTTTTATTTGTCTATACCAATTCTATATTATTTTCTTTGTTAATTCAATAAACGACTGTCATAAGTTTTAAAATTAAATAATAGGTATAGACATCTATACTTTTCTAATGCTACACTAATTTCATCTTTACTACCCTATTATTCGATAAGGAGATGAGGTACATGCTTGCATTTTTACAAAAGATTGGTAAATCATTAATGCTGCCAATTGCAGTTTTACCCGCAGCTGCACTGTTGCTCAGGCTTGGGCAAGAGGACTTATTAAACATTCCATTTATGGCCGGAGCTGGAGCTGCTATTTTTGACAACTTGGCGTTGATCTTTGCAATGGGTGTGGCAATTGGATTTGCCCACGATAATAATGGATCAGCTGCTCTTGCCGGGGCGATCGGATATTTTGTCTTAGTGAATGGAACACAGGCAATTAACGACAACATTGAAATGGCGATTTTAGGAGGAATTATCTCAGGGATTATTGCTGGACTTTTATACAACCGCTTTCATAACATCCAGCTCCCGCAATGGCTCGGATTTTTCTCCGGCCGGAGGTTTGTCCCGATCGTTACTGCAGCGACGATGGTCATATTAGCTGGTATTTTCGGTGTCGTTTGGCCGCCGATTCAAGAAATGATTAACGGCCTTGGGCAATGGATCATTGATGCAGGTGCATTAGGTGCCGGAGTATATGGTTTCTTAAATCGTTTACTTATTCCAATTGGACTGCACCATGTATTAAACAGTTTAGTATGGTTTGTATTTGGAGAATTTAACGGAGCGACAGGTGACCTGAATCGTTTCTTCGCAGGCGACCCTAGTGCCGGAATCTTTATGACTGGTTTCTTCCCTGTCATGATGTTCGGTCTTCCTGCAGCGTGTCTGGCGATTATTTTAACGGCTAAAAAAGAGAAGAAAAAGCAAGTGACAGGAATGTTCATCGGTCTTGCGCTTACTTCATTCTTAACAGGAATTACAGAGCCGATTGAATTTTCGTTCATGTTCTTATCTCCATTACTTTATGTGATTCATGCACTCTTAACAGGAGCCGCGATGTCCGTTACCTACTTACTTGAGATACGGCATGGGTTTGGATTCTCAGCAGGTTTTCTAGATTATGCGTTGAACTTCTCCATAGCACAAAGGCCTCTCTTATTGTTAGGAGTCGGACTTGTGTACGGGGTCATCTATTTTGTCATCTTCTATGTATTAATCCGCGTATTAAACTTAAAAACACCGGGCCGCGAAGATGATGATGAGATCGTTGAAGAAGCAAGTGCCGAGCATGCGACAGGCGATAAGTATCACACGATGGCTGTTCAATTCATTGATGCGTTAGGCGGCAAAGAAAACATCACTTCCATTGATAACTGCGCGACACGATTACGTCTTGAGATTGCTGATTCTAGCTTAATTAATGAGAATGCACTTAAGAAAAGCGGCGCCCGCGGTGTGATGAGAATGAGCAAATCAAGCATTCAAGTCATTGTCGGAACGGATGTTGAGTTTGTCAGTGATAAGATGAAACAGATGTTGAAAGATCGTTTATAGTATGAGAGAAAGAGCATGATGCGGATCATGCTCTTTTTTTTGTTTCGTAGAGGGGTGACCGCATTTGTCCCTTTGACACCGTTTATGCGTCGATTAAGTAGATTAATGTGCGGGTTCAACCTTCTATTCTATTGCTTCACGGCTTAATTGCGTCAGTTAACTCTAATTGCGCTGGTTCAGGGGAGATATGCGCCGGTGGAGAGATGAATTGTATTCACTTAATCGATTATAGCGTCACTTCACATGTGAGCAGAATTAAAGATACACTACCCTATTTATTTCGTACTCTTTAATCTATTGTTATACTGAGTGGTAATAGATTGGAGGGCTCTGACATGGATATTCGTTTACTAGATGCTGCAAATGCTTATGACTACAAATGCTTGCGCCTACGAGCACTCAAACATCATCCGGAAGCGTTTAATTCGAGTTATGAAGAAGAAAAGAAATGGTCGCTAAAGAAAACAGAAAAACGCCTTACACTCGATCATTTTATAACGTTTGGCGCGTACGTGGACGAACAACTCGTTGGAATGGTCAGTTTACTCAAAGAGGAAACACAAAAAATCATACATCGGGGAACCATCGTTGCCATGTATGTCGCACCAGAGCAACGAAAGTCTGGCATAGGAAAAGCGTTAGTGAAGCAAGCGATTCTAACAGCAAAAAATGAATTCGAGATGGAACGAATCTATTTGACAGTAACTTCAACAAATCTCCCAGCAAAACGATTATATGAATCACTCGGGTTCACCACATACGGTGTCGACCAAAATGCTTTGAAAATCGATGACTGTTATTATGATGAGGATTTAATGGTGTTAGCTTTATAGTAAATAGCAGCTGCTATAGGCCGGCAGCATGTATTGTATCTTTTGAAGCGGTATATGTGTTAGTTGGTGAGCGGATTGCGCTGGTTCACTTGGTTATTCTATTGTTTCACTAACTAATTGCGTCAGTCTACTCTAATTGCGCCGGTTGAGCAGGGATATGCGGCGGTGCTGAGCGGTATTGTATTCATCTGGTTAATTATTGCGTGATTTCACAACACCTTAAAAGGAGCTGTCCCAAAAAGGGACAGCTCCTACCTCTATCTATTTACTTAAATTCCCTAATACTGCACCTTTTTCAAAAAAGCGCTGAATCTTCTTCTCAACTGTCGCATCGGGAATAAGCGGCGGTGCGTGATGCGGTTTAATTCTTGCATCAATGATTAGATTGTCACAGCCCCAATGCTTGTGCTCTATCGAACTGTTTACTCCGTGCATATCATGAGATGGATTGCTGCGAGTAAATGTTGCCCATAAGAAATTGCTGAGAGAGGCGCTCATGAACTCACTGTCATCACACACAATAAATAGCGGACAACCTGAGAGGTCCCCTTTTTGCTTTAATAGAGCGGTCATTTCGTTCATTTCCTGCTCGACCTTCGTATAGTCTTCAAACTTAGACGCTTGAAGAGCAATGACTCCTGGCATGACAAAGCGGGCGTTCAAAAAGCCTTCAAGTGCACTTGGAAGACTCGACACAAGCTCTCGTTTCTTATCTCCGCACGCTGCAAACACAACTTTGCTTCCTGTATTTAAGCCCGTTCCAGAGTAATCGAGTGTATCAATCGTTGTATTCGTCTGGAAATGAATATCGCGGCGCAGGTCCATCCGCTCTAGTATATACGATAGGAATTCCATTTCTTTATGAGTAGATAGCGGCTTGTCCTCTTCTGCTGCGATAAACAGGTATTTAGCAAGACTAAGCTGACCCGTGCCGAGTACTCGATTGGCAATCGTTAAAAGCTCTGCTGGCTGCTTTACTTTCTGGTAAGGCGTATACCGTTCACTTCCGATCGCAAATAACAGCGGGTGAACCCCAGCAGCATCAACCGCATGTACTTCTTTAACCCCAGGAATCTCCTGCTTCACGGCATCTCCAGTCAGCTCATGAATTAAATCACCGAATGCTGTGTCCTCTTGAGGCGGACGTCCCACAACTGTAAACGGCCAAATAGCATTGTCCTTCGCATACACTTTATGCACTCGCATCAGCGGGAACTCGTGTGTCAGGCTGTAGTAACCGAGGTGGTCACCGAATGGTCCTTCAGGCTTTGTCTCTCCAGGATGAATTTCTCCAGTGATCACGAAATCAGCATCATGACTAATGCAGTAGCCGTCTTCATAGCTGTAGCGGAAGCGTCGTCCTGCAAGCATTCCAGCAAAGGTCATTTCACTCAAGCCTTCAGGCAGCGGCATTACGGCTGATAATGTATGTGATGGATGTCCTCCGATAAAGATACTCACTTTTAACGGTTCCCCTTGTTTTACCGCTTTCGCTTGATGAACACCGATTCCGCGGTGAATTTGGTAATGAAGTCCAATTTCTTTATTCAACTCATACTCATTACCGCTTAACTGGACACGGTACATTCCAAGATTGGCATTCATAATCCCTGGCTTTTCAGGATCTTCTGAGTACACTTGCGGCAACGTCACAAAGGCCCCGCCGTCATCCGGCCAATGATGAATCAAAGGGAGATCTGAAATCTTCACTTCTTTAAATGTGCTAGGCAATGAAGACTTCTTTTGCGGAAGAGCTTTTGTTGCTGCAAGCCCTGAACCGACATGCTTAAAAGGGCTCTTCAGTGCGCTCATCGGGTCATTTCTAAGACCGATGATTTCCTGTGTTTTATCCCATGTCTTTCTAAAAATAAATTTACTGCGCTCAACTGTGCCAAACAGGTTGGACACAGCTGGGAATTTTGAGCCTTTCACATTTTCAAACAAAATAGCAGGTCCATTTTCATTAAATACTTTCAAATGAATGGCTGCCATTTCTAAATGAGGGTCAACCTCTTCTTTTATACGAATTAACTGTCCATTTTTTTCTAAGTCAATAATACATTCTTCAAGGTTTTGGTACATGATCTAAACTCCTATGTCTATGTCGTCATCAACCCCTATTATAACTCTTCACATCTGTTGTGTCTTGTGTGAGCTAGGAAGGTTCAAAGAGTTGAAACATCTTGTTGATAGGAAGTCATGATCGATTCACAGAAATCAATCAGCTTTTTTCTCTCTTCTGGATTGTCTGCATAATACGGATAAAACTGTGATCCGGTTAGCTGCTTAACCTGCTTTAAGACAGATGGCTCCACATCTGCACGCACCATCGTTTCTAGCTTATCATTCATTAATGACCCTGTTACATCCATAAAGCGTGGTGTTGTACAAATATCCACATAGCATTTTGCCATTTTTTCAGGAGGCGGGAAGAATACATTTTGAGCTCTAGCTGCAAGCCTCCACTTAAGCGTGAATTTATTCAGGGTCTGTGGTGACATTCGTGCCCCGTTGATCTGCAATGCGTTTACTCTGATGCCGTCCTCTTTATACTTTTCAGCTAAATAGAAGGTTAATATCACTAGAGCCATTTTTGATTCACAGTATTGTTTATACACACTAAATGGCTCGCTAGCCCTCCACTCACCCTTTAAGTGCTCAAAATGAATGTGCTTTTTCGGATCAAAGAAGTGCTTAACGATATTGCTCGATGCATTTAAAATGACAGGCTTTTCTCCACGCTTTAAAACATCTCTCAATAATTCATTCATGTAAAACGGACCGAGCACATTCGTGGCAAATGTCAATTCTATAATATCGGGATTTAAACGATGCGGGGAACCATGATTAATATAAGCCGCATTATGTATCAAGATATCAAGTTTATTAAAACGTTCTTTATACTCTTTGTTAAATTCTTTAATTGAGCTAAATGAGGACATATCCACCTGCATGAGGTGTACATGCCGGTTGTTGGTCGTTTGAATGATTTCCTCTTGTACCTGCTTACTTCTTTCCTTATCTCTACAAGCCATTACGACCTCACAGCCAAGCTCTGCAAATTTAAAAGCAGCAGCGCGGCCAATGCCGGAATTAGCTCCCGTTATTACAACGACTTTGCTCATTCATACTCCCCCCAGAAACAACTTCTAGAACCGTTTCAGTCACCAACCCTCTTTAGCCACGCTTTGACCTTAGCTTTTGGATAATAGATTGTATTATTAATTATTAAATGAGGAATTTGGGGATGTTCTTTTATTAAATGTTTTGCATCCTCTTTTGATATTCCCATAAAATAATGAATCTCGTTTTCTTTTATTAATCCATACTCTTCATCTTCAGTTAGTGAATCAAAAAAATTTGGCGAGTTTGGATTTTTGAAGTTTTTTAACCCCTCCCCAATAAAATACCCAGCAGCTGCAATCCCAGCTCCAATAAAGATAAAATCCCAAACCATATGTACCTTCCTCCTAATCTCAATCCTATAACTTATTACACACAACTAAAGTTTAGCATATGATTTAGGCGTAATTTCTAAAGAAAAGATAAAGAGTGCAATCTCATAGGAAACTGCACTCATATCTCTCTTTATTTGTTCAAGAAATGTAAGGCTGCTTGACGATAAATCTCTGTGGTTTCTGCTAATTCGTCTAAATCAACATACTCATTTATTTGATGAGGAACTTCCCGATCTCCTGCTCCTGTGGTTACAATCGGTATTCCTTCTAAATGTAAGAAGGTACCATCCGTAGCACCAGGAACACCATTATAAACCGGTTCTTTTCCAGTAACTTCTTTGTAAGCAAAAGCAAGCGACTTGACTACAGGTTCCGTCCTGCTTGTTTCGGTCCATGGGCGGTCTTCTATGACTTCAAAAGAAGCTTTGAAATCATGATCCGCTTGCTTAAGATAATCCAATATAGATTGAATATCTCTTTTTATAGTCTCATGGTCTTGACCGGGAACGGTTCTAATATCTAGAGTAGTCATACACTCATTTGGTACAACGTTAATTTGTGGATCTCCTTTCACTGGCGCTTGTAAAATAGTCGGTGTCACACTAGGCCAGCCTAGCTCGGGGTGGCAGCCTAATCTCTCTTTTTCTAATTGCTCATAGCGATCAAGTTCACAAATCACCTTAGCCATTCTCGTATTAGGATTAACTCCTGATAATGGCATCGCCCCATGAGCCATCTTTCCATACGTCCGCACGATGACTCTCATCGCACCTTTTTGACTGATGCATAGTTGATTTTCTTCAGGTTCACAAATAATAGCCGCATCCACCCCCTTGGCCCAGCCTCTCTTTATAAAATCCTTAATACCGATCATCATTCCTTCCTCATCGCATGGGATGCAAAGGAGGATCTTCCCTGTGAACGATTCGTTGTCACGGAGGATTGAATGCACTGCTGTAATCATACATGCTAAATTCCCTTTAGTATCGTTCGTACCGCGACCATACATTCTACCCTCTTTAATAACAGCCGCAAACGGCGGGGCATCCCAGGCTTCTGGGTCTCCTTCTGTTACAACATCTGTATGCCCTTCAAACAACAAGATCTTTCCAGGCTTACCTGAGTCAACGATCCCAATCACATTTGGCCGGCCTTCCTCTACGTACTCAATATGGGCTTTTATACCAAGCTTCTCTAAATAATCTGCCACAAACAATGCTACTTTCTCTTCGTTCCCATTCTTCGTTCCGGGCCTATATACACTCGGTATTTGTACAAGCTTTTGCGTGAGACTTATAACCTCTTCTCGATCACGGATCTTCCTTTGTTCTTGCTTTGGACTCAATTTGTGCATCTTTACATCTCCCTTCAAAAAATAGCTTAAGCATTCACTTGGTTTTCCGTTGAAATCGATTGCTCCTTTGTTATTAAACTAACTGCCACAAAAGCGATAAATGAAAGAATGATTGGAAAAACAACCGTATGAACTCCGAAAACGTTTGGACTGAATGTGTGAATAAGAATGTAGGTACCTACCCCAACCACCATTGAAGCAAGCGCACCATGTTTATTCCCACGACTCCAATACAGTCCCATAATAACCGGCCATATAAATGCTGCTTCAAGACCACCAAAAGCAAATAAATTCAACCAGATTAATAGATCAGGCGGACTTAATGCCAAAGCAAAGACAAGCACACCTAGTAAAGTAGTTACACCAAGCGTTATACGCTTCACTTGTTTATCAGAAGCAGTTGGCTTGACATAATTAAGGTAAACGTCTTTTACTACAGTTGAGCTGACCAATAAAAGCAGGGAGTCAACTGTTGACATGATAGCAGCCATTGGTGCAGCTAGAACAATTCCTGCAAGCCACGGAGGGAGAACTTCTAATGTAATAAGCGGCATAACAGAATCTCCAACTTCAATTCCTGGTAAAATGGGACGTGCAAATACCCCGATTAAATGCATACCAAGCATAATAAACCCAACAACAATAGTTCCTGTAATTAAGGCACGATGCATTGCTTTCGAGCTTCTATAAGACATAGCACGCACAGTTACTTGAGGTAAGGCCACGACCCCAACTCCAACTAAAATCCAGAAAGAAGATACATAGGCAGGTGTTAAGCTGCCATCATGACCAAAGGGACTTACAAGATTCGGGTTCTCAGCTATGAGGTCTGACATAATGTTGCTAATCCCACCTCCAGCTATAATGGTCCCTATTAAAATGATGAGAGTACCACCAACCATGACAACACCTTGAATCGTGTCTGTTAGTGCAACCGCTCTAAAGCCGCCGATGACTACATAAACTAACACTGCCACCGCGAAAATAAATAATGCGGACGTATAATTAAGGCCTGTAAGTGATTCTATTAATCTTGCACCGCCAACCCATTGTGCAGTCATTGCGGAAAAGAGAAAAATGATAATACTGATTGCAGAAAAAATAGCTACTCCTTTGCTTCTATACCGTTTCCTTAAAAAATCAATTAATGTAATCGCTTCGTATTTACGAGCATAAATGGCAAACTTTTTACCAAGTATCATCAATACAAAATAACCTGTCGCTACTTGAGCCATCGCTAGGAGCACCCATGCGAGCCCTTGAGTATAAGCTACACCTGGTCCGCCAATAAAACTACTTGCACTACCGTACGTAGCAATCATAGTCATCGCTAAAATGAATCCACCAAGCTCACGACTTCCTAAAAAATACTCCTGCAGAAAGTTATTTGAAGATTTAATGTAGCGTGATGACCAGAAACCAACTACAAAGATCGAAAGCAAGAAGATGATTAAAGGAATCATTACTGCCCAGTTCATTGAATCTCCTCCTCTTCTTCATCTTCAAATGGCACTTCTACAAAGAAACCTTTTACTGCCACTATTACTAATACAACCATAATTAGAAAACCTACTACACAGCTATAGAAAAACCAGGAAGGCAGCCCAAATATATATGAATATTCTTCTACCGGCCTAGACCCTAACCCATACGCAAATCCAAACCACCAGATAAAATTAAATAGTACTAACCCCACACCGATTAATGCCTCACGATTGGCAATTTTAAATCGAGGATCATTTGGATCAATTTGATTATTAGCCATACGTAATAGCTCCTTTCAAATAGAAATCAAGGAATAAAGATACTTAACTAGGTCTAGGAGGATAGATACATTTACTCTTTTCTTAATTTTCTGTTATTTTTTCATATAAAAAAAACTAAATTCCTCTTCCCCCATCTACATTTAAAATTTCTCCTGTAACACTTCTGGCTGCTTCCGTTGATAAATAAAGGGCGGCCTGAGCGATTTCTTCAGATTGTATCAACGCACCTAATGGCATGCTTTTCACAAAAATATCATTT
The DNA here is from genome assembly GCF_000474275.2 of Alkalihalophilus marmarensis DSM 21297. Taxonomy (GTDB): domain Bacteria; phylum Bacillota; class Bacilli; order Bacillales; family Bacillaceae_D; genus Alkalihalophilus; species Alkalihalophilus marmarensis. The sequence goes on from NZ_ATAE01000020.1 coordinate 78,909, forward strand.
ATATCTTCATTCTTTGATTCATCAGCGAGGAATTGAGAAATCATTGGTGTTTCAGTTGGTCCAGGGTTAATGGCGTTCACCCTGATTTTGTACGGAGCTAATTCTATCGCTAATGCTTTAGTGAGCATAATTGCTCCACCTTTGGACGCGCAGTATGCATTTAAACCTGGTCTAGCTCTAACCCCAGCAATTGAACAAACATTAATAATAGATCCAGAATGCTGCTTTTTGAAATAGGGTACAGCATATTTAGTTGTTAGAAAGATTGACTTTGTATTTACATCCATTAAACGATCCCATTCTACCTCCTCTAACTCTTCTATCTGAGTAAATGATTGAGGAATTCCCGCACAATTAACTATAATATGAAGGGTTCCAAACTTTTCAACTGTTTCAGAGATTAAAGACTGGACACTCTTAGCGTTTGCTACGTCTGCTTTCACGGCGATAGTCGTATCGCTTGAAAAAACACTTGCTGCGTTCTCAGCTGCCTGCACGTTAATATCAGCAAACACAACATTGGCCCCTTCGCTAACAAATAGCTGTGCTACAGCTTTTCCCATGCCAGAACCTGCCCCAGTTACCACTGCAGTTTTACCTGCTAATTGTAATGCCACACCTCTCACCACCTTAGATTAATTAAACGAATTGACTTAAATGCTTAAACTTATGGACAATAGCCTCTCCTACTTCAACTGTAGAGGAATATCCTCCTAAGTCTGGTGTACGTACAAGCCCTTCTTGAAGTACCTCTTCAATCGATTGTATAATCAGCTCACTTAGTACCGTTAAACCTAAGTGATCCATCATCATCGCAACGCTCCAAATCTGTCCGATAGGATTAGCGATTCCTTTTCCTGCAATATCTGGTGCAGACCCGTGAATCGGTTCAAACATAGAAGGGTAATGAAAGTCAGGATTGATATTTCCTGAAGGAGCTAACCCTAACCCTCCTACGATCGCTGCACCTAAGTCGGTTAAGATATCACCAAATAGATTACTGCCGACAACAATATCAAATTCTTCTGGCTTAGAGATAAAGTAGGCTGCTAGAGCATCAATATGATAGATATTCGTTTCTATTTCAGGATGATGACCGGCTATTTCTTTTGCTATCTCATCCCAAAAAGGCATTGCAAAATTAATAGCATTTGATTTAGTTGCAATCGTCATGTTTTTCTTTTGTTTTTTGTTGGCTAAAGTATATGCATATTCTAAAATTCTTTTTGTACCGAATTTTGTAAAAACATTGTTTTGGATTGCTAATTCATAAGGGGTTCCTTCGTGCAGCCTCCCCCCAATATTTGAGTATTCACCTTCTGTATTCTCCCTTACAACTAGAAAATCTAGGTCATCATGCGTCTTATGACGTAATGGACTCTCAAGACCTTTAAGCAGTTTAACCGGTCTAAGATTGACATATTGTTGAAACGTCCGCCGAATAGGGAGGATGAGTTCCCAAACTGATACATGGTCAGGTACTTCAGGAGCACCAACTGCACCAAATAAAATGACATCTGAATCTCTAATCTGATCAAGCCCATCTTTTGGCATCATCATTCCGTTTTTTAAGTAATAATCACACCCCCAGCCGTATGATTCATATGAAAAGCGAACCCCTCCATGAAGCTTTTCAGCTGCTTCAACGACTTTTAATCCCTCACGCATGACTTCTGGACCAATCCCGTCCCCTGCAATGACAGAAATAGAAAAATGCTTCAAGCGCACACACCTCACAAACGTTCATAGTTTAGTAGATTTTTATGTTACTTTGACTGCAATATTTTTAAGCTGTGTATAATTTTGCAAAGCTTCAACACCCTTCTCTCTGCCAATACCGCTCTTCTTATAACCGCCAAAAGGCATTTCTACCCCTCCTGCAGCGCCGTAATTATTTATAAATACTTGACCGCTTTTTACTTTATTGCTAACCCTGTGAGCACGCGAGATATCTTTTGTCCAGATGCCTGTCACTAACCCGTAAGCTGTCCCATTAGCAAGATCAATTGCTTCTGACTCGGTTTCAAAGTCAAATACAGTAAGTACCGGTCCAAACACCTCCTCTTGAGCAATCTCACTTTTTGGAGAAATTCCATCTAAGATTGTCGGCAGGTAATATAAACCTCTTGAATGAATGATCTCTGCTGGTCTACCTCCAGTAATCACATTGGCCCCTTCTAATTTAGCCTGTTCAACCATTGCTTGAATTCGGTCAAACTGTTTTTTTGTAATAATCGGTCCTAAATCGTTATTGTCTGCTCCAGGACCAATAGAGATAGATTCTATCAGCTTAACTAGCTTCGTCAGTAATTGTTCTTTGATTGTATGGTTTACAATCAATCTAGAACCGGCAGAACATGTTTGGCCTGCATTCTGAATAAATGATTGGACAATTACTTTAGCAACTTCATCTAAGTCAGAGTCTTCGAAAACGATATGGGGTGACTTTCCTCCAAGCTCTAATGTAACGGGTACAATTTGTTTAGCTGCAGCCATCATCACTTTGACTCCTATATCGTAAGAGCCGGTAAACGTAATATGGTCAATGTCAGGGTGATTAATCAAAGCATCTCCTGCTTCATGACCGTAACCAGTAACAATTTGCAAAGCTGATTTCAATGTCTCATTATCAGCAATCAGCTTCCCTAGTGCTAAGATAGAGAGTGAAGCATCTTCAGCCGGCTTCACAACTACTGTATTACCTGTGGCGATTGCAGCCGCTATGCTTCTAGAAGCAATTTGAAGCGGGTAATTCCATGGGATTATCTGTGCACTTACCCCAATAGGCTCTCTAATCGTATAATCAAGAATTCCAGGTTCCACTGGTATGGTTTCCCCGAACATCTTGTCTGCCATTCCAGCGTAATACTCAAAATAACGAGCGCTGTTTTCTACATCATTTTCTGATTGAGATAGTGGTTTGCCTGTATCACTTGTTTCAATATTGGCTAATTCTGATTTATTCTCTCTTAATTTAGCTGCTATTTCATTAAGAGCTCTCCCCCTTTGTGAAGGCTTTAATAACTGCCAAGAATCAGAATCGAACACTTTCTTAGCTGCTGTCACTGCATGTGCCACATCTTGTTTTTGCCCACGTGGTATTGCGGTTATGACTTCCTGACTTTCGGGATTTACAACATCAATCATTTCTTTATTCGAGGCGTTCAGCCAGTTACCATCAATGTACATCTTTTCCCAAATCCGTGTAGAGTCCATTTTCTTATCCCTCCGCTTTGCTTGAATAATGAGCTGGTACTAAATAAAATGCAAGAACTGTGCCAATTTTAAACCACATAAAAGTGCACTAATTTCGAGATAAAGGTTGCATTCAGTTGCAAGAAACAACAATGATGTTGCAGATTGCAACATCATAGATTATATTTTTTTATTTTCCTCCATAAAGTGGTTCGATCAATACCTAAGGAGCGGGCTGCAAGCACTCGGTTATTGTCATATTTCTCAAGAGCATGTACGATTAAATGCTGCTCATTTTCTTTGAGCCCTGCTTGTCTAGTCACTTCCCTTTCTTTCATAAAAGGGATAAATGGATTATCCGCTTTTAATACCGAACCTTCTTCTAAGACAGCCATTCTTTCTACAACATTTCTAAGTTCTCTAATGTTCCCCGGCCATTCATACTCCTTTAATTTTCGATAAACCCCTTCGTCAACCTCTAAAATAATAGAACCTCTTTCTTTATTAAACTCAGACATAAATATCTCTACGATGTCTGGTATATCATCTAACCGTTCTCGTAGGGGAGGAATATCTAACGCAAGTACATTTAATCGATAATAAAGATCCGCTCTAAAACGCTGTTCCTTGATCTCAAGTTCAAGTTCACGATTTGTAGCAGCTATAATGCGAACATCTACCGGTATAATTTTATCTCCTCCAACGCGCCTGACCGTTTTTTCCTGTATCACTCGAAGGAGAAGAGTTTGAATTCTTTGAGGTATTTCTCCTATTTCATCTAGAAATAATGTGCCTCCATGAGCTAATTCAAACAGCCCTTGTTTTCCTCCTTTTAACGCACCAGTAAATGTACCTTCAACATACCCAAACAGCTCGCTTTCAAGTAAATTTTCAGAAAGTGCAGAGCAGTTGATCCCTACAAATGGCCCGTATGACCGCCTGCTTGAAGCATGGATTCCTTGAGCAAATAGTTCTTTTCCAGTGCCCGACTCTCCAGTGATTAATACGGTTGAGTCTGTTGCAGCATACTTTAATGCAAGCTTTTTAGTAGAGTGGATAATGGGGGATCGTCCAACAATATCCTCTAAGGAATATACCGTCTCTAACCCATTTTCATGTAATCTTCTTCTAAGTTTCAGCTCAGCTTTCTGAATATCAGTGATTTCTTTAAAATTTGAAACAGCACCGATAACTTTCTTACCAATTTTAATGGGATAGCGATTAATCACTAACTTACGCCCATGAACTGTTGCAAGATCCCCCATTTCTACGACACCTGTCTTCAAAACACGTAACATATCTGAATCAGGTATATAAGAGGTTATATTTTGCCCAATACTGTGGTTATCTAACCCAAGAATTCGTTTAGCATGTTGATTCACCAGCTTTATTATCCCGTCTTTATCAACCGTTACAATCCCATCATGATCAGAATCAAGTATGGCATCCACTTGATAACGGTCCCTAATTACCTCTTCAGTAAAAGTCAGCATGGAGGCTGCAATTTGAACAATATTAATTAAAACAGCTTTACCTGGTGTGACAAAATTGAGATGTTGAAGCGGTATATGAACAAGTTCTTTTTTCAGCCAAATAGGTGCTATGTATGCAGTGCTATCATCTATTGCTATAGAGGAAGCATCTTTTAATAATACAAAAGAAGACGCTGAATCACTCCTTTTCAACCAATCTATTTCATCCTGAGTTCCAATTACTTTATAACTTGTTTCCTTACTTTGATTTACATATTCTTGAATGTCCCAAGAAGTAATCATTATAGGAATAATAGGCAAAGGAATATGTTCTAACTCTTTCTTGTATATCGCAGGAGTCACTATGATCATTGGGTTCATTACTTGGTCTAGTAGTGAATTAAGAGAGGAAAAATATTGAACTTTTATCTTTTCCTTTTCGAACAATGCTGCTAGCTCATCAACGTACATCTCATCAACTTTATAAAGTACAATCATTAGAACCTTCACACCCCTTTTATAAAGAGTTCTATAATTTGAGTGAAGTTCCTCTTTCTCTAAATCTCTAAGACTTTCTTTAAATATAAAAAAACCCTTAACACTAAGTGTTAAGGGCATCACCAACTCAACTAAACAACGGCACCACATTCGTAAAACGGTTAAATTCTCTTACTTCCCCTGGATCCTTCATCAGCTTGACAGCATCTTGATAGCTTTTCATTTTCTTTAGCATATCAATAAAAATCTCATCTGCTGCAGCTTGTTCCTGAAGAGATGCGAGCAATGTGGCGTTAGCTAAGAGCCATTCGAATGTTTTGGTTTCATAGTTTTGTTTCATATTCCAAGATAGATAGAGATAGGTCACTTCTGAAACTTCCTCTTCATTCCTCAAAAGGTCCTCACATAATGAAATCGCTTGTTCTTTATCCATACCGATCATCCTTTATTATTCGCTCCCCTCATTATAGGTGAGATGTTAAGTGACATCTATGGATGAATAAAGGGAGTAGATTCAATGTTTTCCAGCTTTCAAACAATGGAATGATTATTAATTAATCGGTTGGACTTCTTTCTCATAAATAATGCCAATTTTCTCTGCAGCCTTCTTTGATTTTTCACATGCCGCATCCACTGTATCAGCCGTACTTAAGCTGACAGCAAGACGTCTTCCATTGAGAGCATTCGGTTTACCAAAGATCCGTAATTGTGTGTTAGGAACCCTTAGAGCGTCTTCCATTCCTGTCATTTGATACGTGTTACTTGCTTCTGTTGCTTTAATCGCATGGCTTGCGCCGTTTGAGTGAAGGCCAATTTCGGTAATAGGCAGCCCTAAAATCGCACGAACATGAAGAGCAAATTCAGAAAGGTTCTGCGTGACTAATGTAACAAGGCCTGTATCATGAGGTCGCGGTGATACTTCACTGAAGTATACTTTATCCTTTGTTAAGAATAATTCAACGCCAAACAATCCATATCCGCCTAGTTCATCAGTAATCTTTTTAGCAATTTGCTGTGATTCCTCGATTTGAGCAGCTGACATTTGGTGCGGCTGCCATGATTGTATGTAATCTCCGCCCTTTTGCACATGGCCGATTGGTGCGCAATAAGAAGTCCCTGATACAGAGCGGACAGTCAACAAGGTAATTTCTGAATCAAAGTGAATGAATTCCTCAACAATGACTCGCGTGCTCTTCCCGCGGCCGCCTTCAATCGCTTCATTCCATGAGGATTCAACATCATCAAATGTTTTGCAAAGTGTTTGTCCTTTTCCTGAAGAACTCATAAGCGGCTTAATCACGCATGGTGTACCAATTTCAGTAATCGCTTTTTTTAATTCTTCAAGAGAGTCAGCAAACGCATAATTAGCTGTTGGCAGCCCTAGCTCTTCTCTTGCCAAACGTCTGATTCCTTCACGGTCCATTGTAAGCTTCGTGGCTCTTGCAGTAGGAACAACGTTAAAGCCTTCTCCTTCAAGCTCAACCAAAGCATCTGTTGCAATGGCCTCTACTTCTGGAACAATGAGATCTGGCTTTTCTAATTCAATTACTTTGCGCAGTTCCTCTGCATCAAGCATATTCACCACATGACATCTGTGAGCAACCTGCATCGCTGGTGCCCCCGCATAACGGTCAACAGCAATAGTTTCAACTCCGAGTCTTTGAGCCTCAATGATCATTTCTTTTCCTAATTCACCTGATCCTAATAGCAGCATTTTTTTGGCATTTACTGTATTTGGCACACCATACATATGTAACGACCCCTTTATCAAATGATTGGTTTTAACAATAATAACGCGAATCAGATGATATAATCAAGGTATTTTGCATCATTTACGAACATTTATATATATAAGTTCATAAATAATTCGCTTTTACAACTTGCTGGATAAATAAAAAAGCTGTCCTCTACAGGACAGCTTCATTCGCAGACTTTGTTAGTAAACTGACGACCACAAAGAAAATAAAGGATAATACAATTGGGAAAACCACGGTATGCAATCCGAGTAAATTCGGAGCAAAGGTATGAATAAGAATATAGGATGCTACTCCGACAATCATCGAAGCGAGAGCCCCATGTTTGTTCCCTCTCTGCCAATACAGTCCCATAATAACAGGCCATATAAAGGCCGCTTCAAGTCCTCCGAATGCAAATAAATTTAACCAAATAAGCAAATCAGGCGGGCTTAACGCGAGCATAAACACTAAAATACCGAGAGCTGAGGTTGTTCCTATGGTGATTTTCTTTACCTCTTTATCCGCTGCATCGGGCTTAATGTAATTTAAATAGACATCCTTAACAACAGTGGAGCTGACTAAAAGAAGCAGGGAATCCACCGTTGACATGATCGCTGCCATTGGTGCTGCGAGTACAATACCGGCAAGCCATGGCGGCAGCACCTCTAATGTAATAAGCGGCATGACGCTGTCAGCCACTTCAATGCCTGGAAGAATCGGACGTGCAAATACACCGATCAAATGCATTCCAAGCATAATAAAACCGACAACAATCGTCCCGGTAATTAAAGCGCGGTGCATCGCTTTGGCATTTTTATAAGACATCGCACGAACAGTTACTTGCGGCAGAGCTACAACTCCCACCCCGACTAAAATCCAAAAAGAGGAGACATAAGCAGGCGTCAATCCGCCGTCATGCCCAAAAGGGGTAACCAAATTCGGATTTTCAGCGACGAGATCCTGCATAATGTTCGTAATCCCGCCCCCTGCAATAATCGTCCCAATTAATATGATCAATGTTCCAAATACCATGACCACACCTTGAATCGTATCTGTTAAAGCAACAGCTCTAAAGCCCCCGATAATAACGTAAAATAAGACCGCAACAGCAAAAATAAATAAAGCCGATGTATAACTTAACCCAGTTAGCGACTCAATTAATCGAGCACCGCCAACCCACTGGGCAGTCATCGCTGAAAATAGAAAGATAATAATGCTGAAGGCAGAAAACAGCACGACCCACTTGCTTTGATACCTCTGCTTTAAAAAGTCAACAAGCGTAATCGCTTTGTATTTTCTCGCGTAGATCGCAAACTTTTTCCCAAGCACCATTAAGACAAAATAACCTGTCGCCACTTGCGCCATTGCAAGTAATACCCAGCCTAATCCTTGGGTATAAGCGATTCCAGGTCCGCCGATAAAGCTGCTTGCACTGCCGTATGTAGCAATCATAGTCATCGCTAATATAAAGCCGCCAAGCTCCCGGCTCCCTAGGAAATATTCTTGTAAAAAGGAGTCAGACCGCTTTAAAAACTTCGAAGACCAAAAACCAACGACAAAAATCGAAGCTAAAAAAATAATCAGTGGAATGATGACGGGCCAGTTCATTTAGACTCCCCCTCCTCATCCTCAAACGGAACCTCTTTGAAGAATCCCTTTACAGCAATAATGACGAGCACAACCATAACGAGAAATCCAACTACACAGCTGTAGAAAAACCATGCAGGCAGTCCAAATATATATGTATATTCACTCACTGGCTTAGAGCCAAGTCCATAAGCAAAGCCGTACCACCATCCGAAGTTTATGAGGACTAAAATGACTCCAATCAACGCCTCACGATGAGCGATTTTAAATCGTGGATCTTTTGGATCAATGTCCGGCTTATTTTTTTGCTCAAACGAACCTTTCATCGCTTACTCTCCTTTCTTTGCTTGTTCGTATTCTGCATCAGTCCATTATACAACGGAACACCCCGGCACTGTCGATTTTTTTCGAATGAAAATCTAGACCCAGACTCATACTAGTTTGAGGGGTGATTACCATTAAAATGTCAAGTGCACTACTATCCATCATACTTTTATTTTCTTTTATGCCAAGTGAAGAAACTCTAACGTTAACCCATGACGGTGAAACACTCATTACCATTCATCGCACTGAATTTGCAGATGGCATTCTTGGCAAAGCTGCTGTAGATGAGGATAAATACGCAGAGCTTGAGAACACCATTGCCACACAGGTGTACGTGGAGCCTGTAAATGCAAAGCTTGATGAAATTGGACAGATTATCCCTGAAGAAACTGGGATAACCATAGACCGCAGAGCGTTTAGAGAGTTATTTTTTGAGTATTTTTACGGAAACAAGCGGGTCTCAGCTGACGTGCCGACCTTTACTCTATTTGCAAAAGTAGATAAAGAACTGTTAAAAGAGATCCGCGCTGTTCAGATGGGTGCCTATGTTACATATTTTAATTCGCACAACAAAGAACGTGCCCATAATATTACCCTCGCAGCTGAAGCGATTAATAATTATGTTGTCTTTCCAAATGAACGATTTTCCTTTAATAAAGCGGTTGGCAAGAGGACAGCTGAGCGAGGTTACCTTCCCGCACCAGTCATCGTGCGCGGTGAATTAACGGAAGGGATCGGCGGCGGCATTTGTCAGGTTTCATCGACCTTGTTTAATGCCGTAGATAAAGCCGGCATGAACATCATTGAGCGTTATACGCATTCAAAACGTTTGACGTACGTGCCGCCAGGAAGAGATGCAACAGTCAGCTGGTATGGCCCTGACTTTGCCTTTACTAACAGGCATAATCAGCCGATTTTGATCCTCGCTAAAACGTATCACGGAACCTTGCTTGTAAAAGTCTTCTCATCTGAGGAAATTGATTATACACCGCGCGATGTTCCTCGGGCTCCTAATAAATTGCCGCCTGAAGTCAATGTAGACGAATGACCACGGAATTGTGTATCATCTCCTTTGAATAAATAATTGCGCCCTCGTCTCTTATCACACCTTAAGCTGCTTCGTATTAACGGCAGCTTTTTTTGTTCACAAATTGTTCACTTATGCGGCATCGCTCTCCCTCGCTATAATGACGAAGTGTTAAAAAGAAGGGATGATGAAAGTGCCAACAACTAAAAAAGAAAAATTATATTTTGGATTAATGATGTGTACGGGCATGGTGATATTCATGACATTTTACAATTTGATTATCCATGACATGCTAGGCAAAATACCTTTATCAGCGATCGTATTGCAGCTTGCTGCAGGATTTATCCTTGCATTTATCGTAGAATCTTTTATTGTCGGACCAGCTGCTCACAAGCTTGCTTTCGCTCTGCCTTATGATAAATCAAAGAAGCTATATTCAATCCTATCCTTAGCGTTTTTTATGGTAACAGGAATGGTTCTAGTGATGTCGTTATTTGGGCTAGGAACAGCGTACTATTTTACTGGATTGGGTGATAAAGCTTTAATCGAAAGCTATTTCTCGATCGTTCTAATGAATTATCTGTTTGCCCTCCCGCTCCAACTTTTCATTGTCGGTCCGACTGTCCGCCGTTTGTTTACTAAATTTGTTAAAACTCCAGTCAATGAGCCCATTGAGCCACTACTTCTAAGAGTAAAGTAATGCCAAAGAACCGCAATGTCAGTTGATTGCGGTTCTAATCATTCTCCACTCACTTAGAGGAGATTCTCTTTGTAGGCGGAATGTGGTTGTGAGTTCTCTTTCCTTTTTCCCTCTCTCAGACAACCTGTACGTAAATGGTATTTCCCGGTACAGAAGGTTATCTAAGCTAGGTGTGTACTCTTTTGTGATTCGCATAATCTCTATCTGTTTTAATTCTTCCGTTTGGATGTCGGTTTTTGGTATATGAATTAATTTGGCCAAGTCTGTATCATTATGGTTATAGGCTGTTGCTAATAAATGTACGATATTTTCAGGTGTTTGCTGCTTTACAAAAGGAACAACTAACCCTGCAGCCTTGTGTATCATCACTTGATGAGACAAGTCTAAATTCTTCGTTTTATGTGTTACACTCCCTGCAAAATGAATACAAAAGTGCCCAGGAAACCCATTTGCAAGGGCCCCGCCTCCATGCGGCATGCCATGCATAGAGGCAGCGATTTCACGGCCGTCATGTTGGATAAGAATCGCTCGACGCGCCCAGCTCCATTTTCCGCCATATATCTCTTTCATGATTTTTGTGTCTTCTAATGTTAAAGGCTGCACATCCGCATGATTCGCTCCTGCTCTGCGTTGTCCTCGAAAGCTTAGTCCTGTTTCAAGGTCTAAAATCGTAAAACTCGTGTACCTTGGGATGAGCTTATCCACTTCTTCCCATTCCATCAATTCACCAAAATGCTCTTCTTCTAGCCCGTTAAAGAACGTACTTAGCTTTTCCCATATCTCCTCTTTTTCAAATTGATATTTGGTCATAGTTGAGGGGTCATACAAATACCCTCTTTCATCAATTGTAAAAGCTTGTACACGATACCCTTGATCAACTAAAATCGCTCGGGTAGAGAAAGGGATTTCTTGAACCTTTTGAATGGGTTTTATGTTTTGCAGTGCTCGATTGACAAGAGAAGACCGAATCTCAAGCTCTGTTTGATGAACAGCATCACTCGATGACTTGACCACAAGCATGATTGGCGCTGCTTCCTCTTTTGCTAAGGCAGAATGGGGCATCATAATGGCCATGAATAGTAGTACACTTACTAAAAGTCGTGTCATTTTCTTTCCCATCCTTTATTGAAGTTTAACTTGCTATTTAAGTTTAACTTGCATTCTTTAACTATTTGCAAAACAGCCCCCCATCAATCAGGGTGTTGTTGGAAATCAAAAAACCTCTAAACCAGAAGACTTAGAGGTCAAATACTTACACTCGTTTATTAATCGTAAAATTGTCTTCAAGCAAGAGCCAGTTTTGTGGAAAATCCCAGCCAAGCACCCAGTAAAATAAACCACGCAGCCCAAATTCTTTGACAAGATCGAATTTAGCCTGAATGCTTCTCGCATCATCAAACCATACTTCGTGCTGGCGGCCTTGTTCGTCCACGTACCTGAAATATGGGGATTGAGCGGTTTGGTCATATTCAATGGCTGCATTGTATGTGGCAGCAAGCCTGATCGCTTCTTGATGGTCAATGGCCCTCGCACGTGATTGACCTGCGACAAATGGCAGAGTCCAATCATAGCCGTACAACGGAATGCCCATCATAATTTTATCATTAGGCATTTGGGACGCGGCAAACTCAATCACTCGCCTTACCTGGTCAATTGGCGCAACGGCACGAGGAGGTCCTCCTGTCCAGCCCCATTCATACGTCATTAAAAAGACAAAATCAGCGATCTCACCATGCGTCCGGTAATCATGCCCTTCATATAAGACCCCTTCCATCCCCTCTTCCACTTGAGGTGCTAGCGCGCTTGATAAGTAAAACCCTTTTTCATCAAGTCTTTCTTTCGCTTTTCTCATAAGGTTGTTATAGGCTTCTCGATTTTCTGATCCTAAATACTCCAAATCAAAATCAAGTCCTAAGTAGCCCTTTTCTTCCATGATTGCGATCGCTTCGTCGAGCAGCCGGTCCTGCAGCTGTTCGTCTTGCAAAATAGCTGTAGCAAGTTCGGTGCTGAACCCGCCATCTTCTATATTTGTAATAACCATAAGCGGAATCGCATTTTGACTGTATGCAGTATTTATAATCGCTTGATCATCAATCGGACGAAGCGTTCCATCGTAGTTCATTTCGTAACTAAATACCATCACAAATGTTAAATAGCGGGCCTTATCCCCTACAACATTTGCAGAATCTTCCCCTGTAATATTTAAATCAATATAACCACCGACATCAATAGCAGGCTTTTGCCGGTATTCGGTCGGAATATACAACCTCTTCCACACATGCACATCCCGAGTAGAATGAATTTGATTAACTTGAGTTATCAGCTCTGGCGGAATGTGATACCGTTGACTCACTTCCCAAATATTCTCACCAGGCTGCAGCCAGTGAAATCTCCCAACTGATGGTATGACCAACGCTTGCCCTACAACAAGCTGATCGGCATTTTCAAGCTGGTTTGCATCTACAATCATCTGATAAGGGATCTCATATTGTCTAGCAATTGACCAGACCGAATCTCCCGATACCACCACATGAATTTGCAAAATCCCGCCCCCTCTTATCTTATCTTTTCTGTGCCGTGCTTTGCTCCTCTACAACGGTATTCATAAAATGAAATTTAATGCCTGGACACTCTAAATATCTCTTGCAATTTTTTGTGTCATTTGACTAGGTCTTGAATAGGCTAACGATGAGAGCAAAACAAGGAGGTTAAATTAACTATGTTACACATGAACAGAAACACAATGAGAGATCACCATATGCAAAACGGTATGAATGGACAGATGATGCCAGGTATGATGAATGGTACTGGCCAGATGCAGATGCCAGGTATGAATGGGCAAATGCCGCCTGAGATGATGAATGGAAATGGACAGATGCAGATGCCGGGCATGAATGGGCAAATGCCGCCTGAAATGATGAATGGAAATGGACAGATGGAGCAACCTTCTCAAGAAGAAATGTATAACTTCTGTACTCAATTCATGCAGTACTTTGTCCAATTTGGTACCAATGATGGAAATGTGTACGATGGAATCATTGAAGATGTAAATCAAGAAGGTGTCACAATGCTGATGCCTGACGGCGATAATGATGATTATGATAACAACATGCAAAATAATCAGCGTCAATTTGGCTACTATGGCCGATACCCTAGAAGATTCCGCCGCTTCAGACGTCAATTCGTTCCCTTCTTCTTATTAAGCAGTCTATTCTTCCCTTACTTTTATTAATAGAGAAAGCCGCAGCCTCGTGCAGCGGCTTTTTTCTATTCATGTTTCTGTCTTCTGTAGTAAGGGTACGATATGAATGATACGATAATGATGCGTTAAAGGAGAAGAAAGGAAGGGTAGCAATGGAGAAAACCTTACATATCGATACGAACAGCCGAGATCAGATGATTGATATCACCTCGCAAATTGAACATTGGTTAAAAGATGTTGGAGTAGGTGACGGGATTGTGATCGCTTCATCTCTTCACACAACAGCAGGAATTACGGTAAATGAGAATGCGGACCCTGATGTGAAAACAGATTTCCTAAGAAGACTAGATGAAGTGTATCCGTGGGAGCATGAACTTGATCGTCATGCAGAAGGAAATACGGCCGCTCACTTAAAGACAAGCACTGTCGGCCACGCACAAACTCTCATTATCTCAAATGGAGAGCTTGTTCTTGGTACATGGCAAGGTGTATATTTCTGTGAATTTGACGGCCCGAGGAAAAACAGGAAAATACATCTTAAAGTTATTTCTTCATAAGGAAAGAGAGCTGCATTTTCGCAGCTCTCTTTTTGATGTTGGAAGTGACGCAATCATAAGGTGAATGGATACAATTAGGCTTATCACTGACGCATATCCTGGCTGAACAGGCGCAATACACTTGAAGCGACGTAATAATATGGTGTACGAATACAAATATCTATAACACCCGCGCAATCAGCGCAGACACTGACGCATAAATCGTCTGAATCTATACAATTGTTCCCTAGCCCCTACCTTGCCAGCACCAACCTTATGCGTTTTTCTTAGCTTTAGCCGTTGTCCGCTTCTTTGCAGCAGGCTTTTTCTTTTTCGTCTTATCAATCGATGCTTGCAGCGCCGACATTAAGTCAGTGACATTCGATTCTTTCGGCTTTTTATCTGTTGCTGTAACGGTCTTCTTGCCCGTTTTCTTCTCTTCTATAAGATCCATCAATGCGGTTCTGTACTCATCGTGGTATTTTTCAGGGTCAAACGTGGTCGTCAGCTGTTCAACTAACAACAAGGCCGTGTCTAATTCCTTCTTCACAATCTTCTGCCCCTCAGGCAAATTCGGTACATCTTCTATTTTTCGGACCTCATCTGGAAAATGAATGGTCTCCATAATCAGACCCTCTTTGTATACACGCACAACAGCTAGCTGCTCTTTAGAACGTATGATAATCTTGGCGATGCCAATTTTTCCTGATTCATTTAATGCTTCTTTTAGAAGACTATACGCTTTTGCCCCGCCTGCATCGGGTGCCATGAAATAACTTTTTTCAAAATAAATCGGATCTATTTCCTCTAACTTCACAAAGTCAATAATTTCTACCGCTTTTTCTTCCTGTTCTTTTTTTAATTGCTCAAGATCCTCTGCGTCAAGGACGACAAATTTATTTTTGGCATATTCATAAGCTTTGACGATATCCTCTTGAGCTACTTCCTCTTCACAATCGGGGCACCTTTTTTGGTAATTGATCGGTGTGTGACATTTTTTATGGAGCTGTCTTAATTTGATATCTTTGTTTTCAGTTGCTGTATGCAGTTTCACTGGTATATTGACAAGTCCAAAACTAATGCTGCCTTTCCATACTGTATGCATCTTCTCACCTGCTTTTTTTCTTACTATGCAGAAGTTTGTCTCGAATTATGTATAGAAGAATGCATTTATCAAACGATACTATCAAACGATCCTAATCAAAAAGAAAAGGCAGGTTTTACACTTGAAACCGATGCTTCTTCACTCTAATCCAACCATACCCCGAGGCAGCCAATGGCTCTACGAAGCAAAGTACGATGGTTATCGCTGCCTGTTGGTTTGGGAAAATGAAACACCGCGGCTTTATAGCAGGAACGAAAAAGAATTAACTGCAAACTTTCCAGAAGTCATTGAATGGTGCCGCACTATATATGAGCAAGTAAAAGAATATCTCCCTCTTATGTTAGACGGCGAGTTGGTACACCTTTTGAACCCTTTTAAAAGTGAATTCACATTAGTGCAGCAGCGGGGGAAATTTCGAACAAAAGAAACCATCACCCGGCACAGCAGGATTCACCCGATGAATTTTATCATATTTGACCTCCTAAAAATCAGCGGCACATCTCTTATGGAGAATCCACTTTCCACTCGAAAAAAACAGTTAGATATGCTATGCAAAGCATTAGGCATAACAACAGATACGTCTCCCCTGCAGATCATCGAAACATTTAAGAAAGGAGAGGAACTGTTTGGCTTTGTTACAGATCATAATGGCGAGGGTCTTGTAGCAAAGAAAAAGACGAGTACGTACCGTTCTACCCGCTCAAAAGACTGGTTGAAAATTAAAAACTGGCGCTATGTTCAATTAATAGTAACCGCCTATGATAAAAGAAACGGATATTTTGAAGGCAGCGTTTTAAAAGATGGTGAATTGACTGCTGTAACTCATTTTAAACACGGAATGAAAGATGAGGAGTACACAACTCTAACTGCATTATTTAAGCAGAATGGCGAAAAGAGAGGGAAAGAAACGTGGACCCTGACTCCTTCTATCGTGGTGAGTATAGCTTGTATCGGCTTTGATGGAAAACAGCTTCGTGAACCTAAGTTTAATTCATTTTTGATGGAGGCAGAACCGGATGATTGCACATGGAATTCTCTACAAAGACAGCTCCACCCTATCCCTAAACAAGTTGAAATCACTCATCCTGACAAGCCAGTTTGGCCATCTATTCATCTAGTGAAAGATGATTATCTTTTGTATTTGCAAAAGGCAGCTCCATTCTTACTGCCCTTTTTACAAGACAGACTGTTAACTGTTATCCGGTTTCCACACGGAGCAGATGATGAGTCATTTTACCAGAAAAACACTCCTGATTATGCCCCATCGTTTATTCAAACGGCAGTCGATGAGGATATTGAATATATACTTTGCAATGACCTTAAAAGCTTAATGTGGCTTGGTAATCAATTAGCACTTGAGTTTCACATCCCGTATCAGACGATTCATCAAACCAAGCCTGCAGAATTAGTATTTGATCTTGATCCGCCCAGTGTAGATGAATTTGAACTAGCTGTTCAAGCAGCCTTACAGATGAAGGAGATTTTTGATCAGTTTCATCTCACCTCTTATGTGAAAACGTCAGGGAATAAAGGACTTCAGCTTTATCTCCCGCTGCCAGTAGAAGCGTTTTCATATAAGCAAACTAGAGCATTTAGTGAGTTTGTCAGTATTTATTTATGCGAACAAAACCCTGAGACATTTACAATTGAACGGCTGAAGAAAAATCGTGGCGGTCGTTTATACATTGATTACATTCAGCATGATGCTGGCAAAACAATCATTGCTCCATACTCAACCAGAGGGCATGGACGGGGACTTGTGGCTACTCCACTTTATTGGGAGGAGGTTGGTGACAAACTTACACCTGATGACTTTACGATTCCACGAGTAATCGAGCGGTTACGTTCGGAAGGTGATCCATTCCGCAACATGCGTGAAAATCTTGATGAGCAAGGAGAAGCGTTTGCGGCAGTGCTTAGAGAGTTGAAGAAGCTGGGGAAGAAATAATAAGTATTTAATAAAAGAGGCTGGGAACAGTATTTCACTCTAATAGTAACTAAGCATTACAGATGCGGCCCGTGGATACCGCTACTGAAATATGCTACGTTTTCCATGGGAAGCTGCTGAGCCTCCTCGGGCTTATGCCCTGTGGGGTCTCAGCTTTGCTTTAGTTCCCATTGGAGTCTCCGGATTTTTCATCCGCTAGTTTATTTTCCGTTTAGTACTAGAGGTTCTTTTATACTGGTTAGGTCATTCTCATGAGCGAAAGATACAATAAATATAAATCTCTGTTCTTCTCCCACAAACGGCTCGAAACCTTATCTCTGAATAATAAGCAATCACAACATTTTGAAAAACTACAGTATATTTTCAACAAATTGTTCTTCAGAAATCACTCGTAAACCATTTCTTTTAAGTAAAGCTGAGGTAACCCCATTTCCTGGAATTTTTTCACCTTTAAATTCACCGTTATATATCTTTGTACTACCACAGGAAGGGCTGTTTTCTTTAAGAACCACTAATGTTGCATTGATATCTTTAGCTGTTTCTAAAGTGGCATAAGCTCCTTTTAGGTAAAGACTTGTTACATCTTCACCACATCTATTGATCACCTTAGCTTTTCCATCAAGCACATCTTCACCGTCGCCTCCTAATATTTCGGCTGGTTCTCTAGGTGTTGAAAATCCACCAAGCAGTTCAGGGCAAATAGTAATAGCTTGATTCTCCGCAACTAATTTTCTTATTCTATTATCTAAACTATGTTTGCTGTTATATCTCACTTCTAACCCAGCCAAACAAGAGCTAACCAAGATCATGAACGTCACCCCTCAAAAAGAAATTTAAATGACATCGTATGTTCGAATAGCTAATTATACCACTCAATCCCAAAGACGATCATAAAAAAATAAACCGAGCATCCTTCACTCGGTTTATTTATATAGGTTTATCCAACCATCTCTCTTTCCACTTGCTTCATCTCATAGAAGTAACCCTTTTTCGCCATAAGCTCTTCATAGCTTCCTGATTCCACGATTTCCCCATGGTCCATCACAATAATTTGATCCATGTGTTCAAGACCTGTCAGGCGGTGTGTGATGAATATCATCGTATCGTCTTTTGCTTGTTGAAATAGCTGGCTATAGATGTTCTTTTCTGTTAGAGCATCGAGTGAAGAGGTCGGCTCATCTAACAGCCACAAGTGCTCCCCTTTTAACATCGCTCTTGCAATGGCCAGACGCTGCTTCTCACCGCCAGATAAGTTTTCTCCTTTTTCATATACCTGATCCTTTAGCTGAAACCCGCTTAGTTCCACTTTGCGCAAGACTTCAATCAGCTCTTTATCTGATGCATCATCTTTAGCGATTAATAGATTATCTTTAATTGTGCCGTAAAAGAAATGATTTTCTTGAAGAACAACATTTGCATGTGTCCATATACTCTCATCTGATACATCATTAATCGATGTTTCGTTAAAAGCAACATCACCTGAGTCTGCTTTTTGTACCTTTAGTAAAAGCTGCATCAAGGCTGATTTTCCAGAGCCGCTTGCACCGACAATCGCTGTTTTGGATCCTCTTGGAAAGACCGCTGAAATGTTTCTTAATACCGGTCTAAAATCTCCCTCAAATGAAAATTGTAGACTTTTCACTTCAATGGATGGTGGGCTAGAAAGTGACAATGGCTTTATTGACCTTTCTTGCGCCTCATCCTTCACCACTTCATTTAATCTGCTGCTAGCTTTACGGCTTTCCTCGTAATGGTTCGGAAAAACGGCCATTGGAGCTGCATTTTCAAATGCTGTTAATGAAATCATCACGAGCATCGCAAGAAACACTCCATCTAACTGTCCGCCGCTTACAAGAAAGGCTCCTAATAGGAGGACACCCCATGAAATCATAAGAGAGGCAGCTTGATGAATCGTTTGATTGACCATTGCCACATTGCCTTCTGTCTGTTGTTCTCTTACATAGGAGGCAGCTGATTTCTCAAGCAGACCTTGTTTCTCATCAAGCTTTTGATAAATTTTCAAGTCGCGGTACCCATGTATGAATTCTGTCGCATCGGTTGATAGTTTTGCGCGCTCTTCTCTTACGGCATGTTTCTTTTTCTTCAAGCTGACTGCAAAAAGAGCAGGGAGAATAATGCCCGTTAACAGCAAGCCAAACAGAAGCAATAAAGCAATGTAAAATGAGTAGAACATGGAAAACATAATTGTAGCTAAAAAAACGAGCACAAGCACAAGCGGTGGATAGAACACTCGTAAGAAAAAGTTCTGCAGGCTTTCCACATCACCTACAACTCGCGCAAGCAGGTCTCCGCTCCGGTATTTAGTAAATAAATTCGGAGCATGCGGTTCAAGTTTCTCATAAAAGGAAACTCTCAAATCCCCTAGCATAGTAAATGTTGCTCGGTGTGAGAACAGCCGCTCGCCGTATCTGGCTGCTGCTCTTGATATACTGAACAACTTCAATAACGCAATCATGATGGATAATGCATAAAGCGGAGGGGCGAGGGCTGCTTTTGAGATTAAATATCCACTTGCAGAAAATAACCCTATGGCAGCAAGACCCGCTAAAAAACCTAAAAGAACTGAATAGACAAGGTCTCTTTTTTGTGAAAGCAATAAAGCCGCCACATTCGCTAATTCTTTCATCGAGTCTCCCCTCCTCGTTGAATCTGAACCATCTCACGGTACTCGCGAGACGTTTGTAATAACTCCTCATGACGACCTTCTGCGATCTTTCCACCCTTTTCTAAGAGAATAATGCGATCTGCATGGCGTATCGTATGAAGACGGTGAGCTACAGTAATTACCGTTGATGTTTTAGAAAGCTCCTCGATTGACGCTTGCAGGATTCTTTCTGTTTTCAGATCCAAGCCAGTCGTAGGCTCATCAAACAGAATAATTTTAGGCTGCTTTAAGAACGCACGAGCGATTGCGAGACGCTGCTTCTCACCGCCAGAAAGTCCTCGTCCGGCTTCACCGACTTCTGTATCATAGCCATTTTCTAACTCGTTGATTAACTCAGTTAAGCCTGCCTTATCACATGCCTCAACAATATCATTGCGAGTCACCTCAGCACTTGTTCCAATCGCAATATTCTCAGCAATAGTGCCAGCAAACAAATAAGGATTCTGAGAAATATAGGAAACCTGATCAAACCATTCTGACTCCTTATATTTTGATTGAGGCAAACCGTCGATCATGATCTCTCCCGCAGTGCGTGGCAACAGTCCTGCAATAGCATGGAGGAGTGTGGTTTTGCCCGATCCGCTGCGTCCAATAATGGCTACTTTTTCATATGGTTTAATTGTTGTATTAATGTTCTGTAAAGTGAATTCTCCATCACCATATGTGACCTCGAGCTGTTGCAGCTCAATTTGAGGCGGCACTTCATCACTCTTCATTTGGGCGTCACCCCAGTTTACTTTCCCGCTTTCTTCCTTTAGTTCATCGGTAATTTTTTTAGCAGCCCCTAGACTGCCTCGCCCTGTATGAAAGGCACTGCCGAGGTCTTTTAGCGACATATAAAATTCCGGTGCCAATACGAGAACAAAGAAGGCTGCATGAAACGTGATGCTCTCAAAAATGATCAAACGTAATCCTACTTCAAGCGCGATCAAGCCAATCCCCAGCATGGAGATAAATTCGAGCATTAATGAGGAGATGAAAGCAATTTTTAATACATCCATTGTCGCTTCGCGAAACCCCGTACTGCTCTCTCGAATCGTCTCTTTTTGTTTTTTAGCCTGACCAAATAATTTTAATGTCGTCAACCCTTGGAGTGTATCTAAAAAACGTCCGGAAAATGCAGCAAGCTTATCCATTTGTTCTTCTGATTTTTGCTTTGTTTTTAACCCAATGATCACATAGAACAATGGAATAAATGGTGCTGTTATAATCATGATCAGCGCGGTATAGATATGCGCTTGAAAAACGGCAATCAAAATCATCAGCGGAATAACAGAGGTCTGGATGACCTGCGGGATATACTTGCTGAAATAACTATCCACCTCATCCACTGAATCCATCAGCACACTGACTTTTCTTCCAGACTGTCCTTTCATCGATGCTTGAAGCGGATTCGCTGCCAGCCTGTCAATTAATGTTTTTCTAAGCTTGGCTTTAGCTGATGCAGCCATTTTAACACCAAGTAATCCGTTTATATGAGTCAGGACCACTCTCCCAATAAGTGCCGCAAGAAGCCAGCCGAATAGTGGGATGAGTTCTGTAAATGCGCTGCCCTGTACAAATACTTCATCGACAATCGTGACAATGAAATAGGCTTGGGCAATCACTGTTGCACCAGTTAAAATCGCTGTGATAATAAGAGCAAGCCTAGTCATTTTATATGATTTTGCGATTTGCTTAAGTTCAGTCATCGTTTCATTCCCCTGTTTTTTAACTTGTATAGCTGGAGTTAGTGAAATGATTCACAATATCTTTATTGATGTCTATTATAAACAATCTATTAGTAAAATGCACTTAATCTGATTGAACGAAACGTGAACATTTTTATAGAAAAAACTGCCAGTACTAGACTGGCAGTTCGCTTATTTTTTCGCCGGGTGAACTTTTAATTGCTTGCCTTTAATCGTACGATGTTTCATTTCTTCAAGAACGAGCGGGCCTTTTCCATTTAAAACTTCAACATAGGTTTCTCTTTCTTGAATGGTAATAATCCCGATATCATCTGACTGTATGCCATTTATGGAAGAGAGAGTTCCTACAAAGTCAACCGCACGTAATTTCTTTTTCTTTCCCCCATTAAAATACAATTTCATAATATCTTGATTCAGTTTTTTTGCCTTATTTTCTTTTAGTTGAGGTTTCTTTTTCAATTTAATCTGAAACGCCTTCATAGCTTTCTTTACTTCTTCTTTTCCAGGACGTGGTACTCGTGTAATTTGCTCACCAATAAAATCCTCAATATCATCAATGTATCCATGTTCTCTCGGAGTAACAAGGGTTCTCGCTATTCCTTTTTTTCCTGCCCGGCCTGTCCGCCCAATTCGGTGCACATAATTTTCTTTTTCGGCAGGTACATCATAGTTAATGACAAGGTCTATATCAGCGACATCAATCCCTCTGCCCGCTACCCCTGTTGCGACTAAATAACGAAAAGCACCTTCTTTAAACCGATCCATTACATCAAAACGGTCTTCCTGCTTCATTCCCCCGTGTAATTTTTCTACAGGATATTGGCTTCTTAAAAGGGATTTTTCAAGCTTATCTACCTCTACTTGCGTTTGGCAGAAAATGATGCAGCTATCAGGATTTTCTGTAATTAATACCTTTTTTAAAACGTCTGTTTTCTCATCAGCCTCTACTTCAATTAAAGCGTGGTTAATATTTGGCCGGCTTGCTTCCGTTGAGTTAATTTCGATATATTCAGGCAGACTCATATGGCGCTTAGAAAGCTCCTCTACTCCATAAGGAAACGTAGCTGAAAATAACATTGTCACTCGATTAGCTGGTATCCGTGCGATTATGGCCTCCACTTGATCAATAAATCCCATATTCAGCATCTGATCTGCTTCATCAATAACCAAAAATCGAATATTTGTTGTATCCAGTGAATTCTTCTCGATATGGTCAAGAACTCGTCCTGGAGTGCCTGTGACAATATGAATTTTCTGCTTCAGCTCTATTTTTTGTCTTTCATAGGATTGCTTTCCATAAACCGCTGCTGCTTTCACCCTTTTAAATCGGCCGATATTGATGATTTCTTCTTTCACTTGGGCCGCTAATTCTCTTGTCGGTGTTAATACTAATGCTTGCGGTTTATTCTCCTCCCAAATGACCTTCTCACATAAAGGAATGGCATAAGCAGCTGTCTTTCCGCTTCCTGTTTGTGCTTTAACGATGACATCTTTTTCAGCTATAGCGACCGGTACAACTTTTTCCTGAACGTTCGTCAGCTTTTTATAATTCAAGAGGTCAAGCGCTTTTTGAACTTCTTTACTTATTTGAATTTCATTGTTTATTTGAATTCCCTTGCTTATTCGATTCTCCATAACATCCCTCATCTTTTCTTTTGTCCATATGATTAGGTTGCACTTTTGTAGGCACCTAAATGTTTTTTATTTTTTTGTATAGAAAATAATCCTCTGGCTATAATAAGTTTTGAGGGCAGCAGTGCTCTCAACAACCATACCCCATCATTTTAACATGATGTTAGCTATACAAATTGGATGTTTTTCGATTATCCCTTTTATGAGGTGATTGCATTGTACAGTAACCAGAAATTTCAAGATTGTTTTTAACAAGAATGAAATGAGGTGTCTGTGGCAGATAATAATCGTTACGACCCCAGATTGTAAGTTGTTAGGGTAAGGTAAAAGGAGATGACCGCCAATGCGCTGGTCATCTCCTTTTTTAATTTATAAAAGCAAATATCCGATTAACGTGCCAACCCCTCCGTACAATATAGCAAATGGCATATTCCGCAACGTAATGCGATAAGGGTTTTGCATCGTGTTCATCGAGGTCATCGTGACAGTGATCCCGTAAGCTCCAACTGTAGCTGTTGCTAGTGCACCTGTAATTAATACCATTCCGACGCTCATTGGATTAATGACTGAATATAAAGGCTGCATTACCTCAGCTAGTATGCCGATTGTAGCTACAGGATGGACTCCGATCATACTCATCAATAAGTAAGTACCTTGAATTAGCAGTAAAATGACTAAAGGTGTCTCAGAGGCAGCTAAAAACGGCTGCTGGATCATTCCTAGAAAAGGTGTTTCGTTTAAACTAGAAGAGAAAAAAGCAAGTGATAAGAACAACACAACAAAATTTTGCATGTGATTTGTTCGAAATTTCCAAGTCCCCCATCCAATCGCAAGAAAACTCCGCATCCTGTTCATAACAAGAGCCCAGCAGAAACTAAATGGCAAGATGACAAGCGTAACAGATAAAATAAAGTTTAAGTTGTAGGCATTCCCTAATGTCACCACAATGAGCAAAAAAGCAGTTAATGCAATTACCAGTTTGGTGATTTTCCATGCAATGATGCCAGGTTCAATCGTTCGTTCGGGATGGTAGACAGCTGCTTCATAAGGTACCGGCTTGAATCGCCTGGACCCCCATAACCAATCCACCATTAACACAATGAATGAACAAAGAATGAGCCAAGGAAGATAAGCTAGATAGCTGACACCTGTCGCATCCACTGTCATCGCCACCATAATCTCCATCGGACTCCAGCAGAGTGCAACGGCAAATGCTCGCAGCGTCGTTTGACTTATAAAAGAATCCTTGATTTTTTTCTTCATTTTAGCCATATTCTCTAGGAGCACTTCTTGAGAAATCGATAAGGCGGATAAATTAATGAACGAACATAAAGTGTACGTCGTAAACGAGCTTCTGACATACAGCTTCCCTAAGTCTGACACATTTGCTTTCATTAATTCATTAATACGACGGTCAAAACGTCCTGCACGAACGATGCTGTTCATCCAAGGTAACACGGTTAAAAAGGCGAGTAACGGCATAGTGGATGTAAAATACAGCGGGACTTGATAGAGCGGCAGTCCAGAATAGATATACATCCCCGTACCGACAGTAATAAAAATACTGCCTAAAATACGAAATAGTTTACTCGCCCCTAAAAAGGATATGAGAAGCATCGGAATGGCAAGGATTCCGATTACATAATGAATTGGTTCACTGCCTATAAACGTATTGGCTATATACATAAGTAAAATGACAGAATAAACAACATATAAATGTTGCTTCAAAAAATGATTCATTGGTTTCCCCTCTTACTCTCTTTTTTCCATTCCTCCACTTTACTCCTATTTAATAATAGAAGCAATGAGAATGTTTCGCATGTAGAACTATTCTAGTTCTTTTTTATTCAGCAGCTATCATCCTAGAAAAAATATCCAACTACATACCTACTGCTCGTTAGGAAAATAGCATTAATTATTTCAATAACCGAAATAATTAGTATACTAATAAAGGTTTCTGCTTTAGTATATTGAATTGTGAAAAGGTGAAATAATCTAAAAATTATTGGAGGTTATTCGATTGAAAAAAATGAGACATGTTGTTCTTAAATCTACATTAGCAGGCGCTTTAGTATTATCGGCTGCAGCACCTGCAGTACTTGCACATGATGCACTAGATGAGTCTGGACTTCAAAAGGGTGAGCGTATCGTCTTCTCAAATGAAGAGTTAGCCACGCTAGGTGAGGCGAAAAATGAAGGGACAGGCAAAGTGTCAAGCTTACAAGAAGCAGCATCTGTACAAATCGAGAAAATTAACGGAGATGCTCAAAACAATACCGCTGATGTGTATGCCCATAAAGGATTTGCTTATTTAGGAACACATACAGCTGGCGGTGCGAACGGCGGGGTTCGTGTTTTTGATATGAAAGATCCTTCCAACCCTGTTGAAGTAGCTGCATTTGCTCACGATGACGTCCCTGGTACATGGCAGGAGAAAGTGATTGTTAAATCAGTGAATACACCAGAATTCAAAGGAGATCTTGCGGTTGTAAGTGTTCAGCAGCGGAACCGCAATGCCGACACTGCAGGAGGATTCTTGCTTTATGATGTAACCGATCCATACAGCCCAGAAAAACTTGGATTCTATGAAGTGTATGATAATACAGCAGGTACACATGAGCTTTATTTAGCGACTCAAGGAAATCGCGCCCTAGTATTCACTTCAAACCCGTATGCTGACTACTATAGTGGGGGTGAAGAAAAAGACTTCCAAATTATTGATGTCACTGATCCTGCAAACCCTGAAAAGTTGTGGGAGTTTGACCCTCGTGATCTTGCTGAAGTAGACGATTCCTTTAATGGATACCACTGGAACGCGCCGGACGGTAAAACTAGAGCAGTATTTAATCATTCAGTCATTACAGACAATAATACACAATATGCATATGTGTCTATGTGGGATTTAGGAACGGTCATTTTCGATGTACGTGACCCTGAAAACCCTGTATACCTTGGGCGCACAGACTTCTCTTCTGAGCAGCAAGGTTCTGCTCACTCCGCTGCACTTGCTCGTGGCGGCAACGTCTTAATTGAAACAAGAGAAGTGTATGTTCCTGTACGCGCGGGCTATGAAGAGTCTTATGGTTATACTCGTATTTTCGATGTGAAGGATAAGTCCAATCCAAAGCTTTTAAGTGAGTTCAAAACGGACTTAACGGAAAAAGTAGAAGATGGTACGACATTTGCTAATACTGTTCATGACCCTAAAGTCCAAGGAAATACGCTTTACTTAAGCCACTATGCTGGCGGCGTGTACATGGTAGATATTTCAGACCCAGCTAACCCAGAGCAAATCGGTCAGTATGTACCAGATCAAGGCGATGTATGGGGCGTATTCGTTGACCGAAATTACGTACTAGCTTCTGATATGGGACAAGGATTAAAAGTTCTAGTTCGTGGAAATGGGCAGAATAATGGCGGTAATACACGTACTGAATAACTGTAAAAATAAATCCCGGTGGACAGCGACTAGCTGTGTCTACCGGGATTTTTTATGGCGAGATCATTTTTGTGTGATAATTATTTCGAGATACCAGCCGATTCAAAGGTAGCCATTTCACTCACCATTCTACATGCAGATTCAATAATTGAAAAAGCTACCGCAGCACCAGAACCTTCACCAAGCCTTAATCCCAAATTAACTAGCGGTTTCTTTTCGAGGGCTTCCACTGCTGTTAAGTGTCCTGGCTCAACCGACTGATGCCCGACAATCATGTACTCTGCACATACTGGTGCCATACGGACAGCAATCAGTGCTGCGACCGTGGAAATAAACCCATCTAAAATAATCGGAACGCGACGTTCAGCCGCAAACAGCATAGCTCCTGTCATGCCTGCAATCTCAAGACCCCCTAGCTTCCTCAAAATATCAATCGGATCTGCTGCATCCGCTTTTCTATTCTCGATTGACTGATTAATAATCTCTATTTTATGCTGCAGGCGTTCATTTGTGATACCCGTCCCATATCCAACTAAATCTTTAACGGGCTTGCCAGTCAATACAGCTAGGAGCGCACTGCTTGATGTTGTGTTGGCAATTCCCATTTCTCCAAGAATGATGCTCTCAATGCCTTCTTCAATGAGTTTTTCAGCCTGCCTTCTTCCGACCGCAATGGCTTCAACTGCTTCGTCGTATGTCATCGCATCTTCTTCAAAGAAATTACGAGTGCCGTTTCGTACCTTATCCACAATTAACGCCTCATGCTCGATCTCTCCTGCTACACCAATATCTACAACCTTCAATGCAGCACCAATTTGTCTTGAAAATACATTAATCGCAGCTCCGCCGTTAAGAAAATTCATGACCATTTGCTCGGTCACTTCTTGCGGGAATGCAGAGACCCCCTCAGCGGCTATTCCATGGTCAGCCGCAAACACTAGAACGCCCGCAGGGGATACTTTAGGAAATGGATTATTTTTCATTTCGGCTAACTGAATCGCTAATTCTTCTAATCTTCCTAAGCTTCCTGGCGGTTTCGTTAAAGTGTTAATATAACCTGAAACCTGCTCGCCTAATTCTTTATTTAGTGCTGGGATTGTTGTTGGATGTATTGTATTCATGATATGCCCCTCTCCAATTGTATAAAAGACTCATATAATTGAAATATATCATAAAAGCGTTCTATTCAGCAGGAATTTCGATTATAAACGTTGTCCCCTCCCCCATTTTACTAGAAACGGAGATCAACCCGTGGTGGAGATGAATGATCTCTTTCGTAATGGCAAGACCTAAACCGCTGCCGCCAAGTTTAGTAGAACGAGAAGAATCTACTCGGTAAAACCTTTCCCAAATGCGATCAAGATCTTTTTCAGGTATGCCTGTGCCATTATCGCGTATTTCAATCATACACCTCTGACTTTCCCGAGTTAGAGCAACATTAATTTCTCCCCCAGGTTGAGTATGACGAATCGCATTAGATACAAGATTCATTACCGCCCTCTCAAACTGTCCTCTGTCAATAGCTACATACATATCATCATTAGCTGCATGAACCTTTAAATTTAGCTGTTTTGATTGGATGTCAAGCTTCAATTTTGTTTGTATTTGATCAAAAAAACCTTTCAGATCCGTTCTTTCAACATCCAAATGGAATGAACCCTCTTCATATTTCATTAAATGAAAGAGATCTTGAACTAAATGCTCCATCCGGGAGGCTTCTTGATAAATAATGTTTGATTGCTCTTTGACTACAGGTGGTTCAAGCTGCTGATCTTTTAATAACGCGGAATAGCCCTTTATGTAAGTTAAGGGGGTTCTAAGATCATGAGAGATATTCGTTAAAAATTGCTGCCTTTCATCTCGATACTCTTTTAAACTTATAGCCATAATTGAAATATCGGAAAGCAATATGGAGACCTCATCTTTACTAGTCGATATAGGTACGTCTACATCTAATCGACCCGAGGCAATCTCTCTAGTTAGTTCTTGAGCCTTCATAATAGGATTGGTCAGCCGCTTTGATAAATAGAAACTTACGATGACAGCTAAACACATGGCAAGGAAACCTATGCCTAATGTTAATAAGAAGATATGTTTTCTCGTCTTCTCGAAGCTTCCAGTATCTTGATCAATAAACAAATACCCTCTTTCTCCATCTATTGTCGCAAAGGAAGTGTAAGACCAAGCATGAGGGATATGTTCTTCCATTGTGTCGATAAATTCAGTTTTGCTGTTCTGATGAATCTTCTTTGATATCCATAATTGGTAATTAGCTAAGACCTCATCAGAAAAATACCTCGAACTGTTGATGACTTGTAGTGATTCATCAAAAATAATGAATGTATTTTCTTCTTGCCCTGCCTCCATCATCATGACATGCGCTAAGGTTGTCTCATCAGAGTGCGCGCCTATTATTTCGGCATGAGAAAGCAGCCGGTTTTCCACGTCTTCTTGAAGTTGATGTTTATAATAGGACTTAGAAAAATGATAAAAAGATAGACTCATTACGATGATGACAAAAACAATAGAGAAGAAAATAGCTATTAATAATTTTGTAGCCAGCTTCACCTAGTCCAGCTCCTCTAATGGCATTTTATACCCCACACCCCACACGGTTTCAATTAAGGGTCTTTCTATGCCAGCTTGTACTAACTTGTCTCGAATATGCTTGATATGGACATCTACATTTCGGTTGAAGCGTTCTTCTTCCTCTTCCCATTCAAGTGTTAGGAGTTGATCTCTGGTATATACTCTTCCTGGATATTGAAAGAACCTAGAGAATAATTGATATTCTTTGTTTGTAAACGGGATGACTTGTTCATTATATGTGAAAATTCTTTGAGATGGGTTCCTATTAATTCCGAACCTGCTAATAATTGTATCTTTCTCAAATAAGTGTTCTGTTCTTTTGATAACTGATTGAACTCTAGCCTTTAATTCTCTAGGCTCAAACGGTTTTGTGATAAAGTCATAAGCGCCAAGCTCAAGACCCTTAACAACAGCTTCTGTATCATCCATAGCGGTAATTAAAATGACCGGAATTTCTTTTTGTAATTCATTTATGAGCTTCAAAAATTCAAAACCCGTCATCTCTGGCATCATAATATCTAATAAGATGAGGTGGATATCCTCCTTGTTTAAATAAAACTCTGCCTCAATGGCGCTTGATAACGTTCTAATATCATAGCTGCTTGATTGAATGCAGAGTTCAAGTAACTTTTGCATTTCCCTCTCATCATCAATAATTATTATTTTCTTCATCTATTCTCACCAATCTCTTCTTTTCGTTTTTAGACATATTTATTAAGACAAACTAATACTAGTGTACAAACTACCTTTTGAATAAAGGGTTAATCGTTGTATTTACATAGTCCATAAATGTACATTTTGAAATAGAAGGGAGAATTCGTCATGCAGTGGTATTTACTATGTCTCCTCGTCCTTTTACTGGCCATCATTGGTTTTATTGTCTTTGTTTATAAATCTTATTTATCAAATATGCTCGGAATGTGCGCAGCTATGGCAATTGGTATGATGATAGGACTTTCATCGGGTGTTGTCCTTGGAATATTATTTTCAGATGCCTTTTTTGAGACGACCATCATCAGCATGTTTATCGGCGCTTTAATAGGCGTTTTATTTGGCTATCCATTCTCACTTATTGCTGTAATGGACGGATTTATCTCAGGTTTAATGGGAGGTATGATGGGCACTATGCTTGCTGTGATGGTCCCAGTACAGCATCATTTGCCACTCACTCAAGTCATGCTGCTGCTTTTAGTCGGCACCCTGTTTATTCTTTATTTAGCACTGGCTCAAGAAATAAAAAACAACACCCAAAAGACCTTATCTCTCAAGACTATCTGGTATTTCTTATTCATTTGTGCAAGCTTTATCTGTATTCATTTTATCGAAGCTCCAAGTATCGCTCCAAATGAAGATCCCCATTCCAATCATCATCATGCTATAAAAACAACTGACCATTTAGATATCTTCTAAATGGTCAGCTTAATGTTCTACGGAAGAAATTTTCCATTTTCCGCTAATTGCGTCCAAGTGTCTCCAAAATCACTTGTATGATAGATCGCCTCTTGCATGGAACCTAAGATGATTTCATTATCTTGGCCTGGATGTTGACTAATATAAGAAATCATATCATTTTCTAAAGTGAAATCGAGGGACTCCCATGTTTGTCCAAAATCTTTACTAAAATATAACCCTTCTAATTCACCTACAAAGTAGGCCATTAATTCTTCGTTCTCCCCGTTTAATGATTCAAGTGCAGTCGCTGTAGAATTGCTCTCCATTTCTTCCCAGGTCTGACCGTTATCTAATGACATATACACTCCCTCTTCAGTACCAGCAAGTACATGACTAGGAAACTGAGGATGTGACGTTAAACTGTACGTGTGACCAATTGGCTCTGGCAACCCTTCTGTTTCAACCTGTTCCCATGAATAACCACCATCTTCCGAGTGATAAAAGTGAGAGTTGTACGCATCTATAGCATAAACTTGGTTTGAGTCTCCTTTATTTGCATGAAGAAGATGAAAATCCACTTCTGGATAAAGAGCAATCGGTTCCCACGTTTCTCCTTGATCGGTACTTTTCATCACCCCAAGAGGATCTTCTAAATCTGACGAGTGACTCGGGTGACCACTTGAGAGCATTGTATTCTCATCCAGAATTGCAAGACCCATAAAATCATGTTTCTCTGCTTCTTTATTTACATCTATCCACTCCCCATCTGCATGCTTAATTAACCCGTGGTGAGTAGCAACATAAAAAGCATCTTCATTGTGAGCAAACTCGAGACCATGGAGGTGAGAAAACTCTTCTACTTCACTTCCTGCAGTTTGACATCCGGCAAGGATACTTACAAAACCCGCTCCTAGTAACAACCATTTTTTCATTTTATTTCTCCTTTTGCTTAGTGTTGACCATGACCGTCTCCATCAGCTGAGACAATCTCTAATTTTTCATCTAATATTCCTTGTGTATTAAATGATATTGTATCAAAGGTACCTATCAGATATCCATGATTATAAGGTCCTTCTGTTGGATCTTCCTGAAATTCAGGCTTTATTTGAGCCAAATAATTGAAAAGATCTTGAGTAAGTTCTCCTTCATCGAGCCAGATCATTGGAGCATGTTTGCCTAAATGGGCAAATGGTGCCGCTGCAATGGCGAGCTCTGGTGAGGCAGTCGATGCAAACACTAAACCGTGTCCTGGTTCTGTGATCCCCCACCCAAAACCAGTCTCCGTGTCTTTAAAAGAAGCCATTTCAATTGATTGACTGACCGCATTCTCACCTTCTATACGTACAACATCACCATACTCTTCTAGTTCGCTTACTACAGTTTGATTAATAACTTTTTCGGGTCCTAACACATATATTTTTGCCGAACCTTCTCTTTGTGCTAAGGCTTCTTTTGTTTCTTCTGGAATCGTGTCGCTATTCACATACAAAAGTGATTCATTCATATGAGAAATCCAATTCGCTGCAGTGAGCGTATATTCTTTTGCAGAGTCTTCCATCGAACCAATGATTACTGCCTCTTCTACAGTATCAATTGTTTTTGAAAACTCTTCTTCTACCATTTGTGCGAACGCCGCTGGGTTGTTCTCGTTAATCGTTTTCACTTCAAATGCAGTTAATTTACTTCGTTCAGACTCGCTAAGCTCCCCGACAGCTAATACTTCAATTCCTTCATTATTACCTTTTGGATTTAGACGGTTTAATTCATCTAATACATCATCATTTATTTCCTCATCATAATAAAGAATAGGGCCGTCATTTGGATGATGTACTAAAGTTAAAGCAGCTAAAGAATACTGCCAATTATTAACTGGAGCTAAAATAACGGTGCCCGGTTGATTTTCCTCATGTGTAGAAGGCCAGATCATCTGAGATACATGAATAGACAATGTTATCGGATTATCTTCATTTAACCTTGTAATATTTTTTGTGTTTGATACGAGTAACTGTTCGGTTGCAGCCTCGTTAAATGAATGGGGTTCGTCTGCATAATCCGTTTTTCCACCTTGATTATTATGACTTTGATGGGCATCTTCAGTGGAGTCGTCACTGTCCATTTGATCATGATCCATATCATCGTGATCCATTCCCTCATTTTCCATTTCTTCGTTCATATTCTCATCCATCTCTTGTTCCATAGCAGGCTCATGGTCCGTATGCGTTTCCTCGCTGCAGCCTGCTACAAATATGGAAGCACCTAATAAGGCAGATGCTAGAAAAGTTGCTTTTTTCATTATTTTCATCCTCTCTAAGTAGTTGATTATAATGTACAAGATAAATATTAAAATTTAATTAAGAACGAAAAAAACACCTGAAGTTTTTCACTTCAGGTGCGTTCTGTTAGTCAAGATGATGCGTAATCATATTCAATTCATTAGCAGTTGTTGCAAGCTGATAGGCTGCATCATTAATCTCTTCAATAACATGAGCGATCTTCTTAATTTCTTGATCGACATTCCTGTTCTGTTCTTTCGTCGTTTCTGTTTGAGTGACAATACGGTCGAAAAATTCATTCGTACTAGATAAACCATTGGCACTATTTTTAACAAGTTCATCAATGGTCGACATATAGGACGATACAGAACCTATCCGTTCTTTTGTAGAGACGATTAAGCCAGACACTTCACTTACGGATGCTTTTGTCTGCTCAGCAAGCTTTCTGACTTCACTTGCTACAACTGAAAAGCCTTTACCCATTTCTCCTGCACGTGCTGCCTCAATCGCTGCATTTAGTGCAAGCAAATTCGTTTGATCAGCAATCGATTGGACAAGCCCTACAATATCATTAATTTTTTCTGAAACGTCTTTTAATAATTCCATTTCAGATGAAATTTTCTCCATGTATTGATCGACTTCTTTTACTTTTAAATACTGTTCTTGAAGCTTATCCTTTCCTTCTTTAGATAGGCTCTCCACTTGAGATGAGGCAGCTGTCCCCTCCGTGCTGTAACGATGCACATCCTCTGACTTTGCTTTCAACTCGTCAATCGACGCACTCGTTTCCTCTGAGATCGCTGCAAGCTCTTCAGCAGTCGTATTCACTTTCAACTGAAGCTCGTGGCGTTCTTCAAGATCTTTCTGACGGTTACGCTCATTTTCATTTTCATAAGCCTCAAGTACGAGCTGCTGCTCAATATTTAAAATTTTGGATACAGAGAGCATTGCATCCAGACATTCAGAAGTATCCACCGCATGCTCTTTGATCATCACTGCAATCGATGTATACAAATCTTGAAATGCACACATATACCATTTTGGTTCTAAACCAATCTTAACGTGAACATGAGCAATTCGATTTCGCTGCTCTACATACGCTGCATCCATTTTCCCAGCGAACATTTCCTCAATATGTCTGTTCAATGTTTTCTTTAACCGGTCTACTGAACTGTGATCTTCAATAATCGTTGTAAGTGCAGGATTTTGATAGAGATTTTTATAAAAATTATCGACAATCTCTTCAATATGCTCATGAATAAGCGGTTGGATTGCTTTAATTCGAACTAAATCTTCTTTTGTTAAATGAATCATTTTTAATTGGAGTGCCACTTCTGGTGATACATCTAGCACTACATCATCATAGGTAAGTGTATCCATTTCTTCTAATAATTCAGATTGCTTTTTACGTTGTTTAAATAACAGCTTCAACGTCATTCTCTCCCCTTATCACCCTTTTTTATATACATACCCTCATAAACATATAACAGACATTTTTCACAATACATTAGACCTAAACTTCATTCATCTTACACCATTCTTATCCATTTGGAAATAAGTCTTTTTATTATTTGCGGATTAATAGAGTATTTGGATAGAGCAGGGTTAACTAAAGGGGGTTAGAAGGGATTAACTGCCCTAACAGAAAGTGTGCCGGGTTATTGATGTGTAATTATTATGCAAAGTGATGTGGTTATAGCTTCAAAACTTTAAGTGCCTTAAACACGGTTTTTAGCATAGTTTTCGCTCCTGAAATATGCTTCGCTTTTCGCGGTGAGCTGCTGTGCTTCCTCGGGCTATACCCCTGTGGGATCTCAGCCCTGCTCTAGGCACCGCAGAAGTCTACGCATATTTCATCCGCTGGGGTGTTGCTTTATGTAATTATTGTGTGGAGAGATTTAGTTATGGAGAAGTTCAAATTATATTAAAGCAGACATCCTTGAGTTGATTGTAAGGATTACTTAACAGCTACTTAATAAAATGGGAGCATTATAAAACATCCTTCCTCCGTTGATTATAGCGGAAGGCACCGAATCCTGCGGGATGTGCGTGGCCAGGGGAGATCCCGCTGGAGTGTGACGACAAGGAAGCTCCCGGGCCGCCCGCGGAAAGCGTGTGCCTGCAGCGGAAATCAACAACTAATGCAGAAAGGAATTTTAGAACATCAAGTGCGTTGACTGGACCTAGTCATGAGTTTTGTTTTAGCGGCTTTCAAGACATTATTTCATCTGCATTCGAATGGCCCCGTCCAGCCTGATCACTTCCCCATTTAACATCGGGTTTGTGATAATATGCTGAACGAGATCGGCATACTCTTTCGGATGACCGAGTCTATTGGGGAATGGGGTCATTTGACCTAGTGATTGCTTAGCGGCCTCTGGAAGCGTAGCAAACATCGGCGTTTCAAATATTCCTGGTGCTACCGACATCACTCGGATGCCAAATGCGCTAAGCTCTCTAGCTAGCGGCAATGTCATGCTGACTACTCCACCTTTTGAGGCAGCATAGGCAGCTTGCCCAATTTGTCCGTCAAAAGCAGCAACAGATGCTGTATTAATAATGACTCCCCGCTCTCCTTCACGGTTCGGCTCATTCTCTTTCATCACTTCTGCTGCATGTTGAATCATTGAAAAAGTACCGATTAAATTCACCTGCATGACCTTTTGGAATGTTTCGACCCCGTGAAGCCCTCTCTTACCTAGCACTTTTTTGGCGATTCCTACGCCTGCGCAATTGATGAGACCGTGCAACGTTTGAAAATGGGAAACAGCATGAGCGACTGCACTTTTTGCATCTTCATCGTTTGTCACATCTGTTTTGACAAATGTGACTGCTTCTCCTAGTTCAGCTACTAAGTCTTCGCCTTTCGTCGAATCTAGGTCAGCAATCACCGCTTGACCTCCATTTAAAACGATCATCCGTACCGTCGCCTCGCCTAGGCCTGATGCGCCTCCTGACACTAGAAACGTTTTGTTCTTTACTCTCATTTTCTCACGCCCCCCTCTAAGTTAATCAATCGAGTTAATCCATCGAAAAGATCAGTCTAGTCGTTCAATAATCGTCGCATTCGCCATGCCAAAACCTTCACATATAGCTTGAAGGCCGTAGCGTCCTCCTGTACGTTCAATCTCATGGAGCAAAGTCGTCATCACACGTGCCCCGCTTGCTCCAAGCGGGTGGCCAAGAGCTATCGCACCACCGTTAGGGTTTAGTTTATTTAAGTCCGCCCCTACTTCCTTCGCCCAAATAAGCGGAACGGGAGCGAACGCTTCATTTACTTCATAAAGGTCCATGTCCTCAATCGTTAAGCCGGCTTTCTTTAATACTTTATGCGTAGCTGGGATTGGTCCGGTCAGCATAAGTGTTGGATCAGAGCCGACTACGCTCCGTGCTGTAATTTTACAGCGGGGTTTAAGACCTAAAGCGTCTGCTTTATCACGTGACATAAGTAGAATTGCTGCCGCCCCGTCGCTCATTTGACTTGCATTTCCCGCCGTAATGGTGCCACCCTCTTCTTTGAACACTGTTTTTAAAGATTGCAAAGCTTCTAATGTTGTATCTGCTCTTGGACCTTCATCTTTTGTCAGCTCAATAACTGATCCGTCTTCTGCCGTACAATGAATCGGCATCACTTCACGGTCGAAATGTCCAGCTTCCCAAGCACTTACTGCTTTTTTATGACTGTTTAACGAGAACTGATCCAATTCTTCTTTTGTTAATTCCCATTTTTCGACCATCCGTTCACATGATACTCCCTGATGCAGGAGTTCATATTTGTCGCTTAGCTTTTTACTGTAAGAGCTTCCTTGAACATTTGAAAACATTGGAACCCGCGTCATATGCTCAACTCCGGCTGCAACGACGACATCCATATCACCGCTAGCAATCGCTTGCGCAGCAAAATGAACGGCTTGCTGGCTTGAGCCGCATTGACGGTCGATCGTCACACCAGGTACTTCAATGGGATAGCCTGCAATAAGCGCTGCGAGCCGTGCAATATCTGGTGCCTGCTCTCCTACTTGCGAGACACAGCCGGCAATTACATCTTCAATATCTGCGGGATCAATGTTCGTCCGCTCAACAAGCTCTTTTAAAGGCAGCGCCAATAGTTCATCTGCACGGAGGTTTGATAAGGCACCTTTTCTCTTTCCTAGCGGAGTTCTTACTGCTTCTACAATGACTACTTCTCTCATATTGATCGTTCCTTTCTTTTGTTAGGTTGGTTAGCTGGTAATGTGCGAATTCTTGCTCTCTCATCTGTAAGCATCTCAATCAGCCCTCGTTCATGTATAAGCGGAGAAGAAACTGCCTCGTTTATGGTCAGGACTGGGGACAAGCAGCAATCGACTTTCTTAGCAAATTGCGTCCATTCATCTAACGTCCTGCTTTTAAACAGAGCAGTGACTTCACTTGCAATTGAATGCACCTCATCCCGCCGGTCTTGTCCTCTATGTCTCCAGTGCGGCTGGTGAACAGCTGTACAAAAGTTACTCCAAAATTTCTCCTCAAGCGCCCCTATTGCCATATAGCGCTCGTCCTTCGTCTCATAAATGGAATAACATACATACTGACCGTTCAGTTCATCTACTCCGGCAGTACGTCCAGTTTCCCTGTAAATTAACTCATAGGCACCAAGCATTGAAAATAAGGCATCGACAAGACTGATATCTACATATTGCCCGTATCCATTCACACCGCGGCTGACTAGGGCCGCAAGAATTTGCTCAGAAGCATACATTCCGCCCATATAATCGGCAAATTGAATATGGGGATGAACAGGCTTCCCATTTTCATCAGATAACAAAGATAATATCCCGCTCTCTGCCATGTAATTAATATCATGGCTGCCAAATCCGCTTTGATGATCTGTATGCTGCCCGTAGCCAGAGATTGAACAATATATTAAGCCAGGATTCATTTTTTTCAGCCGTTCGTAATGAAGGCCGAATTTCTCCATCACACCAGGCCTGAATGACTCAATGACAACATCCGCATTCTTAATGAGCTGCAGGGCTCTTTCTTGATCTGCGGGGTCCTTTAAATTAAGGTGAATCGATTGTTTATTCCAGTTCGTTGCGGCATAAATAACTCCCACGCCTTCATGCATCGTGGACAGGTGCCGGGCAGGATCACCATGCGGAGGTTCTACTTTAATTACTTGTGCCCCCATGTTTCCAAGTCGTAAAGAAGCAAAAGGACCAGGGAGATAATTTGTGAAATCAATGATTTTTATTGAATCAAGCATTCCTTGTTTAGCCAGAATCATCTCTATAACCCCATTTTTTTCGCAATGATCGTTTTCATGATTTCATTTGTCCCTGCATAAATTGCTGATACAGGAATATCTCTAGAACGTCTTGCTACTTCATACTCTTCCATGTATCCATACCCTCCGTGCAGCTGGACACACGTACTGACTGTCTCTTTCGCAAGATCAGTGAGCCACCACTTTGCCATAGACACTTCTTTAACCACATCCTCGCCTCTCATATGCCGCTCTACTAAGGAGTGAAGGAAGGTACGGCCAATTTCCCCTTTTGTTGCTAGTTCAACTAAAGTAAATTGATTATGTTGAAACGATCCGACCGGTTTTCCAAATGCTTTTCTTTCCTTTACATACGTAAGAGTAGAATCAAGCGTCACTTCTGCTGCTGTAACAGCTGCGATCGCTACGATCAGCCTCTCCTGCTGCAGCTGCTCCATTAAGTAGTAGAAACCCTTCCCGGCCTCTCCTAATAGATTTTCCTTTGGTACACGGACATCTTCAAATGTGAGTTCAAGCGTGTCTTGAGATCTGAGTCCGACCTTATCGAGTTTTTTCCCTTTAATGAATCCTTCAGAATTTCCATCTACGACTAAAAGACTGATTCCTGCTCTAGCTGGCTCTGCTCTTGGATCTGTTTTACAAACGACGACAAACAGATCCCCGTGAAGGCCATTTGAAATAAACGTTTTAGAGCCATTTAATACATAGGAATCGCCATCTAATATTGCCGTTGTTTTAATTGCCTGCAGGTCAGAACCTGTCCCTGGTTCTGTCATCGCAACGGCTGTCACTGCCTCCCCTGTAGCACATTTAGGAAGCCACCGACCCTTTTGTTCTTCATTACCATAGTGCCATAAATAAGGAACAACCACATCATTATGCAATGGAACTCCTACTAGACTTGAACCAATGCGTTCTAGTTCTTCGATCAGGACAAAGGAGTAGCCAAAATCAGCTCCCATTCCGCCGTACTCTTCAGGAAGCCACGGACATAAAAGTCCTTCACCTCCAAGCTTGTACCAAATATCCCTAGGAATGAGTCCATCCTTCTCCCATTTTTCATAATGAGGTTTAATCTCTTTTTCTAGAAAACTCCGAACCGCTTTACGAAAAATCATATGCTCTTCTTTTAAAAAAGATGCTGTACCCATGCATATCCCCCTTTAAAACGCTTTCATTTCTACTTTATTAACTATCTTATCGCTATTACTTTATGCAACGCTCACCATTCTCATTAACATAATATTCTTACTACTATACTTTTACATTCGTCTAGTAAACAGGTTTTTCCTGCTTATTCAACAAAAATCCCCTATGAATGATAATTCATTCATGGGGGTTAAAGGTCTTTATGGCGAATAGACATCACGAACAATGGCAACTAGATACCACTCGCCCTCTTTTTCTTCAAATACAAACCGAAGCGCCTGCCAATCGAACTCAATGTCAGAAGGTGGTGAGTAATACTCTACATACTTTGCTTCAGGATACTCATCAGCAATCGTATTTATCATTCCCCCACTTTCTACAATGGAGTCGTTATAGGTCACTTCAGTGTAATCAACGGACGATACTCCTTGATGCATAAGGAGGTAATTTGTCACCCAATTATGGGCTGTCATTATAAATTGCTGATCGCCGTGATCATATCCCCATATATACTCCGTGTCATTACCGAGGTTGGCTGCCTCTTCTTTTGTAAAGGTTACATCATTATCTTCATCTGTTCCGATAGCGGCATAAAAGGAAAATGTTAAGCCTTTTTTGGGATGAGTCATTTTAGAGAGGCTTTGCCAATCTTGCTTTGAAAGTGTAAGAAGCGCAGTATCTGCTTTTTTCAGCAGTTTTTCTTTTTCCGTGAGCTCTGCATCACCCTCTGCTTCTTCTGGATCAGTCTCTACATTTTCACCAGGTACTTCCTCTTGTAGTAAATCCTCCCTTTCATTTGCAGAATTTTGACATGCGGCCAAAACTAGTAACAACATCCCAATAAGCAGCAACATTTTCATTACTAGATCCCTCCATTCGCCTTAGTTCATTTTTTCATATAAAAACGATGGACCTACTAAACTTCCTAACACTAGTAAACGAGCCAATTACTACCCTTTAGAGGCAGCAATTACCGCTATACTTACATAGTAAACCTTTTTATTATAGATTTATGAGACATTTCAAACGATTTACCTCACTCTTTTTATTGTCCGTTGCCTTAGTCTTTGGTTTTGGTGGAACAGATGCCGAAGCGTCTACCACACACACTGTTTCACAAGGAGATACAATGTGGAAAATTGCTGTCCGCTATCAAGTGGGTGTGACAGAAATTATCCAAGCAAACCCGCAAGTATCTAATCCTAATGTGATCTATCCTGGCCAGCGCCTAACGATCCCTAGCGCATCAAGCTTTGTATCAATGGAAGAAGAAGTCATTCGTCTTGTGAACCAAGAACGTGCGAAACACGGCTTAAATCCACTACAAAGCAACTGGGAATTATCACGTGTTGCTAGATTCAAGTCAGAGGATATGCGTGATAAAAACTACTTCAGCCATACATCACCAACATACGGAAGTCCGCATCAAATGATCCGTAATTTCGGGATTACATACCGCGCTTCAGGTGAAAACATCGCTGCTGGTCAAACTTCTGCACAGGCTGTGTTCAATGCTTGGATGAACAGCACAGGCCACCGTCAGAATATTCTTTCTTCTAACTATACGCACATTGGTGTAGGTTATGCAAAAGGAGGTTCGTACGGTCACTATTGGACACAAATGTTCATTGGCCGCTAAAAGTGAGGGGATTTCCCTCGCTTTTTTTGTTTGAACATCTCGCTTCTCATCGAAACAAAAAAAGGCTAAGATCATAGGTAAGGAGTGATTACTATATGATTATGTGGCTTCTTCTATTTACTTGCCTTTTTTGGCTGATCATTTTAATAGATGCAGTGATTGGAATGAGAAAGATTGATCGATTAGAAGATGTAAGTGTGGAAATGTTCGATGACGCTCCCCTTATATCCATTATTATTGCTGCTAGAAATGAAGAAACAGGTATATCTGCGAGTCTCTATTCACAGATAAAACAAAGCTACCCCGCACTAGAATGGATCGTCGTGAATGACCGTTCTACTGACCGTACCCGCGAGCATATTGAATCTATTCGTAAAAAAGATGCGAGAATAACCTCTATCCATATAAAGGAGCTTCCGCAAGGCTGGCTTGGTAAAAATCATGCGCTGTATCAGGGGTACAAAAAAGCAAAAGGAGACTATCTTTTATTTACGGATGCGGATATTATCTATCAGCCTGATACGATTGAAAAGGCGATGAACTACGTGAAGAAAAACGATATCGATCATCTCACGCTCGCACCCAACATGAATGTGAAACGATTTTGGCCTAAGGCGTTTATTTCGTTTTTCTTATTTGGATTTTCCTTCTTTAAAAGACCGTGGATGGCCAATGTTGATTCAAGTAAATCCGCCATCGGGATTGGTGCCTTTAATTTAGTTTCAAAGAAGGCTTACGAATCAATCGGTGGTCATCAAGCAATAAAAGAGCGGCCTGACGATGATTTGATGCTTGGGGTCCTTTTGAAACAAAAAGGATATAAGCAGAGGATGGTCACGGCACTCAATCACCTCGAAGTAGAATGGTATGCGACTTTAAAAGAGGCATTTGTAGGCCTTGAGAAAAACACATTAGCAGGACTCTATTATCGATATTCCATGGTCGCTCTTGCAGTAAGCGGTGTGTTTATCACCCATGTTCTCCCATTCTTGACCTTATTTTCAAACTCTGAACTCGTCCGTATGTTATCTATTCTTAGTATCGTGTTGATTGCTGGTGTGTACATGCAGACCGTTCATAAGATGACTAAAGGGGCCCTTAAGTCTCTTCCCGTCCTCCCGGTTACTGCTCTTCTTTTTATTTACTGTATTGCCCGTGCTGCCTTTCTTACTGCCTATCGCGGCGGGATTGTATGGAGAGGAACGTTCTATTCGATCAAAGAGCTTCGTCAAAAAAACTAGCCGTGCGAGTAACGCATGGCTAGTTTAATTTACGTCTATAAAACTTTCGATCGACATGCACAATCGGAAATGACGAGGGCAAGTCTGACTTTGTGATCTCTTGAAAATGATTCTTCTCATAGAAACGATGTGCCGCCTTAAATTCGTTTGTCGTTCCAAGATAGATTACGTCAAATTCGTTCGCTTTTGCCCATTCAAGCGCATACTCTAAAAGCCTGGCTGCAATGTTGTAACGAGATCCTCTATATTCTTTTTTTACAAACATTTTTCTAAGGGCCAACACTCCTTCTTCTACTTTAAGAAAACTGACCGTCCCTACCACTTCATCTTCAATAGCAGCCGTCCAAAAATTCCCGCCTTTTTTGATGTAGTGGCTATGGATATCTAATAAATCTGGCTGGTCAGCCGCGGTAATTGAAACCCCGTATTCATCTTGCTGGATCGGCAGGATTAAATTTATAATTTGTTCTTTAATCTTTTCTTCGTATTCCTTGATGTCTACACTCATGTTCTATCTGCTCCCCTTACACATTTACTCTTTCTAAATTCTTACATTTTACTATGTAAGCTGCTGTTTTCATAGTCTTTTATAGGATTTTCATGCTATGTTCGTTATACTAGCAACATATACCTTTAAAAAAGGAGTCATTAAGATGAACAAAAAAGAGATAGAAGATAAGATTATTGGACAATATCAACAAGAAGAAAGCATGATGATCCTCGTCTTTGCACAGTGGTGTGTCAATCACGACCTAGACCCTGCTGACCTTTATAAGCGTGCTTACCCCAATCAAGGAGATAATCCAGCCCTTAAGCATGCCTTAGAATTAACAGTACCTAAAGAAGAAGCAGGTGAAATAAATGATCAGACCTTGCTTGGAGTACTCTCTTTATTCGGTAATGATGATTTAGCCTTTGTCGTTACGGAAGAAATGAATAACTTAAAGAAACGCAAATAGACAGCTATTTGCGTTTTTTGTCGAGTGAATGACATGCCTCCATCCTCTTCCTCGGAATATAATAAGGAAGAAAACACCATTACTTCAAGTGAAGGGGACTAAATCCATGAAGCTCAAACGCCTTCTCTATGTAAACATCCTCCTTATCACCTGCTTACTCATCTTCTCTCTGTATCAAATGTATGTCGTAACCTCAGTCAAAGCGGCACTGTACCATGTTCAAAATGAGCTGCAAAACACTCAGTCAGAACTGTCGTATTTACATTCCGAACTCTACACAATAAGAGAAGAAACTAAATGGCTGTCGTACACGGACTTTACAGCAGCCTACCCTGAAACATATGGGCCTCCGGTTACGATTACGATAAGCTGGTCTTTTTCAGAAAATGAATCTGAGTCCTCGGTCTTTTTAAGAAGCAGAGCCGTTGGTGAGTCCGAATGGCACACAGTAGATGCAATCCAGTCAGATGAGCTCTTTTATAAAGCAAGCTTTGATGTCCTGCCTAACCTAGAATATGAATACCAAGTTGTATCAAAGGGAGCCATGACCAGAAGTTCTGATATTGACTATGTGCCTACTGACCTTTATCGACCACAGCCGTTAACCATGGAGTTTAGCTCTTATACTCATACAAATAATGATATCATCTCAGCTTACGAGGCTGCGTTCTCTTTACCTGCTAATCAGCCAGACTATTTTAAAGCAACCAAAGCCCAGGCCATTGTGACCGATAAAGGTGGTGAGATTTCTAAGGTGCCGCTTACTAAGAATAAGAATGGAAACTTAGAAGAATGGAAACTTCAAATTAGCGGGTTGCAAATAAGAGAAATTAAATTAGAGGTTACGTACGGAAATGGCAAAAAACATACACGTATGATATATCCGTATGAAGACTATGAATTTGACCATTTTTATGATTGAAGCACCTGGACTATTCAGTGGATCAATTGTAATCAAATGTAAAATACGGTGTGATATACAATAAAAAAATTTGCTAGGGGGAAGTATTTTTGGAGGAGAAAAAACCAAGATTGTCTTTGACAGGCGCAATCGTTTTATTAAGTATTACGATAATATTTTCTTCATGTAATATATCAAGTGCAATTAGAGACACTCAACCAAACTACACAGGCAATGACACATATTATTATGAATTAAATAGATTCAACGAGAATTTTGAAGAACTCATCAAAACCCTCCAAGAGAATAATGAGTAAAGACGTAGCTGGAAAAGATACATCCTCTTCCTATAGTAGTAGTTGATTTCCGCTGCAGGCACACGCTTTCCGCGGGCGGTCCGGAAGCCTCCTCGTCGCTACGCTCCTGTGGGGTCTTCCCTGGCCACGCACATCCCGCTGGAGTCGGTGCCTTCCTCTCCAATCAACAGAGGAAGGAT
Source organism: Alkalihalophilus marmarensis DSM 21297 (assembly GCF_000474275.2). Classification (GTDB taxonomy): domain Bacteria; phylum Bacillota; class Bacilli; order Bacillales; family Bacillaceae_D; genus Alkalihalophilus; species Alkalihalophilus marmarensis. The sequence goes on from NZ_ATAE01000020.1 coordinate 123,592, forward strand.
GTTGTGAAGGTCCTCCCTCTTTATAATTAGCTTTTTAGGGACCTTAAAATCGGAGCGGGAGATGAATGTAAAAGTATATTTTAGCACTGAGCCCATTACCTACATTATTCACTTCATTCCTGGAAAAAGCAGAAAAACAGCGGATGAAATATACGTAGACTTCTGCAGGGAGTAGAGCAGGAGTGAGATCCCACAGGGCATAGCCCGAGGAAGCTCACCAGCTCCCCGCGAAAAGCGAAGTATATTTCAGGAGCGGCGTGTCTAGACACTTCTATAATGTGTTGATCCCATATAAGTTAGAATACCTGCTCCCGAGCTCGTCTTAAAATGCTTATTTTCTCTCAGCTAATCCTCTAAGCGTTAAAAGAAATCATAAAAGTAAGGTGTTGTTTGTGGGATGAGTAGCTCTAGCTGATTTAGCTGTTCGTCTGTTGCATCAAGCAGACCGCATGCTTTTAACTCAGCGGGGCTCTTGTATCCAAAGCAAAGCGCTGCCAGCGATTGAACCGTTAACGTGACACCCTCTTTATTCGGCTTTTGTGATTTAACGCCTTTTTTATTGAATAGAAATGATTGATAATTCCACTCGGCAAATGAATCTGTCACATGGATAGTGAGCGGCTCTGCTAAATTAGTGTGATCCCACTCATAGTTTTTGGTGAATGCTTCTACATCAACAATTCTCACCATAAAGTAAGGCTTCACTTCAGCTTTTACTCTTGGTTCGTCTATAGCAAAAAAGAGCGGTTCCTTCTCATGAGTAGTGAGGCTCACTTCCTCTACCATCGAATCATGCTGGCATATAAAATTCCATAACCCCGTTCTTGCTTCCGCATCAAGAGCGATAAATTCTTCAACGTCCATCTTTGAGTCCTTCACTGTATAAAGAAGATAACCTTTTGGGCTTTTTGCTTTATCGAAATACATAGCGATATTCATATCCTTTACAACCGTTTTCCACCAGTACGCCTCTCGGATCAGCATGCCTGAGAATTGGCTCGCATAGGTATTGTACACTTGTGTTAGGTCGGGATGCTCTTCCTCTGTAGTGAATCGTTTGATGCTCCCAGCAGTATTGCCGATCCTTTTGAGATCACTCTTTTTGAGGGTGGTCATTAGACGGTTTGTGAAAAGTTCCCACCCGTAAGACCGGTAAAACGGGACCGAAAACGGATGAAGCATCGAGATCGTCATGCCTTTTTCTCTCATTTCTTTTAGCGAATGAAGTAACAGCGCCTTCACATGACCGCTTCTACGATATTCAGGATAAGTCGCAACCCCAGCTACCCCTCCCATCTTCCACTTGTTACCTTGCAAATAGATATGATGCGGAAGAAGATGAAGCTTTGATGCCAGTTTTTCGTCCTCATTGATTCCATATACAATATGATGATGGTTCATCCTTTGCTTTAGTTCCTCTATTCTTTCCTTTGATACTTTGTATTGAAATGCATATTCTGATAAATTAATAGCTTCTATATATTGCTCACTTTGTAAAATCTTAATGTTCATTCTAAATCCTCCGCTGGTTAAATTATGCCGTACCCTTACTAATTCTAGATACAGCCTCACAACTCCTCTTAGCTTTACCAAGTCCTGCCCTTGCAAGAATAGACAACATTCCGTTATAGTAAACTAGCACAGAAAGTAAAGTAGCATAATACTAAAGTAGCATAATAGTAAAGGACGAAAGGATTTTTCATCATGACTGATATAAATAAAGAGTATAAAATGATTGTCCTAGATTTAGATGATACGTTGCTTAGAGACGACCACACGATCTCCAGCCGTACGAAAGAAGCATTAATGGAGGCACAGAAAAACGGGGTAAAAGTCGTACTTGCTTCAGGCAGACCAACATACGGGATGGTTCCTATTGCTAACGAATTAAAACTTGCTGATTACGGAAGCTTTATTCTATCGTTTAACGGAGCTAAAATCATTAACTCCAAAACGAATGAAGAAATGTATAGCAGCACATTATCTCCCGAACAGCTCCATGAGTTGTATCATGTCAGCCAGCGTGAAAATGTCGGGATCCACACATATATGGAAAATGACATTGTTACGGAGGCTAATAACGAATATACGATGATTGAAGGCGAAATTACAGGAATGCCAGTAATTGAAGTCGAGCGTTTTGTTGATGCCGTTGATGAACCTTGTGTAAAAGCATTAATGGTCGGTCATCCCGATCGTTTAGTAGAGGTAGAAAAGAAGCTTCAAGAAGAGTTTCGCGGCCAGCTTAGTGTGATGCGCTCAAAGCCTTATTTTCTTGAATTTACAGAAGATGGTGTGACAAAAGGAGCGAGCTTACACAGCTTGATCACAAAGCTTGGAATTAAGAAAGAAGAGGTTATCGCAATGGGCGACAGCTACAATGATCAGACGATGATTGAGTTTGCAGGACTTGGTGTCGCAATGGGCAACGCCCCAGATGACATTAAAGAGATTGCCGATTATGTAACAGACACGAATATGAATGACGGTGTAGCCAAAGTGGTTGAAGAGTTTGTACTTAATAAAGTTACCAAATAAATAGGTTTTGAGATTTTAGAGGCTGCCACAAATCATGCGGCCGGCCTCTTCATTCACGTCCTTTCACCTAAAATTAGACATTCCTTGTTTCCTTCATAAAAGGATGATGTATAATAGAGGACGTATTAAGAAGAAGAAACTTATTTCGGAAAGTGAGTGTTCACGATGGGTCGTAAATGGAACAATATTAAAGAAAAAAAAGCGGCAAAAGATAAAAATACGAGCCGAATCTATGCAAAATTCGGCCGTGAAATTTATGTGGTAGCTAGACAAGGCGAGCCTGACCCTGAATTAAATCAGGCATTAAAATTTGTTCTTGAGCGTGCTAAAACGTACAATGTTCCAAAACATATTATTGAACGCGCGATCGAAAAAGCAAAAGGCGGAACAGAAGAAAACTATGATGAGCTTCGTTATGAAGGCTTCGGTCCGAGCGGTTCTATGATTATCGTTGATGCCTTGACGAATAATGTAAACCGCACCGTGGCGGAAGTTCGTGCAGCTTTCAGTAAAAACAGCGGAAACATGGGTGTAAGCGGCTCGGTTGCGTATATGTTTGATGAAACAGCTGTTATTGGTTTAGAAGGTAAAACGGCTGATGAAGCACTTGAACTACTAATGGAAGCAGATGTAGATGTTCGTGACATCATTGAAGAAGACGAGTCAGTCATTACATATGCAGCACCTGATCAATTCCACACTGTACTTGAAGCGTTCAAGCAAGCAGGAGTTGAAGACTTTACTGTCACTGAGATTACGATGCTTCCACAAAGTGAAGTTGAATTGACTGGTGATGATCTAGTTCAATTTGAAAAGATTATTGACACATTAGAAGATTTAGAAGATGTACAGCATGTCCACCATAATGTGGATTTAGGTGAATAAGGATAAAAAACCACGCGGCTGCGTGGTTTTCCTTATATATTAAGTTCTAAGCCAATTGGACAGTGGTCGCTTCCTAAAACCTCAGCATAGATCGATGCTTCGTTAATCTGTTCTTTAAGCTGATTAGAGACAATGAAATAGTCGATCCGCCAGCCAATATTTCTTGCACGGACATCTCTCATATAAGACCACCATGTAAACGCATCTGTCCGCTCAGGGTATAAATAACGGAAACTATCAATAAAACCAGATTCTAAGAGAGTCGTCATCTTTCCTCGCTCTTCTAGAGTAAACCCAGAATTGCCGTGATTTGATCTGGCATTTTTCAAGTCAACCTCGGCATGGGCAACATTTAAGTCTCCGCAGTAGACAACGGGTTTATGCCGATCGAGATCTAGAAGATACTCTTTTAATGCATCCTCCCATTCCAGCCTTTCTGGCAAACGAGATAAATCACGTTTTGCATTAATCGTATACACATTAACTAAATAAAACGAATCAAACTCCAAAGTGATAATGCGGCCCTCATCCTCTGATTCTAGCTCACCTACTCCGTACCTGACGGAGATCGGCTTTTGTTTCGTGAATACAGCCGTGCCGGAATACCCCTTCTTCAATGCATAATTCCAAAATTGATGATAGCCGTCAAGCTCTAATTCAATCTGTCCCTCCTGCAGCTTCGTCTCTTGCAGGCAGAAGATATCTGCATTCTGCTCATGAAAAAAATCAAGAAATCCTTTTTTCACACAAGCTCGCAGGCCATTTACGTTCCATGAAATCAACTTCATTCCTACTCACAATCTCCCTTTCTATGCGATCGAATAAATCTACCTTTTAAATCCTAGCATATTTTAAGACCGAATAGAATGAGAGTGACTTGCTCATCCTTTCTCGTCGCCGCACCAATCAATAATTGTGTGCGCAATCACTTCAGCACAAGAGAAAACTTTCTCAAGTTCAATATATTCGTTAGGGAAATGTGCTTTCTCTGTTACACCTGGACCAAATACAACTGTTGGAATGCTGCCAATTTCAGTTAAAAGACCTCCATCTGTGCCCCATGGTGAGGCCTCAATCACAGGTGGTGCCCCGATTACTTCTTTATATTTATCCCCGAGTAACTGCATAAATGAATGATTTGGATCAAGTGAGCCAGGAAGCCATCTGGCCCCGAACCACTCAAGGGTTACAGGAAACTCTTCGAACCAAGGATCTTTCTCGGCAAGCCTTCGGATCCATTGCTTCATTTCTTCTTTCGCCTCCTCAATCGTCTCCTCAGGCGACACTCCAAATCTGCCTTCCACCGTCACTAGATCAGGTACAGAAGACGGCCAGTCACCTCCATGAATTTTGCCTATATTGATTGGAATCGGAATCGGAATCGTTTGATATAACGGGTCCGTAATACTATCGTTTCGAATCTTCTCCAGCTCTTTTATATGATTAATAACGGTCATGCTTTTTTCAATCGCGCTGACTCCTTCATACCTCGTGCCGCCGTGGGCAGATAAGCCTTTTACATGCAGCTTAAACCACATCGAGCCTTGCTGCTTAGGGAAAAACTTCATATTGGTAGGTTCCGGAATAATTGCTGCATCTGCTTTGTAGCCGCGCAAAAGAGCAGCAAGTGTCCCCGTCCCTCCACTCTCTTCTTCTATGACACTTTGAAAAATGACATCCCCTTTCAAAGCGATATTCGCTTCTTGGATCGCCTGAATGGCTAGGAGGAGGGCAACATTGCCGCCTTTCATATCCGTCACACCACGGCCATACATCTTCCCGTCTTTCACAACCCCGCTGTAAGGGTGATCCCTCCATTGCGTGACATCACCTGCAGGAACTACATCAATATGTCCATTAAGGATAATTGACCTGCCGCCCCCCGTTCCCTTCAACACCCCGACTACATTCGGGCTGCCCCTGAACTCTGTTCTAGATGAGGCAAAATAACGATGGCTGGTAATTTCCTTTGCATCAGGTTCCCACACATCTACTTCAAGTCCCATCTGCTGCAGGGTTTCAATGACGAGACTTTGAGCCCCTCGTTCATTCCCTTGAGTACTTTCTGCTTGAACAAAAACTCTAAGCAAATGAATAATCTCGTTCTTCTTTGAATCAATACTTTGTTTAATCACTTGAGCCTTATTGACAGACGATTTCATGAATGTTCCTCCTTCCTCGGGTCAAGGACTTTAACGGATTCAGCGATCGTAAGCTCTGCGCCTGTTGCAGCGATCACATCCTCTATCGTGTGGGGAGCGATCACCTCTTTTAATAGTAGTCCAGAAGACGTCACTTCAATCACTGCCATATCAGTAATAATCAATGATACACATCGCCTTGCGGTAAGAGGGAAGGAGCATTGCTTCACAATTTTCGGCTCACCGTCCTTATTCAAATGATTCATCAACACAACAACTTTTTTTGCTTTTTGCGCAAGCTCCATCGCTCCGCCAATTCCTGGCACTCGTTTACCGGGAACAATCCAATTGGCAAGGTCTCCCTCTTCGCTGACTTCAAGGCCGCCAAGGAAGGTCATATCGAGATAGCCTGAACGAATAATTCCAAAAGCAATCGCGCTGTCAAAATAAGAAGCTCCGCGAACCGTCGTTACCGGATAGCCTGCCGCATTACATAAAGTAGGATCTTCTTCTCCTTTTCTCGGTGATGGCCCCATCCCAAGCACCCCGTTCTCTGCATGAAATAGAACCTCTACTTCCTTTGAAATATGATTTGGAATGAGCGAAGGGATGCCGATGCCAAGGTTAACGATCATGCCTGATTGTATTTCTTTAGACGCACGATTGGCCATTTGATTTCTGATATCTACTCCCATACCCACTTCCAATCGACCCCCTCGGTCTTAATAATGAGGTCCACAAAAATACCAGGAGTTGTAATTTCCTCTGGCGCCAGCTCTCCTGGTTCTACAATCTCCTCTACTTCGGCTATTGTAAATGTACCAGCCATTGCGACGAGCGGATTTGTGTTGCGGGCACTCGTTTCATAAATAAGGTTGCCAAATGTATCTGCTTTTTTGGCATATACAATGGAAACATCTGCTGTTAAGGCTGTTTCAAGTAAGTATTCTTTATTATTTAAGATGACTTTCTCTTTTCCTTCTTCAATCATGCTGCCAAGACCCACATCCGTTAAAAATGCTGGAATGCCGACACCGCCGGCTCTGATGCGTTCAGCTAACGTTCCTTGTGGAGAGAATTCTACTTCTAATTCGCCTTCTGTCATCAACTGACCTGCCACTGGATTGGAGCCAATATGGGAAGCAATCAACTTTTTTGCTTGTTTATTTTTAATAATTTGTCCGATTCCAATATGCGGAAAGGCCGAATCATTTCCTATTAAGGTAAGATCTTTCACGCCTTTTTCTAACATCCCGCGAATAATGGTCGGCGGATTACCGATTCCTCCAAATCCGCCAAACATCACAGTTGAGCCATCGTGAATCACAGACAGGGCATCTGATAAGGTGCCTATTTTATTTAACGACCTTTTCGCCTCCATCTCCACTCCTCCCATCTTTTCTCAGCTAGGCATTTCTAGTAGAACCTCATCTATCGATTGTTTTAACCGGTGAACAATCTCATCTATTTCTTCTTCAGTAGTAATTAAAGGAGGGGCAATGATTACAGCATCACCGTCGCCTTTTGTCCGTGCTGTGCCAGCGGGATATATTAATAATCCATTGTTCTGTGCGGCTTTAACCAGCTTTTGCGTAAATCCTAATAGGCTGTCATACGGCTTTTTTGATGAACGGTGCCGCACAAATTCAATGCCGACCATCATTCCCGCACCACGTACATCGCCAATACATGCGAAGTGGTTAAACAGCGACTTTAACTTTTTTTTCAAATATGTCCCATTTTCTTTTGATCTCTCAATCAGACCATGCTTCCTTACATAGCGCAAAACTGCTAAGGCCGTTGCGGCAGATTGCGGATTGGCACTATATGTGTGTCCGCTCATGATGAAATTGGAGCCGTTTTTAATGGGCTCGAGAACCGTCTCCGTACATAAGGCCGCAGCCATCGGGGTGTAGCCAGCACTTAACCCCTTCCCTAATGCAATAATGTCAGGCAATACGTTCCAATGATTGATTCCAAGCGGTGTACCGCATCTCGCAATCCCGGTCATCACTTCATCTGCGATAAACAAAATGTCATGCTCCCGGCAAATTTCCATGATGCGCTCGTAATAGCCCGGAGGCGGAACAATCGCTGCCCCAGCCGCTCCGATAATCGGCTCAGCGATAAAAGCAGCGATATGCTCTGCACCGTTTTTTTCAATTGCAGTAATAAGATCCTCTGCACATTTTAAATGACAAGCAGGATACGTTTCACCGAATGGACACCTGTAGCACGCGGGAGGGGCGACGACTGGATAATCGGCTAATAAGCTGTGAAACCGCTCTCGCCGCTTTTTATGACCAGACATTGACAGTGCTCCGATCGTAATTCCATGGTAACTGGTCCAGCGGGAGATAATTATATTTTTTTGAGGCAGCCCTCTCTCTTGAAAATGCTGAATCGCTATTTTCATCGCTGTTTCTGTTGCCTCTGAGCCGCTGTTAACAAAAAAAGTATAATAATCCTCGTCTCCACCTGCCCATTCATTCAACTCACGCGCAAGCTCCTCTACAGCATCTGAGGTAAATTGAGACCGGTACACAAAAGAGACTTTCTTTGCCTGCTCATTCATCGCTTCAATAATCTCCGCGTTGCCGTGTCCAATGCTTGCAGTCACAGCACCTGAGGCGGCATCGATATAAGCTTTTCCGTCCTTATCATATAAATAGATGCCCTCACCATGTGAAATGACTGGATAATTTCCATCTAACAGCGGTTTAATGACAAGCGACTGATCTTTTTTCACAAACCTCCCCACCCCTCCGCACACTCGTTGCTGCTGCCGATTTAAAAACGGAAGTAATTGCGCTTTAACAATTTTGGCTCTGCCATTAGTGCATCATAAGAGATACAGTTCGGTACATTTTTGATATTAATTAATACAAGGTGGTCTTCAACTTCTTCAATTAATTGATCATCCTGATACATCATCCCGCACTCCGTACACTCAATGGTCGGAGTATCAGTTATTTCAATCGCCCTTGTGCCATCTGGAAGCTCCCAATACACACTGGACGTCGTTTCTTTTGCACTCTCCTCCTCGCACCAAACACATTGCATTCTGTTACGCCTCCTTCTCTTTACTATCTGGTTGTTCTGGCTGCTCCTCTTTCGGCGTGTTCTTTTTTAATTCTGCTTGGTACTTCTTTTCTTTCAGCTGGTCACGCTTTTCACGTTTATCTTTTAAAGTTGTATGTTCAGCGGTAGACTGATATGCCACGCGACGCTCATGACGCTTTAATGATTTCGGTGTTAATGTTGGCTGACTGTCGTTTAAGAGAGAAGCAATGCCTACATCTGTATGCTTTAGAGCCGTATCTGGATAAACGCCGTTAAAGTACTCATCAGCTGTACCTGCTGTATAATTTTCCGGCTCTGGATAGGTTGTAATTACGCCTTCAAAGTTTCGGAGGACCACTTTTTCTGGACTTTGTGAGATCATATAATTTGGCTGCAAGGTGATTTTCCCCCCGCCATGCGGAGCATCGACAACAAAGGTTGGTACACTGTAGCCAGAGGTATGCCCCCTTAAGCCTTCAATAATTTCAAGTCCTTTTGATACCGGGGCTCTGAAATGTCCGATCCCCTCTGATAAGTCACACTGATAAATGTAATACGGCCTTACTCTAATTTTCACAAGGTCCTGACATAGCTTTTTCATAATCGGTACGCTATCATTAATACCAGCAAGAATAACAGCTTGATTTCCAACAGGCACACCTGAATTGACAAGCATTTCACAGGCTTTCTTTGATTCCTCAGTAATCTCAATCGACGTATTAAAATGCGTGTTCAGCCAAACTGGATGGTATTTCTTTAAAATATTGCACAAATTTTCAGTTATTCGCTGCGGGAATACAACCGGCGCACGAGTACCGATGCGAATGATTTCTACATGCGGAATAGCGCGTAAATTCTTTAAAATATATTCAAGGATCGTGTCATTAATTAATAAACCGTCCCCGCCAGAAATTAAGACATCACGAACCTCCGGCGTATTTTTGATATAATCAATTGCCCCATCTAATTGCTTTTTTGGAACCCCCATGCCGATTTGTCCTGAAAACCGGCGACGTGTACAGTAGCGGCAATACATCGAGCATTGATTGGTTACAAGGAATAACACACGATCAGGGTAGCGGTGCGTCAGGCCCGCAACTGGAGAGTCTTCATCTTCTTCTAATGGATCTTCCATATCGTATTTCGTTTTGTAAATCTCTTCTCCAATCGGCACCGACTGCATCCGAATCGGACATCTCGGGTCATCTGGATTCATTAATGAAGCATAGTAAGGAGTAATATTTAGCGGAATCGTTTTTGTTGAAATCCGCACGCCCTCTTCTTCTTCTGGTGTCAGATTGATCACCTGTTTTAAGTCATCTAACGTACGAATGGTATTGGTGAGCTGCCAAATCCAATCGTTCCATTGCTCATCAGTGACATCTTTCCATAAAGAAATCTCTTTCCAATGACGATCAGGTTTGTATAAGTCCATCCACATATGATCTCCCCCTTTATCTACTCCCTAATAGTAAAAGCAAGGAACGTGCCAATTGTTCCTCTCTTACCTAAATTGGGCACCCAAGGCTGGTTTATCAATGTTTTTGGTTATGCCGAGACGTAAAACAACTGGGCTGGGTCTTACTTGAATGAAAACATCTGCCAATTTTCCGGCACTCGAGCAGGAGAACCAACCAAAAAAGAGCTGCCTAATAATCAGCACTCGACTAATTATTGGCAGCTCGTTTTGTAGCAGGTATTAATTTTGTGATAAATCTTTCACCCAAATATTCATATCCTCCAGATCCTCGAAAATGTAGCAATTATTTGTCAGCCGACCTCCATATGCATAGCCTAATTGGAAAAAGGCATCATTCATCCCAAATGATTTCGCTCGCGCAAGAGAGAAGGCACAGTAAATACCTTTATCTTTAAGCTCTTCTTCTAGCTTCATGAGTAGATGCTTCATCAATCCATGTGCTCTATGCTCTGGCAAGGTTGCACAATCCGTAAGTTCAGCATGATGAAAGGTTTTATTTACATCAGCCGACGCGGCACTGATAATCGTTCCTTCATACTCGGTCACACAGAAAAGACTGCCGCCTGCCATCATTTTGCGGACATACTCTGGCTGATCCATCGGCGTAGGATATACAGGAAACACCGTTTTATATAGATGGGCCAATGCTTCTGCATCCACTTCTGTCGCTTTTCGCAATTGGTATAATAGTGGAAGATCATTTAGATGGGGCTTTACATATTTCTGTTGAACCGCTTTTAAAATATCTTGCTCTTCTTGCCATGCTGCACTTGTTCTCCTTGCATCTGTTGTATAAAAAGTCATCACATGCGCATCGCTTCCATTAAAAAATCCTTCTAGCACACCTTCTAATTCAAACCCCTGCCTGATAAATGCCTGCCATTGGCTAGCGGCAGATTGAACAATCACCTTTTCATAGTTACCTGATTTGGCCACTGTTAAAAGAAAGGCTGCGATATCATCTACATTGCCTCTAAACGATTCCACTCTAAGCCGCTTATTAAAATCATCTTTTGTAAGCTCCATTGTAAATGAAGGTTTTTGCACAGTTTCTGTCATGTTCTGCCCTCCTCGTACGTAATGTGTAATTTTTGCAGCTTGTATTGAAGTGTTTGTCTTGGTATCTCAAGCCGTTTGGCTGCTTGCAAGACATTTCCTTTTGCTTCTTGAATCGCTTCTTTAATTAACGTTCGCTCTGTCTCCTCAAGCGTTTTACGCAATGAACGCTTTCGCTCTGGCTGCTCTCGTTTTACGCTTGAATGATTCATCAACTCTTGTTTTAGATAAGCTGGGAGATGGTCTAGATGAATCGCATCTCCTTCTGTCATCATCATCGCGTATTCAACAACATGCTCAAGTTCTCGCACATTTCCGGGCCAGTAGTACCTGCTAGAAAGCTCTAATACATCTTCGTCAATTTGAGTAACAAGCTTTTGAAACGTATAATTATATTTCTTTCTAAAATGCTCCATTAACAAGGGTATATCAGCTTTTCTCTCGCGTAAAGGTGGAATCTCAAGCAAGCATACATTCAGTCTGTAATAAAGATCCCGTCTAAGGATCCCTTTTTCCATACATACATGAGGATGCTCATTCAGCGCTACAACAAAGCGTACGTCCGTTTGATAGCTTTGTGAGCCTCCGAGTCTTCTAATCACTCCATCTTCTAATACACGCAATAATTTACTTTGAAAATCAAGCGGCATCGTATTTAATTCATCTAGAAATAAGGTGCCACCATGTGCTAGTTCAATTAAACCCGCCCGGTCCACTGCTCCTGTGTACGACCCCTTCTTCGTTCCAAATAACATACTCTCTAAAAGCGTGGATGGCAGTGAAGCGCAGTTTTGAGCGATCAGTGATTCCTTGGCTCTTTTTGAAGATTGATGAATGGAATGGACAACCAGCTCTTTCCCTGTCCCTGTTTCACCATAGACCATAATAGGTGAAGAAGTGGCTGCCGCTTTTTTGGCTCGCTCAATCAGTTTCAACATCTGTGCATCTTGTGTAATAAGATCATCCCATGTATAGGTGGCACCTGTTGTTAGACTTGGTTTTTGCTGACTCACCACACTTGACTGCAGGTCGATTAATTTTTGTGAGAGCTGTTTAACTGTAGACAGGTCTTTGGCAATCTCGACCGCACCAATTAATTTTGTTCCAGAATAGATCGGGACCGTTGTATTCACGGTATCTATAAGCTTCCCCCGTATGTTTGTGAACGATTGATGCTGCTGATAGATAGGCTGGCCGCTTTCAATGACCTTGAGTAAGGTGCTATTTTCTTTATTTAACGAAGGAAAAATATCAAGCACATGTTTTCCGAGGGCATCATGTATGGAGATTCCATCATTCTGGGCAGCCCTGTCATTATAAAAAATCGTGATCCCACTTGCATCTACCACATGAATGGCTTCATCAATGCTATGAATAATGGCTTCTAGTAATTCTGGTCGTTTTATGGTTTCAATAAACATGAGCATCACCACTTTTAGGTTGTTTTCTTATGTATCTACTATATTCACGAGTGATGACAAAAAAACCTCTTCTACAGCGCTGGTCTTTATTGGAAACAATAGATTCTAGTTCTTTTCATTGGAGAAAGCCCTTTCCCACCTGCCTTCATCATAAATATATTAGTATACTCATAATATAGGAATCTTTTATCTACTTATCCCAAACTTTTGAATCAAACCTTGATAGACCACCTCATACTAATAGTTCTATCCTCCCTAATATTTCGAGTCCCAAAACAGTCTTTCTTCCTTATTCACAGATTATTCACTTTTCTTTATTATTAAAATATAGTTATTTTTAGTAAGTTACCCATATTTCTTTAGAGGAGGAAAATGAATGAAAAAGATCACAAAGACAATGCTAGCATTATCCTTATCAGGTGTTATGACGTTTGGTGCACTCACAACGGCAGGCCTTCCTGTTGGAGCGGTGGGAAATGGTCCAAACTATAATGGGAATGAATCCATTCAAACTTCCATCCTTACTACATATGAAGAATTAGTCGATTACTTAGAGAAGCAAGAACAAAGACAACAAGCAATGGAGCTTGAAGTTATTGGTGAAACAGTTAAAGGCCGTGACATTTATATGGCTAAATATATTTCGAATGAAGAAAATCCTACCATCCTATTCTTAACACAGCAGCATGGAAATGAGCAGTTGACGACTGAGGGCGCAATGGAGTTCATTAAACATCTAGGGACAGGCAAGACAAGCTCTGTTTTAGATAACGTAAACATCTTAATCATTCCAATGTTAAATGCAGATGGAGCAATGGGTGATGTAAACTTCTCAACCGATGACTATATTGCAAGCGGAGGCCGCAACTTAACACGTGCAAATGCAAATAATGTGGATTTAAACCGTGAGCATAACAAGCCAATCGATGAAATGGAGCCAGAAGCTCGCGCTCTCTATGAAAACGTATTTGAAAAATATGAAATCGATTACTTAATTGACCTTCACCACCAAGGCACTCAAAGCGAGCGTGATGGAAAGCTTGTATCAGGGTCTATTCTTTATCCTACAAATCCAAATGTAGATCCTGCTATTGTGGAGGATTCTAAAAAACTAGGCGCGGTTGTCTTCCATGAAATTGAATCAAAAGGCTGGGGACATCTTGGCAAGTATAATGGTGGCAGCGGCGACAATATCGGCCGTAACGGAATCGCCCTGCGTTATGACATCGCTACACTATTATTTGAAATGCGCGGGATGAGCGATCATACGAATCCGACAGCTGTTCTTGGTCAAAAAAGTAACGGCTACTTAATCAGACAAACAGTTAATACACTTGATTCAACAGTAAAAGCAATTGCTGATGGTTCCATTGATACGGTCGACACTAGCTTCTGGGAAACACTTCCTTTCCAAACGACTAGACCATCTAGTGAAGAATAGTTTTTTTTATTCTGGGCTGTTGTAGAGGATGTTGATTGTATCTTTTCAAGCGATGTATGAGTTTCTTTGCAGGTTGATTGCGCTTTTGTTTAGAAGTATTGCGTCAGTTGGGAGCACAATTGCGCTTATCTCACTCAATTGCGTCTATTCAACTCACATATGCGTCATGAATTAGAGAATTTGTACTATTTGAAAAGAAAATTGCGTCACTTCCTTCAACCCTATTAAAAAAGCAGCTGTCCCGAGGGGCAGCTGCTTTTTAACGATTGAAACGAATCTTACTCATTTCCTCTTTTAATACGTGAAGCAATGTCGATTGTACGTTTTGCTTGGTATTTTACTGCTTCTTCTACGTCTTCTTTCATGTTTCCATCTTGGTCAACAGTTACACTTGTACCGTATGGATTCCCGCCTGATGCGAATGTTACTGGATCTGAGTAACCTGGTGATGCCACAATCGTTCCCCAGTGATGCATCGTAGTATAAAGTGCTAAGATCGTCGCCTCTTGACCACCATGTGCATTTTGAGCCGAACTCATCGCACTTGCTACTTTATTAACAAGCTTCCCGTTAAACCAAAGTCCGCCCGTTGTATCAAGGAATTGTTTTACTTGGCCAGGAATGTTACCGAAGCGTGTAGGTACGCTGAAGATAAATGCATCTGCCCACTCTAGGTCATCAAGCGTTACTTCAGGTACGTCCTTTGTTTCCTCAACATGAGCTTTCCACGCTGGATTTGAATCGATCGCTGCTTGTGGAGCAAGCTCAGGAATTTTAACTAGTTTTACTTCTGCTCCTTGTGCTTTTGCACCCTCTTCTGCCCACTTCGCCATCTTGTAGTTAGTACCTGTTGAACTGTAATAAATGATTGCTACTTTTACGTTTGACATCGTTTCATTCTCCTTTTGGGTTGGTTTCCCGAATAATTTTTCTAAAAATCCCATCCATCTCACCTCAGCATATGTTGTTTGTTTATGTGATCAGTCGGTAAACTGAGATAAGCAACATTCTCTTGCTTTACTGTTACCATTTTCCATTCATCTTACACACTATCTTAAATTCAAGATATTATTCTAAAATAAAATATCTTAATACAAAGTGTTTTGGATTTAAGATATTAGTTGAATAATTAACCGACTTTGTCTGTCGGTGCGATTGTCTTGAATTTAAGATAATCTTACTCGCTATTGTATTCGCTGTCAACTGTTTTGTGAAAAAACCGTGCGATTATTTACGCACGGCTTCCAATATGGTTTATTGCCAGTTCAGTGATACAGGAAACACTTCTTGAATACTTGCTTCATGTTTTTCTTTCTGAGCTCGATTCATCCAAATATGCACAGCTCCCTTGTCTTCACTGCTGCGAATCAAACGGCCGATACCTTGACGAAGGCGCAGCAGCATGTATGGTGCATCTACTTCTTCAACAGGATCTAGCGCATGCATTCGCTTTGCTTTAAATACTGGGTCTTGCGGCGGGAATGGCAGCGATGAGATCAATACTTGTGTTAGTGACTGCCCAGGAACATCAAGTCCCTCCCACAAATGATACGAGCATAAGACAGCTGTTTCATTGAATTGAAACTCTTTCACCGCTTCACTTATTTCTCCGTCACCTTCATAGATCATCTTAAACGACCAGTTTTGTTGTTCTGTAAAGCTTCTAAATCGGTTCATTTCTTCTACAGAAGAAAATAGGATGAGCGAGCGGCCGTCATTTTCAACAAGCTTACTGCCGATCTCTTCCCATTTCTTTTCTTCATCTTGGTCAATATGGCCATAGATGTTCATCTGTTCCACGTAATCAAATGGTGATTCGACAGAGAACGAAAGAGACTCGTCAATTCCCAGACTGTTAGACATATATGAAAAATCTTTATTACGCGATAATGTCGCAGAAGAGAAAACGAACGGGATGTTTTGAGTAAAGACTTCTTTTTTCAAGATATCTTCAACCAGCCGCGGCATGATAACAAAGGAGGTCTCTGTGGCATTCTCTTCAAGCCAGAAAATCCCCTCGTCTTCTTTTAACAAGATCGATAATCCGTAAGAGAAGAACTCTAAGTACTCTTCAATCATTTTAATGTGATAATCTTCAAGCACAAATAACTCAGAATCAAAAACAAGCTGCTCTAAAATAATCTGCACCTGCTTATCCATTTGAGAAGCTAGAGCTTGCATTTCTTTTGTACGCGGTACCTCACGTCTTTGTGAGCCTTCTACCTGCTTAGCCGTATCTCTAAGCACATCAAACCATTCATCATGAAGAGCAAGGAGCTCTTCAATCGCAAATAATGATTCCTCGCGTACATCTTGGCTCATGTAACCGGTAAGTACAGTTGTTAACGTCTCAGAATGGAAGCGGTACGTTAGTGCTTTTTGAGCCGCAAATTCTAATAAATGACCTTCATCAAACACAACACAGCTCGCCTCAGGCAAAAGCGGCAGCTGTCCTTCACGTTTTCTTGACTCCTTCGTCCACACATGTTCCATATAAAAATCATGTGAACAAATGATCAAATCACCAGCATGACGGTAATATTCACGATTTAACGTCTGGCCGCAGCGATGACGCCAATCACAGGTGGAACATTGCTGCAGGGGATCCCATGCAATCTGCTCCCATTTATCGTTTGGCACCCACGGATACTCTTTACGGTCACCATAGCTTCTAAACGCATTCATTGAGGTTGACTGATCATACACAAAGTTAGGAATCTCATCATGCACACGCAAAATATCTTCATCATCAGTTTGGTTAGAAAGCGGATCGAGCTTCTTCATACAGACATATTGCTCACGCGCTTTTGCTAGGCGAACATCTACTTGAAGTCCTAACGCCTTTTGCAGCTTCTCGATGTCTCCGCCTTCTTTCACTAACTGCTCGATCAACGTCTCATCCGCACAGGAAATAATCGCAGGCTTACGCATATAGCGTGCGTAACAAATCGCATAAAGCAGGTAAACAAACGTCTTTCCAGTCCCTACTCCAGCCTCTGCAAAGATCGTTTTCTTCTGTTTAAATGCCTGCTCCACCTGAAAAGCCATAAATATCTGCTCATCACGCAGCTCATAGCCCTTTTCAGGCAATATGTCATAAAAGACATCACCGACATAATCGCCTAATTGATCAAAGAAATTTTCTGTTTTTGATATGGTAAATGGTAATGGTTTAATCAAATCATAATCTCCTTACTATACAGTCTATCAGCCTTATCTAGTAGGCTTTCTGTAAAAGTCCACTCCTTATCATAGCAGAACATACCTTCTGATGCGATATGTAATGTGAACTTTTACATAATAAAGAGACTACAGCTGCAGCCTCTCTCGTCCCTCTTTATAATAACTCTTTAACAAGCTCAAATAATGATTCGACGTCCTCCCCTTTATTTCCTCCGCCTTGAGCAAAATGTTGATTTCCACCGCCTCTTCCATCTATATAAGGCAGCACCTTTTTGATCATCATATTCGCTTGAACAGATTCTACTGCCTTTCCGACAGCCATAACGAGTTAAGTTTTTTCAGCTGTTTCCGATACAAAAAAGACCACAGCCTGATCATTTTCTTCGACAACATCTTTCGCAAGCTGCTGTAGTTCCTTGATTGAACGGTCTTCGAAGCGTATAAATAATCGTGATTGATTGCTCACCACTTCACAGCTATCCAGTAATTTGATTGCTTCATATTTTAATAAATCACCCTTTAACTGCTCCAGCTCTTTATCCAACTCTTTTTGTTTCATGATAAGACTTGATGCTTTTTCAGGTAATTTAATGTACTGAGCATTTAGCGTTTGGGACAGTTGCTGAAGAATTTGATTGTGCCGAGCGAACTGCTTAAACACCCGATTACCGCACAAAAAGCTAATTCGGATATTATTTCGCTGCTTTTCCCAGCCGGTAATCGATAGGCCCTGCACCTCAAGCGTCTGTTTCGGATGGGTACCGCCGCAGCCGTTATAATCAAACTCAGGAATGATCACAAGTCTGATATCCCCTTTAACTGAGAGTGCTTTGCGGAGCGGATAACGATTAGCCTCTTCCTCACTCACCCATCTTACCTCGATCGCTCGGTTTTCTTGGATGATTTCATTTGCATAGCGGACTGCTTTCTCCGCCTCTTCTATTGTCAGCAGGGGAACCTCTAAATCAATCGTGACTTCATCTGTGCCTAAATGAAATCCCACTGTTTGATACCCAAACAGTTCAGCAAAAGCGGCTGATAGGATATGCTGCCCTGCATGTTGCTGCATATGGTCAAGTCTTCTACTCCAATCTATTTGCCCATGAACCGCTTGACCAGTTACTAGTAAAGGCGATTGTACATAATGTCTTATTTCTCCCTCTACTTCTTCTACTAATGTTATTTTCACATCATCTAGCAGTCCCCTATCACAAGGCTGGCCCCCTCCCGTAGTATAGAAAGCGGTTTGGTTTAATACGAGGTAATCCCCCAGTTCGTCGGTATCTACCTTGATAATACTTGCTTCGAAATGAGTTAAATAAGCTGATTCATAATAGAGTTTTGTTGTCATGATAGACTCCTTTCATTCCCCTATTTCCATGGGGAAAATATAAATTTCCCGGGTAAGCGCATATTTCGACGGAAGCAGACGGTATCTGCATCTTTTTTGTCTGATCCTGTTATGTTTAAAAATTCCCTTTCTAATAGTCTATCAATTCTAGGCAAAGCATAGAGTCTATTAGCCTGTTTTTGCTTGTACTAGCCACTCACCTATACCATTTTATCCCACCTACATAGAGTATAGTAACCCTGATGAAAAGGGAATTCAACTATATTAGGAGGAATTTAGAATGGGATATTTTAGAGTTCAACCATCTTCTCATTGTGGATGCGGCCCAGTAGCAGGAACTGGTTTCACAAAACCTGAGAAGAAGAAGAAAGAAGCAGCTCAATGTGAAGGATGTTTTTGTAAATTTGCAAGAAAAGCAAAAATGGCTAGCTTTAGCAGTGTGACTATCGACGGGACTGAGTATACAACTGATATCACTTTAGAGAATATCATTGCTCACCTTTTAGGTACTAGAGTGTTAGTAGGCAGCATTCAGTTAGTGGGCTGTCCTAAGAAAAATAATTGCTGTGTAACATTCCAATTTACACCACTTTTAGGAACGACAATTCCAGCTGCAATTTTAGGCCTTTTAGGAGCACTATTAGCTTTACTAGGTCTAACTATTGAAGAGTTATTCCCTGGTGGAGCTCCTTTCACTAGAATTGTTGATTGTGAGAAGGTTAGCAGCTTTGCACCCGTTGCTAATGGTATGATGATGTTCTAAAAGAATATCTCTTATTGGTGGCTCAATAGTGATTGAGTCACTCTGAGGAACTATCTCATCTGATAGTTCCTTTTTATATTTTCATCACTATTATATGGAAGAATTAAGAAAATGATTATCTACTCTTCGTTAAGAAGAGCATAAGCTCACATAATGCCGTATATGTAACCTTACCCTTCCTCAGTTTTTTCACAATCTTTGTTAGAATGCGTCAATACATATAATGAACCCTTACGCGAGTTGAATCGAACAAATAATTCCTTTAGCATTATTACTTGTGAGATTCATTCATCAGCTTATTTAAGCGATTTTGACCAAATGTAAGCTTTACATGAAAACAAAGATATCAAATGGTTAACGGCCAAAAACGAATTGTGGAGATGATACTACGTGATACAAAAGAATGTTGCATTTATTGGTGCAGGATCGATGGCAGAAGCGATCTTTGCAGGATTGATTAAACAAAAAATGGTCGCAGCGGAAAATATCTATGTAACAAACCGCTCAAATCTTGATCGCCTGAACCACTTAAAAGAAACGTATGGTGTACAAACGAGTACGAATAAAGAAGAAATATTAAAGATGGCAGATGTTGTTATTCTTGCGATGAAACCTGTGGGTGTGAAGGATTCATTAGAAGAAATTCGTTCATTCAGTTCAGAAAACCAACTTTTCTTATCGGTACTTGCAGGTATAACAACTGAATATATTTCAGAATTGCTAGGTCACGATGCGCCAGTTATTCGAATTATGCCAAACACTTCAGCTGCTGTTGGTTCATCTGCAACAATGATTGCAGCGGGCGATGGCGTGACAAAGCATCAACTGACAATTGCAGAAGGATTATTTAAATCGGTCGGCATGGTTAAAACAGTGCCTGAACATGATATTGACAGCCTTACTGCGATCGCAGGCAGCGGTCCTGCTTATATGTACTATCTTGTTGAAGGAATGCAGCAATCTTTAGAGGAGCTTAACCTTGATCAAGATTTAGGAGAAGAAGTCATTTTACAGATGATGCAAGGGGCAATTGATTTAATGAAATCAACAGATAAGTCTCCTCGTGAACTCTATCAAAATGTAAAAAGCCCAGGCGGTACAACAGAAGCCGGATTAAATGTTCTAGAAGACCATGATTATCAAGACATTATTATCGAGTGTATTAAAGGAGCAGCTAAACGCTCTCGTGATATTACGAAAGAATTATCAACTATACCTGAGAAAACACTTAGCTAATTTTATAGATATACTGGAGTGAAGAAATTGACAGACACAAAACGTATCGTGGTAAAAATCGGAAGCAGTTCATTGACTAGCCGTAACGGAGAGATCAGCTTACGTAAGCTTGATCGGTTAGTCGATGAAATCGCGCTTATTAAAGAAGAGGGTCATGAGGTCGTATTAGTTTCTTCAGGGGCTGTTGCAGCAGGTTACAGGAAGCTTGGCTTAATTGAGCGCCCTACCAAGCTTGCAGAAAAACAAGCAGCCGCTTCAATCGGCCAATGTCTATTAATGGAGGCATACTCTGAACGTTTTATCTCTCACGGGTATATCGCCTCGCAAATATTAATTACGCGCAGTGATTTCTCTGATCAAATGCGTTACATGAACGCACGCAACACGATTCAGGTCTTGCTTGAACGAGGTGTCGTTCCAATTGTTAATGAAAATGATACGATTACCATTAAACAGCTGAAATTCGGCGATAACGATACTTTATCAGCAAAAGTAGCCGGTCTTGTCGAAGCGGATGAGCTAATCATTCTATCTGATATTGACGGTTTATATGATGACAATCCTAAGACTAATCCTAAAGCTACCCTATTAGAAGAAGTGCGTGAAATCACTCCTGAAATTGAGGCCGCTGCCGGAGATTCCAACAGTGATGTAGGTACAGGTGGCATGAGCTCTAAGATCGATGCAGTGAAGATCTCTTTAGCTGCAGGCATTGAAACGTTTATCGGTGATGCGAACAAGTCGAATATCCTCTCTGATGCTGTCCACCATTCAGCCAGAGGCACCTATTTTAAACCGGATGAAAAAGAAGAGGGGCTTGATGTCACTCAGCACTGGATCGCATTTAACTCAGGCTCTAAAGGGGAAGTCATCATTGATGATGGTGCACGCGTTGCGATTACTGAAAAACAAAGCCACCTCCTTCCTCAAGGCGTACGTGAAGTAAATGGAGACTTTGACTGCGGGGATGTCGTCGTTATACGTCACCTGAATGGCGAGGAAGTAGGCCGCGGCGTCATTAACTATTCGGCTGAACAATTACGTAAAATTAAACGACTGAAGCTTAATGATATACCTGCTGATATAAAAGTGACGAAAAGTGAAGCAATTCGTCAAGATGAATTTGTTTGTGTTCCAAGCGTAACAATGTCCTAAAACCGATATAAGGAGAGGATCGAATTGACTACGATCACAAAACCGACTATAAATGTGAGAGAACAAGCACAAAAGGCTCAAAAATCGAGCAAATCACTTGCTGCTCTTTCAACAAAGCAAAAAGATGACGCACTCTTAGTTATAGCCGATGAACTTGAAGCCAACTATGAATTTATCTTAGAAGAGAATGAGAAAGATTTAACGCTTGGCCGTGACAAAGGCTATGAGCAAGCCTTCATGGATCGCCTGCTCTTAACAAAAGAACGAATTGAAGATTTCGCAAACGGCCTGAGAGAGCTTGTTAAACTTAAAGATCCTGTAGGTGAAACCGTTTCTGAATGGACGCTTGAGAACGGGCTGAATGTTAAAAATGAGCGTGTTCCGCTGGGTGTAATCGGAATGATCTATGAAGCTCGTCCGAATGTAACGGTGGATGCAACAGGACTTGCCCTAAAATCAGGGAATGCGATCGTGTTAAAAGGCGGTTCATCTGCCCTACATTCAAATAAAGGGATTATTTCCGTTATTCATCGAGCACTTGAAAAAACAAGCATTCCCGTTGATGCTGTTCAATTTATCGCGAGCACAAACCGTGAGGCAACCGAGCAGTTATTTACGATGAAAGAGCATATAGATGTGCTTATCCCTCGTGGCGGCGGTTCATTAATTGATACGGTTGTACGTAAGGCAACGATTCCGGTGCTTGAGACAGGTGTTGGAAACGTGCATGTGTATGTTGATAAACAAGCGGACCTTAAAAAAGCCCTTGATATCATTATCAATGCGAAAACAGACCGCCCTGCTGTGTGTAATGCCCTTGAAACAGTGATTGTAGACCGTGAGTGGTTTACAGCTCACAAAGACACACTTATTTCAACGTTTAAGGAATACGGCATTACGGTCCACGGCGAACAAGAGGTCGTTGATACGATTCCTGGCGCTGTTCTTGCAGAAGAAAAGGATTGGGCTGAAGAATATTTAAGCCTCGATATTGCGCTGAAAATCGTCGATGACATAACAGGAGCCGTCAATCACATTGAGCAATATGGAACCAAACATTCAGAGGCTATTGTGACAGAGGACCAAGCGGCAGCTGATCTCTTCCAAAATCAAGTGGATGCAGCAGCGGTTTACCATAATGCTTCTACACGATTTACGGATGGAAGCGCAATAGGATATGGTGCGGAAATTGGAATTTCCACTCAAAAGCTTCACGCACGAGGACCTATGGGACTCCCTGCACTAACAACCACAAAGCTTAAAATTTCAGGTTCAGGACAAGTGAGATAAAAGAGAGTTAAAAGAGATAGAAGCTGAAAATTGCTTCTATCTCTTTGTTTAGGTTTAAAACCATAAAATTTAGGTTAATTAAGCCATGAAAGGCTCTTTCTTTCATGGCTTTTTGTTATAAAGTGATTTCACCCCTTATAAAGTAAAGGGTTCTTAACCATACTAAGTTGCACACACTAAAGTAAGGAGCTGATATGTATGAACACAAATGTCGATCAATTCACCCAATGGCTTGATGAACATAAGGGTCAAACCCTTTCCATTCAAAAAGGCGAACACGAAACAGGAAGCAAAGATGTGCTCGATATCGATTTAATTTCTCTAGAATTACAATCTGCTGTGGTCCGTTCTGCCAATCAAGACACTATAGATGATTACCTTCCTAGCGAAGAAGTGATTTTATACGGCGAAGGCTACATACATGGAGATGATACTCGCACCCCGCTCCCTGAAAATCACTTTGAAATTCCTCTTGATGAATCATTCAAATTTCATTCAGATGGAAACGAGATCAAAGTAGAGACAGAAAAAGCACTTTACCGAATAAGCACTAATTGATACGAAATTAATGATAGGAAATGAAAAAAAGTTGAGGCATGTCAGCCTCAACTTTTTCCTGCTTCTCTTCTCTTAATTAGTCCTCTTCTGTTTCTGCGGGGCCTTGTTGGCAGTTGATGCAGTCATTAAAACATTGGTTAAACTGAAACGGATAAAGCGTCCTGCACACGTTAGAACAGAAGTTTGAGCAGCTGCCAGAGCTCCCTTCTGCCGGCGGCTGATACAGAGGAATTAAAGGCAGGCTGGCTACAACTCTTAATGCTTTGCGTAACTTTTTTCTGCTGATTGACATTTTTACACCCCCTTTATTTCCACCATATGTTAAAAATTTGTTAGTGCAAAGACTCTTGTCCTCCTTCTATTTAAAGGGGCGTAAAAATGGTTTTTTTCACATCATAAAAAAGCATAGAGCCACACGATCAATGGCCTCTATGCTTACGTATTAATTATATAAAACTATCTCCTTACCCTCTTCAACACTTCCTCTAAATCATCCGGCTTCAAAAATTCTACTGGCGACACGCCTTTTTCAAATGTAAAGGAATCTCCTTCTATAACAATAATGTATTTACCGTTTACTTTAGCAATATGCAGACATTCACCGAAATCTGATAACATCGCCTTCACATCGATATGGTCTAGCTTTAGCTTCAATTCAATCTCTGGTTGATGCTCAATAATCGGTGCAGAAGCTTCTACCACCTGATCGGGCGTCCACTTCTCCTGCATTTCACGAACGGGAGTATTGGACCAAGCTTCAATAAACTCTTCTTCCTGCTCCCTCTCAGGGCTTGCTTCTTGATACGTTTCGGCAATATGCTGCTGGGCCATTTCAATCATTTGATGCTTCACAAGTTCAGGCATCGATTTATTGTACTCAACAAATTTTAAGAAATCTTCGAAATACCTTGCATGTGAGGATTGATGAACCTTAAGCTCCCACTCCACCACCATCCCTTCTTCCGGCATATACGGGTATTGAATAGACTTCATATTCTTTGTAGTAATCGCACGATTAACATGATGGATCAACGTTTTCTCATCTGTAATGCTTGCTACCTTCTGTTCAAAATCACATTTTAAAACAAAGACAAAAGGGTCATCCATGTATTTATTCAATTTAGCTCTAATGACAAGCAAAGCACCGCCGCGAATCGCACTCGTATCCATATAAGCATGAACGAGCTGCTCACTATGGCGTTTAAAATCCTCAGATGTCTCGGCTAAACGAATTCGATTAAATTGGTTGTAATTAGGATTAGTATCTAGATCATAACCCGGTTCTACGACAAAGCGTCCAATTTTAGTCGGCACCTGCTCTGATTTCGGATTTTGTTCTACTTTTCGCTTCGCCACTTTCATTAATTCCCCATCTAAGAAATCTTTTAACGCATGGCCTTCATAAGATGTATGATCGAGTGTCTGATAATGCTTATATGTCTTGTTAGCTTGCTCTCCTTGCCCTTCCACATTGATCACAAAAAATGATAAGTACTGTATCGTAAAATCCATTAGGTAAACTCCTTCACGTCAACTGACCAAGTATTCTTCCGTATTATAACAAACCATTTTAGACAATGTCATACTAAATCCGATCATTTAAAAAAGGACGGATCCTATGTGTTGAACTCATTTAATGAGGGAATAAGGGGTACTATACACAGTATAGAAATGAGGGATGGAAATGTATAACAAAGCGATGCTGATCTATAACGGCTCTGCCGGAAGCAATGATATTAAAGCCTCCCTGGCTGAAGCAGTCGAAGGACTTGAGTCTTATATCAATGAATTAACCTTAATGAAAACACTAAAAAAAGGAGATGCGGAAACCTTTTGTTTAGAGCGTGCATCTCAATTTGATCTTATTATCATTATGGGCGGTGACGGAACGGTACACGAATGTGTAAATGGACTAATCAAACTTAAGGAATCCCCGCCTATTTTTATTCTTCCAACAGGCACATGCAATGACTTTGCTAGATCCTTGAACATTCCACTTAAAATAGATGCAGCATGTGAAGCTTTTGAAGAGACAAAAATGATCCAATCAGACATAGGTACAGTAAATAGCCGTGCCTTCTCCAATTTCTTTGGGGTAGGATTAATTACGAAAGCATCTGAAGGGACAAATGCTGATCTTAAACAAAGCATAGGAAAGTTCAGCTACTTTGTCAGCGCACTGCAGTCGATGCAACAGGCAGCTCCCTTTTCCTATACACTCAAAACAAAGGAAGGTATAGAAAACGATGAAGCTGTAATGATCCTTGCTATGAACGGTCATTCTCTAGGTACCACCAGTTTATATCACGAAAAATCCAGCCTGACAGATGGCTTGTTAGATATCTATCTTATAAGAGAAGCGGGATTATCTTTGTTAAAAAATTTGTTTAATAAGGTTACTTCCCCAACATTCCCTGATGAAATGGAGGGAATAGACTATATCCAGACAAGCTCGTTCGAATTAGAAATTAAACGAAAAGAAGAAGTTGATATAGACGGGGAAATTTATTTAGAAACACCAGCTATCGTTCGTATAGATCAAAAAACATTACCATTTTTATCTTTCCCAATATACCAATAAGGTTTTTTAGGAAGGCTGAGACATAACTAAAAATTTTACTAACGAAGCGCTAACTAGCAAGTGATATTAAACTGAAACGTACATCCTACAGTACTAATTGATTTCTACTGCAGGTACACGCTTTCCGCGAGCGGACCGAGAGCCTCCTCGGACTTTCGCCCTGTGGGGTCCCCCTGTTCACTCACATCTCGCTGAATTCCCCCACCTTCCGCTCCAATCAACGGAGAAAAGATATTGAAGATGCTCCCTAACTATAAGAAGCAGTTCAATGATTTAAACAAACGAAAGCTAGGGTTTATCATTTTAACTGAGACATAAATACCTCACTCCACGTAATAAGTACAAAATGCAAGCAACCAAGCGGATGAAATATGTGAAGACTTCTGTGGGACCTAGAGCAGGAGTGAGATCCCACAGGGCTTAGCCCGAGGAAGCTCACTGGCTCCCCACGAAAAGCGAAGCATATTTCAG
>NZ_ATAE01000021.1 GCF_000474275.2 Alkalihalophilus marmarensis DSM 21297
CAGGAGTGAGATCCCACAGGGCTTAGCCCGAGGAAGCTCACTGGCTCCCCACGAAAAGCGAAGCATATTTCAGCAGCGGAGACCCTGCTATAACCCATGTTTGAAGCGAGCGGTATACACCGGCCGAACTTGCAATGTTCATATGACCATTCATTATACCGCCCTATTTACTTGGTTTATTTCTTTTCAGGCGGTACGCTTATTGGTATACTTAAATTAGTCAGAATGCTAATTGAATTTTTGGAGGTTTTATAATGAGTATCCCGAAACCACTTGTACAAGTTAACCAAGTGTTTCTTATCGTATTTGTACTATTAAGTTGGTTAATAAGCCCGCTTTTATTCCTCTTCCCTTTAGTTGTTGGAATCATCGCACTTGCATTCAGGCGCAACATTATCATGCGGGCATTCACACCTTCCTTAAAAAGGCCTGCTCGAGAATACGTACAAGAAGATGCAGCTCAGCAGCGATTTAACCAGTGGATCGCAACGATTTGTTTAGCTGTGGCCTTTATCAGTTATAGCTTCGGCTTTGAAGTCATCATGTACATCATGTCTGGTATGGTTGTTCTGGCTGCTGCTCTTGCTCTTTCCGGTTACTGTATTGGCTGTACGATCCGTTACCGTTATATGATGTGGAAATATAATCGTAAGAATAGTCATAGCAACTGATAATAACGACAATAGAGCCCCATCTAATAGTTAGATGAGGCTCTGTTTATTATCTCGATACATAAGGATTACCCGTTTCCCAAAAACGCCACGGATAGTCCTTCGCTTCCCCGCTGTTATCAATTCCAATCCGAGGCCCCATCGAAATTTGACTCACTTCTTTTCCTTCAGCGATATAAAGCGGCGGTTGAAAAAATGACTTGCCGTAATCTGCTTTGGTAATGTTAAGCGCCTTGGTTAATTTCCCTGGGCCGCTCGTTAAATCTTTTTCTCGTTTTGCTTTCTCACGCCTTTTATACATTAGGTCAATCCCATCAACCGGCTCTAAAGCTCTAATCAGTACACCTTCCGGCCGATCTACTCCACCGCTTACGACATTAATTAAGCAATGGGTATGCATCACATGAGCATAACAGTGTCCATTTTCACCAAACATCACTTCTGTTCGCTTTGTCCGCAAATTATTGTAACTATGTGCCGCTTGATCATCCGGTCCGCGGTAAGCTTCCGTTTCAACAATATATCCTGAACAGATTCCCTCACTTGTCTCATGTACAAGCAGTTTTCCTAAAAGGGCTTTAGCTAAGTCGAGTGTCGATTGATCATAAAAAGCGCGCGGTAAAATAGTATGAGTCATCCTATCAACTCCTTACAACTTAAAAGCCTAAGCTTGAAAAGCTCAGGCTTAGGCAAGATTACTTCATCTTCACAATTGTTCTGCCTCGTACCTCACCTTTTAAAATGCTTGATAACGTATCAGGCAGCTCATCTAGAGTGATCTCATTAACAATGCCTGCTGTTAAATGATTTGGCTTGTAATCAGATGCAAGTCTGTCCCAAATTTTCTTACGTACATCCATTGGACAGAAAACTGAATCGACACCGAGCCAGTTAATTCCTCTTAAAATAAACGGGAATACGGTCGTCTCTACTTTATTACCGCCAGTCAGTCCGCTTGTAGCTACAGATCCACCGTATTTCAACGTACTTAAAATATGTTCAAGAGTTCTCCCTCCAACAGGATCAACTGCCGCAGCATATACTTCTTTACGAAGCGGCTTTCTGTTTTCTGGTGTTAAATCTTCTCTATTTAAGATTTCAGCAGCACCTAGCTCACGTAAGTAGCCATGCTCACTTTCTTTCCCAGTACTAGCATGCACTTCATAGCCATTCTTTGCTAAAATATCAACGGCTACACTGCCGACCCCGCCTGTAGCACCTGTCACAAGGACTGGCCCAGCTTCAGGCGTGATGCCCTGGTCTTCAAGCTTTTGGACAGATAAACCTGCCGTGAATCCAGCTGTACCAAGCACCATTGCTTCATTTAGTGATAAACCGTCAGGCAAAGGAACAACCCAATCAGCTGGTACTCTAGCAATTTCACTAAAGCCGCCATGATGAGACACGCCTATTTCATAACTAGTGGCTATGACCTTATCCCCCTCTTTAAAACGGTCGTCTTTTGATTCGATGACAGTACCTGATAGATCAATCCCTGGAATTAACGGATAGTTCCGGATAATCTGTTTTGGTAAAGTAGCTAGTCCGTCTTTATAGTTTACACTTGAATAAGCGACTTCAATCGTCACTTCTCCTTCACCTAAAAATTCTTCCGTTACCTGCTTGCGCTCAAGCTTTGTTTTTCCGTCTTCAAGATCAATCACAAACGCATCAAATGTACGCATAGCTTATTCCACCTTTCTATTATATACACTAGATTATGTACTAACTTTTTATATTCACTTTATAAAGTAACATGTTACAGGGCTGTCTTCTATTTATCCGCCTCCATAAATTTTGCAAGCTCGACGATCATGGCACCCATTCTCTCTCTATCGGGCACAATCACTCTTGTCAGTTGGGCATCAGTTAACGCTTCAGCTGTCACTTTACCAACTGCAACGGCTAAGACTTTTTTATTAAATTGATTGAGCAGCGTCTCTTCTTTCTTGATAGATTCCGCATACTGAAACAATGCTCTCACTTGCAGAAATGTAGTAAAGCAGACCGCATCAACTTTTCCTTCAACTACTTCTTCATAAAGTGTTTTAACTTCTTCTTCATCAGGAGCAATATGACGATATGGTAAGACTTCAATAACTTCTGCTTCCTCGTTTTCAAAAAATGTACGAAGGTTTGGAGATGGGATACCATGAAGCTGCACCGCTACTTTACTACCTTTAAATGAAATTGATTCCATTGCGTGGATCAATCCATTTGTTGTTCCATCCTCATCACTAATATCTGCTGTTAACCCAAGCTTTTTTAATGCATTTTTCGTTTTGTAGCCTCTTGCTGCAATCTTCGCATGACCTAAGCGCTCGATTAATTCATCTTTCAAACCAATCTCTTCAGCTAACTCAACGAGCTTCTCTGTTCCTATACCCGTAGTAAGGACAAACCAATCTACTCCCTGATCAATCATTTGTTTTAATTCTGAAACAATTTCCTCTTTCGCAACATACACCGTCCCTTGCATCGGCCGTACGATCACATTCCCGCCCTGTTTTTCAATCAACGTGCTCATCTCCTCGACTTTACGCGACGCAGTCAATGCAATCGTTTTACCTGCTAATGGTTTCTCCATGTCATTACCCTCCAACTAATAAAATTCATTTCATCTCCTAGTAAACATATCTATATCGTAGACAAATAGAGGGATTTTGTAAAGATAGTCAGAATTAGATAACGATTACTGTTCCCATAAAGCTTCTCCATTTTTGTGTGTATTTCCTTGTGATACAATCATAACTATGGTGGATAATGGTAAAACTAATAAAAAAGGAGTGATCGTATTGAGCACATATTCTACTCGCAAAGATGTACCAGAACACGAAAAATGGGATGTTTCCGATATTTACTCTTCTTTAGATGAATGGAGAGAAGATGTAGCAGTCATTGAAGAAATGACAGTAAAGCTGAAAGAGTTTGATGGAAAGATTGAGGATGGACATTCCTTGTACGATTTTTTATCAATGCAGGAAAAACTAAGCTTTCATTTATCTAAAGTGGTCGTCTATGCTAGACTTCAAGTAGATGTTGATACTCGCGATAAGAAGGCTGAATCCTTACTTGATGAAGCGACTCAACTAAGTGTAAAAGCAAGTACAGCAGTCTCTTTTTTCAGACCTTTCATCTTAAGTCTTGATAAGTCCACCCTTCAAGAATACATATCAGAAGTAGAAGGGCTGACTTATTTTGAAGACGATTTAATGGATCTGTTTCGCTATAAGCCCCATGTCTTAAGTAAAGAAAAAGAAGAGGTGTTAACTCAGCTCGGCGAAGCCCTGTCCTCTCCTAGTAAAACCTTTGGCATGATAAATAATGCAGATATTAAATTCGGTCTAGTGACAAAAGATGATGGCGAGAAAGTAGAATTAACACGCGGCATGTATGAAAAGCTGCTTAAAAACGAAGACCGCAACAAGCGAAAAGAAGCGTATCATGCTTATTACAAGCCTTATGTTGAGCTGAATAATACAATTGCTTCAACCCTGTCATCAGCCATTAAAACAAATGTCACCGTCTCTAAAATGAAGAATTATCCGTCAGCGCTTGAAAAATCACTGTTTGCCGATCAAGTTCCAAAAGAAGTGTATGACAAGCTGATTGAAGCAACGAAGAACCATCTTGCGCCTTACCACCGTTATCAAAAGATTAGAAAAGAGATGCTAGGTGTGGATGAACTCCGTCAGTACGATTTATCCATTCCGCTAGTTAAAGGTGTAGATAAGGATATTCCTTATGATGAAGCATATGATTTAATGCTTAAAGCCCTAGCGCCGCTTGGTGAGGAGTATGTAGAGACATTAGCTGAATTTAAAGACAAACGCTACATTGATGTCCGTGAAACGCCAGGCAAACGTTCAGGCGCTTATAATATGGGTCTTTATGGTGTTCACCCATTCGTACTCCTCAACCATCAAGATAATTTAAACAGCTTATTTACACTCGCTCATGAAATGGGGCACGCGATGCACAGCTATCTATCAGCGAAGCATCAGCCGCAAATCACAGCCGGCTATACGATCTTCGTCGCCGAAGTTGCCTCAACAGTAAATGAAGTGTTACTCATTCATTATTTACTCAACCAATCGACAGACGATAAAACAAGAAAATATTTAGTGAATGACTTTATCGATAAGTTTAAAGGAACGTTCTTCACTCAAGTAATGTTTGCGAATTTCGAAAAGGATACTCACGAGTTAGCAGAAGCCGGCAAGCCGCTTACTGCTGAGGTGTTTAATGAGGTATATGAGCAGTTGTTTCGTGAATACAACGGACCTGATATGGTATTTGATGAGGAAGTAAAATACGGCTGGTCAAGAATACCGCACTTCTACCGCCCATTCTACGTTTATAAGTACGCTACAGGATTCGCAGCAGCTATTCAACTAGCCAACGGTCTCTTAGAAAATAAAGAAAGTGCAAAAGAGGCCTACCTTGAATTCCTGCAAAGCGGAAGTTCTGATTATCCGCTCGAGCTGCTTAAAAAGGCCGGCGTAGATTTAACGACATCTGAGCCAATCGAGAAAGCCTTAGCATTTTTTACAGAGTTAGTAGATGAATTTGAAGGAAAATAGAAAAAGGTTTGCCCGATTTGGGCAAACCTTTTTTCTGAGATAGACAGGGTTGAGATTGACGCAATTAGGTAGTGAAACGGCTCAATATAAGCATGAATTGGCGCAATCAGCCGCTGTATTGACGCATATCTTGTCAACCGGCGCATATACCAGCTGAAGCGACGCATTTATCGCTTGAATCGGCGCTATTCCATCTTCAATTGGCTCAATTCAGCTCCAAAATGACGCAATTTCTTACCCTTACCCGCACTGCAATTGCACTGCACCTCATACTACTTCTCTACTGCTTTTGTTAAAGCTTTAAACCCGGCACGCGTCAATTTGAAATCTTCATCAACATAGCCTGCCTTGCTTAAAGCCATGAGATCTTCTTCTGACATCGTTGCGCGCTTTCTTTGCAAGTGCTCATTTAATAAATCAAGCGAATCTGCTTCAAGAAGCTCTTGGTCGATCGATGTAGCAAGCTCCTTCATTGGGTCGTGCTTCACAAAATAATTCTTCGTCTCAAGTACTACTTGCTGGATCTTCTCACCAGCATTCATTAATTCTTGGCGCAGCTTTGAAATTTCATTATCTTTTTGTTTTATTTTAGAGCGGTATTTTTGCTTTTCTTCATCATCTAATGACGCTTTCGCAAACAGCTCTTCAAGAAGTTCGGTACGATCTAAATCAATTTTCTGCAGCTGTGTAGTCTTTTCTAAAATGTCCTCTTCTGTATGTTCCTTAGTACGCTCTGCCGCAGCAGCCGATTGGACTTTCATTTTTGCCGCTTCCTGTTCAATATCAGTCACGGGAACTTTTTCCATAGGACGACTTTGGATAAATCGGTTCACTTGCAGTAATAACCCTACTAAAAACAACATCACAAATAACCTAAATGCAAACGCATTAAATAAGCCAACGATAAATAATAAAACAAATAAAAAGGCCGTAAACCATTCAAACGCTGTAGCTGGTTTTTTAATACTTGAGAATAACGATGGATAGGTCCGTTGATTCATTTAGATCCCCTTCTTTACATAAATCTTTTATCTTATCTAGCTATCCTACGAAAGCTATAGCCAATATCATAGCATATTTTCATGAAAATAAACGTGTAATAACTTGTGAGAGCCAAAAAAATGAGTGATTTCCTAGTACCTTTCACACTGAATCTCGCACTCTTTATAGGATTGAGAGCTATTTAATGTAAGTTTATGCTAGAACTTTAAAGGATTTAGGCATTTTTCGCTGAACTACATAACTATACTACTTATAAAGGACTGAAGATTATGGCTGAAGACAAAAAAGTAACGTTAAAAATTAATGACAACGGCTCAATACGAGTGACCGGAGATGTTGAACTACTTGACGGTGAGGGAAAGCCTTTTCCTAAAAAACCTGCCTTCTCTCTCTGTATGTGTGGACAATCAAAGTCCCTTCCATTCTGTGACGGCTCTCACAAAACGAATGGCTACCAAAATAAGATTCGCGTGCCAGAATAAGAAAAAAGGCTAAGCTCTCATCTTTGAGCTTAGCCTTTTTATTCATATAGCTCTTTATAGGCAATCACTTTTAAAGCAAGTAATTCATCTTCTGTTAAACTCGATTCAAGCT
Source organism: Alkalihalophilus marmarensis DSM 21297 (assembly GCF_000474275.2). Lineage (GTDB taxonomy): Bacteria > Bacillota > Bacilli > Bacillales > Bacillaceae_D > Alkalihalophilus > Alkalihalophilus marmarensis. The sequence continues at coordinate 6,851 of NZ_ATAE01000021.1, forward strand.
CATTAATGATTTCTTGTTGACTCATCTGTCCTCTCTCTACGCGTGACTGCATCTCAAGTAGATCAGTAATGCCAACTTTTCTAATTAGAACTCTAGTCGCTTCTTCTTTCGTATTAAATGGGAGGGTATCACGATCTGCCTGCCTAACTTCTTCTAAATATCGTTGCAAGGCAGGATCATTTTCGATATATGCTCTGACTTCATCCAACTGCCCGCTGTTATGAAGTTCCGCCTGTAGATCATCAGTGATTTTCTTTGAAGCTATATTGGTGCCAACATAGTAAACGCCATACCCAATTCCGCCTAGCAAAAAAACAACAATTAATAGATAAAGAATAGACTTATTCAAATAGCTCCTCCTTGTTGCAAATAGTATAGTACTTTATTTATATCATATTTTCCTAATATCTTCATAATATTTTAAAGAGTAGGGTCGCCTCCTCCTCAACACAGCTATTTTAAACAAAAACAAATACTCTCCCGTTGAACGGGGGAGTATTTGTTTTTATAATACGATAGCTGCTTGATATCCCTTTCGAGCTAATTCACTTATTAAATCTTCAGCATTCGTTCTATTTGAAAAAGCCCCTACTTGTACCTTCCATAATCCTCCTTCTTGATATAGATAAGGGTTATAGCCATCTGCTCTAAGCCTGCTTACCATACGATCAGCATTGGCTTTATCAGAAAAAGCTCCAGCTTGTATTTTATATAATGTACCCGCAGGCGGCGGAGTGGGCTTTCGTTGTAAATTAAAGGCCTGTGCAATTCCATTGACATGCCCTCTTGCAACCCGATTTAGAAAAGAAGGATCCTTCAATAGATTCGCATCAGAAGTGCGGTCTATGAATAGGTTTTCAGTAAGGATCGCTGGCATTGAAGTGTTACGTAATACAGCAAAATTTGCATTTTTTTGCCCTCTATTCGTGACTTGAATTTCTGATATGATAGCTGGATGGACAACTTGTTGAAGCTGCCTTGTCCTACTAGGAACGCTGGAGTGAATATATGACTCAAAACCAGTCCCACCACCTGCATTTATATGAATAGAGAGAAAATAATTAGCATTCCAATTATTAGCAAGAGTAGAACGCTCAGCTAGTGAGACCGTTATATCTGAATTTCTGCTCATTCTTACTTCCACATTCACAAATTCATTTAGCAACATTTCCCTAATTAAGCGCGCAATTGTTAAAGTCAAATTTTTTTCTTGAAGACCATTTCCTACAGCACCTGGATCTGTTCCTCCATGTCCAGGGTCAATAAAAACCTTTACCATCTGAACCAACTCCTATTCAATTTATGAACTGATTAGTAGTTTATTCAAATAGTAGAGTAAATGAAACGGTCAGGTGCACTAAGAGATCTACCTAAATCTATTAATATTCGTTGCTCTTACAAAAAAACGCACACAAAAATGTAATACGGAGTTCTTTTACTCTATTTAATATCATTCAAAAGTAGCCAGGAAGACTATAATTTTCAGCCCCATAACTTCTCTTTATTTAAAGGAACATACACAGTATTACTTGTTATCGACTTATGAATGAGAGGTTTCTTAAATTGTTCATCTAATTCCTTATGTACTTTTAAACGTCTTGATTCAGATTGAGCTGCATTCATTTCTTTGATTTCAGACTGTGTCATTTAGGTCATCTCCTTCAAAAAATGGTTGATAAATGATTCAATATGTTGCTAGATATTCCCTTCCAAAAAAAAATAAAACCTAAAAAAATAATAAAATAAAGACAAGTGACCAACACTTGTCCTACCCTTCACCTCTTATGTTTAATGCAAGCTGCGGGGCATCAGTGAAAATGCCAGTACACCCCCACTCCATGTACCTTCTCAGTATAGCCTGTTCATTTACTGTATAAGGTCGAATGTGCACACCTGCATCTATGAGGGCGCCTGCTTCTTCTCTCAATAAGAGCGGTGACATATAATGGTACCCTTCAACATCTAGTGAACGAAGATACGCTAAAGGTTCATACAGCGCCGCTGTTACGATAACGGCTGTATCAATTTCTGGTGCCACTTCCTTTGCTTTTTTTATACAAACGTGATCGAATGATGATAGAATCACGCTTCGTTCTAATTGATAGGCCTGTATCATCGATATGACTTTTTGAACAAGCAATTCACGTTGATTCACTTTTCCTTTTAATTCTATGTTCAATTTAATTTGCTTGTCACTTGCCCAAACGAGCACTTCTTCTAATGTAGGAATGGTCTCATTTTCATATCGAGGGTCAAACCAAGTTCCCGCACTCAGTGTTTTCAGCTGTTCTACAGCAAAGTCAGACACAACTCCCGACCCTGTTGTCGTTCGATCGAGTGTTTCATCATGAATCACTACCGGTACTAAGTCCTTTGTCAATTGAACATCAAATTCAATACCATCTGCTCCGATCTCAAAAGCCGCTTGAAATGCAGCCATTGTATTTTCTGGATGATCTATTGATGATCCACGATGAGCAAAAATATCACAGGTGGTTTTCATTCAAATCTGCCCCTTCTTTTTCATGTTAAGCTCACATTTTATTTGAAAGAAACAGCTCTCTTCAACATTCAAAGAGAGCCGCAGCTTTACCTGTTAATTCGCCGTACGGTTATATACTTCGATTGCGCGGTTTGTCCCTTCTGCTGCTTGATTTAACACATCTTCCGGCGATGTCCCTTGGAGCATAGATTCAAAATTTGTCACCATTTGCTGGCGTGATTCAGGGAATACACTAATTAATGCCCCTTGTGTCGCAGTTGATGGGATGGTTTCTTGAAGCTGCTCGATTGGGACACGCAGCTGAGGAAACTCACTGTGTTCTTCTTCTACAATCGGTTGATTATAAGCTTCAGGGTTAATCGCAAAATACCCTGTGTTAACATGCCATTCAGCTTGGACTTCTGGCGTTTGTAAATGCTTTAAGAAATCAAAGGCTGCCGCTTGTTCTTCTTCTTCAATTCCGTTTGCCATCCAAATCGAGCCACCGCCAATGATGACACCATTTCGCTCAATATCATCTGCATGAGGAATGTATGATACGCCTACTTCAAAATCAGCATTATTAATAACATCTTTTGTACCAGCAGACGAATCTAAATACATTGCTACTTGACTTGCTTGGAACGATGCACGAATATCATCCCAGTTTGTACCGAAATAGCCGAATGACCCTTCTTCGTTCATATCATTTATCCAGTTGAACACTTTTTGTCCTTCTTCTCCATTGAAGAGCGCCTCTGTAGCGTTACCGGCACGACCATTATCCATATCAACATAATCAGCACCTTGTGTCGCGATCAATTGCTCAAAAAACCACCCGTGACCAAGAATTGAAAATCCGTAACGATCATCTGTTGTTAAAGCAGCAGCTGCTTCTTGGATTTCAGAGAACGTTTGCGGCGGGTTTTCAGGATCTAATCCAGCTTCAATAAATGCATCTTTGTTATAAAATAAAGCAGGAGTCGATGAGTTAAATGGCATTGAATAAAGATCACCATCAACCGAGTAATAACTAAGAATATTTTCTTCAAGCTGAGACACATCATAGCCTTCTTTATCAATCCACTCTTGGACAGACGTTATGTAGCCACTTTCAATCATGTACTTCGTTCCCACTTCAAATACTTGAACAAGTGCTGGAGCATCACTTGTTCCGCCAACACTGCGGAATTTAGTCAGCAATTCTTCATAAGAGCCTTGATATTCCGGCTTAATGAATACTTGATCTTGAGATTCGTTATACTCTTTTACGAGCTCATTTAACGTTTCACCCAGGCCGCCGCCCATGCCGTGCCAGAACTCAATTTCAACAACATCATCACTTGCTGGTTCTCCTATTTCTTCTTCTGTCGGTTCATTATCAGCATTCACATCATTTGGTTGTGTACCACCAGAGCTTTCTTCAACTGAACCCCCGCAAGCAGCTAATAACAGCGCTAAGACAACTAAGCTAAGCATCCATTTCCAAGTAGATTTCATGATCATCTCTCCCTCTTATTTGATGGCACCTTCTGTCAAGCCTTTTTGTAATTGTTTTTGACCAATGAATAATAGTAGCAGTGTTGGAATAATCACGATAACGACTCCTGCCATAACCACCCCCCATTCGGTTGCGACCTCTACGGTTTGCAATTGTTTCAGCCCGATTTGCACCGTACGTTTGGAATCATTGGTCGTGACCAACAGCGGCCATAAATACATGTTCCACGTCGTTAAAAACCCATAGATTCCAAGTGTAACTAAACTCGTTTTAGAATAAGGGATAACAACTTTATAGAAAAATTGAAAGCGATTCAAGCCTTCAACTTGGGCTGCTTCGTACAATTCATGCGGAATCGTTTTAAAATGCTGTCTAAGTAAAAACGTTCCAAAGGCCAGGGCAAAAAAAGGAACGGTTAGACTCAAGTATGAGTTCAACCAGCCAAATGACTGCACCGTTAGAAAGTTCGGGATCATCGCTGCCTCCCACGGAATCATTAAAGTCGACACAAACAAAATGAAAATAATATTTCTTCCCTTAAACGGAATGAAGGCAAATACAAAGGCCGCCATTGAACAAACGATTAGCTGTCCGATCATAACAGCCGTTGATACGACAAAACTGTTTGTAATGTACTGCATTAACGGCACTGTCCGAAAAACACGCTCATAATTCTCGATATAGAGCTGAGAAGGAATCAGCGAGCGGCTAAGCACCTCTGGCCCGGTCATAAAGCTGACTAAAAAAGCATAGACGATTGGAAAGAACAGAATAAAACTACTCGCTATTAATAAGAAATAACGGAAGGATGCTGTAAAAATTTTCACTGATAATGCACCTTCTTTTCTCCAAACTTAAATTGAATAAGGGTGAGCAGAAATACCATTGCAAATAAGATGACTGCCTGCGCACTTGCTGTACCAAATTGATAATTAATAAAGGCATCTTGATAAATCGAATACACAATCAAGTTCGTTGACTCCGCAGGGCCTCCGCGAGTTAAAATGTCAACCTGTCCAAATGACTGAAACGAATTAATAAACGTGATCGTAATGATAAAAAACATCGTTGGTGAGAGCATGGGCAATGTAATACGAAATAGTCGATAAAAATACCCTGCCCCGTCGATTCTCGCACTTTCATATAAATGCCGGTCAATGTTTTGCAGACCGCCAAGCAATATTAAGAATGAAAATCCTGTATTCATCCAAACCGTTGTAACTGCAATAGAGATTAATGCCCATGTCGGGTCAAGCAGCCAAGGAATCGATCCAATCCCGAACAATCCAAGAAAGCTGTTTAAGATCCCGACAGTCGGATGAAACAGAAATAGCCATATAACTGATGAGGCCGCGACACTCATTCCTAACGTAGAAGAAAACAAGGTGCGAAACAACCCAATCCCCCTGATTTTCTCGTTTGCTAGTACTGCCAAAAATAAAGCTAGAATCACACCAGTTGGCACCGTATATAAGACAAATAGAAAGGTTGACAGCATGCTCTTTTGAAACTGGCTGGACTGGAGGATATATAGGTAATTTTCAAGTCCAACAAATAAGGCCGCTGTGCCTTGTGCATCTGTTAGAAAAAAACTTAAATAGATTGTTCGAAGCATCGGATAAAATAAGAAGATTGAAAACAGCACAATGGATGGCAGTAAATATAGCATCGCTACACGGACATTTTTTGATTCTTGCCAAACAGTGCTTTTTTTCTCCACTCGATATTGCTGTATTTTCTCTGCTACTGCTTGTTCTCCTGCACTCACAGAATATGTACCTCCTTACTCGCTTCGACCTTTTGTGGTGATTGGAGTATCTGACCATTCTCCGCATCGAAAATATGTAATTCATGCTGGGCAAAAACGACATTAACTCGATTATTTGCAGGCATTGGCCATTGGCCGGCCCATTTGGCCCTCCATACTTCACCGGCTAAATGAAACGAGATAATGCTCTCATTTCCTAACACTTCACTATTGACGACCTCAACCTCAACTGTTAAATCAGACCCTTTAACCGGCGCAAGACTAACATGCTCAGGTCTTAATCCCAGTTTTACGCGCTTGCCTGTCTTCATCTCTTCGGCTCTAAATCCTTTCATTATTGATCCAGCTGGAATAACCAATTGTCTGTTTCCCACAACAATGTTTTCATTTTCATCAATGAATCCGTCTATTAAATTCATCGGTGGAGCACCAATAAACGTGGCGACAAACTCATTGGCTGGATGATTGTAAATATCAAGCGGCGTGCCTACCTGCTGAACCTTCCCGTCTTTTAGAATCATCATCCGGTCACCCATCGTCATCGCTTCAACTTGATCATGTGTGACATAGATCATTGTTGTACCTAATTTACGTTGAAGCTGCCTAATTTCCAGACGCATTTGTCCGCGTAATTTCGCATCGAGGTTAGAGAGCGGTTCATCCATTAAACAGATTGGAGCTTGACTGACAACCGCTCTTGCTAGTGCAACACGCTGCCTTTGCCCGCCTGATAACTCTCTCGGTCTTCTTTTCAAATAGTCCGTTAAACCAAGCAACTCAGCTGCTTCTAGACACCGACGCATCCTCTCTTCTTTTTTTATTTTCTTTACTTTAAGACCAAATAAAATATTTTCCTCCACACTTAAATGCGGATAAAGAGCATAGTTTTGAAAGACCATCGAAAGCTCACGCTTACTTGGATCTAAATGATTCGCTTCTTTCTCACCAAGCAAAAGTCTTCCTGCTGAAATTTCTTCTAAACCCGCGATCATTCGTAATAATGTACTCTTCCCGCAGCCAGAAGGCCCAACGAGGATGAAAAACTCACCTTCTTTAATCTCCACATTAATATCTTCAACTGCAAAAGATTTTTGATCATATGATTTGCATACATTTTGAAGCTCAACGTTTCTCATGACCAACACCCGCCTTTTTATAAAATACATAAGTGTAACTGCCGGATACAGCCGTTGCACCTGCTTCTAGGGCTGCATCAACTTCTGCTTGATCTCGAATCAACCCGCCTGCCACAATCGGAAATGGGAGTTTTTCTTTAAGCTCTTTAATCACTCGAGGCATTAATGCCGGCATCGCCTCAACTGCATCAGGCTTCGTTTTCAAGCAGGCTTCAATCGATTTATTCAGCGCGTGGCTGTCGATTAAAAAGATCCTCTGTACGGTTTTTAAACCAAGCTTCTTGGCGTGATTAATCGCTTGTGTCTTCGTACTGATGATGCCATCTGGCTGGATGACTTCAGCAATATAAGTCATTCCTTCAATGCTCTGAGCTTGAACACCTGATATCAGATCCACATGAAGATAAACCTCTTTATTTTTTTGCTGCAGCCTAAATACTCTCTCCGGCAAATCCAGCATTGTTCCATTTAAAAGAAATACTGTTTTAAAAGGGGAATTCATGCATTCCTCATGATTGCTCCAATCGGTTAGTGCTGTTATATGGTGCTCCTTAAACATACGCAAGCTCCTTTATCTTTTGATAGAATTCATTTAATGTAGAATAGACATGAGTAGGACGTTGTCTGATCGTCATCAAATCTTCCTCCTTGCTGACCCCGCTCAATAATAGAATGGTATCCATACCAACTGCTTGTCCGATTGCAATGTCACTAGTAATCGAATCTCCTACCATCACAGCCCTAGGGCGGTCCACTCCAGCGAAGTCTAAGAGAACTTGCTGCATCCAGATAGAGGGCTTTCCTAAAACTTCTGGCTTTATATGATTTCTTGGCGCAGCACTCGTATAAACTCGTGCGATCGCTCCTGTATCTAAGTACATTCCACTCTCAGTCGGACAACATATATCAGGGTTTAATAATATTAATCGTGCCCCCTTTTGGAGTAAGAAAAAGCCTTCTTGCAAATGCTCGTAATTCAAATTCGGAGACATGCCGAGGACAACAAATACTTCTCCCATTGCGGTTTCCCTTGAATGATTTAATACATGAATTCCCATCTTCTTTATTTCTTCTTTTATCAATTCCGATCCCACCACATATACACTTGACCCAGATGGTCTATCACTGAAATATCGCTTGATAGCTAAGGTCGGTGTGATTAATTCATTCACTCCTACCTCTAGTCCCATTTTTTTCAGCCTCTCACCCAGCTCTTCCCTTGGCCTAGATGGATGATTGGTTAAGAAAAACACTCGTTTATTATGTTTCCTTAAATACTCGATTACTTCGTTTGCAAGAGGAAATAAGGCATTTCCGTTGACTAACGTACCGTCTAAATCAAAGAAAAATAGTTTATAATCTTTCACAGCAACCTCCAAATAGATAGAAAAAAACCCAAATCGGTGCATAACAGACATACGAGCAGTAGGTCTCCTTACGCAACAACTTGGGTTTTCTCAACGTGTTCTCCACCCGCTTGTTTAAGCTATGTAATTTGTTTTCATTCATCTCTTTTAAACATTTCCCTTACAGCCTTAGAGTAACAGGTTTATATTAAGGTAAGATAAACAAGCTGTTAAGAATTGTTAAGTGAATATTAATTTATTTTTGAGCGCTAAAATAAGAATATATTTTGCTCGAATACACCAATGCCTAGTTTGTTTCATAAGATATCGTAGTTTGACAGATAGGAGGCTGCGATATGATTGAGCTTACGATGTCTCATTGGATGTATTTAGCTGGGACACTCTTAATCATTTTTACGATGTTATTTAGACAAAATGTTGTCGTTCCGGCTATATTGATGACATTTTTAGTAGGATGGATCTTCAGCGGGTCATTATCTATCGGCTTGCAGACCATCTTCCAAGCCAGTTTGATTGCTGCTGGTGAGCTGTTTAATATCTTCTTAATTATTGCAATCATGACTGCTCTCTTGCATGCATTAAAAGATATAGGTGCAGACGAACAAATGATTACCCCATTTCAAAAAGTTATGGTTAATGGTCATATTTCGTTTTGGGTTATTGTTCTAGTTACCTATTCCATTTCATTGTTCTTCTGGCCAACTCCAGCGGTTCCGCTTGTAGGAGCATTGCTCATTCCTGTGGCAATTCGTGCAGGCCTTCCGCCGATTGGTACTGCCATCGCGATATCACTCGCGGGCCAAGGGATGGCTCTGTCATCGGATTACATTATTCAAATAGCGCCTATGCTTAGCGCTACAGCTGCTGGTGTGGATATTTCTCTAGTAGCAGACCGTGCGTTTGTTCTTTCCCTTGTAACAGGCGGTATTGCTATTACGACGGCCTACCTGTTGCTTAGAAAGTGGATTAAATCTCCATCAAAAAATCATTTAATTAAATGGGAGAAAATCACTGCAGCATCAACGGAGGAAACGAGCCAAACGAGAAAACCTGTCACAAAGAAAAGCATGGTTTTTGCCTTACTTGTACCAGCTTCTTTCTTATTCATCATTGTGTACATGGTCATGGCTAAATTCTCCGATGTCATTCCAACGATTGAAGGTGGAACCGGCGCTGCCTTAATCGGGGGAACAGCGGCCCTGCTATTACTGGCCTCTACCACAGCTGATAAGGCAAAAACCTCTCTTACAAAAGTAAGTGAACATTTAATTACTGGCTTTGTGTTTGCGTTTAAAGCGATGGGGCCCGTTATTCCGATTGCAGGATTCTTCTTTATCGGAAGCGGTGAACTAGCCGGTACGATTTTAGGAGTTGGAAGCGAGGCGTCTCCATCCTTCTTATTCGATCTTGTGCAAGCAGGACAACAACTCATTCCAGAGAGCGCTTTCCTTGCCGGGTTTGCGATCTTAATTATTGGAATGATTACAGGTCTTGATGGCTCAGGATTCTCAGGGCTTCCGTTAGTAGGTGCCTTATCAAGTGCACTCGGCCCAACGGTCGGTGTAGATACGGCTACCCTTGCTGCTATTGGTCAAATGGGATCGATCTGGGTCGGAGGAGGAACGCTCATTGCCTGGTCCTCTCTTGTGGCTGTTGCTGGATTTGCCAAGGTGCCAGTGATGGAACTTGTACGTAAAAGCTTCCTCCCTGTTATGTTGGGGTTAATTGCTGCCACTTTGTTCGGGCTTTGGTTTTTCTAGTAACATGCTATAAAGGTCACCATTCTTCAACGAATGATGACCTTTTTTGAATTTGCACTAAATTCTTATACACTTACTTTCCCTTCTACTGCGACAGTCTCATGCTGCCGGTTCTTTACTCTAAGACTTAGGATGAACCCAATCCCCAGACAAATCGATGAAAAGAGGAAGGCATATGTAAACCCGCCAAAGTCTTCAATCAGCCATCCTGCGATAACTGGTCCAATAAGCTGGCCTACCGCAAAGTAAAAGGTTGCATAACTAAAAGCGACAGGCATATCACTCGGCTTCACTTGATCAAGTGTTGCAGCTTGAACAAGGGTGAATAAACCGGTTAATGTACAGCTTATTAAAATGATGTGAGCAGAGAAACCAATAAATGTTGGATAAAAAACAGGGATCATCATCGCGATCAATGTTATAGCCATTGTGAGATTCAATGATGTTTTCCTGCCTATTTTATCTGAAAGATGCCCCCACACCGGCCCCGTAAAGATCGATAGAAATCCGTTTAGTGCCATCAATTGTCCTGCTGTTCTACTTGAGATCCCTGACTCTATCATAAAGCTCATAACAAACACCATTTGAATAATGTAGGCAACGCCAACGACACCGTAAATAAGACTGACATTGATGACAGCTTTATCTCTATAAATCTCTCGTGCATTCGCTGTTTTCTCATCTGCTGCTTCTCTTTTGATTACGGGAGGATTTTCAATAAAGAAAGCGATAATGAATATAACGCTGATGCCGCATAATGCAAACAATCCCCAAGCATATCTCCAGCCAAACACAGGAAACATCGTACTTATAAAAGGGATAACAATACCCGATAAAAGAATACCTATCCCAACACCGCTTGTCGTTAATCCTATCACTAATCCTCTCTTTAAAGGAAACCATGCTACCAACAATGAAATCAGAGGTGTATAGGTGAAAGCCGTACCGACACCTAAGATGATCATAAAAACGAATGCAACCCAATACCCAGGTGTCATTGCAATCCCGATGAATCCCATGCTGACAAGGATAGTGCCAAAGATGATTGTTCGTTTGCTTCCCCATTTTGATGCCGCAACCCCTGAGAACACAACCATACTTACATATCCAAAAGAGATCGCCGTTCCTAATATACCTGCTTCTTTATACGTAATGACCAGCCCTTCCCTCATAAAGGGAAGAATAACTCCAAAAGAAAGCCTGGCAAAAGCAAGAACAACAATCGTAGTAAGCATTCCAATTATTGAATACATCCATATTCTCTTCGTATCCACCCCTGCACCCCCCATGACTTCTATACCTACCAGTCAGTATGTTAGTTAGTATATTCAGTTTATTCCTCTTTCTTAACCAGTACAAGGTATTTCTTTCTATTCTCAAAATAAAAATACAAGGAACCGTCCCTTGTGCTTTTAAGAACTAATTCAGTTATGTAAAAAAATCCCTTTGGAGTGAAAACGAATCAAGGGATTTATCGTTAATCTTTATCCATTTTTTGTTCAATGCGGTCGATTCTTTTCTCTAGAGAATCAAGAGAATCATGCAGTTTTTCAAGAGTTATAACCATCTTTTCTTGTGATTCATTCGACCTGTCTAAATGCTTCATCAAATCTATTTCTCTTTGTCTAGAATACTCTCTATGCTCTTTGTTTTCTTTTCTCATTTCACGAATCACATAGTAGCCTAACAGAATACAAAGAATAGCCCACACGTATTGACTTGTAGCGATTTCATTCGCTATGTTAAAGTCCATTTTTCACCCTCCTTCTACTACTAATGGATGCATATGAAAGAGGAATTGTAACGGCATAATGTCAACGTTCCTTAATTTATTTTATCTTTCATAGAAAGTGTGATGGAGCCATTCAATGGTTACAAAATAGCTACTTAACAAAAGAAGTACTCAGCAGCTGCCGAGCACTTTTTCTAGTTTTTTAGTTGCTTTTACTCATTGATCTCGTTCACAGCTTGGATAGCAGCTTGCAGATATGTTTTAAACGCTTCTTCCTTTTCATCGTCTACTTTCTCTTTGATCAAACGTTCGATTCGCTCGAAATTATCAATTAAATGCTGTTTGTCCATTCCATGTTTGACTAATATTCCATTTAACCACAGCGCATAGTCCACATAGATCTTTTCTTGTTTCATTTGATAAGCTGTTTCTAAGGAATGAAAGTGATGCTGATTGTCCTCTCGGCATTTTCTCCGGCCAGCCTCTCCGTACTTTTCTTCAAGTTCAGGATAAGCTTGATAAATCTCTTCTGTAATGGCATCAATAATTGGATGGTATTCGGGATATGGAAAAGGTATCAATCAATCACCACCTCAAACTGCTTTACTTCTGGAATAACAGCAGCAAGCTCTTGGTCTGGATATTTCTTCTCCAGGTCATGAATATGTTTAAACTCTGCACTACGGACCCAGTTTAAATAGTCTTTTTTAGAATCCCATTCAATTTCAACCGTAATTTCTCCATTCAGCTTTGCATTCTGAAGCAGCCTGAAACGTTGAAATCCCGCGGCTTTATCAACCAGGCCAGATCTATTTTTATAAATATCAATTACTTCATCTGCTTTTTCATCTGGAACTTTAAACGTCGAATGGACGATAAACATAGTAAAAACTCCTAACCCATTCTTTATTTTTGGTTCATAGCCTTACATTCCTGAAGTAATGCTTTGAAAGCCTCTTTTGAGTTTTCAATCTGCTCAAGCGACACACTGTATGATAAACGGAAATGTCCCTCACGGCCAAACCCAGATCCAGGTACGAGTAAGATATTGAACTTTTCAGCTGCAAGCTTACAGAAGGCTGTATCATCAGCTAAAGGTGATTTAGGAAAAATGAAGAATCCACCTTTAGGTTCCACAAAATCAAAACCGGCATCTGTTAATACTTCAACCATCGCATTACGTCTTTCTTTATAGCCTGCTTGCTCTTGTGTAAGAGTCGGCAATTGACTGATCATACGCTGCACTGTAACGGACGCATTTCCAAATCCTAAGGTACGGTTTGCAAATACGAAGGCAGCCATATATTCACCTGCATCTTCCATGCGGCTGTCAATTGCTAAATAGCCAAGACGTTCACCAGCTAGTCCAAGGTCTTTACTGAACGATGATACGTAAAATAATCGGTCAATTGCTTTAAATGGATTTGGCGCATCATAATCATAGATTAATTGACTGTATGGATCATCATAAAGTACGTAAATCATCGCTTCATGCTCTGTTTCTTTTTCACGAAGAAGCCTGTTAAATGCTTCAAGATCTTCCTGAGTCAAAAGCTGTCCTGTTGGGTTATGCGGGTTGTTTAAGATAACCGCTTTCGTTCTGTCTGTAATATGTTCAGCTAATTTTTCTAAATCAATTGTAAAGTCTTCAGCAAGCGGAACATACACTGCCTTTCCTTTTGCATTATTTACATAAAACTTGTATTCAACAAAGAATGGCGTAAAGATAATCACTTCATCATCTTCGTTTAGAATACTTCTTAACGCCACATTTAACGCCCCTGCTGCACCAGAAGTCATAATAACGGACTCATGGCTTACTCCAATGTCACCGTAACGATCACCTAAATGCCCAGCTACCTTCTCTCGCGCCTCGACTAGACCTTGGTTAGGAATATAGCTGTGACCCCCTGAAATCGGGTTATGCGCATATTTTTTTAGAGCTTCGAAATATTCTTTTGGAGGATCAATCACAGGATTCCCTAAAGAGAAATCATAAACCTTATCCGCCCCGTGGATTGCTTTTAAGCGCTGCCCTTCTTCAAACATTTTACGAATCCATGAGCTTTGAGTTAAATTTTGCTTAATTTCTTGTGAAATCATTTTGCTTTCCTCCCATTTCTTAATAATTCAGTTTTAAAGTTGAGTATGCGTACATCTAAATACTTGTATATGTATTACTCCATTATAACGTTAGTATTCGAATTTTTCCATCTGTCATTTTATTCAAAATAAGTCTTCCTTCCTGCAGGAAAACAATAAAAAAAGGTTAATAGAGTAAGTACTTATTGCATATATTCACTTCTGTGCGGTTCAATATTATTCATATAAGGAGGTTATGCATGATTAAACACGTGTTGTTGATTCTTCTGCTTATTGTTATGTTAGTCAGCCCCATCCAAGTCCACGCTGGATCGTTTGGCGACAAAGGGACTCCAGGCGTTCCGGGCCAGTGGTATATTGGAGAATCACCTGAGAGCATTAATCCGACAAAAGCGCCACTTATATTTATCCATGGGCTAAACAGCTCCTCTCGCACATGGTGGGAAGAAAATGACATGTATCAAGTCGCTCTGCAAGATGGATATGAAACAGCTTTTGTTGACCTTCACGGAACGGAAGATATGTGGACAAACGGCGCACTGCTTGCTGCCAAGCTGGCTGAAATTCATCAGTATTTCGGCAAAGATCTTGTCCTAGTCACACATAGTAAAGGCGGGATTGATACTCAATCGGCCTTAGTCCATCATGGTGCTCATGCCTATGTATCAAATGTGATCACATTATCGACCCCGCATTATGGCTCACAGCTGGCTGATTTAGCTTACAGCAGCTGGGCAGGATGGCTAGCCGGCATTATAGGAGGAAGAAATGCAGCAACGAACTCTCTCCAAACGGGATACATGGCATTTTTCAGGAGTGAAACCGACCATCACCCTAACGCCAAAATCAACCCTTTCTTTACACTGGCAGGAACAAGCTGGGGGTCATTCGGTTCATCCCTTTACTGGGGCGGTGTATATTTAAGCTCATACGGTCAAAATGATGGAGCCGTAACAGTCGCTAATTCTAGACTTCCATACTCCAGAGAACTTGCCGTCGGACGCTGGAATCATACAACAGTTAAAGAAGGTCATGCGACATTCACGACATTTAAGCCTTATCTTACATCTGAGAAATCGCTATTTTCAATGAATGCAAACGCAAACATTCAAAGTAAGCAAGAAGCAAGCAGCCAAATTGTTCGCGGCGGCCCTCTTCAAGCTTTTGGTAAAACAGATTTTTTTCATATTGAAGAAGACGTCACGTCCGTCACCATTGATTTCTTAAGTGATGAGCATTTTTCTGCTGCAACGTTGCACGGACCAAATGGTGAAGTTATTCCTGCTAATATCTCCTATTTGAATGACGGAATTTTTGAAGGCGCTTACCATCATTTATACAAGCTAAATCAGCCATCACCAGGAGAATGGCATATTCAAACGAATCATGCAAAAGGCAACGCCTATTTAGTAACAGCTTCGATTGACAGCTCTTATGATCAAGCCGTTACTCTTGATATAACAGGCACCGCTAAGCAGAAAATAGCTATTAAAGACAACCTCCAGCCTCCACCGTCTAAGAAAACAACCTATCGTGCAGAAGCAACCTATACAAATAAACACGGCAAACAGAAAAGCCGCAGCGTTCCAGTTACAATCAACTCAGCAGGCGAATTGTCCCTTCCTCTAAAGAAAGAAGGCATCTATACGCTTACGATTGACATGGAAAGCGAAACGAAAAAAGGCTACCCTTTCGAGCGAACGTTGATAAAGAGCGTCTATGTTGATCAAAACGGGAAGCTATATGAGTAGAGGATGCTGCTAGTACCCGGTACCTGAAGCAATCATCTATTGTATTTTTTCAGCCTCTTTATGGCGTCAGTCAGTAAGGGAATTGCGCGGATTGCTCTAAAGATAGCGTCAGTCGAAACAGTAATTGCGTCAATCTGCAGTTAATGCGCCGATTCAGCTAATATATGGATTAATGTAAAGCTGAATTGTATTCATTCATAGGTTTATTGCGTAAATTCTCCTCACACATGAAAGAGCTGTCCACTTCTTAATATGAACTGCCCCCTGTCAAGTAGACAGTGGAAATAATAAAAAGGATTTAAGCGGCTTTAGCTCTGTATTCCATAGGGCTT
>NZ_ATAE01000022.1 GCF_000474275.2 Alkalihalophilus marmarensis DSM 21297
TTTTAGACATTAAAAATACTCCCCTTAAAGTAGCCAGATTTTTATTTTTTAATCTGTCTACCTTATGGGGAGCATATCAATAGCGGACAGCTCTCTTTATTCATTTAAATACTCTGCAAATCTTGTTTTTACTTTTTCAATTGGAACTGCCAACCCTCTTGAAGGTTCTTCATCAAATAGACCAGGAACCGTTCTCGCATATACAACGCCAATGACTTCACCAGCTTCTGTAAGTACAGGACTTCCGCTGTGACCGCCATAGATTGGTGCAGAAATTCGTAAAATCTCAAAGCCTTCTTGTTGATCTAAGACCTCTCCTTCATTAACAATTTGCTGCTGGGTAAGCGGGTTTCCTATGACTAGAATTCGCTCATCACGCTCTGCCCCTACATCACTCAACGGTAAATATGGCAGTCCATCTGCCTCAATTTCAAGCAGCGCTAGATCCAGCCCTTCATCAGAATCAACGATCTCTGCTACATACTGATCACCAGAAGGTAACGTGACAGCTAATGGTCCTCCGCCATCGACAACATGATCATTAGACACAATAAGTCCCTCGCTTGATACGATAAAACCAGTGCCACGTGACTGTTGGTTCTGGATCAGAACGACTGATTCCATGCTGTTTTGTACCATCTCATCCTCTGAATATTGTTCCGTTCCACGAAGGAGCTTAAGGGAATCTAAACTAAACACATTCAGCCAGATGCTTAGGACATTGACTACTAATAATAAACTGATGCCTATAGCAATCGATCGAATGATAAACTGTTTTCTTTTGCGTTTCTGTTCAAGCAGCTCAGGATCTACCTCTTCTGCTTCATCAAATAAGAAATCTTCTAGCGGTGGTTCTCCGTAAGGATCTTCCTCAGTGTTATTTTCCATTATATCTTCATCTAATTGATCATTTTTTGTTTCATCTGAATCATCTCGGTGCCTAGACACTATCTCAATAATCCCCCTTACTCTAGCTTCTCTAAATCACTTGTATATAGAATTTTCGTTTTAAAAATTGATTCCATCTGTTTAATGAAAACATCTTGATTAGGTGTGAATGTTGCCATCTGATCATAAATCGCAACCGTTTTAAAGCCGCGTGCATATGCCCCGTACACAGTAAGGAAATTGCAAATATCGGTGCATACACCTACAACATATACTTCACCAACATCCGCTGCAAGTAATTCCTCCTCTAAATTCGTGTTAAAAAATGCGTCATATTCAGGCTTTGGAATATAGAGGACACTCTTATTTTCTTTGTTTTTATCGTACCACGTCTCGAGTTCACCGTACAATTCTTGCCCCTTCGTTCCGATAATATTATGCTTTGGCCATAGTTCAAAATGGGGATCATCTTCTGTATGGGCATCCATACAAACGGCGACCACGTCTCCCTTTTCAAGAAACAAATTTGCTGTACGTACAATATCGGGCACAATGGTCTGTGCAGGAGTACCGACCGTTAATCCGCCATCATCCGCTACAAAATCATAACTCATATCTACGATCAATAATGCTTTTCTACTCATTTATCATCCAGCCCCTATTTTAAATGTGTGAATATTGCCTTGCCTCCCTAGGTTCGACAAATCTCAATTGTATTCCTGTTTAAGCGCACACATTAACGCGTTTTACTGTTATTACATTCGCTGATACATTATAATGAACGACATACTAGACTACATTTGGAGGACTGTTCAGTGAAACCAATAACGATTGAAGAAGTACAGCCTTTGATTAATCAATTTGCTAAGCAGCCCGTATACATACATCTTGAAACAACAAACGGGGCCTATGCGAGTCATTTTGATCAATCTTTTTTCTCAGCTAGTGCTTATATAAGAAATGCAAATGTTACATACGAGCATGGAAAAATTATAGGCGAGGGTCCTTTTCGCGCAGGTCTTAAAATTGAAATAGGCTGGGTCTATGCAGAGGGATTGACTCACTTTGAATTAGATCAAGAAGGTCGTCTGCTGTTAGCTGGACATGGCTTTGACGGAAAACTAGCCGTGGCGCTTGAAATCAGTAAAACACCATTCGAATAATGAGTAAAGGAGTGAATGTCCATGACTACAAGTAATGAAAGACATGTTCTTGTCATTTTTCCTCATCCAGACGATGAAGCGTTTGGAGTGTCAGGAACCATAGCGATGCACACATCTAGCGGAACGCCTGTTACATATGCTTGTTTAACACTAGGAGAAATGGGAAGGAATTTGGGGAATCCTCCTTTTGCCACACGTGAATCTCTGCCCCTTATCCGTAAAGAAGAGCTGAAAAAGGCTGCGGAAGCTATTGGAATCACTGACCTTAGAATGATGGGGCTGCGTGATAAAACATTAGAGTTTGAAGATGATGATCAAATGGTTCAGTTGGTAAGTGACCTTATTATTGAATGTAATCCGTCTCTTATTATCAGTTTCTATCCGGGGTATTCCGTACACCCTGACCATGAAGCGACAGCTAGAGCTGTTGTACGTGCGGTTAAAAAGGTGAAAAAAGAAGACCGGCCGACTCTCCACTGTGTCGCCTTCTCAAATGGACATGAAGAACATATTGGCAAAGCAGACGTCGTTCACTCGATCAGCCCGTTTGCTAATCAAAAAATGGCTGCTTTAAGAGCACACATCTCACAAACTGCTTGGATGTTAAAAGACCTTGAAGAAACGTTAGTAAAAGGAGATCAGCCAGATGCTGCAGTGAAATTTTTCACTGAACAATTTTGGACTGTGGATGTGGATCAATTAGAAGTGTAACTAAATAACTTTTCCATACAAAGAAGAACATGCGCCCCTGCCTGCGGGACTGCATGTTCTTCTTTAGAATATCCACCAGATTAATACAATAATAACCGTAATGATTGGCAAGATAATTAAGTAAACGAGGGACAAGTTCGTAATACTACGTTTGCTTCCATACTGTTCATCCTCTTGCTTTGTTAGGGCAAGAGTAATCACTAGAGCTGCGATACATGTGATGATAGCGATTATAAATAAGACCGTCATACTGTTGAACTCCTTTTTTATCAATTCATTCCATTTTATCATTAAATGACTTCCACATCTAATGAAATCCCTTTCCTAAAAGAATTGCTCATTTATGCATAAGACATGTTAAACTATAAGAACTTTCATTTTAAAGGAGACGTTATTTTGACACAGCCAACCTTATTATTAATTGATGGTTTTAATTTACTGAGCAGAGGATATTTTGCTACGTCTTATGGCAGAAGTGATGATCAGCTTAGTAAAAATAGTGATGGTTTATATACAAACGCCCTGCGTGTGTTCTTTCAAAAATTAATGAATTTAATTCATGAACATGATGTCACGCATGCCGCAGTAGCATGGGATGTTAAGCGTGAAGATTCAGTTAGACGCCAATATGCTCCGACTTACAAAGAAACACGTAACGACCTCCCTGCTCCGCTTATTGAGCAATATGAAACGTGTACTCGCATCTTAGAAGATATGGGAATATTGCAGGTAACGGTTCCGCCTTATGAAGCCGATGACGCAATCGGAGCACTTTCCTGTCAATGGTCGAAGAGAAACGACGGACGCTGCTTGATTTATAGTAATGACCGCGACCTTCTTCAGCTTTTAGATGAGCGCACGACTCAAATTATCGCAAGTAAAAAGGGAGAAATACTATACACTCATACACACTTCGAAGAGGAATATGGCATTACACCAACTCAGTGGATTGATGTAAAAGCTTTGCTTGGTGATAAGAGTGATAATATTCCGGGCTGTCCTGGGGTTGGAGAGAAGTCCGCTCTTCCGCTTATTCAGCAATATGGATCCGTTGAAGGTGTTTATAATCAATTAGAAACTGGAGAATTTGACCCTGCATATAAACGATATCAGAAGAAGCTGATTGCAGGTAGGGAATCGGCCATCCTCAGTAAAAAACTGGCTACGATTATTTGCGAGATTCCAGACCTTGAAGACACTGATTTTACAACTTATACATTTGAAATGGACCACGAGCGTGTGGAATCTGTTTTCCAATCAGTTGAATTAAAGATCAAACTGCATACAACCTTATTATAATGTCTAAGCTATCCAATTGCTGGATAGCTTTTTTAAAAGTCATATAAAGGAGCGGCCGGAGCATACTTCGCTTCTGACCACCTTGAAATCATAATCGAAGGCGGCAACCATGCACAATTTGGATCGTACGGAGCTCAAAAAGGCGACACCCCCGCCTCCATTTCTAATAAAGAAGAACAACTTAAACAAGTACGCGATGCATTATCTATGGGGATTACTCGTCAATACTAGTAAGAAAAAGCTGAGCGCTGCTCGGCTTTTTGATTTGAAAAAATGATCAAGTTCCTTTATAATACTGAACTTGTGTGATTCAAATTAACTAGAAAATAATTATTAACTAGAACACAATAAATTTAAAAAGGAGTGGTTCGGTGGTACTCGCAACTCTCACGACTGATGAAGTCAAAGAGCCAGAGGAGCTGCAGAAAGAATTAAATGAATTGGAGTTTCAAATGTTCCGGATGCAAGAGAATTTGAAACAAATTGCTAAACGGTGGCAGGTACTCGGCATCGAGCAGACCAAAGAAGAAAAATGGGTGATTGTGTACATCTTAGATGATGGAGCTCAGTGTAAAATTATGCTCAATGAATGTGACTCTGCCTTTAGAGGGGTCTGGGATTTTTCAATTCAAGCCACCTATGCAGATGATCATACGATCCACATCGGTGATATAAAAGGGGAAGAAAACAAAGGATATGGTTCGATCTGCATGAATTACTTAAAAAACCATGCCATGGATCAAAATGTCCAATACATTACCGGTGATATCGCACAACGCGATTGGGATCATCTTGACAGACTCATCCATTTTTATGAAAAGCATCATTTTGATGTAGAAGTAGATCATCAAGACAAATCTGGAGATCTTGTATGGAATCCAGCTTCATAATGATCAGGTAAACAACTTGTATGATCTAAGTTTATCGCTTCTGAAATATGTTTCGCTTTCCACGGTGAGCCAGTAAGCTTCCTCGGGCTTGTGCCCTGTGGGATCTCACCCCTGCTCTAGTCCCCATAGAAGCTCCCGTAATTCATCCGCTAAGTTATTGCTTTTTGTAATCATTATGTGGAGGATTTTGGTCTTCTTCCAAAAGCTATTTAACACAAAGTACCTCAAACATGGTTTAAAGCATAGCCTCCGCTCCTGAAATATACTCGCTTTTCGCGGGGAGCTAGTGAGTTTCCTCGGGCTTTTGCCCTGTGGGATCTCACTCCTGCTCTAGGCGAGGCCACTGAAAAAGTCCTTTTGTTTTCTGAGAGTGGTTGGTCGAATTT
>NZ_ATAE01000023.1 GCF_000474275.2 Alkalihalophilus marmarensis DSM 21297
CGCAAATAGCTGCTCATCAGGCGCAATAAACAATCTTTGACGCATCGAGCCTCTGAACCGAGCAATTACACGAAACCCAGACGTAATTGCACACTTAACTCACGCAATAACTTCCTCAATCCGCGCAATAGGGATAGACACCCTATAAGCTTCAGGTAACAAGTTACGAAGCCATCTTATCATTTCCCTGAATCACACTTAAGTAACTCTACAATAAGAGCGGGCACTCTATGTTGAGCATAATTCACATATTGAGTGATGAAGGGGAGATCATTTCCATCAAATGTATGCAGCAGCTCTCCCCACCACTCTGTTTCATACCGGCAGATCATGCTGAGGTTGTATAATAATAAATAATGTACTAATACTTCTGGCAAACGTAAGTGACTTTCTTTCGTTTTAAAAAGATGAGGTATATTATCTTGATCGAATATAAAAGGAAAACCATTAAGAGTTGATGGTTTCCTAGAAAAAGGTATGGAAATATATCTTTTCTCTTCTACAATAGAGTCTCCTTTTTTATACCAGGGTTGTTGCTGGTATTGAATAAACTGGGTAAATCGATTTGCGGTCATATGATAAGTATCCAAAATGTTGGAAGGGAAACGTATCCCAGACGTTTCATATTTGCCTTTTTCCAAGTATTTAGGGTAGTTAAACTGTCTAAAAAGGGTTTGCATTTCTGGTAATTGTTGCAATAAAGATGTCATTTTTATTTTCTCATTATCCAAATGTTTCATGTGAAACATTTTGTAGAGTAAATGAGAGAACAGCCCATTTCGTTGGATTTTCACTTCATCATCTAAAAACGTAAAACCTGATTTTTTACGTTTTCTCGTTGTTACCCCATGAGCTAAGACTTGAGAATTTGCAGGATATGTGGGGTCTTTTGTGAGAATAGCTGCTTTTAAGAATTGAACAAGTCCATAAAATAAGAGCATAGGTTTTAACTCCATAGGAGCCATACCAGCTTGTTCTGTGTAAAGCTGTCCATGTTTCAAGTGATAAATGAATGTATAGCAAGTATTGAAGCTCTTGGTTTTTGGCTGCTCAATATTGGTCTCTTCATATGATTTTGTTAAATAAGATCTTGTGAAGGCAGCTGAATAGAATGGATCGAGCTGTTTATAATAGTGAGTCAATATGATCACCACCTTTTTCTGTTTATTGGGAAAAATCGCACTTTATATGACTTCTTGACAGTAGTTTGCCCAGTTGATAAGCTACTAATAATATTTTCAAGCATGATTTATGGAAACCATATTTTATGAATAAACCTTTTGGGGAGGATGAATGTACTAATGTGGGAGAATAAATTTCAAAAAGAGGGTTTAACGTTTGATGATGTATTACTAGTTCCTGCCAGGTCAGAAATATTACCTCGTGATGTGTCGGTGAAAACGACGTTATCGGAGAATCTTCAATTAAATATCCCGTTAATTAGTGCAGGTATGGATACGGTAACCGAAGCGGCAATGGCAATTGCTATGGCACGTGAAGGTGGTCTTGGAATCATTCATAAAAACATGTCAATTGAAGAGCAAGCTGAACAAGTTGATCGTGTTAAACGTTCAGAAAGCGGAGTTATCACAAATCCATTCTTCTTAACTCCAGATCGCCAAGTGTTTGATGCCGAGCATTTAATGGGGAAATACAGAATCTCAGGCGTACCAATTGTTGATGAGGAACAGAAGCTTGTTGGAATTTTGACAAACCGTGATTTGCGCTTTATCGAAGATTATTCAATTCAAATTGATGAAGTCATGACCAAAGAAGATCTAGTCACTGCTCCTGTTGGGACAACACTTCAGGAAGCTGAATCAATTCTACAGAAGTACAAAATTGAAAAGCTTCCGCTTGTTGATGATGAAGGAGTCTTAAAAGGGTTAATTACAATTAAAGATATTGAGAAGGTTATCGAATTCCCTAACTCGGCGAAAGACTCCCAAGGAAGATTGGTTGTAGGTGCTGCCATCGGTGTTTCTGCAGATGCTGATACTCGTATTGCTGCTTTAGTAGAAGCTGGTGTAGATGCGATTGTTATTGATACAGCTCATGGTCATTCTAGAGGGGTACTAGACAAAGTTAGTGCAGTTCGCGAACAATATCCTGACTTAACAATCATTGCAGGAAACGTGGCTACAGCAGAAGCTACAAGAGATCTAATTGAAGCGGGAGCAAATGTAGTGAAAGTTGGAATTGGACCTGGTTCCATCTGTACAACACGTATTGTAGCAGGAATCGGTGTGCCGCAAATTACTGCTGTTTATGACTGTGCTACAGAAGCCCGCAAGCATGGTGTACCGATTATTGCGGACGGCGGAATCAAGTATTCTGGAGACATCGTAAAAGCATTGGCAGCCGGTGGACATGCTGTTATGTTAGGCAGTCTTTTAGCTGGAGTGAGTGAAAGCCCTGGCGAGCGAGAAATTTACCAAGGTCGTCAATTTAAAGTTTACCGTGGCATGGGTTCTCTTGGTGCAATGGAAAAGGGAAGTAAAGATCGCTATTTCCAAGAGAATGCACAAAAGCTTGTACCAGAAGGTATTGAAGGACGTATTCCTTATAAAGGGCCGTTAAATGATACGATCCACCAGCTTATCGGCGGTATACGTGCTGGTATGGGGTACTGCGGAACAGCTACATTAGATGATTTACGTAATGACGGGCAGTTCATCCGTATTACTGGAGCAGGCTTACGTGAGAGCCACCCTCATGACGTTCAAATTACGAAAGAAGCACCAAACTACTCAGTATAATCTGTTTTAAAGAGTTCACAAAAAAGGTATAAAGACTAAGATAGATAGGGCCTTCCCTATCTATTTTTTTATGGATTGTTGTGATAAAATAACGCTTATGTGAGAAAAATGTGGAGGTGCGATTGTGAAATTGTTAGGTAAGAAAAAATGGGTTGCCGCGTTCATGTCATTTGTTTTAATGGCTACGCTTATAGTACAACCAACGACAGCTGATGCAGCGCTTGATTTAGATGCAGAATCAGCTATTTTAGTAGAGGCAGAGTCTGGTAAAATCTTATATCAAAAGAATATAGATGCTGTTTTACCATTGGCAAGTATGACTAAAATGATGAGTGAATATTTAATTTTAGAGGCGATCAGCGAGGGGCGTATTAGCTGGGATCAGCAAGTACCGATTAGTGACTGGGTTAGAACGCTTTCACTTCAAACCGCTTTATCAAATGTTCCTCTTCGTCAAGATGAAACGTATACAGTTCGTGACCTATATGAATCTGTAGCAATTTATTCTGCTAATGCTTCAACGATTGCTTTAGCTGAATTAATCTCCGGCTCAGAAACACAATTTGTTCAGCTGATGAACGAAAAAGGGGAAGAGCTTGGATTAGAAGATTTTAATTTCGTTAATTCATCTGGTTTAAATAACCGTGACTTACAAGGGAATCATCCAGAGGGAACGGGTGCCGAAGCTGAAAATGAAATGTCTGCTAGAGCAACTGCTAAACTAGCATATGCTCTATTACGTGATTATCCTGAAGTGCTTGAAACAGCAAGTATTCCTATGAAGGATTTCCAAGCAGGCCCTGGAGAAGTCATTCCGATGGAAAACTGGAACTGGATGCTTCCAACTATCCGACCTCAGCACGATTATGAGGGGATTGACGGTCTTAAAACCGGATTCACATCTGCTGCTGGAAATACCTTTACTGGAACAGCAGAGCGAGATGGAATGCGTTTGATCTCGGTTGTCATGCGTACAGAATCACGTGATGCACGCTTTAATGAGACAAGAAAATTATTAGATTTTGGTTTTAATAACTTTAGTACGGTTGAACTTTTTGATGAAGGGCATGTAGTGGAAGGTGAGGAGACCTTGCCGGTAGCTGCCGGTAAAGAACGAGAAGTCGCTATTTCAAGTGCAGAAGCGCTTTCTGCCGTTGTAAGAAATGGACAAAACGATCAATACAGTGTAGAGCTTGGCCTTGATCAAGAAAAGTTAAATGAAGATGGTGAATTAGTTGCTCCTCTAGAAGCAGGAGAAGCAGTAGGGACTCTTTCTCTTTCATTTGAAGGAGAAGGCGAGGAATTTTTATATTCCGGCCAGCAAGAAGGCGTTCCGATGGTAACTGATACAGCAGTTGAGAAGGCTGGATGGTTTACGATGATGATGCGTGGCATCGGTGGATTTTTCTCTGGGATCTGGAATGCAGCTGTTAATACTGTAAGTGGATGGTTCTCATAAACTGAAGCTGATCGCCATTTAAAGAATGAGCGAGTCTATTGGGAAAAATAGGCTCGTTCTTTTTAAAAAATAATAACAGAAAATTATGCGAACATCTTAGTTTTGCGGTATACTATTAAAGATAAGCAAGTCCAACTAACAAGAACGGTCTAGGAGGAAATACATATGAGTCAAACAGGTACTGATCGCGTAAAACGTGGTATGGCAGAAATGCAAAAAGGTGGCGTCATCATGGACGTTATCAATGCTGAGCAAGCTAAAATTGCTGAGGAAGCAGGTGCGGTGGCTGTTATGGCCCTTGAGCGTGTACCAGCTGACATTCGTGCAGCAGGCGGCGTAGCACGTATGGCTGATCCTACTATTGTTGAAGAAGTTTTAAATGCTGTATCAATCCCAGTTATGGCAAAGGCACGTATTGGCCACATTGTAGAGGCTCGTATTCTTGAGTCTATGGGAGTTGATTATATTGATGAGAGTGAAGTATTAACACCAGCTGATGAAGTGTATCACTTGTATAAGCGCGATTTCACAGTACCTTTCGTATGTGGAGCGCGTGACTTAGGTGAAGCTGCACGTCGTATTGGTGAAGGGGCTTCTATGATTCGTACAAAGGGTGAGCCGGGAACAGGAAATATTGTTGAGGCAGTACGCCACATGCGTATGATGCAAGCTCAAGTGAAAAAAGTTGCTGGTATGTCTACAGATGAATTAATGACTGAAGCAAAAAATCTTGGTGCATCTTATGACTTGCTTCTTGAAATTAAAGAAACAGGTAAGCTTCCTGTAGTTAACTTTGCAGCAGGCGGTATTGCAACACCAGCAGATGCAGCGTTAATGATGCAGCTTGGTGCTGACGGTGTATTCGTAGGTTCTGGTATCTTCAAGTCGGATAATCCAGAAAAATTTGCACGTGCGATTGTTGAAGCAACGACTCACTATGAGGATTATGCTCTAATTGCTGAACTTTCAAAAGGTCTTGGTACGGCAATGAAAGGGATTGAAATTTCAACTCTTCAGCCATCTGAACGTATGCAGGAGCGCGGCTGGTAAGAGGCTTAGTTTTTCATATAGAAAGGATACAACGAGATGTTAAAAATAGGTGTATTGGCCCTTCAGGGTGCTGTGCGTGAACATGTTGCTTGTCTTCAAGGGCCTGAGGTCGAAGTCATAGCAGTTAAAAAAGTTGAACAGTTTGATGAGCTTGATGGTCTTGTTCTTCCTGGCGGAGAAAGCACGACCATGCGTCGCTTAATTGATAAATACAACTTTCTAGAGCCTCTAAAAGCATTTGCAGAGACAGGGAAGCCTGTTTTTGGAACATGTGCAGGCCTCATTTTAATGGCAAAGGATATTGCAGGGCAGCCAGAGGGTCACCTTTCTTTAATGAATATGACCGTTGAGCGAAATGCTTTTGGACGTCAACGTGAGAGCTTTGAAGCTGATCTTATTGTCACTGATGTGGGCGAGGATGTTCGTGCGGTATTTATCCGTGCGCCGCTGATAAAAGAGGTCGGTGAGGATGTAGAAGTAATTTCGAAGTTTAATGATGAGATTGTAGCAGCTAGAGAAGGACGTTTTCTTGCTTGCTCTTTCCATCCGGAATTAACAGACGATCACCGTTTTCATCAGTATTTTGTCGATATGGTTGCACAAGCTAAGCTAGAAGGTGTAAAATCTGTATAACAGACAATGCGTAGATAGGGAATAGTAAATAAAGCTGCTTCTACAGAGAGCTGACGGCCGGTGTGAGTCAGTGTAGCACTTTATTGAATCCACCCTTGAGTGAGTGGTGAAGCACTAAGCTTAAGCTATTCCGGTAAAGATAGCCGTTATCTATCTTTGAGTGGTCTATATTATATAGGCAACAAGGGTGGTATCGCGGGTGCTCTCGTCCCTTCTTCTTAGCCGAAGAGTGGATGAGAGCTTTTTTATTTGTCTAGGCTTGTCAAATAGAAGATTTGATTTAAGGAGGAATAAACATGTTAGATGTAAAACGATTAAGAAATGATTTCACTGATATAAAAGAGAAGCTTTCAACACGTGGTGAGGACATCTCTGGATTAGATAAGTTTGGAGACCTTGATGAAAAGCGCCGTGCCATTATTGTAGAGGTGGAAGAATTAAAAAGCAGACGTAACCAAGTGTCTCAAGAAGTGGCTCAATTAAAGCGCGAGAAAAAAGATGCTGACCACCTCATTAAAGAAACAAGAGAGGTGTCTGAGAAGGTTAAACAATTAGATGAAGACCTGCGCGGGCTTGATGCAGAGTTGGATCACCTTCTTTTAACGATTCCAAATGTGCCGCATGAATCAACGCCAGTAGGTGAAACAGAAGATGATAATGTAGAAGCACGCAAATGGGGCGATGTTCGTTCATTTGAATTTGAACCTAAGCCGCATTGGGATCTAGCAACAGACCTAGGTATTCTTGATTTTGAACGCGCATCAAAAGTAACTGGAAGCCGTTTTGTATTTTATAAAGGCCTCGGAGCGCGTCTTGAGCGTGCATTAATGAACTTTATGATGGATCTTCATCAAGATGAACATGGCTATGAGGAAGTTCTTCCTCCTTACATGGTCAACCGCACAAGCATGACAGGCACCGGGCAGCTGCCAAAGTTTGAAGAAGATGCATTTAAGATTCGTGAGGAAGATTACTTCTTAATTCCAACAGCAGAAGTCCCTGTTACAAACATGCACCGTGATGAAATTTTGCAAGCTGATCAACTGCCGATTGCCTATACTGCATTCAGTGCTTGTTTCCGTTCAGAAGCAGGATCAGCTGGCCGTGATACAAGAGGCTTAATTCGCCAGCATCAATTCAATAAAGTAGAGCTTGTTCGTTTTGTGAAGCCTGAGGACTCTTATCAAGAGCTTGAGAATTTAACAGGACATGCAGAGAAAGTCCTGCAATTACTAGAGCTTCCTTATCGTGTAATGAGCATGTGTACTGCAGATTTAGGCTTCACTGCAGCTAAGAAATACGATATTGAAGTATGGATTCCAAGCTATGACTCTTACCGCGAGATTTCTTCATGCAGTAACTTTGAAGATTTTCAAGCGCGCCGTGCGAACATTAAGTTCCGCCGTGACCCAAAAGCGAAGGCAGAATTTGTTCATACGTTAAATGGTTCAGGGCTTGCAGTCGGCCGTACAGTTGCTGCCATCCTTGAAAATTATCAGCAAGAAGATGGATCAATTGAGATTCCTAAAGTACTGCGTCCATACATGGGCAATGTTGAGAGAATCGGATAAGATGAAAAATCCCTTACAGCGTGCATGCTGTAAGGGATTTTTAGTTTAAACATAATTAGGTTTGCGCTCTCCTGATTCAATCTCTTCCATGTAGTGACATGCTGCTTGGTGGCCTTCTTTCATATAATCGGCTGCACGCAGTTCAGGAGTATCTGTCTTACATTTCTCTGTTGCAAATGGGCAGCGAGTATGGAAGCGGCATCCTTGTGGAGGATTGATTGGAGAAGGAACATCACCTTTTAAGATGATACGCTCTTTCTTGCGCTCAGGGTCCGGTACAGGAATAGCTGATAATAAAGCTTTTGTATAAGGGTGCTGCGGGTTATCAAATAAAGATTTCTTATCACCGATTTCCACGATGCGTCCCAAATACATCACAATAACTCGATCAGAAATATGACGGACAACGCCCAAGTCATGTGAAATAAATAGGTAAGTCAGCTGGAATTCACGCTGCAGACGTTTTAATAAGTTAATAACCTGTGCTTGGATGGATACATCAAGAGCTGATACAGCCTCATCACAAATAATCAGCTTAGGGTCTACAGATAACGCCCGTGCAATCCCGATACGCTGACGCTGACCGCCACTGAATTCATGCGGGAAGCGGTCAGCTTGGTGAGCACCAAGACCAACTGTTTCCATTAATTCTTTAATTCGGTCTGCACGTTTTTCGCGTGGAATGACATTTTGAATTTCCATTGCCTCATCAAGTACTTGACGTACTGTTTGACGAGGATTAATTGATGCGTATGGATCTTGGAAAATGATCTGAAGATCCTTACGCTTTTTACGCATTTGTGATTTATTTAAGGATAGTAAGTCTTCGCCGTCAAATTCAACTGTACCATCAGTTGGTTCATCTAAACGCAAGATCGCACGTCCTGTAGTAGACTTACCACAGCCAGATTCTCCTACGATACTTACTGTTTCTCCTTCATAAATCGTAAATGATACACCGTCTACTGCTTTAACGTGATTTACTGTACGACCAAGTAAACCACCTTTGATCGGGAAGTACTGCTTCAGGTCATTAACCTTAAGAAGTTCTTTCTTCATACACGTTCACCTCCGGGTCCCCGTCCCACTCATCTGAATAAATCCAGCAACGAATTTGGTTTCCATTTTCATCTTCTTCAAGCTCCGGCAGACGCTCACGGCAGATGTCACTCGCAAACGGACAACGCGGAGCGAAACGACAGCCCTTAGGCATATCTGCAGGGCTTGGTACAGACCCTTTAATAACAGATAGCTCTTCACCATCCAAATCAATATCATGACGAGGAAGGGAGTTCAGAAGACCGACTGTATACGGGTGGCGTGGATTTTTGAATAACTCTCTAATGCTTGCGTATTCAACCACTTTACCGCAATACATAACCGCAACATAATCACATGTTTCAGCAACTACACCTAGGTCATGCGTAATCATAATGATCGACATACCTAAGCGGTCTTGAAGATCTTTCATTAATTCAAGAATTTGGGCTTGAATCGTTACATCAAGTGCTGTTGTAGGCTCATCGGCAATAAGAAGCTCTGGATTACAAGCAAGAGCCATTGCAATCATCACACGTTGACGCATACCACCAGATAATTCATGCGGATACTGATGAACACGCTGCTCTGGTGACGGGATGCCTACTAGCTTTAGCATTTCAATCGAACGTTCGATTGCTTTTTTCTTTCCTAAGCCTTCATGAATTCTAAAGGCCTCTCCGATTTGCTCTCCTACTGTGTAAACAGGGTTAAGAGAAGTCATCGGCTCTTGGAAAATCATTGAAATTTCATTTCCACGAATCTTACGCATTTTAGCCTCAGATTTTTTGAGAAGATCTTCTCCTTTGAAGATCATTTCTCCCCCAACGACTTTTCCTGGATTTTGGATTAAACGAAGAATTGATAGTGAGGTAATACTTTTACCTGAACCAGATTCTCCAACAATACCAAGTGTTTTACCTTTTGGTACATCGAATGTAACGCCATCAACAGCTTTTACTTCACCTTGATCAGTGAAGAATGATGTACGAAGGTCCCGCACTTGAATAATGGATTCATTTGTAGTCAAAATGTTTCACACCCTTCATTAATAAGTAAGTCTTAATCAAGGTCAATACGCTTGTTTAAGAAGCGGTAAGAAATATCTACGAGTAAGTTCACGAGAACAAATAGTAATGAAATAACAAGTACTGTACCTTGTACGATAGGGAAGTCACGTGCACGAATGGCATCAATAATTAAACGCCCCATACCGTTAATAGCAAATACCGTTTCTGTTAATACTGTTCCACCAAGAAGCACACCAAATTGTAAACCAACGACTGTTACAACAGGAATTAATGCATTCTTGAGAGCGTGACGGTAAATAACAACTCTTTCTTTTACCCCTTTAGCACGTGCAGTTCGAATATAATCTTGTCCGATAACTTCTAACATACTTGAACGAGTCATACGAGCAACAATGGCTGCCCCTGCCGTACCGAGAGTAATAACCGGAAGGACGGCTTGCTGCCAGGATCCCCATCCCGAAGGCAAGAACCATCGGAATTCGATAGCAAAGTATTGAATTAACATTAATCCAAGCCAGAAGTTAGGCATTGAAAGACCAAATAGAGCCACAATCATAATCATTGTATCTAAGAACGTGTAATGTCTTGTTGCTGAAATGATACCGGCAATTAAACCAATAAATACAGATAAAATCGTACTGTATATGGCAAGTTCTATTGTTACCCAGAACCGGCCTGAAATTTCTTGAGTTACTTCACGGCCACTACGGATCGAGTTTCCTAAATCACCCTGAATTGCATTTCCAATATAATTAAAGTACTGCTGCGGGAGCGGATCATTTAAGCCAAGTCGCTCACGCATTTGCTCAACTTGAGCTTCAGATGCACTTTCACCGGCGATGATTTGAGCCGGGTCACCAGGAATGAGGTGCATCATTGAGAAAACGAGAATTGTAACACCAAAAAGAACAGGGATCGTTTGAATTAATCGTCTAACTATATAAGTAAACAATCATCTACACCTCTTTTCTAGTTTTTCATCTTCGGATCAAGTGCATCACGTAATCCGTCACCAAAAATATTAAATGCTAGTACAACAATAACAATCGCCAAACCTGGGAATAACGCTACATGTGGTGCGTCATACATATAATTTCGTCCGGCACTTAACATTGCGCCCCACTCTGGAGTTGGAGGCTGAGCGCCCATTCCTAAGAATGATAGACCACTAGCGGTAAGAATCGCTGTTGCCATACGCAAAGTAGCTTGGACAATAATAGGTGATAAAATATTCGGTAAAATGTGTTTAAAAATAATACGCCCGTCGCTTGCACCAAGTGCACGAACAGCATCCACGTATTCTAACTTTCTAACAGAAAGTACAGATCCACGTACAATCCTTGCAAATACAGGAATCGAGAATATTCCGACAGCTATGATTACATTTGTTAAGCTTCCGCCTAATACACTTACAATCGCTAAAGCTAGTAAAATACCAGGGAATGCTAGTAATACATCCATGCAACGCATAATAAATGCATCCACACGCTTGCCGTAATAACCAGAAATTAATCCTAGGAAAACACCAAAAACAGTACCGATAATAACAGAGAAGAGGCCAATATATAATGTAATTGACATTCCATGAATAATACGGCTGAAGATATCACGACCATGATGGTCTGTTCCGAACCAGTGTTCAGATGAAGGAGTTGCAAGTTTGTTCACATGATTTTGAACCGTTGGATCGTACGGTGCAAAAAATGGACCGATAATCGCTACAATAACAAAAAATAAGATCAGAATTCCTCCGACCATAGCAGCTTTGTTTTTACGAAGCTTTCTATAGAAGTTTTTCATACTCTTAACCCGAGGGCTCGGAGGAGGACTTTTTGTCATAGCATCATTTATCGTCTGTTCGCTCATAATAGACACCCTTTCTCAAAATGCTTTAAATTTTGACAAAATTATTGTTATACTACACCGCATTATTATATCACGTACATAATTTTTTACAATGTTTAAAATACTTTTGTAAGATAATGTCGTTTGTTTGTTTATTTTAAACATTCTGAATAATAAACAGCTTGTGTAAGCGTTTTCCATTTTGCCTTTCTTCAATAAAAATGAGAAAGTAAATGAACTATTAATAATTTTATAAAATTTCTTGTTTTATTGTGAAAGTTAAGTTATAGTAATATTGAATTTTAAAAGTTCACACAAAAAGGAATATAAGGGGGGTTTTTAAAAGTGAAGATGTCTAAAAATTCACTTTTCGCTTTCTTGCTTGCGATGGTACTAGCTTTTGTGCTGGCGGCATGTGCAAGTGAGCCGGACAGTTCAGGCGAACCAGCTGGTGACACAGATGGGGAAGATACTGAAGCTGCAGAAGGTGCAGAAGGCGGCGATTTAGTTATTGCTACATTATCAGATGCGTCATCTTTAGATCCGGCAAGTGCAAATGATGTGCCGTCAACTAACGTGACTGCAAACATTTTTGAGACACTTATTAATCAAAATGCTGAGCTTGAGTTAGAGCCTGGCTTAGCTGAAGAATGGGAATTAATCGATGATAACACATGGGAATTCAAAATCCGTGAAGGAATAACTTTCCATGATGGTTCAGAATTAAACGCTGAGGTTGTAAAAGCTAACCTTGATCGTATTCTTGATCCAGAGCTAGCATCTCCTCGTTCTTTCTTAATTAGTATGGTGACGGACATTGAAGCAACTGATGAGTATACTCTTCAACTAACAACTGAGTATCCTTTCTCTCCGCTTCCTGCTCACTTAGCTCATAACGGACTTGCTATTAGTTCACTTCCTTCTATTGAAGCGGACCAAGAAGCTGTAGCTGACGGTGGTACTCCTGGTGCGTCAATCAGTGCCAACCCAGTCGGAACTGGTTTCTTCAAATTTGAAGAGTGGAACCCTGGTACAGCTGTGAAATTAGTTAAAAATGAAGATTACTGGGGCGAGCCTGCAAAGGTTGACTCTGTAACATTCTCTGTAGTACCTGAAGATTTAACTCGTATTGCTGAACTTGAAACAGGTGGAGCACATATTATTTTCCCTGTCAGCCCAAGTGATGTTACACGTGTTGAGAATACTCCAGAAGTAAGTCTTGATCGTACAAACAGTGTGAGTCTTTCATACATTGGATTCAACATGGACAAAGAGCCATTTGATGATGAGCGTGTTCGTCAAGCGATTTCTATGGCAATTAATAAAGAAGGTATTATCAGCGGTATCTTAGATGATACTGGTACTCCTGCAGTTGGCCCAATTCCTCCAGATGTTTTTGGTTTTGATGATTCTGTTGAGCCTTTAGGTTATGACGTAGATGCTGCACAAGAATTACTTGCTGAAGCAGGTTTAGAGGATGGCTTCTCTACAACAATCTGGACAAATGATAACCGTGAGCGTATGGCTATTGCGGAGTATGTCCAAGCTGAACTTTCTAAGATCAATATTGATGTAAGTGTTAACGTCATGGAATTTGGTGCTTTCTTAGAGCAAACTGCAAGTGGTGAACACGATATGTTCATTCTTGGTTGGTCTGTAGTCACAGGTGATGCTGATTACGGAATGTACCCACTATTCCATTCATCTAATGTAGGTGAAGCCGGTAACCGTACATTTATGAAAGATGATGAGCTTGATGAGATTTTAGAAGAGGCTCGTCAAACAGCTGACGAAGAAGATCGTCTAGCACTTTACAAGCAAGCGCAAGAAATGTTAGTTGAAGCTGCACCAATGATCTATCTTTACCATCAAGAGTACCTTGTAGGTCTTCGTGATGAAGTACAAGGTTTCTGGAAGCATCCAAACGGAACTTACATGCTTCATGAGGTAACGATCAACTAATATAATAGAAGAAAGATGGTCTTTTGAAAAAAAGATCATCTTTTTTTATAAAAAAGCTTGCACTACTTTATGTAGAATGATATTATATTCCTTGTCAGCAGGTTAGTAACAACACGGAGGAATACCCAAGTCCGGCTGAAGGGATCGGTCTTGAAAACCGACAGGCGGGTTAAACCGCGCGGGGGTTCGAATCCGCGCGGGGGTTCGAATCCCTCTTCCTCCGCCATATTTTAAAATGACACACATCACCTATTGGGTGGTGTTTTTTTATATCTGTATACATTGCGAGGAGGTTGCTCTGGTGGCTGAGACACACGAGGATTGGATGAAGCTTGCGCTGCGGGAAGCTGATGCGGCGGAACGAATAGGAGAGGTACCGATCGGAGCAGTGATTGTGAAAGACGGCGAAGTGATTGCTGCTGCTCATAATCGCAGGGAGTGTGACCATCAAGCAATCGCGCATGCAGAATTACTTGCCATAAAAGAAGCGTGCGATGTGTTAGGAAGCTGGCGGTTGTCTGGCTGCACTCTTTATGTAACGCTTGAACCATGCCCAATGTGCGCAGGGGCCATTGTACAGTCTCGGTTAGATCTTGTAGTATACGGTGCAGCAGACCCTAAGGCTGGCTGCGCAGGAACGTTAATGAACCTGCTGGACGAACCGCGCTTCAACCATCGTGCAGAAGTGATAAGCGGGTGTTTAGAAACAGAGTGTGGAGAAAGGCTTACCACCTTTTTTCGAAAGCTTAGAGCAAAAAGAAAGGAAGCGAAAAGGAATGGAGCTTCCTAATTCTTACACTTGCAATTTCTCCTCAAACAAACTATACTAGGAAATGCGTCAGTAAGACGCCTAACAACGTTATACAATTTGCCGTGCTAGGTGGGGAGGTAGCGGTGCCCTGTACCCGCAATCCGCTGTAGCGGGACTGAATCCCTTTCCGAGGTTTTGTCATCGTAAGGTCTGACCTAAGTAAGTGGTGTTGACGCTTGGGTTCCACGCAACGGAAACCCACGAACCCTGTCAGGTCCGGAAGGAAGCAGCAGTAAGTGGCCCCTTCCGTGTGCCGTGGAGCAGCCTGAGCCGAGCTAACTGCTTAGGTAACGCTTAGGGTGGCACTATCGAAGAAAGGTGCACGGTATTATATACATAAGATAACAACTGCTTTTGCGGTTGTTTTTTTATTGGGTTTTTTTATAGGTATCCCTCTTAAGATACTTTATTATCATCTTTTAAATCAGTATAATATGGAGTAGTGAGTGAAGAAGGAGTGGGAATCAATGAGCTATCAAGCATTATACCGCGTATGGCGTCCGCAGCAATTAAGAGATGTTGTTGGACAGGAACATATAACGAAAACGCTTCAAAATGCTTTATTGCAAAATAAGTTTTCCCACGCTTATTTGTTTTCAGGACCACGCGGGACAGGTAAAACAAGTGCTGCAAAAATCATTGCTAAAGCAATCAACTGCGAGAAGGCCCCTGTGGCAGAGCCGTGTAATGAATGTGCTGCCTGTAATGGGATCACCTCGGGTGCAATTGTAGATGTGATGGAGATTGATGCAGCATCAAATAACGGAGTCGATGAAATTCGTGATATTAGGGATAAGGTTAAGTTTGCGCCTAATGAAGTGCCTTACAAGGTATACATCATCGATGAGGTTCACATGCTTTCTACTGGTGCATTTAATGCCTTATTGAAAACATTAGAAGAACCTCCTGGGCATGTTATCTTCATTTTAGCGACAACTGAACCTCATAAAATTCCGTTAACGATCATTTCAAGATGTCAGCGCTTTGACTTCAAGCGAATCCCGAATACGGCCATTGTAGGACGGATGAATGAAATACTCTTGCATGATGGGATAGAAGTAGACGATGAGGCTCTAAATATGATCGCCCGAGCCGCTGATGGAGGAATGCGTGATGCATTGAGTTTGCTTGACCAAGCGATCTCTTATGCTGAAGGTCCGTTAACATTAGAAGATGTTCTAGCGATCACAGGCGCTGTTTCAGAACAAGTTTTAGTTAATTTGGTGGAAGCAGTGGCAAATAAAGATTCAGCGGTCGTTCTTGAATCACTTGATCAGCTTGTCAGAGATGGGAAAGAACCTGGCCGTATTTTAGAAGATCTTATCTACTACATGAGAGATTTGCTGTTATGTAAAACGGCTCCTGATTCGAAAGATTT
The DNA here is from genome assembly GCF_000474275.2 of Alkalihalophilus marmarensis DSM 21297. Taxonomy (GTDB): domain Bacteria; phylum Bacillota; class Bacilli; order Bacillales; family Bacillaceae_D; genus Alkalihalophilus; species Alkalihalophilus marmarensis. Next base: position 15,538 of record NZ_ATAE01000023.1, read on the forward strand.
ATTAGAAAGAGCAGATTCGGGAGATAAAGCTGTTTCTCTAAGCGAACAATTTGACTTCCCTTGGCTGTATCAAGCGATTGAGATTCTGAATGGCTCGGTGCAAGAGATGAAGTGGTCTACCCATCCGAAAGTGATTCTCGAAATGGCCTTAATAAGGTTAGTGAATCAGCGTCCAAGTGAATCTTCTGCCGGTAGTGAAGTTAAATCAGAAACAGTTAAGCACCTAGAGGCAAAAATTATTTCCCTTGAAAAAGTAGTGAAGCAGCTTCAAGCAGGGGGCGGTGCCTCTTCAGCTATGGGAGAAAGCGCACCGCAGCAGTCGGTAAGACGGCCGAAAAAGCAAATTCCTCAAACGAGAGTAAATACATCTAAAGTAAAAGAGTTTCTTAAGGGAGCGAGTAAGCAGGAGCTTCAAAAGGTTACCGGGCAATGGGGTTCTATAATGGAACAAGTGAAAGCTCAAAATATTCCTGCACATGCCTGGTTGAGTGACAGCCGTCCGGTTGCAGCTGCTGAAGGCTTCATCCTTCTAGCGTTTCAAAATGAAATGCATCGTGATATGATGGATACAAAGTTCCGTCCATTTTTAGAAGAGGTGTTTCAGCAGATATTCTCCACTCAAGTGACCTTTATGACACTGCTTCAAACTCAGTGGGATAGGTTGAAGGAAGAGTATATGAAGGAACAGCGCGGGGGAGAGAGTGAGAGTGACCCTGTTGTTGATGAAGCACTGAAATTAGTAGGTGCAGATCTAGTCGAAATAATAGACGGTTAAAACAAGGAGGATCTTATTATGAAAAACATGGGTAGTATGATGAAGCAAATGCAAAAAATGCAAAAGCAAATGATGAAGGCACAGGAAGAATTAAAAGAAAAGACAGTTGAAGCAACGGCTGGCGGCGGTATGGTGACAGTCATTGCTAGTGGAGATAAGCGTATTGTAGATGTGCAAATCTCTGAAGATGTTGTAGATCCAGATGATATTGATATGCTTCAAGATCTAATTCTAGCAGCTACAAATGAAGCATTGAAAAAAGTAGATGAGCTTGTTGAGCAAGATATGGGTAAATTCACAAAAGGAATGAACATCCCAGGAATGTTCTAGGAGGTTTTGCTTTGCAATATCCAGAACCAATCGCAAAGTTAATTGAAGGATTTATGAAACTGCCAGGTATCGGACCTAAAACGGCGAGCCGCCTGGCTTTCTTTGTTTTAGATATGAAGGAAGATGATGTCTTAGATTTCGCAAAAGCTCTTGTAAATGCTAAGCGGAATCTAACGTATTGCTCGGTTTGTCATAATATTACTGATACGGACCCTTGCCGTATATGTGAGGATAAACATCGAGATGATTCTATGGTTTGTGTGGTTCAAGAAGCGAAAGATGTGATCGCTATGGAAAAGATGAAGGAGTATCGTGGTCATTACCATGTCTTACATGGTGCGATCTCTCCAATGGACGGCATAGGACCTGAGGATGTCAAAATCCCAGAACTATTAAAGCGACTGCAAGACGATACCATTCAAGAGGTAATCATTGCTACCAACCCGACTATTGAAGGGGAAGCAACGGCGATGTATATATCTCGTCTGGTTAAGCCTACCGGTATTAAAGTGACGAGAATTGCGCACGGACTGCCAGTTGGTGGAGATCTAGAATATGCTGATGAAGTGACATTATCTAGAGCAATTGAAGGTAGAAGAGAATTGTAGCGTCGAGGGGGCCGTTATGTTTTTTCGAAAAAGAGGAAAGCTGCGGAAAGAAGAAAGCGACCGTCTATTACGATCGATTGAATCGATGAAAGAACGATTGGATAATGAAAAGCATTACGTATCACACAGTGTTGATCCATCAGATGACGTGCTTGCGAGAATGAAGGCGACCGAATCTGCCTATACTTTCTTGCTAAGAGAAGCTAGAACTCAAAAAATGCGACAGAACAAGCTTGTTAGATAGCTTGTTCTTTTTTTGCGTCGGCACACATAAAATGGACTAAAGACAAGCATTAAGAGGTGATGAGATGGATCCGATCTTAGTTATAGCAATTTTGGCAGGGCTGGTTATCTTGTTATTAACCGTTGGAGCGCCGCTGAAGCCCATTCGGTTCGTCGGGCAGCTAGCCGTTAAACTTGTAATCGGAGCTTTGATGTTGTTCTTTGTAAATGCTTTTGGTTCGTTCTTTGCCTTTCACATTCCGATCAATGGAGTGACTGCATTAGTCTCTGGTGTCCTCGGAATACCTGGTCTTCTTCTATTAATTGTAACAAAACAATTTATTCTTTAAGTAGAAGCTGCGATTCTTCTAATAAGAAGATCGCGGGCTTTTTTCTTTTTAATAAATCTTTTTAAAAAAAGGGTTGCATTTATTTTTGAAGCTGTGTTATATTATTACTTGTCGCTGAGACACACCACAACAACGAACAAAAACAACTTCAAAAAAAGGTGTTGACGAAACGTTGCTGAGATGGTATATTAGTTAAGTCGCCAACGAGAGCGGCAGACAAAAAGTTCTTTGAAAACTGAACAAAAGCCAAGCGCAAATAGCTGCTCATCAGGCGCAATAAACAATCTTTGACGCATCGAGCCTCTGAACCGAGCAATTACACGAAACCCAGGCGCAATTATACACTAGACCAACGCAATTCACTTGCTGAACCCGCGCAAGCTTCCAACCTTCACGAGAGCCTATCCAATTAAATACTCTTCAATGGATAGGCACCAACCTGCTTCAGAATGAATACACTAAAGAAAAGATCTTTCGACGATATGTGAGCTCATTCATGTGTATAAAGAAAGATAACAGTGCCGACAATGAGACTAGAGGTGATGAGGATGAAACAAACCAGAGTCATTCATGTACGGCTTGGGGAGAAATGTATTTGTTGTCAGGGTGCTAGGACGGAAGGGATACGTATATTTGATTCATTCATATGCTTAAAATGTGAAGAAGGAATTGTTGATGTGGAAAGTAATGAAGAGCCTTATGGACATTTTATAACTGCGTTAAGAGGCATTAGCCCTTCTGTGAACGAAAACTAAATAGCGATTTTAAACTGATTCTAACACATTCTCATCTAACCCTAGATGCATCTATGTTAGAATCAGTTTTTTTTAGGGGACAGATAAAAGCATGAACCATTAGTTTGATTTATAATAGAGAGAAAGGAGTGAAGGGCATTGAATAGAGAAGACTCAAACACACCATTAATTAGTGCCATTCAGCAGCATTTTAAAAGGGAACCGGTCTCTTTTCATGTACCTGGACATAAAAATGGGAAGCTTTTTCATTCATCTTTAATGGAAGATTTTAAAGATATACATAAGTATGATGTAACAGAACTTGAGGGGCTTGATGATCTGCACCATCCAACCGGAGCGATATTAAAGGCACAGGAGCTTTGTGCAGCGTTTTATCAGGCCCAAGAAAGTGTCTTTCTCGTAGGAGGCTCGACTGCAGGAAACTTAGCAATGGTCCATGGTTTAACAGAAGCAGGCGGTCAAATATTAATACAGCGCAATAGTCACAAATCACTCTTTCATGCAATAGAATTATTTCAAGTAGAGCCTATCTTCTTAAAACCAGAATTAGAAAAGGAGACAGGACATCCGCTAGGCCCTTCGCTTACGACAATTGAAGAGGCGATTGATTGCTTTCCGGAAGCGAAGGTTTTGTTTCTAACCTACCCAAACTATTACGGTGCAGCCTTTGAAATGAAAACATTGATTGATAAGGCCCATGAAGCAGGGCTTATCGTTTGTGTAGATGAGGCACATGGAGCGCATTTTGCTCTAGGAGATCCTTTTCCCCCCTCTGCTTTACAGTTAGGGGCCGATATCGTTGTGCAGTCTGCTCATAAAATGCTGCCTGCTTTGACGATGGGATCTTATTTACATTTTCACCGCTCTTTAGCAAAAGAAAAAGTAGAATTGGTGAAGCACTCACTCGCGATGCTGCAATCTAGCAGTCCATCTTATTTAATTATGGCAGCATTAGACGGAGCTCGGGCATATATTGAACAATTAAATGAGGAAAATATAAATGAAGTGATAGCAGGAGTTCAATCCTTTATAGACGAAATAGCTACTATCCCTCAACTAGAGGTCATAAAGAGAAGCTGCTCCTCCTATTCACAAGACCCATTAAAGGTTACAATAAAGTCATGTACAAAGCTGTCTGGATACGAGTTGCAAGACTTATTGTTTAAAGAAGGAATTGATATTGAGTTAGCTGATGATAAACATGTTTTGTTTGTTTTCGGATTAGGAGATTATACGGATACGTCTTATCTTGCTTTAAAACTTAGGGGACTGCTCTCTGAATATAACGTAATAAATGAAGAGGTAAATATAGTAAGCAGCACGGATAAGATCACTCAATTAAGCATTCCATCCCATCAGGTTAAAAAATATTCTTATAAAGTTTGTTCAATAGATAAGGCTGTCGGTCATATAGCAGCTGAAGAGATTGTTCCATATCCGCCAGGCATTCCCCTTGTATTTAAAGGAGAAGTACTCAAGGAAAGTGTTATGAAAGATATAGTGAGATTACATGAAAGTGGAGCGGTGTTTCAAGGAAACAACCCATTAATAGACGGATTGAAGGTAGTAGATTTGGAGGAAATAAAATGAAGACAGGTTTGTTTATCACTGTTGAAGGTGGAGAAGGAGCCGGTAAGACAACGATCGTTGATAAAATAGAGCAAGATCTGCGGGCAAGAGATATTAGTGTAGTAAGAACACGAGAGCCTGGCGGTATACGCATAGCAGAACGGATTAGAGAAGTCATTCTCGATGTTGGGCATACAGAAATGGATGCAAGAACGGAAGCTCTTTTATATGCTGCGGCTAGAAGGCAGCACCTTGTAGAAAAAGTACTCCCGGCACTAGAAGAAGGAAACGTAGTTATATGTGATCGTTTTATTGACAGCAGCCTCGCCTATCAAGGTCATGCACGCGGAATTGGTTTTAACGATGTGCTGGCGATTAATGAATTTGCCATTGAAGGCAGCTACCCTGATCTAACGTTGTTTTTTAATATTGAACCGGAAGTCGGACTCGCACGAATTAAGAGAAGCGGGACTCGCGAGGTCAATCGGCTGGATCAAGAAGTATTTGATTTTCATGAGAAGGTAAAAGAAGGCTACGAGAAAGTGATCGCACAGTATCCTGAACGAATGGCTGTGATAAATGCCGATCAAGATGTAGATGCTGTATTTTTGGATGCGATGGCGGTTATTAACGACTTTCTAAAGAAATCTTCTAAGTAGTTTTACCATTATTCATTTTGAAGGAGTGGTTATGATGAAATTAATCATTGCGGTAGTTCAAGATAAAGACAGTAACCGACTATCAGAGGCGTTAGTTAAGGCAAACTTTAGAGCGACAAAGCTTGCTAGTACAGGAGGCTTTTTAAAGGCTGGTAATACTACGTTCTTAATTGGAACAGAAGATGCGCATATTGAGCAGGTAAAAGAAATTATCAAGAAAAACTGTCAAAGCCGTGATCAGCTTGTTGCTCCAATTTCACCAATGGGCGGCAATGCAGATTCTTATGTTCCTTATCCGGTAGAAGTACAAGTAGGCGGCGCGACTGTATTTGTATTACCAGTAGAGCAATTTGAACAGTTTTAAGGATGATGCATTAAAATGGAAACATGGAACGAATTAAAAGACAGTCAGCCGAAAGTTGTTCAATTATTACAGAGAAGTTTAGAAAAAGACCGTCTAGCTCACGCTTATTTATTTGAAGGAAGCAAGGGGACAGGGAAGAAGCAAATTGCATTTCAGCTGGCAAAAAGCTTTTTATGTAAGAAGAGTGAAGGTGCAGAACCTTGCTTAGTTTGCGTTGATTGTAAACGTATTGAGCATCGCAATCACCCGGATGTTCACATTATTGAACCAGAAGGGCTTTCAATTAAAAAGCAACAGGTTGAACACTTGCAAAAAGAATTTACGTACCGCGGGGTAGAATCAGGCAAGAAAGTCTATATTGTTGACCAAGCAGATAAAATGACGGCGAGTGCTGAAAACAGTCTGCTTAAATTTCTAGAAGAACCAACTGCCCCGACTTTAGCTGTGCTGATGACAGAGCGAGCGAGCAGTGTGCTGCCTACAATTCAATCACGGAGTCAGCAATTAAGTTTTTCGCCTCTCCCAAGAGAAAAATTTATTGAACGTTTGGAAAAAGAAGGTATATCACGCACGCTAAGTACGTTAATAGCAGGTCTGACTCAAAGCTATGAAGAGGCAATTGCGCTAATGGAGTCAGATTGGATTGCACAAGCACGAAGCGTAGTGATACAATTAAACGAAGAGCTTTATGAAAGACCGCATCAAGTGTTCTTAACAATTCAGGATAAATGGATTCCTACATTTAAAGAACGACGTGAACTTGAACTCGGTCTTGATATGATTCTCTTATGGTTGCGAGACCTTTTATATACACAGGTCGGCAAAACGGACCAATTAGTATTTGCTGACCAGCAGACGTTGCTAGAGCAGCAGGCCCTCTCTAGCTCGCAGGAGAAGACGAGTCAAAGCATGTCTTTTGTACTCGAAGCAAAGCGCCATTTAAGCGCCAATGTAAATCCGCAGCTGGTGATGGAGAAGTTGTTCTTTAGCATACAGGAGGGATAGACGGTTGCATCAAGTCGTAGGCGTCCGTTTTAAAAAAGCGGGCAAAATCTATTACTTCTCCCCAGGTGATTTAGAGCTTGAAAAAGGAGAAGCTGTCATCGTCGAAACATCAAGAGGTGTCGAGTATGGCCGTGTGGTCATTGGTGTCAAATCTGTAGAGGAACAAGATGTCGTATTACCTTTAAAACAAGTGATCCGCATTGCTACAGAAAAGGACCGGCTGACTGTTCAAGAGAACCGTGAACAGGCTCAAAAGGCATTTGATGTTTGTACAGATAAAATTAATGAACATCAGCTTGATATGAAGCTAGTTGATGTTGAATATACATTTGACCGCAATAAAGTATTGTTTTATTTTACAGCAGATGGTCGTATTGACTTTAGAGAGTTAGTTAAAGACCTTGCCGCTGTTTTTAGAACACGTATTGAATTGCGTCAAATTGGAGTCCGAGATGAAGCGAAAATGCTCGGCGGGATTGGCCCATGTGGGAGAGTTTTATGTTGTTCATCATTTTTAGGTGATTTTGAACCGGTGTCAATAAAGATGGCAAAGGATCAGAACTTATCATTAAATCCAGCTAAGATATCTGGCTTATGCGGGCGTTTAATGTGTTGCTTAAAGTATGAAAATGATATGTATGAGTCAGCTAAAAAAGAATTGCCTGATGTAGGAAAACATATTAAAACTCCACATGGAAAAGGTAAAGTAGTAGGGCTGAATATGCTTGAGCGGCTCGTTCAAGTAGATATACTTGAAAGTGACGAAGGAGTTCTTGAGTTTACACTCGATGAGCTGACAGAACACAAAGTCGCAGCAGCTGAAGCCAGAGAATAAAGAGGTGGGAGCTACGTGGAGAAAAAGGCAATCTTTCAAAAGGTGAGTCAAATTGAAGAACGGATCGGAGAGCTTCATCATGAGCTACGTGGCTTAAAAGAGCAGCTCGCCCACTTAATTGAAGAAAATCATTATATGCAAATAGAAAATGATAACTTAAGGAAGCGGCTCGACTCAGAAGAGGAACGAACAAATGATAAGCCTCTTGAAGATAAAGCACAGAAGAAGCCGGTGGTGGGTGAAGGCTATGATAATTTAGCACGCCTTTATCAAGAAGGGTTTCATGTGTGTAATACTCATTATGGAAGCTTGCGTTCTGATGGTGATGATTGCCTCTTTTGCTTATCATTCTTGCATCAAAAATAAAGTTGATGTATGCCTCTTAAAAAGGCCTTCCATTTTAAAAGGAAGGCCTTTTGTTTACATAGAAAACGTTTAAGCAGTGTTTAAGACAATAGAAAGGTAGTTGGACAGTTTGGATAATCTATACCAGGATGAGCGAATTGATTATATTGCCGGGACAGATCTAAAAGTCATTCAAAGTCCATCGGTATTCTCATTTTCAATAGATGCCATCTTACTCGCCCGCTTTACTTATCTTCCCATACAAAAAGGAAACATTCTCGATTTATGTTCTGGCAATGGAGTCATTCCTCTTGTATTAAGCACCCGCACAAAAGCAACGATTACAGGTGTTGAAATCCAAGAAAGACTATGGGACATGGCTCGGCGAAATGAGGAATTAAATAAATTGAACCAGCAGCTTCATTTTGAGTTAGCGGATCTTAATCAACTGCCGCCATCGATAAAAAAAGGCAGCTTTGATGTGGTGACATGTAATCCGCCTTATTTTGAAACCGTATCTGAAGAAGAGAAGAATAAAAATCTTCATTTAGCCATTGCAAGACATGAAATTCACTGCTCATTAGAAGATGTGATTCGCGTATGCAGCCAATATGTTAAACAAAAGGGGAAAGTGACGCTTGTCCATCGTCCGGAGCGTTTAAGTGATATCATTTACTTAATGAAGAACTACAGAATTGAACCAAAACGAATGCAGCTCGTTCACCCGAAAAAGGGCAAGGAGGCAAACATTGTGTTAATAGAGGGTATTAAAGATGGAAGCTCTGGTCTTAAGTGCTTGCCCCCTTTAACTGTTTATGGACTTGACGGGGAATATACAAAGGAATTTGAAGAGGTGTATATCGGATCATGAGCCATTATGTCTATATTCTTGAATGCAGCGACCACAGCTGGTATACAGGTTATACGACAGATGTAGGTAGAAGACTAGATATGCATAGCTCAGGCAAAGGTGCGAAGTATACAAAAGGACGAGGTCCGTTCACGCTTAAGTATGTACAAGAATTCGAAACGAAAAAAGAAGCACTTCAAGAAGAGTATGCTATTAAGAAGTTGAGTAGAAAGCAGAAGGAACGTTACGTTTTAGAGAGTGGTGAAAACAATGAAAGAACAAGCTAGTTTTAGAGGTGATACGGATTTTGGCGTCATTTATTTGGTGCCAACACCAATTGGTAACCTAGAAGACATGACCTTCCGTGCCATCCGTACATTAAAAGAAGCAGACTATATTGCTGCTGAAGATACGAGACAATCTAAGAAGCTTTGTAATCATTTTGAGATTACAACACCTTTGTTGAGATATGATGAGCATAATAAAGAAAAAGCAGGAAATACGCTGATTGAAAAAGTAAAAGAAGGAAAAACAATTGCACTTGTAAGTGATGCGGGTATGCCAGCCATTTCAGATCCAGGACATGACCTTGTCAAGCTAGCCATTGCAGAAGACATTTCTGTCATATCACTTCCGGGCCCGAATGCAGCTCTCACAAGCCTGATCGCCTCAGGCCTTAATACAGAATCCTTCTTCTTTGCGGGCTTTTTGCCGCGTCAGAAGAAAAACAGGACCGAAACCCTTGAGGAGCTGAAAGTGATCAAAGCAACACTTATGTTTTATGAGGCTCCTCATCGCTTAAAAGAGACTTTAGAAGCCATGCATCAAACCTTGGGAAACAGAAAAATAACCATTTGCCGGGAGTTAACAAAGAAGTTTGAAGAGTATCAGCGTGGCACGTTAGAAGAAGCTATTGAATGGTGTAAAACTGGTACAGTGAAAGGAGAATTTTGCCTGATTGTAGAAGGTTTAACAGAAGAAATTAAAGAGGACAAGTGGTGGGACGAGCTAGATCTTAATCAGCATGTAGAACATTATATTGCTCTAGGAATGCCTTCAAAAACAGCGATAAAACAAGCTGCAGCTGATCGGAATCTGCCTAAGCGAGAAGTATATCAGGCATATCATACGTAATACAAAAAAAGACTCTGGATAACAGAGTCTTTTATCATAAAGGGTTTATTAAGATTGTGTTGAACGAGAAACGTAATCTTGTAATTCTTTAATGATATCTTGAGCACCTTGTGGGCTAAGGATGATTTTACCGCCTGCAATAGAAAGGTTATCATCAGAAACTTCACCAGTAATTTGGCAAGTCATGTTTGGCTTATATTTCTTTAGAATGATGCGATCGTTATCAACGTAGATCTCAAGAGCATCCTTCTCTGCAATATCAAGTGTGCGGCGTAGTTCAATTGGAATAACTACACGACCTAATTCATCAACTTTACGTACAATACCTGTAGATTTCATTATAAATCGTCTCCTCTCAGACTAAAAAATATTTATAAGTTTATGTGTCATTATTCGACATTTTTCTCTCTGTTTTTAGAATACCAGTGTTTCCAAAACAAGTCAATTAATTTATAAATATTTTTATATAAAAACACATGTAATTTATTCCATCTCTATAAACCTTGGTATATCAGCTTTTTTAAAAGGAGGTAAATAAAGTATGTTGAACCTATCCCCAGATCTTGCAAGAAAGTTAGAAGGTATAGGAAACGAATTAAAAACGATCTACGCTGATTCGACAAATGAAAAAGAGTTTATTCGACAAAAGTTGCGTGACTCTGGCACTTACTTTCGACAAATGGAGTCGCTTTCGACAAGAACTTTGTCGAATTGGTTAAATGGTCGTGAGATAGCAGGAGTGGATGGGTCTGTGAATCAAACAAAAGGACAACCGCCGCATCTTCTTTATTTATTCCAAGCATTAGCCAAAACCATCTCAGGACATGAATGCAGAGAGTCAGATGTCTACACTCCTTTGCTTGATACAAAAGAAGAGATTGAACAGGAGAAACAGCCGATGAAATGGCGGTCTCATTTATTAGCTAAAATTGAACTTGAGGTAGCTAAGAAATTAATAGAAGAAAAGGATATAGGATTCCTTATGATGGACGGGGCTTTATATCATTATAGGATTGATGCTCCGGAAGAATGGGAAAGTTTACGACTTCTTGCTTTAGAGAAAGACGTGCTCCTTGTTGGGGTATCAGAGGAAATTACGACAGAAAATTTGATTAAACTGCCAGCTTTCAAAGATCATGCTAGAAAACCTCATACGTATGACCGTGATTTGTTGTTTGGTAAACTTAATCGAGGCGAGATGATTCATTTAGAAGACATTCAACAAAAGGCAGGCTTGTCATCATCATGGATGCGACCTAGCTCAGCACCTAGTATTACAGGATTTGACCTCTTAATTGAGCAGGTTGAGAAACGAGATCTGGTCTCTGATCTCCTCTATACCCTTACACCAAAGGATGGGAGAGGCATCCCTTTTTGGCTGGATCATGTCGATCGGGATGTTCGAGTGACAGACCGCCTAGTAGAAGCGTTAGTTGAGCAATACATTGACCCGGAAATTAAACAACGTTTGTTTATACAAAAACGTCAAGACAGACCTTATTAAGGAGGAATACGAATGCAAATTGTAGGGGTTACGACTCAGCATGAAGTATATGTTGCATCCAAAGAGCATAAGTTCCGGATGAATGAAATGGTTGTGATAGAAGATCAGTCATTAAAAAATCCTAAAGGAGAAGTAGTCGAAACTTTCTCCTATAACCGTTATATTCCAATGGGATTTGATAAGGGAATTGTCGATGATCAAGTACTGAAAACGTTAGAGCATATTGGATATGATATTGGAGCTGATGATATTCATCTAGCAAAGGTACGTCTTTTTGAAGAGGCACCGCAGCCTATTCAGACTGGGGCCAGAATCAGGCATCCAGAGTTTCATGAAATTGAATCGCTGCTTGTACATTCTAACCCGACAGATGGGATGGTGCTTGGGGAAGTGAAATCAACGGATTTTATTGCACCCAGTCTGCCAGATTCCTTAAACGGGCTGTTACATATTCAAGAAGAAGATAATCCTCGTCCTCAAAACGGTGTTCCGTTTATCTTTGATATTCGTGCAATGCAGCAATACCCTCATATCGGGGTTTTTGGCGGTTCTGGTTCAGGTAAGTCATTTGGCCTGCGTGTAATGCTTGAGGAATTGATGAAACTTCAAATTCCAACGATCGTATTTGACCCCCATTTTGAAATGAATTTCGCTGCTGCAGCGAGCGGAATAGATGATGCCCCGTCTTATCATGATCGCTATACGGTGGTACAGATTGGCCGTGATGTCGGGGTTGACTTTTCAGCTTTATCAACGAGAGATGTAGAGAGGCTTCTTCAAGCAGCGGGATCTCTTAGTGAATCTATGGTCAATGTCATTCAAACGATTCACAAGCGTAAAGACAGCTATCAGTCTTTCAGTGATCGTGTCGCCAATTTGGCAGAAGCACTTGAGCTTGGAAAACAGAAGGTAGAGGGCTTCCTTCATGATGGGGGGATGTCACGCGAGGAGATTTCGAAATACACGACATTCAAAAAGTTGTTAGATCAATTTGGCAGCCTGCCGCTAGCATCAGTTAAAGGGATTCAGTGGCGGGTGAATCGCTTAAATCAAGCAGGTTTATTCCAGCAAAATATTCGGGCGATTGAACAAGGCATTCATGCAGGACAGCTTGTTGTAGTCCAAGGTGCTGTATGGCTTCTGCAAGTTTTCTCAAGCTATGTGATTGGCTCGCTATACGGAAAGCGGCGCGCTTATAAAGATGCGAAGCTTCAGCAGCAGCAAGGAGAGTTTTTCCCGCCATTTGTCGTTGTAACGGATGAGGCACATAACTTCGCTCCAAAAGGCTACGATGCCCCGGCAAAATCAGTCTTAAAAGAAATTGCTCAAGAAGGCAGGAAGTATGGGGTATTTTTAATTTTTGCTACTCAAAGACCAACGCTGCTTGATGAAACCATTACAGCGCAGTTGAACTCGAAATTCGTATTCAGAACGGTCAGGGGGACAGATATACAGACGATAAAAGAAGAAACAGACTTAACTCATGATGAAGGAAAACGCCTGCCGTATTTGCGAAGTGGTGATGTATTCGTATCCTCCGCTATCATTGGAAGGACAATGGCTGTGCGGATAAGATTAGCTCATTCTGCCAGCCCGCATACGCTAAACCCATTTGATGAATTAAGACAAATGACCGAAGCTGGAGATGAAGCGGTGCTTACCGCTCTAAAACCACATCTTCCGATCGCTGAGATGAGTATAATGAAGGAACTTGACACATTAAATAAAGAAGCACAAAAAAGCTGGGACGTTCAATCGTGGAAACAAGAGCTTGAACGCCTGTGTCAGCAAGGAAAATTAACAAAACAAAAGACCCCTTTTGCTACGCTTTATGATCGCTCTTGACAGTTGGCTCTTTAGTTCGGTATATTTTGGATAGATTCTTGGGATAATTGAAATAAATACAATGTATATTTGTGATCCAATGACGGGATAAGTACATGTATGACCTATTTGACAGAGAGCCGGTAGAGCTGAGAGCCGGTAGTAGGCTGCATCGAAAATGGTCCTTGAGGAATCATCCTTGAGCAATGAAGTTATGTGAGGGGATGACGTAGCTGGCGTTAACAGAGAAGTCAATGACTTCATGAGCCTTTCTGCTGTGAAGAGAAAGGGAATGTTGGGTGGTACCACGTGAGATATGCTCTCGTCCCGATTTAGGATGAGGGCTTTTTGTATTGGTTAAAAACCTATTGTTTACTATTAAGTGGGAGGATTTTCTTTATGAGCGAGAACAAAACATTTTATTTAACAACCCCAATTTATTACCCTAGTGCAAAATTACATATCGGACATGCCTATACGACCGTTGCAGGGGATGCGATGGCTCGTTATAAGCGATTACGTGGATATGATGTTCGTTATTTAACAGGAACAGATGAGCATGGTCAAAAAATTGAACAAAAAGCAGCTGAAAAGGGTCTGACACCGCAGCAGTTTGTTGATGAAATTGTCGCTGATATTCAGTCATTGTGGAAAAAGCTCGATATTTCCTATGATGATTTTATTCGTACAACAGAAGACCGTCACAAAAAAGTCGTTCAAACGATCTTTGAACGCTTGCTTGAACAAGGGGATATTTATTTAGATGAATATGAGGGCTGGTACTCTATTCCTGATGAAACGTTCTACACAGAGCTTCAGCTTGTAGACCCTATTCGTGATGAAGATGGTAAAATCATTGGCGGAAAAAGCCCTGACAGCGGACATCCCGTAGAGAAAGTCCGTGAACAGTCTTATTTCTTCAAAATGAGCAAGTATGCTGATCGTCTATTGAAGTTTTACGAAGAAAACCCGACCTTTATTCAGCCGGAATCACGCCGTAACGAAATGATTAATAACTTTATCAAGCCCGGTCTTGAAGACTTAGCGGTTTCACGTACATCATTTAAATGGGGCGTACAAGTGCCAAGCAACCCTGAGCATGTGGTATACGTATGGATTGACGCTCTTTCTAACTACATTACTGCTCTTGGTTATGGACAAGATAATGATGAAGTTTATCAAAAATATTGGCCGGCAAACGTCCATCTAGTTGGGAAGGAAATTGTGCGTTTCCATACGATTTATTGGCCGATTATGTTAATGGCTCTCGACCTGCCGCTGCCAAAGAAAGTATTTGCTCATGGCTGGCTTCTAATGAAGGACGGCAAGATGTCAAAATCAAAAGGAAATGTCGTTGATCCAGAAACATTAATTGACCGCTACGGCTTAGATGCTCTGCGTTACTACTTATTACGTGAAGTACCTTTTGGTTCTGATGGAGTATTCACACCAGAAGGGTTTGTTGAGCGAGTGAATTACGACTTAGCGAATGACCTTGGTAACTTGCTAAATCGTACTGTAGCGATGATTAATAAATATTTTGATGGTTCGATTCCAACATATGTGAAAGACGCGACACCATTTGATGCGGATCTTCTAGATCTAGTTAACGCAACGGTTATAAAAGTAGAAAATGCGATGGAAGAAATGGAATTTTCCGTTGCGCTTACAGCGATTTGGCAGTTAGTAAGCCGTACAAATAAATATATTGATGAAACACAGCCTTGGATGCTTGCTAAGGACGATTCTAAAAAAGAGGAATTAGGATCTGTCATGTATCATTTAGCAGAATCGCTTCGCTATATATCTGTCCTCATTCAGCCATTCTTAACAGAGACACCGAAGAAGGTTTGGGAGCAGCTTGGTTTAGGAGAAGAAGTGACAACATGGGAGTCTCTAAGTGAGTTTGCACAAATTCCAGCTGGCGTTACCGTTCAAAAAGGAAAGCCTATCTTCCCGCGCTTAGAGGTAGCTGAAGAAGTAGCCTATATTGTAGAAAAAATGGGCGGTGCGAAAGCTAGTGAGGAACCACAAGAAGATAAGAAACAAGAAAAAAAAGAAGAGGTACCTGAAGTCGATGAAATTACAATCGACGACTTTACAAAGGTTGAGCTTCGTGTGGCAGAAGTTTTAGAAGCAGAACAAGTTAAAGGTGCAGACCGACTGCTTAAAATTCAGCTTGATCTCGGATACGAGAAGCGTCAAGTGGTATCAGGTATAGCGAAATATTATTCTCCAGACGAATTAGTAGGGAAAAAAGTGATCTGTGTAACCAACTTGAAGCCTGTTAAACTTCGCGGAGAACTTTCACAAGGTATGATTTTAGCGGGTTCAAAAGGGAAGAAACTACAATTAGCTACGATTGATGGCAGTCTGCCGAATGGGGCACAAGTGAAGTAATCGAATAAAGTCAAAAGGAGAAGAGACATGCTTCTCCTTTTGTTATTTATTTTACTAATATAATTTGCTAGGAGGCAGTGTAAAAATGTTATTTGATACACATGTACACTTAAATGCTGATCAGTTTGAAGATGATGTAGAAGAGGTAATCAACCGGGCTAAAGAAGCCGGGGTAAGTGAAATGGTTGTTGTCGGATTTGACGAAAAAACAATTAATCGCGCGCTCGAGTTAATAGAAAAATACGATATGTTATATGCTGCTGTTGGCTGGCACCCTGTAGATGCAATTGATATGAAAGATGAACACTTAGTTTGGCTAGAAGAGCTTGCTGCAAATCCGAAAGTCGTCGCATTAGGTGAGATGGGACTAGATTATCATTGGGACAAATCTCCAAAAGAAGTTCAAAAAGAGGTATTTAGAAAACAAATTCAGCTGGCTAAGAAGGTTAAGCTGCCGATTGTCATTCATAATCGTGAAGCAGATCAGGATATTGTCGATATTCTTGAGGAAGAAAAGGCAGAAGAAGTCGGCGGTATTATGCATTGTTTTGGTGGAAGTGTGGAAATTGCCGAAAGGTGCTTAAAGATGAATTTCTATATTTCACTTGGGGGACCCGTCACTTTTAAAAATGCAAAAAGGCCCAAAGAGGTAGCGAAGCATATTCCAATGGACCGTTTATTAATCGAAACGGATTGTCCGTATCTTGCCCCGCATCCATACAGAGGAAAACGTAATGAGCCGGCGTATGTGAAGCTTGTTGCAGAAGAAATTGCCGGGCTAAAAGAGGTAAATGTAGATGAGGTGGCGAATACAACTCGTGAGAATGCAAAAAGACTTTTTGGCATAAATCGATAGCAGGTTTTGTCGCTATGTGACGGGGCTTGTCTATAAACTTTTTTATTCGTTTTTGTTCTACACGACTAAGGACTCGCATAGAGTGGACGTGTCGAGAAGTTGGGGTTTTCTTAGCCGCATTTTTCATAGATAATAAAGTCGATGCGGCAAGATGCCCAAATTTAGTCAGTTGACAAAAAGGAGGTACAGTGTTTATAATTCGGACGTTGAGAAGGAGGAATGGATGACATGGAAGCGAATATACGCAGGTTTCTTCCAGGGAATGGTTCTCTGATGAAACTAGTCATCTCCGTCATAAGTCTCATTCTCTTCGTTGGCGTGGTAATTTACGCTGTATACGAGACGACGAAGGCAACAGTAACGGTTATGGTTGATGAAGAAGAAGTAACCGTTCAAACACATGCATCAACTGTTGCTGAATTGATGATGGAGCAGGAATGGGATGTTAACGAATATGATCATATCGAACCATCACTTGATACAGAAATTGATGGAAATATGCTTGTAACGTGGCAGCCTGCAAAGCAAGTAGCTATAACAATTGATGGCCAAGAGCAAGACGTGTGGACGACTGCTGATACAATTGAGGAGCTTTTACACGAACTAGATATTGCCTATACAGACCATGATAATATTGAACCAGCAGTTACTACAGAAATCTCAGAGGAATTAGCTGTAAACTATGAATCTGCCTTTCAAGTTGAGCTTACTAGTGACGGTGAACAACAAGAGTTTTGGACAACTTCGACGACTGTCGCTGACTTTTTAGAAAGAGAGAATGTTACATTAGGAGAGCTTGACCGAGTCGAACCTGCGTTAGAAGAACGCATAGACGAAGCAATAGACATCCGAGTGATTCGTGTAGAAAAAGTCACCGATGTTGTGGAAGAAACCGTTGCATTTGGGACGGTTACCAAACGAGATGAAGACCTTGAAAATGGAAAAGAAAAAGTAGTGAATGATGGTGAAGAAGGCCAGGTTAATAAGCATTATGAAGTAGTGCTAGAAGATGGGGAAGAAATTTCTCGTGAACTAGTTAAAACGGAAACCGTAAAGGAAAGCCAAGACCGTGTCGTTGCAGTAGGTACACGTCCGGCTGCACCTAGTGTTTCGCGTAGTGCAAGCCCTAGCCCTAGTACAAATACGAATAACTCATCAGGCGGGTCATCTGAAGCAAGCAGCGGACGCACAATGACTGTGACGGCAACAGCTTATACAGCTTCGTGCAGCGGATGCAGCGGAGTGACAGCAACTGGAATTAATTTGAATAATAATCGTAATATGAAAGTGATTGCTGTTGACCCAAGTGTAATCCCTCTTGGATCTCGTGTTCATGTTGAAGGATACGGGACCGCTGTAGCGGGTGATACAGGCGGTGCAATTAAGGGTAATAAGATTGACGTCCATGTTCCGACGAAAGAAGATGCAAGACGTTGGGGACGTAAGTCAGTTAAAATCACGATTTTAGATTAACATTCGTCTATAGTTCCGTGGATGCACAGAGCGTTATCGTTCTGTGCTTTTTTTTTATGGTAAAACGGTCTACAATATAAAGATCATAGAGAATGAGTACGTAAAGGAGTTCTTGGATGAAAATAAAAGAGGTGATCGTCGTAGAAGGGCGTGACGATACAGTGGCAGTCAAGCGTGCAGTAGATGCAGATACCATTGAAACAAATGGATCTGCTGTTAATAAGTCTTGTCTAGAGCGGATCGCACTGGCCAAAGAACGCAGAGGCGTCATTATTTTAACCGACCCAGATTATCCTGGCGAGAGAATCAGGAAAATTGTAAGCCAAGCTGTACCTGGTGTAAAGCATGCGTTCCTTCCAAAAGCCGAGGCCATATCGAAAAATGGTGATGATTTAGGAGTAGAGAATGCTTCCATTGAAGCGATAAAGGAAGCATTAAAAAATGTGCATGAAACCTACGAAGAACCGCTTGAGACCATCACCTGGGATGATTTACATGCAGCAGGCCTGATAGGAGGACCTCTTAGCAAACAGCGCAGAGAGCTTCTCGGGGTGCATTTAAAAATAGGGTATGCTAATGGTAAACAACTACTAAAGAGGCTTCATGCCTTTCATATAACGGAGCAGGAATTTAAAGTGGCATTGATAAGAGTGTATGAGGAGGAAACAAATGAATAAGGATCTAACAAATAAAGAGACAGTCCATAAAGATATAGCAACACCAAACCGAACAAAAGAAATACTTAAAAAATACGGGTTTAACTTTAAGAAGAGTTTAGGCCAAAACTTTTTAATTGATACGAACGTCTTACGTAATATTGTTGATGCAGCGAATCTTGATGAAACTTCAGGTGCGATTGAAATTGGACCTGGGATCGGAGCTCTTACTGAACAGCTGGCTAAAAGAGCAGATCAAGTCGTAGCATTTGAGATTGACCAGCGTTTATTACCTGTTTTAAAAGATACTTTATCCCCCTACGATAACGTGCAAATCATTCATTCTGATGTCTTAAAAGCTGATATTAACGAAGCGATCGAAACTCACTTTAGAGACGGTCAAGATTTAATGGTGGTTGCCAACCTGCCTTATTATGTAACGACGCCGATTTTGATGAAGCTGTTAGAATTAAAGCTTCCTATTCGAGGGATCGTTGTCATGATTCAAGCAGAAGTGGCCGAAAGAATCGCAGCAAAGCCAGGTACGAAAGATTATGGTTCTTTATCAATTGCTGCCCAGTACTATGCAGAAGCTGAAAAGGTCTTAACTGTGCCTGCCTCTGTCTTTGTACCACAGCCAAGAGTTGATTCTGCTGTTCTTCGTTTGACAATAAGAGAGAAGCCTGCGGTGGAAGTTATAGATGAGCAATACTTCTTTAAAGTGTTCCATGCGAGCTTTGCAAACCGCCGTAAAACGATCTTAAATAACTTAGTTCACAACCTAGCTTCTAAAAGTCAAAAAGCAGAAATTGAGCAAGCATTAGCTGAAGCGGACATTGATCCTAAAAGACGTGGTGAAACACTGTCTATTGAAGAATTTGCAAAACTTAGTGACAGATTGTATAAAATCCTCCAACCTTAGCACCGTTTCCCCGCTTTTGACATAGTCTGAGTTGAGAGGGGGAAGTGCCGTGAAATTTAAAGTTGGAGATATTGTGGCTCGGCTTTCCTACAATTGCGATTTACTATTTAGAGTACAAAAGATCAGCGGGGATACAGTAGAGCTTGTAGGTGAAGAAATGCGCCTGTGGGCAGATGCCCCCTTAAATGACCTAGTGCTTATTTCAGAAGAGGAACGTACGAAGCGGAGAGAGAAGGCTTTAGAAAAAGAATTAAACTCTTACCGGCTTTTCAGGCAGGATGCCAAGCTGATGAAAGAACGTAATGAATATGAGTCTACATCTGGTTATGAAGCGGAAGCGACCTTTTTTGAGATGCGGGGAAGAGTGCTGCATCTAGACGGTGATCCGCTCTATTTACGTAAATGTACAGAGCTTTATGAGAGACTTGGCGTACCAGTTTACGGGGTGCATGTGCCTGAAAAGGAAATGCCCGCGCAGATAGGCTCTCTTCTTGAAATGGTACAGCCAGATATTTTAGTCGTGACAGGGCACGATGCTTTTCTGAAAGGAAAAGGCGACGAGAATGATCTGCGTTCTTACCGGCATACAAAGCAGTTTGCCGAATGCGTGAGGATTGCTAGGAAGCATGTTGCTCATCGCGATGAATTAGTTATTTTCGCAGGAGCATGCCAATCTCATTTTGAAACATTGATCAGGGCAGGGGCTAATTTTGCAAGCTCCCCTGAACGGGTGAATATCCACGCCCTTGATCCTGTGTATATAGCCGCTAGAGTAAGTTTAACCTCTTTTATGGACCGGATTGGTTTGTGGGATGTACTGCGAAATACAATCACTGGGGAGAAGGGGCTCGGAGGCATCGAAACCCGAGGGGTCATGAGACGAGGAATGCCGACCAAACAAGAGTATCAGCCAGAAGAGGGCTGATACTCTTGTTTTTTATAAGGAAAATATAGAATATGTACATAAAATAAGACAAACTTAGACAAAATAAAGAAGCATAAAAAAATAGTTGCACGGATTTTGTTGAAAGCATTGACAATAGATATGTCCAATTGATATAATTTAAAATTTATTTGACAAAATTAGATAAGCGTGCTATACTACATATAAGAGTGAGGTGGGGTGTAATAATGGGAAAAACGTTGATAGACATTAAGCGTGCACTAGATGCCAATGTTGGTAAACGGATCACAATTAAAGCCAATGGCGGCCGTCGTAAAACGATGGAACGTTCTGGGCTTTTAGAAGAAACATACCCTTCAGTTTTCATCGTGAAATTAGATGAACAACAGAATGCATTTGAACGTGTATCGTATAGTTACGCAGATATCTTAACTGAAACTGTGGAACTTATGTTATGTGATGAGGGTGAAAGTGCCCAAGCCCTTAAGTAAGTCCAACATAGAATCATCATAGATGACATACAGTGACTCCCTAATGCCAGCATTAGGGAGTCATCTTTTTTTATATGCAGCACAAGCTATAAATGTCGTCACAAAAGATTGACGGCTTGATCATTTTATTGGCATGTGCCGTTAGCGATTTCTTATAAGGAGCTGGTTATCGTGAGCAGAAGACGTGGTGTGATGTCTGAGCAATTCAAAGAGGAGCTGGCGCGTGAGCTTGGCTTTTATGATACGGTTCAAAAAGAAGGCTGGGGCGGTATCCGCTCAAGAGATGCTGGAAACATGGTCAAACGAGCAGTTGAAATAGCTGAGAGGAAGTTAACGGAACAAAATGGCTCAAAATAATGGAAAAGAAGGCCGGGGCATTTGTCTCGGCCTTTTATACACCTATACTGGGCCCCATTTCTAGTATAAAAATGTCGTTGCTGTGGTATGTTGGTGGAACAAGTGATAAAATAACGTAAGCAAATGGATAGTATAGAAGGTGACAATGGTGAAATGTTCAGTTAAAGCTCCTGCGAAGATTAATTTATCATTAGATGCAATAAGAAAAAGAGAAGATGGCTATCACGAAGTTGAAATGATTATGACCACAGTAGACCTTGCTGACCGTATTGATTTGACCTTGACTGAAGACGGGAAAATTAAGGTGGATGTGTCAGAAGGCTTTGTACCTAGTGATCATCGTAATTTAGCTTATCAAGCGGCTTCACTGCTTCAAGAACGTTACAAAGTGAAGCAAGGTGTATCCATTTATATTACGAAGCGAATACCGGTTGCTGCTGGACTTGCTGGGGGCAGCAGTGACGCTGCGGCAACATTAAAGGGGTTAAATGACCTTTGGGCACTTGGATTAAGTCTGGATGAACTGGCTCGTATCGGTGCAGAAATTGGTTCGGACGTTTCATTTTGTGTATACGGAGGAACAGCATTAGCAACCGGCCGTGGAGAGATCATTACACATATTGAATCACCGCCGCCTTGCTGGGTCATTCTTGCCAAACCGCCAATCGGAGTATCTACAGCAGATGTTTACAAAAGGTTAAAGGTAGAAGAAGTAGAACATGCTAAAACAGAAGAGATGATTAAAGCGATTAAGAATCGAGATTTTAATGGAATTTGTGATCATCTACATAATGTTCTTGAGACGGTCACTCTCGAGATGCATCCGGAAGTCCGCCATATTAAAGAACAGATGCAACGTTTTGGTGCAGACGGCGTATTAATGAGCGGGAGCGGTCCGACGGTATTTGGCTTAGTTGAAAAAGAGTCTAGGCTGCATAGAGTCTATAACGGCTTACGTGGTTTCTGTAGTGATGTGCATGCAGTTCGATTAATTCGTTCCTAGTCTACTTGCTAAAAACCGTACAAAAGTGGTATCTTATAAGTAATCATTCGGTTTTAGTGGGGGTATTATGAAAAAATTAAAACGAAGCGGACGGCTGGTCGATATGACTTACTACATGCTGCAACATCCGCATGAAGTAATATCACTTACGTATTTTGCAGAAAGATATCAATCGGCTAAATCATCGATAAGTGAGGATTTAGTCATTGTCAAAGAAATATTTGAGCAAGAAGGCTATGGCACGCTTCTGACTATTCCAGGTGCAAGCGGCGGTGTGAAGTTTATGCCAAAGGTAGGAAAAGAAGAAGCGAGTCAGATTGTCGATGAAGTCATCGAGCAATTAGCCGTGGCAGACCGTATTTTGCCTGGCGGTTATTTATATTTGATGGATTTATTAGGCAGTCCTCGTTTCATTCGTGATGTCGGGAGACTATTTGCCTCAGTCCTCGCTCACAAAAAAATTGATGCGGTTATGACTGTCGCAACAAAAGGGATTCCGCTTGCATATGCGGTAGCCGAATATTTAGATGTACCTGTCAGTATCGTAAGGCGGGATCACCGTGTGACGGAAGGATCCATGGTAAGTATCAATTATGTTTCAGGGTCTTCAAAGCGTATTCAGACGATGACACTTGCTAGAAGAAGCTTGGCTCCAGGTTCAAGAGTCTTCATTGTCGATGATTTTATGAAAGCTGGCGGAACAATTCGTGGTATGATGGATTTATTAGAGGAGTTCCAAGCTGAACTGGTTGGTATCGGAGTTTTAGTTGAATCAGAAGAAGTAGAAGAGCGCCTTGTCGATGAATATATGTCGATTACCCGTTTATCCGATGTAAATGTCAAAGAAAAGACGATTGAAGTGGAAGCGGGCAATGTACTTGAAAAACTTGTACCGATTGCAGAGGAGGAATTATCATGAAAGTAGTTCACACAAACAACGCACCAGATGCTATTGGCCCATACTCACAAGGAATCATTGTAAACAATATGTTTTACAGCTCAGGCCAGATCCCATTGACTGCAGATGGAGACTTGATTAACGGCACAGTGGAAGAACAAACGCATCAAGTATTCAAAAATCTTAAAGCGGTTCTAGAAGAAGCTGGTGCTTCACTTGAGTCCGTAGTAAAAGCAACTGTATTTATTAAAGATATGAATGATTTCCCTCGCATTAACGAGGTGTACGGCGAATATTTCAGCAATCACAAACCTGCTCGATCATGCGTAGAGGTTGCGCGTCTTCCGAAAGACGTTCTTGTTGAAATTGAAGTGATTGCTCTAGTTAAATAAGTGTAAGATATTTTTGAGGCTATGCTCTGCGCATGGTCTTTTTTGTGCAGTGAAATAAATAGGTGTAACAACTAAAATTAAAAGATTATAAATTTTCTTTCTATAAAAGAAGGAAATAGTCATTTTACAGAGAATTGTTATAGCATGAATAATCTACTTTTATAGGTGGTGACAACATGCAGGTAACAGATGTGAGATTACGTCGAGTGAATACAGAAGGCCGGATGCGCGCGATTGCATCCATTACGATTGATCATGAATTTGTCGTTCATGATATCCGTGTAATTGATGGAAACAATGGTTTATTTGTAGCAATGCCAAGTAAACGCACACCTGATGGAGAGTTTAGAGATATTGCTCACCCTATCTCTTCTCGTACACGTGATAAAATTCAAACGGCTGTTCTAAGCGAGTACGAACGAGCTGGAGAATTAGAAGAAGTTGAATATGAGGAAGCTGGTGCTTCGTAGAACCTTCTGAGCCTATCATTTTTGATAGGCTTTTTATTTTTGATTAGCTTTATTATAACAAGGTGATCATCCTACCATAATTTTTTACTTTGTCGTGGTCTCGTTCCCTCTGCCATGCTGTTAAAGTGAAAAGTTCAAGAAGCTGACATATCCAGTTTGATACAACTGATGAACAGTCCTTGAAAAGACAGCGGTTTTAGGATATATTCGTAATGGAAAAAGGAACACTTGGGGGGAAACCATGAGTAATCGGTTTGCGGTTATTTTAGCAGCAGGTCAAGGAACGAGAATGAAATCAAAACTCTATAAAGTGCTTCATCCTGTAAATGGAAAGCCAATGGTTCAACATGTCGTTGATCAAGTCTTAGCGCTCGGCTTTGATGAAACAGTCACAATCGTAGGTCACGGAGCAGAAGTCGTACAAGAGCAGCTTGGTGATCAAGTGAAGTATGCTGTCCAAACAGAACAACTTGGAACCGGTCATGCAGTTATGCAAGCAGAAGATATTCTTGCAGATAAAAAAGGGGTTACGGTTGTTTTGTGTGGAGATACACCACTTTTAACTTCTGAAACGATTGAGAAGCTTTTAGCTCATCATGAACAAGAAGGGGCTAAAGCATCTATCCTAACAGCTCTAGCAGATGATCCAACGGGTTACGGACGTATCGTTCGCAATAATGAAGGGCTTGTTGAACGAATTGTTGAGCATAAAGATGCGACAGAAGAAGAGAAGAATATTCAAGAGATTAATACAGGAACGTACTGCTTTGACAATGAGGCTTTATTTGCTTCGTTAAAAAATGTCGGAAATGATAATGCGCAAGGCGAGTATTATCTGCCTGATGTAATTGAGATCTTGCAACAGCAAGGCGAAGTCATTTCGGCTTATCAAACACCTAAGTTTGAGGAAACGCTTGGAGTGAATGATCGAGTTGCTTTAGCACAAGCAGAGCGAATCATGAAGCAACGTACGAATGAACATTGGATGCGCCAAGGGGTAACCCTGATTGATCCAGATCACACGTATATTTCTACAGATGCTACGATTGGTCAAGATACAGTGATTTATCCGGGAACCGTTATCAAAGGTGATGTGACAATTGGATCTGAGTGCGTGATCGGTCCTCATTCTGAGATTAAAGACAGTAAAATTGGAGATCGTACAACGATCCGTCAGTCGGTTGTTCATGACAGTGAGGCAGGGACCGATGTGGCAATTGGACCGTTTGCTCATATCAGACCAAAATCAGAAATCGGCAACGAGGTACGTGTCGGAAACTTTGTTGAAGTGAAGAAATCTACACTTGGCAATCGCAGCAAAGCCTCTCATTTAAGTTATATTGGAGATGCTGAGATTGGTGAAGATGTGAATTTCAGCTGTGGTGCCGTAACGGTAAATTATGACGGTAAAAATAAGTTTTTAACAAAGATTGAAGACGGTGCTTTTGTAGGTTGTAACGCCAATTTGATTGCACCAGTTACAGTCGGTAAAAATGCCCTTGTTGCAGCGGGTTCGACAATTACAGATGATGTACCTGGCGAAGCGTTATCGATCGCCCGTGCTCGTCAAACAAATAAAGAAGGCTATCAAAAGAAATAATACGTGTTAAAAGTGCCATGCACAAAACAAGTGAGTGTATTGATACATTATTATCTGGAGGGTATTTATAATGGCTAAATATGGTGATCCAAGCTTAAAGGTTTTTACATTAAACTCAAATAAGGACTTAGCTCATGAAATCTCAGAGCATATCGGAGTTCCTCTTGGGAAAAGTTCTGTAACTCGTTTTAGTGATGGAGAAGTTCAAATTAATATCGAAGAAAGTATTCGCGGCTGTGATGTGTATTTGATTCAATCTACATCAGCTCCAGCAAATGAACATATTATGGAACTGTTAATTATGATTG
Organism: Alkalihalophilus marmarensis DSM 21297; assembly: GCF_000474275.2. Taxonomy (GTDB): domain Bacteria; phylum Bacillota; class Bacilli; order Bacillales; family Bacillaceae_D; genus Alkalihalophilus; species Alkalihalophilus marmarensis. The sequence continues at coordinate 41,397 of NZ_ATAE01000023.1, forward strand.
ATGCAATGAAACGTGCATCAGCTAAAACAATTAATGTTGTTATGCCATACTACGGTTATGCACGTCAAGACCGTAAAGCACGTGCGCGTGAGCCGATCACTGCAAAGCTTGTAGCGAACCTTATTGAAACAGCTGGTGCTACGCGAGTATTAACTCTTGATTTACATGCTACTCAAATTCAAGGCTTCTTCGATATTCCAGTTGATCAGTTAATGGGTGTACCTATTTTAGCCGACTATTTCCAAGAAAAGCAGCTTGATGATATTGTTGTCGTTTCTCCAGACCATGGCGGAGTTGTTCGTGCACGTAAAATGGCTGACCGCTTAAAAGCACCAATTGCTATTATTGATAAACGCCGTCCTAAGCCGAATGTAGCCGAAGTGATGAATATTGTCGGTAACATTGAAGGAAAAACAGCGATTATTATTGACGATATTATTGATACAGCAGGCACAATTACATTAGCTGCTAATGCCTTAGTAGAACACGGTGCAAAAGAAGTGTATGCATGTTGTACCCACCCTGTATTATCAGGCCCTGCTATGGAGCGTATTGATAACTCTAAGATTAAGGAATTAGTAGTTACAAATACGATTCCGTTAGATGAAGATAAGAAGATTGAAAAGGTTACTCCGCTTTCAGTTGCTGCATTAATGGGTGAGGCAATTATCCGTGTTCATGAGCACGCATCAGTAAGTAAGCTATTTGATTAATAGTAAGATTGTACAGCGGAATTTTTTTGCAAGTGTAATGCTGTTTAAATGAGTTAATTTCATAAAAAGCCGTTTTAAATCGATGTAATTAGGGAACAAAGTATATAGACGCAATGGAATCTAATTAGAGGTGATAATAATGGCAACAACATTACAAGCTAATCCACGTACAGACTTAACAGGTTCTGCAACAAGACAGATTCGAAAAGATGGACATGTTCCAGCTATATTATATGGTAATAAGATTGAGAGTAAGCCTGTATATGTAGAAAGTGTAGAATTTTTAAAGACGGTTCGTGAGGTAGGAAAGAATGGATTGTTTTCTTTAAATGTTGATGGAAGCAAACATCAAGTCATGATCCACGATGTACAAATCGATCCGCTTAAAAATGAGTATGTACACGTTGATTTCTTTGAAGTCGATATGAAATCAGAGATTGATGCTGATGTACCTGTACGCTTAAAAGGTGAAGCCCCGGGAACAAAAGAAGGCGGCGTGCTGTCTCATTTGCTTTATGATATTTCAGTGAAATGTCTTCCTAATGATATTCCAGAGGAAATCGAAGTTGATGTATCTGGGTTGAATATTGGTGATTCAATTCAGATTACAGACTTACGTGATAAAGTCTCTGTTGATATTACAAATGAAGACGAAGAAACAGTTGTGACAGTTCAGCCTCCTACAGTAGTAGAAGAGACGGATGAAGAAGCTGATTCAGATGAAGAGCCAGAAGTAATTAATCAAGACGATTCTGATTCAGAGAAAGAAGAATAATAATCGAATAAGATGTTGTTTACGTTTAAAAAGGTATAGCCGCGAGGTTATACCTTTTTAGGGCGTTGCAACTGAAAGGTTGTGACAAGGTGAAAGTAGTCGTGGGGCTTGGTAACCCTGGCACAAAGTATGCAGGGACTCGTCATAATATTGGTTTTGATATTATTGATTACTGTGCAAAAGAGCTTGGGATAGAACTAGATCAAGCTAAGTTCAAGGGAGTATATGGCACAAAGGTAATCAATGGGGAAAAAGTATTCTTCTTAAAACCCCTTACTTACATGAACTTATCTGGAGAGTCGGTAAGGCCTCTCCTTGATTATTTTAATATCGATATTGAGGATTTAGTCGTCATTTACGATGATTTGGATTTGCCGGCTGGAAAGATCCGTCTGCGTCAAAAAGGCAGCGCTGGTGGTCATAACGGTATTAAATCGCTTATCCAACATCTAGGAACCGATAAATTTAAACGAATTCGAGTTGGGATCGATCGACCTAAAAACGGCGAACCTATTGTTAATTACGTTTTAGGAACGTATCATCCTGATGAACGAGAAGCAGTGAATGAATCGATCGTACAAGCAGCTAAAGCTGTAGAAGCTTGGACTGAGAAACCTTTTCTAGAAGTAATGAACCAATTTAATTAATTGTCCCATTATGCATGAATGTTGGTGCATAGGCTCCTTATGACATGATCATACTGAAGGTATAAGAGTATGTGAAGTGAGGAGGGGCATTCTATGGCTATTCATTATTATTGCAGACATTGCAAAACGAATATTGGTCAGCTAGAAAGCCACACAGATGCTAGATCACTTGGTTTTGACCATTTAACGTCTAATGAAAGACAAGATATGTTATCATATCAAACAAATGGAGATCTCTATGTGAACGTAGTGTGTGATGATTGCGAAGAAGCATTAACGAGAAATCCTGATTTTTATGAATTAGATACATTTATTCAATAATAGCAATTCATAATAGCAGTTAATAAGGACTGTTATAAGCTTCAGGAAGTGCTTTGGCAATATGCCAAAGCGTTTTTCTGTTTTGAAATTTTAATAAGTGGCAGGTAAGTGCTATTATAAGTCGAACATAGTTATAAATAAAACGATTATATGAATTGGTATGCTTAAATGAAAAATGAACGTCTGCTTAAGACAAAAAGTTAACTTGTTTTGTCATACTACTTAAAAAGGCAGAGTAGCAATAAACAAAGTAGAATAGGTGTTGAATAACAGGGGGAACAACATGTTAGGATTGCAAAAGTATTTTCTAGTAAATGATGAGGTTAAAGCGGTTTCATCTAGTGTTGAAGCTGGAATGAAAGAGCAGCTGCTCTCAGGCTTAACAGGTTCTAGCCGGACGCTGTTAATGGCTGCTTTATACAAGGAAACGAAAAAGATGCAAGTAGTCATTACTCATAATCTTTTTCAAGCACAGAAGGTGTATGAGGATTTAATTGACTTAGTAGGGGAAGAGGACGTTCATCTTTATCCAGTTAATGAGCTTATTTCCTCGGAAATTGCCATTGCTAGTCCTGAGATGAAGTCACAGCGTATAGACGTATTAAATAAGTTAATAGCTGGCTTTGAAGGGATTATCATTGTTCCTTTAGCAGGGATAAGAAGATTACTGCCTCCAACTTACTTATGGAAGGACAGTCAATTAAATATCTCTGTTGGCCGGGATATCGGCGAGATCCATAATGTGATAACAAAATTGGTTATGATGGGCTTTGAGCGTGTGGATATGGTGTCATCTCCAGGAGAGTTCAGTGTGCGAGGAGGCATTATTGATATTTATCCTTTAACGGAATCAAACCCTATACGTGTCGAATTATTTGATACTGAAATCGATTCAATCAGAACGTTTCTCATTGAGACACAGCGCTCTGAAAAAGAACTAAAGGAAATTACCATTGGACCAGCCGAAGAGGTTATTTTACAAGACCAACATTATCAACACGCCGCTAACAAGCTACAAGAACAGCTGTCAGCTACATTAAAAAAAGTGAAAGCTAAACAAACAAAAGAAAAGCTGTCTCAAAATATTTCTTATGAAATAGGACAGCTCAAACAGCGTTCGAGCTTCCAAGGTATGTATAAATACATGTCTTTTTACTATGAAGTAAAGAGTACGTTGCTCTCTTATCTTCCAGATGATGCATTGATTATTATAGATGAGATGAGCCGGGTTAAAGAGATGGCAGACAACTTAGAGAAAGAAGAAGCAGAATGGAGCACGGCCCTCCTAGCGCAGGGAGAGACGGTACATGAGGCAACGATGTCACTAGATGCACTCGAGGGTATGAAAAAGTCTTCTCATTCGATTATTTATTTATCGTTATTCTTAAAGCACATTCCATCAACGAGCCCAGAAAATGTGGTGAACTTTACGTGTAAATCGATGCAAAACTTCCACGGGCAAATGCAGCTTCTGCAATCAGAAGTAAAGCGCTGGCAAAAATCCGGCTATGCGATTGTATTTTTAGCGGGTTCTAAAGAGCGTGCGCAACGACTAGCATTGAACTTAGATGAAGAAGGCATAGACGCTCATTTAGTAGAGAGGGCGACGGAGCTTACTGAAAATACGGTTCACTTGATGGTTGGTCAGTTAAACAGTGGTTTTGAGCTGCCGTCTCATAAGCTTGTCGTCATTACTGAGGAAGAAGTATACGCCAAGCAGCAAAAGCGTGTACAGCGTAATAAGCAAAAGTTATCAAATGCAGAGCGTATTAAAAGCTACTCCGAATTAAAGGTCGGAGATTTAGTCGTTCATACGAACCACGGGATCGGTAAATATTTGGGTGTTGAAACCCTTGAAATCAACGGACTGCACAAAGACTATCTGCACTTACGTTACGCTGGTGATGATAAACTTTACGTACCTGTTGAACAAATTGATCAAGTGCAAAAGTATGTAGGGTCAGAAGAAAAAGATCCTAAAATTTATGCACTGGGCGGAAATGACTGGAAGAAAGTGAAGAAGCGCGTTCAATCTTCAGTTGAAGACATAGCGGATGATTTAATTAAATTGTATGCCGAACGTGAAGCAAGCAAGGGCCATGCCTACTCAAAAGACGGGGCTGAACAAGCTGATTTTGAAGGGACCTTTCCATATCAAGAAACGGAAGATCAAATCAGGGCAGTTGAAGAAATTAAAGAAGATATGGAAAAAGAAAGACCGATGGACCGCCTGCTGTGCGGGGATGTAGGGTATGGGAAGACTGAAGTTGCTATACGAGCTGCTTTTAAAGCTATTATGGACGGCAAACAGGTAGCTATATTAGTTCCTACCACCATTTTAGCTCAGCAGCATTACGAAACGATTAAAGAACGATTTGCTGATTTTCCGATTAATATTGGAGTCCTTAGCCGTTTCCGCTCAAGAAAAGAACAAACAGAGACGCTAAAAGGCTTGAAAGCAGGTTCTGTTGATTTAATCGTTGGTACACACCGTCTGCTTTCAAAAGATATTGTGTTTAAAGATCTCGGTCTTCTAATTGTTGATGAAGAACAGCGCTTTGGGGTCACTCATAAAGAGAAGATTAAACAATTGAAGGCGAATATTGATGTTCTTACATTAACAGCGACACCTATACCGCGAACGCTTCATATGTCCATGCTTGGAGTTCGTGATTTATCCGTTATTGAGACGCCGCCTGAGAACCGCTTTCCGGTTCAAACGTATGTGGTCGAATATAATGCCTCACTTATCAGGGAAGCCATTGAGCGTGAATTAACGCGAGGCGGTCAAGTGTATTTCCTCTACAACAGAGTTGAAGATATTGAGCGGATGACAGAACAGATCTCGATGCTTGTTCCTGATGCAAAAGTGTCATTTGCCCACGGTCAGATGAATGAAAGGGAACTTGAGTCTATTATGCTTGATTTCTTGGAAGGAAACAGCGATGTTCTTGTCACAACCACAATTATTGAAACGGGAGTAGATATCCCTAATGTAAATACACTGATCATCAATGATGCAGATAAAATGGGGCTTTCACAGCTTTATCAAATTAGAGGCCGGGTTGGACGTTCTAACCGAGTTGCTTATGCGTACTTTACGTATCAGCGTGACAAAGTGCTGACTGAGGTCGCTGAAAAAAGACTCCAAGCCATTAAAGAGTTCACAGAACTTGGGTCAGGATTTAAAATTGCCATGCGCGATTTGACGATCCGAGGAGCTGGTAACCTGCTTGGTGCACAGCAGCATGGCTTTATTGAATCGGTCGGGTTTGATTTGTACTCTCAAATGCTTAAAGAGGCGATTGAAGAGCGTAAAGGTGATAAACCGAAAGAGCCTCCATTCCAAGTTGAGATGGACATTAAAGTGGATGCCTATATACCAGAGAGTTATATTCAAGATGCTAAGCAGAAAATTGAAATGTATAAACGATTTAAAGGCTGTGAGACAATAGAAGATCTCGCTGATTTAAAAGATGAAATGTTTGATCGTTTCGGCGAATATCCAAAGCAGGTTGAGTATCTTCTGCGTCTCACAGAAATCAAGCTGCGTGCCAATAAGGAGCGAGTCGAATCGATTGTAGAAGCGAAAAATCAAATCGATATTTTATTCTCGCCCGAAACATCAAAAGAGATGGATGGGGCGATGTTATTTGAAATGGCTCATTCATTAGGCAGAGAGGTGACTCTTGGTACGTCTGGTGAAAAAATTAAATTTGTCATTAAAACAAAAAATATCGACGATGAAGAGCTAATCAGTAAAGTTGAATCAATCCTGCAAAGTATTCCAAAGAGCAGAAAGCAAACAACAAGTCATACGGTTTAAAAAATGGATGTGCCCTTACTTTCGATGAAGATGTAAGCAATAGAGGTAAACAAATTCTTGAATTGGTGAATAGTTCTTTTTATTAAACGGATAATAGTAGTATGAAGCGATGATTTCACACTTTTAAACGTAGACACATCAAGACTATTACATCTTCAGAAAGTGGGGCACAGCAGCATGAAAGCAACTGGCATAGTACGACGTATTGATGATTTAGGTCGTGTCGTAATCCCGAAAGAAATCCGCAGAACCCTTCGCATCCGTGAAGGAGACCCTCTTGAGATCTTTGTTGATCGTGACGGAGAAGTCATCTTGAAAAAGTATTCTCCGATCTCAGAGCTTGGCGATTTTGCAAAAGAGTACGCAGAGGCGTTGTATGACAGCCTAAATCACCATGTGTTGATTGCTGATCGTGATACATATATCGCGGTGGCAGGCGCATCGAAAAAAGAGTTCTCTAATAAAGCAATCGGAGAAATTGTCGAGATGGCAATGGATGACCGAAAGTCTAAGCTTGAAGCTAACTCTGGTGAGTACAACTTAGTTGGAGATCATACTGACAGTCTTAAAGGGTTTGTCGTGGCTCCGATTATTGCAAATGGAGATCCTATTGGGGCTGTTGTTATTTTCAATAAAGAACAAAGCTTGAATGGATCGTTAGAACAAAAGCTTGCAGAGACTGCAGCTAGCTTTTTAGCTCGTCAAATGGAACATTAAAAGTCAAAGCTTGTCTCCTGTCTGGGAGGACAAGCTTTTTCCTTTTTATTAATCTTAAATGCATTAACCTAAACCATTAACCTTAATTCACTAACCGTAAAATATGCAGGGTAATACTTGGTTTCATTCCTCAATTTTATTATGATAAGGAAAGGTATATAAGTGGAGGAGGACACCATTTGCAACAAGAACAAAGCCATCAGCTGATTAAAGGTGCGATGGCGTTATCTGCTGCTGCTTTGTTTGCGAAAATATTGAGCGCAGGATATAGAATCCCCTATCAAAATATAGCGGGAGATATTGGATTTTATGTGTATCAGCAGCTTTATCCTTTTTATGGTTTGGTCATGCTTTTGTCTATGTATGGATTTCCGGTGGTCATCTCAAAAAGAGTTGCTGAACTAGAAGCGGCAGGACAAGTACAGAGGGCGAGGCTGACAGTGGCGGTTTCCTTTTATGGCTTACTCGTTCTAGCTGCAGCAGCGTGGGCTGCTATGTACTTTAGTGCACCACTGTTAGCGCAAGTTATGGGAGATACGCAATTAACTGCACCGCTGCGTGCAGTGAGTTTAACATTTTGGTTTATTCCCTTTTTAAGTGTAGGAAGAGGCCTTCACCAAGCAAGGCGTGAACTGCTTCCGACAGCGATCTCTCACATCAGCGAACAGTTTGTGCGAGTTGCGATGATTATTATTTTTGTTGTCGTGATTATGAGTCAAACGGCTAACCCGTATGAGGCAGGCATGGGGGCAGTATATGGGTCCTTAATCGGGGGAGTTGTTGGTGTGATTGTAATTATTTCCTTATCAAAATCTATCGCTTGGACGGAGTGGCTGAAGGTGAGTGGGGCATCACTCAAGGAAGTGTTATCCATCCACTCCTTGCTTTTTAAACAAGGTATTTTCATTTGTATCAGTGCGCTATTATTTATTTTTATTCAATTTATTGATGCATTTACGATGATTCCACTCCTTCAAAACTATGGATTAATAGGTGAGCATACCTATGCCGCTAAAGGAGTGTATGATCGAGGGCAGCCGTTATTACAGCTTGGGACCATTGTAACAACCACATTCTCATTGGCTCTCGTACCGCTGATCGCACAAGCAATCGCCGCAAAGGAAAGAGAAAAAGCAGGTCTTTATCGTGATTTAGCTATGCGGTTAACGTTATTTATCGGCGGAGCGGCTTCTATCGGACTTTTTATGATTATTGAACCGGCTAATATTATGTTATATGGTAATTCCCGTGGTTCTGAGGTTTTGGCTGTTTTAGCCTTCGCTATATTCTTTAGCTCGATTTATTTAACAACGGCTGCCATCTTGCAAGGATATGGTTATGTTCATATACCAGCTTGGGTTATGGGTCTTGGTATTCTCGTGAAGCTTGGGCTTAATGTTCTATTAGTCCCTGTTATAGGGACGCTAGGAAGTGCCGTGTCAACGGTTGCAGCTATTGCATGCATGGCGCTTGTTCATTTAGTAATAATTAGAAAGCTTGAAGGCTTTGTCATAAGATCGAATCAGTACTACTGGCTGCTTTTTGGCGCAATGATTTTGCTTATTGTCATAACGTTTACATGGGGTGGATTGGTATCTTACCTGTTTGATATGGAAGGAAGCAGAATCCAAGCAGCTGCAGTCGCCTTATCAACCGTGATGGCTGGAGGTGCAGTGATCGGGTGGTACTTCTTCTTTTTACCGATTCTTAAGGAGGAAGAATGGCAGGCTGTACCGAAATTAAATAAGCTGCGCTTAAAGGTGCGCAGAAGATAAGAGGGATAAGACATGAGTACAATTAATATTATAGGGCTCGGAGCGGGAGATATAGAGCAGATGCCGCTTGGGGTGTATCGGCACTTGAAGCAAGCAGAAGTGCTGTATGTCCGCACAGAAGACCATCCTGTTTTAGACGAGCTGCGTCATGAAGGTGTTACGTTTCAGTCGTTTGATCACGTATATGAGCAATTTGATCAATTTGAAGATGTATACCGAAGCATTACTGCACAGCTTATAGAGGCCGCATCAGAAGGAGCTATTACTTATGCGGTGCCGGGGCATCCCTTTGTCGCTGAGAGGACGATCCAACTATTACTCGATGAAACGAAGGATAAAGAGATCCATCTTGAATTTTTAGGCGGGCAAAGCTTTCTTGACCCGATGTATAATGCTCTTAAGATTGATCCGATTGAAGGGTGTCAGATCGTTGACGGAACGGCACTAAATCGAGATGAGCTTGAACTGACTCACCACATCATTATTGTCCAAGTATATGATGCGATGATTGCATCTGATGTGAAACTAACATTAATGGAGCGACTGCCTGATGATTATGAAGTCGTTATTGCAACAGCGGTCGGATCAGCTAAAGAACAACTGACTAAGGTTCCTTTATATGAACTAGATCATGCAACCACATTAAATAATTTAACTGCGGTCTACGTGCCCCCTGTTAAAGATGAAGCCTTACTAGCTGCGGAGTTTACAAGATTACGTGAAGTCATAGCGGCACTCAGAGGACCGGATGGGTGCCCGTGGGATAAAAAACAGACGCATCAATCATTAAAGAAATACCTCATTGAAGAAGCGTACGAGGTGCTAGAAGCGATTGATGAAGAGGATGATGATCATGTCATTGAAGAGCTTGGGGATATCCTTTTGCAAGTCATGCTTCATGCTCAAATTGGAGAAGATGAAGGCTGGTTCTCTATCGGTGATATCATCGAATCAACAACGGAGAAAATGATTCGCCGCCATCCGCATGTATTTGGAAATGAGTGTGCAGAAGATGCAGAAGCAGTGCTTGCAAATTGGGAAGAGATTAAGAAGGCTGAAAAAGGGAACAAAGAAGAGAGCATGCTAGATGGAATTCCAAAAGGTCTGCCTTCCCTGATGACAGCAGATCAGCTTCAGAAAAAAGCAGCCCGCGTAGGTTTTGATTGGGATGATGTCCAGCCGATGTGGGATAAGCTTACTGAAGAGCTTGCCGAATTCCGTGAAGAAGTGGGTGTCGGCCATAAAGAAAATATGGAAAAAGAGCTTGGTGATATTTTGTTTGTGATTGTTAATATCGCGCGCTTTTATAAAATAAATTCAGAAGAAGCACTGCGCTTAACGAATCAAAAATTTAAAAATCGTTTTACTTACATTGAACAGCAGGTGAAGAATACGAACAAAGAAATGACAGATTGCACGTTAGAAGAGCTTGATCAGCTGTGGGACGAATCTAAATCTACTTATAAATAGGGGAGAGACACATATGAGACTAGATAAATTTTTGAAAGTATCTCGTTTAATTAAACGACGCACACTTGCTAAAGAAGTATGTGACCAAGGCCGAATCAGCATAAATGGCCAGAAAGCGAAAGCAGGGTCAAATGTCAAAGCTGGAGATGAACTGGTAGTTAGGTTCGGTCAGAAGCTTGTAACGGTAGAAATTAATGAAGTGAAAGAAACGAGCCGTAAAGAAGAGGCCGGCTCCATGTATACGATAGTAAAAGAAGAATCTTTAAAAGATAATCACTGACTGTAAGAAAGTAGGAACAAGCTTCATAATGGGAGCTTGTTCTATTTTTTTTGCTCTGTTCATACACATGTGGTAAAGAACAGAGAGGGGAAGATAAAAATGACGGATCAATATGAGTTTGGAACTCCAATGGGGCGGGAAAGAAAGAATAATGATCATGATATTACCCTGCGTGGGAGAAAACAATTAGATATTACTGGTGTAAAACAAGTAGAGAGCTTTGATAATGAAGAGTTTCTGTTGGAAACAGTAATGGGTTTTTTATCAGTCAGAGGGCGTAATCTTCATATGAAAAACCTTAATGTTGAACTCGGTCTTGTGTCCATCGAAGGGAAAATTGATGACTTTGTCTATCTTGATCAGAGCCAGCAAGATAAATCCAAAGGGTTCTTTGGGAAACTATTCAAGTGAGTCTGACGGTTCAATTTTACACAATGGTATCAATGGCTGCGATGGGCATTTGGCTCGGTGCAGCGATTGATACGTATGGACGCTTCCTTCGAAAACGACGCTCCTTCCACTGGTTGACGGCCTTAAAAGATGTATTATTTTGGTTGATTCAAGGGCTGATCGTTTTTTATGTACTCCTTGAATCAAATCATGGTGAAGTCAGGTTTTATGTATTTTTAGCTATCTTATGCGGCTACGCCTGCTATAAAGCGCTGCTTCAGAACACTTATCAGCGCTCATTAGAAGGAATTATTCGATTATCTATTGCTTTTTACCGCTTTGTCACAAATTTGTTCAATATCCTACTTATTGTTCCTGTAAAGTACGTATTGAAACTGCTTTATACGTTAGGTATGATGGTAGTAACTGCTATTGTGGCTATCTTTTTATTTATCTTCAGAATCATCTGGAGGCCGTTAAGATGGGCCTTGCGTTTAATCGGAAAAGCCACACGAATAGATAGAGCTTATAAAAAACTTTCGCCTTATTTTTTGAAAATAAAGGAATATATAAAGGCGATGCGGAAAAAGAAAGAGTAAGGAGGGGATAAAAATGGTCACAAAGCGTTCGTCAACCGTGCGAGAAATGGATTCACAGTACATTGAAAAGCGGGAGCAGGAACTTGAGTTTCAAGCAAAGAAACGCAGAGGGTTGATTCGTAGATTAAGTGTGCTGGGTATTTTCGGATTTATACTCGCTGGAATTGCATCTGTGACATTTTATGCCCAAGCATCAACCATAAATGAAAAACAAGAAGAAAAGCAGGCTCTTGAACAAGAGCTTGAGTTATTGAAAGCAGAGGAAAAGAGACTTGAACAAGAAATCATTAACTATAATGATCTGGACTATATAGCAGAGATTGCGAGAAGGGATTATTATTTGTCCAAGCCTGGGGAAACATTGTTTAAACTTCCAGATTCTTCAGCTGATTGACACCTTTTTTTTCATTCGGGTATAATGTAGGAAACGAATATTTACAGATTTCTTAAGGAGGATCTATTTTTTCATGTCAATTGAAGTAGGCAGCAAGTTGCAGGGTAAGGTTACTGGAATTACAAATTTTGGAGCGTTTGTTGAGTTACCGGGTGGTTCTACCGGCCTTGTACACATCAGTGAAGTTGCTGATAATTACGTTAAGGATATTAATGAGTTTTTAAAGGTTGGAGAAGAAGTTACAGTTAAGGTTGTAAATGTGGAGAAGGATGGAAAGATCGGTTTATCCATTCGTAAAGCAAAAGACCGTCCGGAAGGTTCCGAAAGACCTGCACGTCCTAGTCGTCCAAGTCCATCAGGACGTCCGCCGCGTCCGCAAGGCGGCGGGAGAGGTCCACAAGGTGGAAATCGCGGTCCTCGGACAAACAGCAGACCAGCACCATCATTTGAAGATAAAATGAGTCGTTTCTTAAAAGATAGTGAGGAGCGTCTTTCAACTATTAAGCGTCAAACGGAGTCTAAGCGTGGCGGTCGTGGCGCTCGCCGTGGTTAACTTGCTGTCAGCTTCTTTATACAAATAAAAGACAAGCAGAAATGCTTGTCTTTTACTTTTCATAGAACTTTGTATAGATTGGTCTAAAAAGAATATAAAAAAATGATTTAAATGGGTTGACTCTTTTAAAAGAAGGGTGTATAGTAATACTTGTCGTTAATGACACGTTGATGACACACAATATATGGCGGTGTAGCTCAGCTGGCTAGAGCGTACGGTTCATACCCGTGAGGTCGTGGGTTCGACTCCCTCCGCCGCTACCATATACATATTCAAACTTGGATCTATTCAGATTCAAGTTTTTTTGTGCTCTTGTAAGTGGGCAGTTTGCCGATAGAACCATTTTAAACAAGAACTTTTCCTCATCTTTCTTCAGCATATCCCCCCATCTCCTAGCAAATGAGTGATTTATCCTGTTCATTTTGCTTAAACCTGTTGTATTTAATCCTCTTTTAGCCGAATTAAGTCGAACGATTCTTTTCTTGCCAAACCTTAATATGACAAAAATTGAAAGACTATTCTGTTTATAATGAAACCACGATTCTAATATGGGTGGTGGGTATGATGATAAGGAAGGCGGCTAAAGAAATGATTGAACCTGCTCGCAGTGTAATGGTTCACGAAAGATTAATCAGTTTTACGAGTGGAATGCTCACAAAAGCCGGCAAAACGACGCAAGCGATTTTTTACCAATGGGGCCTGCTCGTTGCGGTTGTAGGTTTTTTACTTGGACGAGCCATGATATTATCTGAACTGACACCGTTTGTTCTTCCGTTTTTAGCTGCTGTATATATGTTGAAACGAGAGAAGGCGGGAATCGCTGCATTAGCATTAATGGCTGGGGCGCTAACGAGCTACCATGGCAGCATTGCCTTTGTCGTCGTAGCGATCTTCTTATATGTTCTGATGCAAAAAGTGGTTGGAAAGTATGTAGATAAATCGACAAAAGCTTTGCCGTATACGGTGTTTGCAGCAAGTATGACAGCGAGGCTGGGTTTAGTGTTTATCTTAGAAGGAACGATTACTAACTATGCTCTTATGATGGCAACCGTAGAAGCTGGGCTCAGTTTTATTCTTACTATGATTTTTTTGCAAAGTGTACCTCTAGTCACATCAAGAAAAGTGAAGCAGCCGCTTCGAAATGAAGAGATTGTCTGTTTAATTATCTTATTAGCATCTGTTATGACAGGGACGGTTGGCTGGGTCATTTATGATGTAACAGTGGAACATGTATTAGCTCGCTATCTTGTATTAATTTTTGCTTTTGTAGGTGGTGCAGCAATTGGGTCGACTGTTGGTGTCGTAACAGGTTTAATATTAAGCCTCGCTAGTGTGGCAAGCTTGTATCAAATGAGCTTACTCGCATTTTCTGGTTTGCTTGGCGGGTTATTAAAAGACGGCAAAAAGATTGGAGTCGGTATAGGTTTATTAGTTGGTACCTTATTAATTGGATTATACGGAGAAGGGGGTACGAATCTAGGAGTCACTTTGCTCGAATCTCTTGCCGCAATTGCAATATTTATGCTGACACCTAGAGATCTTATCGGGAAGCTAGCGAGATATATTCCAGGTACAACTGAGTATTCGAAAGAGCAGCAGCAATATTTGCGAAAAATTAGAGATGTAACAGCAGGCAGAGTGGAACAGTTCTCTACGCTTTTTCAAACGCTATCACAAAGCTTCCAAGCTTCACCTGATACCGATATTCCAGAAGATGCAGAGAGGGAGGTTGACTATTTCTTAAGTAATGTAACAGAAAAAACATGTCAAACATGCTTCAAAAAAGAAAAGTGCTGGGTGCAGAACTTCTCTTCCACTTATGAGTCTATGCAAAAGCTTATGAAAGAAACCGAGGAGCGTGGTGAAGTGACAAGTCAGCTGCTTTTATCAGAATGGAAAAAGCAGTGCATTAAACCAGAGAAGGTCATTCAAGCCATTGAACATGAACATGGTCACTTCCAAGCGAATCAAAAGTTAAAAAGACAAGTGCTTGAGAGCCGTAAGCTAGTAGCGGACCAATTGTTAGGCGTCTCGAGAGTCATGGGTGATTTTGCAAAAGAAATTCAAAAAGAGAAGCAGGCCCATCATCATCAAGAAGAGCAAATGCTAGAAGCACTAAGAGGGGTCGGCCTCGAAGTTGGCCATATTGATATCTATAATCTAGAGAAAGGGAATATTGAGATTGAAATGAGTATTTCTTTTGATCAGGGACATGGACAAGCAGAAAAGATTATTGCCCCAATGCTTTCTGATTTATTAAAAGAAACGATTGTCGTAAAAGCAGAGCAGGCGTCCTATTACCCGAATGGTTATAGTCATATTTCATTTAGTTCAGCGAAAAAATTTGTCATAGAAACAGGAATTGCAAATGTAGCTAAAGGGGGGGCATACGTCTCTGGAGACAGTTATTCTACAATTGAGCTTGGAGCCGGAAAATACGCGATAGCTATTAGTGACGGAATGGGAAATGGAGAGCGTGCTCACCTAGAGAGTAATGAAACGCTTCAGTTGCTGCAGAAGGTCCTGCAATCAGGGATTGAAGAGACCGTTGCGATAAAGTCAGTGAACTCAGTTTTATCACTGCGAACAACAGATGAGATCTTTTCCACCCTCGACTTAGCTATGATTGACTTACAAGATGCTACCGCACGGTTCTTGAAAATAGGATCCATTCCAAGCTTTATTAAGAGAGGAGATAAAGTTATTAAAATTGAGGCAAGCAATCTGCCGATGGGTATTATTCAAGAATTTGATGTGGATGTCGTAAGTGAGCAGTTAAAGCCAGGAGATCTATTAATTATGATGAGTGATGGAATATTTGAAGCGCCAAAGCATGTAGAAAACAAAGAAATGTGGGTTCGACGCATGATCAATGAGCTTGATACATCGGATCCTCAGCAAGTAGCTGATGTCATGTTAGAAAAAGTCATACGATCTGGCCGAGGGATGATTGAAGATGATATGACTATTATTGTAGCGGAGGTGAAGCGCAATACACCGAAGTGGGCAGCCATTCCGCTCTATAAGTCTCCTAAATTATTAAGAAAGAGAGCATAACATCTCAGGTAGAGGTAATATTCCCCAATTTAATAAATACTAAACGTATAAATCCTCTTCAGGTGGTGAATGATGGTAACATTCAGTTTACTTGGAGGGGATCAGTTTTGAGTAGAGGTACGTTAAAGCAAATTTTATTGTTAACAGATGGTCACTCAAATCAAGGAGAAGATCCAGTTGCTATTGCGGCGCTTGCTAAAGAGCAAGGTATTACGGTGAATGTAATTGGGGTAGTAGATGAGAATCATTTAAATAAACAAGGAATTGATGAAATTGAAGCAATTGCCCTGGCGGGTGGCGGGGTCAGCCAAATTGTCTATGCAAAGCAGCTAGCAAAAACCGTTCAGATGGTGACTAGAAAAGCGATGACTCAAACCTTACACGGGGTAGTAAATAAAGAGCTGCAGCAGATTTTAGGTAAAGACCAAGAAATGGAAGATCTCTCTCCTGAAAAAAGAGGTCAAGTAATGGAAGTGGTAGATGAATTAGGAGAAACCATTCATCTGGATGTTCTTATTTTAGTAGATACGAGTGCAAGTATGAATAATAAACTGCCAATGGTTCAAGAGGCTTTAACAGATCTTTCTATCAGCCTCACATCACGTATGGGTGAAAATCGATTTGCACTTTATGCATTTCCCGGGAAAAGACGTGAGGTTGACCGTTTACTAGATTGGACACCTCAGCTTCAGTCTCTTACTGGTGTATTCCATAAGCTGTCATCAGGCGGTATTACGCCTACAGGTCCAGCATTGCAAGCAGCATTGCAAAAGTTTTCAAAAGGCGGTTCAAGAAGGAGTTTGATGGCTGGTGATGAAGAACAGCTCTTCAGAGAATCAGGCATATAAGCTGACTGCTGGGACAAGGCTGCTTGGTAAATGGCATCAAGAACGGTACAAGATTGTACGTTCTCTCGGGTCTGGAGCGACTGGGAAAGTATATCTAGCCGAATCGGTTCACGGGCTGGTAGCTCTCAAAGTAGGAATTGATAACATGGCTATTACATCAGAGGTAAATGTGTTAAAGCACTTTGAGAAGGTCCAAGGGCAAACGCTTGGACCTTCTTTACTAGATGTAGATGATGCAGTAGTGGGCGGGGTGACCCTTCCTTTTTATGCGATGGAATACTTAGACGGCCAGGAACTGATTACGTATTTATCCAATAAAGGGGCAGAATGGTTCGGTCTCTTAATCATTCAGCTGTTAGGAGATTTAGATAAGCTCCACCAAGCTGGATGGGCTTTTGGAGATCTGAAACCTGATAATTTACTAGTGGTAGGTCCGCCTGCTCGTATCCGGTGGCTTGATGTTGGGGGGACAACTTTACTTGGCCGCTCAATTAAAGAATACACCGAGTTTTATGACCGGGGGTATTGGGGGTGCGGGACAAGGGTAGCTGAGCCGAGTTATGATCTCTTCAGTGTGGCTATGATTATGATTAACTGCGCCTATCCGAAGCGATTTGATAAAAAAGGCGATAAACCATTGGTTTTGTTAAAAGAAAAGGTCGATCAAAGCAGCTATTTAGGTCCGTATCAACACGTTATTTATAAGGCACTGCAGGGTAAATACGCTCATGCAGCCGACATGAGAAAAGAGATGGTTGAAGCTGTATCAAATGCTTCATCCTACAAGGTTCCGAAACAAAAAACGGTTTCTCGGAGTAAATCTACGTCAAAAACTAGACAAAAACCGGTTAAAAAACAGATGAAGGTCCAAAAGCAGAAAAAGAAAAAACCATCTTACTTTGTTGAAATCTTCCTCGTCTGCTCTTTTATTCTTTTGGCATATATCCTATACTTATTTGGACAAATGATGTAGGGTTCCTTTATTCGATGTTAATGTTTATGTTAACTCGATAGGCCTTCTCAATGAAGAGGGCCAATGGGAACGGCTAATTGAGTAGAACGGGGGTGCAAGGCATGAATGCAGATCGGATGATGGACATTTGTATGCTCGCAGGAGAAATTATGTTGACTTACGGTGCAGAAACATACCGTGTAGAAGAGACGCTTGAGCGTATGGCCAAGTCTGCCGGGTTTAAAAATGTGCATAGCTTTGTCACCACGACAGGAATTTTTCTATCGTTTGATGTAGAAGGCAATGATGTCATGCAGATGATCCGTGTCGATGATCGGATGCAGGACTTAAATAAGGTTTCTCTTGTTAACCAATTATCGAGGGAGTTCGTAAGCGGCCTATTGGACGGGGATGAGGCATATAAAAAATTAGAGGAAATTGCTAAAGCCCCGATGAATTATTCTCCATGGCTTCTACATATTGCTTCAGGTGTAGCAGGAGGGGCTTTTTCGTATTTATTCGGCGGGAACTTATTTGATACGATTCCAGCCTTTATTGCAGGCTTTGCGGCTAGCTTTAGTGTAGTAGCATTACAGGAGTATATGAAGGTCAAATTTTTTGCTGAATTTATGTCTGCATTTTTGGGAGGCGCAGTAGCTATTCTTCTAGTGTTGCTTGGCTTAGGTGAAAACTTAGACCAAGTGATTATTGGAACGTTAATGCCGCTTGTCCCAGGTGTTCCTCTTACAAATGCTGTGCGTGATTTGATGTCTGGAGATTTAATAGCCGGAGTCAGCCGCGGAGCAGAGGCTGTGATTACAGCATTATCAATAGCAACAGGCATTGCATTAGCTATAGCCTTGCTGTTATAAGGAGGGATACCAATGATAGTAGAACTTATCTTTTGTTTTATGGCAACCGTTGCTTTTGGAGTCATCTTTAATGTTCCTTATAAAGTTATTTGGCTTGGCGGATTGATCGGATCTGTGGCGTGGTTTATTTATTCTACCTTACCTAACTGGGATATATCCGTAATTTTTGCAACAGCGATTGCATCACTTGTAAGTGCCACCATCTCGCATTTCTTAGCCAAAAGATACCGAGTCCCGGTGACTACTTTTAGTATTCCAGGAATTATTCCACTCGTACCGGGAAGCCGAGCTTATTTTACTATGCTTGCTTTTGTGGATGGAAATTACATCGAGGGACTTCAGCTTGGAATTGAAACGATGCTCCAAGCAGGGGCGATTGCTGCAGGTCTGGTGTTTGCGTTGTCGGTTTTCTCATTTGGTAAAGGGGGTATAGGGCAGCGGTATGAGTCAAGGCGTTCATGATTTTATTATAAAACATAAACTATTAAATGAAGTACAAACCGTTTTTGTTGCCGTATCCGGAGGTCCTGATTCTATGGCACTTCTCCATTACTTATTAAAACGGCGAGAAATGTACGGGATAGAAGTTGAGGCTATCCATGTGAATCATCAACTGAGGGGCGCTGAATCAGTTGAGGACGAGCAGTACGTGCAAAAATTTTGCACAGAGCATAACATCCCTTTACATACTAAGAAAATGGATGTACAAACATTCGCTGCACAAAACAAAACGGGAACGCAAAAAGCAGCCAGCGAATTAAGGTATCAGTGGTTTGATGAATGGTTAGAAAATCGCCCGCATTCATGTATAGCTACCGCTCACCATGGTGATGATCAGACGGAAACGATCTTAATGACTATGGTGCGGGGAGGAAATTTGCTTGTGCCATCAGGAATTAATGTGAAGAGAATTCTTCAAAACGGGTTTGTAATTCGCCCGTTTTTGGG
Organism: Alkalihalophilus marmarensis DSM 21297; assembly: GCF_000474275.2. GTDB lineage: Bacteria > Bacillota > Bacilli > Bacillales > Bacillaceae_D > Alkalihalophilus > Alkalihalophilus marmarensis. The sequence goes on from NZ_ATAE01000023.1 coordinate 60,534, forward strand.
AATAACAAAAGAAGAAATCGAGCATTATTGTAAGAGGGAAGGAATCACCCCGCGTATAGATTCGAGCAATCATTCAATGAAGTACACAAGAAATCGGTACAGACAACAGATTATGCCCTTTATTAAGTCGGAAAACCCATCTGTTCACACTCATATGCAACGTTTTCAGGAGTGGCAGCGTGATGATCAGAGTTATTTAATGGAGTTAGCAGAAGAGGCATTTAAGTCAATTGTTGTCAAAAAAAGTGAACAATCCATTACAATTTCAATTGAAGCAACAGAACGTCTGCGCTTCCCTTTACAAAGAAGGGTGATTCATCTAATATTAAGGTATCTTTACGGGAAAAATTCACCATCTAGTACGTCTATACATATTGAGCAGATAATCCGCTTGCTCAACAGGCAGGAACCGTCTAAAGAACTTCATTTAGCAAACGGTCTTTTTGTATACCTTAGCTATGACTGCTGCCACTTTACCCTAAAGCCGCAAATAAAAGAAGAACAACCTCTTGTTCCTCTAACGGTGCCGGGAAATACAGATACTGCTGCCGGAACATTCACTTCCTATTATCTAGAGACTTCGGACATACCTGAAGATCAAAAGCATATGCTTCACTTAGATGCAGATAAGGTAGTATTCCCTCTTTCTATTAGAGGTGTGCTGCCGGGTGATCGAATCTCACTTAGAGGAATGTCTGGCACGAAAAAAGTAAACCGGCTGTATATAGACCGGAAAGTGGATTCTGCGGTAAGAAAGGTATGGCCTTTGCTAGTCGATGGAAGCGGGGAATTATTATGGGTTCCTCTTTTGCATCGATCAAAAAGTGCAGTCATCACGGATCAGACGAAGCGTGTACTTGTATTAGTATTTGTACCATGTATTAGTATTTGACCAAATGATGAGTTTTTTTTGTTTCATGATTATAAGTCCATTACAGGAGGGGCATTTTAAATTGATGAGGGACGAAATTAAAGAAGTATTAATCTCAGAAGAAGAAATTCAAGAAAAAGTGAAAGAGTTAGGAAAGGCGATTACAGAAGAATATGATGGTCGTTTTCCTTTAGTAGTAGGAGTTTTAAAAGGCGCAATGCCGTTTATGGGTGATTTAACAAAGCGTATCGATACACATCTTGAAATGGATTTTATGGATGTTTCAAGCTACGGTGCTGGTATGGTTTCTTCAGGTGAAGTGAAGATTCTAAAAGATTTAGATACATCTGTTGAAGGCCGTGATGTATTAATTCTTGAAGACATTATTGATAGCGGCTTAACGTTAAGCTATTTGATTAAGCTTTTCCACTACCGTAAAGCGAAGTCAGTTAAAGTAGTTACTTTACTTGATAAGCCGGACGGAAGAAAAGTTGACCTTGTTCCAGATATGGCTGGTTTCACAGTGCCGGATGCATTTGTTGTTGGATACGGGCTAGATTATGCTGAGCGTTATCGTAACCTGCCGTATATCGGTGTGTTAAAGCCAGAGATCTACGAGAGTTAATATTTGAGTGGTAAAGATTACTTATGATACGATAAACGAAGCTATAATGCCCGTCGGAGGAGGTCAAGGATGAATCGGATATTCCGTAATACGATTTTTTATTTACTCATTTTCCTAGTCATTGTCGGGATTGTGAGTGTATTCAACTCTGATCAAACAGAAACAGAGAACGTATCGTTTAATGAATTTGCTGAAAGGCTTGAGAATGGTCAGGTTCAAGAATTATCAGTGAAACCTGAGAGACAAGTGTACTTAGTACGCGGTCAATTTAATGATCAAGCTGAAGATGAGTTTTTCCAAACGTATGCTCTACGCAGCGAGCAGACTGCTGAACTTTTATTTAATGCAGAAGATCCAACAGGAACCCCATTTAATTTAGAAATTGAGCCAGCTGATGAGACGAGCGGATGGGTTCAATTTTTCACAGGGATTATTCCATTTATTATTATCTTTATTCTCTTCTTCTTACTAAGTCAAGCTCAAGGCGGCGGCAGCCGAGTGATGAACTTTGGTAAAAGTAAGGCGAAAATGGTTAATGAAGATAAGAAAAAAGCGAAATTTAAAGATGTTGCTGGTGCAGATGAGGAGAAACAGGAGCTTGTAGAAGTTGTTGAGTTCTTAAAAGACCCTCGTAAATTCTCTGCAATTGGCGCTCGTATTCCAAAAGGGGTGCTTTTAGTAGGACCTCCGGGTACAGGTAAAACATTACTTGCTCGTGCAGTAGCTGGTGAAGCTGGCGTACCGTTCTTCTCAATTAGTGGTTCAGACTTCGTTGAGATGTTTGTCGGTGTCGGTGCATCCCGTGTACGTGATTTATTTGAAAATGCGAAGAAAAACGCCCCATGTATCATCTTTATTGATGAGATTGATGCAGTAGGTCGTCAGCGTGGAGCTGGACTTGGCGGCGGACATGATGAGCGTGAACAAACATTAAACCAATTACTTGTTGAGATGGATGGCTTCAGCGCAAACGAAGGAATTATCATTATTGCGGCTACAAACCGTGCGGATATTCTAGATCCAGCCCTTCTTCGTCCAGGCCGTTTTGACCGTCAAATTCAAGTTAACCGTCCAGATGTTATTGGGCGTGAGGAAGTATTAAAGGTTCACGCACGAAACAAACCTTTAAATGATGATGTAAACTTAAAGACCATTGCTACAAGAACACCTGGCTTCTCTGGGGCTGATCTTGAAAATCTGTTAAATGAAGCGGCGTTAGTCGCAGCAAGACATGATCAGACAAAGGTCAGCATGATTCATATTGAAGAAGCGATTGACCGGGTCATTGCAGGGCCGGCTAAAAAGAGCCGTGTTATTTCACCGAAAGAAAAGAAAATTGTTGCATGGCATGAAGCTGGACATACCGTTGTAGGTGTGAAGCTTGAGAATGCTGACATGGTTCATAAAGTAACTATCGTCCCTCGTGGTATGGCGGGAGGATATGCGGTTATGCTTCCTAAAGAAGACCGTTATTTCATGACACAGCCAGAGCTACTTGATAAGATTATCGGACTCTTAGGCGGTCGTGTGGCGGAAGAAGTAACCTTTGGAGAAGTAAGTACGGGTGCTCATAATGATTTCCAACGAGCTACCGGTATAGCTAGAAAAATGGTTACAGAATACGGAATGAGTGAAAAGCTCGGTCCGATGCAGTTTATTTCTGGGTCTGGCGGTCAAGTATTCCTTGGTCGCGATATTCAAAATGAGCAGAACTACAGTGATGCGATTGCTCATGAGATTGACTTAGAAGTACAACGTATTATTAAAGAATGTTACGCACGTTGTAAACAAATTCTTCTTGAAAATAAAGACAGTCTTGATCTTGTAGCGAAAACGTTACTTGATATGGAGACGTTAGATGCGGAGCAAATTAAATCATTGGTGCATGAAGGAAAACTTCCTGATGATCATCATTTAAACGCTCACCTTGAAAAAGAGAAAGCATCGGAGTCAGATGTGAAAGTGAACATCAACTCAAAAAAAGAAGAAACGCCGCAAGTAGAGGCTGAACAGCCGCAGGAACCAAACACAGATGAGCCGATTGAAAAAGATCCATCGGTGGAGGATAATCGTTCGTTTGAAGATGATAATAAAAAGAATGATTAATCTTTTTGATGAAAGGGAGGGTGTCGGAATCGACATCCTCTTTTCTTTCGTTTAAACTTAAATTCAGTGTTTGGCCACATATAAATTAGATTCAAATCTGTACTAGGTTTGACCAGAGATAAGAGGTGAGGCAGATGATTCTGGTGGCAGATGTAGGGAATTCAAACATTGCCTTAGGTGTATATAGAAAACATGAATTGATCTATCATTGGCGTATAGCAACGAGCAGGCAAAAATCCGAAGACGAATATGCGATGACCATCAAAGCATTATTTGGGGACAAGGCCCTGCCCTTTGAATCGATTGAAGGAATTATTATCTCTTCAGTCGTCCCGCCTATCATGTATACACTCGAGCAAATGTGCAAGAGATATTTTAAATTAAATCCTATGATTATTGGTCCTGGAATAAAGACAGGGTTGAACATAAAATATGATAACCCGCGCGAAGTAGGGGCAGATCGAATTGTCAATGCAGTTGCTGCTATAGAGTTATACGGCTCGCCGCTTGTGATCGTGGATTTTGGCACAGCTACAACTTACTGCTATATAAACGAGCAAAAACAATATATGGGCGGGGCCATCGCACCCGGCATCTCGATTTCAACAGAAGCGCTATATACAAAGGCTTCAAAACTCCCGCGAATTGAAATAGCGAAGCCTGTGGATGTCCTGGGGAAAAATACGGTACACGCGATGCAAGCAGGGATATTTTTTGGTTATGTCGGTCAAGTTGATGGGATTGTCGGCCGCATGAAGGAACAATCAAAAGAAATTCCTGCTGTTATTGCGACAGGAGGATTAGCGAGCCTTATCTCTACAGAAGCTAGAAGTATTGATGTGGTTGATCCCTTGCTGACATTAAAAGGCTTAAGGATTATTTATGAGAAAAATAAAGAACAACATAAAAACAATTTCTAAATAAAGGAGAATTACAATGAGTGATTATTTAGTAAAAGCAACAGGGTTTGAAGGCAAAGTTCGTGCATATGCATTAGTAGCGACGGATATGATTAATGAGGCAGTTAGAAGACAAGGGACATGGCCGACTGCATCAGCCGCTTTAGGGCGTGCGATGATGGCAAGCACAATGATGGGAGCCATGTTAAAAGGTGATGCTAAATTAACGGTGAAGATTGAAGGCCGCGGTCCGATTGGAGCTATTATTGTAGATACTAATACAAAAGGAGAATCTCGCGGTTATGTAACGAATCCTCAAACACATTTCGACCTTAACGAGCATGGGAAACTTGATGTAGCTCGTGCAGTAGGAACGGATGGCTATTTATCAGTTGTAAAAGATATCGGTATGAGAGATAACTTTACTGGAAGTGTTCCGATTGTATCAGGAGAACTTGGGGAAGATTTCACGTATTATTTCGCTTCTTCAGAACAAACTCCATCGTCAGTTGGGGTAGGGGTTCTGGTAAATCCAGACAACTCTATTTTGGCTGCGGGCGGATTTATTATTCAATTAATGCCAGGTGCGGATGATGAAGTCATTTCTGAAATCGAAAAACGACTAAACTCAATTCCTCCTATTTCAAAGCTTGTGGAAGCAGGTATGCCGCCAGAAGAAATGTTAAAAGCGTTGCTTGGTGATGATAATGTTAAGTTTTTAGATAATATGCCGGTTGCTTTCTCATGTGCATGCTCTAAAGAACGTGTAGCGAATGCTATTACGAGTCTTGGTCCAGAAGAAATTCAAGAAATGATTGACGAAGACGGGGGAGCTGAAACTCGCTGTAACTTCTGTAATGAAGTTTATGCGTTTGATGTCGCTGAGCTAGAGGAATTACTAACAGAAACTAAATAAATTGGAAATTGGGCTTTTTATTGATTGACTTATCTGAAAACGTCTGCTAACATTATTTATACAAAACCTATGAATTTACTTGGGATTAGGAGGCGCTATCCATGAAAGTTGTTCAATCAATTACGGAGTTAATTGGCAACACGCCGCTAGTAAAATTAAATCGTCTTGTTGCTGATAAGCACGCCGATGTGTATTTGAAATTAGAATTTATGAACCCGGGGAGCAGTGTAAAGGATCGTATTGGATTAGCAATGATCGAAGCTGCAGAAAAAGATGGGACATTAAAAGCTGGAGATACAATTGTTGAACCGACAAGTGGTAACACAGGAATTGGATTAGCAATGGTCGCAGCTGCAAAAGGATATAAAACGAAATTAGTAATGCCTGAGACAATGAGTATGGAGCGTCGTAACTTGTTACGCGCTTATGGAGCTGAGCTTGTTCTAACGCCAGGACCAGAAGGGATGGGCGGTGCGATCCGTAAAGCGACAGAGCTTGCAAAAGAAAACGGCTACTTCATGCCGCAGCAATTTGAAAATGATGCCAACCCTAAAATCCACCGTGAGACGACAGGAAAAGAGCTTCTAGAGCAAGTAGACGGGCAGCTAGATGGATTTGTTTCTGGAATTGGAACAGGCGGTACGATTACAGGTGCCGGCGGTTTCTTGAAAGAACATTTTCCAAATCTGCATATTGCAGCAGTAGAACCTCAAGATTCGCCAATCTTATCAGGTGGAAACCCAGGACCTCATAAGATACAAGGAATTGGTGCGGGCTTTGTCCCTGATATTCTAGATACCGCTGTATATGATGAAGTTATTCAAGTATCAACTGAGCAAGCATTTGAATATGCTCGTCGTGCAGCAAGAGAAGAAGGAATCCTTGGAGGAATTTCATCTGGGGCTGCCATTTACTCAGCGCTTCAATTAGCTGAAAAGCTTGGACCGGGTAAAAAGGTAGTAGCGATTATTCCTTCAAATGGTGAACGTTACTTAAGTACACCACTTTATCAATTCGAAGATTAATGAAGACAAACAGCCGCGCCTTCTGGTGAGGCTGTTTTTTCTTGTAGGCCGTTTCCATTATTAGTCGGCTTTCTTACTCGGTCTTGTTCTTTTCTTCTATTTCGTTGTCATGTAGAATGGATAGTAGAAAGAAATGAAATGAACGGAGTGAAGCCGTTGGAACGGAATGGCCTATCAAAAGAAAAGATGAATTGGACCGCAAAGGCGAGTTCTTTTTCATTAAGCAAAGAAAAATGGTTTGAAGCATATAAACAATTATCTAATGAAAAACCCCATCACGTCCTTTTAGAAAGCGGGCGCGGCGGTCAATACAGTATTATAGGACTTGATCCGTTTGCGATTGTGGAAGGGAAGGGTGAGGTTCTTACCGTTAAACGGGGGAGAGAAACCGAGACGAAAAAAGGGAAACTTCTCGATTCATTAAAAGAGGTTATGGCGCCTTACCGGACAGCTGTATTGCCAGATACACCTTCTTTTCAAGGAGGGGCGATTGGTTACTTAAGCTATGATATTGTCCGGGAAATCGAAAAGCTTCCTCATAAATCAGACGATGATCTAGGTCTGCCTGATCTTTACTTTATGCTTTTTCATGATGTATTTATTTATGAGCATAAGGAAGAAAAGATGTGGGCCATTGTTCATGGAGAACAAGATCATATAAGTGAGTTAGAGGAAAGTTTAAAGCATTACGAAGAATTATGGACAAAGACGTCTGCTGAAACAACTTGGAGTTATGAGGCTAGGGAAGCTAATCCCGGTGCAGGTGCTTCGATGAGTGAAGAGGAGTTTGGGGCTGCAGTAGAAAAAATTAAAGAGTACATTGCAGCTGGAGATGTTTTTCAGGTGAATCTTTCGGTGAGACAGTCTAAAGAGCTTAGGTGCGAACCGATGCATGTGTATGAGACACTGCGAAAATTGAATCCATCTCCATACATGAGCTATTTCGAAACGCCGGATGTCCAATTTGTTAGTGCTTCACCAGAACTGCTCGTAAAAAAGCAAGGAATGGAAGTGAGTACGCGTCCGATTGCGGGAACGCGCTCACGTGGAAAAAATGAAGAAGAAGACAGAGAGCTTGCTGCGACTTTAATAGAAAATGAAAAAGAACGAGCTGAACATGTGATGCTTGTGGATTTAGAGAGAAATGATTTAGGGCGTGTTTGTGAGTACGGCACTGTCGAAGTAAACGAATTAATGGTAATTGAAAAGTATTCACACGTGATGCATATCGTCTCTAATGTGCGCGGGATGCTTAATGATCAATATGATTTGTATGAGGTCATACGAGCGACTTTTCCTGGAGGAACAATCACCGGTGCGCCAAAAGTACGGACGATGGAAATTATCGAAGAGCTAGAGCCTGTAAGAAGAGGTATTTACACAGGATCGATCGGCTGGATTGGTTTTAACGATGAAATGGAGTTGAATATTACAATCCGGACGATGGTTTGTAAGGAGGGGCAGGCTCATGTGCAGGCGGGAGCAGGAATTGTAATTGATTCAAACCCTAAGCATGAGTATAAGGAATCATTAAAGAAAGCAAGAGCATTGTGGCATGCCCTTGAGTTGAGTGAAGAAGAGTTGAGTTCGAAATTAAATAGCTAGTTGAGCTGAGGAGGAACGATTTATGATTATTATGATTGATAACTATGATTCTTTTACGTATAACTTGGTGCAGTATTTAGGTGAGATGGGAGAAGAGCTGATTGTTAAGCGGAACGATCAGATTACAATTGAAGAAATTGAAGAACTTAACCCTGATTACTTAATGATATCACCTGGACCGTGCAGTCCTAATGAGGCGGGGATCAGCCTTGAGGCAATCCGTTACTTTGCTGGTAAAATTCCTATCTTCGGTGTATGTCTTGGTCATCAATCGATTGCTCAAGTGTTTGGTGGAGATGTGATTCGTGCAGAGCGCTTAATGCATGGTAAAACCTCTTTAGTCCATCATAATGAGAAAACAATCTTTAAAAATATTCCTACGCCGCTAACAGCTACTCGTTACCACTCGTTAATTGTAAAAAGAGAAACGCTGCCTGAATGCTTTGAGATTACAGCTGAAACGGAAGCGGGAGAAATTATGGCGATTCGTCATAAAGAGCTGGCGATTGAAGGTGTTCAATTCCATCCGGAGTCGATTATGACTGATGCAGGGAAAGTTCTATTGCGTAACTTTGTTAAGACATATCGCAAGGAACCAGTAGAATGATGATGTATGTAGATGGTGAACTTGTTTCAGGCGAGCAAGCGAAAGTGTCTGTTTTTGACCATGGTTACATGTATGGACTAGGGTTGTTTGAGACATTTCGCGTGTATAATGGTCATCCTTTTTTATTGGATGACCATTTTCGCCGTTTGCAAGAAGGGTTACATATGCTTGGAATAGAGTGGGAGATGAACCGTAAAGATATGAGCCGTGTCATCGATCAGCTGATCAATGCCAATCAATATCAAGATCAAGATGTGTACGTAAGGTGGAACGTTTCTGCGGGTGATAAGGGACTTGGCCTTTATACCGGGCAATACACTGAACCTGTAACCGTAGTGTATACCAAGTCGCTCCCTGAACAGATGGGTCGAGAAAAACAAGGTGTTATTTTAAAGACGAGACGCAATACACCTGAAACGAAGGTGCGGTTGAAGTCCCATCACTATTTGAATAATATAATGGCTAAACGTGAAATAGGTTCAGATCCTTCAGTTGAAGGCATCTTTTTAACTGAAGATGGCTATCTAGCTGAGGGGATTGTTTCGAACTTATTCTGGGTAAAGAACGGTATCGTGTATACCCCCTCTATTGAAACGGGTATTCTGAATGGTATAACGAGGCAGTTTGTCATCAAGATGCTTAAAGACAGCGGGTATATCGTAAATGCAGGAAAGTATCCAAAAGAAGAGCTATATGAGGCCGATGAAGTGTTTGTGACCAATTCTATACAAGAAGTTGTCTCTCTTACTAGTATCGACCGCCACACGTATGATTCAAAACAAACCATAACGAGAGAGCTGCAACAAAGGTACAAGCTATACAGCAAGAAGCTTTGGAGCAAGATTGAGTTATAAGGAGGGTGCACCGTGGGTAAACGTACAAAAATTATGGGGATTTTGAATGCAACCCCAGATTCATTTTCTGATGGCGGTAAATATAACGATGTCGAAGCAGCTAAAAGACGAGCGTTAGAGATGATTGAGCAAGGTGCGGACATTATTGATATTGGTGGAGAATCAACTCGTCCTGGCTTTGAAAAAGTCGAGGCAGATGAAGAGCTTGCCAGAGTCATTCCGGTCATTGAAGCGGTAAGAGGTGTAACGGATGTTCCGATCTCTATTGATACGTACAAAGCGGACGTAGCTCGGGAATCCATTAAGGCGGGTGCGACGATCATTAATGATGTATGGGGAGCTAAGGCTGATCCACTGATGGCTCAAGTAGCAGCTGACACCGGTGTTGAAATTATTTTGATGCACAATCGTGACAATACAGAGTACACGGATCTACTTCTAGATATGAAACAAGATATAGAAGAGAGTATTGCGTTATGTCATCAAGCTGGCGTAGAAGATGAGAAAATTATTTTAGATCCGGGCATCGGCTTTGCTAAAACGTACGAGCAAAATCTTGAAGTGATGCGCAGGCTTGATGAATTTACTGCTTTAGGGTACCCCGTTCTTTTAGGCACTTCTAGAAAAAGGTTTATTGCAAAAACATTAGACCTCCCTGTTGATGAACGTGTTGAAGGAACTGGCGCTACGGTATGCTTAGGTATAGCTAAAGGCTGTGAAATTGTACGTGTACACGATGTTCTTGAAATGAGCAGAATGGCAAAGATGATGGATGCTATGCTGGGAGGCGAATGATAATGGATAAAATCTATATGGATGGATTAGAATTTTACGGCTATCATGGGGTCTTTAAAGAAGAAAATAAACTAGGGCAGCGCTTTTATGTAGACTTAACGTTAGAGCTGGATTTAAAGAAGGCTTCTGCATCTGACAATATTGAAGAAACGATTAATTACGGTGAGGTTTATAAAAAGGTAAATGAAATTGTTGAGGGAGAGCCTTATAAGCTGGTGGAAACGGTTGCTGAGAAGATTGCCGCTGAATTGCTTGGCTCATATGAACGGCTAGAAAGGTGTACTGTGAAGCTTATTAAGCCTGACCCGCCTATTCCTGGTCACTATAAATCTGTTGCGGTTGAAATCACAAGGGGGAAAAATGAAGCATAATGTTTATATTGCTCTCGGCTCTAATATAGGGGACCGAGCTGCCTATCTTGAAGAAGCGATCGACCGGCTGGATAAAGAAGAGGATATTAAAGTCGTTAAAAGATCTTCTATCTATGAAACGGAACCTGTAGGGTATGTCGATCAACAGTCATTTTTAAATATGGTTATACAAGCTAAGACGAATTTAAGTCCAGAGAAATTATTGGAGAGGACTCAATTAATAGAGGATACATGCGGACGCAAGCGTGATATCAGGTGGGGCCCAAGAACAATTGATCTTGACATTCTCCTTTTCGATCAACAAAATATGAAAGTAGAGAACCTATGCATACCCCATCCTAGAATGTGGGAACGTGCATTCGTAATCGTGCCATTATATGAACTTAACTCTAAACTTTATTTTCAATCACGTAATCAAACGATAAAAGATATATACGAGGCGTTGCCAGATAAAGAGGGTGTAAACGTATGGAAATCGAGAGTTGGGGCAGAAGGATCAGAGCATTTCGAAAGCTAAAAGGTTTTACCCAGCAGCGATTTGCTAAAGAGATGGGGATATCTGTTTCTGTATTAGGTGAAGTGGAGCGAGGCAGCAGAGAACCTGATGAAAAAATGCTCGAGAAAGTAACATCGGTTTTAAATATAACGAAGCAAGATTTAATCCAAAGGTGATCAGACAAAACCTAGAGGTGAATTGAAGTGTTAAAGATCGGTAATATTGAAATGAAAAACCAAGTTGTCCTTGCACCGATGGCGGGCGTTTGTAATCCGGCTTTCCGTTTAATTGCTAAGGAATTTGGTGCCGGCTTAGTGTGTGCAGAAATGGTAAGTGATAAAGCGATTCTACACAAAAATGAAAGGTCTCTAAGCATGTTATATGTAGATGATCGCGAAAAGCCTCTAAGCTTACAAATTTTTGGCGGGGAAAAAGAAACGCTTGTTGAGGCAGCTAAGTTTGTTGATAAAAATACAAATGCAGATATTATTGATATCAACATGGGCTGTCCTGTCCCGAAAATCACTAAATGTGATGCAGGTGCGAGATGGCTGCTTGATCCGAATAAAATTTATGAAATGGTTGCAGCGACAGTAGATGCCGTTGATAAACCTGTAACAGTTAAGATGCGTATCGGCTGGGATGAGGATCATATCTTTGCAGTTGAAAACGCGCGTGCAGTTGAACGTGCAGGGGGAAGTGCGGTCGCTGTTCATGGTCGTACTCGTGTCCAGATGTATGAGGGACATGCAGATTGGAACATCATTAAAGAAGTAAAAGATGCTGTAAATATTCCTGTAATCGGAAATGGCGATGTGCAGTCTCCACAAGATGCTCGTCGTATGATAGATGAAATAGGGGTAGATGGTGTAATGATAGGTCGTGCTGCACTAGGAAACCCATGGATGCTTTATCGTACAGTGAAGTATCTTGAAAATGGGGAGCTAATGCCTGATCCTACTCCGCGTGAGAAGATCGACGTGTGCATGATTCACTTAGATCGCTTAATTGCTCTAAGAGGTGAATCTGTTGCGGTGCGTGAAATGAGAAAGCACGCAGCATGGTATTTGAAAGGGTTGCGCGGCGGCGGCCGTATCAGAGATCAAATTAACATGTTCGAATCAAGAGATGATGTAGCGAAAACATTATATGCTTATATTGACCAGCTAGAAGAGGAAATGGCTAATGAGTCAATTGTCGTTTGACTTTAAGTGAATAATTAACTATAATGCGTTTGAGTTTATGAAACTGCCAGCTAACCCCTGGCAGTTTTTCTATGTCAAAAAAACCTGTATAATGAAAACTGATAAGTTAATCTAGAGTAGCAAATCATTAAGTTCGATTGGTTGACTTAAAGGATAAGTGTAATCTAGTTATAGAACAAAAAAGATTTGATTATAATGAGTTCACAATGTGGACTCATAAAATAGAGGAGATGAAGAAGTAATGAGCCAAGAGGTCGAATTAAATGATTTACTTGCCGTACGAAGAGACAAGCTTTCTCAATTAGAAGCACAAGGAGCAAATCCGTTCGGCGGCCGTTTTAAGAGAACCCACACAGCCAAAACAATGGAAAGTACATTTGCAGAGTTATCTAAAGAAGAATTAGAAGAGCAAGGTCATGAAGTAACGCTAGCTGGACGTATTATGACAAAGCGTGGAAAAGGGAAAGCTGGTTTTGCCCACATCCAAGACTTATCTGGTCAAGTTCAAATTTATGTTCGTAAGGATGCAGTGGGTGAAGAGCAGTATGATCTTTTCACTTCTATTGATATTGGAGATATTGTAGGTGTAACAGGTACGGCTTTCAAAACAAAAGTAGGAGAGTTATCAGTTAAAGTAACTGATTTTCAAATTCTTTCAAAATCATTACGCCCGCTTCCGGATAAGTTTCATGGCTTAAAAGATATTGAGCAACGTTACCGCCAGCGTTATGTAGACTTAATAATGAACCCAGAAGTGCGTGATACGTTTGTATTACGTAGTAAAATATTGCAATCTATGCGCCGTTATTTAGATAATCGTGGATTCCTTGAAGTAGAAACTCCTACTATGCACTCGATTGCAGGCGGAGCATCTGCACGTCCTTTTGTCACGCATCACAATGCGTTAGACATGACTTTATATATGCGTATAGCTATTGAGCTTCACCTGAAGCGTCTTATTGTAGGCGGCATGGAGAAGGTATATGAGATCGGCCGTGTATTCCGTAATGAAGGGGTATCTACTAGACATAACCCAGAGTTTACAATGATTGAGTTATATGAAGCTTATGCAGACTATCAAGACATTATGGAGCTTACAGAAGAACTTGTCGCCCATATTGCTAGGGAAGTATTAGGGACAACGAAGGTCACATACGGTGAGTATGAAGTAGACCTAGAGCCTAAGTGGACTCGTGTGCATATGGTGGATGCTATTAAAGAAAAGAGCGGCGTTGATTTCTGGCCAGAAATGACTGATGAAGAAGCTCGTGCTCTTGCAAAAGAACACAAGGTACCGGTAAAAGAAACAATGACATACGGACACGTGGTTAATGAGTTCTTTGAACACTTTGTTGAAGAGTCGCTTATTCAACCTACATTTATATACGGCCACCCAACAGCCATCTCTCCTCTAGCTAAGAAAAATCCTGAAGACGAGCGTTTCACGGATCGTTTTGAGTTATTTATTGTCGGACGTGAGCACGCGAATGCCTTCTCTGAGTTAAATGACCCTATCGACCAGCGCCAGCGTTTTGAGCAGCAGCTGGTTGAGCGCGAACAAGGCGATGATGAAGCTCATATGATGGATGAGGACTTTGTAGAGTCGCTTGAATATGGGATGCCTCCTACTGGTGGACTAGGGATCGGTATTGACCGTTTAGTAATGTTACTAACTAATTCCCCGTCTATTCGTGACGTGCTGCTATTCCCGCAAATGAGAAATCGTGAACAAAGTGAATAAACGTAAAAAGTCCAGGTCATAATGAAGACCTGGACTTTTTACGTTTATATTGGTTTAGTCTGTCGTTTAACGGGTAATGCCGTTATAATGGAAGGAAATCTTAGCTTTCAAAAAAACTTTTAAAAAAGTTTATAAAAACAGTTGCAACTTTTTATCCAGGGTGATATATTATTACTTGTCGCTGAGACAACAACGAAACAAACAACAGCGATCGAAAAACTTTTTAAAAAAGATCTTGACGCCGATAATTGAAAGTGTTAAGATAGTTAAGTCGCCAACGAGCGACGGACAAGTTCTTTGAAAACTGAACAAAAGCCAAGCGAAATAGAGATACATGATATCTCGTC
>NZ_ATAE01000024.1 GCF_000474275.2 Alkalihalophilus marmarensis DSM 21297
CTGCCCTTTTTTTTATTTTTTTAATCATTTCCTCAGGCCACTAAAAAAACCATGGGTTTATCAGTGGCCTCCTCTAGGCCCCGCAGAAGTCTCGTATATTTCATCCGCTAGGTTTCTGGCTTTGTGTAATTATTAAGTAGAGCGATTTAGTTATGTTTCAGTTCAAATTATAAGTCCGAGCCATCGTTTGCTTAAATCACTGAACAGTTACTTATAATTGGAGCACTTTACAACGTCCCTCCTCCGTTGATTGGAGCGGAAGGTGCGAGACTCCAGCGGGATGTGCGTGGCCATGGAAGACCCCACAGGAGTGGAGCGACGAGGAGGCTTCCGGACCGCCCGCGGAAAGCGAGTCCCTGCAGCGGAAATCAACAACTATGGCAAGGGAGACTTTTTCCTTATATGTGTGGCTAGTAGGTATCCCAAAAGAGTAAAGCGAAGAGGAAGCTCTATAACCGCCGACAGAATGCGATTGCCTGTACCATTAAATTAATAATTATTAGAAGTGGGACGCTTTCCAATGGCCTTTACTTCTCTAATGCTTCACTTCAAAATATCCCCTGAGCACCTGGCTCAAATAATCGAGCGGAGTCGTTTCAACCTGTCCATATCCCCTTTGAGTATAAAGGTGAGTTGCATTCGGGAGCTCTCTTTTTAACTGTTTTCTTAATTTTTCGCCCGCCTCATCTGCATCAACTAAAATGTATACATCTTGGTCTTCAAAAGGCAGTATTAATTGTTCAAGCTTTTCATCGCTCAGGGTCCCATACGTACAAACGATATCAATGGATTCATTTAATACTTTCTTCACTCGTTTGCGGTCATTCGTCCCTTCAACGATCAAAATTTTCTCCTCCATGCTTCTCACACTCCTCAGGGCTTGTGTTATATCTTATTGATATGAGCGTATTATCTATATACTACTTATATTACCCTTCGCAACACGGAATTTATCTCATTTTACACTACCATAGTCTTCCTTCTACTGTCTTTATTCACCTCTATCTACCCTAAAAAAAGAACCATCCTGACTGAAATCAGAATGGAATGTCACTGACTTATGGATGTACTGTTTCAAGCATAGCCAGCATACTAGGAGCAACGCCTTCCTGTGCCTCTTTAGCCGGTAGAAAGACGGTCAATTGAAACAACTCCCCTTCTATCTCTTTCGCCAAATGATAGATCGTCGTTTGCTCTCCACTAATCTCAACTGATTCCTTTAAGGCATATTGCAGACCGCTCATTGGCAGGTCTTGAAGGTTTTCAATCTCTCCTTGGGCATGCTCTTCAATAGCACCCTTTAATTCCTCTGCAGAACCTTCATTTTTATGTGGGATAATACGTGTAAAAAAGTCTCCATCATTGTTGAAAACAAGGACATCTCTGCCTGGCTCTTCACTATGAAGCGTATACCCTTCTAGCACATAGATCCCATATTCAAGTTCGCTGCGGTTAAACTGAGCAACACGCGTTTCTGTCTGCCCTTCTATTTCAAACGTCAATTCTTTTTCGTCTGCTAATTCAATTTCCCCTTCTCCATTTTCCGCTTCCCCTGGCGATTCCACGTCGTTACCGTCTTCATGTTCCCCGTTTTCTCCCTGCTCACCGTCTGTTTCTTCCTCATCAATCACTTCCTCTTCCACTCCACCCTCTTCATTTTCCTCAACAGGCTGCTCTTCTTGTGGATCTTCTACCGTCTGATTACAAGCTGTGAGCATGACTAAAAAGGAGATAATTAATACCCCGAAAAACTTTTTCATTTTTGTGCACCCCTTATATTCTTTATCAATAAGACGCCTGTTAGTGAGTATACGTTTCATCTCAAAAAAAAGAATTGCCCACTTTCGGCAATTCCTCCATTAAAATATAAATGATTTCTTTTTTCTCCTGCCCGTCAATGCATAGCTAATTCCACCTGTAATCAGCCCTAAAAGAGCGCCTCCAACAACTTCTTCAGGTTGGTGACCTAAACGTTCTCTTAATTTCACTGAGCGTTTCTCACTTTGTTTCGCATGAGAGTCCCCAGCCATTCGTTCAAGGTCTGCATTCATTTCATTCACTTTAATCGTTAATTCACCTGTTTGGCGTCTAATTCCTTGTGCATCATACATCACAATTAAGCCAAATACAGTGGAAAGAGCAAAATCTACGGATGATACCCCGCGCTCTAGTGCTACATATGTGGCAAGGGCTGTGACTCCTGCAGAGTGAGAGCTTGGCATACCTCCCGTTTCAAACAAAGTATTCCACTCCCACTGGTCTGTTTGCATTTTTTTAATAGGAACTTTAAGGCTTTGCGCAAGCCCAATTGTTAACAGCGCAGTCAGCATTGGCCGATTCATCTTCTTCACCTCACGCTTAGCGTTTGATGAGTGAAGTGATTTTATTCTTATGCAAATTAATAATTAAAGATATCTTGAGGGATGGTGAATGAATCCTTCAGATCAACTTTGATACCGATATTTTCAAATGACAAGGTGATCTCATCTAGTTCTTCCACTTCTCTTTGATCAAGCAAAAGATCAAAAGAATGTTCCGATGAGCCGCTGCCCATATAAAGGTACTGAGGATCTAATTTTTCATTACCTGAGCTGAAGCTAAGGATATTAGCCCGTTCAAACTCCTCATTTTCTGACCATTGTGTATCTCCGTAATCAATTGATACATACGATAAATCATAATGGTAAGGGGCGCCTTCATTCGAAATAAAACGGAAATCAATGTTGTAATGCTGATCCTGATTAGAAGATACTTGCTTAATTAAAATGGTCCCATATTCCCCTCTGTAAATTTCCTTATCCTTGACACTTTCAAATAATTCTTTATTTGTTGGCAGTGTCACCTCTAAGCTCTCATTACTTATTAAACGGACCCAATCCAAGGTAAATGTAAGATCATTAACAGGTTCGCTATAAGTATCATAACTGATTAAATAAGTATAATCATCTTTCTTCATTCCTACTGAACTGTTTAAATCTCCAGCTCCTGTTAAGTAGCCCCAAAGTGAATCAAGCATTAAGTCTGAGTGCTCCATAAACTTAAACTGCACATCAAGTGATTCAGGATGAGCTCTGATGGAATCAACTTTAACAGATAGATCCCCTATATCCATTACTGCTGAATCATTGATTTCATTATATGGAATGTCATCATATTGATAATCCACATCCAACGTAATTGATTCGATTTGATAAATGTTTCCTCCCGAATGGACCGTGGTTGGCGTTAATTTGATCTCATCAAGCTCCACAATTTCGATATCCGGTGAAAAATACGGCAGGTAAAACATGGCCACACCATAATACCGTCCGTCTTTATAAACATGGTTGAATCCCGTAAACTCATTGTCTGAGTACACTTCATTATAATATTCAAAATCATAATCATCGAACTCAATCCGGCTTGTTAGTTTAGGGAAATCATGTATGCGTTCTGTGTCATCTGCTAAATCCACACTGTAAAAGAGGAATGAATGATGACTTTTACGAACCCACACCTCTTCTATGCGAAGCGTATCATTCGTATCACCTAACTCCCACTTTGTATCATAGGTCCTCGTTAACCCCAACTCTCTTGCCTTCGTAATACCAGGTGCAGCTTTCTCCATGGCCTCAACTAAACCTTCTTCATCCACTTCATTTAAATAAGAATAAATTTGGGCTCTGGCTTCTTCATTATTGTCTCTGTCCTCTGTACTAGCTGTTTCGTAACCAAGTGATTGGATATAAGCAAACAAGGTCAGTCCGGCTAATAGAACGAGGATAATGATCCATTTATGTTTATTCATATCTCTGTCTATGCCTCTTCTATCAAACGGATGCGCCGCTGTTTGATTTGCTCTTTTTTTGTTTGGATTTCTGTTTGAAACTCAATCAAGGAGCCTATTGCTTCATCTACCTTATATTTCATCTTTTCGGTTTGTTTGAGTGAATCATTGATTTTCCCATGGACCATCCAATCAACGATAAAGCCGTCAAAGAAGTAATCAGCGAACGTAAGTATGTCACCAATATGAATGGAATATGAGGCAAACTTTTGTACGTCTTTCATTTCTTCTTCAAAATGGCGAAGCTTTCGCTGAGCATGATGAATATCGCCTTTAGCATCATTGATCTTGCTATGCTTAATTGCGGTTGATACCATTCCGCCTCCAAACAAATCCCATGTTGACCAGCCCTTTGCACTGTTTAAAGCGGAGATTGCAATCGATAAGGCAGAACTGGCCTGATTACCTGCGCTGATTGCTTCTTTTAATTCGTTTAGAATCAACTTTTTGTTCGCTTCTTCTTCACTTAATTCATCAATTTTAACTGTTAAATTACTATTACTTGAGTGAAGCTGCTTTTCTTTCTCTTGCATGAGCTGCTCATATTTTTTAATAGGGTCGCCGAGATGGGTCAATTTTTGCTTGATCTCTTCTATTTCCCTCTCAAGGTCTGCTGCGGTCTCCTTAGCTTCTTCATACTTTAGCTGGGCAGCTGCCGCTTCTTGCTGCTCCTTTTCCATCTTTTCAAGCTTCTTACCGGTGATCGAATAAAATAGATTAGAAAACGATAATCCTTCTAATCGCTCAACATCTAGCTGTTCTTTCTTTAATTGATTTTTCAATTGTATGATTTTCGCTTGTTCTTCCCTCAAATACTCTTTTGCCCGCTTTAGATGATCCTCCCATTTTTCCTTTTGACGAATGTTTTCTTTACATGTCTCTAATACTTTCTGATTCATTTGAATATTCCCCCCTCATCCTCTCTACGATATCATATCAAAAAATGTTTCAATTTCCGTTTTTTTAAATAGATGTAAATATTTTTAGTGAGTAATTATTTTTTGAAAACACTTATTATTACAACTTTACTCTGTAGACGCTTTCACGTGTTGCAGTAAATGCTTTAATGAGATAGTATTTGATAGCACATTTGTATAATAGTTAGGAGTATGTCAATGGAAATCGTTCATCAGCTTTCACAGGTACAAGTTTTAAACCAGTTTTGGTTATTATTGTTTTTTATCGTTCCGATGGTGATTATCTCAAGGATGGTTGTTGCAGGATCTAGGTTTTCACCGATTTTAATTATCGTTATTTTCGGTTTGCTTTTAGGATTCTTGTTAGTTGAGGTCAATATTGCAACACCTGGTCTTCCAGAACTCCCGCTTGTTGATTTTATGGCGCGTACGACGATTATCGCTTTGATCGTTTCCTTCTTTGTAGGTGGTCAAGAATTACGTAAGATTCTTGGAAACAAAGAGATGGAAGTCAAGGATATTGTCGTCCCTATGAATGAAGAAGTGGTACTAGGTACAGGCCGTACTCATTTCATTTTCATCCTTCGTTCGTTCTTCTTATTAATTGGGATTGAAGGATTCATGAGAATGTTCTTGCAGCCAGGGTCGCTTGATACAGTAGCTGGCTTTTACCCGCTTATTGCGTTTATCGGTTTGATTGCCTCTGTTATTTTAGTCGATAACAAAGCACAAGTTGGCAATAAACATGTCTACATTCGTAAAGGGCTTCTTGAGACCGCTCTTATTATCATCGTTTTATTTATTTCATATGCGATTGCCCAAGAAGTACAGCCGATCATTGCCCTGCCGCAAATTTTCTTTGCTATGATGATTTCAGCAGCGATCGGAGCTATTTTCTACAACTGGACATTTGGTCCGACCGTTCGTGCTTTACTGTTTGCTGGTATTCCTGTTGTCCTTGCAGCGAACTTCATGGTCGGAGGTTCAAGAATCGGGGATGCATTTGCCATTGAAGGTATGAATGCCGTTCTATTCTATGGCTTCTTTGGTCAATTGTTCTGGATGTTTGGCGGTATTGCCCTTGTGATGTTTATTGCTAAAACAGCTCATACACGTAACCTAGCACCAGGAATGGCAGGTTCATTGTCCCACTCAGGTCTGACAGGCGCTTGTACAGCAGGAGACTTTGGTAAGGTGGCGGCTCAACGTGCACCAATTATGATTAATATTCCGTTTTTCGGACATATTTTCGTATTCTCTGTTCTTGCGATTAGTGCAGAACAAGGCTCACTATGGTTCATTCCAACAGCCATTATCGTAACAATTGGTGTTGTTTTAACAGCGATGGCACTCAATAATTTACGCAATGCAAATGGTGAGGATCGTAAAGAAGTAAAAGCGTTAATGCAATTCTCATTTGGATGGCAGATCTGTGCAGTATTCGGTGGTCTTGCTCTTCTAAGTATGAGTTCAATGTCATTTGAATACGGAGCAATGGCGCAAACTTCAGCTATTTCTCACTTTGGTTTATTTGCAGCGATTCAAGGTGAAATGTTTGGGGTTGAATCTTCACTCCTTATTCCATTCATCTTCTCTATGCCGTTTCTCGTTCACCCTGTCGTGTTCTTTATGTTCGGTAAAGCAATGGAAAATAACGGAGAGATGCCTAAACTGCCGGTTTATATCATGGCAATCATCGGTTTGATCGGTATCAGTTTCGCTATTTTTGCTCTATAAATAAAATTAAAAACAGGTCGTCCATTAGTGGATGACCTGTTTTTTTATTAGGATACTTCTTTATATTCTTTTACTAGTTGCTGCAGTTTCATCGCTAGCCCCATACTGCCGTCTACTTTTAATTTACCGCTCATAAAGGCCATCGTCGTATTTAAATCATCATTCAACATCTTTATGAATGACTCATCATTCATTTTAAGGGTGACATTAGGCTCTTCTGTGGCCTCTTCTATCATATATGCTTTTCCATCTTTAAATTGCACTTGAATGCTTCCTGACTCCTTTAAATCAAATTGAAATACGCGGTCTTTCTCTTCAGCAATATGTGCTGGTTCACGGTTCATTTTTTCTACTAATGCTCTTAGCTGCTCTTTAGCGTTCATTTTGAGTTCCCCCTTTTATTTGTTACTCAGACAAAGATTCGACAATGATTGCCGAACTCCTCCCTCAAATAAAAAAAGTTATAAATTCCTCTGCAATATTTTACACATTTTTGCATAATTCGCCTCTTGCTCGTGCATTCTATAAGTAGGAGGCGGTTTTAATGGAGTTCATGAGGATTTTACAATACATCTGTTCATTTGGCGGGGCAAGTTGTTTAATATTCACTTACATTCAAATGGCTCGAAAGAAAGTAAAGAAGCCGCTTCAAAAATGAAGCGGCTTTTAGATTGTTGAGAAACTCTTTATTTAAGCAAGTGCTTTTTCAATTTTCTTTTTTGTAATCGAGAAATGTGAATCAACCCATTTAACTTGTTTCTTGTCTAAAATAAATAGTTGTGGAGATTCATGCTTCACACCTAGTTCTTCTGAAATCAGATTAGATACAGGTCGTGACTCGATGACTTTAACCATCGCATACGTGTGAGCATTCTCGTTCGAATTTATAAATGATTGAAATTCATCATATGCCTCTGCACTAATCGGACAAGTTGTACTATGTTTCAATAATAGAACAGGTCCTTTATCTGATTGCTCAAATAAGTCATGCCATTCTTGATCTGTTGTTATTTCTTTCATGCTCATCACTCCTCTTTTTAGTTTGATTCAGAATAATACATTAACGCAATCGCACCAGGGCCGGTGTGAGTGCTGATAATCGGTGAAGTTGGGTAAATGGTGACATCCACTGACTCATTAACTGATTCAACAGATTGCTTTAATTTTGCAGCAAGTGCTTCTGCATCTGCATGAGCAATACCCACTTTTTTTACGACTCTTCCTTTTGTTTCATCAGCAAATGTCTTCGTTAGTGTCTGAATCATCTGCATATGTGTACGTACTTTTGTAACAGGGGTATACACTCCGTCAGCTAAAGAAGCAATCGGTTTAATTTTAAGTAATGAGCCGAGTAATGCCTTCCCACGTCCAATTCTTCCGCCTTTTTTTAAGTACTCTAATGTATCAACCATTATAAATAATGATGTACCCTTACGTACCTTATCAATTGCTTTAATAATCTCCTCTACAGACTTTCCTTCCTTTGCAAGTTCAGCCGCTTTAACTACTTGAAAGGCTAAAGCCTGAGAAATAAATCGTGAATTAACAACGGTTACATCAGCATTACTCATGTCTGCTGCAGTTTGTGCTGCATTCATCGTTCCACTCATACCTTCTGTTATATGAATCGAGATGATCTTCACATCATCACCACTTGCTGCTAAACGGTTATAGGTTTCTTCAAATACCCCAACTGCCGGCTGTGAACTTTTTGGTAATTCCTCACTCGCTCTCAGTTTATCCATAAATTCAGAAGCTGTTATATCTACCCCGTCTAAAAACGTCTCTTCTCCAAATGTTATCGATAAGGGAACAACCTCTATTCCATGCTTTGCAGCTAGCTCTGCAGGTAAATCACAAGTTGAATCCGTAACAATTTTAATCGTCGTCATATTCACATTCTCCTTTATCTTCCCGTTCGCTTGTCCCATTCCCGAAATGGGCAAAAATCTTCTCTCTAGTCCCTATCATACCACATTTCTGACACCTTATCGGCTCTTAACCATGAATTATCTATGATCAATTAAGTGAATCCTTTATTAAATCACTTCTCTATTGTAAAGCGGATCTCTTGATACGTTATATGATCTCCAAGTGCTTCTTTTAACGGGCGAAGCCTATCTGTTCCAATTTGATCAGCAGCCTTTTCAATTTCCTTTCGAACCTCTTCTTCCACATAAGTGGGCAGCTTTAGCTCGATGCCCTCATCTTTTGATTTAAGAATGTGGTTTAATACCGTTTGTTCGCTCAGACCTCGCTCTTTTGCAATATCCTCTACCTTCTGCCCATCTTGAAACATTTTTATTGTGATAAGGTGGCTTCCCTTTGTTGCTTTCGTGCCTTTAGAACTTGAGCTTGATCTAGTTACTGTTTCATTAATCATTGTTGTTTTTTGATCCTTAAACGAACTGAGTACATCCAAGAAAGTCTCACCATACCGCTCAAGTTTTTGTTCACCCACTCCCTGTATCATGGATAATTCCTCTTTAGTTAATGGAATATATTGACTCATCTGTTTGAGCGTTTTATCAGAGAACACCATATAAGGAGGGATATTTTCTTTTGCTGCAAGATTTTTTCTGCAATCCCGTAAGGCTTCAAATACTTCATCATTTTCTTCTGCCTCTTCTTTTTGTAAAGCAACAAATTGGTGAACTTGCTTTTCCCCTTTTAGAACAGGCAGAGCTAAATCAGTCAGCTGAAGTGTTGGATACTGTGAACCAGTCGGTTTAATATAGTTCTCAGCTGTTAAATAGTCGATAAACTCTGCCACATACTTTGCCGTAGACCCGCTCATAATGCCATAGGTCGGAAGAGTATGAAGCTGCAGCTGTTTTATTTTTTGATTTTCAGAGCCAGCTAATACTTGAGCCACCATCATTTTTCCGAAGCGTTCCCTCATTCGTTTTATACAAGAGAAAACCATTTGTGCCTCTTTCGTTCGGTCCACTTTTTCTCCTTCACGGACACATGATGAGCACCTGCCGCAATCCGCTTTAGACTCATCTCCAAAATAACTTAAGATGTACGTCATTAAGCAGCCTTCCGTATGAATATAAGACGTCATTTGTTGGAGCTTCTCATACTCTTGAGCTTTACGCTCTTCTGTCAGCTCAGATTGTTCAATTAAAAAGGATTGAACACGAATATCTTGAGGGCTGAACAAGAGTACACATTCACTATCTTCTCCGTCACGTCCGGCACGTCCGGCCTCCTGGTAATACGATTCAATTGTACGCGGCATATTGTAGTGGACAACGTACCTGACATTACTTTTATCAATCCCCATCCCAAACGCATTGGTCGCTACCATCACACTTACTTGATCATGCAAAAAAGCTTCTTGATGTCGTGCTCTTTCATGTTCATTCAGTCCACCGTGATACATTGCTGCCTGAATATCGTCCTCTTGTAACTTATGATACAGCTGTTCCACTTCTTTACGTGTATTTGCATAAATAATCCCGGCTTCGCTTTTATGGGTATGTACATACTGTTTCACATAACGCCATTTATCTATTCCCTTTAATACCTTTAACGTTAAATTCTCACGATTAAAACCGGTGACAACCGTATTCTCGTTTTGGATGTCTAGATGATTTTGGATGTCTTTTTGTACTGCCTTAGTGGCTGTAGCAGTTAAAGCTAAGACTGGCGGCCTTTGATTTAAGTTGTTGAGCCACGCTGAAATCCCTAAATAGCTCGGTCTAAAATCATGCCCCCATTGAGACAAACAATGGGCTTCATCAATAGCTACTAATGAAAGCGGAATTGAAGCTAGCAGTTGTTGGAAGTGTGGCTGCACTAATCGTTCGGGCGCAACATACACCAGTTTATACTCACCTGTCTGAATAAGGCTGATCCGTTCTTCTTCCTCTTCTCTTGTTAATGTACTATTTAAATACGTAGCTGCTATATCAAGCTGATGAAGGGCATCTACTTGATCTTTCATTAATGATATTAATGGTGAGATCACCAATGTTACTCCTTCAAGAGTGAGGGCTGGAATTTGATAACAAAGCGATTTGCCCCCGCCTGTAGGCATAATCCCAAGCGTATCTTTTTGGGCTAATACCTGTTCAATGATTTTTTGTTGACCGTACCTAAAGGAATCATAGCCATAATACGTTTTTAGAATCTGTTCTGCCTCATGCATTTTTTCTATACTCAACAGCCTCTCCCCTTTTCAAATGGATGATAAAAATGAATATTATGGGCACATTATACGTAATAACCATACGTTAGAAAGGTGTGTTCCTGATGAACTTTACGTTAAAACAAAAGAATACCATCGGATTGATTATTGTTGCCTTGATTTATTTAGCTCCTGTCTTGATTATGATTGCAACAAGAGATACATTTCTTCATTCAGTCGAACGTTTCCCGCTTGACTTCTCATTATACTTTGCTGTTTTACTTGGGGCAATCATTGTAAATTACTCTTTAAAATCAATGAAATTTCTTGCTGTGGTGATGCTCGCAGCTGGTGCAGGCCTTGCTGTATATGCTTTTTATTACTTATTGTAATCACTTTTCGAATCGCATTTTATGATGTTTTTTTGAGAAAACAGCTCTTTGGCTATCCTCTTGTTGTTAGGAATGGTATAATTCATACGATTACAGACATTGGAGGCATATAGCTACATGATTACAGTAACAAATGTTGGTCTACAATATGGGGACCGTAAACTATTTGAAGAAGTTAATATTAAATTTACACCTGGTAACTGTTACGGCTTAATTGGTGCGAACGGCGCAGGAAAATCAACGTTCTTGAAAATTTTATCTGGTGAGATTGAACCACAACAAGGCGACGTGCATATGAAACCTGGTCAGCGTCTCGCTGTGTTAAAGCAGAACCACTTCGAATACGAAGAGTATGAAGTGCTTCAAACAGTTATTATGGGACATGCACGCCTTTACCAAGTGATGCAGGAGAAAGATGCTATTTACATGAAGGAAGATTTTTCTGATGAAGATGGCATCAAAGCAGCTGAGCTTGAAGGTGAATTTGCAGAGTTAAATGGTTGGGAAGCAGAGTCTGAAGCTGCGATCCTTTTAAAAGGATTAGGAATTCAAGAAGATCTTCACTCAAAGAAAATGGCTGATTTAACAGGTAGTGAGAAAGTAAAAGTGTTACTTGCTCAAACTCTATTTGGTGAGCCTGATGTCCTTTTACTAGATGAGCCTACTAACCATCTTGACTTGCAAGCGATTCAGTGGCTAGAAGAGTTCTTAATTAACTTTGAGAATACTGTCATTGTTGTTTCGCATGACCGTCACTTCTTAAACAAAGTGTGTACACACATCGCAGACCTTGATTTTGGCAAGATTCAAATTTATGTTGGTAACTACGATTTCTGGTATGAGTCCAGTCAGTTAGCTCTTAAAATGGCTCAAGACCAAAATAAGAAAAAAGAAGAAAAGATTAAAGAGCTTCAAAACTTCGTAGCTAGATTCAGCGCGAATGCTTCTAAATCGAAACAAGCAACGTCTCGTAAAAAGCTGCTTGATAAGATCTCTTTAGATGATATTAAACCTTCTTCCCGTAAATATCCATATGTACACTTCCAACCGGAACGTGAAATCGGGAATGATTTGCTTCGTGTTGAAGGATTAACAAAAACAATTGATGGCGAAAAAGTTCTAAACAACGTCAGCTTTTCAATGAATAAAGACGATAAGATCGCTTTAGTTGGTACAAATGAAATTGCGAAAACCGTTTTATTCAAAATTTTAGCTGGTGAAATGGAGCCTGACAGCGGTTCGTATAAATGGGGAGTAACCACGTCTCAAGCTTACTTCCCTAAAGACAACTCCGAATACTTCGAAGGCTGTGACTTAAACCTTGTCAACTGGCTGCGCCAATACTCTCCGGAAGACGATAGTGAAACATTCTTACGCGGGTTCCTTGGTAGAATGTTGTTCTCTGGTGAGGAAGTATTGAAAAAAGCAAGCGTGCTTTCAGGGGGAGAAAAAGTTCGTTGTATGCTGTCTAAAATGATGTTAAGCGGTGCAAATGTACTGCTGTTAGATGAGCCTACAAACCACTTAGATCTTGAATCAATTACAGCTGTAAATAATGGCTTAATTGCCTTCAAAGGCTCCATGATCTTCTCGAGTCATGACCATCAATTTAATGAATCCATTGCTAACCGTATTATTGAACTTACGGAAGATGGTTTAATTGATAAGCAAATGACGTACAATGAATTCCTTGAATACAAAAAGTAATAAGTTAAGCCGCTAGTTATTCACTAGCGGCTTTTTTATATTGAATTATCTCGTTTTAAATTCAGTATGTGAAATTATAATTGGATCAGCCCGATTGCCTTCCTCACTTTAGCAATCGTTTCCTGCGCTGATTTTTGCGCTTTTTTAGCCCCTTTTCGTAAAATGTCATCCACATCGATATCACTGTAGGCCAGAGCGCGTTTTTGCATCGGTTCTGTCAGTTCAATGATAGATTCACTAAGCATTTGCTTACACCGTACACATCCTAAATTTGCAGCACTGCATCCGTTCTCTATATTTTTCCTCACTTTTTCATTGGAAAAATAGGAATGGAGATGATATACATTACAGCCATCTACTGTCGGGTGGCCGGGATCGCTTAGATGGGTACGTGTTGGATCAGAATAAGCTCTCTTCACTTTATTTTGGATTGTTTCTTTTGAATCTTGCAGAGAAATATAGGTTTTCGCCCCTAATGATTTACTCATTTTTCCCTTTCCGCCCAACGAGGGTACCCTCGCCTCTTTTTCAACCATTCCGTTTGGCAAAGTCAATATTTCCCCATACATAGAATTAAATTTGCGTGCGATATCTCTTGCAATCTCGATGTGCACAACCTGATCTGCTCCAACAGGCACCTTATGAGCTCCGTGAATAAACATATCAGCTGCCATTAAGACCGGATACCCTACTAACCCATAACTAACGTGATCAGCATGCTGTTTTGCTTTTTCTTTAAATGTGGGACATCTTAACAGCTCACCAATAGGCATCACCATACTCAAATAAAGATGTAATTCACTTATCTCAGCTGCCAATGATGATTGGGCGTAAATCGTTGCCTGATTTGGGTCAAGGCCGGCTCCTAAATAACTTCTCACTGCATCACGTGTCCTTGGTTTTATTAATTCGGGCTTAGGATGTGTCGTTAACGCATGCAAATCAACTATAAAAAAGTAAGCCTCATATTCTTTTTGCACCCTATGAATTTCCTTCATCGCTCCAATATAATTTCCAAGGTGGAGATCGCCTGTTGGTCTGATCCCTGATACTAAAGTTTGTTTTTGAGTCATCACTATCTCTCCTTATTTGTTTTATTCATGTCGGAAAAAGTCTTTGCCACCACCAATCAGAATCCATGACGATCACCCCCTTTAATAAATAAAAAAAGCCCTCCACATCCTATACAAGGACGGGAGAGCCCGTGGTACCACCTTTATTGGTTTATATGCATAACTTAATAAACCCGCTTAAACCGTCTCATTTTTATGAAATTGCGTCCCCTGATAACGTCGGGACCAACACGATACAGCCTACTTGTTATGTTCAGCCTACAGCTCAAAAGTCCATTCCATACACAGCCAGCACTCGTTTCCACCTGCCACGAGCTCTCTTAAGAAGGCAATATGTATGTACTCCTCTTTCTCATCGCTTTTTTTATGTACGTACAGTATCATCTTTTAAGAAAGTATATGCTACTATTGATATTTCTGCAATCTTTTTTACTAATTTTTACAAAATACATTACACCCTGCTTACAAGCCATATAAGTCGTGATATGATAATAGGAATGGATGTGTGGAGGGATGATGGATGAGCGTTAAAGAAGCCTATCTTTATGCTGTCTTAGGCGCAGCTCTTTGGGGAATCATCGGGTTATTTGTGCAGCCCCTTTATTCGTATGGCTTTACAGCTTGGGAAATAGTCGCTATACGAGCGATTTTTTCTGCGATCTTACTTGTCAGCTATTTAGTCTTGACAAATAGAAAAATGTTAAGGATTCACATTCGCGATCTGCCTTTATTTATTGGTACTGGTATTATCAGTATCGTATTCTTTAATTGGTGCTTCTTTACCGTCATTGATCAATCAAATCTATCGCTGGCAGTTGTCCTTTTATATACGGGCCCATTTTTTGTGACGCTGTTATCGCGGATATTTTTTAAAGAATGGTTAACACCAAATAAAGTATCAGCCCTAGTGCTGACAATTATAGGCTGTGCGTTT
Source organism: Alkalihalophilus marmarensis DSM 21297 (assembly GCF_000474275.2). Classification (GTDB taxonomy): domain Bacteria; phylum Bacillota; class Bacilli; order Bacillales; family Bacillaceae_D; genus Alkalihalophilus; species Alkalihalophilus marmarensis. Next base: position 14,722 of record NZ_ATAE01000024.1, read on the forward strand.
GTCGTTGGTCTTCTCCCAAGCTTCAACACAGTTATTACTCCGTATATACTGCTAGTTGGTATTGGATCTGGGTTCTTTTATGCTTTATACAGCATATTTGCTAAAGTGAGTTCGAAACGATATTCTTCAATGACCATTACTACGTATTCGTTTATTTGTGCAGCTATGTTTATGATTCCTACATCAGGTTTATGGAACAAAGCTCATTTATTCACGCAGATAGATGTAGTCGGTTATGGACTCGGGCTGGCCTTTTTTCCCACTGTTTTAGCTTACTTGCTTTATACACGTGGCTTAGCAGAGATCGAATCTAGCAGGGCTTCTATTTTATCTACAATTGAACCTGTGGTAGCAATCGGCATTGGATTTCTCATTTTCAAAGACCAATTATCGCTGATTCAATGGTTCGGAGTAGCTCTTGTTCTCTTCTCTATCTTTTTAGTTTCAAAGCAGGATAAAGCACGCTCTATCAAAAAACAGACACCCAAGCATGCCATGTAGGGTGTCTGTTTTCTTATCATTTGCGTTTTATATCAACATACTGCATAATCTCTTTACTGTTTCTATACTTCGGATTGTTCGTGCGCGTTGAATCTCTTAATTCAGAGGCGTACGTAATCTCAAAGTTCTGAAGCTTCTCAAGGTCTTTCATAAAATCAACTAATTCTTTTTGATCTCTCCCGCTGACTCTCACTCTCATGTTGCATTCCCCTTTCGTACGTACGCTATCATAGATCAAAAGATGAAAATTGGCAACAAAAAAATACCTGATAAACCTTCAGGCATTTTCATTGATCATTAGGCTGCTGCTTTCTATGACGTTCTCTTTTATATTTAATAAAGGTATAAATTCCAAATAAGACCGCAATTCCTATTAATGTATAAAGTAACTGCTGCACAAAAGATGACCAGTCTTTAATTGAGCGTCCGTAATGAAATCCAATCCAATAATAAAGATTCATCCAAACGAAAGCGGAACTAAATCCGATCGCCGCAAAGCGTTGATAGGCAATAGCTGACAACCCTACACTAAATGGCACCGCATGCCTGATAAAAGGAAAAAAGTAACTAAACGATGCTGCCTTTAATCCATAACGATCAAGCAGCTCTTTTCCCTTTAATGCCCGCCTATACCAAATCGACCGTTCTTCTTTAATAGGAATGGATTTAGTACCTAAGAAATGACCAACGATATAAAGAGATGTCCCGTGGACTAAAATGCTTGCATAAACGACAAACATTGCCGGGATAGGATCTACATAAGCAGTGGTAGCGATTAAGCCTCCACTCATTAGGAGGATTTCATTTGGAACTGGAAAAAAGAATAATCCGATTGAAAAAATCAGAAACAAGGCCATATAACCATGACTTTGGATAAAAGAGATCATTTCAGTAAATGCAACCATCATGGCCCCCTCTCCTATTCCCCCATCGATTGGCTGATTATATATCTAGTTTAGTAGAATGACAATGTTGAAGCAATCAATACGTCTTTCTCAATCGAAAATAAAAAAGACAGTGATCCACTGTCTTAATTCTTAAAATACTCTTTGTAATAACCACCCATTTTACCAGTGTTATCAATAACAAAATAAAATTCGTCGGTTTCATTTTTAAGCTCGTATGTTTTGCCTTTCGTTAAAGCGCGATCGACCATGTATTTCTTTGCATCAGTATGTACACATTCAACCGTACGAATCGTTTCTTTATCCATCCACGTTTTGTGAAGCATAATATCCCCTCCTTTTTCTGCTTATTTCATTATAAATAGAATTGTTAGTTGAAGCAAATGATTTCAAAAAACATGGCCTTGAGAGAATAGCTTTTGTGCTTTGTTAGAAAGCTATATATAAGGTCGGTATGACAGTGCTTAAAATTTAAGTATTTTGCCTATTTCTCATACGTTTTACCCAGCTTTATTTATATGGTAGGGTAGTAAAGTTATTTTTATTTCGGATAGTTAAATAGGAGGTTTTATTTTTGAATAAACAAACGATTGATTGGCCGGTCTTTATCATTAGCGGCGGGGCTTTGATCTTATTTGTACTAGCTTCATTTATATCAGCTGAAGGGGTTGCCAATTATGTAGATGCAACATTCAATTGGTCTGCAGCCTATTTCGGTGCCTTTTGGCAAGTATTTATGCTTCTAACGTTCTTGATTGCACTCGGGTTACTATTCTCAAAGTATGGAGCTGTTCGTCTCGGTAGAAGTGAAAAACCAGAAACAAGTACATTTAAATGGGTATCCATGATCATGTGTACGTTACTCGCAGGCGGAGGAGTATTTTGGGCTGCTGCTGAGCCGATCTATCATTTTCTAGAGACGCCCCCTATGTATGGTGATATTCCGCCTGGTCAGCAGGAAACAATCGTTCCAGCTCTTGCTCAGTCTTTTCTTGATTGGGGATTTTCCGCTTGGGCGATTTTAGGTACATTAGGTGTAGTGGTACTTATGTATGGCTATTCTAAGGGATTGCCTTTTAAACCTCGAACATTGCTTTACCCTCTAGCAGGTAAAAACATCATGAATAAAAACAATGTATTAGGTATTGCGGTAGATTCATTCTCCATTATTGCCGTCGCTGCTGGTACCATTGGTCCGATTGGTTTTCTTGGATTACAAGCAGCATATGGGTTAGATTCCTTATTTGGCATTCCAAATACATTTCTTACTCAGTTATTGATTATTTTTGGATTAGTTGCGATTGCAGGGATCTCTGCAGTAACCGGGATTCATCAGGGAATTCAATGGCTGAGCCGATTTAATATAATCTTTACTCTCGTCCTCGTCGTCATTGTATTATTAGTAGGACCAGCTGGCTTTATTATTGATTCATTTGTTGGAACATACGGTGTTTACTTACGTGATTATTTTGAACTGAGTTTATATCGAGCGGATACAGGCTGGTTATCATTTTGGACGATCTTCTTTTGGGGATGGTTTATCGGGTATGGTCCAATGATGGCTATTTTTATCAGCCGCATCTCTCACGGCCGTACGATTAGAGAACTATTTATTGCCGTAATTGTTATTGCCCCTCTTGTGACGAACTTTTGGTTCACTGTTGTAGGAGGTTCTGGGATCTTCTTTGAACTCCAAAATCCTGGTTCAGTCAGCGAACCGCTTTATGAAGCCGGGCTGCCCGCTTCCATGATTGCTATTGTCACTCAATTGCCGTTTGGTTTTTGGATCGCTGCTGCGTTTTTATTAGTAACCATTGTGTTTGTTGCGACCACAACAGATTCGATGTCCTATACGATTTCAATGACAGTAACAGGAAGCAGTACACCAGCTAAATCGATTCGATTATTTTGGGCTCTTTCAATGGGTGCTGTAGCTGCAGTGCTATTATATTTAGGAGAAGGCAGTATCAATGCACTTCAATCCTTTATTGTCTTTACTGCAGTCCCTGTCTCATTGATCATGCTCCCAACGTTGTGGCTTGCCCCTAAAGTGGCGAAGAAAATGGCTAAAGATCAAGGAATTCTATAGCAAAATAAAGCAGCCTATCAATGTGAACTGTAACCTTAAAAATGGACAGTTTAATAAAAAGTGCTAGGCTGCTAATAGATGACCTCGGTATTGTACCGGGGTCATTTTTTGTAAGGACCACTGATATCTCTCCTGATTGTAAAACTCTATATATTCTTCAATCGCTAGCCTAACTTCAAGAACAGAAGCACACGTTTTAAAGTCGATTGTATCTTTCATATGTCCAAAGAAAGACTCCATTGGCGCGTTATCCCAACAGTTGCCTCGACGAGACATTGACTGGTCCATGCCTAGGTCTCTTACTTTCTTTTGGAATTCAGGATGAGTATAATGTATACCCTGGTCAGAATGGATAAGACACTCTGGGTGAGGAGTAAAGTCCTCGCGTTTCATTAACTGGTCAAGCGTCGTATATACGATATCCATCTTCAGTGAGGTAGAAAGGTAATAGGCTAAAATCTCTCGTGTTGCTCCATCTTTAATTGCTGATAGATAGGCTTTCTGCCCTTTCGCATAATAGATATAAGTGATATCCGTTAAGAGGACTTTGTGTGGTTCTTGTTGATCGAATTGACGTTTTAGCTTATTCTCACACGTTTTATGCTCTTGTGTCGCTTTGGCCATTTGTTTATAGGGATTCGCTCTACGAATCTTACACACCAAGTTGTACTTTTTCATAATCCGTCGAATGCGCTTATGATTCATCACAATGTTCTCATCATTTTCTAAAATCATTTTGATTGGCAAGGCTCCCACTTTGCCTTTACGTTGAGTGTACACTTTCTTAATGATTTCATAATCCGCCTCATCTTTTTGTGCTCTTTTTTGACGGGCGTCTTCCGCTTTCAACCAATTATAATAACCTGAACGACTCACATCCGCCAACTTACAGAAATACTGAATTAATTGAGGAAATCCATTTTCTCTTATCACTTGTTCAATCAATTGAAATTTCACTGATGTCGTTACTTTTTCTTCTTCGCCTGCCTTTCGAGTACGTCTAGCTTTTTTAAAAGCTGTAACTCTGCCTCTAAATACGCAATACGCGCTTCTGCTTTTTTTAATTTGTCGTCAGGAGACAGGTCATTAGGTGATGGACGCCCTATTGCACCTTTTCCTCTGCGTTCTGTATAGAATCCTTCTTCTCCATATCGCTCGAAGATGCTCCGCCAGCGATTTACACAATGCTTTGGCTTTTTAGAGCCAATAATAGACAGGTCAAATCCATGTTCAATAAAGATCTGTTGAGGGCCTTTTCCTTTAGCGTTCTCTTCTACAGCTATCATTTTAAATTCAGGAGAATAGGTAATAGAACGATCCGAAACCTTAATGATATTAGGGTTAGATTCTAACTCTTTCCTTTGTGACTCAGTAAAAATAATCTTAGACATGTTTATGACCTCGCTCTTATTCGTTATTTAAATTAAATGGACATACGAGGTCATGAAACACAAAAACCCCGAATAAGGGCACTTTTTTATCAGTGTCCATTATTCGGGGTATAGTTCAATGAGATAGGCTGCTTTTTGTATTATCCTTCAAGTAAAAGCTGTTCTGGATCTTCAAGAAGTTCCTTCACTTTTACAAGGAAGCTAACTGCTTCTTTACCATCAACGATACGGTGATCATAAGATAAAGCAATGTACATCATTGGGCGATTTTCAAAGTTTTCTTGATCAATCGCAACCGGACGCCATTGTACCTTATGCATGCCAAGGATACCAACTTGTGGTGCATTAAGGATTGGTGTAGACCATAATGAACCGAAGACACCACCGTTTGTAATTGTGAACGTTCCGCCTTGTAAGTCAGAAATCGCAAGCTTATTGTCACGAGCTTTCTTACCAAGTGAACCGATCTCACGCTCGATACCAGCGAATCCTAGACGATCTGCATCACGTACGACAGGGACAACTAGGCCCTCATCAGTAGATACTGCAACACCGATGTCGTAGTACTTCTTCATTAGGATTTCATCGCCTTGAATTTCAGCGTTTAGTAATGGGAACTCTTTAAGAGCACCAATAACTGCTTTTGTGAAGAATGACATAAAACCAAGTTTCACACCATTTTTCTCAAGGAAGCCATCTTTACGGCGTTTACGTAAATCCATAACAGCCGACATATCCACTTCATTAAACGTAGTCAGCATCGCAGCTGTTTGTTGAGATTCAACAAGACGTTTTGCAATCGTCTGGCGGCGGCGTGACATTTTAATGCGCTCTACAGGCTTGCCTGGCTGGTCTGCAGCTGCTGCTTGCGGCTTCTTAGCAGGTGCTTCCGATTTTGCTTCGGGCGCGGCCTTTGGTTGTGACTGATGAGATTCCACATCTTGTTTGCGGATTCGTCCTGTCGGATCATTTGTTGCCACTTCTTTTAAGTCAATTCCTTTTTCACGAGCAAGCTTACGAGCAGCAGGTGAAGCTAGAGGACGATCTGTAGATGACGTCTCTTCTTGAGTTTCTTCGGCAGCTTCTGCTTTAGGAGCTTCTGCCTTTGGCTCTTCTTTAGGCTCTTCCTTAGCAGCTGGTGCTTCAGTTGATGCAGAAGCATCTCCTGATTCATCGATCACAGCGATAACTTCTCCTACTTCAACTGTATCACCTGGCTCTTTTTTAAACTCTTTAATCACACCAGAGTGTTCTGCAGTAATTTCTACGTTAACCTTATCCGTTTCAAGTTCAGCAATATATTCCCCTTGGTTTACTTGCTCACCAACTTGTTTTAACCATTGTGCAATCGTTCCTTCAGTAATCGATTCAGCTAGTTCTGGTACTTTAATTTCAATCACGGCGATGGCCTCCTTATTATTTGCGAGTCAATGATTCTGTGATGATACGATCTTGTTCTTTCTTATGTGCAACCGGGTCACCTTCAGCAGGACTTGAACGATGAGTACGTCCAATGTATGAAACCGATGCCTCGCTAGGTGTAATCTCACGGATGCGTGACTCGATAAATGGCCAAGCACCCATATTCTTAGGCTCCTCTTGAACCCAAACAATCTCTTTTAAGTTTGAGTATCTAGCAAATAATTCGCGAATTTGCTTTTTTGGGAACGGATACAGCTCTTCAACACGTGCAATGTGAAGCCAATCCCAGTTTTCGTCAGATTTCTTCACACGGTCTGCAAGGTCAATCGCTACTTTACCGCTGCAAAGGACAATACGTTCTACTTTATCTGCAGCTTCACCTAAGCCAGCTTGTTCAAACACAGGCTTGAATTCTCCTTCAGTAAATTCAGCATGCGTGGAAGCAACAACTTGATTACGAAGCAGACTTTTTGGTGTCATAATAATTAACGGACGAACCGAATCTTTTTCAAGGATAGCCGCTTGACGACGTAAAATGTGGAAATATTGCGCTGCTGATGTACAGTTAGCAATTGTCCAGTTATTTTCAGCCGCGAGTACTAAGAAACGTTCAACACGGCCGCTTGAGTGCTCAGGTCCTTGCCCTTCATATCCGTGTGGCAGAAGACATACAAGTCCTGATTTTTGGCCCCACTTAGCACGCCCTGCAGATACCCATTGATCAAACATTACTTGAGCACCGTTAGCGAAATCTCCAAATTGAGCTTCCCAAAGAACTAGAGTCTCAGGTGCAAATACGTTGTAGCCATACTCAAATCCGACTACAGCCATTTCAGAAAGCGGGCTGTTATGAACAGAGAACGACGCGTTCGCATCATCAAATTCTTTAAGCGGCGTATGTGTTTCGTTCGTTTCACGGTCATGCAGTACTAAGTGACGATGTGCAAATGTACCACGTTCTGAATCCTGACCTGAAAGACGAATTGGTGTACCATCATGTAAAATTGAAGCAAATGCAAGTGTTTCCGCTAATGCCCAGTCAATTTTACCTTCCCCTTCAAACGATTGAAGACGACGCTTAAGAATTTTCTCAAGCTTTTCATTTGGTTTAAATTGTTCCGGCCACGTCAGCAATTGTTCATTGATAGACTTTAGTGTATTAAATTCAACTGAAGTCTTTACTTTTGGAAGTCCGCTTACAATGAAATCAGGTGTAACGATTTCTTTTGCTTTATTAGACTTATTGCCTGCAACCGCATCATATTGTGATTGAAGGTACTCTTGAGCTTCTTTATCTAGCTCTTCACCGTATCCTGACTCAATTTCACCGCTAGCGACTAATTGGTCTGCATACAGCACACGTACCGTTTTGTGCGCTCTGATTTTTTGATAAAGTCCTGGTTGAGTAACAGCAGGCTCATCCATTTCATTGTGACCGAAGCGACGATATCCGATTAAGTCAATCAAGAAATCCTTTTTGAAACGCTTTCGATATTGAAATGCAAGATGCATAGCAGCAAGACAGGCTTCAGGATCGTCAGCATTGACATGAACGATCGGAATTTCAAACCCTTTAGCTGGGTCACTTGCATATGTAGTAGAACGTGAATCATACGTTTCTGTAGTGAACCCAATATTATTGTTAGCAATAATATGAAGTGATCCACCCGTTTGATAACCTGTTAGACGAGAGAGGTTTAGAGTTTCAGTAACAATCCCTTGTCCTGGGAAAGCAGCGTCTCCGTGGATTAAGATTGAATATGCTTTTGAAACCGTTTGCTCTGGATCACCTTTTTTCGTACGTACTTCTTGAGCTGCACGTGCATAACCTTCTACAATCGGGCTCACAAACTCAAGGTGAGACGGGTTGTTTGCAAGAGAAACCGTTGCTTCTACTGTATTCTCTTCTTTAATTTGACGATCAGCACCTAAGTGATACTTCACATCTCCTGTCCAACCGTAGTTAATGCCAGTTGATCCTTCTGAAGGCACTAAATCTTTGTTAGGAGCATGTAAAAATTCAGAGAAGATCATTTTGTAAGGCTTGCTTAGAGTGTGCGCTAATACATTCAAACGTCCGCGGTGCGCCATACCAATCATGACATGCTCTGTTCCTTCATGGACAGATTCACGAACAACCTCATCAAGCATCGGCACCATAATATCAAGACCTTCGATAGAGAAGCGCTTTTGCCCAACGAACGTACGATGAATAAATTTCTCAAATCCTTCAACTTGTGTTAAACGCTTAAGTAATGCAACTTTTTGTTGTTTTGATAGATTCGGCAAATAGATACCGGATTCCACCATCTTATTTAACCATTGACGCTCTTCCTCATCATGTACATGACCAAATTCGAATGCAATTGTCTTTGTATAAACATTTTTTAAGTGTTTGATTGCATCCAAACCGTCCTTAACATGTGAAGGGGCATCTGGACAAATTAAATCAACTGGTACTTGTTTCAGATCTGCTTCGGTTAAACCGTAGCGAGAAAGTTCAATTAACTCTTCATTCTTCTTATCCTTATGAATCGGGTGAACGTCGGCTGCTAAATGGCCCTTCGTTCTAATCATGTCGGCAAGCTTTGTTGCTCCGACAAACTTCCTCATCATGTCCGCTCCTGCAGCTTGGTTTGCTGAAGGGGCATTTGTCGCTTGAACAGGTTCAGTTTGAGTAGAAGAAGGCGGTGGACCCCATTGTTCAAATAATTCGCGTAGGTCTTCCTCTACAGCTTCTGGGTCTTTAGTGAATTCTTCATACAACTCAATTGCGACGCCAAGGTTCGGACCATGAAATCCTTGCCATGGCTCTTCCGGTTTGTGCTCCTTGCTGGACATGTGACAAAAACCTCCTAGTAACTTTTAAGTCGGACACTAGTTGACTCTAGTGAGAGACTGGAAATTATAACGCTTTCATTCCCATTTTAACATGATTGTCACATTTGCTCAAAGGTTATCTGCAACATTCATAGATTTGTTTACTCTTGTCGGATAAACTCGGAACGAATATAGTTAAATGTATTGGGAAGTATCAATTCGCTATACTGCTTTCCTTCACTAAAAAGTGTAAAACTTTTTATTCAGAAAATCTAGTTATTTCGAAAGATTTATTGCTTTTTTTCAATATTTTTTATAAAAGGACGTTTTCAGATGATAAATTTTGACAAAAAGAACCGCCAGCTGCTTACAGATGCCTGTTTTTCTTGCAGTGACCCTCATTTCAGGAGGCCGATTGCAGATCTTCCACAAGTTGGATGCTGCTCCTATAGTCCCGTTTTTACCTTATTTGAATTGGAAAAAATGGCCCAATCCAATCCTGCTTTCTACTTCAACCTGCTAAAGGACGAGCATGCTGTGATTTTTGACTACACAATTTGTGTACATGCTTTTGTCCACCCAGCGTTTTTCGAAGTTTCTAAACACACATCATTATCATCGTTAGAATTTGACGACTTAAAAACATCTTATTCTGTCTGCCGTTATTTTGAAGACGGCAAAGGCTGCACTTTGCCTCCCTCATTTAAAAATGCTGTGTGCCGCTCTTTTATTTGCACCACTGTTGAAGAATCTTTGACAACCTCTGAACAAGAAGAATTAGCTAGTCATGTGAAGGACATTCACGTAGAATCTTGGTTATTCAATAAAAAGCACCAAGCTGCCTTAACTGCGAAAGGATACACACTTAAAGATCATTCACAGGAAATCTTTACTTACTTGACATCCATTTCAACCAACTAGCACCAAAGCCTATTCAATAAAATGGATAGGCTTTTATTGTTGACGCATGTGTAACAATCCTTTATCATGTTCATATCCTATTAAACAACTAAGAATTAGAGGTGTTTATAAATGAATTTACAAACAAAAGCGGAGCCGCTAAATTCACGCTCACTTGAACACCCTGCACTCCCGCCCGTGCAGACCATCTTTTTGGCAGCGGGAATCACAGCAGCTATTTTGTTAAGTATTGCAACTTTTACGATTGCAGATGCTAACCTGCTGATCCAGCTTTGGATCGGTTTATTACTCGGATATACTTTATTTCATGCTCGCTTTGGTTTCACGTCTGCTTTTCGCAGACTGATGTCTGTGGGTAATGGCGAAGGGCTAAGAGCTCACATGCTGATGCTTGCTGTAGCCTCTACCTTATTCGCTCCGATATTAGCTTATGGAGCAAGTTTTTATGGGCATGATCCAACTGGGTTTGTATCACCAGTCGGTACGAGTCTATTAGTCGGTGCCTTTATCTTTGGAATCGGCATGCAGCTGGGAGGCGGCTGTGCCTCTGGTACTCTCTACTCGGTTGGAGGCGGACGCTCTTCGATGTTTATTACGCTATTTGGCTTTATTGTAGGTTCCGTTATCGGGGCTGCTCATTTTGATTTCTGGATGAACGAAACACCAACGCTTCCTGCTATTTCATTAGCTACAGATACAGGACTTGGATATGGCGGTGCTTGGCTTTTACAATTAGTAATTTTTGCGGGCATCATTTTTCTAACGTATTATATTCAACGTAAGAAAAACCCACCCAAAATGGCATTAGTACCATCCGCACAAGGTATGAAACGGATTTTCCGCGGTTCTTGGCCGCTCCTTATCGCAGGTGTAGTACTCGCCGTACTAAATGCGGTAACACTTTTAGTCAGAGGTCAGCCATGGGGAATCACAAGTGCTTTTGCATTATGGGGATCAAAAGCTGCTCAATTTATCGGTATTGATGTGGCAAGCTGGGGCTATTGGTCCGGTGAGCGTGCACAAGAGTTAAACCAATCGGTCTTTCTTGATTCAACAAGTGTCATGAATTTCGGAATTATGGCTGGCGCCTTTATTGCTGCAGCAGCTGGCGGTGTGTTTGTACTAAAGAAAATTCCTCCTAAAGTAATGTTCGCTTCTCTTATAGGAGGAATTATGATGGGATACGGTGCACGCCTTGCATTTGGCTGTAACATTGGAGCCTACTTCAGCGGTGTGGCATCTTTCAGTTTACATGGATGGGTTTGGGCTGTTATGGCTTTAGCCGGCACATACGTTGCTCTTTACCTGCGCCCCCTGTTTGGCCTTTCTGTTCCAAAACCCACTGATTCAAGTTGTTAATCACGCTCATTATATCTTAATTATAAAAAAGGGGAAGACAGACAAGCTGTCTTCCCTTTTTTATTTCGTCCAATTTTCATTAAACCACTTTTCCAGCTGACTTTTTTCATTTTCAGTAAATTGAAAGAGCGGAGAGTCACAGCCTTCTTCTCGCAGCACTATTTGAAGGATGTTCCCTTCATGATTTGTAATAATAAGAGCTTCAGGGTCTATAAGATTTTCCGGAATTCCACTCCCCTCAAACTTGATGACATGATGAAGCCAGTTTTGCATCTCATAAGTCTCTACAAGGGTCATTGATGAAAACGCTGCTTCCGTATACGTTTCAAACGTCAAATCAATCATGATTACCATTCTCCAATCTTACATTCTTTCTTTACGAACATGTCAGTTTTAAAGTTTATATACCACAGAATAGGGTGCTGCAGAAAGCTGCAGCACCCAGAAGATCTTAAAAAGAATTTTTAATTGTTAATTCCTCCAGAGGTTTTCTTGAAGATCGGTGAGCTGGGATTGCTGCTTTCCCAAGCGTAATCAGCATAACCGGAGTGAAACGATCTGGAATATTAAATGCTTTAATGAACGCTTCTTCATTAAATCCACCCATAGGGCATGTATCATATCCTTTTGCTTTGGCTGCAAGCATTAATTGCATGGCAGCTAGAGATGCGTTTGTTAAAGCTAGTTCACGCGGATAGGCTGGGTCTTTTTCGTATGCTCGATTAATTTGACTGACTAACGTATCTTTAATTTGTTCAGTCATGAAGCCTTTTTCTACTGCTTCACCGTATACATTTTCAGCTTCTTTATTAGCTTCTACATCTCCTAATACTGCAATTGTTACACAGCTTTCAACCACTTGCTTTTGGTTATAGGCGATAGGCAGTAATTCCTCTTTTTTCTTCGGGTCCTCAATGACAAGGAAGCGCCAGTGCTGTAAATTCCAAGAAGAAGGAGCCAGTGCCGCCGCTTCTAAGATAGCCGTTAGATCCTCTTCTGGCATCTTGTAATCAGCCTCATATTTTCTTACTGAGTGTCGCTCTTCTATCGTTTGAAATAATCCTAGATCCTCTTGTTGTGTAGTACCATGCATGTAAAACTCTCCTTTTCTTGCCATAATACTTTTATTTTAGCGAAACTAAGGTTGAACGTAAAATGATATGCATACCCTTTTTTGCAGTTGAGTCTAATGACCTGTATCGTTCACGCGTGTAATACAGGCTGTCAAAACGTATTATATGCTGCTTCCTTTAACAATGTAACGGCTGAATCATTGCTTATTTATTAGATTACTCATCCCGCGGTACATTCATACTCCTGCACTTTTGCTAAGGATTTATGAAGTGAGTGGCTTATTTTATTTGCAATATGGTTACACTAGACCTATCTACCACTATTACCTTCTTACTTTAGGAGATGATCACTATGGAATACAGCCTGCAAAGTTTAGAGTGTGCAGACCCTTGTACAGTCACTGTAGACCCTGATAATCACATCTATACATTGAAGACCTTTGACACGAGCGGCAGAGTGTTTAATGAACCGATGGAACTTGTAGCTTGGATCAAAAAGAATTGGAATCCTTCTCAATTTAGGGAGCCGAAAGAGTATCAAGCACTGCTGAACGCAATCAAACAAGAATTGCATTAATTGAAGAGTTTACTTTTTAAACACCATCATATACCATCCGCCTTCTTTCACTACAGGTGTTGTTTTTTTGAATTTAAATCCTGCTGCTTTTGCATATTGTTTTAACTCACGCTCAGATGGAACGGGATACATGTTTTCATGCGCGGACATAAAGCTGTTAAATGCTGAGGCAAACGCTTGTCCGTGCTTTGATTGAACAAGCGGGGAAATCACAATCAACGTCCCTTTTCTCCCAGCAATTTCACTAGACTTTTTAAACAGCTCTGCACGATCCTCTTTTGAAAAGTAATAGAGCAGATTATTCATCATCACAAGATCAAACTCTTCATCTGATTCATATTGCTTGATATCGCCTGCAACAATGTCGATATTACTGTTTTCAGTCTCCTCTTTTGCCTTCTTTGCTACACCTTCGTCCGCTTCAAGCCCCTTTAATCTTAACTTAGGCTTTTTCACATGAAGACGCTTCAAATATCCCCCATATGCACACCCTACATCAAATACTGATTTTATTTTTTCTTTCTTTACTACCTCTAACACTTTAGGGAAAGCGATGGTTTCAAGCAGTGCTGAAGTCTGCGCAACCGTATCTCCATAATCCGTTTCAAAAAAATTCACTTCTTTCCCTTGCATCAAATCCCTATATGACAACATCGTAGGGATATGTAACTCCATCATCTCTTTAATTAAAATCCCAACTGAGGAGTCACTATCCTTAGATACATATTTTACAAGCGACCTTTTTGGCTTTATTATCCCTTTGCGCTTTTGCTTTAAATGCCCTAAAACAATGCCTACATCAACCCAGCGCTGCAGCAGGTCTTGATTTAGTTCATTATTTATTGCTACTTCTTCAACAGTCGCCCCTTTTTTAAAATGGTTAAATAAGTCTAGACTGTAGCCAAGGTGTGCATGCCAAGTCGGTAAAAATGGTTCGTTTCGTTTCATCCACTTTCTAGCATTCCATAGCTTTTTGTATTCTGTCAGCTGCATGCTCTTCACCTCTTCTTTTTATATCTCCAGGGAAAATCATCTTTTTTATTGAACATATGTTTATTTAGCACTTTCTCTGATAACTCTCTTTTCCCAAAGCCAAATGCTGATAAACCATCTGTAAGCCCAAACTTCCACAATCCAATTCCAGCAATATTCATCATTTGTTTATCATGAAGACGCTTGTTGAGAGCTAGCCGTTTGATTGCTAACACTCGCAGCTTTTGTGGAATATGTCCGCGCAAATTATAGATCAGTGCAGATTGATGCGAGAGCCATGACAAATACTCCACTCTCTCACCACGAACGTCTTCGAACCATTTTAATAACTCATAATCTGATGGTCGCCGCACTTCATACATCCAAGAAATAAGATCTCCTAACACATAGGCATCTTGAATCGCTAAATTCATGCCTTCACCAGCCATTGGATGAACGCTGTGTGCTGCATCACCAATAATAACCACATTGCCTTCAGTGTAATGTGTGACAGTGTGCCTGATCGGTACCATCAGTTGAATATCTTTCCAAGATTTTATTTGATTCACATAGCCTTCAAGCTCAGGTTTCAGTTGAATATAAGCTTCATAAAATGCTTCTAACCCTTGTTTTTTCATTTGTTTATATTCATCGCCCCTGATTAATAAAACAGACCGAACTTCCCCGCCTGGGAGCGGAAAAAGCCCAAGAAAACGCTCATGATTGCCAATCATCTCTCCATCGACTAAAGAAGGAGGCGAGGGAAAGGTCACGGTTAGAAACTGGTGGGTGTATGTGGATTGTTTTAACGGTATATCAACAGATTTTCTCACTTTAGAGCCTCTGCCTTCAGCCCCAATAATTATATTTGCCTCAATCACCGACTCCAGGCCTTCTCTTTTTATGACGACTTCATTCGTGCCTTCTTTCCTAAGGAATGCCGCGGGTTGAAGCAGATGAAAATGCGGATAACGATTTGCCTCATTTAAGAGAATTTCTTTTAATGTGTTATGTGGAATCATGGCTGCCGTGTTATTCTCGATCGGCAGTCTTGAATAATCCATCACCACTTCAAGTAGTTGTCGATTCTTCTCATCCACTTCTTTAGTTACGATTTTTTGAAGAGGATTAATTTCTTTATTGATTTGTGTGGAGATCTCAAGCTCTTCAAAGATTGATAAGGTTTTTGGCTGAAGCAGCTCACCTTTATACACATTCCCCATGCCCTGTTGCTTCTCAACTACAGTGACGTCAATTTGATGTTTAGCAAGCTTTAGGGCAAGAGTGAGTCCTGCAACTCCTCCACCTGCAATAAATACCTCTGTCTTTGTCTTTGTCGACATGTTCCAATCACCACCTGTCATTCACCACTTGTATCACCCTTTATTCCCATCCTTATCGTACTTGAAACAAGAACACAGCAAGCTTCAACCTTCTTTGTGAAAAGTTGTCGAAAATTGTTTTCTGGCTGATTGTTTTTGTTTATAATAAATAAAGCTATAAATCTTCGGTTTTATTATTAGATTACAAGTTAATTACATCAGCTCATATTACAGATCCTTAGCAGCTGATACATGATACGATTTTCTTAAAAAAGGATGGCTGCATGTGAAGAAATTCTTTACGTTTTTATTTTTTATGTCATTCATCATTTTAATCATTGGTGTATGGTCCTTTGAGAAGAATGATCAAGTAAGACAGCTTACCTATAAGACGCTGATCGGACAACATCATATTCCAGAAGAATATGTCCCTATTTATCAAGATGCAGCAGATGAATATGATGTCCCGTGGGAACTTTTAGCTTCTGTACATCGAGTGGAAACTATATTTTCTACGATGGATCCCCTTATCAGCCCTGTGGGGGCAGTTGGTCATTTTCAGTTCATGCCTAGAACATGGGTCGGCTGGAGTTACCCCGGAGGAGATCTTGGGCAGATTGAGGATGAAATAGACATTACAGATGTAGCCTTGATTGAAGAACATCGGGGATATGGCGTCGATGCGACTGGAAACGGGATAGCAGATCCTTTTGATATGTATGATGCAGCTTATTCTGCTGCAAGATATTTAGCTGATCACGGCGCAAGTGATGGCGAGTATGAAGAGGCATTATTTGCTTATAATCAAAGTCAAGAGTATGTTAATCAAGTAATGGGCTACTTCAATTCTTACAAACAGCATTACGAGTTAGTATCATTGCCATTTGCCTATGGCAAAAAATAAGCATGGAGCGTTTGCTCCATGCTTATTTTAATCCAGTCACATATGTATTCAGTCGCGCTTATATTTCAATTTGGATTTGTTCTCAAACTCGATTTCTATTTCAACTTTTTTAACGTTTGATGTCTCTACTTCAAGTTTGGCTAACAGCTTCTCTACTACGGCATCAGTTAGTGATTCATTTTCAATATATAACTCAGCAAGTAAAGCTTCCGTATATTGTACAGCATCATTCCCTTTTATTTCGTGCTTACTTTTCCCCTTGCCTTTTTGCTTCATTTTGACTTTAGCTTTAGGTTTATCTTTTTTCACTTCATATTCGATTTCTACCTCTCCGCCATCTTCAAATTCCACATCAAGTTCAAATTCCTTTACACCTAATGCTAAAACGCTCATACTTTCTGCCTCTTCACTTTTTTCATCCGGTGTTTCTACTAAATCTTTAGTTGTTGACGTACTTTCTTGTGGTGATTCCTCTGCTTCAGTGGTTTCAACCTCATGATGTTGAGGTTCTTCCCATTGTTCTAGATCACTTTCTTCAATCACTTGCTGGTCATCAAACTCATCTTGCTCAGCTGATTCACCTTGCTCATCTCCTCTAGCAATCTCGCTTACTGCTACTGCATCCTCTGTTTCAAAAGTAACCTCATCGGAAGTATCTGTATTTACAGAGTCTGACTCAATAGAATCAACAGAATCATTTCCTGCGCCTTGGTTACACCCAGCAAGGACAAATAAAGAGATAAATAAAATGGCTATGTATGAATGCTTCAACTAATTCACCTCATTGTATTGGTTACATATTCCGTAGCCACTTTATCATAGTTTAAAGTCTTATTCTAGAGGCATGAGTCATAAGCTGTCATATACCATGTCCAAGGAGTTGTAAAAATGGGCTTTCTCTTCCTAGTGTTGCTTGCCTTATTAGTCAGTATAGATGGATTTGTGATCGGGTTTATGTTCGGGCTTAAACGAATTAAAATCCCGTTAATCGTTCTAGTTTTTATCTCTATCTTCTCAGCTATTGTCATTTTTCTTTCAATGGGTGTCGGCCGCCTGCTTGGAGAGGTCATCCCATCCTCCATGATTCAAACACTTGCAGCGATTTTAATGATTGGTGTAGGGGTTTATAACCTGTTTAATGAACTTCCTCTATACCGGCAATCGTATTTCGTCATCATCGCATTATTAATCAATGTTGACAGTGTCGGTTATGGTATACAGGCTGGATTTGCAGAGAGACCATTTTGGTTTGCACCGCTCGCAGGAACGATTCTTTTTCTTGCGCTTATATTAGGAATTATAAGAGGGCACGAAACGAAAAATCCATTTATCTTGAAATACATCGCATCGCTTCCCGGCCTCTTGTTTATTTGTTTAGGAGTGATGAAGCTGTTGTTTTAATCGATAAAAAATAGCGGCTGGTAGAATGCAAGCCGCTACTTTGATGTTTAAGATCGTTCCTCTTTTAGATGAGAATGATCTTTGACTCTATACGCAATAAATAAATAAGCAAGTGATACAATAAGCATCGCTGTACCGACAAATTGATAGATAAAACGAATGGAGGATTGGTTTGCCATCATTCCAATCCCGTCTAGTACGATGGGTGAAGCGAATTGACCAAGAAATAAGAGACTCGTTACGAGAGCCATCGCCTGAACAACTTGGATTCTAGGCACCTCTCTTGTTACTCGGTCAAACACGATCGGCATGATGATGCCAAAGCCAAACCCCATACACGCCACACCAGCAGCTAAAAATACGAGATGATTTGAGAAACCAACTAACAGGAAGCCTGCAGCCATTAAAAAGAGCTGGCTCGGGATCACATATGCGTTCAATAATTGGTTTACTTTATTTAACACTATACCGGCAACTAACCCGGTTGCTGTAGCTATGGCAATGATGATTCCTGCCATTTGTGAAGACCCGATACCTTCCTCATGGATAAATAATGCCATGTTCGCAGGGATTGAATAGAAAGCTAGTATTAAAAAGAACAGACCTCCCCCTAAAAGATAGACCTTCTTAGGTAAAGGGGCTAGGGAGGTGCCGATTGGAATCGTTTCAGGACTGCGTTTTGGAAGAAACCATACAACAATTAATGCAACGAGCAAAGCAACCAAATATACACTAAACGTCACACGCCAGCTTATCGCTGCAAGCATCCCTGAAGATAGAAATAAGATAATGCCACCCAGGTTATTAGAAGCACTTACCTGGCCCATCACAGCTGTTCTTTCCCTACCGTCAAAGAAATCAGAAACGAGCGACGTTGAAATTGGCATTAAAAAGCCAACTCCAATCCCTAAGACAGCACGGCAGACAAGCAGCCACTCAATTGAAGCCGCAAGCCCCCCGCCTGCTCCGCCAACCACATAAAAGCTAATCCCAATCAATACAATGGTTTTCTTGGCTATCTTTTTTGTTAAGTAACTCGAAATAAATGTGAACGGAATAATAAATAACGATGGTAAAGTAAGGATGAGTTTAATCGTCGTTTCACTTGAATTTGGAAAAGCCGCTTGAATATCTGCAAGTGCAGGCGAGACGGCAGCGCCAGCCATAACGGTCAGTATCGAAATAGAGAGAATGGCGGCTTTGATAAGATGTTTATTCATTCTTTTCCTTCTTTCTACCATTTAAACTAGCTGTTTCATGCTGTACGATTTAGCACAATGTATGTACGTAATTAACAGCCACTAATCTATTATATAACCTCATAATTGATTTCAGCAGTAAAAACGCTCATTTCGAGTCTTACAAAAAAGAACATCCGCTAAAATTGCGGATGTATTAGTTCATTACGTATGTGGCTATCGCTTTTTGAACATCAAAAATGCTTTTATCTTTTTTAAATTGTTTCTTGATCGGCTCTGCCGTACTTGAGACCCAGATTTTCAGTTCTGCATCAAGATCAAACGTACCTGCCGTCTCTACGCTGAAGTGAGTGATGCTTTTATAAGGAATGGAGTGATACTCAATCTTTTTCCCTGTAACACCTTGTTTATCAACTAAGATCAATCTGGCATTTGTAAAAATAAACAGGTCTCGAATGAGTTTATAGCCTCTCTCGATTTTTTCTCCATCAATGAGAATCACTTCTAACTCTTTCTCTACTTCGGCAAGGTTAATTTCTGATGCATTGCCCATTAAACCGTCAAGTAAGCCCATAATTGATCCCTCCTGCAAATTGTGACTACCCATCCTATTCAATAGATGTATTCAACAAGGTTTGCGCAATTCCTTTAACGGTTATCAATCGTCTCCGGGTATAAGTCATGATTCATTAAACGGTATTCAGCTATTTTCTCATACTTTGTTCCTGGCTTGCCGTAGTTTGTATAAGGGTCAATTGAAATACCGCCGCGCGGAGTAAATTTACCCCAAACTTCAATATAGCGTGGATCCATTAATTCGATTAAATCGTTCATAATAATATTCATGCAGTCTTCATGAAAATCTCCATGATTTCTGAAGCTGAATAAATAAAGCTTTAACGATTTACTTTCTACCATCTTTTCACCAGGAATATAGCTGATATAAATCGTTGCAAAATCTGGCTGCCCTGTCTTAGGACAAAGAGAAGTAAATTCCGGACAATTAAATTTAACAAAATAATCTCTATTTGGATGCTGGTTATCAAACACTTCTAGAATCTTCGGATTGTATTCAAAATCATACGTTGTCCCTTGATTTCCAAGCAGTGTTACACCTTGCAGATCTTCATCTTTACGTCCACCCATATTCAAATCCTCCTTAGACGCCTCGTTTATTTCCCCATACCAACGTATGGAGCTGCGGTAATACTTTAACGTCATTTAATGTTTCTGATGCTACAGCTTGATCAATTAACCACTCATAACGATCTAATAAATGAGAGATTAATGAATCATTTTCAACAGACTCTACTTCATCATTTCCAACTTGAAGATACATCGGAATTTCCGGGTACCTCTCATGGATATGCTTGGCATACTCCAGGTCTCCTTCGTTAAAAACAACAACTTTCAAACTGACATGCTGATCTTTAAGCCGGTCGATATAGTAGTCGAGCTTATCATAGTCTGTTTCCATTTTTGAACTAGGCGGTTTCGGGGAGATCGTTACATCACTAACCTCCATCATCCACTCCTGCCAAAGAGATCCTTGCGTTTCAACCGCAGTTTTAATTCCCAAGCTCTTCAACGATGACACGAGCTTTCCAATTCCTTGATGAATAGCCGGATTCCCCCCAGAAATAGTTACATGAGAAAATCTGTCTCCGCCAATTTCTTTTAATTGCTTAATAATGTCCTCTGCGGTCATTAGATTACTTTTACCGGTACCATCCCATGTAAACGCAGAATCGCACCACGAACAACGGTAATCACAGCCGCCCGTTCTGACAAACATTGTTTTTTGACCGATAACCATCCCCTCACCTTGAATGGTCGGTCCGAAAATCTCCATTACCGGGATCTTTTTCATGCTAGTTCCTCTGGTTTCGGACGATAGACGACATAGCTTGTCGGAGTTTCTCGCACGAGTACTTGAATACATTTCGGCTGATTTGAAAGTGTGTCTAGGTGAGATTGAATCGTTTGCCATATCTGCATAGCAACTACTTCGGTCGTAGGGTCAAGATCTTCATACTCTTTATGATCATTTAATAAGGAGTGATCATACCTTTTATGAACTAACGTTTTAATGTCTTTAAAGTTGATAAGAAAGCCTGTTGAATCAAGCTCATCTCCAGCAATTGTTACATTAATAAAATACGTATGTCCGTGCATGTTTTGGCATGCCCCTGCTGATTCGTTATTAATAAAATGAGCTGCAGCGAGATGCATATCTTTATTTAATTCAAACCGATAAGAATGCGGGACTTGAGGATAGAACTGCTGAATCATGACTCTTCACCCGCCTCAGTCGATGCCAAGTAATCATCTAAGCCTTTTTTACGCAGCACACATGCCGGACATTCCCCGCAGCCATCACCAATGATGCCATTATAGCAAGTAAGTGTTTTCTCTCTGACAAATGAAAGAGCCCCTAGATCATCAGCAAGCTTCCATGTTTGTTCTTTATTTAACCACATCAACGGGGTGTGAATCACAAACTGATCATCCATTGATAAGTTCAAAGTTACATTTAATGATTTCACAAAAATATCTCGGCAGTCTGGATAGCCGCTGAAATCCGTCTCACATACTCCTGTAATAATATGTTTAGCACCGATTTGCTTACCGTAAATCGCTGCAAATGATAAAAATAACAGGTTACGCCCTTCGACAAAAGTAGATGGCAGCTCACCATCATCGCCTGCTTCTACTTCAATATCAGCTCTAGTCAGGGCATTAGGTGACAACTGGTTCAAGAGCCCCATATCTAGCACATGAAAGGAAACACCTAATTCGTCAGCGATTTTTCTTGCACATTCAATCTCTTTGGAGTGCCTTTGCCCATAATCAAACGTCACAGTAGCTACTTCCTTAAATTCTTTCAATGCCCAAAACAGGCACGTTGTACTGTCTTGGCCGCCGCTGAATACAACGACTGCTTTATCTTGTTTCATGACTCTAGTTCCCCCTTCACAGTTGAAGAAGAACGAGCATTCGTTAAACTCCTCGCAGCATTAAACTGCGACTGCTAATAACCGTATGTCTCACAAAGAGAATACGGTCCGTTCTCATGTTCATAAAGTACCCGATTTAGGGTCATTCTATAGATGATGAACGAAAGAAAACGACATCGAATTGATGCTGTTTTCATTTATAGTTTTTTATAGAGGGAGTTTGCGAACCTCTTTCACGTAATCGTGAATCTTCTTTATTCTACTTTTTACTTTTTTGCGTTTACTATCGTACCATAAAAACCAAAATAGTGCTTATTCTTTTAACTTAAGTACCGTTTCTTTCCTTTGAGTCATAATGTTGGTAAAATAGTGAAGAATAAAATAATAATACATAAAAGAAATGAGGATGACTCTATGACAACTTTTCAAGACAATTTAGAGAAGTATGCTGAACTTGCTGTTAAAGTCGGCATTAATATCCAGCCAAATCAAACGTTAATTGTTCGTACACCGCTAACAGCTGTTGATTATGTACGACTTGTCGCAAAAAAAGCGTATGAAGCTGGCGCTAAGCATGTACAAGTCATTTGGGATGATGAACAGATTACAAAGACTAAATATGAGCTAGCTCCTGATGAGGCATTTAACGAGTTCCCTGAATGGCTTGCAAAAGGGTATGAAGAACTTGCGGAGAGCGGTGCAGCTTTCTTAAGCATCACTGGTTCTAACCCTGACCTACTGAAAGAGGCGGATCCTGAGCGTGTATCGAATGCTGCTAAAGCAAGCGGTAAAGCGATGGCAGGGTTCCGCTCATATGTAATGGCTGATAAAATCAGCTGGTCAATTGTAGCTGTACCTTCTGTTGAATGGGCAGAAAAAGTATTTCCAGATGCAGAAGGTGAAGAAGCCGTTCAGAAGCTTTGGGATGCCATCTTTGCAGCTACTCGTATTCACAACGAAGACCCGGTAGCTGATTGGAAATCACATCTTGCTAATTTAGACGAAAAAATGGTCGCGTTAAATGAGAAGCATTATGAAGCGCTTCACTATACTGCTGAAGGAACAGACCTAACGATCGAACTTCCTGAATCGCACCTATGGGTAAGCGGAGGAAGCACAAATAAAGATGGTGTAGATTTTGTTGCCAATATGCCGACTGAAGAAGTGTTTACTTCAGCTAAGAAAACAGGCGTCAATGGTACGGTATCAAGTACAAAGCCGCTTAACTACGGCGGAACGATTATTGATAACTTTTCTCTTACATTTAAAGATGGTAAAGTGGTCGACTTCAAAGCAGAACAAGGGGAAGCAACATTGCAGCGTTTGCTAGACTCTGATGAGGGTGCCCGCTATATTGGTGAAGTGGCTCTTGTCCCTCATAAGTCACCTATTTCTGATACGAATATTTTATTCTACAATACGTTATTTGATGAAAACGCATCAAATCACTTAGCAATCGGCAGTGCTTACGCATTCTGTATTGAAGGCGGAAAAGAGATGTCTAAGGAAGAACTTGAGAAAAACGGTTTAAACACGAGCAATACTCACGTTGATTTTATGATCGGTTCGAGTGATATGAATATTGACGGCATTAAAAAAGACGGAACACGCGAACCAGTCTTCCGCGGTGGAAACTGGGCGTTTTAAATAATACTCTTAAAGAAGCAAGTAGGCTAGGGAATCCAGCTTATTGCTCTTAGAAAACTCAACTTCCTCCATGCCCCGTTGATTAAGCAGAAAGCGAGTGCCTTATAGCGGAAATCAACTAGCATGGTGAGGAGGAAGCTTTTAATTTCTAAATAACAAAAGCTGATGAGATGATCTCATCAGCTTTTTTCTAGATATCTTCTTTAACTGTTACCTTTACCTTAGCCTCAGCGGCTTGTCCTTTTCTTTTCTTATTTGCTTTTCTTAAGTAATACATAAGGGCGACGCCGCGTACAAATCCTTTTAGGTTCTTCTGTCTGCCGACTTCAGCTCCAGTCTTTACTTCATCCATTTTAGCACCGGTATAATCAGCTAATGTTTCAGTCAGATGATGCGTTGCTTGGCCTGCATCTTCTACTACATCAAACAGCGGATCAAGCTTGCTTACTTTATGGTTAACATCCATTAACGTTTCGTTCGCATTGTACAAGACTAATTTTGTTTCACTTGTAATATCATCCAAGCTTTTTTCTGCTTGTGAAATCGTTTTTGCCGTATTATCCAATGTTTCTGTAAGTTTTTTAAGTACCGGGATTAGTAATACGACTAATACTGCAAAACCAATAGCTAAAATTAACACTCCAATTCCTAACCAATCCATATGTATCACCTCGTCATTTAGTTTATCCTTTATGGCTGCTCACGATACTGATCGACCATCTCTAAAAATTCAGCTACCCATTCTCCTACAATAGGAAGTGAGATCATTTGAGTTAAAATGAAAATAAATAACCCAATAAAAACAGCGGTTCCTATTGTCAACCCGACACCTCTAGCAATCCCTGCTAAAAGATTGGTTTTTATCACTTCTTTTTTGTCGGTGAAGTGATAGGCCATATCCTTTAAACGACCATTTGTTGTCATGTCTTCGAGTTTATCTAATAATTTTTCAAAGCGTTCATTTTCATCATGACGCTTTTCATCGGACCGATGCTTAGGAGGCAGCTTTCGTTGTTCCTGTTCTTTGCGTAACCCCATTCGATATCCTCCCCTCTTGCGCTTATTCGTTCAATATTAGGCTTATTAAATACATACCCAGCTATTTCTGCTCATAAACCAAAACTCCCTGCCTAAGTTTAATGGCAGGGAGTTCATCTTAAGCCCATTTACGATCTTGTGTAAATGAAACGGTCAACCACTTGGTATAATGAATATCTTTCATTTTCCGATTAATTTCTTCTCTAATCTCATCATGCTCTCGTACAGTTTGAGCTTTTGAAGATGGGTCCAAAATAAAGTCAATCTCAATATATAACTTTTCCCCTACTTTCGATGTGCGGGTAACTGATTCTACGAAACGATATTTCGTTTCCGTCTCTTCCACTAGTTTTAATATGTGAGTTTGCAAAGGTTGTGCAGGGGACATTTCTAACACTTCTCGAATGTTATCTCTAATCATCACATATGGAAGCTTCAAGCAATATAGGGACACTAAAAGAACCATCAGCGGATCAATATAAACCACATATGCCGAATATTGAGTATATGATACAATTGTTGCCCCTAAGAAACCTACAAGGACAGCCCCACTTAACAATGTATCCATTAACCACTGCTTTTGTTCAGCTTCAATAAATCCTGATTGACTTGTTTTCTTTTTTTGTGACAAGAAATACAAGACAACAGCACAGCCGACGGTTGAAAGAATAGAGTACACGAGCGCATACCCGGGATCTACCGCTCTCCCCCCTGTAAATAGGTCATATCCTGATGATGCGAGTGCCACTATACACAACACTAAAATGATACTGTATTTAACAATAATAATAATCGGCTCAAGCACTTCTTTTCCAAATGGGAAACGTTTTTCATCTTGCTTTTTAATGTATGCTGCACCGAGTAAAGACATCAGAGATAAGACAACACTTATAAAAGAATAAGCCCCGTCAAATAAAATCATCTGTGAGTTGATGATTAAGCCCCAAACTACTCCAATAACAGCAAAAAGCAGCGCACCATATACCGATATCATTAATACGCGTTTTTCACTCATGTTAGCACCTCATTAATCATTTATGACTGAACGTCAGTCATTTTTAGTCCGCAAAAAGCCAATGAATGCATCAGCTTATTGCTCGTTCGATAAAATCATATAATTCTTTTTTGTACAAAGTTAATTCTTCTGCACTCTTTTCTGCATCGGTGAAAAAGTACGTTTCTGCAGATTGTTCAATCAACCCGATAATAAAACTCGCCAAATGAGTGATCGAACGTCCCATTGGAATGCGGCCAGCTTCCATCGCTATGTTTAATTTCGACTCTAGCCATTCATAGTAAGGCCGGTAAATATCTTCCCATCTTTGAAACGAGTGATAATAAGCAATCCCTGAGTAACAAAACTTAATCACTTCTTTATGCTCCTCAGTTACTTGGTAGGTTTGATCAATCAACACTTGCACAATTTGAAAGATCGAATCATCTTTCTTTACTTCTTGTTGAATAGCTTCTAATTGTTCATTTAGAATTCGTTCTGCGATGGCAGGTACAATGGCTCCCTTTGAATCAAAATATAAATAAAATGTTCCTTGAGCCACTCCCGCATTTTTTACAATTTGTGATATAGAAGCTTTCTCAAATCCCTTCTCTTTCATTTGTTCAAATGCAGCATTTAATATAAGTTCATACTTTGTTTCCTTTTTGTTATTCATTAACGCCTCCAAAACCGACTGACTGTCATTCACTTTTATTGTATCTTATTCACTTACTTTTTTCAATAGAACCACTCTTCTACATAAAAAGCAAAAAAGTAATAGGACTCCACCTTCTGACACATAATAAACGATAAGAAAATTGAAGAGGAGGCTTTTTAATGAGTTCACCCTATCTATGCCCAAGCTGTAAAACAAATCGCTCTCGTTTTAATTTGATAGAGCAAGTAGCGACCCCAGTAAAATTAAATCCTCAAGATGGCTCACTCGTTGAACAATACTCAAACGATAAGTTAGACCCTTTTCATACTCCTTACCGCGGACCGGAACTAAAAGTACAATGTGGTACGTGCGGTCTGATTGAAGACGAAAGAATGTTCATTAAGCGTGCTCAAAGGTAAAAAAGGCGAAGCCTATGCTTCGCCTTTTTATTGTGTGAATGGCATCATTGATAGTGCCTGCCTCCCTAAAAGAAAGCTTCCAATGGCATACGCCTCTGCTTCTTCTCGGAACTGATTTGTTTGTTCTACACCCTCGTACACATGCAAGTGATAGGGTTCATATTGAGGAGCTTCCTCAAAAACTTGGTTAAGAAAGGCAGCCGTCTGATTCAGTCCATGATTCCCTCGGTACATGACTTCATAAAAAGAAATAAACCCATGCATTACACCGTTGTATCTTAGAGTTCGAACAGAGACACCATGTTCAGCTAACCGCTTCGCATAAGCTTCTCCTTCATCACGAAGCGGGTCAAACTCAGCCGTAATCACTAAAGCTGGGGGCATTTTATATAAATCATCTGCCTCAAGCGGGGATGTGTAAGGAAGCTTCCACATCTCCTTTTCAGGAGTATACGTATCTCTAGCTCTTAACATAACGTTTCTAGATAATAGATAATACCCGCTGTCATATACTCCCCTTGAGTCAAATTCAACATCTTGAAAGGTCGTTAACGGATAAAGAAGTGCCTGCGCAGCAATATCAGGCCCATTGCGGTCTCTAGCCATCAGCGAAACAACGGTAGCTAAATTCCCGCCCGCACTATCTCCTACAACAGCTACTTTAGAAGGGTCTCCTCCTAAGTTTTCCGCCTCACTAACAGCCCACACAAAGGCATCATAGCTGTCTTCAATTGCTGCAGGAAAAGGATGTTCTGGCGCAACTCTGTAGCCCACCGCAATGACAATACTTTTTGTCCTAGCAGCAAGTGAGCGGACAATATTGTCATGAGTATTAATATCTCCATAGCCTTTCATAAAAGCACCGCCGTGATAATAGAGAATAATCGGATGACCCTCTCCTTTAATCGGACGATACATTCTGGCTGGAATTTCACTTCCGTCTGCAACTGGAATAGAAATGTTTTCTCTAGTAAATGAAGGACTGCCGCCTTGCACAAAAAATTTCGGCGGTTTCATATCTGCAGGAACTAAATTATGATGTACAGCATGCAGCAAAACAGCGGTTTTTGGAGGAACTTTTCCCGCTTCCGTATAAGTCCAAGCGTGAACAGAGAGAACTACAATAAGGGCTAACATATTTATCGTTAAAACGGAGATCAACACTCCATATTTACATTTTTTAAGGATAGATAACACGAGAAGGCACGCCCCCTTTTGTCTGACTTTTTTAATTCTTTTGTTTTATTATATCAGAAAAAGGTCATTTTGTTATATAATTTTATATATTTATTATAGAATTTTACATATTTAAACCACAATTACACATTTTAAAAAAAACCCCCCGCTTTAAAAGCGAGGGTCGTCTCATTATATCTTCCAGTTTGCTTCTATAAATTCATCCCGACCAGATTGCTTGCGATCCTGTTTATATTCTTCTTTATGTGTTTTATAAAACTTTTGATGCTTTTCTTCAGCTAAATAAAATTCCTTTGCAGGGAGTATCTCAGTTACAATGGGTTTATTAAATCTGCCGCTTTCTTCGATTTCTTTTTTTGATTTCAGTGCCAATTCGCGCTGCTTTTCGGTATAGTAAAAAATAGCTGTACGGTATTGAGAACCTCGATCTTGAAACTGCCCTCCGTCATCAGTTGGATCAATTTGCGGCCAGTATAAAGATAGCAGCTTTTCATAAGAAAATTGTTCGGGGTCATATGTAATCTGAACCACTTCATAATGCCCTGATTCACCTGATTTCACTTGTTCATATGTAGGGTGATTAATTTCTCCACCGCTATACCCTGATAATACATCTCCAATTCCTGGTTGTTCGTCAAAAGGCTGTACCATACACCAAAAACATCCCCCAGCAAACATGGCTTTCTCTCTTTTATTTGACATAGCTGCACCTCTCTTTATGTTTTGTTTTAGTAGTATAGCACACAGACGATAACTACAGCCTTATTCATGCTCACTTACCTCTTCCCATAAATTGCAGCAGAGCTTTTTCTTTGGCTTTTGCTTCTAGCATAATGTCCACTTCATACGGTTCAGTAAGAACGATTAACCTCTGAAAGTCTTCCGGTCTGATAAAGTCTGCATGAGCTGGGTCCTTTATGCTTCTCTTACCTGAACTTAAGTGCATTTTTGGAACGAGTGATATATGCTCCCATGTCTGAATGACTTCTTCAATCAGCCTTTCTAGTTCTGGCATAGTGCGCTCAAAGCACAGCTCATGATGAATATCAAAGCAAATGGGTACCCCGCACTCTTTCGATATAGATAATACATCGGCCGTATGAAAGGTCTTATCATCATTTTCTAACCTAAGATACGTACGAACGTTGTCAGATAAGTTATGATAGGCTTTAATAAACGTCTTTTTTGCCTTTTCCTTATCTCCGTATGCACCTCCAGTATGCAAAATCATATCACTTCCTCCGATAAAATGCAGAAAGTCTGCGTGATACTCTAAATCTTTTATCGCATTATGTACGACATGGTCTTTAGGTGAATTTAAGACTGTATATTGTCCAGGATGCATAGAAAGACGAAGATCATGTGCTAGCTTTAATTGATGAATTTCACCTAATTTCTCCCGCAGGTCCGTATCTTCTTGCCATCGCCAAGTCATTTTGGGATGAGTGGCAAAGGGAATCATATCACTGCTTACTCTAAAGAAGTAAATATTTTGTTCAATATTCCATGTAATGACTTTCTTTAACATTTCAACGTTCGATAAGGTTAATTCTTTAATTTTCTCCATACCTTCTTTTTCCATCGTTATAAGCCGGCACGTACGAAATGTAGTAGGTAATGTTAAGTTTTGGCAGGCATATCCCATTTTCATCTAATCACCTTCTCATGTCCTTTTTAGAGACTACTGAAAAAGTAGCTTCTACAGTAGTTGTTGATTTCTGATATAGCACAGGTGGCCCGGGAGCATGCTCATAGCTTTGCCTCTGGTCACGCACATAAGGAAAAATCCCACCTGCCATAATTGTTTATCTCCGCTGCAGACACTCGTTTTCCGCGGGCGGTCCAGAAGCCTCCTCGTCAGCCCTTTACCATAATGCTCATGAGTATACTGAAGAAAGGCCCTCCTGCAGTAGTTGTTGAATTCCGCTACAGGCACTCGCTTTCCGCGGGCGGTCCGGGAGCCTCCTCGGGCTTTCGCCCTGTGGGGTCTCCCCTGGCCACGCACATCCCGCAGGAGTCG
>NZ_ATAE01000025.1 GCF_000474275.2 Alkalihalophilus marmarensis DSM 21297
TTTCCGCGGGCGGTCCGGGAGCCTCCTCGGGCTTTCGCCCTGTGGGGTCTCCCCTGGCCACGCACATCCCGCAGGAGTCGATTGCCTTCCGCTCCAATCAACGGAGGAAGGATGTTGTATAGTTCTCCCATTTTTATAAGCAGCTTTTTAGTGAACTTAGCTGATGAACCCAAGCAATTTTATAATTTGAACTGAACGAATAACTATAACGCTTCACACAATAATTAAAAAACGCTATAACCTAGCGGATGAACTATACGGAGACTCCTGTGTGGACTAGAGCAGGAGTGAGATCCCGCAGGGCAGTAGCCCGAGGAAGCTCACTAGCTCCACACGGAAAGCGTAGTGTAGTTCAGAAGCGGCGAGCTTACTCTTACCTCCCATGTTTCTCAGCTTTTCAGCGGCCTGCCTTTTTTTGTAGAAGTCTTACAAAGCAAACACATATTTTAGGCAAACGCATAGGATGAGATTGATATAAATTTAGAGGAGGCGCACGACTATGAATAATCAAAATGACCATCAAGTACCTCAAATGATCAGTTCTGTCGATCCTTATGTGGTTCAAACCCTTCAATCTGTGACAGGAAGTGAAGTTGTCATAGAAACCACTCGAGGGAATGTAAGGGGTACAGTTTCAAATGTGCTGCCAGATCATGTAGTCATTGAATCGAGCAATTCTACTTTCTTTGTCCGTATTCAGCAAATTGTATGGATTATGCCTGTCTAATAATTGCTAGAAGGATCTTCCCCTCATACGGGAAGATTTTTTGTGTCCCTGCATTAGGCATTTGCATAAACATGTTATAAATACCAAATGTTGGTGATAACTTTGAAAAAGATACTTGTATTTTGTGATCCCGGAATTGATGATACAATCGCCCTAATCTACGCCTTTCAAAATCCAGAAATTGAAGTGGTTGGAATCGTGGCTGAATACGGAAATACTAACAGACGGTTCGCTGTTCGTAATGTCCAATACTTGCTATCTTTACTTGGAAAAACAGATGTACCTGTATTTAGCGGGGCTGAACGCGCATTAAGTGGAGAAGAGCCTGTCGCACACCCGACCATTCACGGCGATTTTGGCCTCGGCCCTTTTACACCTCCAGATACGGATGAGAGTCTTCGTGAAAACTTTTGCGACCTCATCCAACTATTAGAAAGATACAGCGATGAATTAACGATTGTCACACTCGGCCGTTTGACTTCACTAGGAATGTTGTTTCTTCTATACCCTAATTTAATGAGTAGAATCACTAATTACCACATAATGGGCGGAGCTTTTTTTGTTCCAGGAAATGTCACACCTGTTGCTGAGGCAAACATTTATGGTGACCCCACAGCAGCACTCATTGTTATGAAATTCGCAAAAAACATAACCTTATTTCCACTTAATATTACCGATCATATTTATATTACCCCAGAGCTTGCTGAACAATTAGACGTTGTAGGCTGCGAAGGTATTTTGTATCCGATTCTTGATTTTTATTATTCTTTTTATCAGAGTCAAATTCCGGATATTGAAGGTAGTCCCGTGCATGATTTAATACCGATGATTGCCCTGACGAATCCAGAGTGGTTTACATTAAAAAACTATTTAATTTATATCCAAAAAGAAGTCGGAATTGCGCGCGGGATAACAAGTGCTGACATGCGCCCTTACGAAACACTGCCACCTGCTCCAATTCACAAAGTGGCAACAAAAATGAATATGACACATTTTGAAGAACATTTACTAGACATTATGACAAGGAAACCAGACTAAACTAGAAAACCAGCACTCAGGTGCTGGTTTTCTAGTTACGTTTGCTCTTCATACACAAATTCAATTTCATCAAATTTGCGGCTGTATTTCACTTTAAGATCGAGGTTTTTAAAATACCATAAGTCCTTTTCTTCAATATAGAAAATAATACCGTCTACTTCTGCCTTTGTACCGATTTTAACCGGAGGATCTTGGCTGATCCCCAGTGAGAACCCGCTTTGAATATTACCGCAGCCTCCATATCTTGCAAAAAAACGGATATATTCTCCCTCTCCCTGTAATTGAAATTCTTCTTTAAACCAAGCTAGTGCCGGCTTTGTAATTTGGATGTCCAACTGCCTCACTCCTACTCAAAATGCGTACATGTATTTCATGTAGTGTAACAAGAAACAATGAACCTTGTCTATCATCTGATTTTCAGCAAGCAGCTAAATCCGCCTAAAAAGTTTCCCTCAAGAAACTTTTTTGCTGCTTGTTGAATATATTGTAGTAAAGAAAAATAAAATCCATAAGGAGATGATAAAGATGAGCTATAAAAAAAGAATTGTCCAATATGCCTATTTACTTACGAAAATGGGAGCTCTATCGGAAGCTCAAAAATCACAGCTGCTCAATGATTTTAAACAAAAAAAATAACGTGAAGCTGTTTGCTTCACGTTATTTAAATCCTTTTCCTTTTGTTAAATGACAAGGAACCCCCTTACCTACTGCCCCAGGATCCTTCATTTTTTCAACATAGGCCATGCCTCTTGCACATGGCGTGCTGCATTTGATACAGGTTTCTGAAGTGACCATTTTTTGTGTAAACGCATATTTTTCACTCGGGGTTTTCTTAGGAACGTGCTTTGCCTTTGATGATTTCTTTTTAGCAGCCATCTCATCGCCTCTTTTTTGCTTAGATGCTGTATCTTATGCAAAGGAGGCAAAACGGTGAGAGGGTTATTTTACAAACGTATCAATCGTTTGAACAAGCTCTACAATCTCAGGCTTACTTATTTGTTTATCTGCTCCTACTTTCTCACCTTTATGATGAAGATCACTCGTAATTAACGAAGAGAAAATAAGAACAGGAAGCTGCTTTAAGACTGGGTCCTGTTTAATGCGCCGAGTTAGATGGTGTCCATCCATTTGCGGCATTTCAATATCAGTAATAATTAAATCAACAGGAAGATCACCATCACTTTGTTTATACTCTTCAAGAACATCCCACGCTTGGCGGCCATTTTCATAAAAAGTGAGCTTTTCATACCCTGCTTCTTTGAGTGTATCAGATAAGAGTTTTCTTAAAATAGCAGAGTCTTCTGCAATCATAATTCTTTTTTCTGAACGTTCTCTTTGGCCGAGCTTCTTAATTTGCTCAACACTTAATCCCGTTTTTGGATTAATATCTACTACGATCTTTTCAAAATCAAGCAGCAAAGACATCTCATCTTCAAGTTTAACAATACCGATTGTATGACTTTCGGCATTCAAAGATAGCTCACTTGGTTTTTCAATTTGTTCCCATGATATACGATGTATTCTTGATACACTGTGGACATGAAAAGCTACCTTCATCTTATTTAATTCAGCGACAATAAATTTATCTTGCGTGGGATCGTCTGATGCAGGAAGGTTTAACACCTTAGCTAGGTCAACCACTGGAATGACCTCTTGTCTTAGGCGGATCACACCTTCTACATGCTTATGAGCATTAGGCGTTAACGTAATAGGAAGAGGATTAATAATCTCTCTTACCTTCAAGACATTAATCCCAAAAGTCCCGTTTGCAACTTCAAACATCACTACTTCTAATTCATTGGTGCCGCTATCTAATAAAATATCTGTCTGATCGTTCATACACCCTCCACCTTCCGAGGCAACTGTTATGTACCTATACCATCTCTATGAGACTTCTATACTGTTAGTGTATAGGATAAAAGAAGGATCCGGCAACTTTTTTATCAAAAAAGCCTGCGATTATATCGCAGGCTTACTTTATTATACGTTTGTTTCAATATCACTTTCTTCTTGTAATTCAGCAACAATTTGATCGCGTTGAGCCATTCTTGCTTCTTGAATTAACTCAGCTTCAATTGAATCACGCTGCTCTTCAAATGAAGGAATTTCTTCCGCTCCGCTTTGTTCTGCCATTTCTACTTGCTGGTCATAAGCTGATTGGATTTCTTCTTCAGAAACCTCTGGAGCTTCTGTTTGTTCTTCAATAAATTTTTGAACTCTTAATTGCTTTTCAAAGTCTTCACGAAGATCTTCAACTGTAAAGCCCTGTTCAGCTAAAAGTTCTTCAAGCTGCTCTTGGGATTCGATTTGAGATTGTGCCATTGCCATCTCAAGCTCTTGGTCGATCTCTTCATCTGTTACTTCAACATCTTCTGAAGCTTGAATGAGAAGGCGGTCCTCAATTAACCCTTGCAGCACACCATCTTTTACTTCTTCAAGCATTGCTTGTCCTTCTTCATCGTTAAAGTCAATCCCAAACTGTGTATACATCATTGCTTGAGATTCAACAGCACGTACATAATCATCTTTCTCGATGTCTTCGCCGTTTACTGTAGCAACAACTTCAGGAATATCCTCAGTATCTAAAGAAAACTCACTTGGAGCTTCTGTTTCTGGATGTTCTGCTGTTTCTTCAGTTTCTGTCTCATCTGTTTCGACTTCTGTCTCTTCGTTGTCTCCACACGCTGCTAGTGTAACAGCTAGTGCAATAGCTGCCATACCTAGTCCTAGTTTCTTTTTCATACATAAACCCCTTTCTTATCTTAAAGCATGTGATGATTGTAACATAATTCAATCAGCACTACATACCACATGCATTCCTCCTAAGCTATTCAGCTATAAAAAATGATCATTTTTAGGAAAGTTTGTGAAACCGAGTCTTTATTAAACCTTGATATTTCAGGGAATTGAAATGGACAAACATTAGAAGGTAAAAAATTATGTAATTCATTTCCTTCTAAACAAAAAAACATTATGAGGTTGATCAACCTCATAATGTTTAATCCATTAACAGCAATCTTGCCCGCCGCCAACCATCACAAGACCCTCGCCTTGTTCAGTTGCCTGCATATCAAGCGTAAGACTAGCTACTTGATCATAAATGCCTTCTTCAAAAGCAACATCGATACCGTTAATGACTTCACGTTTATCAGATTCTGCCGGCTCATCCAGAGCCAGACCAAGCTTGGGGCCTCCTCAGCCCATGCCTGCAAAAACCACGCGAATCGTTTTTAATCCGTGTTCTTGCATCGTTTCTTCTAAGAATGCTTTTGCACTATCAGTAATGTTCATTAGATTCACCTCACTTCGTAGCCTAGTATACTCTATCCCCTATATTTTTTCATCTCTTTATAATGATTAAATGAAAATTACCCTCTAGGTACAATTCGCTTAAAATTCTCGCTTGCAAATCCTTTCACCATATCTTCTGGGTAATACTTTAACAGCTCTTCAATTAATGCAGGAAACTTACCTGAGTGCTCTAATTGATTGATATATACATTAATTCCATCAAAGTCAGAGCCAAAACCGATATGACTTGCTGCACCTAGGCTGCATAAATAGTCAATATGAGTAAGCAGATCTGCTATCTCAGCAGTGTCTCTGCCGGTTGTAAATAAAGGATGAAAGACAACGCCGATATAGCCGTCTTTTTCAATCAAAGCTTTGATTTGGTCATCATTTAAATTTCTTGGATGGTCACATAAGCTGTAAGCATTTGAGTGGCTGGCAATTGGATATCGAGCTAGCTCCATCACATCCCAAAACCCTTTTACACTTAAGTGAGAAAC
The DNA here is from genome assembly GCF_000474275.2 of Alkalihalophilus marmarensis DSM 21297. Lineage (GTDB taxonomy): Bacteria > Bacillota > Bacilli > Bacillales > Bacillaceae_D > Alkalihalophilus > Alkalihalophilus marmarensis. Next base: position 5,557 of record NZ_ATAE01000025.1, read on the forward strand.
ATCTGTAAGTACATGATGCTCATTATTCATTTTTACAACCTCACGTCCTAATAGCGTCAGCCCAGCTCCGCGAGGTTCACCTACTCCATCTGCACATAAATTTGCTTGATTCCAAGTCAGCCCAACTGATAATACCCCTAGCTGATACAACGTTCTAAGTTTGGTTAAGTCATCTCCAATTGGATCAAGGCCCTCAAGAGTTAACACCGCTCCAACTTCGTCACTTTTTAGATCATCCAATTCAGACCAACGTTTAATCCATTTCATACCGCTTGTTGTAGTTACTTTTTGATGAAAAAGGTCTGCTTGTTCAAGCGCTGCCTGAAATTTCTGATCACTATTAATAAAGGGTTCAACAAATATAGCAAATAACTGAGCTTCCACACCTCCTGCCAATAAGCGGTTGGCATTTGCCTCAATCTCCGGCTCATCAAGAAATGTTCGATCATGATTTTCCCATAATTTAAGCAAAGCATCACAGTGTGTATCGATAATTTTCAAGGTCATCCCCCCCCTAGACATTTACTCACCTTTTACAAAGTCATGACATAGATATAATACAGAAAAACAATTGCATAATTGGAGGGATTTTCAGTGTCTGAGAAAGAATCATGGTCCAGAAAGCTCCCTCAAGGCTATCAGGACATATTAAAATCAATTGACGATTTTTTTCAACAAACTCATGAGCGGTTAGTTGATCACCCTTTATTTACACCAACGATCCCTATTCGATTTAGCAGGGGAACATCTGAGTTAAAGATTGAAGCTGAGCTTCCGGGAGTTGATCGTAAGCAAATTACGATTGATGTGTATAACCAAGGCATTCATATAAAAGTTCAGGAAAATGAAGTCATAGATGTAACAAACGATCAAAATCAGATTCGGAGACGCTCTGAAACACACCGAATTCGGGAACGTTTTATTCCACTAGGGTTTCATCCAACAGAATCTGAGATCCATGCTAGATATAAAAATGGGCTGCTCATTATTACCGTTCCCTTAAGGTCAGAACGAATAGATATTCAATAAGGAGGAAATCCAAATGATGAATCATCCTCATTGGAACCACTACAGCCAACCGCATCCATATCAACACACGCCGCATCACCCGCAACCGCAACGTCGTCAAAGGGGATTTATGCAGCAGCCCCCGATGGCAAAGAAACAGGGATTTAATCAACAACTGCCTTATCAAAGCTCTTTAAACCAATACTCACAACAACAACAACAATCGTTTAACAGCAAAAAGCCTTCTTTAATTAAGTCGGCTTTTACTGGGGAAGATGGTAATTTTGATGTCGGAAGAACGTTTCAAACCGTGGATCAAGTCGTTAAGACGGTGCAGCAAGTCTCACCAATCGTCAAACAAGTATCCCCTCTTGTTAAACAAGTCAGTGCATTTTTTGTTAAAAAGTAATTTACAATCTTTTTAACTTTAACCCATAAGCTAATGTTTGGTTGGAATTGATTAACTTCAACCCTTGTGAACCAATAAAGTCAACTTTTAAATATGATCCAATTTCATCTAGAGCTTTATGATCATAAATAAAAGGAATGTCATCTACAATAACAAAAGTATCTTCTAAGCCTCGCTCATCCAGAGCGAGGTAAAACTCAATCATCGTGCTTCATTCATATGTATCTCGTGCAACAATTCGAACTGCTTTTTTTGCTAATTCTAGAGACTTTAAATACTCTCTTGATGTATCAGTTAATACGATGTTCACTTTTTTCTACCTCCTGCTGCCATTAAAGTTCTTATCAGTTTATCTGATTATCACGAACTTGTAAAATACAAAAAACAACCCATAATGATTTATATGATGAGTTGTTTAATGAGTTGTTTAATGAGTTGTTTTTAAGCTGCGGAAGAATTCACTTTCGTTTTCTGGTTAAAAATCATCAATCCTGCTACTCCGATTAAAGCACTAGCACCTAAACAGAAATATAGCATTTTAAGGCCAAATCCATCAATCATCCAGCCCCCAAAAAGCGAACCGAAGATGCCGGATAAACCAAAGAATGTTGTAATAAATAAGACATGCCCTGTTGCTTGAAGGTGCTCAGGGATTAATTTATTCACATATTGGAATGCGGCAATATAAAACATCCCAAATGAAATTCCATGAGTTAACTGCAGCGGCAGAACCATCCAAGGTGAAGTAATCATACCCATCAACACCCATCTAATGCTGTAAATAAAGCCAGCAATCACAATAAAGCTTAAGGGATTAAACTTCCTAAACCATAAAGGACTCGTTGCAAAAACAAGCGCTTCAGCTGATACACCGACAAACCAAGCCCAGCCGATCAAAGATTCTGCTCCTCCAAGGTCAACAATATACAACCCTAGATAACTGTCGTTTGCTCTATGAGTAATTGAGATAAAAACGACACATAAAAGAAAGAACATCAGCTTTTTATTTAAACCTATTTTCAGTGCACTAATAATCGTTACTGGCTTATTTGTCCCTTTAACATCCTCAATTGTAAGCGCCATAACGAGTGCTAATACCGCCATTATAATCATTGGGATCATCACACGTTCTACCCCAATGGTTGTCAGCACATAGCCGGTTAATAATGAAGTAGTAGCAAACCCTAGCGACCCCCACATCCGAATCCGTCCAAAACTGACTCCTTTTAAAGTAGCCGTTTTTTGAGACAAGCTATCTCCCAATGCCGTCAACGGTGATAAAAAGAGAAAGAGTACAAACATCATAATTAGATAGCCATAAAATTGCCCCATCAACATAAACCCTGCAGCGGCTATTACGACGCCAATGGCACTTATAACGATCATTCTTTTAATCGTTTTATATTTATCACTCATAAACCCCCAAAAAGGTTGAGCAATAATCGTCGCAAAAGGACCTATTGCCATTAATATTCCTACTTCATTGCCAGATAAGCCATCAGCCTGAAAATATAAAGGAATATAGCTCATCACAATCGTCATCGTAGAATAAGCAAAAAACAAATAGGCCATTAAGCGGTACACGGAACGATACTCCATTCAAACCTCTCCTTACCTGCTTTCCAATAAAACATCCACTATTAAGAATACTCCTATTACACTTAAAAGACTAGGAATATATTAAATATCACTATATTCAGTATTTAGCCAGTCTAAAAAGCAGCCTCTGAATGAGAGGCTGCTTATCATATATCAATATTCAGCTTACTTTAACTATACTGTAATCACTTCTTCTAATTCATGATTACCATCATATAAAGATATTTTACTAGGCTGGTCTTCCTTAGCTAATTCTTTCGCCTTTTCAATGGCTTCCATTTTATTGTTATAAGAATGGACGGGGGATACGTCTTCTACTTTAACCATCCATGCAGAACTATCTTTATTTGGTACAACACTAAATTCTTTCATCAAAAACAACTCCTTTAAAAGATTTGTACAGTTGATTTACCTTCATTTTATTAACTACTTGATCCTGACATTAAGATGCTAACACTTCGCTTACAATTTCATGCCCTTTTATTTTTGTGAAGTTTTTAGGAATGACTGTCACCTCTCTGAAAGTGAGGTGCTTTTCAAACTCTCCGGCAGCTTCATTAGAGCCTGACACGTATATCTCCTGCCACCCTGCCTCTTTTGCCTTTTTCTGAATATCTTGGGCCAGCTGTTTAAACCATCTCTGTTGATTCGCTTCAAAGCGTTGGTCATATTGATCTTTATGTGTAGCACCAGAAGCTGTCCTGTCAGCTGATGCGATTCCTTCATACTCTTTCCAATCTTCATCCTCAATGTCCCAGCTGTAAGCAAATTCCCTATCTACTTCGCCTAAACTCGTCTCAATGACAAACACATCTAATTTTTGAATAACTAATACGCCTACTTTTGGATAGTCCTGTTGAATCTTCTCTAGCTGTTCAATTGCCGGCTTATTCTCCCATCTGAATTCGTTTTCAACCGGCACATTTAATTTTTTTATTTCCCATTCACCATCAGCTGACCCTAAAAAAATAAGACTGCGGGACAGTGAAGTTTGCATGTCTGGAATTTCTTTTGAAGCTTTTTTCTTCAATTTTTTAAATGATTTAAGCTCACTTTCACTACTTGCCTGAATATACTCCTCTATTTTATTTAGGCCATTTTTAAGGCGGATTTTCCATTCTCCTTTTTTCTGGTCGACACTGGATTGATCCGTATTTAAATATATCGTAAGACAACCTTCCGCGCATTGCTTATCCCTTAATTTCTGGAGTTCTTTTTCTAGTGGCATGTACATAGTCCTCCTTTAAAATGGGAGAGTATATTCTCCAATGTTAGAAAACTATAACCTGTATATCGAAAGACTAAACCTTCTTTTTCAAGAAAAACAAAAAAGAGGACAAATGCCCTCTTTTTACCTTTTACAATAATTCATCTTGTTCAAATAGATACGTATACGGTATATCAATAAAAACAAATGCCTCTTCAGCAATTGGGTATGAATACGTTCGAATATGCTCTTCCCGTTCAATATCGGTGTATAAATCAGATAAAATCCCTCGTTTTTCAACATTCATTCTGACGATGTTTTCTAGAAAATATGGGCGCCAGCTCCAGTTTTTATATCTGCCCTCACTCCTTAGCGTCCATTGATCTGTTTCATCCTTTTCAATATTTGAAGATAATTGAAACCCTTCTTGATCACATATATAGATCCTAAAAGCATACTCTCTGCAATCTTCTGCAATCTTTGTTATTACCTCATCATATGTATCTTCTGCTTGAATACGTTTAATAGCTTGCTTGATTTTAACGCTCAGTTCATTCGTTAAACTAAGCTGCGCTTGCATTTTCTTTCTTTCAAAGGTAATAAAATGGTGGAATTCTTTTTGTATCCGTTCCTTGCAAGAACCCTCATCAATAAAATCAGCCTTTGGCATTTGCATATAGTAGCCTTGATAATACCTGCCGCCATTTCTCCAAGCATAATTTAGTTGGTTAAATGTCGATATCCCTTCAAATAATAGAGTTGCTCCTATTTTTCTTGAAAGCATTGTTAATGAATGGTGAACGTCTCGGTAAAGATGAGGCAGTGAATTATTCTCAAGAAAACTCGTATCAATTTTTACAATATTAGGACTCACCATCGCAAGACGCTCCAAATTCCCATTAGATTGCCCCACGTTATCTATGGCAATCCGGATACCCAGGCTTTGAAGATAAGTTAAAAGATGCTTACCCTCTTCCACTTTATCAAGGATCTGCGACTCCTTAAACTCTATAGCAATTCGATCTGCTGGCAAGCCTTGATTAATAAAAGGCATTATTCTATTTAATAAATTTTCCCCATCATCTTTTAACACGATATCTATGTCATTATTTAAAAATAAAATGCTTGTCTGAGCTTCTTCCATATATTTAGTTAGCGCAAGCCGTTGTACATGGTCTTCAACCTCAAGCCTGTATTCATCAGGGATCGACTTATCCTGAAAGAACCAGCCAAGGCTTTCCGCTCCATTTTCCCCTTCAAAACGCGTTAGCACCTCATATCCGACAACGAGCTGCTTATCAGCACTAACAATGGCTTGGAAATACGGTTTTATCTTCTCTTTATTCATCATGACATCTAATGGATCCATTCCTCTACCCCCAATACCGCTCATCAACTATTATTATAGCATATAATGAGAAAGGGGTTAGCTGCCCATTAAGCCTTCTGATTTTTGCTTAAAAAAGAAAGCATTTTATCTGCAACTTCGTCTGGTTTTTCTTCCGACAATAAGTGTCCTGTCTTTCTAAAACAATAAAATTCTGCACAAGGGAGGTCTTCCGATAAGCGCTTGCCAATTCTCGAAGGAATAATAGTGTCTTCATCTCCCCACAGTATTAAACAAGGCTGCATAATGTGTTGCAGGTCCTTTTTATCAAGGTCTCCCTCACGCTGGCGCATTAAGCCAATTAACCCATCACAAAAAGATGGGTCTGTTAAGGGCAGACTGTATTCCTCAATTGCTTCTTTGGTTATTGTCTTTTCGTTATGCACCACCTGAGTAAACATTTTCTGTACATTTCTCTTCCCTATCCACCATTTCATTGCATGTTTAGCAAAAGGAATATATGAAGCATAAATAAATCGTTTTTTCACTCTCTTTAAATAACCTGAGCTTGATAATAAAATGATGGAGGAAATTAAATTTGGCCTCGTTTTGGCTATATATAGTGCAACTTGTCCTCCCATTGAATGGCCAATAATCGTAATGTTCTCCACTTTTAGCAATTCCAGCAGGGCAATCACTAAATCAGCGTACCCTTGAAATGAATAACAAAACGTTCGCTGCTTCCCGCTCCGCCCAAACCCTGGAAGATCCACACAGATGATGTCATAGTATTTTTGTAAATAAGGGATTAAATATCTGAAGCTATAGCTCGATGACACAAAACCATGAATAAAAACCAGCGTGCCACGTTTGGTTTTCTCGGATTGATAACGTTCATAATACACATCCGTACCCATTAAATACACAATAGATTTCAAAGAATGTTCGTTTTTCATGACTACACCTCTCATTTTTGTCATCTTTGTATTGTTTATCCAACCATTTAACCGTAATATAATAGGTAAAAAGACCCTTAGGTTTTAGGATGATTAAAGGGGGATCCGTTTTTGTTAACGTACCAACAATTTGTTAAAAACTTAGCTATATATTACCTTTTTGGGTCATTCATAGCGGTCATAGGTGTAGGAGTTGTATTAATCCCAACCACGTTAGCACTTGAACCAAGAGACCTCCTGCCTCTCGCCTTAATTGTCTTTAGTTCCATTTTGTGCATGATGGGTGTGGAATGGTACTTTTTTAAACGTCATGCCAAATCAATTAAAAATGCCTGCATGGCTGAAGAGCCGTCTTATGAAGAGTTAAAAACTGCTTATTATCAAGCTCATCAATTTCCTAAATTAACTGGATACCGGATACTAGGGCCTCATTTATTTGGTTTAAGTATACCGGCAGTTATACTTACCATTCTCTTTATACGAATAGAGCTTGTGCATATACCTTATGCATACATATTATATGGAATAGTGTGCGCGGTATTAATTGCCGGTATGCATGCAATGATAGAGTACTACCATACATCAACTGCGATCATTCCGATCCTTGATCATATACAAAAAAAGTCGTTACACCTTTATCAAAAAAAGCTCACTTTAGAAGGAAAGAAAATTATTTCTTTAAAAACAAAATTTCAATTAAGTGCTTTATTATTCGGTGCTTTTCCTCTTCTATTATTTAGTTTAGCGACACAAATGAGACTCAGCCAAGGTGAAGCACTTTTAATAGAAGTGTATTGGGTATGGTCTCTCCTTGTTTTGCTTGTCGGCTGCGGACTTTCCTTGTATGGTGCGAGGTTATTATTTTCAATCGTTGCCGAACCACTAAATCATCTCCATGACAAGATGAAAAAAGTTCAAGAAGGCAACTTTGATGTACGGGCCGCAGAGTACTATTCCGATGAATTCTCACAAACCATTAATGGATTTAATCATATGGTGAAAGGGCTAAAAACGCGTGAAGTTATAAATAATCAATTGTATGAAAGCTTTTTTGAGACATTAGCCACTACACTCGATGCGCGTGATTCATATACGGCAGGGCACTCAGTCCGTGTTGCTGAGTATGCGGTTGAAATTGGCAAAAAGGCGGGATTAACAAAAGAACAGCTTCAGACCTTGAGAAAAACAGGACTGCTTCATGACATAGGGAAAATAGGGGTCCCTGATGATGTCCTGCTTAAAAACGGGAGATTGACAGAGGAAGAGTTTAAAGCAATTCAGCTTCACCCTGTTTTAGGTGAAGAAATCCTCCGAACGATACAGCCAGCAGACTTGATGGAAAAACTAATACCTGGTGTTCGCTCTCATCATGAAAGGATAGATGGCGGTGGGTATCCTGACAGGTTGACCGGTGATCAAATCCCTCTATTTGGAAAAATCCTTGCCGTTGCTGATGCATTTGATGCCATGACATCAGACCGTCCTTACCGTCTTGGAATGAGTCAAAAGAAGGCTTTGCAGATCCTTGAAGAAGGAGCAGGAACGCAATGGGACCCGCAGTTTGTGAAGTATTTTATAGAGTGGTGCAATGAGAATAATCAAGCCAATCATGAGCATAAAGAAAAACCTGCAGCAGTGCTGTAGGTTTTTCAAATGCACATTTTCCCGTTTATTCTTCACTTAAATCATATGGCGTTTCTTGGTACACATAGTAATTAAGCCAATTTGAAAATAATAAGTTAGAATGAGCACGCCATTTAAGCTTAGGCTTAGCTTCAGAGTTGTTTTCAGGAAAGTAATTCTCTGGCAAAGAGATATCTAATCCTTTTTCAAGATCACGTCGATACTCATCTTCAAGCGTACATGTATCATATTCTGAATGGCCCGTGACAAAGATTTGCTTGCCATTTTTAGCAGCAACTAAGTACACTCCTGCATCCTCTGAGACACTTAATACATCAAGTTCAGGAACATCTTCTAGGTCTTCCTGTCTAATATCTGTATGTCTAGAATGCGGGGCTAAAAATTCATCATCAAACCCTCGCAGCAGTTTAACATTAGGCTGTTCAATACTGTGAGTAAAAACACCAAATATTTTTTGATCTAGTTTATATTTTCTAACACCGTAATGATGATACAAACCAGCTTGAGCTCCCCAGCATATATGAAGAGTGGACGTCACATTTTTGACACTCCAATCCATAATACGCTTTAATTCATCCCAATAATCAACTTGTTCAAAATCGAGCTTTTCAATCGGGGCGCCCGTAATGATCATTCCATCGAACTTTTTGGATTCAATTTCTTCAAATGTTTTATAAAACGACTGCAGGTGTTCATGTGGTGTATTTTTAGAGACATGAGTATCAGGATATAGAAACGAAACATCGACTTGCAGCGGAGTATTACCAAGTAAGCGCAGCAATTGTGTTTCAGTTGTTTCTTTAATGGGCATCAAATTTAATATAATGATCTTAAGTGGTCTAATATCTTGTGAGTAAGCACGGCTTTCATCCATGACGAAAATATTTTCGCTATTTAATACTTCTTTTGCAGGTAAGTGATCTGGGATCTTAATAGGCATAACATTAGGGCTCCTTTACTAATAAATATATGTAAATATATCCGTCATTACATTAAACTGTTAAACTGAATTTAGTAGATTGTTTTAAATTATCATAAAATTCAACGTTAATCAATCGTTCGGAGGGTTGAAAATGAAAATAAGAATCGAATGGTATTACCAGCTTCCTAAAGGCAAAATGACATCCTTTATGAAATCAGAGTTTATGCTGCTTAAAGAGGTATTGCTCCTTTCTGATGATTTAGAAAAAAGCGGACGATTAAAATCCATTGAATATTATGATGAAGATGACCGGAGCTGGACAAAAAAAGAGTTAATCAAGCTATCAAAAATCCACGAGACAGAACCACAAGATGTAAGGATCTATGTAGACGGCGGCTTTGATAAAAAAAGCAAATTAGCAGGCTTGGGGATTGTCATTTATTTTACCCAGCACAAAAAAAATTGGCGTATTAGAAGAAATGAACAAATTGAATATATAGCTGATAATAATGAAGCAGAGCTTGCAGCCATGCATTTAGCGCTTCAAATATTAGAAGAGGAAGAAGTCAGGCATCAAACGATTACATTTTATTCCGACTCGCAAGTTGCAGTGAATCAAGCATCTGGAGAATGGCCGAGTTATGAAGATCATTATAACCTTTGCTAGATAAAATAGACGAACTGAAACAAAAACTTAAGCTTACATGTGAATTTATACAAATTGACCGCAAAGAAAACAAAGAAGCAGATCAACTAGCCAACCAAGCATTAGCTGGAATCGAAATTTCAGGTAAAAAGGAAACTTCTTCATAAAAAGCGGCTCATTCTCATGAGCCGCTCTCTTCTATACGTTCTAATAATGCTTCTGCGTAACGGTTTTCAAGCCTTGTCACACCGAGTGGCTCTGGAACCCTTCCATATTCCTCGTCATGGAAATCTGAGCCGCCAGTGAGTAAGAGCCGTCTTCCACTGCGCCCTTCAATTGAGTGTGCCAAACTTGAATATCTCTCAACTGCTGATCGGTTATGATCACGATGGAAAGCTTCTATTCCATCTAGCCCCCATTCTATTACCCAAGACTCGATTTCTTCATCTAAACCGTAATAATCGGGATGAGCAACAATCGCCACACCGTTGTACTTATGGATGAAATCAATTGCTTCTTTAACAGTCATTTCTTTTTGTTTTTCAACAAACCCTGGCTTGCCTTCTGCTAAAAATTCATCAAAAGCCTCACTTACTGAGCTTACATATCCTGCATCAATCATCGCTTTGGCTACATGAGGCCTGCCTATGCTTCCCCCATCTACATGCTTTAACACTTGCTGACGGTGTAGCTCAATACCAATTCTTGAAAGCTTAGCAATCATCTCATCTAAACGCTCACTGCGATACTCCTGCTGCGCAGCTAAAAAACTTTTCAAGTCAATGTTGGTATAATCAATGCCATAGCCAAGAATATGTACACTTTTGCCGTGAATCTTTGTAGAAAGTTCAATTCCAGGAATGACCGCAAGTCCAAGTGCTTGTCCGGCTTCGATAGCGGCCTCTATCCCCTGAACAGTATCATGGTCGGTGAGTGCTACTATTTCAAGCCCCGCCTCCTTGCATTTTCCCATCAAATCTTTTGGAGTGTAATTTCCGTCTGAAGCAGTGGAATGCATGTGAAGGTCACTATTTTTGATGGTGCTCATTTACGGAACTCTCCTTTACTTATCTACCCTATTGGTCTAATGTAATCGGCCATGTTACTTGGCCCGTTCTAAGATGGTCTGTATAAATCATCTCATATTCTTCATGTACAGGCACTTCAAATGCAATTTCACCGCGATTTTTACGTTCAGGGTGAAGCTGCCCGCCTAGGATTCCTTTTGTTTCTACGCGTGAAGAATGCGTATAGGCATAACCTTCTGGGTCAGCTAAACTCATCTTAAACAATGAAAATTCTTGAACTGAAGAGCTTGCATTTTCAAGAGTAATGTCAATGATGACATTGTGCATACCTTCTTGTTCTGATTCTTCTGTCCGGACATTGTTAACCGTCATTTGTAACCCGTTAATCTCTTGGGTCTGCTCGCCTCTTTCCACTTTACCCATGCTCTCTTGGTCATCTAAACTAGAAGAAGCGGGCTGGCTGCTAAAAGCGTATCCACCTACTAAAACAAGCAAAATTAATAAAGCTGATAATAAAACAACTTTTCCTTTCATCAAGCTTTTCCTCTCCTTGATCCTAATCATTTCAATCTGTTTGTTTCATTTCATATTATTTGTCTATTTAGACCATATGATGGAGTGAAAAGGTTCATGACTGACTTCCTTTTTTATTTCCACCACTCGTCATAGATCGTTACAGGCAGCTGACGCTTATGTTCTGTTAATTTGTAACGTTGTTCGATTCTTCTCTTTATATCTGAATCTACTTCCTTGCCCTCTAAGTAATCATCTAAATTTTCATACGTCATTCCAAGTGCCACTTCATCAGGAATACCAGGTTTATCATCTTCTAAATCGGCCGTAGGCACTTTTAAGTATAAACGCTCATCAGCTTCAAGAACTCTCAACAACTCTTTGCCTTGTCGTTTATTTAACCCAAATAAAGGAGCAATATCACAAGCGCCGTCACCGTATTTTGTAAAGAATCCAGTAATAGCCTCTGCAGCATGATCAGTACCGATTACTAAGCAGCCGTAATGAGCAGCTAAGTCAAATTGTACTTTCATTCTCTCACGTGCCTTTGTATTTCCTTTATGGAAGTCAGACATTTCTTCTCCTGTTGCTTGGTTAAATGCAGCCTCGCTTGCATCGACTGCCGCTTTAATATTTACCGTTTTGATCACACTTGGCTTAATGAATTCTAAGGCAAGCTGGGCATCATCTTCATCATGCTGGATGCCATATGGGAGTCTAACAGCAATAAATTGATACGAACCACCTTTTTCATCATTTAATTCATCAACAGCGATTTGTGCCAATTTACCAGCTAAGCTGGAATCTTGTCCACCAGAAATCCCTAACACGTACCCTTTTGTGCCTGTTTTTAATAAATAATCCTTTAAGAAGTCTACTCTTGTTCTGACTTCCTCTTTCGGGTCAATAGAAGGTCTTGTATATAGTTCCTCTTGAATTTGCTGTTGTGTAGTTGTCATAATTAGCCCTCCTCTAAATGATCAGTTTGTATAAGTATTCCTATTATACCAAGAACTCAAACTTAAAGTTTGTCTAAAACACGAAAACGAGATAGCTGTGACAGCAATCCCTCTTGTTTTAGAATGCGATATTGAGTTTCCCCAAGCAAATCAAAATGAGGGTAGTCATCATGCCAATGAAGCCACTCACGCTTCAAGCCATAATTCCTACCCCAGCTTACTAACTTTTCAATATCTGCACAAGCGACTTTGGTAACAGACGTACATCCCGGAAAACGATCATCGATCCAAAAGTGAGTGAGGAAGGATATTTCATTTTGTTTTGCACGTTCTTTCCACTCACGAAGTTCAGTCTTTGTAATCCCAAAAGCCAAATTCAACGCACCTCTTCATCATTTTTCCTTATCATAGCACAGCAAACCACTTTTTTCTTCGTTGCTGCTTCTTTTCCTTATCTTTTTGAAGCAATCTAATTTTATGCATCACATCTTGTTTATCTTTTTCTGGCGACTTTGAATGTGAACTTTTCACTTCTAAAGTGATACCAGATACTTCAGTGTCCACCATGCGGTCTAAAGATTGGACAGCCATTTCACGAACCCTTGGATTATCAGACTGCATCTGCTTCACAACATAGGAAAATTTCTTCCAGTTCATTTCATTCTGATAACTCATAACCATCACCCTCACTAAGTTTATTTTCTTGCTTAAGAATTCTACAAAACCCACACTCCTCCCTTTGAGAGATCTTGTAACAATTCGTCTAGTTTTAGAAGAAAAGCGGAGGCGACTGGGCTGGCATGCGGTAAAATTAGGGGAAGTGATGAGAAGCGCTTTTTGCTTCGTTCGATTCACCGTTTTTACCCGCAGGATAAGGAGCCGCAGCTAGACACGAAAAGCGGAGGCGACTGTTTTGGCATGCGGTAAAATTAGGGGAAGTGATGAGAAGCGCTTTTTGCTTCGTTCGATTCACCGTTTTTTTACCCGCAGGACAAGGAGTCGCAGCTAGACACGAAAAGCTGAATGATTCGTTTAGATATGAGGAGGATGGAGGTTTGACAATAAGAAGCTGTTCTTGCTTCGTTTGGCAAAGTGAAGCCACCGATTATCTGAATCATGAAGCTAGACAGAGAAAAGCGGAGGCGACTGGGCTGGCATGCGGTAATAAATATGAGGGCGATTCACACATAAAAAAAGCAAGGCGCTTTGCCTTGCTTTTTATCTATTACTGTTGGTACCCGTTTTCTCTTGCTTGGGATTCGTCTTGGATTTCAGATTCGAATGCTTCGATGCTTTCTTGACGGTTCGCATTCTTTTGTTTGATCTGCTGTTTTTGTTCTGCAGTCATATCCGTATTTGCCATAGACTCCTCAGCAGCTTCAATATTGTGCTGTGTGTTTTCTTTCATCTGTTGTAGCTTTTCAACATTATCTGCACGATTATCTGGCTTTGCCATAGGTAATCCCTCCGTATGAGTAAGATGTGGTACCTCTTTTAGTATGGAAGTTCCGCATCATTTCATACGATGAAATTATTTTTTTATTTTTTCGTAAACCTCATGCCATTCAGGCAATTGCTTTCTAATAGAAATCGGTCTAAATGTATCTTTCTTTACGCAGCAATGTGAACTTTCACCAGTCACACATATCTGCCCCTTGCTGTTTATTACTTCATAGCCATAGGCCACCCTAATTCCATCGTAACGATCAACCCAGGTTTTAACAATTACTTCTTCCCCGTATGTCGCCGGGTGTTTATAAGACACTTGAATATCAGTGACTGGCGAAAGAATTCCATCCGCTTCCATTTCGGCATAATTAAAGCCTATTTCTTTTATTAGATGGGTACGCCCTAATTCAAACCACACGACATAATTGGAATGATGAACAATCCCCATTTGATCTGTTTCAGCATAACGGACTTCTACTTTTGTTTCAGAAATGAACATGATTTCTACCCCTCCATTTTTTGCAGGAACAACATATCTTCTTTCGTGAACGTTGTAAGCATGTCTTTATCTATATGTGCTTGTCTCTCTGCTGCTAATCGCGTTGCTTGTGCTTGTATTAAGGATTCGAGTAACCCTGCAACAAAACGGCCGTTACCTGGATGTCCTTCTTTAGGGATGAGCTCAGAAAGGGAATTCATCGCCTCTTGATTAAATTGATATCCATGATGATGTGCTCGTTTTAATAAGATCTCGTTTAGCTCGCTTACCGTATAATCACTAAACTCTACTTCATTTTTAAAACGTGAACGCAGTCCGGGGTTCACTTCTAGTAATTTTTGCATCTCCGTTTTATAGCCCGCCATGACGACAACTAAATTTTCATCGTGCACAGTCATCTCTTGAACGAGGGTCGCAAGAGCTTCAGCACCGAAGTCATTTTCTCCTTTACCCAGTAAAGAGTATGCTTCATCAATAAATAAGACACCGCCTAGGGCGTCGACAATCTTTTCTCTAGTCTTGATTGCCGTCTGCCCCACATAACCGGCAACAAGGTCAGCACGGCTCACTTCAACCATATGCCCTCTTTTAAGAAGTCCAAGCTGATGAAGTGCTCTAGCATAAATTCTTGCGACCGTCGTTTTTCCTGTTCCAGGGTTTCCACTAAAGACCGCATGCAGCCCAATAGGTGTGACTTCTAAGTGATGCTCCCTTCTTAACTGCTGTACTTTAACAAATGAAGTGAGACGTTCAATCGTTTTTTTCGCTTCTGTTAGTCCAATGAGTTCATTTAATTGTTCGAGCGGATCGTTTTCTTCAGTTGTTTTGGATGAGACTTCTGATTTGAAATCTCCTGCTTCTAAGAGAAGAAAATCATTCGACTCCACCTTATCTAATTGAACAGATGCTCCTTTTTGAAAAATAGCATCTAATACAATGTTTTTTACAGTACGTCCGTTTCCAAAGGATTCGTCTACTTGTTGTTTTTCGATTCGCTCTTTTAACGCCATAATGGCTTCTTCTGTTATCACAAAATCATTCTCAACTGCCACATTCTTGGCCATCTCGATTAATTCATCTGTAGAATAATTTTCAATCTGCACATGATTCTGCTCGGGAAAGCGGCTTCTAAGTCCCGGGTTTGCACGAAGAAAGTTTCTCATTTCTTCTGGATATCCAGCCAATATGACAGCCAATTTGCCTTGATACTTCCCGCTCGTCATCGCAGAGACCAAGGTATCAATGGCTGATTGACCATAATCTTGAGTTGATTGTCCTTGGCGCTTTAAACTATAAGCTTCATCAATAAAAAGAACACCGCCTAAAGCTCGTTCAATGGCTTGAGTGGTCTGCTCCTCTGTTTGACCAACATATCCTCCGACAAGCTGAGAGCGGTCTACTTCATATACTTCAGGCCGTTCTAGAAGACCAAGTTCATAATAAATTTTTGCAATCAATCTTGCTAAACGAGTTTTACCTGTACCTGGGTTTCCAGTCAATATCATATGTAGGCTTAATTCATCTTTAAAGCGAAACCCTTGCTCTTTACGTGCTTTTTGATAATGCAAAAATTGATACAATTTAGCAATTCTTTTTTTTACATCATGAAGTCCGATCATTGAATCAAGCTCTTCAAGAGCACTTAATTCAGTATGGCCTTTTGAAGCGGCTGCTTGATCTAATTGCTCTTCCCACTCTTTTTTAGTCTGTTCAATTTGTTTTACCGCTTGGTCGATTTGACTGAACTGTGCTGCTGAATAATAAATACCTGTTAAAGAGTTTGCATATTCCCTCGTTGCAGCTTCAATCATTTCAAAAGGCTCTACAAATAAGTCGTAAATGCGCTGAAGTGAACGGATCACTTCACCGTACTCCTCGTTATCAGCATATTTAAGTGATTCTTCTGCTTGTGTAAAATACGTCTTCATCTGCTCATCTAGTCTGCCGAACTCTAGAGCTATATCGTGATACAGCTCAGCCGTCTTTTTCTTAGCACTGCCATGGTCTGTTTCCCTGATGGGCGGGAATTTAGATGGGATCGGCAAGTGTCTGCATTGCTCTACGATTAGTTTCAATCTTACAGAGTGAGCTTTTTCATTTGAATGATCTGATTCGAGAGCCATATTCATCCACTCATGTAACAAATGATCATTTAAAGAGTGTACTCGGCTTTCTCTTTCAACAGCAAGCCTTGCATAGAGCTCTCCACGAATCTTATTTGTTTCACCTATAGAAGAATTTGCCTCAAGTTGGTTAATAAGCTGCAAAGCCGTTGCTTCCTGAAATGTTTGCTCACCCAGGTCCACTGACTTTAGCCATTGCTCAATTTGTTCTTTTGTCCATTGTTCCCGTAACATACATTCACCTCGTTCTTATGGCACACATTTTAACACTAATGACACTAACTTGCATGCCTCAAACGTTTTATCCTTTTTTTATGGACATAGGTTCCAACATACACGCCGCTTAAAACAAATAATGCTCCAATCATCGATGAAGCGGTGAACGTTTCGCCTAAGAAGATTGTTGCCATGATTACTGCTGACAACGGCATCACATTAATAAAGATCGAAGCCCTTGCTGCCCCAATTTGTTGAATACCGTAATAGTATAGGATAAAGCTGACAACCGTAACCAAAACACTCATATGAGCAATCGAAAGCCATGCTGCCGGTGTGGCCGTGCCTATGGCATTCCAAGGCTGTTCAACTAACGAGAATGGTAATAAAAAGAAGGTACCGAAAGCTACTGCATACGTAGTAGAGACGATCGGACTGTATTTTTTCAGAACCACTCTGCCTAAAACACTGTATAGAGCCCAAGTGATCACAGCTCCTAATAACACAAGATCGATCATTTCAAATTGAAATTGAGTGATTACACCCGCATTCCCTTCCGTCACGATCAAGACAACGCCAGTTAATGCAAGGAACAACCCAATGATCTGCTTTTTAGTGATCACTTCTTTTAGAAAGAGACCAGATAACAAAACAATTAACATCGGATTTGCCGCTATAAATAAAGAGCTTTTAATCACTGGCGCATGCTTGCTGGCCAAAAAGAAACAAATATTATAGATTGCAATCCCTGTCAGGCCTAATAAAGCAAACATCCCCCAATCCTTAATAGTTGGTTTTGGTCTATTTTTCTCGAAAAACCACATAATTGGAAATAATAAAATAGCTGCTCCTAAAAATCGCAAGAAAGCAATTGTCGCTGGTTCAAAGCTTTCAATCGCAAATTTCCCTGCAATAAAAGCACTTCCCCATGTGGCTGTTGCTAGCGTCAGCATGCCATAGATCAACCATAGCTTCTTTCTCTCCACTTTATGCCCCTCCTTTTTTTCTCTCATTGTACTCCTTTTCTTCGCAAAACGAAATAATAAATTCCTCAAAAAAAAACGCTTATTGCCTAATGACAATAAACGCCTTCCTCCATAACCTGTCTTGCATATGTTTCGATGACGCTTCCATCATCTGATAAGAAATCAATAGGGTGCTGATCATTCCATCGTTCTTGACTAGAAACTTTATTAATGAATACATGGTTTTCAAGTTCAGCGATATACGAGCCGCCTTCATAATGAATTTGAACTCTTGCTACGCCAACAGGCTCTTTAATCATTCCGAATGTAACATACGTGTATTCATAAGCTTCGTCATGCCAATTTCCATGTTGAACACGGAACGTTCTAATTTTCTGATCTTCATCAGTAACAGCAGTTCCGCCAACCGTTAACATAGCTGCTGGTAATCTCTTATAGCCATCAGCTGTTGCTTCTAATACTTCGGCGACAAGATCCTGATCATTAACCGTATAAATAGTCATCACTCTGTGTTCATCAAGCTCCTCTGCTGCTAAGAGAGTGACAATCAAATCACTAGCATAGCTCGCTTCGATTGCTTCAATTTTCGTCTCGTAAACGGTCTCGTCAACAGCTGTATCTACAGCTAAGACACTTTGCATTAGTCCCGCATAAAAGAGAAAGCAGAAAATGAAAAAAGAAGTCATCGCAGACCATATCTTCATTCTGCCTGTTAACCACCTGGATCCAGTTAAAAGAAATACTAGGCTTAAAGCGATCAAGCTAACAGAGAGCATATTCCATTCTAATTGCAGCGTCTGATTCACAAGCAGCGGCTGCTGTTGAAATAACTCAAACAAAATCGAAGTATTTTCCGTTTGCAGCGTTTGAATCACTTCATGCGGTGGTGTCTCCTCCGTCATAAAGGCAGAGATCGCGATAATAATAAAGGCAATAAGTGCTTCGATTCGAAATGTCGTTTGCAGCTTTTCAAGATTTATTTGGTGATTAGATTTTCGAATCAACCATATATGGTGCGCCCCAAATAGTAATAAAGGAATAAATAGAATATGTTTGATTAGTAATAGTTGACCGTACGTTAACATCCAAGCATTTACATATTCAGGTACAATGTCGCCCATCAATAAAAATCCTGATCCAATGATGACAGTTACGCTAATCAACGCCAGAGGTGAAAACCACGCACTAAAGGCTTTCGCATCAGTAAGGTGCCTCCCAAACCATCCCAATACAAACAAGACGCCAATCCAAGCAGAAACACCAAGCAGATGACCAGTGTTTGCAAAAAATCCAGATAGACCAGTTAAAGATGCAGCATGACTTGCCCAGCCTGATAATGCAATTAAAATGAGGACTAAAAGTAATGCACTGACTTTCATATAGACCGAGCCGCTATTTCGTATCGTAAGGACAAATAAAACTCCAGCTGTCAAAATACTTAACAATGCTGCCTGGCCTGATGAGTAACTGAGGAATACTGTATACAGTGCTTCAACCCAGCTCACTTGAAATTGTGTTACTAACACCGTTAATATATTCCACACAGGCGCTAGCAGCATAAAGGGTATGAGTCCCGTCAACAAGAGAAGAAGCCACCTCGGAACATCTATGGCCGCCCTTTTCCCCTCAGGTATTAAGGCTAATAAGTGATATCCCGTTAAGATAAGAAATGCAAAGCTTAAGACGACATTACTTAAAGAAATCATTTCTTACGGCCTCTCAGTACAATAACTCCTATTACGATCATTGTAATCAAGGCTAGGGCACCGATCATCAAGAGGGCATTTTCTTCATCAGCATCAGTATTTTCTACAGCATTACCTTCTTCGGCCCGTTCGTTTTCTAGATGCTTTTCTTCATTCTCCACATCATCGATAATTTGTCTTTCCTCGGCTGGTTCCTCATCCTCAGGTGAAGCATTTACCGATTCATCAACCGTAAACGAATATTGTCCCTCTGTAAGATGAGTATCCGAACCAATAGCCTGCCACTCTACTTCATACGTGCCCGCCGTTAATGATTCACTCATTTCTACATACATAGAAGGACTTTCAATAATTATTTCACCAATTTCTATTTCTTCTCCATCTTTTTTAACAGTCACCGTGCTAAATGGTTCAATACCACCATTAAATAAAAGATGTAATTCATCCACAGCTTCCATTACCGTTTCCCCGTCAGCAGGCGATGACTCACTCACATAAGAATGGGCAAAGCCTTTTAAAGGAAGCAATAAAATGAGACTGCACATAACCATAAACAACCACTTTTTCATCACAGACCCTCCATTCCCTAGTATTATACTATGTTTAATATACTATTTATTTGTATGAAGGTAAACCATTTTGTGTGACATTCACGATAAGCTTTGGAGCAGTTAAGTGATTTGAGAAAACCTTTTCCCTTTACGTATGCCGAGATTATTATAAAATAGAAACGATGACGTTTTGCGGAGGCTTTTACGAATGATCAAAAAAATAGGTATTATTAGTATGTATGTTTTGCTCGCTTTAGTGATTTATTATTACGGAGAGTCACTCTTACTATGGATTCGCGAAGGCGGGGCAAATTATATCTTGTTAACAGCTGTACTTGCTACACTTTTTGCTTTATTTCCTATTATTCCATATCCAATTATCGGAGGAGTTTTGGGAGCCGCCTACGGACCTGTATTAGGCAGTTTTATGACGTGGGTAGGATCATCATTAGCATCAATCATCATGTTTATTTTCGTAAGGTACGGTTATCAAGATTGGGGGCTTCAATTACTTAAGCGCTATAAGGCACTAAATAAAGTAACAAGTTTGTTTGAAAGAAATGCATTTATGACGATTTTTCTTACACGCCTGATCCCAGTGATCCCATCTATTATTGTTAATATTTATTCAGCTCTGAGCAGAGTGAAATTTTTATCTTATGCGATTGCTTCTTCGCTAGGAAAAGTCCCATCAATGATTTTATTTGCCGTTGTCGGGAACTCTGTTGTCAACGACCCTGGCCAATTAGTTATAATAGCTGGCTTTTATCTCCTGTTTTTATTAGTCGTTTATGTACTTTATAGAGTTTGGCAAAGAATAGCTGAATCAAAAGAAAAGCTCCCTGAATTATAGGGAGCTTTTTTGGCTGCTTGAATATACAATGATTCTTTTTCGTGCCTTAATGATCGTCCAAGCAATGACTGCGCCTATAAGTGCGCCTGCAGTGTTTAAAATCAGATCATCAATATTGGCTACTCGGTGGGTAAACAAAAACTGGCTCACTTCAATAATGGATGAAGTGCAAAAGCCTATTAATGCAACCAACCCTATACTTCTTAATTTTGAGAATAACGCATATAAAAAGAATCCAAAAGGCACAAACATAACGATATTCCCTAATAAAATTCGAATCGGATCCATAATATCTGGGCTAAAAACGGCAATTCGGTAAATGCTTCTAAATGGAATGAGGTTATAATTCCTTCCCCCAGGAGCCGCAGACCCTAGAGAAGCACCGTAATTCCAGGCAAGCAGTGTCACATAAAACAGAGCCCCTAAATAAAGAAAGAAAACTATGTACATTAATTTTTTTCTATTTGTCACGGTGCCAACACCCCAAAACTAATCTGTTATATTCATTATTAGTCGTATACCCGATTTTGACAAGCTCTTTTCATCGACAACATTTTTTTCACGATTAACCGTCATTTTACCAAACGAAAACAGATAAAAAAAGCTTAAGGATTTGTATAATCCTTAAGCTTTATCTTTGTTTTATTCCTACCCTTTAGGAGGAACGTAATCAGGCTGTTCATTGCCTTTAGTATTCATTTTTTTGCCTTTGTTCGTAGGTTCTTCACGCGGCTGCGTTCCGAGATGGTTAGGTCGGTATTGGTTAAAAGCTGTCGTTTTTTTCAATGAAATCCCCTCCTCACCTTAGGATGGCACGGAGATCATTAAATATGACTGGAAACATCTTTTTATAACTTACCTCTATTTATTAATTGCGTGACGCTGCTCCCACTTTTCTTCAAGCTGCTCTAATAATACCTTACTTTTTAAAATTTCTTCTTTATTCTCTCTCACTAATTGATCAAATGACACTTTTCTGACTTTTCTCATTAGAAACACTCCTCTTGTTTTTTATCCAGTTTGGCAACAGAGGAGGTTTTTTATACATGTTAACGCCCATTTTTTATTTGATCTTTCGTATCTGTAGGACTAATATATACTTTTCCTGATTCATCTATTGTCATTAAGAATATCTCTTTAGGGTTTTTGTACCCTTCTTTATGAATTAATTCTCGTAACCATTCAATGTTTCCAAGATTTTTTAAATTGGCATGAATAATCTGTCCATCCTCAATAATTACAGAAGGATACCCTTTGTTTGGGGTTTGTTTATTTAAATCATTCGGTGTGGCACTATCATAAGCAGACTTTTTGATAACACTAATTTGGCCATTCATTTCTAGTACAGCATAATCCACCTCACTTAAATCGCTTGCTCCATTTAAGCGCATATCCATCATAAACGACTCAAGTGTAACCTTTACTTTTCGTAATTGCTGATGAAGTATGACACCATTCCTTGCTAATATAATTGGTTCATCTTCAATAACCCTTCTAAAACGCGGGGTTTTTAGTGCAATCATACTAAGTGATAAATGGAGGCCGGCAATAGCAGCAGCTGCCGTAATCGGTCCTTGCAGTGCAAGAGATCCATCTGTTAAAGCTTCTCCTAAAATATCACCTATAACGACTCCAAATATAAAATCAAGCGCATCAATAGAACCCATGGAACGCTGCCCTACTACCTTTACAATTAAAAAAATATATACATACACAATAATGGCTCTTATTAAGAATCCATGAATCGGTAATGTCTCAGATCCTAACCAAATGTCCACTTTGAATCCCCCTATTCCGCATTCATGAGATAAAACCGAAGAGCAACATCTTCGGTTTTATCTTTTAAAAACGCCTATGAATGAGTGTTGTTAATTACTTTGTTGATTTTTGTTTTGAGCCTGATTTTGATTAGCCTCACCTTGATTGGGCTCACTTTGACTAAACTGTGGTTCTTCATTTAATACTTGAGCATATCTTCCTTCAAGCAATGTAAGAATATTCTTTTGCTGTTCGGCTAATTGTTCAAACATTTGCTTTGCTTTTTGATTTTCGGTTTCTAAACTGAATTGCGTTAAGCTCGATTGAACAGATTGTGCAGCTGCAATTGCTTGCTGCATTTGTGTTTGGACAGTCATTAAAATCACCTACGAACGTTGATTTTTGTTCATTTTTTTTGCTTCTACTTCCGCATAAGACGCAAACTCTGTATCATAATGATTCTCTTTCCCTTGCTGTTTCGCATTATTGTTACGTTGTGCATTGGCATTGCCTTTCTTCTGACGACCCATTTTCTCATCTCCTTAAAAGTAAAATAAACGTACATTCCATATTGTGTACGTTTGATTTAAATTTATGTTGGTAAAATACAAGCAAAAAACCCCACTCGCAAACTAACCTGCAAGTGGGGTATTTGAATTATTGATCTTTATCTTTTTTATTTTCTTTTGAGGTATGAACAATTTGTTCTAACAATTTCAGAATGTCATCTTTTGATAAGGAATCATCCTGAGTAATTTGATCTTTTGAATTTTCATCCTTTGACACATTTGAGATTATTTGTTCGCTTCGTTCCGGATCTTCAAGTGCTTCGTTTTCTGGACGATTCGAGCTCGAGTCAGCGATCGATTGTTCAGTATAGCCATACTCACTTACTCGTTCTGTTTCAACGATTGGTGGAAGAGATCTCGCACGATCATCCACTTCACTAAATTCTCCTTCGACTGTCACATAACGCCTTCTTCTTGTTTGTTTATCAAATAAACTGTAAACAACCGGTATGACAAACAATGTAAGGAACGTGCTACTGATTAACCCGCCAATAACAGCAAGAGCCATCGGCTGCTGCAGCTCGGCTCCTTCACCTAAACCAAGGGCTAATGGAACCATCCCTAAAATCGTTGTAAGAGAGGTCATTAAAATTGGTCTCGTACGGTCTTTTACAGACACAACCAACGCTTCAAACGTAGTCATTCCGCTTGCTTTACGTTGATTAACATAATCCACTAACACGATGGCATTATTAACGACAATACCTATCAAGACGATAAGCCCAATAAACACCGTTACACTTAATGCTGTTTGCGTTGCAAGTAGAGCAAGTGCCACGCCGATCACAACAAGCGGTACTGTGAACATAATAACAAACGGCATTTTAAAGGATTCAAATTGAGCCGCCATGACAAGATAAATGAAGATGATCGCAAGTACAACAGCTAAGGCCATGCTGCCAATCGAATCTTCTAATAGCTCTTGTTCCCCGCCGTAGCTGAATGTCGTCTGCTCATCTAATTCTACTTCATCCACAGCTTCTTCGACAAGCCTGCTAATATCACCAAGAGTAGTAGATGTTGAGTAATAAACAGTAAACTCTACAGCCTCTTCCTGCTGCATGCGCTGAATCGTTGCCGGGCTCTCTCCCTCCACTATTTCAGCTACTTCACTTAAAGCTACAAATTCACCATTTCCGTTTTGAAGCTGTAGATTTTCAAGTGCCTCAATATCCTCGGTGAATTCAGGATCTAATTGCACCAAAATATCGTATAGATTATTATCTTCTGTCTGCAATGCAGAAGCTAATTGACCCCTTGTTAAATCATGCACCTGCTGGGCAATTTGCGCTGGTGCTAATGCATTTTCCCGAGCAAGCGTCCGGTCCACTTCAATTTGAATTTCAGGACTTGTTTCTTCAATACTTAATTCTAAGTCACGGACTTCACGTATTGATAATAACTCTTCTTCTAATTCTTGGGCAGATTCATATAACCGTTCAGAATTTGGGTCACTGATCGTAAAGACTAATGTATTAGCTTCCGTACCTAGTGAACCTACCGTTGATAAAGAAATTTCTGCATCACGATCTACTCTTGCTACTTCTGATTCGATTGACTCAATAAAGTCACTAGTTGAAATCTGGCGCTGGTCAAGCGGAGCCATATTAACAAATATTTGCGCCTGATGGCTTCCTGAGTTTCCGCTCATGACATTTTGATCACTTGAGCCTGCTGTTGAAACAAAATCAGAAATTTCTCTGTAATCACTTAAGACGTCTTCAATTGCATTGACTGTATCTTGAGTGCGGTCAACCGTAGTTCCTTGCTCTAGCTCTACATCAACAGTAAATGTTCCTTGATCGCTGTCAGGAATTAATTCAGTGCCGACATTCATTAAACCTAAGCCACCTGCAACAAGTAAAATAAACGTAATGAAGAGTACGGCTAGACGATGCATTAATACCCAGCGAATCGAGCGGTCCATTCCTTTCATAAAGGAAGACTGCATTCGTTTTGCTTCACGATCTTCATTCGGCTTCTTCAATATTCTGCTTGCAATCATTGGTACGACTGTTAAAGCAACCAATAAAGAGGCAAGCAAACTGAAGGAAACAGCTAATGCAAACTCTCTAAATAAGTTAGCAACAAGCCCGCTGATAAACACGATAGGTAAAAAGACCGAAACGGTTGTCAGCGTAGAGGCAATAATCGCACTTGAGACTTCTTTTGTTCCATCAAGCGCTGCTTGTTTTGGTTTTTTATTCATTGATAAATGCCTGTATATATTCTCGATTACCACAATAGCATTATCAACAAGCATCCCAATTCCTAACGCCAGGCCGCCTAAACTCATTAGATTTAAGCCGATTCCAGCAAAATATAAAAAGGCAAACGTAACAATAATTGAAAAAGGTATTGCAATACCGACAATTAAAGGCGTCTTCAAATTACGAAGGAAGAAGAACAAGACCAGCATAGCTAGAATCCCCCCGAAAATAAGGGCATTTGTGACACTAGCAATCGCTGAATTAATATAACTTCCTTCATCGTATAACATGACAGCATTCAGCTCATCATATTTTGAATCATCCAGAAGTTCATCCATTCGGTCATTTACGGCATTAGATACTAAAACCGTATTTGATTCAGACTCTTTCATAATGGTGAATTGAATAGCTGGTTCTTGATTAGCTCTAGTGATCACTTCTGTATCACCAGTAGTCACCTCAACCTCAGCCACATCGGTTAATGTGAGTTCACTGCCGTCAGCAGAAACACCCACTACTAATTCTTCAATTTCTTCCACTGTAACAAGCTCACTGATCACACGAGTTGTTAAGCTTAAGTCACCATTAGAAACAGTACCACCTGGCATGGAGGTATTGTGAGATTGAATCGTTTGAATAATGTCTTGCTGTGTTAGATTATTGGTTGTCAGTTCATCTTGATTTAAATTAATCTGTACTTCTTCAATCATGCTTCCAGCTTCGTCAATACTTGCTACACCTGGAACTTTCTCTAACTCAAGTCTTAGATCATCAACTAAATCTTGAATAGCTAAAATATCGTCATCACCCGTAATGGCAAGCTGCATCATCGGCATCATGGATGGATCGAACTTTAAAAAGCTCGGTTCGTTCGCATCATCAGGAAGAGGTGTTTGACGGATCGTATTTATAATGTCTAGTTCTACATCATCAATAGATGTAGTCCAGCTGAATTCAAGCAAAATCAGCGTCATACCCTCACTGGTCGTTGAACTAATTTTATTCAGCCCAGACGTGGTCGCAAGCTGACTTTCAAGAGGCTTAGTCACTTTATCTTCTACTTCTTCTGGACTTGCCCCTGAATAACTCGTTACAACAGCCGCTACAGGAGGATTGATATTAGGGAAAAGCTGCAGGGGTAAATTCGTAACAGAGACAAAGCCGAAAATTAAAAACAAAAGCATTGCCACAATTGTAAATTTAGGGCGTCTGATTGAAAAGTTTGTCATTTGTGCGTTTTCTCCTTTGTTTATGCGCGATTTTTCTATAAGTTAACAAGAAGACATACAATAAAACGTATATGTACTTGTACTTTTCATTTCGAATGGGTTAACTGTTTAATGTCTTACTGTTTAATTTCTTAACTGTTTTCATACTAAATGATTTCAAAATAGTTAGCAATTACTTTCACTTACAAGGGATAAATGTTCACGATTTGTCCTTTTTTTCTTTCATTATGATCTCATCGAGCTTTTGAAGTGTGTCTCTGACATGATATAAGTCTTCAATTGGTAGTTTCGTTAAATAGATATTCATCATTTTTTGTTCGAGCTTAAATAATTCATGTTGAATTCTCTGACCATTGTTCCCTAATATCAGGTTCATTTCTCTTCGATTTTCATGATTTACTTCTCTGATTACAATGTCTTCCTCTTCAAGTTTTGTCATCGATTGACTAACAGCGCTCTTGGAGATTTCAAAGTACTGCGCTATTTCTGAAATGGTTGTTTCCGGTTTTTTTAAAATAAGAAATAAAATGGCCACCTGTCTTTTTGTTAAATGAAATTCATTTAATATTTCTAAATCAGGAATGAAGTGCTTTCCAATACTTCTCATTAGATCATCTAGTTCAATTAATACTTTTTTATATTCTTCCATTCTCACCATCTCCAGCTTTCTAATCCATTTCTAGAAACTTTCTAGGTTGATTTTAACAAGCTTTCAATAAAAAAGATATTCATATCAAAAAACAGCCTGCCGCACAGGCAGACTGTTTTTCTTATGATTGCTCCAATTCGTTTATGCTTCGATTTGAGCAAATTTACTGCGTAGTACCATTTGAAGGATACCGCCATGACGGTAGTAATCCATTTCAACTTCACTATCAAAACGAACAAGTACTTCAAATTCTTTTTGGTTGCCATCTTTATCCGTTGCAACAACATTCACCATATCACGAGGTCTAACATCGTTTGTGATTTGTACATCGAATGCTTCTTCTCCAGTTAATCCAAGAGACTCCGCACTGTCGCCTTCTTTGAATTGAAGTGGAAGAACACCCATAAGTACTAGGTTACTGCGGTGAATACGCTCATAGCTCTCAGCGATAACTGTTTTAATGCCAAGAAGGTTTGTACCTTTAGCAGCCCAGTCACGCGAGCTTCCCATACCGTAATCTTTACCAGCAAGGATCGCAAGACCAGTATTTGTTTCTTTGTATTTCATAGCTGCATCATAAATTGACATAACTTCGCCTGTTGGCCAGAACGTTGTGTAGCCGCCTTCTGTACCAGGAGCAATTTGGTTACGGATACGAATGTTAGCAAATGTACCTCTCATC
This sequence comes from Alkalihalophilus marmarensis DSM 21297, assembly GCF_000474275.2. Taxonomy (GTDB): domain Bacteria; phylum Bacillota; class Bacilli; order Bacillales; family Bacillaceae_D; genus Alkalihalophilus; species Alkalihalophilus marmarensis. The sequence continues at coordinate 33,255 of NZ_ATAE01000025.1, forward strand.
ATTACGTCATGGTTACCACGACGAGAACCATAAGAGTTGAAGTCACGAGGCTCAACGCCTTTAGAGATCAAGTATTTACCAGCAGGTGTATCTTTACCAATTGCACCAGCAGGTGAGATATGGTCAGTTGTTACCGTATCACCAAACTTACCAATTACACGCAGGCTTGATAATGGTGTGATATCTTTAGGATCTTTTGAAAGACCTTCAAAGAACGGAGGATTTGCAATGTAAGTAGACTCATCATCCCACTTATAAAGCGCATCGTCAGTTGTTTTAATTTCATTCCAACGATCGTTGCTGTCGAATACATCATTATATTCACGACGGAATAGTTCTGGTGTAACCGTTTTGTTAACAACGTCTTTTACTTCATCAGCTGTAGGCCAGATGTCTTTGAAGAATACATCTTTACCATCTTTATCTTGACCGATTGGATCATTTTGAAGGTCAATGTCTACCGTACCAGCAAGAGCATAAGCCACGACAAGCGGCGGTGAAGCTAGGTAGTTAGCTTTCACTAGCGGGTGAATACGCCCTTCAAAGTTACGGTTACCAGAAAGTACAGATGTAACTGTAAGGTCATTCGCTGCAACTGCTGCTTCAACCTCGTCTTCTAGAGGACCAGAGTTACCGATACATGTTGTACAGCCGTAACCTACGATGTTAAAGCCTAATTGCTCCATGTATGGAAGTAATCCTGAATCTTTTAAGTAGCCTGTAACAACCTTCGAACCAGGTGCTAGAGATGTCTTAACAAATGTAGGAACATCTAGACCAAGCTCTACTGCTTTTTTCGCTACAAGTCCAGCCCCGACAAGTACGTAAGGGTTAGAAGTGTTCGTACAGCTAGTGATTGCTGCAATAGCGATTGAGCCCGTTGTCATTTCTGCTTCACGGCCATCTTTAAAGCTTACTGCAACTTTCTTATTGAACTCATCTTCTGTTAATCCTAGACCTTGAGTTCCTTGTGGTGCCACAACTGCATCACGGAAAGATTTCTGCATTTGTGAAAGTGGAACTAAATCTTGAGGACGCTTAGGACCAGAAAGATTCGCTTCGATTTGAGAAAGGTCAATTTCTACTGTATCTGTGTAAACTGGATCTGCTGTTTCACCAGCTACATAGAATAAGTTGTTTGCACGGCTGTACTCTTCAACAAGCTTAATTTGTTCTTCAGAGCGACCAGTTAGTCTCATGTAGTTAAGAGCTTCCTCATCTACAGGGAAGAATCCGCATGTTGCACCGTATTCTGGAGCCATGTTAGAAATTGTTGCACGGTCAGCTAGTGGCATTTCAGCTAGTCCTGGACCGAAGAATTCAACAAATTTACCAACAACTTTTTTCTCACGAAGTACTTGTGTTACTTTAAGTGCTACGTCTGTAGCTGTTGTTCCGCTCGGAAGAGATCCGACAAATTTACATCCGATAACTTCTGGAACTGGGAAGTATGAAGGTTGTCCAAGCATTCCGGCTTCCGCTTCGATACCACCAACACCCCATCCAAGGACACCAATACCATTGATCATCGTTGTATGAGAGTCAGTACCTACTAATGTGTCAGGGAATGCAACTGTTTCGCCGTCTTGCTCAACAGCGTGAACAACATTTGCTAAATACTCTAAGTTAACTTGGTGAACGATCCCTGTTGCTGGCGGTACAGCATTGTAGTTGTTAAATGCTTTTTTAGCCCAGCTAAGGAATTGATAACGCTCTTCGTTACGTTGGAATTCAAGATTCATATTAAAGTCAAGTGAATCATTTGTACCTGCTTTGTCCACCTGTACAGAGTGGTCAATAACAAGGTCTACTGGAATTTCAGGATTGATTTGGTCAGGGTCGCCGCCCATATCAGCCATTGCTTTACGTAGAGACGCTAAGTCAACAACTGCTGGTACACCAGTGAAGTCTTGTAGGATTACGCGTGATGGTTTGAATGGAACGTCGATTTCTTTTAATTCGTTTGTTCCCCATTTCGCAAGGTTCTCAACATGCTCCTTTTTGATTACATAGCCATCATGTTGACGAAGCACCGATTCAAGTAAAACCTTTACTGAATATGGAAGTTTCGTCACATTACCTACTCCAGCATCTTCTAATGCCTTTAGTGAGTAGTAGTTATACGTCTTTCCGTCAATTGAAAATGACGAACGTGCATTAAAAACATCCTGTTTGTTTGACATATGTATACCCTCCTTCTCCAGACTATCATACCGCAAACTGTCAAAATTGTCTAAATGAATGATCCGCAGTTTTTAGACGGTATGTTGATAAGAAATAGTAAGCGCTTTAATTTATGTACGCGCACTTCCTTCTTTAGAATAGCAAAAGTTGTCTTAAGAATAAATGGATTTTTGAAATTTTGTAGACAATTTAGCAAAAATATTTCGATTGCTGTCTAAATGCATATGAAAATCTGTTGAATGTACACACTAAGAGCGGAGGTGAAATCAATGACAAAGAAGAAGTCAAACCACATTATTCCGGGTATGAATCATGCTTCAGGACAAGGCAAGGGTACTGGGTACAACTCACAATTTAATCAAGAATCTGCTAACGAGCCATTAACTGAAATGGAACGTCAGAATAACAAGAAGACGAAGAAGCGCCAGTAAGAGCTGGTTCGACTGATGACGAATACGTTTGCTCGAGTTGAAATTGAACACTATAAAAAAGCACTAGGCCCTCACTAAAGTTTCTGGACCTAGTGCTTTTCTATTACATTTGGGAACGTAATTGCTCAATTTGCTGCTGGTACTGCTCTAATTGTGCGCGCTGGTGTTCAGAAGCCACTTCAAGTGCTTTTTGAATTTGCTGAACGGCTTCTTCTACCTCTTGTTCAGCTCGTTTAGTGTGAACTCCAACATCTGCAGCATGGCTGTTTATATTCCCTACAGCTTGTTCTGCCTGGACTACAGCTTGCTGTGCTGCTTGAAATGCTTGTTGTTTATTTTTTTGATATGGCATGATTCATACCCTCCTTAAAATGACTGCGTACAAGCTTAGGTTTCGAAAATTCCTTTTAATTATTCGTATAGCACTAAGGTATTTTCCCATACTAACAGGGAGGAGGGATGATCTATGACTGAACGCAACACTTATAAAGACCAGCGAAAAAATGCGCCAAAAGGAAATAACCCTGGACAGCCAGAGCCGATGAGTGGTTCTAAGAAAGTTAAAAAAGCCAATCATGTTGGGCAGACAGACGGCGAAGGTTAAACGATAATACTCACGACAAAAGGCCTTTCACCTATAATGTGAAAGGCCTTAACGCTGCTATTTTTTACGTTCACGCGCTTCTTTTCTGCGCTTTTTTCTTATTTCGTAGCGTTCTGTCGCCCCTTGGTAATGCCACTTCTCTTCCTCTGTTTCCGGTATGATTTCAGGTACTTCCTTTGGCTTTCCAGCTTCATCTAGAGCAACAAAGGTTAAGTAGGATGTAGCGGTTAAACGTCTTTCTCCAGTAATCAAATCTTCTGCTTCAACCTTTACAAACACTTCCATCGATGTTTTTCTAGTATACGAAACATACCCTTCTAAACAAATCGCCTCCCCTGTACGAATAGGAGAGATAAAGTCTAAACTATCACTCGAAGCTGTCACTACTTGACTTCTTGCATGCCGCATAGCTGCAATGCTTGCTACTTTATCAATATAAGCCATCACATTTCCGCCAAATATCGTCCCGTGATAATTTGTATCCGGCGGAAGGACAATATCAGTTAAGGTAGTTTTTGAACTTGCACTTGTTTTTTGATTTGAATTCGTCATTATTACACTTCCTTCACTAGTTCTAACCGAGTTAGTAATTCATCGTAATCATTTGAGGAAATGGTCCTGAAATCGATCGCTATTTTATCATCTTTCACTCTGGTTACAACAGCAGTCTCCCCTAAACGGAGCGCTTCAATCATCTCTTGTGTTTTTTTATTTGGGTGACTCAATAAGAGAAGCCACGTCTCTAGTTGTACATCAGGCATTGTGCCTCCACCTACCATAGAGAAGTCTTCAATTAGTTCAGTATTCCATTCCTTACTAAGTAATGATTTAAACTGTTCTGACTCCTGTTTTATCTCTTCTTTACTCTTAACGATCATTTTTAGGGTAGGGATTTCTTTGAGTGCGGTCTTTGAATCAATATAAGACTTTAATGTAGCCTCTAGTGCTGCCAATGTCATTTTATCTACCCTTAGTACTCGAGCAAGCTGATGTTTTTTCAGGCGATCAATCAACTGTTTCCTGCCAGCAATAATACCTGCTTGCGGACCGCCAAGTAACTTATCACCGCTGAATGTTACCAGATCTACACCTTGTGCGAGAACTTCACTAACATGCGGCTCATCACCTATCCCATGCTGACTAAGATCATATAGTGCTCCGCTGCCAAGGTCCTCATATAAGATGACTTCTTTTTCTTTCGCTAGCTTTGTTAAATCTTTTGATTCTACCGCACTCGTAAATCCAATCGTCTTAAAATTACTCGTATGAACTTTCATCAACATAGCTGTTTCACACGAAATAGCTGCCTCATAATCTTTATAATGTGTTTTATTTGTGGTACCAATTTCTTTCAGATGAGCCCCGCTCTCTTCCATAATGGAGGATACGCGAAAAGAACCCCCGATCTCAACCAGTTCGCCTCGTGAGACGATGACTTCTCGCCCTTTAGCAAAGGCTGTAAGTACAAAATAGACAGCAGCTGCATTATTATTCACGACCATAGCAGCCTCAGCACCTGTCACTTCTTTAACGATTTCTTCAATCAAGGCATGCCTCGAACCCCGCGCACCTTCCTCTAATTGATATTCCAAGTTTGAATAGGAAGTTGCTGCAACAGTTACTTGTTTGATTGCCTCCTCACTCAAGATGGCTCTGCCGAGGTTTGTGTGCAATACGGTTCCAGTCCCGTTTATCACCTTTTTTAACTTATAATCAAAATGCTTACTTAGTCGCGCTGAAACAGCTGTGAATATCGATTCCTTAATCGAAGCCTCTTCTGTCCAAATTTCATTAAGGATTTGAGAACGCACTTCAGCAACCGCCTCTTGTAACCATTCTGTTAAAAGATCATCCGATACATTCCTAGACATTAACAACGTTATGTATGCCTCATCTTTTTGTAACTCATGAATTGGCGGAATTTGTCTTAGCAATCGTTGTTTCATTTCAAAGCTCCTTTTTGGTGCATATTCACCTTCTATTTTGAAGGAGAAAAAGCACCTCTCTGGTGCTTTTTCTCTTTATTGATCCAACTTTTCCATCTTCTTAATCATATCTTCTGCTTTTGGAAAAACACCGGTTTCTTTCTTGGAATGCAACGTTTCTCCATTTACCACAACTTCGAATACACCGCCCGAACTTGTTACAAGCTTGACTTCTGCAACCTGACCTCTAAAATGGTCTAATATGTCATCCGTGAGACTCACGGCTTTAGGTGCAAAGTTTCACATCATGCAAAATTCAACAGATACTGTATACTTCATCAAATCAAACTCCTTTACAGTTTTTTCTTATCTATTGTAGGATAAGATGTGGTCTGATGCAAAACAATATGCGCATCAATGATTGTTGTTTTTACTTTATAAAGAAAGAAGGAGGGTTCCTTTGATGGACAAAAGAGAGAACATCCGTTTAACTACTTTCTCAACAAAAGCTGGTTGAGGATGCAAAATTGGTCCTGAAGACCTGACGCAAGTTTTGCGTCACTTACCTAAACAGACAGATGATCCCAATTTATTAGTTGGACTAGAAACATCAGATGATGCAGGAGCCTATCGTTTAACAGACGATCTTGCTATGATTCAAACAGTGGATTACTTTACTCCTGTTGTTGATGATCCATATATGTTCGGTCAAATTGCTGCTGCCAACGCATTAAGCGATGTATATGCGATGGGTGCCAAACCTACAACTGTATTAAATATTGTTGGGTTTCCAATTAAAAAACTTCCACCTGAAATGCTTGCGGATATTCTCAGAGGAGCAGCAGATAAAGTGAAAGAAGCCGGCGCTGTAATAGTTGGCGGACATTCTATCGATGACCAAGAGCCGAAATTTGGTTTATCTGTTACTGGTCTTGCTCACCCTGACCGCATTTTCAAAAATGTCGGCGCAAAGCCTGGTGATGTTCTCGTTTTAACAAAGCCGATTGGAGTAGGAATTTTAACGACCGGCATTAAGCGCGAAGCTGTCACTAAAGAACAAGAAGAAGCCGTTACTCGAACAATGGCAGCTCTTAATAAAGAAGCTGCAGAAGCTCTCGAAGGATTAAACCCTCATGCGGTTACTGATGTTACGGGCTTTGGTTTATTAGGCCACAGCCTGGAAATGGCTAAGGGCAGTGAAGTCAGCTTTGAGATTCAAGCATCAAGTGTACCTATGTTAGAGGGTACAAAAGAATTGGCTCGGCAAGGAATTATTCCTGGCGGCTCAAAAGCGAATGAGCGCTGGATCGCTTCTGATGTGGAGTATCAATCCTCCATCACAGAAGTTGAAAAAAGCATTTTGTGTGATGCGATTACTTCTGGCGGTCTTCTTGTAAGTTTAACGGAAGAAGAAGCACAGCAGTATGTAGAAGACATGCATAAAAGAGGACTCACTGCTTCTATTATTGGCCGCGTGAGTGACAAATCAGATTATCCTCTTTATGTTCAATCTTAAGAAAACCAAAAACTTAAGAAAACCAAAAAACCATAAAAAAACGATTCAGCTTTTAAGAAAGCTGAATCGTTTTTATTTATAAATCTTAGCAAACACATCATTCGTAAGCGCTTCGGGCTTGTTATCAAAAATTAACGTTCCCTCTTTAAAGCCGATAATTCGTGTAGCATACTTTTTGGCAAGCTCAACATCATGCACGTTAATGATGGTCAACAGACCTCTCTCATCATGAATTTGCTTTAGCAAGTTAAAAATCCGCTCAGAAGTCGTAGGATCTAGACTGGCTACCGGCTCATCTCCTAAAATGATACTAGGCTTTTGCATCAGGGCCCTTGCAATACCTACACGCTGCTTCTGCCCTCCGCTTAGGGCCTCGACACGCTTATCCCTAAAACGATCCAGCTCAACTTCTCTTAATGCTTGATCAGCCTGTGCTTTTTCAGAAGCATTGAAGAGTCCTAGCAGGTTTTTATAAGCAGGACGCCCCCCAAATGAGCCAGTTAATGTATTTTGATATACAGACATCCGAGGAATAAGATTAAAATGCTGAAAAATCATGACCATTTCTGCCCGAATTTCACGCATTTCTTTTTCACGAAGACCAACGAGCTCTCTCCCATCAAAACGTATCGACCCTGAAGTAGGTCGAATAAGCCGGTTAATACACCGAATAAAGGTCGACTTACCTGCTCCGCTTCGTCCTAGAATACAAATAAATTCTCCCTTATTCATCGTAAGGCTTATTTGATCTAATGCGTTATCCTTCGCTTTTGGATACCTGACTGTTAAATTTGAGATCTCTAGCATAAGGTTTCTCTCCTAAATGACTCTAGCTCTGATTCGCCCGCCAATAACATCAACGAATATGACTAGTATCATAATACAAATGATGTCTAGGGCAACGGCTGTATAATAAAAGCTTTGAAAGTGATTAAATAATTGCTGCCCGATTCCGCCGCCTCCAATAAAACCTAAAATAAGCGACGTTCTGATCGCCACTTCAAAACGATAAAAATAATGAGATAAGATATTCGGCCAAATCTGCGGAATGATCGAAAAAAGATGCCCTACCCATCTAGTTGCGCCAACAGATTTCATCGCTTCTTGAGGTCCGTCATCTGCTGCTTCAATTAATTCAGAAATCAGTTTGCCAAGCACCCCGATATTATGCAAAATGATGGCAAGTACAGCTGCAAAAGGACCAAGACCAAATGCAGTAACAAAAATTAAACCGAATACTATCTCAGGAATGGACCGCAGGCCGCTTAAGAACGATCTGACAGAGCCATATATGACGCTAGAGCCGCTCGTATTTCTAGCTGCTAAAAAACTTAATGGCACTGCTACGATTAGTGCAAAAAAAGTCCCTAAAAATGCCATAGCAAGCGTAACTAAGCTTTCCCTTGCCATGCGAGGGAACAGTGACCACTCCACTGGAAAGAAGCGATTGCTTATCATTTCAAAAATATTCGGGATTTGAGCTAATTTTCTCCACTCAAATCCCGTCATATTCATACTCCACCAAGTTGCTGCTATAATCAGCAGCAAATAAAAGAGGTATCTACGTCTGAACCAGACCATTCATTAAACTCCTATTCTTCTAGCTTAAGCATGTCAAATTCACGAGCAGCCTCAAGTACATCAGCATATTGAGTGTCATCAGCCTCTACAAATGAAGATGCACCGCCAAAAATACGTAAAATTTCCTCATCAGTAACATCATAAAATGCTGCTCGAATGTCTTCAATTTCTTCTTCTGTCATCTCACTTGGAACGACCCAAGGGTACTGATATAACTTATCTGACTGCCAGATCACTTTAATATCCTCACGCAATGTTCCGCCATTCGCCTCATCGTCTTTCATTAATGCTTCTAAAATTGCACTGTCAACGGCTCCTGCTTGTACCGACTGATCTTGAACAAGAGTTGTTACAATGTCATGCGAACCTGCAAATTGCACTTGAGTAAAATCATTATTCAAATCATCTTCATAATGACCGCGATTACGTAATTCAAGGCCTGGAATTAGATGACCGGATGTCGAAGAGTTGCTCGCAAAGGCAAAATTAACTTCTTCACGGTCGGCAAGCATATCTTCAAGAGTTTCCCATTCTGAATCAGAATGTGTAATGATATAGGAATAGTAATAAGGTTCCCCGTCAATTTCTTGAGTAATGATTGCCTGTGCTCCGCTTTGTTCGTGGGCAATTAAATACGTTAAAGGTCCAAGAAATGCAAGGTCAATGTGATTGTAATTTAATGCTTCAACAACCGCATTATAATTCGGATATTGATTCACTTCTACTTCACGGCCGAGCGCATCCGTTAAATGTGATTCTAAATTAGAAAGTCCTGTTTCCATTTCGCCTGTAGACTGCGACGGAATAACCGCCACTTCAAACACTTCATCAGAAGATTCACCGCCAGTAGATGTATCCGCCTCATCAGTAGATGGTGCCGGAGCATCTCCTCCTCCGCAAGCAGTAAGGGTAAGAGCTAGTCCAATTGATAAAAGCCATTTTTTCATACGATCTCTCTCCATTCATCAGCATCAATTATGTTCTATTTCTACTTTTTTACATGAAATGAATCTACCACTTTCACAGGCCACTTGTAAAGCAATGTCCTTTTGTGAAAGGGTAGATTCACTTTTTAGTACACTATTCTCGCCTCAACTGTCTTCTAGACAAGATAAAGAAAGGCAGAGGGATTAGTATCCAAGCAATGTTCTTCAATAATTGATTCATCGCCTGAGTACGCTGCATCTCCATTTGTTCTTCTTTTTGTTCAAGATAAATCGCGCGAATTTCTTCTTCTGTTTTATCAAAATCAGGCATCGATTCTTGATTCATCTTAAAATCTTGAAATGAGTAATAATACGGAGACGGCACCACTAAGTCAGATACATTCATGGCCATCGCCACACCTCCGCCAATCATCATCACGAGGGTTACAAACATCACTGCATAATAATAGATGGTCCGAACCATACATACTCCCCCTTCATTCAATTGATTACTTGTCTAAACAATGATTGAATACATTCACATAAGCTTTTATTTCAGCATCAAATTGATGATGATGACTCACGTATTGAAAAGCCTTTTCTGCGATTTCCTGTTGTTGCTTCGGGTTATTTATTAAGGATTCCACCTTCATAATAAAATGCTCTGGTGAATCGAAAGTAAACCCATTTTCTCCATCTATGACCACACTGCAATTGCCGGGATTCCTCCTTGCCGCTACGACTCGTTTTGAATACATCGCTTCAAGTAATGCTGTTGGCTGACCTTCTGAAATCGAAGTGTTGATCACGATATCCGCTTGCTTAAATATATGAGCCATTGCCTCTAAAGATACTTCCCCAATATACGTAAACCATTCCACTTCATCTTCTTTCATTTCTACTTGTTTAATAAGACCATGCTCAAGAGCTGCACCGACAAATACCACTTTCATTTCTGGATACCGTTCAGATAAGGAAGTAAATGCCTCCCATAAATAAAAGATATCCTTAACCTTTCTCAATCCTGCAGGTAATAAAATCACAGGATTTCCTTTAGGCAAAAGAATAGATTCATCAGTCTCTGTTGGCAGCCATATACTTTGCGGAATCACATGAGTCCGGTCGCTCAGTTCCGGATAGGAGGCTAATACTTTTTCTTTCCCATCATCCGTAAATACAGTAACAGCACATGAGTCTTCAGCTACATTCCCCATCAAAAGCAATGCATTTGGATCAGCTAAGTCTTCGTTAATATCCGTCCCTCCTGATGTAAGGACATATGGCTTGTTGAGGCTAACATCATGCTTATTCTTCCAGTTGGCAAACCTTCGTAAATGTAGAATATGGTAAAGATCCATTTCATCAAAAATTTCCTGCCAACGATCATTCCACGTCATTTCCTCATAAGCGAAAACAACTACTTCTATATCCATTAGACGCAGTCCGTGCACGATACGTTTCGCAGTAGTCGCATTTCCTCTGTTTTGTTTAAAGTAAGGAGTAAAAAACAACACTCTCACGATTGTCTCACCCACTGCTCTACGTGTTCAGTGATCCACACTCTTTTTTGGTCATCCCGTTTTGTGAGCTTTAGAGAATCTAGTTTTTCTAAAAAAGGAACAAGATATTTTCGTGAAAGTTCAGTATGATCTTTTGCTTCCTGTAATGTAAAACTCTCATTCGTGCGCTCCCATAAGTCTTTTACCATCATTTTAAATGGCTCATAATGAACAACTAATTTTTCATCTAAACGGTACACGAGCTCTTCTTGTTCAAAATAGTGAATAAGCTCCGTTCTTAAATTCTCAGGCAGCTGCTGAGCGTCTAGATGCTCGATAAGAGGCGAAACTTTAAACCCTTCTTTTCGAAGAGCGCCTAACACATGTTCAACCCTTTTCTCCCACTTCTTCGGAGGGTGCGGGTGATGAGAGACAAGAGCAATGCTTGGACCAATTCGGCGGACTGAACCATTCTCAATTTCATTTTCTATTACAGATTCAAATAAAACGTTCGGGAATGCTGACTTATTTGCTTGAATCAATTCTGCTTTTGCCATCCCTTTTCTCATTGGATGGTCGTTATGATATGTCGTTAGATCTTGTATAACTGTTCTCGCAGCAAGGGCTGACACTTCTTTTGAGGTGACCATTGAATTGCTCAATGGTATAAATTCTTTTCCTTTAATTGCTGCTTCTACTGTTTCTGCTTGTAATCCGGTATGTGAAATTATCTCATCGATTGACAATGCTTTTTCTACTGATAAGAGATTCGTGATTAATTCTTCAGACGTCCCTTCACGCTTTTTAGCAAGCATCTGAACAGTAGCCTGTCCAAATTTATACGTCTGGCCATGCCCACCAATGACTTCTCCGCCGCCGATCGTCTCCATTGGAGTAGGACGTCTTAAAATAAATCGGTCTCCACGTCTTGTAACAACAGGCTCATCTAAGCGCAGCTGGCAAAGGATCTCGTCTTGCTCCGCCTTTAACTCATTGCGATCAAAAAAGATAATTTTTCCATATACTTCTGATGTACCAATATGTAATTTTATCGATTGACGCTGTTTGATTACATGGTTTAATTCACTGACTGTTTTTAAAGCAATATCGATCGTTTGTGTTGCTTCATATCGCCCTGGGGCAACGATCACATCGCCTCTTTTTAGCGAGGCTTTTTCAATGCCTCCTAAATTAACAGCTACCCGCTGCCCGGCGTGTCCCTTCTCTCTAGGCTGATGATGGACTTGAAGTTGCCTGGCTCGCACTAATTTCCCCTGCGGCAGTACCTCAACCATCTCGCCCTCCTGCAGCATCCCTTCATAGACCGTTCCTCTCACAACCGTACCTTGTCCGTGAACGGTAAACACTTGATCAATTGGCAGTCTAAATGCACCACCTGCATTACGCTCGTCTAGGTCAGACAATTGCTCGATTAACCCTGCTTTCAATTCTTCTAATCCTACCTCTTCTATGCTGTCCACGGAAAATACAGGCTGACTCTCAAGAAACGTTCCTCTGATTGAATCTTCTATATCCATTATTGCTAGTTCTAGCATTTCAGAGTCTACTTTATTAATTTTGGTCAACACAACCACACCTCGCTTGATCCCAAGCAAAGTCAGAATATCTAAATGCTCGCGGGTTTGCGGCATGACCCCTTCATCCGCCGCGATCACAAGCATCACCATATCTATCCCTGCCACCCCGGCAATCATTTGCCGAATAAAACGTTCATGACCAGGAACATCAATGATCGATACTTCCATATCTTCATTTAAAGTGAGCGGCGCATAACCTAGCTCTATGGAGATTTTTCGTTCCTGCTCTTCTTTTAAACGGTCTGTATAGACATTTGTTAATGCTTTGGTCAGAGATGTTTTCCCGTGATCAATATGACCGGCCATTCCAATCGTAAAATGTTTTTTCACACAAGCCACTTCCTTCTCTCCGTATGTACGTTGTATTATCATACTACACGCCACACAGCTGTTAAAAGTGATTTACTAAAATGTTAAGGGGACGTAAAGAAGCCATCTGAGTGGAAGTCTTGTCTGGTTACTATTTGGTTAGTAATCATAAAATAATTATATTAAAGACAAACAGGGAGTAGTGTGACATCCCGCTCCTGAACGATACTTCGCTTTCCGCGGGGCGGGTGGTGAGCTTCCTCGGTGTTTCACACCTGTGGGATCTCACCTACCCACTCGTCCCGCTGGAGTCTTCGTATCGTCCATCCGCTGAGGTAGAGCGTAATTTGTTATGTGATTATAGGGAATTTCAACCAAAAGATTCCTAAGGATTACACACTATTAAATCTCTACTCAACTTACTTTTATCCCTTACACATCTAATTTACATTTCACTTGATTAAAATAAGTAATTCATGCATAATAGAGATCGTTCAAATTTAATAGTTATATATACTTCTTGGGGCTGGCTGCGACACTGGTGTTCGTCACGGTCTTCAAAACCGCTCGAGAGGCGCGTGCCGTCTCTGGTAGGTTCGATTCCTACACAGTCCCGCCAAATTTCACATATTCTTTTTATATAAATCAGCCCCTGGATCGTTTGATCACAGGGGCATTCATTTTATTAGCGACTCTATTCACTTCTAATCAATTCTGTTAAAGAGACTTTATACAGTTTATCATCATTCTCTTTTGGATTGCCGCGTCCATCTGTATTATTGCTGATGAAATATAATGTATCATCCTCAATCAGCACATCTCGTATCCTGCCATAATCAGTAATGACTTTTCGTTGCTCTCCTGTTTCAAGATCAAATTCGATCACGCCTTCTCCTCGAAGGGCTGCAACATACAGCTTTCCATTCGCATAATCCATACCTGATGGTGCCCATGTGTCTGTACCTCCTGAAGTGAATAAAGGTGTGATCATTCCTTCTTCTTTCTCTGTTCCTTGTATAATTGGCCAGCCATAATTTTGTCGGCCTTCAATTTCATTTATTTCATCATTGGCACTGCTGCCATGTTCACTGGAGTAAAGCTTCCCTGTAGATGACCATGTTAGTCCTTGAGGGTTGCGGTGTCCATAGCTGTAGATGTAGGAGTCAGGCAGTGGATTATCTTCTGGAATCGATCCATCTAGATTCATCCTTAATATGCTTCCGCCTAATGAGTTAAGGTCCTGTGCTAGATCTGGGGCAGAGGCATCACCTGCTGTTGCGTAAAGCGTTTCATCTGGTACGATTTTTAACCGTCCTCCGTGATGATAGGTACCGCTTGGGATCTGATCCAAAAGCAAGCTCTCTTCCCTCCAACTGTCGTCCTCCAATCGCAGAGTGACAATTCGATTGAATTGTCCGGCATTGTCTTCATAGGTGTAGTAAGCAAATGCTAGATTCGAATCAGAAAAATCTGGTGCCAGCACTAACCCCAAAAGTCCCGCCTCTGCTGCCGTTGCAATATTTTTTTCTAGCTGTACATCTTGCCGTGTCATTTCTCCATTTTCTACTTTTATAATAGAGCCCGGTCTTTCTGTTAAGTAAAAAGTATCGTCTGCTTTTTCAATTGACCATGGAATCTCGAGGTTTTCTGCTATGACTTCTATCCCAGCTGCATGCTCCTCCTCAGAGTGATTAGAATCTTCATTTATATCAGGCTGCTCCGCTGTAGAGTCTTCTTGTTCATTACTAAAGCACCCTACACTAGAACACCCTACTATCAGCAGGAATATACATACAGCTATAAGTCTTTTCATCTAGCACCTCTTCCTTTCTACTACCTATTTTTATTAGAATACCCTGCCAGAACGGAAACTTAAACTAAAAGGAAGGACTTCTAGCATGAGTTAATGTAAGACTAATGATATGATAGATGGCATATATAAAACTTAATGTAGGAGTACTGCTTCATGACAATCATGCTTTTTATTTTCTTTCTATTGATTTATTTTTCCCTTACTTTTTATGTAGCCTATAACGGCTGGATTTGGCTGAAGAAATCCTTTGGTTTCGGTTTTAAACGAACCTATTTCCTCGTCGTCTTCTTTATTTCTATTTCCTATTTTTTAGCGCAGTTTTATTCTATTTCAGGTCTTTTATGGGTTGGATACATTTGGCTTGTTGTGTTTGGCTATAGTCTGCTTCTATTTCCGCTATTGAATATCCTTTTCTTCGTTTTGAAGAAAAAAAGGCTGGATACGAGAAAACGAATAAAATGGGCCGGGTTTATTGTCTCTTTATTTTATTTGTTTGTTTTTATATATGGCTCCTATAACATGTGGAATCCAGTTGTTGTTTCATATGATATTGAAGTTGCTAAAGAATCCGAACTGGATGAGATTAAGCTGCTCTTAGTGTCTGATATCCATATCAGCGAAACAATTGGCCCTAAAACGATGACAGAGCTAATCAACCTCTCAAACGAGGTCGAGCCGGATGTTATTTTACTAGCTGGTGATATTATTGATAGTAGTATAGAGCCCTATTATTCACATAACCTAGGTGAAATTATGGCAGGATTAACGGCTCCGCTGGGAGTATATGCTGTTTTAGGCAACCATGAATATTACGGAGATGACATTCCTGCTTTTATTAAGGAAATGAATGAAATTGATATTGAGGTGTTAGTCGATGAGGCTGCACTTATTGATGACCTTTTTTATGTCATTGGACGCAAGGATTACTCAGACTTTAACCGATTACCAATTGACGAGCTTACTAAAGACGCGCATCACGACAAGCCAATTCTTTTAATTGATCATCAACCAAGAGAATTTGATAAAGTAGGTGCCGCTGGAGTCGATGTGATGGTATCTGGTCACACCCATAAAGGCCAGTTATTCCCTGGAAATCTAATTACAAACGCGATTTATGAAAACCATTATGGCCACCTGCAATTAGACGATCTCCACACCATTGTTTCATCTGGCTATGGTATATGGGGACCGCCGTTTCGTATCGGGAGCAGAGCAGAATTGGTTGAGATCAATGTTGAATTTAATTAAATTTAATTAAATTTAACTAGTTCAAGTATTTTTTAAAACGAACATTTTTCATTAAAGAAAGCCACTGCAGACTAACATTAAGCAGTGGCTTTCCTTATTTTAAGACGCTTCTTTAAAGTCCCTTAAGAAGCATTTTATCGAGCTCGCGAACTTTGTCATAAGCATCTATCAATTCTTCAGGTACTAACGTTCTCCCGTATTCCCAAGCATTTGTTTCAATTTGCGCTTTCAATTGTTCAATTTCTTCTTCGTCTCCATAAATAAATGTTCTTAGGTCATACTTTGTCTTTTTATAATCCACATAATAGCCGAGTTCATGATAAATGATGACCTTAAGAAGATTTTCTTTTGACTCTTTTATCCTGACTTTACTTAAGTACCCGTTAATTTCAAGATAGTTAAACTTTAATGTCGTAGTAGAAATATTAAAGCTCATCGGCGAGGTGAGCTCATTGTTAAATTCATAGTTGATTTGTAAATTATGTTCCTCTACGATCTCTTTGATCGCTTTTTCAATATCCCATATGTAAAGCATTTCATACACTTTCCTTTCCTCGATCGTACCTATTATTCCTTACTCTACCATGATCTCACACGGTTCACATAGAGAAAGTCCATTTTTTTATTACTGGCAGGCAAAAGCCCTTCACATCCATTATGATATGCTCCCCATAAGGTAGACAGATTAAAAAATAAAAATCTGGCTACTTTAAGGGGAGTATTTTTAATGTCTAAA
>NZ_ATAE01000026.1 GCF_000474275.2 Alkalihalophilus marmarensis DSM 21297
AAGCCCTATGGAATACAGAGCTAAAGCCGCTTAAATCCTTTTTATTATTTCCACTGTCTACTTGACAGGGGGCAGTTCATTATAGATTGTGAAGGGCTTTTCTCACTTTTATTTAATTATCTTCTTCCTCGCTATCACTGTCGCTTTCTTCACTGTCAGACTCATCATCTGAGCTGGAAGAACTTGATTCATGGTTTTCCTCGTCTTTTTCCTCTTCTTTCTCATCCTCTTTTTCCTGCTTTTTCTCCTCCTTCTCTTCTTTCTCTTCCTTCTCTTCTTTCTTTTCTTCTTCTACATTGTCTTCTTCATCAGACCCTTGCTCATCGTCATTTGAGGAATCATTCGGCTCTTCATTTGATTCATCGTCACTTGGGTCAACTTCAATATTCAACCCGTCCTCATCGACGACCTCACTCTCATTCTCATCGTTATCGGTCTCTTGCTGTTCTTCTTCTCTACGTTCTCTTTCTTCTGATCTTTCACGTTCTCTTCTTTGTTGTTCCTGTTTAGCTCTTTCTTCCTCTCGAGCTTCTTTTTGCTTTTTCTCCCATTCATCTTCTACTAGACTGTAAGCATCTTTAACAGTGGTCCCAGTGACAAATAGTTCTGTTACGAGATCACTTCTAGAAGAACTCGAGTCTGCACGTTCACCCGTTGAAGTATCTATTGTAATTTCTTCAACCGAATCAGGTTTTGCAAACTCTCCTGTTTCTTCATTTACCATACCGCTCATCACTTCACGGAAGATATGCTGAGCGATCTGACGGTCTTCTCTTGTTTTAATATAACTATTCTCATCAATCCTTGGATATCCTGTCCAAACTGCAGCTGTATAATTGGAAGTATAACCGGCGAACCAAACATCAGGGACGCCCTCATCAATATTGTATTTTTGCTTTGTTTCTTCATTAAAGTTGGTCGTACCAGTCTTACCGGCAACCGGCACTCCGCCAATGGCTGCGACCTGCCCTGTTCCTTCTTCTACTACACTCTTTAACATATCTGTTACCATGTAAGCCGTGTAATCACTCATTGCTTGAACTCCTTCAGGCTGCATGTTTATTTCTCTGCCGTCTGGAAAAACAACTTTTCTGACTGTATGCGGCTCATTATACGTCCCTTCATTTGCAAAGGCTGAATACGCACCTGCTAAGTCAAGTGGTGAAATCCCTTCATCAAATGACCCTAGAGCATAGGACTCATAGACAGAACCTTCAATATCAATCCCGATGTTTCTCGCAAATTCCTGGGCTTTATCTGCACCAACTTCTTGGAATGTCTTAACGGCTGGAATATTCCAGCTTTGTGTTAGGGCTTCCCTTATAGACATCATCCCGTGATATTGCCCATTATAGTTACGGATTACTTGATCACTGCCTGTATACGTCATTTCCTCATCTACAATTTGCTGATAGGTTGACCATTTCAAATGTTCAATTGCAGGTCCGTAACTTAAAATTGGTTTAATTGTAGACCCTGGCGAGCGTTTAATATGAGTAGCATAATTGGAACGGTTCTCACCAGCTTCTTGATTACGACCTCCGCCAATGGCTTTAATTTCACCTGTACGGTTATCGACCACCGTTACTCCAGCCTGGAATCTGTCATCAGGATATTGAACAAATTGATCGGAGTTAAGCACCTCTTCTACATGTGATTGAGCATCCGCATCATATGTTGTATAAATTTTTAACCCTCCGTTGTAGATCATCGAAGGCGTTAACTCTTCAATTTGTTCTAATTCTCTATACACTTGGTCCATAAACGCATCAGAAATCGATTCATCTTCTGAGCCTTTTTCTAACATATCTACTACCGGCATTCTTCTTTCTTCATCGTATTCTTCCTCTGTAATAAATCCATGTTCATGCATCACATACAGTACGGTATTTCGTCTTTCTTCAGCAAGGTCTGGATTTTGATAAGGGTCATATCCAGATGGACGCTGAGGAAGGCCTGCTAATAAGGCAGCTTCATTAATCGTCAGCTCATCCACTTCTTTATTAAAGTAAGCCTCAGCTGCTGTAACAATCCCGTAAGCACCATTTCCGAAATATATTTTATTTAAATAGAGTTCTAGAATCTCATCTTTTGTATAATGTCTTTCAAGTTCAAGGGCTAGATAGGCTTCTTGTACCTTTCGTGTCATTGATTTCTCCGCAGTTAAAAGTGAATTCTTCACTACTTGCTGAGTGATTGTACTTCCCCCTTCTGCTCCGAAACCATTCGTAATGTTAGAGACAACCGCCCCTCCAATACGTCTTATATCAAGTCCTGAATGATCATGGAAGCGAACATCTTCAATTGCTATAAACGCATCCTTCACATGATCAGGCACTTCTTCAATAGACATTGACTGCCTGTTTTCTCCATTACTTAAAGCAATAATCTCCTCGTTATTATGGTCATACAGAGTAGATGAGTTTGCGAATGCAAACGTCTCATCATTGATCTCTGGAGCACTTTGAACTAAACCATAAATTGTGAAGCTTCCAACCGCTCCTGCTATCACAAAGAGAACAGTTAAAACAGCTGCAATTTTAAATAATAGCCCGCTTCCTCTTTTATGTTTCCTTTTCTTTAGCTTCCTCTTTTCTACCCTTGTTTCAGGTTTATCAGCCATAAACCCTTCCCCCACTTTCAATATTTAGATAGTCGATTATTCGTTCCCTCTTTCAAGCAAGGTAAAACCTTGTAAAATATGGTTTTAGACAAGATTTACGTATAAAGGAGGATCATCATCTGACTCGATTTCCACTTTACGTTTTCGTAGTATAATATGTAGAGAGTTGAAAAATCTATCGAAACGTGAGCTTTTTGATCGTTTTTTGCATTTACTCTTATTTATAAAAATAATGCTCAAATCTATTGATATATAAAGGATAAAGGTGTAAGGACCTTAAAAATACCATGGTTTTACACCTTATTTCTTTGTTATTTTCTCACAAACGCATACATATTTTGGCGATCTTGCCACTGTTTATCTCGTAGCAATTTCATATATTACAAGTATATTGCAGTTTGATTAAGTAAACCGAGAATACTTGCCTAACTCATTTGATAGCTGTTACGATTACTAGCGTTGAACGAAGTAAGGAGGTATTCACTTTGAAAAAACAAACCAATTCAAAGCTTTTACGAAACTTCGGACTACCGCTTGCTACAGCTGGCGTGCTCCTATTTGCATCACCAGCCATTTCAGAGGCAAGTGACTTAGGAAGCAATCTCTTACACAAAGGCGTAGATGGCGAGAGTGTCCAAGTAGTTCAAGAACTCTTGCATGAAAAAGGCTTATTAGATGAAGCCGCTATAACAGGAACATTTTCAAAAGAAACATTTGATGCTGTTTCCACATATCAAGAAAAACATAACTTAGTAGTAGACGGGATTGCCGGTCCGCAAACAGTAGGTGCGATGAAAGTTCTAGAAAAAGGTGACGAAGGGGTATTAGTAGAAGACCTTCAACATCAATTAGTAGATCTAGGTTTCTATGAAGGAAATAAAGATGGCTTGTATGGTCCATTAACACAAGCAGCTGTTAAAGGTTTTCAAAAAGCTCAAGGAATTTCTGTAGACGGCATTGCCGGTCCTGAGACTTACTCTAACCTTTACTATTCAAATCCGGCCGGTAATCAAAAGGTTCCAGAGCCACAAACTCCTGTAGAAGAAGCTCCAGTTGAAACAGCTCCTGAAGTACAAGAGCCTGCTGAAGCTCCTGCTCAAGCTGAAGAAACGACAGAAGAGCCTGCTGCTGAAGAAACACAAGCAGAGGAGCCTGAAGCAGTAGAAGAACCTGCTGTCGAAGAAGCTGAAGAAACAACTGCTTCTGCCCCTGCAGAAAGCGAACAAGCAACATTTGAGATGGAAGCAACAGCGTACACTGCTTATTGTGAAGGGTGTTCTGGTGTAACAGCTACTGGAATCGACTTACGCGAAAACCCTAACAAAAAAGTAGTTGCAGTTGATCCTGACGTTATCCCTCTTGGATCACGTGTTCATGTAGAAGGATACGGCGAAGCAATTGCTGGAGATACTGGCGGCGCTATTCAAGGCCATAAAGTAGACTTGCACATGGCAACGAAAGAAGAAGCTATTAACTTTGGCCGTCAAACAGTCACAGTAACTGTATTAGATTAATATATGTAAAAAAGCACATCTGCCTATTGCAGATGTGCTTTTTCTATTTTGTCCAGCCCGGTTCATACGTATAAATGGCAGCCCCGCCATGCTGAGCATTCCCTCTAAAGCTTTTTACATCGTCCTGTGCTACTAATACCGAGCGAAAATCCAGGAAATCTTCTTTTGTCACCGTGTAAGATTCTATCTCCTTATTTCGTAATTGTTCAAGAATCGATTGTGCTTCTTCTTTCGTCAAAGGATTCTCCCCCTGCCTTTATCTGAATATTATGTTATAGTTAAGGATAATAAACAACGTACGATACTATTAAACTAAAGAACGGGGTGTATGTAAACCTATGATTACATATGAAGTGAATCGAGCGATATCTGCTGAGCAATTAGCTGATCTTTTTAAGCGTTCAACAATTAAACGGCCACATGAAGATACAGCCCGGCTCACTAAGATGATCGAGGCCTCCCCTCTTCTAATTACCGCGTGGGACGGGGAGCATTTAACAGGCGCAGCCCGTTCGCTGACCGATTTCTCCTATTGCTGTTATTTGTCTGATTTAGCCGTAGATGAACATTATCAACAGAAAGGAATCGGACGTGAATTAATCGAGCGAACGAGAGAAGAAATCGGAGTTGAATGCTCGCTGATTTTACTCTCATCCCCTGCAGCTCTTGATTATTATCCTAAGGTTGGTTTTAAAAAAGCAAATCACGCCTACTATATTCAACGGAAACAATAAAAGTCAGAGGATTCATATCCCCTGACTTTTTTATTTGCCAGATGTGTTTTTATGACTGTAGTGTTTTTAATGCTTCACGAGGAGCTAAGTACTCATACCCTAAATCACGAGCTACTGCTTCGTATGTGACAGTTCCTCCAGCTGTATTAAGTCCAAGCTCTAAAGCAGGATTTTCTTCGATTGCACGATGTACACCTTTATTAGCAATTTGGAGCGCATAAGGGATTGTCACATTCGTTAATGCAATCGTTGAGGTGCGCGGGACTGCTCCTGGCATATTAGCAACTGCGTAATGAACAACATCATGTTTTGTATAGGTCGGTTCATCATGTGTGGTGATACGGTCTACCGTCTCAATAATTCCGCCTTGGTCAATCGCCACATCGACAACCACTGACCCCGCCTTCATCGACTTAATCATTTCTTCTGTAACAAGCTTAGGTGCTTTCGCTCCAGGAATCAGCACCGCACCAATCACTAAATCTGATTCAGCTACCGCTTCTGCAATATTCAGCGGGTTCGACATCATCGTTTGAATATCAGTTCCATATAAGTCATCTAATTGTCTTAGGCGCTCAGGACTTAAATCCATAATCGTTACATCTGCCCCAAGACCCATCGCAATCTTAGCAGCATTCGTTCCAACAACACCCCCGCCAATGACTGTTACTTTTCCACGTTTTACACCAGGCACGCCTGATAATAAAATCCCTTTTCCACCTTTAGGCTTTTCGAGGAATTGAGCACCAATTTGAGACGCCATACGGCCAGCTACCTCACTCATTGGAGTAAGTAATGGAAGAGTTCGTCCCACTTGAACAGTTTCATACGCAATAGCCGTTACTTCTTTTTCAACTAATGCTTTTGCAAGCTCGGCTTCAGCTGCTAAGTGCAAGTATGTGAATAGAATAAGACCTTTCCTGAAATAAGCATATTCAGATGGGAGCGGCTCTTTCACTTTCATAATCATATCTGCTTTTTCCCAAATAGCAGCAGGGTCAGCTTCAATTTCAGCACCAGCTTGAACATATTGCTCATCACTAAATCCGCTTCCAATACCTGCATTTTTCTCGATTAATACATGATGCCCTGCCTGAACGAGCGTCATCACACTTGCAGGGGTCATCGCCACACGATTTTCATTGTTTTTTATTTCCATAGGTACACCAATTAACATGTAGACATCCTCCTTTGAACTCTTCAACATTTTCTTATTCTCAGTATAATCATTCTTAGTCAAACTGACCTTGTGGAAAATAATCAAACAACTCTGTCTCTTTTTGTATTTTTCCACAAATCACAAACTATTACTTCACAAATGTAAAAATTAAGATGATACCTGTTCTACCTTTCCCATTTTCGCCTTCCTCTACCTATTCTATCCCCTCATTCAACTGCCTTTTTACATTTTGTCAGCTTTTAAGGAGAAAAATTGGACACCAATAGCAGTTTTAAGTTGTTTATGGTAGGATAGAATCGATACGTAGAAGAGGTGAGAATAAAATGCCTACTTGGTTTATGTGGTTTATCGTACTATGGACCATCTTTTTGATTACAGTGATGTTTATCGGCGGATATTTCATGTTCCGTAAATTTCTTAAGCGTCTGCCTAAAGAAGATGGAAAAAGTATTCTAGATTGGCAAGACTACTATATCGAGAAGACGATTCATTTATGGGACGCAGAACAAAAAGCATTATTAAATGACTTAGTTGAACCCGTTCCTGAGTTGTTTCGAGACGTCGCTAAAGGAAAAATTGCGGGGAAGATCGGTGAGCTTGTATTAGAAGAAAATGCGAGTGTCTTAACCCAAGATTATATTATCCGAGGATACATTCTAGCTACGCCTAAACGTGATCATAAATTTTTAAAGAAAAAGTTAAAAGAAAAAGAAATCGATATGACACCATACAAACAATTGCTAGAATCATCTTAAACAAAGAACTCGCTCAATAGAGCGAGTTCTTTGTTTAAATTCGTATTCGTTTTATGTTTCCGCAGGTACGATTATTTTTTTAGGTGGATTATTTATTAATTCTGCTTCAAGTTTTCGATAGGATCGATACATCGAAATCCGCCACGGAATAATCATTCCATAGGCAAGTAAAAAGAACATGCCAGCGAGCTCTTCAAATTGAACAGCGTCCCCAATGATCAGTTTAAACGTAATTCGAGCAACTAATAGACCGACTAATATAAATGCAAACGCTTTTGAACGTTTTAAATAAATTTGATTGCGCTTAATTTCAAAATTAGAGGTTTTTATTAATAATATGGAAAAAATCATACCGACAGCTAATGCCTCAATCACCTGCCACCAAGCAGGGCGAGCTGGTTCATAGAGAAACATCAAAAAACCAGTAGACATAAAAATCGGAGGTAGAATAATTTTTTTTGCAGAAGCTGGACGTTTCGTTGCCTTAAGTCGAATAATAATAGCTAGAGTGGCCATTATAGCTGCCCCGATTGTTGACAATAATATATACGTATCACTCAATTTAGCTCACTCCTTTCTCATGAGCGTACCCATCCCTTTAAACATACCTTAAAGCGTCCTCTCTTTCAAACATTATTCAAATATTTAATAAAAAAAACTCCTTTTTGACAAACAAAAACGAAATACTCCCTTCTCTTATACTTAGGATTTCCCTTCCAAATAATTCAGATTGTGTTTACACGAGGAGAAGATTATGATATATGTAAGCGATTCGTGGAGGGTTGCACCTATGACAAAAAGGCAGCTAGAGGATTCATTAAATAAACAAACTAGAAATTTTAAAGAAGACTCAGTTCAGGCCGCAAATGAGAAAGTAACCGAAGAATCCATTGAAGCATCGATCGAAGAAAAACGGAACGAATTGATTAAAGTTGGGACGAGCAACGGTCTTCATTCTAAAAAAGCCGTTGAAGTAAGTCAGCAGCTAGACCAATTGTTAAATGAATACGATCGCTTACTAAAAGAGAAAATGACAAAATAGAACCGACTTAGCAGATGCCAAGTCGGTTATTTTTAACTTAGTTTAATTTTTTCATTAGACCCTTTTTGCAGGAGGTACATTTTGTGATAGAGACCTTCTCTTTTTAACAGCTCTTCGTGATTACCTCGTTCAACAATCTCTCCTTGATGGAGGACCAAAATTTGATCTGCATCTTTAATGGTTGATAATCTGTGAGCAATCGCAATCGTCGTTCTTCCCTCTTGCATTTTTCTAAGTGCCATTTGGATCGCTTCTTCTGTTTCTGTATCTACATTTGCCGTTGCTTCATCTAAAATGAGTACTTTTGGATTAGTGGCCATCGTTCTTGCAAATGATAAAAGCTGACGCTGTCCACTTGATAGCGTTGAACCACGTTCTGCTAAAACTGTGTCATATTGATTTGGCAAACGTTGAATAAATTCATCCGCCTGAACAAATTCTGCTGAAGCACGCACTTGTTCATCGCTAATACCATCCCGGTTCAACCGAATATTATGTGCGATCGTCCCCGTATATAAAAATGGATCTTGCAGTACGAGTCCGACCTCTCTTCTTAGTTCCTCATTAGGATAACTGTATAACGATTTGCCATCGATGATAATATCACCTTTACATAATGGATAGAATCGCATGAGCAGATTAATAATGGAACTTTTTCCGCTTCCGGTATGTCCGACCAGCGCAACCGTTTCTCCTTTTTTAACTGTAAATGAGATATTCTTTAACACATCCGTTTTCCCGTCGTAAGAAAAAGTCAAGTCACGAAATGTAATATCCCCTTGTTCGATTTTATGAGGATCTCTCCCCTGTTGGCTCGGTGCATAATCTTGATGGTCCATCAGTTTAAACACTCGTCCTGCTGAAACAATTGCCTGCTGAAATAAGGACAATCTCATCATCATTTGGTTAACTGGTTCAAAAAAGCGATCTAAGTAATTAACAAATGCATAAATAACCCCGATCTCAACAGGACTGACAAAGGATGTCACACCAAAATAGCTTAGCACTAAGATTAATGCGAGAATAGAGATAAGATCCACCATCGGCCGAAGTAGCAGCCCATCTAATTTCATGCTCTTCATACCAGCATCTAAATGTTCATCATTGACCCGCGAAAACTCTTTTCGCAACCGTTTTTCCTGCCTGAACATTTGAATAATCGCCATACCTTGAATCGATTCATTCATTTTCGCATTTAGTTGGCTTAACTTTTCACTCATATCCGCATAAAACGTTGAGCTCCATTTACGGTAGAGATGCATTAAGCCAAGCAAGATAGGAATTAAAAATAAGCAGTATAGCGCAAGTGTAGTATTTAAATAAAACATCGCTACAAAAACACCGATTAAAAACATGATGTTTTGGACAAAAGTTGCTAATACCGTTACATACAGCTCCTTGATTGATTCTGTATCATTGGTAATGCGAGAAATCAGCCCCCCTGCAGGAGTTTTATCAAAGAAAGCCAGCCCTAAACGCTCTACATTACTAAATACATCGACTCGCAGCTGTTGAATAATTCTAAGAGATACTTTTTGAAACAAAAAGGATTGAAAATAATTAACAAACACTGAAGAGATATGCAAACTTAGATACAGAACTGCTAAAAGTACAAGTTCATTAGTCGGAAAAACTTGTGGTGTGAGATAATCATCGATAAAAATCTTGACTAAAATAGGGCCCATTAGTTCCGCAGCTGTAGCAAGAAGCAGCAATGTAAAAGCAATCGATAACGTTTTAGCATGCGGCTTTGCATAGCCTAAGAGACGATAGAGGACCTGCCGTTGTTCTTTCTCTGTTAATACACGGTCTTTATGTTCCATTACTCCTCGCCACCTCCCCTGACTACAGACTCTAGCTGCTGTTGTTCATACATGCTGCGATACCATCCTTCTTCATTCATCAATTCTTCATGAACACCCCGCTCTATTACTTTTCCATCTGCTAAAACAAGTATTAAATCTGCATGTTTAATTGCACTTAAGCGATGGGCTGTAATAATCGTAGTTTTTCCTCGTCGGCTTTCTCTAAGCGACTTTAATATTTGTTCTTCTGTCTTTGCATCAACAGCTGATAAAGAATCATCCAATATAAGAATGTTAGGATCAGAGATAAGCGCTCTTGCTATCGAAATACGCTGCTTTTGACCTCCAGAGAGTGTCACTCCTCGCTCTCCAACAATTGTATCGTACCCTTGATCAAATCGAGTGATATCCTCGTGAATGTTTGCTAGTTTACAAGCTTGAACAATCTCTTTGAAACTAGCATCAGGCTTTGCAAATGCTACATTATCAGCAATCGTAGCTGAGAAAAGGAAATGTTCTTGCGGTACGAGTCCGAATGCTTTCTTTAATGCATCAAGGGAGTATTCATTTATTGAACGTTCATTAATTCTTATCGATCCATTTGAGACATCATACTCTCGCTGCAGCAATTTTATCAATGTAGACTTACCACTGCCTGTTTTTCCTACAATCCCGAGTGTTTGACCTTCTTTTAAAGTGAAATGCAGATCAGTCAATGCATTTTTATCTGTACCTGGGTATGCATAGGAGTTTAAGGAAACATCAATGTCTCCTTTTGCGACCGTATCAACTGTCGCCAGAACATCAGTAATATCTTGCTTTTCGCTTAACAAATGCTTAATACGATCATATGAAGCTCTTCCACGTTCAACAATGTTAAACAGCCATCCAAAGGCAAGCATTGGCCAAATCAACAGACCAAGATAGATGGTAAAACTCGTTAACTGGCCGATAGTCATTTCATCAGCGATCACATAACGCGCGCCAAATACAACAGCAAGAAAATAAGACAGCCCGACAATCAATGAAATTGTTGGATCAAACAAAGCATCTACTTTGGCAACCGAAACATTTTTTTTGACAACTTGCTCCGATTGCGCACGAAACCCTTCTATTTCACGTTCCTCTTGACCAAAAGCTTTTGCCACTCTGACCCCAGTAATACTTTCCTGTACATTGTCATTCAAATCAGAAAAAGCTGCTTGAGCCACATGAAATCTTTTATGAAGCAATGTTCCATAATAACTTGTTAAAAGCGCCATAAACGGCATCGGGATCAAACTGATCAATGTTAACTCCCAGCTGATGGTGAAGGCCATCGTTAAAATAACAAAGCCTCCCATTGTCAGAGAATCCACTAAAGTAAGCACACCTTGCCCTGCCGTCGCTTGTACAGCTCTAATATCATTTGTAGCATGCGCCATTAAATCGCCAGTCCGCTGTTTTTGATAAAATTTACTCGACATATTTGTGAAGTGTTCATATAACTGATTTCTTAAAAGACGGGCTAAGCGAATCGCCGCCCCAAAAATCATAATCCTCCATACAAAACGAAGCACATAGACGATGAGCCCTACACCTAGTAAAACTCCAACCCATGAAAGCAAGGTTGCTGTCGTCAACGTCTGCTCAGCAATATGATCCACAATCACACCCACTATATACGGGGGTAATAAGGTGAAAATAGAAACAAATGCTAATACTAAGATACCCAACCCATAAGAAACACGTTCACGTTTGAAAAACCACCACAAGTCTTTAAATACAGACATCTTACAAATTTCCTCCCCCAAAAAAACCGAAAGTAATTAATATTCCGTAAATTAAATGGATACGTATATGATAAATATTACATATTTCATCCACCTTTCTCATGTATTGGAGCTGCTATCTTATTTCCTTTTTATGTATGTAGCATAACATCTTTTTACAGTAGAAAAACACCCCAATTTGAGGTGCTTGTCCGATACATTATTTCGTTTGTTGCTTTTGCATTGCTTTCATCATCTGATTTATCTTCTTTTGTGATGGATTTTGACCCATTTGCATCATCATCACTCGAAGCATTTGCTCATTAATTGGCGGGTTCTTCTTTAGATAAGACATCATCGTCTTACGTGCAATAAAGAAACCGATAGCAACACCCGCAAGTACTGCGATCGTGTAGCCTAAAATATGAATCCATGGCATACGTCCAACGTCCTCCTTCAAACAAAATAAACCGTTCAAGCTTAGCCTGAATCAACCTACATTATTATATCGTAACGAGACCGTTTTTAAAAGCTCCTTATGAAATTTGTTCCTATTTGTCGCTTAGACAAACTTAACTTGCTTAATAGGATTAAGCCATCCAAAACGATGAGTTTCAAAATTGATGGCAAAAAAACAAGGGTCTATTTTTCTCAGCACTTCAAAAAACATCGTTTCTGCTTCAATTTCACCAGTCGACGTTAATGATAAGTGTTCCTTATGGATCAGTAATTCAGCGCAACTTTCAGGTTGGGCAAGGTCAAGCACATGGATATGTTTATTTACTTTATAGGAGGATAAATTTGAAAAAGCAGCCATCATTTTTTGCTGCAACAACAAACCAGGCATCGGCTTTGAAATATACTCTATCTGCAAATCAATAATTTGCTTTTGTTCAGATGAAGCCATCGTTCTTTCTAAAAATAAATGAAATAGTTTTGACTCTTGTCCAAAATAGTGCTGCGCAACGTCCTCTTCTAGTAAAAACAATTGATAATGTCTCATTCGCTGCACCCCTTTCATTCATCTCTTTACGATAAGTATAGGGGATGCTTCCTAAAATCATTGTCTTAAACTGGCGAGGAATTTCACTAGTTTTGTCGAAGAAAAAGACCGCCTAAACAAGAGGCGGTCTTCATCATTCATTATTTATTTAATAACACTTTTGCTTTAGCAACCACATTATCTACAGTAAAGCCATACTCCTGCATAATGCGATCTCCTGGTGCTGATGCTCCAAATTGATCAATTGCAAGTACATCGCCGTGATCCCCAACATATTTATGCCAGCCAAGAGATGCTCCCATTTCAATACCTAAACGAGCTTTTACATTTGGAGAAATAACTTCATCCTTGTATTCTTTTGGCTGTGCTTCAAAGCGATCCCAGCTTGGCATGCTGATAACAGATGCATGAATGCCTTCTTTTTCAAGCACTGCTTGCGCTTCTACTGCTAGAGGAACCTCTGAACCAGAGGCTAATAAAAGTAAGTCTGCATCTCCGTTTGCATGAGATACAATATAAGCACCTTTTTTTACACCTTCATAAGCCGTTTCTTTGGTTCCTTCAATAGTAGGAAGGTTTTGACGAGTAAGAACTAATGCTGTTGGTGTATCTTTTGATTCAAGCGCTAACTTCCACGCTGCAACCGTTTCATTGCTGTCACCAGGACGAACAACAGATAAACCAGGCATTGCACGAAGAGCTGCTAATTGCTCAACAGGCTCATGTGTCGGACCATCTTCACCTACAGCAATACTATCATGTGTAAAGACATAAATGACTGGAAGATTCATTAATGCAGATAGGCGGATAGCCGGACGCAGGTAGTCAGAGAACACAAAGAATGTTGCTCCGAATACTTTCACTCCACCGTGCAGAGCCATACCATTTACAGCTGCACCCATCGCAAATTCACGAACACCAAACCACACATTGCGGCCGCTGTAATCTTCACGAGTAAAGTCACCAAGATCTTTCATCATTGTTTTATTTGAAGATGCTAAGTCAGCTGAACCTCCGATAAGTTGAGGAACATGTTTAGCGAATGCATTTAATGCCTCACCTGATGATGCACGAGTTGCTACGCTTGACCCGACTTCATATATTGGAGCATCTTGATCCCAGCCCTCAGGAAGTTCACCTTTAACAGCTGACTCGAATTGTGCAGCAAGCTCAGGATAAGCCTCTTTATATGTTGCAAATAACTCATTCCAGCTTTCTTCCGCTTTTGCACCTTGTTCTTTCACATTATTATAAAACTCTTTAACGTCTTCAGGAATGTGGAAATCTCCATCACCTTCCCATTTATATGCTTCACGTGTAAGCTTTACTTCATCAGCACCAAGCGGAGCTCCGTGAGAAGCTGATTTACCAGATTTGTTTGGAGAGCCGTAGCCGATCACCGTCTTCACTTCAATTAACGTAGGACGATCATCTTCTTTAGCCGCTTTAACCGCGCGGTTAATTTCATCAATATTATTTCCGTCTTCCACACGAATAACTTGCCATCCGTATGCTTTATAACGATCTTCAACGCTCTCTGAGAATGAACGGTTTAATTCACCATCAAGTGAAATATCATTTGAATCATACATTACAATAAGGCGGCCTAACTTTAAGTGTCCTGCTAGTGATGCTGCTTCTGCAGAAACACCCTCCATTAAATCTCCATCTCCACAAATACTGTATGTGTAATGATCAACGATGTTGTACCCATCACGATTATATGTACTAGCTAAATGACGTTCTGCCATTGCCATCCCTACTGCCATTGCCACACCTTGTCCTAACGGGCCGGTAGTAGCTTCTACTCCAGGAGTATGTCCAAATTCAGGGTGACCAGGTGTCTTACTTCCCCATTGACGGAATGATTGTAAGTCTTCTAGAGAAACATCGTATCCAGTCAAGTGGAGAAGGCTGTAAAGCAGCATAGATCCATGACCAGCAGATAATACAAAGCGATCACGGTTTGCCCAATCAGGGTTTGAAGGATTATGCTGCATATATTTTGTCCAGAGACTAAATGCCATCGGAGCTGCACCCATTGGCATACCTGGATGACCTGAGTTCGCTTTTTCAATACTATCAATTGATAATGTGCGAATGGTATTAATTGCTTTTAATTCAACATTTGTTGACATGATTTCGTTCATCCTTTCCGTTACTGAAAACGTTGTATTCGTGTTTCATCATATACTTTCTTGCCCGTTTTAACAAGCGGATTCGACAAATTCTCACCGGTTTGTTGCATTTTACACTCACCTTACTATTTCTCAACTACAGAAGTCTTATCCTATATATAAGAGGTGTTTTTATAGAAAAAGAAAAACCCTCTTTATAAAAAAGAGAGTTTTAATGGGTAAAGCCGCCGTTCTTCTTTTGTTTACTATCTTTCAATGCTTGAGGTGTCACATCATTTCCCTCTTCATCTACTACTTTTACGGAGTGCAGCTGATTTTTGAAGGATTTACGGAACGTTTGGATATATTCTTTTCTAAGAGCTTGCTGCTCTTTTTCCTCTGATTTCGTTAAGCCTGTTGATTTTGATCGTTTAGAAAGCTCATTAATTCTAGCAATCTTATCTTTTGATAGCATTTGATTCACCACCTTTAAAATGAACACGCGTAAATATGATCACATTTAAAATGTACATATCTAAATATGAACAAATCCTACTGTATCATGAATCTATAAACACTATCAAGTGAGGTGATTGAGCTTTACGAGCTAATTTAGCTGTTTAAATCTTCATTTGATTTCGCTTCTTCATATTCACGATATCGGCGATGGACAGTGGCTTTTGAAACATCATAACCAAAACCTCTTAATGTCGCAGCTATATCATGAAAAGTTAATTTACGCTCACGAAGCCGGACAATATCTTCAATGGGTACTTCCTTTTTATCTCTGCCGCCCATTCTGTCGCCGCTTAGATTATCTTGAGGTCTATATCCCCTTTCCACCGCTGCCCTCATCCCTCGCTTTATTTTCAAATTATGTAATTTACGTTGATACTCTTCAACAATTGAGACGATATCAAGAACCATCGAATCTGCTTCCGATAGGCGCAGCTCTCCCTCATCCTGAATCGTATAGATTGTAATATTATCTTTTCGGAGCTGATGAAGGATAGCCATCTTCGCATGTCCGCGCCCAAGCCGAGTATCATCTTGGACCAAAACTGATTGTGCTTTATCTTCCTTAATAAGGTCTAGTAATTTCAATATTCCTTCACGATCGATTTCATAACCGCTTGCTTTCTCTTCAATTACGTGCACCACTTCTAGCCCGTAATCTTCAGCTATCTTTTCTAATTCACTTTTCTGTCTTTCGATGGATGTTTGCTGTGTTTCTTTTTTTGTGCTTACTCTACAATAAATAATAGCTTGGTTATTATTTATCATTTTGCTTGTCTTTTTGTTCGTACGCATAGGCATACAGATTTTCAATCTCCTTTGTTGATTCATCTTTGTTAAAAGCATCTAATTGGCCGGCTTTTATAACTTCACCGTTTGAGAGCGGCTCTTGCTCATTATTAACTAATTCATACTCTTGTGCAATCGTATTTGTCTTATCCTCTTGGTCTGTATTTCCACCTGAGAAAAGAATCGAGCTATACATAAACATCAATGCGAAAACCGCAGTAATCATAATAAATAATTCTTGTCCTGAAAATTTTCTAATCATTTTCATCACCCCATAAGAATGTTTGTTCCCATTTACTATAAATGAGAACACTCGTTTGTGTCAAGCTAATTTTAGAACTTATGTTTGCATTACGTATGTTCGCATGGTACAATTTAGTCAAGAAGGAAACAAAAGCGAGGTGTTATTCGTGTCAAAACTATCAAAACGTCAACAAGAAATCCTAGATTACATTAAGATAGAAGTGAAGAAAAAAGGTTATCCCCCTTCTGTACGTGAGATTGGAGAAGCGGTGGGACTAGCGTCAAGTTCAACTGTTCACGGCCATTTATCTAGACTTGAGAAAAAAGGTTTAATCAGACGAGACCCTACCAAGCCTAGAGCAATCGAAGTACTAGAAATGGATGAGCTGGATCCAGTTGTTCATGAGAAGAAAACAGCTTACGTTCCGATTGTAGGTAAAGTCACTGCCGGTATGCCTATTACCGCCATCGAGAACGTTGAAGAATACTTGCCTCTTCCTGATCACCTGGTAACAAATGATTCCGTTTATGTTCTTGTTATCCAAGGAGATAGTATGATAGAAGCCGGTATTTACGATGGCGATATGGTTATTGTCCGTCAGCAACAAACTGCTAATAACGGCGATATCATTGTCGCAATGACGGAAGAAAATGAAGCGACAGTGAAACGCTTCTTCCGTGAAAAAGATTACATTCGATTACAGCCGGAGAATTCTACTATGGAACCAATCTTGCTAAAAGACGTAACAGTTCTCGGAAAAGTCATCGGAGTGTTCCGTACCCTTCATTAAAGATTCAAATAAAAGCTTGTCCTCAAATACGCTTGTTCTCTATATTATGAGGACAAGCTTTTTTTATGATTGTATTTATAAAAAAGATGAAAAGTTTACAAGCTAGAAAGCTTTCAAACTTTTCATCTATATGAACAAGAGTTTAAAACGCCCACGGCCTGATGAGCGGAGCATTGTGATCTTCTTTGCTCGTTTTATACCCTCTTCGTCTAAACTGCCGGTCCATCTCTCTTACCATCGTACGATATTGATTCTGATCCAACCGTCCATCTGCAAATAAGTAACATGCAAAGGCATACGCTAAAGCAGAAGTGTCAATATTTACGGTTACATCAACATCTGAATTTCCACTTTCATGAACGAAAGCTTTCGTTTCTGTTTGATTACGATTACGATGTTGCATCGTCATTCACCTCTCTTATGTTGAAATGGGCATTAGCTATGCTAATACCCATTAAATAACGGAATTATCTACGTGAACGTGCACGTGCACGAGCATAAGCTTCTGCATCTACGAAAACGTCTACTTCTGAGTTACCGCTGTCATCTACATAAGACTCATTAAAGTTAAAGTTGTAGTTCTTATCCTTTAACGTATTTTCATTATCTACACGGTTGCGGTTCTTATTATGACTATCAACTTCTGCATTTAACCAAACACCAGCAACATCACGACGTCTTTCTCTTTTCTTACGACCCATTTTATTCTCCTCCTCATTTATGGTCTTAACTTCTCAGCTGCCTACCAAAACCAATTCCAGCATTTACAGCAATGTTTTCTTCTGCGGTCGCCTGCTACAGGACCTCTATCGTGATCCTTACGGCGCCTGCGATCTTGATCACCTGCTACTGGGCCGCCGCCATCGCCGCTGCGTGCATTTGCTCTAGCAAACGCCTCAGTATCTACAAATACATTAACATTAGAGTTTCCACTATCTTCTACATAGGAATAGTTAACGTTATAGTTGTAGTTCTTATCTTTTAAAGTATTCTCATTTTCTAACTTATTTTCATTCTTGTTATTTGCCCATACGTCAGAGCCACCGTGATCACATTTCTTATGACACCACCACATAACTTTCCCTCCTTTTTTCTTGGAATACTTATATGTATGTCATGTAGTATGATAGCGTATAGACAAGACTCTAGTTTTCGTTTTATTTTTTTACAATATTTATAAATGGCAGGCATTTTATTGTGATAAATTAAAAGAAGTAATTGTCTTTTGGAATGGAACGTACTTAATGGAGGTTTTGTTTGTGAAAGAAAAAGATTTAGATTTAAAAAAGAACTTGAACGAAGATGTATTTGAAATGATTCGGAGGTATGAAGAAGCCGGGAAAACGAAAGAAGAGTTTTTAGAAGACCTTAATGTAATTTATCAAGAGTTTCTAAAGGAAAATAAAAATAATGAATTTTAAAAACCCCTTTAACTATGTTAAAGGGGTTAGTTGTATTAATAAGAAGACATATATTGCTCGCGCTCCCAAGGGTGAACTTGTGTGCGGAACATGTCCCACTCGATTTCTTTTGCTTCCACAAAGTGCTCAACTGCATGCTCACCAAGAGCTTTTACAAGAACTTCATCTTTAACAAGTTTATCAAGAGCATCTTTAAGTGTGGCTGGAAGGTCGTTGATACCTTCTTCTACACGCTCTTCTTTACTCATTACATAGATGTTACGATCTGTTGCTGGTGGCGGCGTCATTTTCTTTTTGATTCCATCTAGACCTGCAGCAAGAAGAACAGCCATTGCAAGGTAAGGGTTAGCAGCCGGGTCTGGACTACGAACTTCAATACGAGTACTCACACCGCGAGAAGAAGGAATACGTACTAGCGGGCTACGGTTTTTCATTGACCAAGCCACATATACAGGAGCCTCATATCCTGGAACTAAACGTTTGTATGAGTTCACGATTGGGTTCGTAATAGCTGTGAAAGCTTCAGCATGCTTTAGAGTACCGCCTAAGAAATGCATAGCTGTTTCACTAAGCTGCGAATCTGTAGACTCGTCATAAAATACGTTGCCGGTTTCGTCAAATAATGACATGTTACAGTGCATACCAGAACCGTTTACACCAAATAACGGCTTAGGCATGAACGTCGCATGTAAACCATGCTTACGTGCAATTGTTTTAACTACTAATTTAAATGTTTGAATATGGTCACACGCTGCAACCGCATCAGCATATTTAAAATCAATTTCATGCTGGCCTGGAGCAACCTCATGGTGAGATGCTTCAATGTCAAAGCCCATATCTTCAAGTTCTAATACGATGTCACGGCGGCAGTTCTCACCTAAATCAGTTGGTGATAAATCAAAGTATCCACCTTTGTCATTAAGTTCAAGAGTCGGTTCACCGTTTGCATCATTCTTGAATAAGAAGAACTCTGGCTCAGGACCAATATTGAATGCAGTAAAGCCCATATCCTTAGCTTCAGCTAAAACGCGCTTTAAAATACCACGAGGATCGCCTTCGAATGGTGTTGGCTCTTCACCTGGCTCACCTGGTTGATAAATATCACAGATTAAACGTGCCACTTTACCTTTTTCCGGCGTCCAAGGAAAGACAACCCATGTATCAAGATCTGGATATAGATACATATCTGATTCTTCAATACGAACAAACCCTTCAATTGATGAACCATCAAACATCATTTTGTTATCTAATGCTTTTTCAAGCTGATCAACTGGGATTTCTACGTTTTTAATTGTTCCTAATAGATCAGTAAATTGTAAACGAATAAATCTTACGTTATCTTCCTCAGCAATTCGCATAATATCTTCGCGTGTGTACTTTGACATTGTTATGTATTCCCCTTTCAAATTCTTTAAAAATGTATTTGTAGAATCGGTTCCCTAAACTAGATTACCCTGATTCCATTCTCACGAAACCGATTCATACAGCCTTTTTAATGGAAAAATCTAGATAACTGACCTTGAATAATTGATGCTCTGCCGTTTCTTCCTGCCATCATTAAATCTTTTTTAAGATGATTTCTTAATTCTCGGTCAGAAAGCGGCTTTTTAGAAGCTTCTTCTTGATCAGTACTCATTTGTACTTGCTGTTTCATTTGAATAATTTGTTTAATTCCTGAAATGTTAACCTTTTGATCTAGCAATGCTTTAATCTCTAATAATCGATCTACATCATTAAACGAGAATAATCGTTGATTCCCATCGGTTCTAGCAGGCTTTATTAATTCATGCTGCTCATAATAACGAATCTGCCTAGCTGTAAGTTCTGTCAGCTTCATTACTATCCCTATCGGAAACAAAGGCATGCTGCGACGAATTTCATCATTCATCTTGCCACCTCCTTGTCTTCTCATAGATTAGTATAAACAATGTCAGCTTCTTTGTCAAACTGATGTTAGCTTACCTAACACAATTTTTTTCAATATTTTCTCTTTAAATAGAAAGTTCAGAAATATATCCAGTGAAAAAAGCGTTCAACCGACCAGATTGAACGCTCTCTTTTATATAATTCGATCAAGTGCTTGTAAAACGGCAAGCTTTACGTGTTCATAAGTAAGTCCGCCTTGCACGTACGCAAGGTAAGGAGGTCTTATTGGACCATCGGCAGTTAACTCGATGCTTGCCCCTTGAATAAATGTACCTGCTGCCATAA
Organism: Alkalihalophilus marmarensis DSM 21297; assembly: GCF_000474275.2. GTDB lineage: Bacteria > Bacillota > Bacilli > Bacillales > Bacillaceae_D > Alkalihalophilus > Alkalihalophilus marmarensis. Next base: position 20,496 of record NZ_ATAE01000026.1, read on the forward strand.
TCACGTCATCTTCATACCCCGGCATGTAACTTGGCTGCGGTTTCACATGCGCATTTATAGGAGAAGCAGCTTGGATCTCTTGACAGAACGCTATCATTGTTTTAGCATCTTTAAAGCGAACAGATTGAATTAAATCTGTACGTCTTTCATCCCAATGAGGAGAAGTCTCCATCCCTGCTTCTTCTAAGCATGCCGCTGTAAATACAGCGCCCTTTAAAGCTTGAGATACTACATGGGGAGCTAAGAAAAATCCTTGGTACATTTCTAGCAGGCTGTATAAGCTAGCACCTCCTTCAGCCCCAATACCAGGTGCAGCAAGACGATAGGAAGCCAGTTCAATTAATTCCTTATCCCCGACAATATAGCCGCCAGTTTTAACAAGGCCGCCGCCAGGATTTTTAATTAAAGAGCCGGCAATTAGATTAGCCCCCACTTGAGTTGGTTCTAATGTTTCAACAAATTCGCCGTAGCAATTATCAACAAAAACAATTACGTCCTCTTTAATTGAGCGTACAAAGTCAATCATTTCTTTAATTTCGTGGATGAAATAAGAAGGACGATCCCCGTAGCCTTTTGAACGTTGAATCCCTATCATTTTTGTATTAGTATGAATCGCCTCTTTGATTGCATTTTTATCAATCCAGCCATCTTCTACTAACGGAACGGCTTTATAGCTTATTCCAAATTCCTTTAACGATCCATTTCCATTACCTCTGATTCCAACGATCTCTTCAAGGGTATCATAGGGCTTTCCTGTGATGTATAATAGTTCATCGCCAGGCCTAAGCACTCCAAATAATGTCGTAGCAATCGCATGGGTCCCTGAAATGATCTGCGGACGAACGAGTGCGGCTTCACCGCCGAACACATCAGCATAAACACTTTCTAAAGTATCTCTTCCTGCATCATCATATCCATAGCCAGTAGAGGGTGTAAAATGAAAATCAGATACTTGATGCGCCTTAAAGGAAGCCATTACCTTTGCTTGATTGAAAAGAGCGGTTTCTTCAATCTCACGGTGGTGGCCGGCAATGTTTTCCTCTGCTTTTTTCGTTAGTTGCTTAAGCTTTTCTTGATGTGTAAAAGTTTCGTACATTTTATGACTCCTTCAGTAAACGTTCTTTTAACTGACTATAAATAGATGTATTTTCTAAAGCATGTCCTTCAATGACATAAGCTTCCCTGGATTCATCAAATTGCTGGGTATAAATCATTGTTTCTTGTCTAGCGGCAGCTAAAATATGACCTTCATCTGCTTTAATGATTGATCGATAAGGCATCATCATTCCCTTTAATGCTTGTTCAATTTTCACCTTTAAAGCGAGCAGATCTTCCTCATTATAAGCACTCATTATGATTGAGTCTTTTGTATGAGTCGGAATAAAAACATCCGTTTTTTGATCGGCTTTATTATAGATTAGCAGCTGTGGAATGGAATGTGCTTCTAGTTCTTCTATTAATTTAATTACCGTTCTTTCATGTTGTTCATAATCCGGATGAGAGCAATCAACAACATGTAATAATAAATCCGCTTCTTTTAGCTCTTCTAACGTGGAGCGGAATGATGCAACAAGGGTCGTTGGCAAATCTTGAATAAATCCAACGGTATCAGACATTAACACTGAAAATCCACTTGGAAGGTGAAGCTGTCTTGTCGTCGGATCAAGCGTGGCAAATAATTGATCTTCTTCAAGCGTGTCGGCTTTTGTTAACCTGTTTAAAAGAGTTGATTTCCCTGCATTTGTGTATCCGACTAAAGCAAGTTGTATAACTGCATTCTTTTTTCGTTTTTCACGATATCTTACCCTGTGATTAACGACAGCTTCAAGCTGCCGCTCAATTTCATTCATTCTCCTTCTAATATGACGCCGGTCCGTCTCAAGCTGCGTTTCCCCCGGACCTCTTGTTCCGATTCCGCCTCCTTGTCTTGATAGAGCTAGACCTTGTCCAGATAATCTGGGTAGCAGATATTTAAGCTGGGCTAATTCCACTTGCAGCTTACCCTCTCTGGATTTTGCCCGCGAGGCAAAGATATCAAGGATCAACTGAGTTCTATCAATAACCGCTATACCGCACTCGGCATGAAGGTTTCTCATTTGACTTGCTTGTAACTCATCATTGAAAATAACAAGATCAGCTTCTGTCTCTTCTATAAGATTTACAAGCTCCTGCACTTTCCCTTTTCCGACATACGTAGAAGGCTCAACCTTTTCTCTTTTTTGCGTGATCGTTCCTACGACTTTTCCCTTGGCGGTTTTAGCAAGGCTCTCAAGCTCTGCGATCGATTGTTCAAACTCTTCGTCCTCTCGATTCACTTGGCACCCTACAAGTATTACATGCTCAATATTCCTTTGCTTTATATCTTGCATATTTGGCACATCCTCACTTCAACATCGTAATGTTATCTAAAAAAGCCAGGCACACACACGCCCGGCCTCTGCTCATTACTTAAGCTTAACATGAGAAGCATCAAAATTAAAATCTTCTTTTTCTAGAGTCACAAGGGATTCACGATCATACAGCCCCTCTTTTAATAACCGAACAGCCTGCATACGAATAGCTTCCTCTATTATATTACGAATATATCTACCATTTGAAAATGTTTTTTCTTGTTCCAGCCTTAATTTTCGCAAATGTTCTTTTACGTGTCTCTTTGCCTCGTCCGTAAGCTCATACTCTCTTTCAATCACCATCCTTGCGGCCATCTCAAGCAGCTCTTCTGAAGTGTAATTTGGGAAGTCAATTGCAATTGGAAACCGTGATGGGAGTCCTGGATTTAACGAAAGAAAATACTCCATTTCTCTTTGATACCCAGCTAAAATCAACACAAATTCATGCTGTTGGTCTTCCATCGCTTTCACTAGAGTATCAATGGCTTCCTTTCCAAAATCCTTCTCTCCCCCGCGCGATAATGAATAAGCTTCATCAATAAATAATACCCCGCCATTTGCTTTCTTAATGACCTCACGTGTTTTTTGAGCCGTGTGCCCAATATATTCCCCTACTAAATCCGCTCTCTCCACTTCAATTAATTGACCTTTCGCTAATACATTCATTTCATGAAAAAAAGAAGCGATCATACGAGCAACCGTTGTCTTTCCCGTCCCTGGATTTCCTTTGAAGATCATATGGAGCACTTGCTTAGAAGCTCTAAGTCCTAATTCTTTTCGTTTTTGATTAATATAGAGCCATGCATAGATTTCTTTTATCAGCCTTTTCACTTCATTTAATCCTACGTACTCTTCAAGCTCCTTTTCAAAACGATCTAAAATTTCATGTTTTTGGCGATCTTGCTCAGATTTAAATAAGGAATCTGCTTCATTTGTATGTGGAGTCTGTTTGTGGTTTAAAACAACATTAATACGCCCATTCTTTCTCGTATTGACTCGGTCATTCATGCAAAACACCCCTTTATTACCGAGTTCGGTGCATTACTAGACAGTATCTATTCATTCTTATTCATACGCTAAGTGGAATGAAAGTGTGACAAATGCCTAGAAGGATGAGGATTAAAATGAAAATATTCCTATTTTTTTGCTATAATACATTCATAGAAAGGGAGGGATCCATACATGTCTGTTTCCACACCTGAATTTATTACAGATTATATTGACTCTCTATATGAAAAGGGACGGAAGGAGACTACGATAAAACGATATCGTTATGACCTTCTAGATTTCCTTGAGTGGATGAAGGATCACAATAAACCATTAACAATAGAGGGCTTTGACTCTCTTTCAAATGATGAAATTGCCCTTTTCTTTGACGAGTTAATTAAACATCGTTCCTACAAAATACGTACAACAAGAAGAATTTATTCCGTGATTCAACAATTAGCCAGATTTTATATAAAAAAAGGACAACTTCAGACACACGCCATTCTTTTCTACACTCAGCCAGAATTGATTCAAACTCCCTTACAACGAAAGGAATGGGTAAGCTCTGCTGAAGCCGGCCAGCTCTTTTCTGTCGTTCGTTCTTATGAAGGATTAAGCGAAAATCAAATGAGAGCACGCCCACTATTAATTGCTCGTAACGAATGTCTTTTACATTTATTATTACATTATGGATGTTCTCTGCACGAGGCAGCTTCCCTTACCACTCGTGATGTACGATTTGAACGTAATGAGATACGTGTCCAATCTGAAAAAGGGATATCAAGAATTGTACCGATCACTCACGAGCATAAACAGCTTGCCTACAACTACTTAAAGACGATCCCAGAAGCAGTAAGACCTAAGCTTTTTTCAGATGATCCCTTTTTTGTAGCTTTTGATTTTCAACGCGGTACGTTCCGCTGGTTATACGAAGAAGATCAACCGAAACAATTAACGATTATCTCTATTCAAAAAATGATTCGACAGGAAGTGGAAAGAGCGGGGCTGCGGAAAGGAATTTCAGCGCAGCATTTAAGACACACCTATATTCTTAGAAAACTACTAAATGGTGACGATGCGATCTCCTTGCAGCAGCAGCTTAGCTTTAAATCACTTCTATCACTTAAGCGCTACACTCTTACAATCAGTCAATTGACAGAAGAGCAGAAACGAGAATTACAATAAAAAAAGCTTTGGACAAAAGTCCAAAGCTTTTATAAATGATTTCTTATACTTCATCAGATTTCAATTGAACATTGCGTTGAGGAGCGAAGGTTGAGATCGCATGTTTATATACAAGCTGCTGCTTCCCTTCAGACTCGAGAATAATCGTAAAATTATCAAAGCCCTTAACATGGCCGCGTAATTGAAAGCCGTTTAATAAAAAGACAGTTACTGAGATGTTTTCTTTACGTAGTTGGTTCAAAAATTGATCTTGAATATTGATGGATTGTTTCATTAGAAGTCCTCCTCTTTATATCTCTATCCTTGTTTATTCGAGTTCTTTTTTCAATTTCCTTCTAAAAATTTTTCTACTGTGAAATTTACAATGTCTTGATAGTGCTTTGTCGGCTCATCGACAGACACAGAATACCATGCAGCATCCGTTTTATTTTTGAACCAGGTGAGTTGTCTTTTGGCATATCTTCTCGAGTTTTGCTTTAACACCTCAATCGCTTCATCCCTTGTATAAAGTCCGTCAAAATAAGCATAAATCTCTTTATAACCAATCGCTTGAATCGATTGACAATCACGAAGCCCTTGATCATAAAAGTGTTTCACCTCATCAAAAAGTCCAGCTTCTACCATTAAATCTACTCGTTTATTAATGCGGTCATATAAGTCTACACGATCCATTGTTAACCCAATCATCACTAAATTATACAAGGATTCTTGTTTTTCTTCGGTTTGCTGCTCCGAAAATAATTCCCCTGTCACATAGTTTACTTCTAGAGCCCGGATGACCCTCCTTACATTATTAGGATGAATCTTTTCACATGCTCTAGGATCGATCTCCATTAGTTTTTGATAGAGCGCTTCGTTACCGTTCTTCTCGGCTTCTTCTTCAAGCTTTTTTCGATACGTAACATCTGTCGGAACTTCGGCAAAATCGAATCCGTGTGTGACAGCATTCACATAAAGCCCTGTACCGCCAACCAAGATTGGCAGCTTTCCTCTCTTAGTGATATCAGTAATAAGCGGGCGGCATAATTCTTGGAATTCAGCTACTGAAAAAGGCTTGTCCGGCTCTTTAATATCAATGAGATAATGTGGGATGCCCTCTTGTTCCTCTTTTGTCACCTTAGCCGTTCCAATATCCATACCCTTATATATCTGCATCGAATCTCCGCTAATAATTTCGCCATTCATTGTCTTTGCCACATGAATGCTAAGAGCCGTTTTACCAACTGCTGTTGGACCGACAATCGCCATTAATCTTTCTTTCATTCCTTACACACCTCTATTTGTAGTAACATCAATAAAACCATAGTGGAAAGCTGCATGCTGGCGTTTCATTTGCTTAAATCCAAACTTGTTAAAGCGTTCACTTTGCCAATGGTCTTTAAGAACGACTTTCTTTTTGGCTACACGTTTTGCGTGAAAGAGCACTTCTTCATCAATATCATCATGACATGCTATGCCTTTTAACCCTTTTATTCCTGCAGAGGTTTCAACATGCACCTCAAACATTGGGTCAAAGTAAACGACATCAATTGAAGAGGAAGAGGCTTGTTGTAAATAGGGTAGATGATGAGTATGAATTACGTTGATCTCCCTCATCCGCTTAATCATCTCTTTTGGCCCTTCCTGCCATTCTTTAAGACCTTCTTTAACAATATAAGCCGCCTCTCGATTTGCTTCTAACCCAGTGACACATCCTTTTTCACCAACCGCAAGCTTTGCCATTAAACTGTCAGAAGCAAGCCCAAGTGTACAATCAAGAAAGCTCATCCCCTCTTTTAAATCCGCCACATCAACGAGTGGATCCCTCATCCCTCTTAACCATTGCTTCACACGAAACATAGCAGAACTCGGATGATAGAAAAAAGGCTCCATTCTATCTTCTGTATACAACGTTAACCTGCTTTTAGCGACGACAATCACTTTGCTTTTGTGAGTGTTCAACAGCTCATCTACTGATGCATCATCCCTCTTTATGAACAAACCATTAAGGTGACTGGCTACTTCTTTCGCTTTTCCTTCTAATTTGCTTGCTTGTTTCCTTGCAGTCGTTACGATCATGTTTTCCTCTTCTTTCTGAGTATTAGCTTCTACATCACGCGCTTAAACATTTTCTCAAGTTCATATGAAGAGAAATGAATAAGAATCGGCCTTCCGTGAGGACAAGTAAAAGGATCACTGCTTTTCCGCAATGATTCAAGCAGAGCAAACATTTCATCTTGCCTTAAATGACGATTTGCTTTTATCGATGCTTTGCAGCTCATTAAAATAGCCGCCTCTTCTCTTAAGCGTTTAATATCAATTTTTGCCGTTGTAAGCAGGTGGTCAATAATTTCTCTAATCGTTTCTTCTTCAAGACCTTTAGGCAGCCATACAGGATGAGAACGCACAATATAGGTTTTAGAACCAAATTCTTCTAAAAATACTCCTACTTGTTTCAAATCATTTAGATGCTGCTCAATAATGATCGCCTCTTGGTTCGTACACTCGATCGTCATCGGAACTAACAACTCTTGCGTTTCCCTTGGTACTTCTCCAACTTTTTCTCTATAATACTCATATTTTATTCGTTCCTGCGCAGCATGTTGATCAATCAGATACATTCCGTTTTCATTTTGAGCCACAATATACGTTCCATGCATTTGCCCAACTGGATACATCACCGGAACCCTGTCATGAAGCTCGTTTGTTTGTTTCTCATGTGCACTGCTCGTAAAGTCGCCCTCTGTGTTATGCGTCTTTAACATTTCTAGGGAATCTTCTTGATTTTCTTCAAGATAATCTTCTTTAACCTTCCTTTTTTCAACCTTATTTTCTTCTACCTTACTTCCTTCAGCCTTATCGGATATTTTCACGCCAGCTCCGTCTTTTTCTCTCGTTCCAGCTTCCTTAACGATTGACGGCAGAGCATCCTTCGCATGTTTCCCCTCTGTTTGCTCACTACCATTATTTACTTGATTTAATAGTGATTGATCAAATAGTGATGAATCAGTATTTGCAGAAGCCTTCTCAAATGGAAGTGTCTCCTGGTAATGTGTTTGTTTAGGTTTTTCGGTGGTATGTTTTATTTCAGGGATAAGAGTTTGTTTATTAAAAGCTGATTGGATAGACGAGGTAATAAGCTTAGCTAGTTCATCTTCTTTACTCAAACGAACTTCAAGTTTTGATGGGTGAACGTTCACATCAATTAACGTAGGGTCCATCTCAATACTTAGCACAACGACCGGGTACCTTCCGATCGGCAATAATGTATGAAATCCTTCTTGAACTGCTCTAGCAAGATGAAAATTACGTATATATCTTCCGTTAATAAATAAACTCATGTATTGTCTGGACGCTCTTGTTACTTCAGGCTTTGCAACATACCCCTCGATCGAATAATCAAGAGAGGTACCCGAGACAGCAACCATTTCTTTGGCTACATTTCGTCCGTAAATCGAGGCAATAACCTGCCTCACATCTTTATTCCCGCTCGTCTTAAGCATCTCTTTACCATTATGATAGAGGGAAATAGCCACATTTGGATGAGCTAAGGCCAGACGATTGACGACATCACTTACATGGCCCGCTTCTGTGTGAACTGTTTTTAAATACTTCAAGCGAGCAGGGGTATTATAAAATAAATTCTGAACGATGACTTCTGTTCCTTTACGGGTTTTTGAAGGGGTGCGTGAAGTAATATGGCCGCCTTCTAAAGTCAGCTCTACACCTGGTCCCTCACCCGTACACGTTCTCATCGTTAAATGTGACACAGACGCTATACTCGGCAACGCCTCGCCGCGAAACCCTAATGTGCGAATTTGGAAAAGATCGCGGTCGGTTTTAATTTTACTTGTCGCATGTCTATAAAATGCCGTTTCTACATCATCAGCTTGAATCCCATCGCCATTATCAAGGATGCGAATCGATGACATTCCGCCTTCCTCCATTTCGATCAAGATGTTCGTACTGTTTGCATCTAACGCATTCTCAAGCAGTTCTTTTACAATTGAAGCCGGACGCTCGACTACTTCTCCAGCTGCAATCTTGTTAGACAGAAACGCATCTAATTTTACAATTTGAGCCATCGATTCTTCCTCCTCTCACATTTTTATCCTGCTTACTTCAGCTCTTGCTGGCAGTCATTTATTAACTTCATTATTTCAAAAGGGGATAAGTTCATCAGATCTGCCTCTTGAATCTTTTTAAGAACATCCATTTCTTTTGTATAAAGTTTATTTCTGTCATTTTTCTTTTCAACAGTTTTTTGATTCTTATTATCTATCAGTTCTTCTCCAAATAATGAAAGCTGTGTGACGGGCTCTTTCACTTTTGAATTATCGGTTTCATTCCCTATTTCCACTTCTGTTGAAATGGAAGCTTTTTGGTTTTGCCCTTCAAGTACTTTTAATAATTGTTCAGCTCGGCTCGTCACTTCTTTTGGAAGCTCTGCTAATTGTGCCACATAAATTCCGTAACTTCGATCAGCTTGTCCATCTACTACTTTATGCAGAAAGACGACCTTACCCTCTTCTTCTACTGCTGATACATGGACATTTTGAACATGCTCTAACTCATCACTAAGGGCTGTCAATTCATGATAATGAGTTGAAAACAATGTCTTTGCTCCAATCTCATTATGAATATATTCTATGATGGCTTGTGCAAGGGCCATTCCATCATACGTCGATGTGCCTCGTCCAATCTCATCTAATAATATTAAACTGCATTCCGTTGCTTTACTTAGAGCGTATTGCGTCTCAAGCATTTCAACCATAAATGTACTTTGTCCGCTTGCTAAATCATCAGCGGCTCCAATTCTTGTGAAAATTTGATCGAAAATGGGAAGCTCTGCTTTTTCTGCAGGAACAAAACATCCGATCTGAGCCATGATGGACAGGAGGGCGAGCTGGCGCATATACGTACTCTTACCAGCCATATTAGGTCCGGTAATTAAGAGCATTTCACGCCCTGGGTGCAGAGCTACATCATTTGGAACATATTCTCCTTTTTGAATAACTGATTCTACAACTGGATGACGCCCTCCTTCAATCAGCACATCACCTACCGGACGTAATACCGGCTTTTGATAATGTTGTTTCTCACTCACCGTTGCAAAACCTAAAAGCACATCAATTTCACTGATTGTTTGTGCGAGTGCCTGCAAGTGAGGGACATAGTCTTTTACCTGTTCTCTAATCATGACAAATAAATCATATTCCAGCTGTTCCATCTTTTCTTCTGCTTCAAGAATTAATGCTTCTTTTTCTTTCAGTTCTGGTGTGACAAAGCGTTCAGCATTAGTCAGCGTTTGTTTTCGCTCATACCTGCCTTCTTCAAGCAGATGTCTGTTTGCTCGGGTCACTTCTAAATAATATCCGAACACTTTATTGAATCCGACTTTTAATGATTTAATGCCTGTCTCATGTCTTTCTTTTTGTTCGAGTTCAGCAATCCATCTCTTTCCGTTCACACTTGCATCCCGGTACGTATCAAGCTCTTGATTAAACCCTTCTAAGATCATACCCCCGTCCTTAATAGAAATTGGAGGGTCTTCTACGATGCTTCGCTCAAGCAAGTCAATCACTTGTTCAAACGGCGCTTGGTTAGTAAACCAGCGATCTTTAAAAGAGTCATCTAAACTCGTCACTTTCTCTTCTATCAAAGGAATCTTTTGTAACGACTTCTTCAACTGAACTAACTCTCTTGCATTTACATTTCCATAAGCAATTCGCCCTGCTAAGCGTTCAAGGTCATATACTTGTCTTAGCTCATCACGAATCTCTTCACGCAAGAAGTAATCATTCATAAATGCAGTCACTGCTTTTTGACGCCCGCTTATTTTTGCCTCATCAAGTAAAGGTCTTTCAATCCAGCGTTTTAATAAACGTCCGCCCATTGCAGTGACCGTATGATCTACAATGCTCAAAAGCGAACCTTTCTTCTTTTTCTCGCGCAGCGTCTCAACAAGCTCTAAATTACGCTTCGTATGCAAATCAAGCTTCATATATTCTTCTGCATGATACCACTCTACTTTTTGAAGGTGGTCAAGTGATCGTTTCTGAGTGCGGCTTAAGTAATTTAATAATCTTCCATACGTAGTGACAAGCTTAGATTGCGAGAGGTCTTCAACTAAATGCTTATATCTCTCATCCAGCGCTGCTTCTTCCTCATAAGAAACCGTAACACCTAAGAGGCGCTCTAATTCTGTTAACTGTTCACGTTCTACATTCGGGCTCACAACGATTTCTTTTGCACCAGTTGCACTTAACTCTTGCAGCAGTTCTGTTTGTCCTCCTTGAATCATTGTCACCGCGCCTTCACCAGTTGTCAGATCACAACGTGCGATTCCAATTGATTCATCTTCAAACATACTGAAACTCGTCAAGTAATTATTCTCTTTCTCTCGAATCATTTTTCCGTCCATGACTGTTCCTGGTGTGAGCATCTTGACGACTTCTCTTTTCACTACACCTTTTGCGGTCTTTGGGTCCTCCACTTGTTCACAAATAGCTATTTTATAGCCTTTTTCAACCAGCCTAGACATATATTGATCAGCAGAATGATAAGGGACACCGCACATCGGAATTCGGTCCTCTCCTTGCCCTCTGCCTGTTAATGTGATCTCTAATTCTTGTGCTGCTTTTACAGCATCATCAAAAAACATTTCATAAAAATCGCCTAAACGAAAAAATAAAAAGGCATCCTCATATTGTGCCTTAATTTCTACATATTGCTGCATCATTGGGGTTAGTTGTGCCATTATTCTCCTCCACCGTTCCTAAAAACATTCACCTTATTATAACACAGGGCCCTGCTCATCGCATTAGATCACAACACCGCTGAAGACTATCTACTTGTGCACAAAAAAAGTCAGAAAGATAAGCTCCTTCTGACTCTAGTTATTAATTATCCATTTCTTTATGCAGGAAATTCGGGTCAAGCTTCTCATATTCTTCATCACTAATGTCATCAAACTCATCATCTTCCACATCAAACTCTTCGATCATTCCATCAGGATTTACAGCCACCGCCATCTTTGTTTCACCGATACAGTCTACAACAAATTCTCTTTCTACCTCAACATTTACGTGTTCCCCGTTTTCTGAGATCGATGCTTCAAGAGTATTTGGCTGCTGCAAGGCCCGTGCAAATACTTCCATATCGTCTGATAATACGTTTTCATCCTGCATGGATAGTGGAATCACATCCGTATAGTTTACCGTTTGAGTCGCCACTTCCGTTTTGGTGTTGTCGTTGTAGGAAAACCATAAATTAACATCATAGCTTCCATCTACTTCTACATTGCTTCCTTTTTTCTGCGCACCGTATTTGTGGTTAATAATCCAGCAACCTAAAATACTTGACGGTTTGTGTGCAGGTTTTATTTTATGTGTAGCCTCAGAGAATTTTCGCCCCTTCCCACAAACCGCCTTTGTGATAATTTCCCGATACATTCCGTCATTTCTTGTTTGTGCCATGTAATTGAACCTCCTATTCTCTTATCCGTCCCATGGTGGTCGTGTCGGCTACTGCCTACTTACTCCCCCATTTTCTTTCATGCCCATTGTATGCGGGCTAATTAATGAATGTGCGAAAAGAATATCATACCTGTTACTCTTTCCTTATCACGTTATGAGGCAAGATTAGGTTTTAGTACAGGAAATCAACTTACGTAAACAAAAAAATAACCTTACATTCCTCTAGGGAACATAAGGTTACAATCTGTTATTGGCATCCGCCATCAAAATAAGGACTTTTTGTTGTCGTCCCTTTTAAAAGGTCTCCGCCCATCGATGTAATAATTTCATCAGTCACTGTTTTAGAGATTGTTTTTGACACCATTTGAAGTAGTTCATTTACTTCAATTTGGCTTTGCTTAAATTCTTGAACAAGAGGAATTTCATCAATTTCCTGGTGAAGCGCATCAATTTTTTGATCAACTTCTTTTAATGCTTCTGCTTTATTGTAATGCTGCAGATTCACAGCTTCCTTTTGAAGCTTTTTGATCTCAGCAATCAGCTCTTGTACTCTCAGGTGTTCATTGATTTTTTTCTCTGCTTGTTTAAAGAAATCTACTTCTTCCGTTTCAGCCATCATTTTCGCAAGTTCTTTTGCTTTCATTCGAATATCTTCTCTTGTATATGTTGCATTCATTATACATGCACCTCCGCATTTTCAACCAATTCTCCAGTTAATGACCATGTTTTTGCTTCATTTACTTTTACATACACAATCTCGCCTATAATTGACTTCGGACCTCTAAAGTTAACAAGACGATTTGTTCGTGTACGGCCTGCTAATACATCAGGATCTTTCTTGCTTTCACCTTCAACGAGTACTTCTACGACTTGGTCTTGATAATCAAGGTTTTTCTTAGCTGAAATTTCATTGACTAAGGCATTTAATCTTGCAAGACGTTCTTTTTTCACTTTCATAGGGACATTATCCTTCATCTTAGCAGCAGGCGTTCCCTCACGAGGTGAATAAATATAAGTGAAAGCACTATCAAACTCAATTTCGCGTACAAGTGATAAGGTGTCTTCAAACTGCTCTTCTGTCTCATTTGGGAAACCGACGATTAGATCCGTTGTAAAGGATGCATTAGGAATAGCCATTTTGATTTTATGAGCAAGCTCTACATACTGTTCTCTTGTATATTTTCTTGCCATAAGCTTTAAGATATCTGAATTTCCGTGCTGAACAGGCAAGTGGATATGTTCTACAAGATTGCCCCCTTTAGATAAAACCGAGATCAAATGGTCATCAAAATCTCTTGGGTGGCTTGTTGTAAAGCGTACACGTGGAATATCAATTTTATGAATATCATCCATTAAATGTCCCAGGCGGTAATCACGGTCTTTCAGATCTTTTCCGTACGCATTCACATTTTGACCTAGCAGGGTAATTTCCTTATAGCCTTGGCGAGCGAGATCACGAACCTCATCAATAATATCCTCAGGCAGACGACTGCGCTCTTTACCGCGGGTATAAGGTACGATACAGTACGTACAAAACTTGTCACAGCCATACATAATGTTGACCCATGCTTGAGTTTTACCCTCACGCTTACGGGGCATATTCTCTACAATGTCCCCTTCTTTTGACCAAACTTCAATCACCATTTCTTTTCCATAAATAGCGTTTTGAAGAAGGCTTGGCAAGCGGTGAATATTATGTGTACCAAAAATAATATCAATATGCTGATGCTTTTGCATAATACGGTTTACGACATTCTCTTCTTGAGACATACAGCCGCATACCCCTAAAATCACTTCCGGTCTTTCTTTCTTTAAAGACTTTAGGTGCCCGATTTCACCAAACACTTTATTTTCCGCATTTTCACGAATGGCACACGTATTAAGCAAAATGACATCTGCATCTTTTGTGTCATCTGTTTCAGTAAAGCCCATTTCCGTTAGAAGGCCGGCCATGTTCTCTGAATCATGCGTATTCATTTGACAGCCATACGTGCGGATGTGAAATGTCTTTCCCCTGCCTATTCCTTGCATGGATTCAGGAATTAAATCATCTGGTCTAAGGACTTGTACATCTTCTTTCCCTCGACGCTTCCCTTGCTTATAATCAGGTTGGTCAGTGATTTGAATATCACGGCCTTGAATACGAATAATTTTTTTATTTTCTTCTTCTGAAATAATTTTTGCATGTGAGAAATCGAAATACTTACTGTAATCTTTTTTCGCACCGTCTGAGGATTTTACGTCCTGTTCGGATTGACTTTCTGTATTTCCTAAGCGTCCTAAACGCTGATCTTCATTCATCGTTCTATCTCCTTCCACCTGAATCGATCAGAAACGTTCCAATTGCAATCGTTTAATCATATTATCCTAATACATAGTTCAATTGTATATTATAAAGATGTTTCTTGTGAAAAACAATGAAACTTGTATGACATCAATGCCTTCTCTGTATAGAAAAGAGTCTGGCATATGCCAGACTCTTTATTCTTACATAAATTCAGCCATCATTTTATTGAATTTCTCTTCATCTAAAGCGAGGTCATGAGTCGCTAATGGCTGGTCTGAATAGCCATCTAGAAGCTCTTGGTATGAAGGCTGTTGACTATTTTGATAGATTAACCCTGTTACTAACCCATTATGCTCCATCAGCGTCTGCATTGCAGTCATTCGGTTAGATGCATCATACTCTTCCACATCGCTTAACTTAGTGATATTTTGTTTAAACCAATCATACGTATTCACCTTGTTAAATGTCACACATGGACTGAAAACGTTAATTAAAGAGAAACCTTTATGATTGATTCCTTGCTCAATTAATGATGTTAATTCTTTAAGATCACTTGAGAAGCTTTGCGCCACAAACGTAGCACCTGCTGTAAGAGCCATTTCCATAACATTAAGAGCTGATTCAACAGAACCGTTTGGTGTACTCTTTGTTTTAAATCCGACATCACTACGAGGAGACGTCTGGCCTTTTGTTAGACCGTAAATTTGGTTATCCATGACGATATAGGTCACGTCAATATTACGGCGGATTGCATGGATCGTGTGTCCCATCCCAATTGCGAATCCATCTCCGTCACCACCAGAAGCAATAACAGTTAAGTCTTTATTAGCCATCTTTACCCCTTGAGCAATCGGCAAGGCACGGCCATGGACCCCATGAAGACCATACGCATTAATATAGCCAGAAATACGTCCTGAACATCCGATCCCTGATACTACAGCAAGGTTATCTGGCTCTAAGCCGACATTTGCTGCCGCACGTTGTATCGCTGCTTGAACAGAAAAGTCTCCACAACCTGGGCACCAATTTGGCTTTATTTTGTTACGAAACTCTTTAAATGTCGCCATCTTAGACCAACTCCTTGCATGATTGATGTAATTCATTCGGCAAGAATGGATTTCCATCATATTTTAATAGATTTTGAATTTTGTCCGTTCCGATATTCATCTTAATAATCGTAGCAAGCTGAGCTGTCGCATTATTCTCTACTACAACGACTTTTTTAGCACGGTCAATCAAAGGCTTTAGTTCATCTGCTGGGAACGGGTGCAAGAGACGCACTTGAGCATGGTTCACTTTTACCCCGTCAGCCTCAAGACGCGGCATTGCTTCTTGAATCGTTCCGCGGGTGGAGTTAACACCAATTACTAACAGATCTGCCTCGTCATGCTTGGCATCTACATATAAAGGATCTTTAAACTGTTTTGGCAGATTATTCACTTTGCGCATACGTTTATCCATTTGCGCTTTACGATTTTCTGGACTTTCTGATGGTTTTCCTGTCTCATCATGTTCAACACCCGTCACATGATGCACACCATTTTTCATCCCTGGAATCACACGTGGTGAGATGCCGTCTTCTGTTACTTCATAGCGCTTAAAATACGCACTGTTTTCTCTCTCAGGAAGCTCTGCTGCAAGATCTAGTTTGCCGCGGCGAATCTCCACTCGATTAAAATCAAGAGGTTCAACCGTTTGTTTCCCAAGTGACAAAGCTAAATCAGTCACAAGGATAACTGGGCATTGATATTCTTCGGCTAAATTAAATGCTTCTACTGTATCATAGAAAGCTTCTTCTACCGAGCTTGGAGCGATAACAATTTTAGGGATATCTCCATGAGTGCTGTAGATCATCGCCATTAAATCAGATTGCTCTTGTTTCGTTGGAAGTCCTGTACTAGGGCCTCCACGCTGAGTATCCATAATCACAAGCGGGGTTTCAGTCATACCCGATAAGCCGATCGCCTCAGCCATTAAAGAAAGACCAGGGCCTGCAGATGCTGTAAATGAACGTACACCGGCATAGTTTGCACCGATCGCCATTGTACACGCTGCAATCTCATCTTCAGTCTGAATCACTGTTCCGCCAAATTCAGGGAGCTTCTTAATCATATATTCCATAATTTCTGATGCGGGGGTAATCGGATAAGCTGCCATAAATCGGCTTCCTGCAGCTACCGCACCCATCCCAATAGCATCATTACCAATCATAAACATGCGTTTTTTTCCATCCGCTTTTTCCAGCTGTAAGTTTGGCAGGTTTCCATCTGCTTCATCTTTAAAATGAGCCGCTCCTGCATGAATTGCTTCCATGTTTTTATCAACAATGGATTGCCCTTTTTTCAAAAAGATTTCTTCAACAACTTCACGGTATTCATCAGGCTCTAATCCTAAAATCGCACTAGAAGCACCAACTGCAACCATGTTCTTCATTAATGAAGTGCCAAGATCATTCGCAATCTCTGTGAAAGGAACAGCGAATAAACGGGCTACACTACCTTCAGGCAGCACTGGATTAAATTTAGCATCTGCAATAACAACGCCTTCCTCACGAAGCTCATGAATATTGACATCTATTGTTTCTTGGTCAAATGCTACGAGAATATCTAAGTCATCCGAAATCGAATTCAGCGGTGTCGTACTAACGCGGATTTTATTATTTGTGTGACCACCTTTTATACGTGATGAAAAGTGACGATATCCATATAAATAGTACCCTAAACGGTTAAGTGCCGTTGCAAAAATTTCACCGGTACTTTCAATACCTTCACCCTGCTGCCCTCCAACTTTCCAAGACAATTGGTTTCTCATCTGCTCCACTCCTTTGGCTGTAGCCATTTTTCTCTATGTTCTATCTAAGTAATAATAAAAACTGAGTAATATTAAAAACTGAATAATAATGAAAAGTATTAAATAAAATAAGTGTATCATCATTCCGAGTAATTTAATAGATTTACTAAAAATTGATTAAATGAAAGATTTACTTTCAAACGTCATAATGATAGTCCTTCTCAAAGAAAAAAGCAAGTTTTTTCACCTTTATTTGACAGAGTTCCTTCTATAGTCGAAAGGTGGAGAGAAATAAAAAAAGCGCAAGCCTATACGGCCTGCACTTTTTTTAAATGATCATTGTCAGTCATTTACAAATGACTATCTTGGTTCAATAATAAGCTTAATGGCTGTCCGTTCTTCTCCATCAATTTGAATATCCGTAAAAGCTGGAATGCATACTAAATCAATACCGCTTGGTGCAACAAACCCTCTAGCAATCGCAATAGCTTTAATCGATTGGTTGAGAGCTCCTGCTCCAATTGCTTGAATTTCTGCAGACCCTTTTTCACGGATAACACCGGCTAGAGCGCCAGCTACAGAATTTGGTGTAGATTTTGCTGAAACTTTTAATACTTCCATTTCTTGTACCTCCTCATACGTGTCTCAATTAGGTTATCTAGCCTTAGACGATGATGAACAGTTAGTTACTTAAATCACAGCACCTAGCCTTGTACAAGATGATGCTCTACTTCATACGTATTTCCACAACCCTACACTTATTCCTGTCTTTTTTTACAAATGAAGCGAAGAAAGGAGCCATCATCTATTATTGATAAAATGGGTGATCCTCATTTATGAGTATTCGCTCGATAGATGTTGCGAGACCAGTTTTAGGATCTGCATCAATCACCACTCCACTTAATTGTTCCCTTCCTTCAGCAACTTCAAACCTAACAGGCATAGACGTTAAAAATTTATAAAGAACAGCTTCCTTATCTACACCGAGAACGCCATCATAAGGCCCTGTCATCCCTACATCACACATGAAGGCCGTTCCTTTTGGCAGCACTCGATTATCTGCAGTTTGGACATGTGTATGAGTTCCTACAACAGCAGTTACTCTACCATCTAAATACCAGCCCATTGCCTGCTTTTCACTCGTTGCTTCTGCATGAAAATCCACAAAAATGAATGGCGTTCGTTTGGACACTTCTTCAATGATTTCATCAGCTTTTTTAAACGGACAATCCGTTGGCTGCATAAATGTTCTGCCCATAAGATTTACTACTGCGACTTCTAATTGATTAATCTTAACCAACGTATAACCTGCACCAGGTGTGCCTGCCGGAAAATTCGCAGGTCGTACAAGTGTTTTCGCATGATCGATAAATTCAAAAATTCCTTTATTATCCCAAGCATGATTACCGAGTGTAACGGCTTGGGCACCTGCTGATAGAAATCCTTTGTAAATCTTTTCTGTAATTCCTCGACCGGATGCCGCATTTTCCCCGTTAATAATTGTAACAGCCGGCTTGTAATGCTGTTTTAATTTCGGTACATATTCATCAATCATTTTACGGCCTGGTGCACCGTATACATCACCTATAAATAAAATTCTCATAATAACCCCTTTATGCATCTTCATTATGCTTAATCATTGTAATCAATCATTAAATTCAAATCATTGTATGTAAATCATAGCATGCTTTCAAAGTCGTTGCATCTTCAGACAAAAAGAAATAAAGTGGCAAAATGCCACTTTATTTAGCATACTCAACTGCCCTGGTCTCACGTATAACGGTAACGCGAATATGTCCTGGATAGTCAAGTTCATCTTCAATTTTCTTAGTGATATCTCGAGCGAGTTTATGAGCTCTCGTATCATCAACCACATCCGGTCTTACCATAATACGCACTTCACGACCAGCTTGGATCGCATACGTCTTTTCTACCCCTTCAAATGACTCTGAAATTTCTTCTAGTTTCTCTAAACGACGAATGTACGTCTCAAGTGTTTCACGACGTGCACCTGGTCTTGCTGCAGATAGGGCATCTGCCGCTGCTACAAGTGTCGCTATGATAGAAGTTGCTTCAGTATCACCGTGATGGGAAGCAATGGAATTAATGACAACCGGGTGTTCTTTGTATTTCGTAGCCAGCTCCACACCAATTTCAACATGGCTTCCTTCTACTTCATGGTCAATTGCTTTACCGATATCATGAAGTAAGCCGGCACGCTTAGCTAATTTCACATCTTCACCTAATTCAGCAGCCATCAGACCTGTTAAATGTGCAACCTCCATAGAGTGCTTAAGCACATTTTGTCCGTAACTAGTTCTGAATTTTAATCTACCTAAGATCTTAATGAGATCTGGATGCAAGCCATGAATACCCATTTCAAAGGTTGTCTGCTCTCCATATTCACGAATTGCTTCATCAACTTCACGTCTTGATTTATCAACCATCTCTTCAATTCTAGCAGGATGAATTCTTCCATCTTGTACAAGTTTCTCAAGCGCTGTACGAGCAATCTCACGACGAATAGGATCAAATCCTGATAAAATAACTGCCTCAGGAGTATCATCAATAATAAGGTCTATCCCAGTTAATGTTTCTAATGCACGGATATTACGTCCTTCACGACCAATAATACGACCTTTCATTTCATCGTTCGGTAAGTTGACAACTGATACAGTTGTTTCTGCAACATGGTCAGCAGAACAACGCTGGATTGCAAGTGATAATACTTCTCTTGCTTTCTTATCTGCTTCTTCTTTTGCTTGTGCCATTCGCTCCTTGATAATAAGTGCCGTTTCATGAGCAATCTCTTGCTCAACTTCGGTACGAATTGCCTCACGAGCTTCTTCCCGAGAAAATCCAGAGATGCGCTCAAGCTCTGCTTGATGCTTGTTCAAGACTTCCTCCACTTTGCTATCCATCTCTTCAACTTGTCGTTGTTTTTTGGTGAGAGACTCCTCCCTCTTGTCCAAAGACTCCTCTTTCTTATCTAAGGTTTCACTTTTACGGTCAAGAATCTCTTCTTTTTGAACCAAACGATTCTCTTGTTTTTGAATCTCATTTCTCCGTTCACGAATGTCCTGTTCAGCTTCTATGCGAATTTTGTGAGCCTCATCCTTCACTTCCAGAATGGCCTCTTTCTTACTCGCTTCAGCTTCACGTCTAGCATCTTCAACAATTTGTTTTGCTGCATGTTCCGCGCTGGAAATTTTCGCTTCTGCAATGGATCGTCTAACAAGATATCCAACAACTGCACTTACTGCAGAGACAACAAGCAAAATGGAGATGAACATAACCATACTTTCCATATTCTTTCACCTCCCCTTGCTATCTAATTGTTGGTTCCAATTGTGTCATACTTTCATTAATTTAAAGATGCATACGATAGTATACAGTGGTTGCGGAATAAATAATATGACAAAAAAAATACACCGCATTCTCCCTAATTGTAAGCCTCGATACTTGTGATGTCAAGTGTTGTCAATCCTGATGACTTCACTGATTCCATCCTGTATTGATACTTGATAAGCCAAGTCCCCAGACTCTGCTAAATGCTGATTATGGGTGATCATAATGATTTGTCTGCCAAACATCGTACTCAAAGATTTTAAAAATTCATATAAATAATATACATATTCCCCCGACACATGTTTCCCTGGCTCATCTAAAAGCAGCGGTCCTTCAACTTTGGGCTGAATCGTTTCCATGAGTGCTACGCGTAAAGCTAACGTAACAATATCAACAACCCCGCCTCCCCGTGCATCTTGAGGTTTTGTTTTTACCTTAATCCCTTCATAGTCTGAAACAACATAAAATTCAGCTACTGCTTTATTACCTTGCTCTTCTATTTCTATTTGAAAAGAAAATAGAGGTCCGAATACATACTGAAGAGCATTTGTCACTAACGTCTCCATTTGCTGTTTGGCTTGTTCTCTAGCATACTCCGCAGATTGCTGAAGTAAAAGTCTAGCTTTCTCATACGTTTCAATTGTTTCTTTATACTCTAAGACAGACTGTTCTTTCTTCTTCATCTGCTCTATAAGTAAACGCCTCTTTGCATCTTGACGTGTCCATTCATCATGGGCCTTTTTCAGTGAGAGCTCTATTTGGTTCATTCTCTCCTTCCTAAGGTCTCCTTGATTATTCATTATTAATTAGCTCCCGAGGAATAAGTGCCCATGTGTCATTTAACGATTGTTCAATCTCACGTTCCAATCGATTAATTTCGTCATCTAATGAGTCCGGGGAGACACCTAAGTCTTCTAATTCATTTAAGAGACGAGTTCGTTGATTTTCTAGCTCCTCTAATTTAGCTTCCGCTCTGTATCTCATATCCCTTGCTTTATCAATCGCTTTTCTCATCGTAGTTAAATCTTGTTCAACATGTTTCATAATAGCCCTCCTGATTATTGATTTTTGAGCCCTTGCTCTAAACTGCTCCCGCAAGTCGGGCATGTTCCAATATGCATTAATTGTTCCTCAAATTCTCGTTCTAACCTTTGCATTTCTTCTGTTTTTTGATTCATAAAACGATTTCCTTCAATGATTCTAGTATTCACCTCATGCATCAGTTCCTTTAATTGCTTAAGCCTTTGATAATTCATCAGCTTATGCTCTAATTTTTCTCTATGGCTCTCTGCTTCCTTCGTATGCTGGACTTTTTTATACATATCGTTCGTTGTTTCTACTGCTTTCTCCACTTGTTTATACAGTACATGAAGTTGTCTTAATTGCTCAACTTTAGCTCTTTTCTTTTCAATGACAGCAAGGATTGACCAATCTTTTTCCTGGATAAAATCAGTTTGCGCCAACTGGCGGTTAATCTGATTTTTTTGTTCAATCATTTGACTGTAACGTTGCTTTAGTTTTATTAGCTCTTGCTTTTGGCTTACCTTATCTTGTATAAGCTCCCAAGCTCCTTGAGCATCCGAAATATGCTTCGTTTTATCAATCCATTCTCTGCACTTATTAATCGACTGCCCTACCAGTTCAATCTCAGCACGTTTATGATCGAGTGACTTGGCGTAGGCATGTGTTTGTTTTATATGATTCCAGGCTTCCTCCCATAAGTGAACCTGTTCTACTAATTGAAACTGTGTAACAGTCTCCTCCTTTTCTTTTGAAAGCTTTTGAAGAGCAGACTTAAGTTCATAGAGGTTATCAAGCTTTCGTTCGGCTTGTTTCAGCTTATCTAACTTTTCTCCTGCTTGATCAAGCTTTGTCCGCTGTTTATCAAGAGTTTGATATGGCTCTAGTTCTCCTGTAAGGTGCTCTAGTTCTGTTTCTTCCATTTTCACTCGCTGATTAAGGCCCGAAAGATCTTTTGACGTATCTCTGATAGCCATATCAAGAAAATGCGCCCCGCTAATTCTTCCAATTGTTTTTGCACGCAGAGAAGATGTCTGCTCTAATAAAAAAGGACCATCTAATTGTTGAGAAAGGTGGATGATTAAATCATGATCTCTATCTACTCTTAGCGGCTCCATGCCATGTGCGTCAAGCACCTCTTGTGGAACATGTATGCCAAAGCCCTCTAGTACAAGATCTTCTTTATTTGGTTCTTTAATTATGTATCGATTTTTTGAGCTTGTCCTCTCTCTCACAATCGTTACCCCATGAGTAAAGGTAAGCGTCACCCTTGCAAAATCAGCCCCAACTCTCATAAAGTCCGTTCCTCTTGGCTGATTAAACAATACCCACCTTACCCCTCGTATTATAGCCGTTTTCCCACTATCAGACTGTCCAACTAATACATTTAATCCCGCAGAAAATTCAATGGTTGTATCTAAATGAGATTGAAAGTTTTCTAATCGAAGCGAAGCGATATTATTCATCGTCTCCCCCCTTCCAGGTCTCCTCTATGATCGTAATCCTTCGTAAAGCTTCTTGACGAACTTTTTCTTCAACATTTGATAAAGCAGCAATTTCAGCTATAATATCTCCCATTTTTAGCGACTTAAACTCTGATTGTTCTTTTACTTGCTGTACAAACTCATGTAATTTTTCTTCTTGGTGCACAGCTTTTTCTAAGTACGTACGATCAAGGACGTCGTCCCCTTTTTCAGCCGTTTGTAATGGGTGAAGCGTAAGATTGATTGCGCCAGTTGAATCAATCGTACCTAGAACATACTGGGGGATTCTGCTAATCTCGGTCCAGTGGTTATTTACCCTTGCCATCGCACCAGGGTTACATATATATTTACCATCACGTTCTTTAAGCCCAAAGCCTCCATGAAAATGGCCTGTTAATACGATATCAGCACTCGTTCCCCATATATGATCAATTAATGTGTGGGGAATTCCATCTGGCAATGCTTTTTCTACTAACATACTGTGTACTAAATGAATCATGACGTCTGCCTCGTGCTCATTATTAGGATAATAATCAAGCTTAGGGTCACGTTGGTCAAGATCATAATGATATGGTTGACCGGAGATTTGCACTCTCACACCGTTCTTTTCTATTAATACAGGCGCATCAGGCTGGATGACCGTCATTAATCCAAAGGAATCTAAGAGCCCGAGCATTGTTCGTGAGATTGTTTCTGGGTTATGTCCATATGTATCATGATTCCCTGCAATTGCATAGATAGGCATTTCGGCTTCTTTAAATAGACGAGCAAACTGACCAACAACATTTGGAGAAAGGTCCGGACGGTCAAATACATCTCCTCCATGCAGGAGGACATCTACCTTCTCTCGGTTAGCAATCGTTATCACTTCTTTAATTTTAGCGGTCATCGTTTCTACAAATGAATCTTTTCTATTTTTAGGAGTCGTCCCTCTAATATGGGTATCCGTTATATACAAAAATTTCATCGCACACCTCGAATGTTAAAAGAATAAGCACCTAAACTAGGTGCTTATTCTTTATTTCAATATAATTTTCGCTAGAGCTTATTTCATCGACCGTGTCAAAGTATAGATTAAATGATCACAAGCTCTATTTCAATCTGATTATTTTAAGTCTAATGGTACATCTTCAAATTCTTCATCAGTAGCTGGGTCTACTTTTATTTCTCCGTTTAACCCGTGATGATCACGAATAAGCGTTTCAATTTCAGAAGCAACATCAGGGTTTTCTTTTAAATATTGCTTAGAATTTTCTCGGCCTTGACCAAGACGCTCCTCTTTAAAAGAGTACCATGCTCCGCTTTTTAGAACAATATCAAGATCTGCAGCAATGTCTAAGATAGAACCTTCGCGTGAGATCCCTTCTCCGTACATAATATCTACTTCGGCTTGTCTAAATGGTGGCGCTACTTTATTTTTAACTACTTTAATCTTCGTTTTATTACCGACCATATCGTTACCCTGCTTCAACGTTTCTGCACGGCGGACCTCAAGGCGGACAGAAGAATAGAACTTCAGTGCACGGCCTCCTGGTGTTGTTTCTGGGTTCCCAAACATAACCCCTACTTTTTCACGGATCTGGTTAATGAATACAGCAATCGTCTTCGACTTATTAATTGCCCCTGATAATTTACGAAGAGCTTGAGACATAAGTCTAGCCTGCAGACCAACGTGGCTGTCTCCCATATCCCCTTCGATTTCTGCTTTTGGTACAAGAGCCGCCACACTATCTATGACGATCATATCAACCGCTCCGCTGCGCACTAATGCTTCTGCAATTTCAAGAGCTTGCTCACCTGTGTCCGGCTGTGATAATAGCAATTCATCAATATTCACACCAAGTTTCTGAGCATAAACCGGATCAAGCGCATGCTCTGCATCAATAAATGCCGCTTGGCCGCCGTTACGCTGAATTTCAGCAATTGCATGCAAAGCAACCGTCGTTTTACCAGATGATTCCGGTCCGTACACTTCAATAATCCGGCCGCGAGGATACCCGCCTACTCCCAGTGCAATATCAAGTGCCAGCGCACCACTGGATACCGTTGATACACGTTGATCGACTTGCTCTCCTAATTTCATAATTGAACCTTTACCAAATTGCTTTTCGATTTGGCGAAGCGCCATATCAAGAGCTGCTTTACGATCACCCATTGAACATCTCTCCTCTATATATAAACTAATCTATTAATCATATTGTTGAATGAAAGAATCTTACTTGTTCATCATACCCTCTTTTAAGTCATTTGCCAATAGTTTTTACGAACATTTATTCGGTTTTTTTATGAGAGTAAGGTTTGAAGCTTATAACGAAGGGAAATTCAAAGGTAGAGAAGAAGAGAAATGCTAGACCAAACTTTCAGGTAAGAGAGGTCTAGCATCAAACGTTAAGAAGAACGAGCTTTTGTAGGGCGTGGTGTACGATTGTCACGTTTTGGACGCGGTTTAGCTGGTTCAAGGTTTACACGAGCCCCATTAATTCTTGAATAACGCAGGGCTTCATAAACAAATGGCGCTACATCTTCAGGCACTTCAACAAAAGTAAAGTTCTCGAAAATATCAATACGGCCTATGGCTTTTCCAGGAATACCAACGAGTTCAGATATTTCTTCAATTAAAATTTTAGGACTCATATTCACATTACGGCCGACATTAATAAAGAAACGCACCATTCCCTTAGCTCCGCCAGTCTCGCCAAAATTGTATCCTGCTTCCTCAGCTGCAGAATCATTTGAGAAATTCATTTTTAACAGGGCAGCCACTACATCCTCAGGACTGTGGTCAGCTAACACTTCTTGTACGAGCGGTTTAAATAATTCAAATTCCTTTCCACCTGTATCAATTGTATCATGAACAAGCTTCTTCCATGAACTTTGCTGCTTTTCTACTACATCTTCAATTGTCGGCACATCTTGTGAAGGAATGGCCATTTTTATTTCCTGTTCAATTGAGCGAAGATGCTTCATTTCACGCGGAGTAACAAGTGTAAGAGCCAGCCCCTTACGTCCAGCTCGCCCGGTACGGCCAATTCGATGAACATAACTTTCCGGGTCTTGCGGGATATCATAGTTAATTACATGAGTTACATTATCCACATCAATACCACGAGCAGCTACATCCGTTGCAATTAGAAATTCTATCGATGAATCCCTAAACTTCTTCATCACCGCATCGCGCTGCGACTGTGTTAGGTCACCATGAAGCCCATCTGCTAAGTATCCTCTTGCTTGAAGGGCTTCTGTTAATTCAGCAACACCCTTTTTGGTACGGCAAAATAAAATACCAAGATCCACTTCTTCACTATCAATAATACGACAAAGGGAATCAATCTTATTACGTTCAAGCACTTTATAGTAAAGCTGATCGATAGAAGGGGCCGTAACTTCCCCTTTATTAATAGTCACAGTTTTTGGAGTCGTCATATAGCGGCGAGAAAGCTTTTTGATGGCAGGAGGCATAGTTGCTGAGAATAAAAGCGTCTGTCTTGCTCCTTTTACTTCTCGCAAAATCGACTCAATATCATCAACAAATCCCATATCAAGCATTTCATCCGCTTCATCTAACACAATCGTGTGAACTTTATTTAATTGCAACGTTTTCCGGCGGATATGATCAAGAATTCTTCCTGGTGTTCCGATCACAACTTGCACGCCTTGTTTTAATGCTTTAATCTGATGGCCGATCGATTGTCCGCCATAGATAGGCATTGTTCGAATTCGTTTATGTGCAGATAGTTTTTGCAATTCCCCTGATACTTGAATGGCAAGCTCTCTTGTTGGAGTTAGAATCAATGCTTGAACATAGCGCTCTTCGGTCACTTTATCAATAACAGGAATACCAAATGCGGCTGTTTTTCCCGTCCCTGTCTGTGCTTGTCCGATAACATCTCCTCCTTCAAGAATAACTGGAATAGCTTTTTCTTGAATAGGAGATGGTTCTTCAAAACCCATGTCCTTAATAGCGCGTTTAATTGGTTCTGAAATCTGAAAATCACTAAAATATGTCATTATTCTATATTCCACCTTTTCAGTTCGTTCAACAAATAAAAACAACCATAGTTTATCGTCCTCTGACGAATGGCTTCTCTGTTGCCGCTTAGTTTTAACTTATGTACGGCCGCTTCATCGTTCGGGCCGCATATTCCGACATAAACTTCTCCAGGCTTTTTACCATCTTGTGTACCAGGTCCAGCAACGCCTGTGAAACTGATCCCAATATCTGATTGAAGCTTCCGTTTAACAGCTTTAGCCATTTCCAAGGCACATTCTGCACTTACCACTCCGTTTTCAGCAATAATTTTATTCGGTACACCTAAATGATTTTCCTTCACTTTTGTTGCGTAAGAAATAATACTTCCATGAAAAATCTCAGAGGCTCCTGAAATGGAAGTGAGTGCACTTGAGAAAAGGCCTCCCGTTAAGCTTTCAGCAGCCGCAATATAGTATTTATGTTTTTTAAGCTGCTTAGATAAGACTTCCATTAACGTTGTCTCACCGTACCCATAAAAATATTCTCCGACACGAGAAAGGATGTCTTTTTCTACTTGATCAAGGAGCTGGATACTTATGTTTGGGTCATAATGTTTGACTGTCAGCCGCAAAGTAACCTCACCCTCGCTAGCAAGCGGTGCAATCGTAGGGTTGGTTTGGTTGACAAGCAAATCGTCAATCATTGCTGCTAATTTGGATTCGCCTATCCCAAAAAACCTGAGGACTCGGGATGTAATTTTCTCCTGTGTCACATTGTCTTTCTCAAGCAGCGGTCTTAATTCAGACACCACCATTGGCTGCATTTCTTTTGGAGGGCCGGGCAGCAACACAAACTTACATTGATCGGTCTCCAAAACCATTCCAGGAGCCATTCCATTATGATTAACCAATACATGACTGTCTTCAATGACAAGCGCCTGTTTTTTGTTATTTTCTGTCATGACCTGCCCTCTTTTTTCAAAAAAAGAAGTAATAGCATCTAACGATTGTTGGTGATACACAAGATCTTTCCCGCAAATCTCGGCAACGGTTTCTTTCGTTAAATCATCTTTAGTGGGACCTAGCCCGCCAGTTAATATAACTAAATCAGATCTCTTAGAAGCTTGGTTGAGAACGTCAGTCAACCGTTCTTCGTTATCACCAACCACGACATGATAAAATACATCAATTCCATGCTGAGCTAGTTCCACGGATAAGAAAGCAGCATTTGAGTTCACGATCTGGCCAAGTAATAATTCGGAACCAACGGCAATAATTTCCGCTTTCATACTCTCCCCCCCTTTTACTTAGATTTTAAAATAACATGACGATTCTTCATGAAATAATCAATTCCAGAAAGCAGCGTTAAGATCGTAGCAATCCAAATTGAAATCATTGCAAAAGGGATAGATAATGCTTCAAACGGCAGATTATACAGCATAAGAGCGGAGATACCGATAATCTGCCACACTGTTTTCCATTTACCTAAATTGCTGGCTGCAATTACTTGACCATCTGCAGCAGCGACAAGCCTGATACCTGTCACTGCAAACTCACGGCTGATAATAACAATAGCCATCCAAGCAGGAAGAGCACCAAGTTCTACCAGGCCTATTAGAGCAGCAGTAATTAATAATTTATCTGCTAGCGGGTCTAGAAACTTGCCAAAATTGGTTACAAGGTTTAACTTTCTAGCATAATACCCGTCTAACCAATCTGTTGCCGCAGCAAATATAAAAAGCAATGCTGCAATAAAATGAGCCACAGGTATCTCAACGCCTAACCATTCCCACTGTCCCATCGGAAGCGGTGCAAGCAGAAACACCATAAAAATCGGTATTAAACAAATTCTTGAAATCGTAATTTTATTAGGTAAATTCACCAAACGTCCCTTCTTTCGTCAGTTTCCTATGTACATTATCTCATGTTGACAAATTGAACAGGGAAGTCGAAATCCTGCTGCTTCATAACTTGGATTACATGTTGTAAGTCATCGATGCTTTTCCCTGTTACCCTAACTTGTTCGTTTTGAATTTGTGCTTTTACTTTAAGCTTTTCATCCCGTATAAGTTTAGTGATTTTTTTGGCACGGTCTGCACTCAACCCTTTAACTAAGGTGATGACTTGACGTACTGTACCGCCATGTGCACGTTCAATTTTCCCAAAATCCATTGCTTTTTGTGAAAGGCCACGTTTTATAAATTTTGATTGCAAAATATCAATAACACTTTCTAGTTTGTATTCATCATCAGAAATAATCGTAATATGATCATCATCTGTTCGTTCAATTGAACTTTTAGACCCTTTAAAATCATAGCGGTTTTTAATCTCTTTCATTGCTTGGACAATGGCATTGTCTACCTCTTGACCATCAATATCTGAAACAATATCAAATGAATGTTCTTTTGCCATTTGTTTCACTCCATTCTCTCTATCTCTTTTCTAAAGTCTACCTCATATTGTACCATATTATGGACTAAGTTGAGAAACAAGTCGGACTTCTCTAATGAAGTTAATCTTTCTTAGAATTATCTGATTCTGAAGTTCTTCTGCCTTGTGTTTTATGCACTCTAAGGCTGACAGCTATCAAAAAAAGAAATGGCTGCTTGCCATTTCTTTTAGTCATTCACGCTGCTTGTAATATTAATTTTTTGATGGATGATCTCTAATGGGAAGTCAACCTCTTCATCGTTAACGATCAACGTTACATTTTGTGAGGCGCCAAAGTTAAATTCAACTTCTTCTTCTCCTTTGAAGTCATACTCTAATTCTTCTCCACTTGCTGGCTGACCCGAGAAGAACATATTACCTAAACCGTTTTTCACATCCACATATGAGCTGTCGCTAAATTGAATCACTACATCGAAACGATCAGCTTCCAGTTCAAAATAAGAAGTATTACCACTGCTGTTTAAAAGGTTTAATGTTGAGGTTTCTGACGAAGTTTCCTCTTCTTCTTCCTCTTCCTCTACAGCAGGCTCTTCTTCAACTGCATCTTCATTAGCCGCTTCTTGATCTCCTTCTGCCTCTTCATCAGCTTCAGGCTCCGTTGCTCCTTCAGAGAAATCAGCATCGACATTTTCTTCTGGATCAGGGGCAATCGCAGCATCCCTCTCACCGCCGATACTTTGAGTTACAAGCCAAATACCAAGAGCAATGACGACCAAAAAGGCAAGCGCAATGACAGCCGGTAAGAATGCAGGCGCTTTAGATGATTTCTTTGGCTGACGTACGGGCGATTTAGACCGCTCAGACCTTGATGGCAAATCAATTGATTCTTTTTGGGGGTTTGGGAGTTCATTTCTGTACTGATCAAACAATGGTTCAGGATCTAACCCAACTGCTTCTGCGTATGTT
This sequence comes from Alkalihalophilus marmarensis DSM 21297, assembly GCF_000474275.2. Classification (GTDB taxonomy): domain Bacteria; phylum Bacillota; class Bacilli; order Bacillales; family Bacillaceae_D; genus Alkalihalophilus; species Alkalihalophilus marmarensis. The sequence goes on from NZ_ATAE01000026.1 coordinate 50,770, forward strand.
TTCACAAACGCACGGGCATAAAAGAGTCCGGGCAGCGTATCAAAACGCCCCTCTTCTATAGCAAGCAGATATCGCTTTTGAATCTTCGTACTGCGCTGAAGGTCCTCAAGCGATAACCCCTTTTCCTCACGAGCCTCTCTTAAATGTTGTCCTAATTCTGACATTTCAAACACCTACCTACAACTTTAACTAATATCAAATGATGAAAAGCCAGATTCCATTACTTCGTAAGAAATCGTCTCCTTTTCATTATTTCTAAGTTCAATAATACAATCAAAATCTTCTAGTTCGTATTCCGTTTCACGGACAAAAATATCAGGATGCTCAACCACTTTAACTGCCGGAAGACGCATAATATCCCTGACTAATGTACGATGTCTTTCAGTAGAGCGCATTGTCGAGACAATTCCGTCAATAATAAAGATATGGTCTTCGCTTAATTCATCATCCGCTAATTGATTACGGACCGTTTGCCGCAAAAGCGTAGAGGATATAAACGACCAGCGCTTATTAGCACACACACTTGCTGCTACAATTGATTCTGTCTTTCCTACTCGAGGCATTCCTCGAATCCCAACCAAGTAGTGGCCGTCTCGCTTATACAACTCAGCCATAAAATCAACCAACAGTCCAAGTTCTGTACGAATAAAACGGAAGGTCTTCCGATCATCAGCGTCACGCTCAATATAACGCCCATGACGAATAGCCAGCCTGTCACGAAGATGAGGTTCACGAAACTTCCTTACAGTAATGCTGTCAATTGTATGTAAAATAGCGTGAAACCTAGCAACTTGATCATCACTTTTACTTCTGATAAGCATACCGCGGCGCATATCGTCTACACCGTTTATTGTCACGATATTAATTTTCAGCATCCCAAGTAATGAAGATATATCTCCTAACAACCCTGGCCTGTTATTATGAATTTGATATTCTAAGTACCATTCTTTCATCTATTAACGTCACCTTTCGTTATAGAATAAAGCCGTATTTAGGTAACACATTTGACAAACATGATTTCAATTTTTTACTTCCTTTTAATGATAATGGATTTTAGTTGTAATTGAAAGTGCTTTGTCACTTTAATCGCTAAATGAATAAAAAGGATTACGAATTCATATTTTACTATAATCTATCTTTACTTCATACACTTTTATTTGCAATCTAAAACATTTTTTGTATAAGACCGTGTTTAATCATAGAAAAAACGCCGCAGCTACTGCGGCGTTTTCCTATACTACCCTTCGTTACGAACAAGCTTTACCATCATGTTTGCAATGGCGTGCTGCTCGCCTTCATCTGCCACTTTCCATAGCTCAGCTAAAATACGCTCTTGTTCATTTTTAGGCTCGACTTGCTGTGCAAGATATTCACCAACTTGATAAGCAACATCTGATACCACATTTTCATTCATGCCCTCGTGTTGAGCTTGATTAAGACGATCACCTAAAAAGTCTTTCCACTGATCCCAATTATCGAGTACAGACATAATAGCCCCTCCTTGAGTAGAAATGTATTACAAGCTTATTTTCTCAAGAGAGGGCTTTTTTTATGCATGACTTTTAACAATACCATGCTCCATTTACAGATAAAATTTGTCCGTTTATGTAATTCGATTTATTAGAACATAAAAAAGCAACTGCATGAGCAACATCTTCTACCGACCCAATTGCACCAGCAGGTATATCTGAAGTGAGGGCTTCAATATCTTCTTTTGTGTATTCATTCATCATGTCCGTATCAATCGCACCAGGAGCTACTCCATTAACTTGAATATTACTTAAGGCAACCTCTTTAGCAAGGCTTTTTACAAAACTATTCAAGCCCCCTTTTGCACTAGAATATGCCACCTCACATGCCGCACCTGTTATCCCCCAGATGGATGAGACAGCAATCACTTTTCCTTCTTTTTGTTGAATCATGGATCGCATAAGTGTTCGCGTTATCTTTATTGGGTTAAGTAAATGGATATTCATGATCTGATTAAGTCGTTCATCCGTAAGGTCTGTAAATAGTTCAGTTGAGCTTAGTCCACCGTTATGAATTATAGTATGAATAGGTATGTGTAGTTGTCCTAAGAGCTCATCTGCACCATTAATATGACTCAAATCCGCTTTCACAATCCATACCTGAGCACCTTTTTCCCTGCAAGTATGCGCAACCTCTTCGATCAACTTCTTGTTTTGATAATAATGTAAAAAGAGAGCGCACTCAGGTGCAGCCAGCTCTTTTGCAATTGCTGCTCCTATCCCGCGCGACGCTCCCGTAATTAAAATTGATTTCATCTTTAGATTTATACCCTCCGCTCTTACTTTTCCGCTCTTACTTGGCATACTGTGAAGCGCTTGAAGTCAAAATGTTCTTCTAGCACTTCACTTAGGTGCTCTTTAGTAATTCCTTCAAGTACTGGGACTACATCAAATAGAGTCATGTCATTGAATTGATAACGCGTAAATTGATTAGCAATATATTCCGGAGAATTAAGCGAACGAAGAAAAGATCCTATCTTTTTCTTAATCGCACGATTTACAACAGACTCATCAAGTGCTTCTTGTTTAAATGTTGTAATCATTTCTTTGATCGCTTCAGCTAATTCATCCGGCTTCTTCGTATCTCCACCAAGAATGGTAAAGCCAAACCCTTCTTCGGCCGAATAATCGAAAGAAAACGAGTCATCAATTAACCCTTTCTCATACAGTTTTTGGTAATTAGCTGAACTTTGACCAAACATTAAATCAAGTAAAATGTTAATAGAAAGCTCATGCTTTAATAAATCTTCCCCTTGTCTAGATGGATTCGCTTCTTTAAATCCAACTAAGCACTTCGGAGTCTGAACCGGCATATGAATGACATTTTTCTCAGTTGCAACTTCATTAGGCTCATCATCAAAGACTCGGTTGATCGTCTCTGGTGCAGCAAAAGACTTATTCCCTTGATTCTCTTTTACTTGCTTCATGATGGCTTGTGGGTCAACTGGACCGATGATAAATAATAACATATTATTTGGATGGTAAAATGTTTCATAGCAAGTATATAAAAGATCTTTCGTAATGTTGGAAATGGATTCAATCGTTCCGGCAATATCTAACTTTACTGGGTGATTCACAAACATATTCTCAATCACACCGAAGTAGGCACGCCAATCAGGGTTATCATCGTACATCGTAATCTCTTGACCGATAATCCCTTTTTCTTTTTCCACACTTTCTTCGGTAAAATAAGGATGCTGAACAAAGTCCAATAAGGTTTCTAAATTCTTTTCAACATTTGTTGTACTTGAGAATAAATACGCCGTTCTTGTGAAGCTTGTAAAGGCATTGGCAGATGCACCTTGTTTACTAAAGTCCTGAAACACATCGCCATTTTCATCCTCAAACATTTTATGCTCTAGAAAGTGCGCAATTCCATCGGGTACATGAATCGTATCATTACCACCAAGAGGGGTAAATTTATTATCAATCGACCCATATTTTGTAGTGAAGGTTGCAAATGTTTTATTAAATCCTTCTTTCGGAAGAATATACACATCTAAACCATTTTCTAACTTCTCATGGTAAAGCGTTTCTTTAAGCTGTTCAAAAGTAAGTTGTTTCATTATGAAGCTTCACCGCCTTTTAAGAAATAAATGGTATCTAACTCTATTTTTTGAGCGGCATGCATTACATCTTCTTTTGTGACTTGATCTATTTCTTTAAGCAGATCTTCAAGAGTACGGTTATGTCCGCTTACAATTTGGTGATAACTTAGTTCCACATATCCACGAGCAACATCAGACGTTTCTAGCAGCTGATTTTTCAGCATTGCTTTCGTTTGATCTAATTCAGCCTTCGTAAAATCACCTGAACACATTGCTTCAAGCTGCTCTTTGATAATCGTAACTGCACGGTCATACTTCGCAAATTCAATTCCGCTCATGACCATCATGACACCTTTGTGACTTTCATATCTTGAAGCGGCATAGTAGGCAAGGCTCTCTTTCTCACGAACATTGATAAACAATTTCGAGTGAGAGAAACCTCCAAATAGCCCGTTGCATACTTGCATCGCTACATAATCATCATCTTTATAGGTTGTATATGTACGATACCCCATATGCAGCTTTCCTTGCTTAACATCTTGTTCTTCTATCACGACATTTTCTTTTTCTACTTTTGGGCTCTCAGAACTAGGCGGCGTTTGATCAATTGGCTCGCGTCCATTGATATTGAAATAGGTTTCCACTTTAGCAATGGCTTCATCTGCTTCCATTGCTCCTACCACGTAAAGGTCTATGCGGTCTTTTTTTAGAAGCTGTTGATAATATTCATACAGCCCCTCAGCTGTAATCGCTTCCACTTCTTCCACCGTTCCATATGAAGTAAGTCCAAACGGCTCATTTTTACACATTTCTTCAGTAATACGAACATTTGCATAGCGCATTTTATCATCATATACAGATTGAATACGCTGCACTAGCGAACGCTTTTCATTTGCTACAATAGAGGCATTAAACGCATTCTCCTCCACTAGCGGATCAAGCAAGACCTCAGAGATTAATTTAATCCCTTCTTCAAAAAGAGGCGTTTGATCAGTTAAAAAGGTTTCATTGGCTACATCTAATCGGATTGTTATGACATGCTGCTCGCCCTTTTTTTGAACATCAGATGCAAGCATCGCTCCGTAAAGTTCATCAAGGCGGCCGCGAACCTCTTTTCTAGAAGGAGATTGAGCGGTCCCATTTTGCAGGACATGAGGCAATAGTGCACGCATGGCTACGGTTTCTCTATCTAATGGAGCTTTTATCATTAACATTAATGTATTCGTTTTATAACGATCGGTTTTAATGGTATGAATGCTTATTCCTCTAGATTCCTTCGTTTTCTCCATCAGCTGCATAAAATCATCTCCTTTTTACCATTCATGCCTAGTTTATGCTTTGACTCGCTTTCTTACTACGTGGAACTTAAATTTATCTGCTCTAAAGTAATTTAGTGAGTAAAGCAGAGGCCGCTCACTTTGATCATAATGAATTTGCTTAAGCAGTAAGAGCGAAGATTCAGGATCACATTGAAGGATCTCAGAGACACGCTCGTGAAAACCAATCGGTTCGATGTAGGTCACGGCATAACTTATGGAGTGACCAATTTCTTCAAGATAATTAAAGATTGACTTAGTTTCATGAATAGAATGGTTCTCAAGCAATTGATTTGGGACTTTATCTAAACAATATACAACAGGCACTTGGTCTGCTGTTCTTACACGCTCAATTTCCATTACTTCTGTTAATTCTTCTTGATTAAAGCGGCGTCGATCTTCATCCGCTGCCTCTCTTACAGCAGAAGATAAAAAGATCGTACCAGGCTCCATATTTGCCTGTTTGATCATATCTGTCACACTATATAACTCTTCTATCCCTGCTGAGAAAAGTGGTTTGGTGTGAACAAACGTCCCGACTCCGTGACGTCTGATCACGACCCCTTCCTCTTCAAGAAGGCGAAGCGCCTCCCTGAGCGTTGCGCGGCTGACTCCTAGCTGCTTTGATAGTTCAAATTCAGAAGGCAGCTTCTCTCCTTCCTCATACACTTTATTTTCAATATCATCTTTAATACGATCAATAACCTGTAAATACAACGGACGATGATCTGCTTTAATCAAAGTCTCCACTCCTTTAGAACTTATTCTCTCTCTCCACTTTATGATGTAGCATCTATATCTTCATTTTCTACTTTAGAAACAAGAACTTCTCTTGGTTTGCTTCCTTCATAAGGTCCGACTATACCCCTTACTTCCATTTCATCAATTAAACGTGCTGCACGTGTGTATCCGATACGAAAACGTCGTTGAAGCATAGATACTGAGGCGGTCTCCATTTCTGTTACTAATTGTACCGCATCATCATACAACTCGTCCTCTGCTTTTTCTTTCACTTCTGGCGCATCTGTTGGTGTCATCTCTTCTTGGTACTGTGCTTTTTGTTGTGATATGACAAAATCAACGACTTCTTCCACTTCACCATCCGATAAGAATGCTCCTTGAATCCGTGTGGGTTTAGTTGCTCCCATTGGCAGATACAGCATGTCGCCTCGTCCTAACAATTTCTCCGCTCCACCTGAGTCTAGTATGGTCCTTGAATCCGTTTGCGAGGAAACGCCAAAAGCTATTCTTGATGGAATGTTCGCTTTGATCACACCGGTAATAACATCTACTGATGGTCTTTGTGTCGCAATAATCATATGAATACCTGCTGCCCGCGCCATTTGCGCAAGTCTTGCTATGGAATCTTCTACATCACCAGAAGCAACCATCATTAAGTCTGCCAGCTCGTCTACGATCACAACAATATAAGGCAGTGTCGGCTGCTTTGCATCCTCTAGTTTATTTTGCTTATTGATCAATTCATTATAACCTTCAATGTTCCTCGTTCCCGTATGAGAAAACAGGTCATACCTTCTTTCCATTTCAGCAACCACTTTTTTTAACGCCTGTGAAGCTTTTTTAGCCTCTGTTACAACAGGTGTTAAAAGATGGGGAATTCCATTGTACATATTAAGCTCGACCATTTTAGGATCAATCATCATCAGCTTTACTTCGTGAGGTTTTGCTTTCATGAGTATACTAGTAATAATACCATTAATACACACACTCTTTCCGCTGCCTGTCGCTCCAGCAACAAGAAGGTGGGGCATTTTATTTAAAGGCGCGAGTACTGGCTCTCCTGATATATCCCGACCTAGTCCGACTGCTAGTACATTTTCATCCTTTTTTGCTTTCTCTGAATCGAGCACTTCCCTTAACGTCACAATGGCTACTTCTTGATTAGGAACCTCTATCCCAATCGCAGATTTACCTGGAATAGGTGCCTCCATCCGAATATCTTTTGCTGCTAAAGCAAGAGCTAAGTCATCTGCTAGGTTTACAATTTTACTTACCTTGACTCCAACACTTGGGTGGACTTCATATTTTGTAACAGCTGGACCTAAGTGAACTTTTGAAACTTTGGCCTTAACACCAAAACTCTCAAGAGTCTGCTCAAGCTTTCTTGCATTCGATGCCAGCTGTCTTTTCTCATTATATTGCCCAGTTTTATGCGGAAGTTTTAAAACATCAAGCGCTGGAAGCTTGTAGGATTCATTTTCTTGAGCTGCTGTGACAAGCGGAACCGTCACCTCGTCCTGATCTTCTGCTTTTTCCTCTGTTTTTTCCTCTTTCTGCTTTACCGGTGGCTTTTTCTCCTGTTCATCATCCGATTGTTGTCTTTGCGTCCTTTCTTCTTGATAAGCTTTTTGAGTAAAGTCAACAATTTCAGGTTCAACTTCTTCTTCAGGCTCAATCATTATATCGTCTAAAGAGTCTTCTTCTTTTTGTTTTTGACGCTGTTTTTTGCGTTCTTCGTAAGCTTGTTTTTCATCTGATACTTTTTGTTTTGTTTTTTCTTTCATGCTTTTAACTTCATCTACAAGAGAGAGAATCGTATCTGCTATGAATACGTAGCCTTTTTTAAACACTTTACTTAATAATTCAGATAATGAACGGCCTGTTAATAAAATAATTCCAATAATAAATAAGATAAAACATAGAAAATATGTACCTGCCTCAGCAAATAAAAAATGACTGATTGCAAAAGCAATAGAGCCTATCATCCCGCCTCCGAGATCAGTTGGCGGCACCTCTCCTCTCATCTCCATCCAAAACAACGTCCAAGTATTACGAATGACAGATTGGTCTGTAAACCCTTCTCGGTTATTTAAATGATGAAATAAACCTACGTGGCTGAATAAAGTTAAAGATAGAATCATCACATAAAATCCAGCCATTCTTCTTGACCAAAAAGAAGGCAGCTGTCTTTTAATCATTATGTACAGGGCCACCACTAATAATCCAACTGCAAGCACTGCAAACCATTGTCCTAAGAAAAAACGAAACAGTCTCACAAATGTTTCCCCAACTGTTCCTAACCTTGCCAATGTTACGACGGCAATGACTAATAATCCGAGTCCAATTAATTCGTATGTAAGCTGTGACTTCCACTCGGTCTTTTTTTTCTTTTTTCGTCTTGCCATCTATCTCACCTCTTTAGCATTGTTACCTGTGATAAGCATAGTGAAGAAGCAGCCAAAATTGGCTGCTTCGACCATGCTTGGATTAAATTAATTATAGCATAATAAAGGTTGGCGCTACATCAATAAAATTGAGGTTTTGCTTGAATGATCGTCCCTGGAGATAAGTTAGGATTCAAGTAATTCATTGCATTTCCGCTTATAAGTCTTACCACTTTATATTGGCTTGCATTAATTTGTTCAACAATCAGCTGTCCTTCTGCACAATTCACCACTTGTTGTGTCGCATAACTATGTTCTTCTTCTGGGAAAATCTGTTCTCTTGGCATCATGGTGTATAAAATCATTGCACCATATCTCCTTTTTCTTTTACCGGTTTATTCGCATCGATTAACTCATTTAATTTTTTAAGTGCACTGCCAATTCCACCTACTTCATCAATCAACCCATACTCAACAGCATCGGTGCCGACTACATTTGTCCCAATATCACGAGTGAGGTTTCCTTTAGATAACATTAATTCTTTAAACTTTTCTTCTGAGATCCCTGACTGCTGTGTTACAAAACTAATGACACGTTCCTGCATTTTATCAAGGTATTCGAATGTTTGTGGTACACCAATCACAAGACCTGTCAGCCTGACCGGATGAATGGTCATCGTTGCCGTTTTCGCAATGAATGAATAATTTGCTGCAACAGCAATTGGTACCCCGATGGAATGCCCTCCCCCAAGTACTAAGGTGACACTCGGCTTAGACATTGATGCAACCATTTCAGAAATCGCTAAGCCTGCTTCAACATCTCCGCCCACCGTATTTAATATTAATAATAGCCCTTCAATTTTAGGGTTTTGCTCAACTGCTACAAGCTGAGGGATAATATGTTCATACTTTGTTGTTTTATTTTGAGGAGGCAGCTGCATATGGCCTTCTATTTGTCCAATGATGGTCATGCAATGGATATTTGAAGCATCCATATCAGGGACATTTGTTTGTCCTAATTCTTGAATCTTCTCTAAGATGCCTGACCCCTTTTGTTCTTTTTGAGGCTGCTGCGGTGCTTGCGGCTGATCTTCTTGATAAAAATCCGACATGATAATTTTCCTCCTTCATTGTTATGTAGTCGTAGTATGAGCGTGATGAAGGAAAATCATTCTTATACATAGAAAAAGGCATGTCTTATGCGACATGCCTTTACCTATTATACCTCCATAATAATTGGAAGAATCATTGGTCTTCGTTTCGTTTGTTCGAACAAATAACGGCTTAACCCTTCACGAACATTACTCTTAAGTGAAGACCATTCATTAACGTTCTCAGTTACACATTTCTTTAAAATATTACTTACAAGCTCATTTGAATCTTCAAGAAGTTTCTCTGATTCACGTACATACACAAATCCGCGAGAAATAATGTTTGGACCTGAAACAATCTCACCGGTTTTCTTATTTAACGTAACAACGACTACAAGAATACCGTCTTTTGATAAGAGGCGGCGATCGCGTAATACAATATTACCTACATCTCCTACACCTAAGCCATCGATTAAAACATTTCCAGAAGGTACTTTGCCTCCCCTTCTAGCTTGGCCTTTTGTAAACTCAATGACTTCTCCCTTATCAACAAGATAGATATGTTCTTCTTTAACCCCAACTTCAACAGCTAGAGCACGGTGCGCATGCTGCATGCGGAATTCCCCATGAACAGGAACGAAGAACTTAGGTTTCATTAAGTTGAGCATCAGCTTTAACTCTTCTTGACTACCGTGGCCTGAAGCATGCACTTTTGTTTGGCCATACACGACATCTGCTCCAATACGGTGCAATTTATCGATAATACCTGAAACAGATTGTTCATTACCAGGGATAGCCGATGCAGCAATAATAACGGTATCATGTTCTGTAATCGTTATTTGACGGTGAGCACCTTTAGCCATTCTTGTTAACGCACTCATAGGCTCGCCTTGACTGCCTGTTGTTAATATTGCTAATTGATGATCTTTGTATTTATTCACTTCATCAATCTCAATAAGGAGGTTATCTGGCATTTCTAAATAACCTAATTTTGAAGCAATGGATAACACACGAACCATGCTTTTACCGACGACAGCCAATTTGCGGTTTGCTTTAACAGCTGCATGAATAACTTGCTGAATTCGGTGAACATTTGAAGCAAAGGTGGTCACTATTATACGTCCATCTGTATGTTCAAATACCTCTGCAATTCCTTGTCCAACTTCAGTTTCAGATTTTGTCGTACCAGGGCGCTCTGCATTCGTACTATCAGACATCAAGCAGAGAACTCCTTTAGATCCTATGGCAGCCATCTTACCGATATCTGCTTGTTTTCCATCTACCGGAGTTTGATCAAATTTAAAATCTCCCGTATGTACGACTGCTCCTTGCGACGTTTCAACACATACCCCCACCGAATCAGGAATACTGTGATTCACTCGGAAAAACGAGACATTGGTTGAACCAACCTTGATTCTTGAATTTGAATCAATTAATTTTAATGTCGTTTGACGGTGAATTCCCGCTTCTTTTAACTTTTCTTCCACTAATCCGAGGGTAAGTTTTGTCCCGTAAACTGGAACATTAATTTTCTTTAATACATAACTTAAGCCGCCGATATGATCCTCATGACCATGAGTTAAAATAATTCCTCTAACACGGTCTTTTTGTTCGACCAAATAAGATACATCAGGAATGACAATGTCTACTCCCAACATATCATCATCTGGAAACATTAATCCTGCATCAACGACGATAATATCGTCGTCTACTTCTATTCCGTACATATTTTTGCCGATTTCTCCGACTCCACCTAAGGCAAAAACACGTACTTTCTCTGTCTGTTGCTTTGACACTTGGCGTTCCTCCTAAACAATAAATTAAACGATATATGCATTAAGAAAGGAATCTCATCTGCAATAAAACAAGCAAATAAATTCTTTCTAATACGCTATTAATATAATGATTTCACTTTAACTAACGGTTGAAATTTACTCAAGCTCTGTGCTGTGAGCCACTTTAACCTTTTAACATAATTGGTTCCGAATACAGAAAAAAGCATACAACTAATCTTTTGCTCTTAACAACCCGTACGAATCACTTGAAATTAGTATACCTTATTCATGAAATGAAACACAAGACTGAACTTCCTTTACTACCAAAATCATGTAATAAAAAAAGCCTAACCTTAAAGGTTAGACTCTTCAATCGTTGTTTTTACTACCTGCTGCTCTTGCGTTGTTAGAGGAACCAAAGGAAGTCTCACGCCGCCTGTATCCAATCCGCATACTTGTAATGCATATTTTACACAAGTTGGATTTGGCGCATGAAACATGGCTTTCATTACAGGTAAAAGTTTTCGGTGAATACCACCTGCTTTTACTACATCCCCAGCTATAAACGATTGAATCATTTGCTGCATTTGTTTACCGGCAACGTGAGATACAACCGAGACGATCCCGTCAGCGCCAATGGCTAATGCAGGAATCGTAAGTGAATCATCGCCGCTGTAAACAAAGAAGTCCTCAGCCGTTCCTTCGATAATAGCGGCCATTTGCTCCAAGTCGCCACTCGCTTCTTTTACTGCTGTAATATTCTCTATTTCTGATAGCTTAATTACTGTTTCAGCTTCTAAATTGACAGAGGTTCTCCCTGGCACATTATAGAGCATAACAGGCAGTTTTGTAGATGCGGCCGCCGCATGAAAATGATCATACAATCCTTGCTGTGAAGGCTTATTATAGTATGGTGTTACAAGCATAACACCATCCACGCCGGCCTCAGCTGCTTCTTTAGTTAATTTAATTGTTTGAGCCGTATTGTTGCTGCCAGTTCCAGCAATAACAGCGGCTCTTTTATTTACGTGTTTCACAGCTAATTGAAACAACGAAATTTTTTCTTCTTCTGTAAGCGTAGGAGATTCGCCTGTAGTACCAGCAATCACCAACGCATCTGTCCCACGGTCAAGCAAATAATCTATCAGCTTTCGTGTTTTATCAATATCAACATTGCCTAACGAATCAAACGGAGTGACCATAGCCGTCCAAACATGGCCAAAATCCATAATGCCCAACTCCTTACAAGAGCAATTCTAGCTGACCCATTACAGTTGCTTATTCCCTGCTTCTTCTAGATGGAACATGTAATGTAGTGCATTAACCGCTTTTTTCATATCTTCTTCTTTAACGAGTATCCAGATCGTTGTATGAGAGTCGGCAGATTGCAGTATTTGAATGTTTTCACGCGACAAGGCTCCAACAATTTTAGCCGTTACCCCAGGCACACCGCTCATTCCTGCACCTACCGCAGAAACTTTTGCACAATGCCTTTGAACTTCAGGCTCATATCCCATTTCTTTCAAAATTAACAGAGCACGGTCAGCTACTTCATCAGACACTGTGTAGACGACCCCTCTTGGATTAATATTAATAAAATCAACACTGATCTTCTCATTGGCCATAGCCTTAAATACTTTCTCTTGAAGATCAAACTGCCCATCTTTAGCCAGCACTTTAATTTGAGTGATATTTGAAAGATGAGCAATCCCCGTTATTGTTCTGTCTTGAACATCCTGTGCTGCCTTATCAGAAAGCATAGATGTAACAAGCGTACCGCGGCTTTGTGAATGGGTAGAACGGATATGAATAGGGATTTTAGCCTGCATGGCAATTTCCACTGCTCGCGGATGAATCACTTTAGCACCTTGATACGCCATATTACAAATTTCATTGTAAGTCATCGTATCAAGCGCTCTTGCATCTGAAACAATCCTCGGATCTGCTGTCATGACCCCTTCAACGTCTGTGAAAATATCGACCCATTCAGCTCCTACTGCAGCTCCAAGAGCAGTGGCAGACGTATCACTTCCACCACGCCCTAGTGTCGTAATTTCCCCTGTTTTAGATTGACCCTGGAATCCAGCAACAACCACTACATCCTTCGTTTCAAAAAGCTTCTTAAGGTGATCCGAACGCATTTCAAGGATTTTAGCACTTGTAAAATCATCATTTGTTCTAAAGCCAGCCTGGGCACCTGTTAAGGCCATTGCGTTAGCTCCAAGCTCATTGATCAGCTCTGTGAATACGACAGATGAAATGACTTCCCCGCATGAAACCAGAAGGTCCTGTTCCCGTTTTGATATATGGTTAGAATCAACCAGCCCAAGAAGAGTATCTGTTGCATAAGGTTCACCTTTTCGTCCCATAGCAGATACTACAACAATCACTTTGTAGCCTTCCTGAACAGATTTCAACACATGCTGCGCTGCTTTTTTTCGAACCTCTTCATCTCTAACAGAGGTTCCTCCAAATTTTTGAACGATAATCTTCATAAGCCACCTACTCTTCTACGATAACAGTTGTAATTTTACTAAGCTCTCAGCAATTTGAACTGAATTCCATGCAGCACCTTTAATAAGGTTATCTGAAACAACCCACATGTGGTAACCATTATCACGATCAAGATCGCGACGAATGCGGCCGACAAATACATCTTCTTTGCCGACACAATCAGCAGCCATCGGATAAACTTGATTTGCTGGATCATCTTGAAGGGTAACACCTGGAGCTGTTTGTAATAATCCTTTTAACTCTTCTACCGTTGCGCCGCTTTTTTCTGTCTCAATGTAAACAGATTCTGAGTGTCCTGTTTCAATTGGCAGGCGTACACAAGTAGCCGCGACCTCAAGTGATTCCATGTGCATAATTTTCTTCGTTTCATTAATCATTTTCATTTCTTCAAATGTATATCCGTTCTCTTGGAATAAATCAATTTGCGGAACAGCATTAAACGCAATTTGATAATGCTTTTTATCTCCGCCTACTGGAAGAATTTCAGGAGTGAATTCTTCCTCATTTAAAATAGATTGTGTTTGGCTCTTCATTTCTTCAATAGCTTCAAGCCCTGCCCCAGATACCGCTTGATAAGTAGACACAACCACTTTTGTTAATCCATATTGTTTACGGATAGGCTCAAGCGCTACAACCATTTGAATGGTAGAGCAGTTAGGGTTGGCAATAATTCCGTTGTGATTACGAAGATCTTCTTCATTTACTTCAGGCACAACAAGCGGAACATCGGCATCCATTCTAAATGCACTTGTATTGTCAACAACAATAGCACCACGCTTTACGGCTTCTGGTGCGAGTGCTTTTGATACAGACCCTCCAGCACTAAATAGAGCAACGTGAACTCCTTCAAAAGATTCCGGAGTAGCCTCTTGTACGATATATGTTTCACCTTTAAAAGTGATTTCTTTACCAGCTGAACGCTTGGATGAAAGTAAAGTTAATTTTCCAATTGGAAAATTGCGCTCCTCTAAGGTTTTTAGCATTTGTTGTCCGACCGCACCTGTTGCTCCTACAACAGCTACATGATAGTTTGATGTTGTCATTTGTGTAGTTCCCCTTCCTGCGTTCATAAGTTTAATAGATTACGTTATCTTGACGCGATTGAACTGATTATAGCACAATAAATTCAACTTTTCGTCAATTTCCTCTATTAAACTTTAAGGGAAATCATTCATTTGTGCAACTTCGTCTAACCCTTAATCTTTGAATTTTTCTACCAGCACAGGCTGATACTGTACGCCAGCTAAGGCAGACTCCACTGTATCCACTAATGCTTCCATTCTAGCAACAAGCGAGTTAGGTTTTTTAACAGGATCGTCCTGCCCGAATGGAATAAAGTAAATATTTTTCGTTGCCATTAAACGCATGATATTTACACCATTAAGTCCGAGGGCATCATTTGTTGATATGCCAAGAACAACAGGGCTTCCATTTCTAAGAGTTGCTTTAGCCCCCATTAATACAGGGGAATCTGTTAATGCATTAGCAAACTTACTCGTTGAATTACCCGTAATAGGCGCGACAACCATACAATCAAGCGGAGTTTTCGGACCAAATGGTTCCGCCTTTACAATTGAATTAACAATTGGTTCTGAAGTGATTTCTTTAATTTTTGTTAACCAGTCTGCACTTTCCCCAAATTTTGTATCAGTAGATTCGACTGTATATGTGACAAAAGGTGTTACTTTTGCCCCTAGGTCTACCAGCTTTTGCATTTCTGGCAGTACAGCATCATACGTACAGTGAGATCCTGTTAATCCAAATCCTATATGCTTTCCTTTTAAAGACATATGAACCCTCCTCAACAATTTCAATAAGCTTCGGGCTGTTTTCTTAAATAGGTGAACTTTCTTCTGTTTTCTAATCTCCCTGTAAGAGATCTGAAAGTACATTAGCTAATATTTTCCCAGCTGTTTTAGGGGCGACAATTCCTGGGAGACCTGGTGCAAGCAGTGCTTTCATCCCTCTCTTTTCAGCATACCTAAAGTCCGTGCCGCCTGGCTTTGAGGCTAGGTCAATAATAAGAGCGTGCAGCGGCATCTCAGCGAGAACCTTTGCAGTAATGATTAATTCAGGAACGGTGTTAATACATATATCTACATCTGCTAATTCTTCTTTTAAGTGATCGGTATGAAAAGGCGTTAGTCCCATTTCTGTGATTCTTGCTAGTTGATGTGATTCGTTTGCCCCAACTTTAACATCTGCACCTAGGGCATCAAATGTTCTCGCTACAGACATTCCTACTCGACCTAATCCTATAACAGCTACACACGCACTATGGATTGTAATATCCGTATGTTGTATCGCCATCATAATGGTTCCTTCTGCAGTGGGAATCGAGTTATAAATAGCTATATCATCTCTATCCATTAATTTAACAAGTCTTCGTTTCGCTTTTTTTACGTATTGATTAAGGGTGTCATTTGTGATCCCTGAAAAAATGGTGCAATGCTGAGGTGTTTGACTGAACATCTCGGGTGTTAATGTTACTTTTTCATTCGAGAAAATGGTTTCTATTTCCCCTTCATTGTTCATTCCGCTTACCGGAAGCAAGATCGCATCGACTTTATTCCACTTCACATCATCAATCGATTGCTTGGATGCCCCTATATAACCATCATCTAATTGATCAAAACCAACTAATGAAAGCTTTGCATCAAGCGTTGATAATTTGCGAATAATCTCAAGCTGTCTTGCGTCACCCCCGATGACGACTATTACTTTACCCGTTAACATCAGCGTCCCTGCCCCTTTCCTAAAGTAGCCTTCACCCCCACATGTCGTCAGTTTTGTATACGTTGGAGGGAGTAACAGTATCTGAATTGATTCACGATAGCATATGTATAAACTTGATAATGGGTGAATAAAGGGAGTGATTTAAAAGACATGACTCAAATAAATCGAGTAGGAGGAGGCTATTAGCCTCCGACCTCTCACACCACCGTACGTACGGTTCCGTATACGGCGG
>NZ_ATAE01000027.1 GCF_000474275.2 Alkalihalophilus marmarensis DSM 21297
TTGGCTATGTACTTACCGCTACAGGGTCGTACTCGGGACTTTCACCCGTTAGAGTTCGCCCATGCTGGGCGAACAAAAAACACACTGCCTATCTGCAGTGTGTTAATCAGGAAACCCCATATCTATGATAATCATATCCTGACCAATCTTTTTAATTTGATTCCAATATACAGTCACTTCTTTTTCTTTTTTACCAAATCCAAACCATTTCATAGTCGGCACAATAAACGCTTCAATTTCTCCCGTTTCCTCATTAATCAGAAGGTCTGTCTGACCTAGGATTCCCATGCGTTCTCCTTTTTGGTAATCAATGATTTCTTTATTGCTGATCTCACTTAGCCGCATGCTCTCCCTCCGTTCTCTAGGGGTTTATGATAGTGTATGAGAACGGAAATTAAAATAGACCAGCTATATATAGCTGGTCTATCTCGCTTAGGCTCTTAACGATTTAGGAACCTCTCCGGTTGAACTAATAAGTGAAATGGCAGGTTCAGTGGAAAGCAGTGTTTGAGCAAGACGATTAACATTTTCTAATGTAACATTATTGATCTCAGCTAAAATATCGTCTAACGTGCGATGACGCTTTAACATCAGCTCATTTTTACCGTTTCTGCTCATTCTTGAATTTGTACTTTCTAAACTTAGCATTAAGCTTCCTTTTAATTGTTCTTTCCCATTCTGAAGTTCTTTTTCATTCATTCCTGCTTCACACAGGCGGCTTGTTGTCTGGTTAAGGGCAACTACCAGCTCATCTAATTGCTCTAATGCCGTACCTGCATAGACTGTCAACATACCGCTGTCTTGATAAGAGGAATGGTAAGAAAATACGGAATAACATAATCCACGTTTTTCTCTAATTTCTTGGAACAGGCGGCTGCTCATGCTGCCTCCTAGTAAGTTATTTAGCAGAATTAAGGAATAGACATCTTTATTGCCAATTTCTAAACCAGGATAAGCAAGACATAGATGTGCTTGTTCCGTTTCCTTTTTACGTGTAATCAACTCTGATTGAAAGCGTGGTGCACTGGCTTCATATTGATAACTTGTAGGTTTAACCTCTTTGAAAATATCTTTAATCGATTGTATGACCTCATCCGTTATATTTCCTGCAATAGAAATGACCACATGGTCTCCAGTATAGTAACGGTCCATGTAAGAACGAAGCGCCTCTTCATCGAATGTTTTAAGAGTATCTTGTGTTCCTAAAATAGGATAACCTAATGAATGTTCACCATAAGCCGCCTTACTTAAGAGATCATGTACAATATCATCAGGAGTATCATCCACCATCTTTATTTCTTCAAGCACGACATTTCTTTCTTTTTGAAGCTCTTTCGCCTCAAATTCAGAGTTGAAGAACATGTCCGATAATACATCTACAGCAATCGGCGCATGCTCATCCAGCACTTTTGCATAATAGCACGTATATTCTTTTGACGTAAATGCATTCACTTGCCCGCCGATTTTATCAAATGCCTCGGCAATATCTGCTGCACTACGCTTCTTTGTCCCTTTAAAGAACATGTGCTCTAAAAAATGGGAAATACCATTCTCATGCACTTCTTCATAACGAGAACCTGTTCCTATCCATACTCCGATAGAAACAGACCTAACCGTCGGAATTGCCTCTGCCATAATTCGTACACCATTATCTAATTCAATCTTTTGTATCAAACTATATCCCCCTAAAATTAGTCATCCAGGGTTACACCATTATGAATTCTTGTCTCACTCATTAATTCTGAAACCGTACCAAGTTCAAGCCCTTTCGCTT
The DNA here is from genome assembly GCF_000474275.2 of Alkalihalophilus marmarensis DSM 21297. Lineage (GTDB taxonomy): Bacteria > Bacillota > Bacilli > Bacillales > Bacillaceae_D > Alkalihalophilus > Alkalihalophilus marmarensis. The sequence continues at coordinate 1,775 of NZ_ATAE01000027.1, forward strand.
GAATCCCTTCGATCATCTCCTTGAGCCCGGCCGCTGTAGGCTCGGTTGGATGCATCAATACCATCGCTCCAGGATGTACTTTATTTAGAACACGATTGACCATTTCATCAGGATGTGGTTTTTTCCAATCTACAGTATCAACTGACCATAGGATGGTCATCATTCCATGAGCACGAGCTTGATCTACCACTCTTTGAGAATAACTTCCGCTAGGCGGGGCAAACCACTTAGGTGTAACATCTAACGTAGCAAGTATGACATCATTTGTTTTTTGTAATTCTTCATTTACTCTTTCGGTAGTTAGTGATTTCATATCAGGATGCGAGTATGCATGATTTCCTATTTCATGACCTTGTTCTAGTATCATTGTAGCCATTTTTGGATTGTTTTTAACCCAAGATCCATCTAAAAAAAAGGTCGACTTCACACCATAATCCTTCATCACCTTTAACATTTCAGGAATATACTCATTTCCCCATGCCACATTCACTAAAAAACTGACCATGGGCTTATTTTCATTCCCTTTATAAATAGGTGTAGGAGGCAGGTCCTCTAAATGAACCGCTGGTGCTGTTTCCTTAAATACAAGCCTATCTTCATTAAATGTTCCCAGCTTCTTCATCTTATCATAGGAGGCACCAACGTCAACCTTTAACCCGTTGTAGCCAGGGAGAGCCTTCCAGACCGGATCCACCCTAGCATCTATCGCATCTTCTTCAAATTGTTCTTTATTCATCTTAATTTCTTCATAAAGAGGATCTTGCTGCTTCATAACCGTCATTGTATCTTGCTTTAATTCATTTATGTATTGCAAAGAGAACGGATTTTGCACCGCTCCAAAAGAAATAACCAGTAAACAGAAGCCTAGAAATAACACAGATACAAACTTTTTCATTCTAATCAATCCTCCTTCTATTGGCATCCTATGCAATAAAGAAGGTTGATAGAACAAGCTTCCTAATACCCTTATTTAACTAAGGAAGTAAAGTCAATCTGCAACGACTAAAAAAGAGACAAGATCATCCTTGTCTCCTTCATCTTATTTTCCTGCTTGTTCTTGTTTTTCTTTTTCTTCTTTTAAGATGACTTTACGAGACAGGTTCACTCGTCCTTGGTTATCAATTTCAGTTACCCGAACTAAAATTTCATCGCCAATACTTACGACATCTTCTACTTTATTAATACGTTCCTCAGCTAGTTGAGAAATATGAACAAGGCCATCTTTCCCTTTAAACAGCTCAACAAACGCTCCAAACTTTTCAATACGTTTTACTTTACCAAGGTACGTTTGACCAACTTCAACTTCACGAACAATGTCTTCGATAATTTTACGAGCTTGTTCGTTCATTTTACTGTCTACTGAAGAGATGTAAACTGTACCATCTTGTTCGATATCAATTTTGACACCAGTTTCTTCAATAATCTTGTTGATCATCTTACCGCTTGGTCCAATAACATCGCGAATCTTATCTGGATTCACATGCATTGTCATGATTTTAGGAGCATACTCAGATAACTCACTGCGAGATTCGCTGATTGCAGATAACATATTATCTAAAATAACCATACGGCCGCGCTTAGCCTGTTCAAGAGCCTGCTCAAGAACTTCACGGTTAATACCAGAGATCTTAATATCCATTTGCAGAGCCGTTACGCCCTCTTTAGTACCAGCTACTTTAAAGTCCATGTCTCCAAGAGCATCTTCCATACCTTGAATATCAGTTAAAACGGAAATGTGATCTCCTTGTTTGACAAGACCCATCGCAATACCCGCTACCGGTGCTTTAATAGGTACACCAGCATCCATCATTGCTAAAGTACTTGCACAAATACTCGCTTGAGAAGTTGAACCATTTGATTCAAGAACTTCTGACACAAGACGAATTGTGTATGGGAAGTCATTTTCACTTGGAATGATCGGTTCAAGGGCACGTTCACCTAAAGCACCGTGACCAATTTCACGACGGCCCGGTCCACGGATCGGTCCTGTTTCCCCTACACTAAATTGCGGGAAGTTGTAATGGTGCATAAAGCGTTTAGACTCTTCAATACCAAGTCCGTCAAGAATCTGCACATCGCCAAGTGCACCTAGTGTACAAATGCTTAACGCTTGAGTTTGTCCTCTTGTAAAAAGACCTGATCCATGTGTACGAGGCAATAGATCAACTTGTGAAGCTAGGGGACGAATCTCATCAATCGCACGGCCATCTGGACGCACTTTTTCAACCGTAATTAAACGGCGGACTTCTTCTTTTACTACTTTTTGAAGAACTTCTCGTACATCGCCTACAAGCTCTTCTTGCTCTTCTTCATACTTCTCAATAATAGGCTTCATCACAGCATCAATCGCTTCTTGACGTTCATGCTTTTCTTGGACTTGAACCGCTTTTTTAAGATCTGCTTCAGCTAAATTGCGAACAGCAGACTCAAGCTCAGCATCAACTTGTTTAAGCTGGATTTCTTTTTTCTCTTTTCCTACAGCTTGTACTACTTCTTCTTGGAAAGTCACTAAGCGTTTAATTTCATCGTGACCGTACATAATCGCTTCAAGCATCGTTTCTTCAGGCACCTCATCGGCCCCTGCTTCAACCATGTTGATTGCATCTTTTGTACCCGCTACTACTAGATCAATATCACTTTCTTCTAGCTGTTCAGTTGTTGGGTTAATGATCAGTTCGCCATCTTTACGTCCAACCGTAACACCGGCAATTGGTCCGTCAAATGGAATGTCTGAGATCGATAATGCTAAAGATGAACCGATCATCGCAGCCATTTCAGACGAACAGTTTTGATCCACACTCATAACAATACTGATTACCTGAACTTCGTTACGGAAGCCATCAGGGAAAAGAGGGCGGATTGGTCGATCAATTAGGCGGCTCGCTAAGATCGCTTTTTCACTAGGACGGCCTTCACGCTTAATAAAGCCTCCTGGGATTTTTCCTGCTGCATATAAACGCTCTTCGTAGTTTACAGTAAGCGGAAAGAAGTTCAAGTTTTTTGGTTCTTTTGAAGCGGTTACTGTTGATAATACAGCTGTATCACCATAACGAACAAGTACTGCTCCATTTGCTTGTTTAGCAAATTGACCTGTTTCTACCGTTAGTTCACGGCCTGCCCAGTCAATTGAAAAAATTTGTCTTTCTTGTTCCATTACGCGTACTCCTCTCGTACACTAAAATTATTCATTCTTTTCTTATTATTACCGATTTATGTGAAAAATAAAAGAGTCAATGGCAAATCTCGGGGTTATAGGCTCTGTTATGTAAAGACCCTACATATCGATGTGATGTAGGGATCATTTTCCAACACTTATAAATGTAGAAAAAAGCGGGAAATCTTCCCGCTTTCATCATAACTTATCGACGTAAGCCAAGCTTGTCAACAAGGTTACGGTAACGTGTAACATCTTTGTTACGTAGATACGTTAACAAGTTACGACGTTGACCAACCATCTTTAAAAGACCACGACGTGAATGGTGATCCTTCTTGTGAGTACGTAAGTGCTCGTTTAATGTGTTGATTTGCTCAGTAAGGATAGCTACTTGAACCTCTGGAGAACCAGTGTCAGTATCATGAGTTTTGAACTCAGCAATTAGCTCGTTCTTGCGCTCTTGTGTTAATGCCATCCTATTCACCTCCCTTTAAATAATCTCCTATTCCCTAGCAAGCGTCGGTGAGTCGCTCTGCCACGAAACGGATGTGTACCTGAAGTACAACCCTTACTATACAACGTTCAGCTTCAGAATGCAAGAAACTTAACAGCTTTTTTCAGCAAAATATTCAATCGCTTCTTCTTTATCTTTTTTAATCTGTGAGATCAATTCATTGATCTCATTAAATTTTTTCTCAGCCCTTATTCTGCGTTCAAAAACGACCACAGCCTGTTCCCCGTAAATATCTTGGTTAAATTCAAAAATATTTACTTCGATCGTTGGCTCTTTTCTTTCTTGATTAAACGTAGGTTTATAGCCAATATTACATACTCCGTTGTACCAATCCCCCTTTACTTGAAAACGTACGGCATATACCCCGGTTTTAGGTATCTTCATCCGGTCAATTGCTGCTACATTAGCTGTTGGGAAACCAATGGTGCGGCCGCGCTTATCACCATCGACCACTTCCCCTAAAACATAGTAAGGCTCTCCTAGATAAGCAGGAATCTTCTCTACACTGCCCTCCTCAATCAGCTCCCTAATCTTTGTAGAACTGATTTTGATGTCGCCTTGTTCTACTTTGCTGACAGTGGTTTGGTCAAATTTATTCCTGGAATGAAAGACTAAGGTTTCCATCGTCCCTTTGCCAAGAGAACCATATGTAAAGTCAAAGCCAGCTACTACATGTACAGCATCTAGAGAAATAATATAATCATCAACAAATTGTTGAGGCGTTAAAGACGCAAACTCTTTAGTGAAGTTAACAACATAAAGTGTATCCACACCAAGCTCAGCAATTTTCTTTTCCTTTAACGGAAGCGGAGTGAGGTAAGGCATAGGGTGTGCTTCTTTTCGCAGCACCTCTTTTGGATGTGGGTGGAAGGTCATAACAGCTGCTTCCACACCCAGCTTAGCAGCTTGCCTGCAGGCAGTTTCAATTACTTTTTTATGTCCAATATGAACCCCATCAAAATATCCAAGTGCCAGCACAATTGGACGTTTTTTTAAGGTATTCGCTTCAATTGGGTGATGCAAATAAATCGTATCCATCATAATTCCCCTTTTTCTGCTTTACTTCAGGTAAACTAACTTGTCCAGATCATTTTTTCCGGCTTAATTAATCCAGCCTTAGTAGGATGCTTTTGATAAATGGCTAAGCATTCCCCTTGTCCATTATATACGGTAAACCGCATTTCATCTAACCCTTTTTCTTCTTGTAAAACGGATCCGTACTTTATCAGCTGTTCTACCTCTTTATCTACAATGAGCATAGGGAGATGAGCAATTGCTTCATCTAACGGCCTTAACACTTTAACACGCTCATCTACGCCCTCCATTTCTTCAAGCTCAGAAAGAGAGGTGCATACCTCCATTGTGAAGGGTCCAGAAGCTGTCCGCTTTAGATAGGACATATGCGCAGGAAATCCCAAAGCTTTTCCCAAATCAACTGCAAGTGTTCGTACATACGTCCCTTTACTGCATTCCACTTCAAAAGAGAAAGAAAATGTGTTTGATGTTTCATTTAAGATTAGATCGCTAGTTAACTCTAATCGATGAATCCTGACCTTCCTTTTTGGCCGTTCAACCGTTTGATTAGCTCTTGCATATTCATACAATTTCTTACCATTAACTTTAACCGCTGAATACATCGGAGGGATTTGAGTAATCTCTCCTTTAAAGGAGTCTAACAGGGCGATGATGTCCTCTTTAGACCAAGGCTTATTAACATCCTTTGTCTCAACTACTTCTCCGCTTGCATCTTCTGTAGTCGTCGAAATACCAATGGTTACTTCTCCTACATACGTTTTAGAGTAATCGGACATGTATTGAGCCACCTTTGTCGCCTTGCCGATACATATAGGGAGGACCCCTACGACATCTGGATCAAGTGTTCCTGTATGGCCTACTTTTTTTGTTTGATAAAGTCTGCGGATTTTCATGACGCAATCATGAGATGTCATCCCTGCAGGTTTTAATAACGGTAAAATTCCTTCAATATTATTCATTATCGTACTCCTTGCTCTTATTCTCAAAGGCGAAAGAGGATAGAGAGCATGCGCCCCCTATCCTCTTAGCAGCATTCTAATAAAACGCTGAACTTATTTATTTAAGTCGTTATTTGTTTAAATCATTAATCAATGTTTCAATTCGATTTCCGTATTCGATGGACTCATCAAATTCAAACGTAATTTCTGGTGTTTTACGCAGGCGGATTCTCTTTCCAATCTCCGAACGAATAAATCCTTTTGCTTTAGAAAGTCCTTTTAATGTGGATTCTTTTTGTTCATCGTCTCCAAGAACGGTAATGAATACTTTCGCTTGCTGCAGGTCGCCTGTTACATCTACCCCAGTAATTGTGACAAAACTGATACGAGGATCTTTCAACTCCCGCATAATAATATCACTTAGCTCTTTTTTCATTTGTTCTCCTACACGATGTGCTCGAACGTTACTCATAGTTGTTCACCTCTGTTTATACGATTATAACCACTCATATGTTGTCAACGTGCGCTCAGCCTCTGATTCAATATCAATGAATTTAAGTGCCCGCTCAAGCTCTCGCTCACAAATCACTTTCTGATTTGAAACAGTCACTATCGAGAGCTCTGCACGCTGCCATACATCTTGAAAATTGGTTTCTGCTACTGCTAGGTTGAAACGCTGCTTTAATCTAGTTTGAAGACTTTTTAGCACAGAACGTTTTTCTTTAAGTGAATGCACGTCGTAAATTAGAAGCTCGCAACGGACTGAACCGATGATCATTTACGTTCGATTTCCTCCATAACGTAAGCCTCAATCACATCGCCTTCTTTGATGTCATTAAACTTCTCTAGAGTAATACCGCACTCGTAACCGGCTGCTACTTCTTTAGCATCATCTTTGAAACGTTTAAGCGCATTAATAGCTCCTTCATAGATGACAATCCCATCACGAATTAAACGTACAGTTGAATCGCGTGAAATTTTACCTTCTGTAACATAAGCACCAGCGATTGTACCCACTTTAGATACTTTAAACGTTGTACGGATTTCAACTTGACCAATGACTTTTTCTTCAAACTCAGGATCAAGCATTCCTTTCATCGCTGATTCAATTTCATCGATTGCATTATAGATTACACGGTGTAAGCGGATATCTACTTTTTCAACTTCAGCAGTACGCTTAGCTCCTCCATCAGGACGTACATTAAAGCCAATAACAATCGCATTTGATGCTGATGCAAGAATAATATCAGATTCTGTAATGGCACCTACACCCGTATGGATAATATTTACTTTAACACCTTCTACATCGATTTTCTCTAATGAACCGCGCATCGCTTCAACCGAACCTTGAACATCCGCTTTGATAATGATATTAATATCTTTTACTTCACCTTGCTGAATTTGATTAAATAAATCATCAAGGCTGACTTTAGAGTTCTCAGCACGGTTTTCTTCGCGTTGACGGCTCATACGTGCTTCACCAATTTGACGGGCAGTTTTTTCATCTTCAAATACTTGGAACTGATCACCAGCTTGAGGAACTTCATTAAGTCCAGTAATTTCAACTGGAGCAGAAGGTCCTGCGGTTTTCACGCGACGTCCTAAGTCGTTAACCATTGCACGAACACGTCCAAATGAGTTCCCTACAACAATGGGGTCACCGACATTAAGTGTTCCATTTTGTACTAATAAAGTAGCTACTGCCCCGCGGCCTTTATCAAGCTCAGCTTCAACAACGGTTCCACGAGCCATTCTGTCTGGGTTCGCTTTTAATTCAGCCACTTCTGCTACTAGTAGAACCATTTCTAATAGTTCATCAATACCCTGACCATTTAATGCTGAAACATTAACGAAAATCGTATCTCCGCCCCAAGCTTCAGGAACAAGTTCATACTCTGTTAATTCTTGCATTACACGGTCTGGATTAGCGGCTTCCTTATCCATTTTATTCACAGCAACAATGATTGGCACACCAGCAGCCTTGGCATGACTGATTGCTTCTTTTGTTTGCGGCATTACACCGTCATCTGCCGCTACGACAAGAATCGTAATATCTGTTACTTGAGCTCCGCGCGCACGCATTGTTGTAAATGCTGCGTGACCAGGAGTATCAAGGAATGTAATCGGTTTGCCGTCTGTTTCAATTTGATAGGCACCGATATGCTGAGTAATCCCGCCAGCTTCCCCTGCTGTTACTTTAGTGTTTCGGATAGAGTCAAGCAAGGTTGTTTTACCATGGTCAACGTGACCCATAATTGTAACAACTGGAGGACGTTCTTTTAAGTCTTCCTCTTTTTCTTCTTCCACATAACTATCTAGGTCAATTTTATCTACAACAATCTCTTCTTCAACCGCTACTCCGTAATCACCCGCGATCAGCTCGATTGTATCTTTATCAAGCTCTTGGTTAATCGTTGCCATCACACCAAGCGCCATCAGTTTTTTGATCAGCTCAGAAGGCTCTTTGCCTAATGCTTTAGCAAGCTCTGCAACTGATAATGATTCCACAAAAGTAATCTTCTCTGGTAATGGTTTTGGCTTTGGCGGCTCTTGACGTGGTTTGTCATGACGCTTATTTTGCTGCTTACCGCGATTTTGCTGCTGATTAGGTCTGTTATTGCCTTTTTTCTTGTTGTTGTTATTATTATTATTATTCATATGATTAGTAGCCTTCCCTTGTTGCTTACCTGCTGGTTTTGCAGGCTTTTCTTTTTTTGCTTCAGTCTTCGCAGGAGCCGGCTTGCCTTCTAATTTAGCAATAGCCGCATCATCAATGTAGGACATATGATTCGAAACAGATACATCCATTGATTTCAATTTTTCAATGACATCTTTACTAGGAACGTTCTTCTCTTTTGCGTATTCATATATTCTCATTTTGCTCATATACGTACCTCCACAATTATTGGTCCAATAATGCGGTCATTTTCTTAGCGAATCCTGGATCTTTTATCCCCACTACCACTCGTTCTGCCTTACCGATCGCATTTCCAAGTGTAGTTCGATCGCTCACAATTCGAACTGGAATTGAATAATAGCCACATTTGTCCAATATCTTTTTCTTTGTCTGTTCAGCTGCATCATTTGAGAGCAGTACCAACCTTACTGACCGGCTGCGTACATCTTTAATGACGAGCTCTTCCCCAGTTACTAACTGCCTTGCACGAGCGCATAGCCCAAGAAGTGAAATCCACTTCGGCTGCTTTGAGGTCATCTACTTACGCCCCTTTTTACGCTCAATTTCTAGCTGATCGTACTGTTCTTCGGTAAGTTTCACTTGAAGGTGTCTAGATAAGCTGTCTTTCTTTTTAGCTTCCATAAAGCATTCTTCACTGTTACTAAGGTAAGCACCTCGCCCATTTTTCTTCCCTGTAAGATCAAGCTCAACCTCACCTTCAGGCGTACGAACAATCCGAACAAGTTCGGACTTCGGTCTCATTTCTTGAGTAACAATGCATTTTCTGAGAGGAACTTTGCGCTGTTTCATTGGCCCCGTCTCCTTCTTCTTACTCTTCGTTGTAATCTTCTACATCAGGAACAAATGCTTCTTCACTTGCTGGGTCTTCATATTCAGAAGTAGAACTGTCTTCCTCATTTAAAAGACCTAACTCTCTTGCTTCTGACTCACTCTTAATATCAATCTTCCAGCCTGTCAGTTTAGCTGCTAAGCGTGCATTTTGTCCGCGCTTGCCAATTGCTAGTGATAGTTGATAATCCGGTACAATAACCTGAGTCATCTTTTCTTCTTCATTCACGTTTACTTTGACAACCTTAGATGGACTAAGTGCATTTGCTACATATTCAACTGGATCTTCTGACCAGCGGACAATATCAATTTTCTCGCCTTTTAATTCATCTACAATTGTTTGTACACGCTGTCCGCGAGGTCCTACACACGAGCCTACTGGATCAACTTCTGGATTCTCTGCATGTACAGCAATCTTAGAACGATCACCAGCTTCACGAGAGACAGATTTAATTTCCACAGTTCCATCATAAATCTCAGGCACTTCAAGCTCAAATAAACGTTTTAAGAGGCCAGGGTGTGTACGTGAGATTAAAATTTGTGGTCCTTTTGTTGTTTTTTCTACTTTTGTAATAAACGCTTTGATGCGGTCATTATGCTTGTAGGTTTCATTGGGCATTTGTTCATTTAAAGGAAGAAGTGCTTCAACCTTGCCTAAATCTACATAAATGAAGCGATGGTCTTGGCGTTGCACAATTCCTGTCATGATGTCTTCTTCACGATCAATGAAGTCAGAATAAATGATGCCTCTTTCAGCTTCACGTACACGTTGCGTGACCACCTGCTTAGCTGTTTGCGCAGCAATACGGCCGAAGTCTTTTGGTGTCACTTCAATCTCAACGACATCATCCACTTCGTAATTAGGGTTGATTGATTTAGCCTCGTCTAATGAGATTTCAAGACGTGCATCAAACACTTCCTCCACAATCGTTTTGCGTGCAAATACACGGATACTTCCGTTATCGCGGTTGACGTCCACGCGAACATTTTGTGCCTGGCTGAAATTACGTTTGTACCCTGAAATAAGTGCAGCCTCAATCGCCTCAATAATAACTTCCTTACTTATACCTTTTTCTTTCTCTAATGTCGTTAACGCATCCATAAATTCACTATTCATGAATGGAACATCCCCCTTTCAACTTCCACAAAAAATATCATTTTAGAAAATAATAGCTAAACGAGCGTTTGCTACCTTATCGTACGGAATTTCATATGATTTCTTCCGTGTTTTTATTTTGACTTCAATAGTTAATACTTCGCCGTCAAAAGATTGAAGCATCCCTTCGAATGCCTTTTCTCCATCAACTGGTTCGTACGTAGTAACATGAACATTTTTCCCAACTGCTTTTTCGAGATCTTTTACTTTCTTTAAAGGTCTCTCAGCCCCAGGAGAAGATACTTCAAGGAAATAAGCTTGTGGGATTGGATCCATTTCATCAAGTTTTTCGCTTAATTGTTCACTTACTTTCCCGCAATCCTCTAAATCAACACCTGTATCTGAATCAATAAAGACTCTAAGAAACCAGTTAGGTCCTTCCTTTTTAAATTCAACATCTACTAGCTCTAAGTTTAGCTCGTCCAATAGTGGTGTCACTAATTCTGCTACGATGTCCGTTACTTTCTTACTCAATTCATACCCTCCTTGATCTTACCCATCTATATAAATAAAGGTTACTTTACATCCTGTTATTTAAGAGAAACGATTCATAAATATAGGTCTAAACGAAAACGAAAGAGTGGGTTTCCCCACTCTTTTTAGGTTCCGTATTCTAAGTATTACCATAACAAGGATATCATACTCTCTAGCTGTTTGCAACTTACTCTGTGTCTCTAGATAGCGTCAGATCAGCTTTTGCGCCTGATAGTTGAACAAGGAAACTAGAATAAGGAAAGCTGATTGGAATCAGGCATGCCAGCTAAGCAGCCGTGATCATCAAGATGTTCAAGCACAGTCTTTGTTAAACGTGCTTTTTGCTGCAGATCTTCTTTTGAGAGGAATTCGCCACCCTCTCTTGCCTTCACAATATTCAGGGCAGCATTTGTACCAACTCCGGTCATTGCGTTAAACGGCGGAAGCAGGCTAGTCCCATCAACAATAAACTCTGTGGCACTTGATTCGTACAGATCCACTTTCTTAAATGAAAAGCCTCGTTCACACATTTCTAATGCCAGTTCTAGAACGGTTAAGACTGCCTTTTCTTTTGGTGAAGCATCAAGTCCTTTAGCATTAATCTCTTCAATTTTCGCTTTAATAGCAGTTGAGCCTTTGATCATTGTATCAAGATCAAAATCATCTGCTCGCACCGTAAAATAAGAAGCATAATAAAGTATAGGGTGATGCACCTTGAAATAAGCAATCCGCACAGCCATTAATACATAGGCTGCTGCATGGGCTTTAGGGAACATGTATTTAATCTTTGTACATGAGCCGATATACCAATCAGGCACATCGTGCTTTTTCATTTCCTCCACCCATTCCGGCTGGAGGCCTTTACCTTTCCGTACAAACTCCATGATCTTAAAAGCAAGAGATGGTTCTAGTCCTTTGTAAATAAGATAGACCATAATGTCATCACGACATCCAATTACATCTTTAAGCTCACATGTACCGTTATAGATCAACTCATTGGCATTATTTAGCCAAACATCCGTCCCGTGAGAAAGTCCTGAGATCTGCACCAGCTCTGAAAATGTGCTAGGCTTCGTCTCTTCAAGCATTTGACGAACGAATCTCGTCCCAAATTCAGGAATGCCAAGGGTGCCTGTTTTACACAAAATTTGATCTTCTGTCACTCCAAGCACATCAGGACCGCTGAATATCTTCATGACTTCAGGATCATCGGTAGGGATTGTTTTCGGGTCTATTCCTGAAAGGTCTTGAAGCATTCGTATAACCGTCGGATCATCGTGTCCGAGAATATCAAGTTTCAGCAGATTATCATGAATGGAATGGAAATCAAAGTGAGTCGTTTTCCACTCAGCAGTCTTATCGTCTGCAGGGAACTGAATCGGTGTGAAATCATAAATATCCATGTAATCTGGTACAACAATAATACCACCCGGGTGCTGCCCGCTCGTCCGCTTCACTCCTGTACAGCCTGATACAAGCCGATCAATTTCTGCGCCTCTCATATGCAGATCATGATCTCCTTGATATCCTTTGACATACCCATAAGCTGTCTTTTCAGCAACGGTACCGATTGTTCCTGCACGGTACACATACTCCTCACCAAATAATTCTTTCGTATAATGGTGGGCTCTAGGCTGATATGCCCCTGAGAAGTTAAGATCGATATCTGGTACTTTATCTCCTTTAAATCCAAGGAAGGTTTCAAACGGGATGTCTTGTCCATCTTTCACATATGCCGTGCCGCATTCAGGACAATCTTTATCAGGAAGGTCAAATCCTGAACCAACTGAACCATCGTTAAAGAAATAGGAATGCTGGCAGTTAGGACACACATAATGCGGCGGGAGTGGATTCACTTCAGTAATTTCAGTCATTGTTGCAACAAATGAAGATCCGACAGAACCACGAGAACCTACAAGATATCCATCAATTAATGATTTTTTAACCAGCTTTTGTGAAATAAGGTAAATAACCGCAAATCCGTGGCCGATAATACTTTTTAATTCTTTTTCAATCCTCGCCTCTACAATTTCCGGCAGATCATCCCCGTAAATACTACGAGCACGAGAATAGCTCATTTCTCTGATCTCATCATCCGCACCCTCAATTTTCGGTGTATACAATTGATCTGGAATAGGATGGATTTCTTCAACTAAATCAGCCACTTTTTGTGTGTTTTCCACGACAACTTTTTTGGCTTTCTCATCCCCTAAAAAGGCAAAGGCATCGATCATTTCGTCGGTTGTTTTAAAATGAACAGGGGGCAACGTCTGCTTATTCAGCGGGTTCGCTCCTCCTTGCGATGCAATCAAAATCTTACGGTAGATCGCGTCTTCTTTGTTCAAATAATGCGCATTACCCGTTGCCACAACCGGTTTATCAAGTTTTTCGCCTAATTCAACAATATTTGAAACAATTTCTTTTAACGATTCATCGTTTTTAACTAGTTCTTTCTCAATTAAATGCTGATAATTTTCTAGAGGCTGAATTTCTAAATAATCATAGAACTTCGCAATCTCCTCTACTTCTTCAGGAGATTTTTGCATCATCCCTTCAAACACTTCTCCTTTATCACACGCGGTACCAATCAACAATCCCTTACGATGTTTTTGCAGCTGCGACCTTGGAATACGAGGTGTTCTGAAGAAGTATTCAACATGAGACATTGAAACTAATTGGTATAAATTTTTCAAGCCTTCTTGCGTTTGAGCTAGGATCGTACAATGGGACGGACGCTGTCTTGTAAAATTACCTTGCCCCATATGATTATTTAATTGGTCATGATGAGTGACATTCCGCTCGTTTGCATCTCGAACCATCTTCCATAATAAATACCCTGTCGCTTCTGCATCATAGATTGCGCGGTGATGACTGACGAGTTCAATATCGAACTTCTTACATAGAGTATTTAGTCGGTGGTTTTTAAGCTCTGGATATAGGAATCTCCCTAACTCTAATGTATCGATAACAGGATTTTTCGCGTCTCCCAGCCCGATTTTTTGGTAGCCTACATTCAAGAATCCCATATCAAAACTAGCATTATGAGCTACTAGAGTGGCATCCCCCACAAATTCATGAAAATCTTTCAATACCTCTCCCACTTCAGGCTGGCCTTTTACCATATCATCTGTAATACCTGTTAATTCAATGATTGTATTGGTTAATGGCTCGTGTGGGTCGGCGAATGATTCAAACCGGTCAATGATTTCCCCGTTTTTGATTTTAACAGCAGCTAGCTCAATGATTGTATTATAAACAGCAGACAACCCAGTCGTTTCTACGTCAAAAACAACGTATTCCTCGGTCATCAGCTCACGATTCGCTTCGTTATAAGCAATCGGAACTCCGTCATCGACAATATTTGCTTCTACCCCGTAGAGCACTTTAATGCCATGTTTCTTTCCTGCCCCGTATGCTTCTGGGAAAGACTGAACTACCCCATGGTCTGTAATGGCGATAGCAGGGTGACCCCATTTGGCTGCCTGCTCAACATATTTGCCGGCTGATGTCATGCCATCCATCTGACTCATTGTCGTATGAAGATGTAACTCTACTCTTTTTTCTTCCTCAGCTGCATTATCAGTACGCTCAGCAGGTTTAATCTGATTGAAGTCATTAGCAATCATAACCAGGTCTCTAACGAATGTATCATTTTGTACACCGCCGCGAACTTTCATCCACATGCCTTTTTTAACAGCTTGAAGAAGCGGGATGTCCTCTTTATCCCGTGAGAAGATCTTTACCATGATGGAATCAGTATAGTCTGTAATTTTAAAGGTGAGCAATGTACGTCCGCTGCGCAATTCTCTAGTTTCTGCGTCGAACACATACCCTTGAACCGTTACTCTGCGTTCCTCATCGACAATGGCCTCAAGCGGTATAGGATCATCCTTAATTGGATAGCCCAATACAAGATCTTTCCCATCAAGTTCATCACTTTTTTGCTCCATTTTCTTCTTTTCTAAAATGGCTTCTACTACTTTAGAGTGGTCTTCTTGCTCGCGCTGCTCGACAAACTTTTGAAATTCTTGTTTAGATTCTTTTATAGCAGGCTCAAAGCCCACGTTTGGAAGACTTAGTGATACGAGACTTTCCCTTAAGGGATCTTGTAATTTTCGCTTTAGGGCGACAGCTTCTGTTTCATTGCGTACATTAATCTCCAAGCGTTTCCCATCAAAACGAGGGCTCTGATTTGAGAGTAATGAACGCAATCCATCGGATACTGCTTGCAGACGAGAAACGACCATCGGCCAATACTGCTCCCAGTCACTCTGACTTGGCTCACACCTGTCATAATAAAATGTAAAGCCGATTGTCGCAATATGAGTAAACGTTTCCTTTAACTTTTGTTCAAACAGCTCATATAAATGAGCAGGAATTAAAAGAGGAAGCTCTATATGAAAATGCCATGTTCGTTTTTCTTTTAAAATCGTTAATTTACGAATCTTCCCATCCTTAAATACCCCATGTATTACTTCTTCAGGGAATTGTAATTGTGAAAGGAGTAATTGAAATCGCTCTTTTCTTAGCTGTTCATCTTGAGACATTTTTCTCCCCCCTGCTAAATAAACCTTGCATAAAAGAGAAGGTACCTCTAATTGAGATACCTCACCTTATATATCTTTTATTTATTGATATAATTCTTCAAGTTTTTTTTGCTGAGTCTTAAGTTCTTCAGCTAAATCGGCTACAGCTACTTCAATGACTTCACCTGTCTTGCGGATCTTTACTTCAACGATACCTTCAGCAGCGCGTTTTCCAACAGATACACGAAGCGGAATTCCGATTAAATCTGAGTCTTTGAACTTTACTCCAGCTCGCTCAGGACGATCATCATAAAGTACATCAAATCCAGCTTTCTTAAGCGACTGGTAAAGTTCTTCAGATAGCTCGCTCTGTTCAGCATTCTTACTATTTAACGTGAGCAGGTGAACATCGTAAGGGGCAACTGACGGCGGCCATACGATTCCGTTTTCATCATGATGCTGTTCAATAATGGCAGCAACAGTACGAGAAACCCCTACCCCGTAACATCCCATAATCATAGGCTGCGTTTTCCCATTTTCATCAAGGATGGTTGCATTCATTGCCTCAGAATAGACCGTTCCTAATTTGAAGACTTGTCCAACTTCGATGCCTTGAGCGAAACGAATGGTTCCCTTGCCGCACGGAGAAGGGTCTCCCTCTTTAATAAAGCGCAGGTCTGCATATTGATCAACCTTGAAATCTCGATCAGCCGTTACACCTGTGAAGTGGTAGTTTTCTTCATTTGCGCCACAAACCGCATTCACCATTGCCGAAACTGCGTGATCTGCGATAATTTTCACACCGTCTGCACCGATTGGGCCAATATTACCTACAGTAGCAGAAAGAATGTCTGCTACTTCAGAAGCTTCAGCAAAACGGATCGCGCCTGCTGACAGTTCATGCTTTAACTTAATGTCGTTTAATTCGTGGTCACCTCTAAGCAATACAAGAACCCATTCCTCATCAATAGAAACGAGCAATGTTTTAATAATTTGATCTTCAGGTATACTAAGTGCACTTGAAACTTCTTCAATCGTCTTCGCTGAACCTGTCTCTACCTTAGCACAGTCTTCTGCTTCTGCTGCCGGCTTAGTATAGCTAACCTTAACTGCAGCCATCTCAATGTTTGCTGCATAATCAGACTCATCGGAGTAAGCAATCGTATCTTCTCCCACATCAGCAAGCGCCATAAACTCATGTGTGTCTTTGCCGCCAATCGCACCTGAATCAGCTATAACAGGGCGGAATGTCAACCCTGCACGT
The DNA here is from genome assembly GCF_000474275.2 of Alkalihalophilus marmarensis DSM 21297. Lineage (GTDB taxonomy): Bacteria > Bacillota > Bacilli > Bacillales > Bacillaceae_D > Alkalihalophilus > Alkalihalophilus marmarensis. Next base: position 18,362 of record NZ_ATAE01000027.1, read on the forward strand.
GAGAAGATTCTTGAATAAGCATCATACATTTCCTTATATGCCTCATCTAGACTCTCAGGTGTTGCGTGGAAAGAATAAGCATCCTTCATCATAAATTCTCTGCCGCGCAGCAGTCCAAAACGAGGACGGCGCTCATCACGGAATTTTGTTTGAATTTGATATAGATTCACAGGCAGCTTTTTATAAGAGCTGATACTGTCACGTAAAATGCTTGTAATGACTTCTTCATGAGTCGGTCCAAGCGCAAAGTCACGATCATGACGATCTTTAAGGCGCATTAATTCTCCGCCCATTTTATCCCATCTGCCAGTCTCTTGCCATAGTTCAGCAGGATGCATCGTCGGCATGGTTAATTCTTGCGCTCCGGCAGCATCCATTTCCTCACGTACAATAGATTCAACTTTATGCAGTACTCGTTTTGCTAGTGGCAAATAACTATATACACCTGCAGCAATTTGACGAATCATCCCTGCACGTAGCATCAGTTGATGACTAATAATATCTGCATCTGCTGGTACATCACGTAAAGTCGGTAATAAAAGTGAACGTTGTCTCATATTCAAAATCCTTTCCTAATCAACTATGCAATCCAACCCGTGTCTACTTTACATAAACAAACGGTTTATATCGTTCCATGTTACAAAAATAACTAATAAGAAAAGAAGAGCAAACCCTACAAGGTGAACCATTCCTTCTTTTTGCGGATCAATCGGCTTGCCTCTCAGTCCTTCTAACCCAATAAACACTAGCCGTCCGCCGTCCATTGCAGGAATCGGCAGCAAATTAATAATTCCTAAGTTAACACTTAAGGCAGCTGCCCATTGCATTAATACGAAAATTCCAAGAGCTGCGGCTTCACCGGTGTAATTATAAATCCCAACTGGCCCTGCTACATAATCAAGCGAGAACTGACCTGTAACTAATAATCCAAGTACTTCAAAGATCATTGTCATAAACAAGTATGTTTGCGTTACACCAAATGTTAAAGAACCAATGACGGAAAACTCTCGAGGCTGTGTTACACCTATAAACCCTTCCGCATCACCCATTTGTCCGACTCGCTCATTCGGAGTTACGGCAATGGATTCCGTTTGTCCATTCCTGACAACAGTAAACGTAATAGACTCATTTGGGTTTTGTTGGATGATTGTTGTCATCTCTTCCCACGTATCTACTGGAGTATTCTCGATACTCGTTACTTGATCACCTTCAACAAGTCCAGCCTCCTCAGCTGCACCGCCTTCCATAATTTCCCCAACTTCTGCACGATCAACTGGGATACCTTGCATTAATGCAAGTGCTGCTAGCAATACAAAGGCTAAAACAAAGTTCATCATTGGACCTGCAAAAATCGCTAAGGCACGCTGCCCTACTGATTTCGAGCCGAATTGACGATTCCAAGGAGCAATTTGTGTTGGCTGCTCATCTTGAACCAAAACCGCTTTCTCATTCACTTTATAGCGGACAAGTTCATCATCATCGTATGCCTGAACAAATAATTCGTGCTCTAAATCAATCTTTTCTACTTGCACAACCTTTGCTTCAGGGTGTTTTGATTTATTATTAATAATAATTTGTGAAACTTCCTGCCTGCCGTTAAATACAAGCCCTATTTCATAGCCGGGCTTAATATCAATCATTTCGGGGTCTTCTCCAGCCATACGAACAAATCCACCAAGCGGCAGCATACGGATGGTATAAACAGTCTCATTCCGTTTAAAGGAAAATAATTTAGGACCAAAACCGATCGCAAATTCTCGGCATAAGATCCCTGCACGTTTTGCAAAATACAAGTGCCCCCACTCGTGGATAAAAACAAGCAGGCCAAATACTACTATAAACGAGATTAATGTATTCAAATGACTAACCTCCACTTTATTTAATTACGTAACGAGTGGATAAACTTTCTCGTCTCACGATCTACTTCTTTAATCACATCAAGTGTCGGGTGATTAATTTTTTCGTGCCGCTCTAGAGCTTGTTCAATCTGATCTTCTATGTCTAGAAATGTAATTTTACCATCTAGAAAGGCAGCTACTGCTTCTTCATTTGCAGCATTTAAAACCGTTGGCATCGTCCCGCCGATTCTTCCCGCTTCATAAGCAAACTTCATGCAGCGATAACGTTCTGTATCTAGTTTGGAAAAGTTCAGCGTTCCAATCTCCCACAGATTTAATTGTTCACTGTTAGAAGCTTCTAGTCGGTTTGGGTAGGTCAGCGCATATTGAATGGGCACTTTCATATCTGGTGTCCCTAGCTGGGCAATGACGCTTCTATCAACAAACTCAACCATTGAATGAATAATGCTTTCTTTATGAAGGACTACATCAATATTGTCGTAAGCAATATCAAACAGCCAGTGCGCCTCAATGACTTCTAGCCCTTTATTCATCATGGTTGCCGAATCAATGGTAATCTTAGCTCCCATTGACCAATTAGGGTGATTAAGAGCTTCCTCTACTGTCACTCCATTAAGCTCGTCTCTTGTTTTGTCACGGAAACTTCCGCCTGAGGCCGTTAAAATAAGACGATCAATCTCTGATGAACTCTCACCATTTAATGCTTGAAAAATAGCTGAATGCTCACTATCAACTGGTAAGAGAGGCACCTCATGTTTTTTGGCCGCATCTGTTACAATATGTCCTGCTGTGACTAATGTCTCTTTATTTGCAATCGCAATTGTCTTACCTGCTTCGATTGCTTTTAATGTAGGAGCGAGCCCTACACTGCCTATCACTGCATTGACTAAAATATCTGCTTCGTTATTGGCAGCTACTTCAATCAATCCTTCTTCACCATATACGACTTTAATCTCATCAGATATTTGATGCTGTAGTTTTTGTGCATCCTCTTTTGTCATTACAGAGACAATCGATGGTTTAAACATATTGATTTGATCGAGCGCAAGGTTTATGTTACGCCCAACAGACATCGCAATAAGTGAAAATTGATCAGAATGGTGTTTGATCACATCAAGAGTTTGTGTTCCTATAGAACCTGTTGCACCTAATAAACTAATCTTCTTCAACATACTCACCTACTATCTAAATTATCACCATTCTTTTTCCTATGTATATCATAAAGATGTTAAATCAGCTGCAGTAAATGCAAAATAGGCATCACATAAATCAAGCTGTCAAAACGGTCTAGGATCCCGCCATGTCCAGGCAGCACGTTTCCTGAGTCTTTTACAGCGTAATGTCTTTTAAGTGCTGATTCAACTAAGTCGCCAAGCTGTCCAAAGGTAGAGGCGATTAAAATAATGAATAATGCTGTTAAATAGTTAGGGAAGATTGGGAAAAAGCTGTAAAAAACAGAGCCTATCACGAGCGCTGTAAGGATTCCGCCAATGGACCCCTCTATCGTCTTTTTAGGGCTAATATCAGGCCAAAGTTTATGCTTCCCAAAAGACCTTCCCGCAAAGTAGGCACCAGAATCTGTTGCCCAAATAATAAATAATACAAAGAATACTAAATGCATTCCAATATCCGGAATATCACGTGTCAAAATTAGAAAGTGAAAGCCAAACCCTACATAAACCGATGATAAGATGACAAAGCCAACCTCGTCAAATGTAAAGCTGTTTTTCGTTAAGACCGTAAACATTAATAGGACTAAAATTAAGAATATAAACGTTTCTACTTTTGTGTATGTAATTGGAATTAATTGATCAAACCAAGATGTAGGCACAAGCAACAGCCACATTGAGGCAAGACTAACTAATCCCATTAAAGATAAAGGTGCAATTTTTTTCATTTTTAAGAGTTCTACCATTGCCACTGAGGCGACGAGAGAAATGAAGATAGAAAAAAACCAACCTCCGAGAATGACCATGCTAAGAAAAACGATCGCACCAATCACACCCGTAATTATTCTTTGCTTCATTTAATACGCCCCCCTCTAAACTCCTCCAAAACGCCTTGCTCTCTTTTGATATACAGAAACGGCTTCTGTAAAATGTTCTTCATTAAAATCAGGCCACAGGACATCGGTAAACCAGAATTCACTATAGGCAACCTGCCAAAGCATAAAATTGCTCAATCTAATTTCACCGCTTGTCCGAATTAATAAATCCGGATCTTTTAAATCTGCTGTCATAAGGTTTGATTCAATGACCTTCTCGTCAATATCACTTGGCTTTAGCTCGCCCTTTTCTACTTTCAGGGCAATCTCTTTCATTGCTTCTACCATTTCAAAACGACTCCCGTAGTTGAGAGCAAAATTTAAAATAAGGCCTGTATTGTCTTTCGTTTCATGTACTGCTTTATTAACAGCACGCAGCGTATGTTCAGGAAGGTGATCAAGACTTCCCATTAAACGCACCTTCACGTTTTCTTCCATAAGCTTAGGAAGCTCCATGCCTAAAAAGCGTTCTGGCAGCTTCATTAAATAATCTACTTCCGTTTTAGGACGCTTCCAGTTTTCTGTTGAAAATGCGTATAATGTCAAGACTTCAACACCTAATTCATTGGCCCGACGAACAATTTTGTTTACTACTTTCATTCCTTCACGGTGTCCAGCAATTCTAGGAAGTCCTTTTTGCTTTGCCCAACGGCCATTTCCGTCCATAATAATGGCTACATGCCTAGGAACGGCAGCCGGGTCTAATTCTAATTCACCGTCTGTTTTTGTAGGTGTAAGGTTTGATTTCCATTTCGAAAATTTTTCCAGCATTCAAATGCCCTCCATCTAAATTGAAGCAGGTTAAGCTCTTACCAGCATATCCTAATCACAGCTAGCTCATAACTATACTAATAAGAACGTGTAAAAAACCCCCTATAAAATAAGAGGGTCTTATACATCATCTATTTTACCTTGAAACTGCTTAGACTTCCATGATTTCTTTTTCTTTCTTATCTGCCACTGCATCAATATCAGAAATATGTTTATCTGTCAGCTTTTGAACATCATCTGTATAACGGCGAAGTTCATCTTCTGTCATTTCCCCGTCTTTTTGCAGCTTCTTCAAGTCATCATTCACATCACGACGAACATTACGAACAGCTACTTTTCCTTCTTCTGCTGACTTTTTAACCAACTTTACCAGTTCGCGACGGCGTTCTTCCGTTAATGGAGGAATCGCAATACGGATAACTGTACCATCATTTGAAGGTGTTAAGCCTAGGTCTGCTTTTTGAATCGCACGCTCAATATCATTCATTGAAGTTTTATCAAATGGTTGAATCATTAACAAGCGAGCTTCAGGTACAGTAATAGTAGCTAGTTGGTTTAGTGGTGTTTCTGCACCATAATACTCAACTGTTACACGATCTAGAAGAGCAGGGTTCGCACGTCCGGCACGAAGCTTTGCTAATTCACGGTTTAATGATTCAATTGCTTTGGTCATACGCTCTTTTGCATCTTGCATAATTTCTGCTGACATTATGAGTTCCCCCTTACAATAGTTCCGATTTTTTCACCGAGTACGGCCTTCTTAATATTGCCCTCTTCCATAATAGAGAAGACTACAAGTGGAATATTGTTATCCATGCATAAAGATGATGCTGTTGTATCCATCACCGCTAAGCCCTCTTTTAAAACATCCATATAAGAAATACTTGAATATTTTTTAGCATTTTCATCTACAGAAGGGTCTGCACTGTATACCCCGTCTACATTATTTTTAGCCATAAGAATAACTTCTGCTTCAATTTCCGCAGCACGAAGAGCAGCTGTTGTATCTGTAGAGAAGTATGGGTTGCCAGTTCCTGCAGCAAAAATAACTACACGTTTTTTCTCTAAATGACGAATCGCTTTACGGCGAATATACGGTTCAGCTACCTGTCTCATTTCAATAGAAGTTTGAACACGCGACTCAACACCAATATCCTCTAAACTATCCTGAAGAGCTAATGAGTTCATTACTGTCGCAAGCATTCCCATATAATCAGCTGTAGCACGGTCCATGCCCTTAGCACTTCCAGCCATTCCACGCCAGATGTTTCCACCGCCGACAACGACAGCGACTTCTACATCAAGCTCAATAATTTCTTTTACTTGCTTAGCTACAGATTGGATGACTGTGGGGTCAATTCCATATCCTAATTCTCCTGCTAATGCTTCCCCGCTTAGCTTTAATACAACTCGATTAAATTTTTGCATGACAACCTCCATCAACACAAGACGTGTAGACTTTTCTTTTACTTAAACACTCGTTTTAATACTCAATAAAAGATTTCAGGCATGATTTTGCCAATCTATTTTATGGACATTATTAAATATACCATTACTTACAACCTCTTGAAAAAAGGGACACAGTGTGCCCCCTCTTAGCTGGATTACTTTTTAACTTGTGACATAACCTCTTCTGCGAAGTTATCTTCACGCTTCTCCATACCTTCTCCAACTTCATAACGGATGAATGATTTAACAGAAGCATTTTTGTTTTGTACATATTTACCTACTTTTTGATCGCCATCTTTAACGAAAGGCTGATCAAGCAAACAAACTTGCTCGAAGTATTTGCTTAGGCGGCCTTCAACCATTTTTTCTACAATGTTCTCTGGCTTACCTTCGTTTAATGCTTGCTGCTTTAATACTTCACGCTCACGGTTAACTTCTTCTTGTGATACTTCATCACGAGAAACGTACGTAGGGTTGATAGCAGCTACGTGCATAGAGATATCTTTTGCAAGATCAGCATCAGTTGAGTCTCCTACTACAGAAAGAACTCCGATACGACCTCCCATGTGCAGGTACTCACCAAATACGTCAGCATCTGTTTTCTCAACTACTTCAAAGCGGCGAAGAGAGATCTTCTCACCAATTTTAGCGATTGACGCATTGATGTACTCTTGTACAGTTTGGCCTTCACCTTTGAAAGGTTGACCCATTGCTTCTTCAACAGAAGCCGGAGTTTGAGTCAATACGTGATCAGCTAATTCTTGAACTAACTTTTGGAAGTTTTCGTTTTTAGCAACGAAATCTGTCTCAGAGTTAACTTCAACGATTACTGCTTTATTTCCTTCAGCTTTAACTACTGTAAGACCTTCTGCAGCTACACGATCTGCTTTTTTAGCAGCTTTTGCAATACCTTTTTCACGAAGTAGGTCAATTGCTTTTTCCATATCTCCATCTACTTCTGTTAAAGCTTTCTTACAATCCATCATACCTGCGCCTGTTTTTTCACGTAATTCTTTTACCATTGCTGCTGTTACTGCCATGTCAAAACGCCTCCTTAAATTGTCAGTATGTCACACATGCCAAGAGAACAAACATCAAAGCTTGTCCTTATGTATGTCATGTTCTTATTTCGTAAAAAAAAGTGGCAAAGGGTCATCCCCTTCACCACCCTTTTTGATCAAATGAAATTAAGCAGTAGTTGTTTCTTCAGCAACTACTTCTTCTTCCTCACCTGAAGTAGCTTCGATCACTGCATCCGCCATTTTACCAGTAAGAAGTTTTACTGCACGAATTGCATCATCGTTACCAGGGATTACATAGTCAATTTCATCTGGATCACAGTTCGTATCTACAATCGCAACAATTGGGATATTCAGCTTGTGAGCTTCCGCAATTGCAATGCGCTCTTTACGTGGGTCGATAACGAATAGTGCATCTGGAATTCCTTGCATGTCTTTAATACCGCCTAAGAACTTTTCAAGACGATCCATTTCTTTCTTAAGAAGAATTACTTCTTTCTTAGGAAGAACATCAAACGTGCCGTCTTCTTGCATCTTCTCTAGATTCTTAAGACGAGTAATACGTTTTTGGATTGTTTCAAAGTTAGTAAGAGTACCACCTAACCAACGTTGGTTGATGTAGTACATGCCACAACGCTCAGCTTCTTCTTTCACTGAGTCTTGAGCTTGTTTTTTAGTACCAACGAAAAGGATTTTTCCTCCGTCAGCTGCTAAGTCGCGTACAAAGTTGTACGCTTGCTCAACTTTTTTCACTGTCTTTTGAAGATCAATGATATAAATTCCGTTACGTTCTGTGAAGATGTAGCGATCCATTTTTGGGTTCCAGCGACGAGTCTGGTGACCGAAGTGTACCCCAGCTTCTAGTAATTGTTTCATGGAGATTACTGCCACATCAAACACCTCCTTCAATAAATGGTTTTTTTGTCCTCCGCTCTCATCATCTTTAAACGAGACTGCAAATGCAGCACCAACGCTTAAATTAGAGGCGTGTGTGATTAACACCGTGGATTAATATACCACATCCAATGCCTTGTTGCAAGTTATTCCAACTTTTTTAGCGATAAAATTTCAAAATAAGTTCTACTTCCCCTTTGCCTAATTGAAGTTGTTTGGCAATTTGTTCGGCAGTTAGCCCTCTTTTTGACAGCATCAATACATTTGCCGTGTCAGACTGCTCAAAAATCGCTGCTGATTCTTCATTAGATGAAGGTGAAGGTGGAAGATAGTCTTTGTATTTTCCGTCTAGGAACGGATCTTTTTCCTGCTCAGTATTTACAGGCTTCTTAATTTGAGGGTGATCATCCCGGCTTTTAAATGTTTCCCCATCCCTTTTATCTTGCTGAAGAGAGGTTGACTGACCTTGCTCGTTTTTTTCCCCTTTGCTTTTGTTTCCCCCAGGAGAAGACGCCTCTTTTAACTGCTTTATTTCATGCAGCAGCCGTTCATTCTCTTCTTTCATCTCAGAAGTGTAGGCAAAAAGTAAATCCTCTATTTCCCTTTTTACTTTTTCATTGTCAGTATGACCAGAAGGTGGCCCAACGCTTATTTTTTTGGCTAATGTCATCATCCACAGGATCGTTAAGCCGTGCAGCAGCAAGCTGATCGTTAATATATATACCATCTAGAACCTTTCCTTTCATTTACATGAAGACAAAACAGCATGATCGATAGAATGGTCAACCCGAAAAATCAATAAATTTCCCTTTATAAGGATGAGAATTATTTGGCTCAACCTCATCACTTTGGTTGTTTGCAACTTTTTGATTATGATCATTTTCATTATTCTTCTTTTTCTTATCTTTATTGCTTTGATCTCGCTCTTTTTGAAGTTTACTTTTCTCTGACTCCTGTGTTTTCGTTACTTGCTTACGCTTTAAACGATCTTCCGCTTCTAGCTGTTGACCGATAATTTCCTGAGAAACTTGGCCTCTTTGCTGCATTTGTTCTTGAAGTTTTCCTGTCTTTTGAGATTGCGGAAAGGAACCTTGTACTTCAATAGGCTTTATACTCATGTCGTCATCTCCTTAAAGACTTGCAATCGTAATCTCACGATCTATTAAAGAAATTCTAGCATATTGATGCGGAGCTACAAGCTTTCTGCGGTACTTACCAAAATGAATATCGACATTCGGATAGATTGTCTGCTGCACATATACGGCTCCCTGCCGCTGCCTTTCTTCTGAAACTCCATAAGATTCAAGCTCGTCAGTTGATTGATCTAATAATTCTTTAGCAGCTCTAAAGGAATGCTGAACTCTAAGCATTAAGATCTTCTCTTTTCCGGCAAGAGGCTTGGTTTTATGCTTGTCCATATACACTTTTAGCAGTTTACCTAGTTTCACCAACTCGTCTTGGGCCTTTTTTTGATTACTCTCAGCTGCTTTCTGCTTATTCATAAGCCGTGCATTCATTCCTATATACAGCGAGGTTTTTGTCTGCATCGCATTGCCTATCGTTTTAGCCCGGATCTCTTCTCCTGCAGATACCGTTCCTCCGACAATATTTCCTTTTCCCTTTGTACAGATAATGGACCTGCCGGCAATACTTGAGCTGTGCAAAATGGCTTGAGTGACTTCTATCGTTCCATCAGCTTCTACTTCCCCTTCATTGATAAAAGTAGTTTGTATATCCTGCCCAGCTTTAAGAAAACTTTTATGCTGCCCGACAATTCCTGCTCCTACATAGATCGAGCCCCCTGCAAGAAGGCGTGCTCCCTCTACTGTTCCTCTTACTCTTATATCTCCATCAGCTTGTACACTAAACCCAGTTGGTACATTTCCATTTATGATAACGTTACCAACAAAGGTGATGTTTCCAATTTTCATGTCAACATCACCTTTGACTTCAAATATAGGATACACGTGAACTTGCTTCTCGCTCATACTGACTTGACCATTTATTAAAGAATAGACCGCTTGTTCTGTCTCATCCACACGAGTATTTTTACCCTTACGTAAAACAAAGTCTCTGCCAGGAACTGCTTTTAGCTCTTCACCAAAAATGTTCACTCCATTGACCCCGTCTGTTGCTGCTATTTTACAAGCGATCTTCTCTCCCGATGTCACTGACTCAATATCGATAACATCACGCAGGTTGACTGTCCCTAAGCCATCATCATTTGTGGTCTCATATGAATGGAAAAGTGCTTTTAAATAGGCATGATTTCCATTCACAGCCGGACGCCCTGCTGCAACTTTTAGAGGAGATGTTACCGTTTCCCCATTTATAAGTAATAGGAGGGACTCTTCAATCAGACCATGGGTAACACCGTACTCTTTTAACCATTCCTCTAACTCGTCTCTAGTGAGATGATCCTCTTCATTTCTTTCTTTTGTTTGGATCAAGTGCGCCTGCATTTTATCGGTTGAGACGTCTATTTTAAAATAATCATCCATTTCTAACATTGACCCGCCCCCAATAACGAGTGATTTCATGTAAGGATTATTTGTTGATGAGCTGATTCATCCTGAAAAGTGCCTTTGAATGAATTTGCGAAATTCTTGATGTCGATAAATTTAAAATATGGCCTATTTCAGTTAACGTTAGTTCGTCAAAATAGAATAGACTAATAACCAGCTTTTCATTTTCAGATAGGCGATTGATGCCTTTTATTAATTCCTCTTTCACCGCTTCAAACATCAGGCTTTCTTCAGGTGTTTTTGTTTGTTTGTCAACAAGCGTTGCAGAATAAGAGGCACTGTTATTTGAGTCGCTTCGGTCGGAATCATTTGTTCGTTCATCGATTGATAGTAAATTAGATAAATAGTGTTCATTCATGATTTGATAGACTTCTTCTTCAGGCATGTCTAACTTAACTCCAACTTCTTTTGCACTCACATTTCTTCCAAACTCTTGTTCTAATTGCTGGATACATGCTTCTACCCGTTTAATTTTTTCACGCATCGACCTCGGAAGCCAATCCTCTTTACGTAAACCATCTATTATCGCACCACGCACACGAAACGATGCGTATGTATCAAATTTGAGATCGCGATTGGGATTGAACTTTTCTAGCGCATCATATAAACCTAACATTCCATGGCTCGTAAGATCATCTTTTGAGACATTCTTAGGAAGGCCTACAGAGATTCGTTGTACATGATAGTTCACAATCGGCATGTATAAACGAATTAATTCATCACAAGCTTCTAAGTCTCGGCTTGTTAACCACTTATCCCAAATTTTCTGATTTTCATTAGTAGATACACGTGCCATCATTTGTCCCTCCTATCACTACATTCCATTCATCCCAATCAAACTCACTTCGTTAAATGTGTTCTAAATGGCCACCGTCCCCTGATTGACAGTTCTTATATGTAACTTTTTTGAAACAGGATCAAACTCAATTGTTCTCCCGCTTTTCCCCCCGACATCACTCGCCAATACTGGGATCCTTAATTGTTTTAATGCATGCTTAACTGCTTCCACGTTTCTTGGTCCAATTCTCATCACATCACTGCCGCTTTGGAAAGTAAACATCTGAGCACCGCCCGCCATCTTGGCTTTAAGAGAGTAAGATCGTGCCCCTTCAGCGATCATTTTGTTAAACAATTCTTTAATCGCTGTATCTGCATATTTTGCTGTATTTAAAGTTACTTGTTTTGATTGACTTGAATCAGGGAGCATCACATGGGCCATGCCTGAAATATTTGTCATTTCATCATAGATGACCACACCTACACAAGACCCTAATCCAGAGGTGCGTATTGTATTGGGCGGTGCGGCAAGCTTTAGATCTGCCATCCCCACTTTGATTACCTCACTCATCAACGTCCACCCCTAAAGCTTTAAAGATCACCTGAAATGAGTCAGGGTCTGGCAATAGAAAGAAATGACCTGATGTTTCTTCACTCTCATTGTCCGCTTCTGTTATATGAGTATCGATGACCAGCGCATGGTCACTCACTTCAGAGATAGACATCAGACCATAATTTAATACTGCTCCGACCATATCGATACTTAAACCAGGTACCGTAGGCTGAAGATTAAGTTTAGTAAAGTCTGCTAACGATGAAAGATAAGAGCCTGAGAGGATATTTCCTACTTCTTGAAGAGCAGACAGTCCAATTTGATCAAACGGAGGCTGCTTTAATTGAAAATCCTCGTTTTCAATAAGTGATCGAATTAAGCGCTCGGCTTGGTCGATCGCTGATAAAAAAAACATGCTGCCTGGTGCATCGCCTTCAATTCGCAAAAAAATAGCAGCTACCTCAGCCTCTGCTCCTCCAACTTGATCAGGTAATTCCTGCAGAGGAACCACTCTAACATTAGGAACCTTCATATCTATTTTGCGTTTTAATAATGTAGAAAGCGAAGTCGCTGCATGACCAGCCCCAATATTCCCAATTTCCTTTAACACATCTAAATGAAATGGCTTAAGCTGATTTAGATCTCTCAATTCACCCAATAGATAACTCCCCTTCACCTAAAATGATTAAGCTGACGCATAATATGGTCACTTATGTTATCAAGATCACTTATTTCATCAATTAACTGTGCTTCGATTGCTGCTTTAGGCATCCCGTATACAACCGATGTACGAACCGATTCAGCAAGAGAAAAACACAGGCCGGTTTCTTTTAACTTCTCTAAACCTGCTTTGCCGTCAGAACCCATGCCTGTCATAATAACGGCAATTTTTTGTAAGTCTGGAAACTTCGCTAGTGATTCAAATAAGACATCCACTGAAGGTCTATGCCCTCTTCTCATGTCACCTTTATGCAGGTGAATAGAATACGCTTGACCCGTTTTCATTATTTCCATATGAGAACCACCAGGTGCAATATAGGCAGTTCCATTTCGAAGGATGTCCCCGCTAGCGGCCTCTTTCACATCAATGTGAGAAAGCGTATCTAAACGTTGGGCTAAAGATTGTGTAAATCCGCTTGGCATATGCTGAACAATGACAATCGGTGCATCAATTTCTTTGGGCAGGTTTGTTAATACTTCCTTTAATGCCTTAGGTCCGCCAGTGGATGTTCCAATAGCAATAACTTTTTTATTGCTGCTTGTTGAGTGCTTAATCACAAAAGGACGGTTTGAAGGCATTTGCTGAATATGGCGCTTACTTGTGTTATTCATGAGGTTTGCTTGACTCGCGAGCTTTACTTTCTGCACAATTTCTTTTTCAATCACATGCAGATCTAGGGATATAGCTCCTGACGTTTTTGCAACAAAATCTACAGCACCAAGCTCCATAGCAAGAAGCGTTTGAAGAGCCCCTTCTTTTGTTAAACTGCTGATCATAACCACAGGAATAGGATCATGCTTCATTAATTGTTTAAGTGTCGATATCCCATCCATTACAGGCATTTCGACATCTAAGGTAATGACATCCGGAGCAAGAGACACACGTTTTGTGAGGGCTTCTTTTCCATTCCTTGCTGTACCTACAACATGAATATGGGGGTCTTTAGTCAACATATCGCTGATTACTTTTCTCATAAATGCAGAATCATCTACTACCAAAACGTTGATCTGCTCTACCATATGATCACCTCTCTCTTTCATATGGACTGTCTTCCTGCGCTCTTTCATCGCGTTATTGATCATTTCGTTGTTTATTTTTCGTTGTTTATTTTCGTTATTGTATAATTCATTATTGTTCATTATCATTAAGTGCATTTTCATTAATCGACTATTTTTCGTTTTAGTCCTCTAATAAGTTGACTAAAAGAATAGCTGGGTTTAGGTCTTTTTGTACCTGTATAACGTAAAACCATTTCCCTCATAGCTTTTGATATATTCGATTTTGTATCGAAGTGAACGAACGGTTTTTGTGCTTTGACCGCTCGGCTGACAGAGCGGTCGTCTGGAAGGCTTCCAAGTACACTAATTTCTTTTTTTAGAAACTCTTTTGTTACTCTTTTAAAGTTACTTGCCGTTTGTTCTCCTTCTCGGCTTGTTTCACATCGATTAACAATCACCATTATTTCTTTTGTCTCATCTTCTAAATAGATGTATTTAATCATGGCATAAGCATCGGTCATAGCCGTAGGTTCAGGAGTTGTCACAACCATCACTTCATGAGCGGCAAGAATAAACTTCAAGCCTTCCTTTGTCACACCTGCCCCCATATCAAGAAATATATAGTCATATTCCGTCTCTAATGCTTTTAATTGAGTCAGGAAGCGTTCCATGTCCTCCGTTTTAAGCTCTATCAATTCAGAAAAACCTGAACCTCCTGCTAAATAAGATAAATTTTCTGGACCTTTCTCAATAATATCCCAAATCGTCCATTCACTCTTCAGCAGATCAACAATCGTTCGTTTTGATTGCATTCCCATTAAGATATCAAGATTGCCCATTCCAATATCTAAATCAATAATAGCTACTTTTTTATCAAGTTTAATTAAACTAAGAGCAAAATTAAGACATACATTCGACTTCCCTACGCCGCCTTTTCCACTTACTATAGCGACTACTTTAGCACCCGGCCCTCCCGAATGACTTACAATGCGTCGTAAGCTTTCTGCTTGATCATTCATGTTCAGCTTCCTTTAATACGGGTTCAATTAATTGTTCGATCGTTGCTTCTTTCATATCATCTGGTACATTTTGACCATTGGTAATATAAGCTGCACCTAAGCCAAATTCTAGCGGAACATTAATATAGGCACCGTATGACGAGGTTTCATCTTGTTTTGTAAAAATAACTTGTTTAATAGGAAGCAGGGAGAATTGAGCAATGATCTGCTTCATATCCTCATATTTAGAAGTCAAGGCTAAAACAAGAAGAGTTTCTGCCTCTTCAGTAAAGTCCATGACTTTAGACAACTCTTCAACATAAAGTTTATTTCTAAAATTTCTTCCTGCAGAATCAACGAGAATCACATCATAATGCTTATATAAGTCCTTCGCTTTTTTAAAATCTTCTATTGAATAAGCGACTTCTATCGGGATATTCAAAATCTTAGCGTATGTTTTCAATTGTTCGACCGCTGCAATTCGATAGGTATCGGTTGTGATAAGAGCTACTTTTTTGTGTTGTTTCAACACACATTCTGCGGCTATTTTCGCAATAGTTGTTGTCTTGCCTACCCCTGTTGGGCCTACAATATTAATGATTTTCTTTTCAAAGCGAAGGCCGCCTACAGGTAATATGGACAGCTCTTTTTTCAGCCATTCTGCTGTTTGATTCAGTAAAGCTTTAGGATCTCTATCTTCTTCCGGCTTTTTATACCATTCGTTAAGGAGAGTTCCTAAAATTTCAGCACGTATGGAGCGTGAAACTCCCTGCCCTTTTAGTTGGTTCTCTATTGTTTGAAAGGGCAGAGGATATTCTTGTTCAGGCAGCGGTTGAGCAGGCTTTATTTCTTTTATCAACTTTTTTAATTCATTCACTTCTCTGACTAGATCTTCATCAGAACGTCCTGCTTTCTCGGTTGGTTGTATATTCCTCTCTACTTGTAGAGAGACAGCAGGTGCTCTTCTTACCTCATTTCTATTTGCCGGTTTATGGTCAGGCATTGGGTCAATGGCTGCTACAACTTCAAGTTTCTTCTTTGTAAAGAAGCCTAGAAATCCGCCCGACTCTACCTCTTTTGAACTTAAAATAACCGCTTCATCACCTAGTTCTGCTCGAATTAGTTTCATAGCTTCGTGCATAGAGGCTGCTGTATATTTTTTTATTTTCATTCTGCATTCACCACTCCAACACTTTGAACTTCTACATTTGCTTCTAATTCGTTATAAGAAAGGACCGGCACATGCGGAAGATAGCGTTCTAATAATTGTCTCACATACATTCTGACAGCAGGGGAACAAAGAATGACAGGCACTTGGCCCATTCCTTGAAGACGGTCAGCTTCACCGGCAGCTGATTCTAAGATCTGCTGCGATACATTAGGATCCATTGACAAGAAATTTCCATGCTCGGTCTGCTGAACTCCATCAGCAACTTTCTTTTCTACACTTCCACTTAACGTGATGACATAGAGAGGTTCCCCTGGAGTTGTAAACTGCCTAGAAATCTGCCGTGATAAAGACTGTCTTACATACTCTGTAACGAGATCCATATCTTTTGTCATCTGCCCGTAATCAGCCAATGTTTCAAAAATAATCGGCAAATTACGAATCGAAATGTTTTCTTTTAATAAATTGGTCAGAACCTTTTGTACTTCTCCAGTAGATAATGTATTTGGCGTCACTTCTTCCACTAAAGCAGGATACGTTTCTTGTAGATGTTCAACAAGCTGTTTCGTTTCTTGACGACCTAATAATTCATGGGCATGGCGTTTGATCACTTCTGTTAAATGGGTGGAAACGACAGAAGGCGGGTCGACTACGGTATAGCCTGAGAGTTCCGCTTGTTCTTTCATTTCTTCACCAATCCAGAGAGCCGGCAGACCAAATGCTGGCTCGACTGTATCCACACCAACAATTGATTCATCCTCTACACCAGGACTCATCGCCATATAGTGGTCGAGTAAAAGGTCACCTTTTGCTACTTCATTACCCTTTATTTTAATCGTGTACTCGTTTGGCTGAAGCTGTATATTATCACGAATCCGAATAACCGGAACGATCATACCGAGTTCTAGTGCCATCTGCCTTCTGATCATGACAACTCGATCAAGCAAATCCCCGCCCTGATTTGCATCCGCAAGCGGAATTAAACCGTAGCCAAACTCGAATTCAATCGGATCAATCTGCAGAAGGGAAACCACACTTTCTGGTGATTTCATATCATCTTTTTCTTCTTCCGTTTCTTCTGTTTCTTCCTCTTCAACGGAGCCCTTCTCTATCCTAGATAGTTGAAAGGCCCCAAAGGCAAGCAGCGCAGCCACCGTAAACGTTACAAACTTATCAATCGGTGTTGCTACCCCTAATAAGAAAATCGTCCCTGCAGCTACGTAAAGCATTTTCGGAAAGGCAAATAATTGTTTCGTTAAATCTTGGCTCAAGTTACCATCTGAGGCGGCACGTGTGACAATAATACCTGTTGCTGTAGAAATTAACAGGGCTGGTATTTGACTGACTAGACCGTCACCTACTGTTAAAAGGGTATACGTCGTTGCTGCAGTTCCAAGATCCATTCCCATCTGCATCATCCCAATAACAAGACCAAAAATCATATTAATGATAACAATTACAATACCTGCAATCGCATCACCTTTTACAAATTTACTCGCACCATCCATCGCCCCGTAAAAATCAGCTTCTTTTTCAATACGCTCACGACGGCCTTTTGCTTCAGCATCAGAAATCATTCCTGCATTTAAATCAGCATCAATACTCATTTGTTTACCAGGCATCGCATCTAAAGTGAATCTAGCTCCAACCTCTGATACACGTTCAGCCCCTTTGGTAATAACCACAAACTGAATAATAATCAAGATTAAAAAGACTACAAACCCGACAAGGGCGTTTCCGCCTACCACATAGTTACCAAATGTGTCGATAACATTTCCTGCTTCTGCATTACCTAAAATAGACCTCGTCGTAGAAACATTTAGTCCTAGGCGGAATAAAGTGACGAGTAATAATAAGGTCGGGAAAATCGAAAATTGCAGTGAATCATTTGTACTCATTGCAACTAAAATGATAATGAGCGCAAGAGAAATATTTATAATAATTAAAAAGTCCAGTATCCCTGGTGGTAATGGAATAATGAGCATAACGACAATTAAAATAACGCCCAGTAATACCGATAAGTCTCTTGGCCTCACAAAACTTCTCTCCTAACTTTCATACAAATTTAATTCACTTGCTTGTTTTTCAAACGATACACATAAGCAAGCACCTCGGCTACAGCTTTAAACATATCTTCCGGCACTTGTTCTCCTATGTCAGCGTTGGCATACAGAGCCCGTGCAAGCGGCTTATTTTCAACCAGCACCACGTCATGTTCACTTGCGATCCCTTTAATTTTCTGGGCTACATAATCTACACCTTTAGCAACAATAATCGGAGCATCCGCTTTTTCCTCATCATATTTTAAGGCAATTGCATAATGAGTCGGGTTTGTGATAACGACATCTGCATTAGGGACTTCCTGCATCATTCTCTGCATCGCCATTTCCATTTGCTTTTGCTTACGCTTTGATTTGATCCTCGGGTCCCCTTCCATGTTTTTGTGCTCATCTTTAATATCCTTTTTGGACATTTTAATTTGCTTTTCATGGTCATATTTCTGATAGAGATAATCAGGGATTGATAGAAACAGAAGCAAGACAGCAACAGCTACACCCATTAATGCGGTCAGCTGGGCAATGACATAAAATCCATCAGCAACCGCTTTTTGACTTAGCAACAGCACATCTTCTAAGTTAAACCACAGAATAACGAATACGACCACACCAGCAAAAGCTATTTTTAATAAGGATTTCAGCAATTCAACAATAGCTCGTACAGAAAAGATTCTTTTAAATCCTTTGATGGGATCAATTTTACTGAGCTTCATTTTAAGCGGATCAGTTGTAAATAATGGACCGACTTGAATGTAGCTCGCCGCTACCCCAGCAACCATTGCCACAAGCATAATTGGAAGTAACACAACGGCCGCTTCCATCACAATTTCTTTAAACATGGCTTCAAAACTTCTTGGAGTGACATCCATTAATAGATACGTTTGAAACACATGCTTCATTAAATCCATCAACGTAGATCCTATGATGGCTCCTCCAAAAAACCATAAAAATAAAAAGACTAAAAGAAGAATAATAGCTGTATTAACATCTGTACTTTTAGCAACCTGTCCTTTTTTTCTTGAATCCTGCCTTTTTTTAGGTGTTGCTTTTTCTGTTTTTTCATCTGCAAAAAATTGCAGATTCATCCGTAGAAAAGCCATTATGCTCCTCCTAATAATTGCAGCAGCGTTCGCATTGCGAGCACCATTTGATCAAATAATTTTTGTACGACCATAATAAATACAGACATATAAACGATTAGAAGCGGCAAACCGACTAAAATTTTCAGCGGCATCCCAACCACGAACACGTTCATTTGCGGTACAGCTCGTGACACCATCCCAAGTGCAACATCAACTAGAAACAAAGAGCCGACAATCGGAAAAGCCATCTGAAATGCAATGATAAACATCGCATTGAAGGTTGTTGCGATATAATGGACGATGTTTTCTTGTCCAAACGGCAGAAAAACTTGATCCATTGGCACGAACTGATAGCTGTAAAAAATTCCATCTAACAATAAATGATGTCCATTTACGGCAAGCAAGAATAATAGAGCAAACGTATATAGATACCCACCTATTAATGGAGACTGCGCTCCTGTTTGAGGGTCGACCACGTTAGCAATCATAAATCCCATATTAAAATCAATAAATCCGCCTGCTACTTGTACGGCATACAATAAAATCATCGCAATCAGCCCAACGCTAAGCCCGACTAAAATTTCTTTAATCACAAGCAAGAAAAATGTAGCGTCAATTAAAACCTCAGGTGTATCTAATGTAAAGATCATAATCCAGCTAAGCATAAGAGCTAGTCCTATTTTATGAGTCGTAGGGATGGACCTGTGGCCGTAAATAGGCAGCACCGAAAAGAAGGCAAGAACTCGAACAAACACTAACAAAAAAGCCGGAAGAAGGTTAATAAATTCAACCATTATCCGATAAACCGGTGGAGATTGCTAAATATTTGGTAAGCAAAGTTTGTTACCTGTGAAAGCATCCACGGACCAAAAATAACAAGTGATGCAAGGACCCCGACAATTTTAGGTATGAAAGCTAATGTCTGTTCCTGTATTTGGGTGGTTGCTTGAAAGATACTAACTAAAAGCCCTAACCCCAATGCAACGATTAAAAGCGGACCAGCTACAATCAGTACTGTCCAGACACCATTTTCCGCCATGCTTATGACAAATTCAGAACTCATTAAGAACACATCCTAACTGAAGCTAAGCAGTAGTGATTGAACAATTAAATACCAACCATCTACAAGTACAAACAGTAAAATTTTAAACGGTAGAGCAATCATAACAGGAGGAAGCATCATCATCCCCATAGACATTAATACACTCGCTACAATCATATCGATTACGAGAAAAGGAACGAATATTAAAAATCCAATTTGAAAAGCCGTTTTTAATTCACTTATCGCGAAAGCAGGAATTAAGGCTGTCAACGGAATATCATCTAATGACTCAGGACGATCCATCCCAGCATACCCCATAAACAAGGCAAGGTCTTTTTCCCTCGTATGCTTGGCCATAAATTCTTTCATCGGCACCGCTGCTTGCTCTAATGCTTGCTCTTGGGTGAGCTCCCCTTCAAGAAACGGTGTAAGTGCTTGTTCGTTCACCTCAGCAAATATTGGAGCCATAATGAAAAACGTTAAAAATAGAGCTAGTCCAATCAGGACTTGGTTTGGCGGCATGGATTGAGTGGCCAAGCCTTGTCTGACAAATGAAAGGACAATCACAATTCTTGTAAAACTGGTCATTAGAATCAAAATGCCTGGTGCAAGCGATAAGACAGTCAGCACGATAAGCAGCTGAATGGTCGTAGCAACGTTCGCTGGCTCCTCTGATAAGAAATCAAGATCAAGTCCCGGGATTTGAGTAATAACAGGCATTATAAGTTGGTCAACCATCATTTATCTCTCTCCCTAACTGCATCATGAATCTCTTTTTGAGACTTTGAAACGTCTTTTAACTGTTTACCTAATAAGGCCTTAAAAGCTTCTTGATTATCATTTGCAGCTGGTGGAGAATGAGACTCTCTATTCCACAAACGATTGACCTTACCTAATGCTTTTGTAAGAGGCTGCTCAAATTGCTCGTATTGTTGTTCTTGCATTTGAACAAACGTTTCAACCTCTTTTGGGTCATCAAGTTCTTTCAATAATTGAATGGATTCCCCTACACCTACGACAAGAAGACGATCTCCTACTTTTACTAATTGAACAGAGCGGTTGCCGCCAAGAGGAACACCGCCAATATTGTGCAGCAATTTAGTCGATCTAAATGACTGGGTTCTTTTATTTACAAACCGCAGAAGCATATAAATTAAGAAGACAACAAAAACGAGAGCTGCAATCATTTGTATGAACATTAAAAATGGATTTTGATCTGTCAAACCAATCATTTCGTCTTGCTCGTTATTCATCTCACTTGCTTCGGTTTCTTGCAAGGATCCACTATCTTGCTGGTCACTTTGCTCGATATTCTCTTCGTCCGGAATTTCAGTTGAAGGCTCTTCTTGATTAATTCCTTCACGAGCTTCCTGAATGGCTTCTTGAACCGACCGATTTTCATTTTGACTTTCTGCCTCTGCCTCTCCTGCCGTAAATGCAACTAAAGAAGCTGCTAGGAGAGAAGCTAACACCTTCTTGCACATACTAGGTGACACCTCATTTACTTTCCTAATCCAATTATCCAAGTGTTTTCTTTATTGCCTCTAGCACGCGGTCCGCTTGGAAAGGTTTAACAATAAAATCTTTAGCCCCCGCTTGGATCGCATCAATGACCATTGCTTGTTGACCCATTGCAGAACACATGATTACTTTTGCATTTGGATCAATTTTTTTGATTTCTTTCAATGATGTAATCCCATCCATTTCAGGCATCGTGATGTCCATCGTGACAAGATCAGGTGATAGCTCTTCATACTTCTCGACAGCTTGAGCACCGTCATTCGCTTCCCCCACTACATCAAATCCATTTTTGGTAAGAATATCTTTAATCATCATGCGCATAAACGCTGCATCATCAACGATTAATACTTTGTGTGCCATTACGGTCTCCTCATTTCCAACAATTATTTTAAATTACGAATACGATCTTCCTGGCTGACAATGTCTGTCACCCGAACACCAAAACTCTCTTCAATAACAACAACTTCGCCTTTAGCGATAAGCTTTTGATTCACTAAAATATCAACCGGTTCTCCAGCAAGTTTATCTAACTCAATAATGGATCCTTGACCTAGCTCTAAAATCTCTTTAATAGAGCGCTTCGTCCGACCTAATTCAACGGTTACTTGAAGAGGAATATCTAACAGCATACTTAAGTTTTTAGATTCATGGTTTGACAGAGGCTGTGGTTCAAAATGAGAGAAAGCTGCAGGCTGCACATCTACTTCCCTGCCTCCGTGCATGCCAGAGCCAATATGCTGTTGTTCTCTAGTTCTTTCATGGATTGGTTGTTCAAAAGATTGATCCACATGATGAGATCGATCATTTTGCGGCATCTCGCTTCGGCGTGAATGAACCTCAGACTTTTCGGCAGGTGGCTCATTAGCAGGCATTTCTGGAATAACCTCTTCACCTAGGAAATCTCCATCTATTGGAGCTGGATTCATTAAATCATCTACTAAACGTTTGGCAAATGTAACCGTAACGAGCTGCATAATATTTGAATCAATTAACTCTCCGATTTTTAAACGGAATGAGATTTTTACTAAAATTTGATCTTCTGGCACATTTGACGTGCCTACATTATGTTTTAAATCCATTAAATCAATGCCTGGCGGAGAAATATCTACGCGTTTATTAAATACAGTCGACATTGAAGTCGAAGCGGAGCCCATCATTTGGTTCATTGCTTCTTGCACTGCACTCACATGCATGTCTGAAAGATCACTAGCAGGATTTGTGCCGTCTCCTCCAAGCATTAAATCAGCAATGATGGCCGCATCCCCTGTTTTTATGACAAGCAGGTTCATTCCTTCAAAACCTTCAGTATACTCAACATGAACCGCTACATGAGGCTGTGGAAATTCGGCCGGCAGTTCTTTGCTTTCTACTAAAGTAAGAGTAGGTGTCGTAATTTCTACTTTTTGGTTTAATAGTGTTGATAACGCTGTAGCAGCACTGCCAAAAGAAATATTTCCGATCTCTCCTAAGGCATCTTGTTCAATATCCGATAAATAATCATTTACATTTAACGAAGTGGATGATGATGGTGATGTTTCAATTTCTTCTTTCGTTTCTTCTTCTTTTGTTTCATCATCATTACCGATACCTTTTAGCAGTTCGTTTATTTCGTCTTGGGACAGCATGTCGTCATTCATCATCTTCTGCCTCCTCAATTACATCCGTCACTTGAACGGCCATTTTATTTTTCATTTTCCCTGGCTGAGCATAGAATTTCTTCTCGCCTTCAACCGTTACAAGAAGAGGCTCATTGATTAATTGATCTAACTCAATGACGTCTCCTTCACCTAATTGCAGAAATTCATTTATCGTTATTTCCGAGCGTCCAAGCTCTGATTGAATAAGTAATGGT
Organism: Alkalihalophilus marmarensis DSM 21297; assembly: GCF_000474275.2. Classification (GTDB taxonomy): domain Bacteria; phylum Bacillota; class Bacilli; order Bacillales; family Bacillaceae_D; genus Alkalihalophilus; species Alkalihalophilus marmarensis. Next base: position 41,692 of record NZ_ATAE01000027.1, read on the forward strand.
GCCTTTTTAATTTTTGCTTCAATCGCTTCTTTTTCACCTGGCTGATGTTGTTTCTTCTTCTCTTGCATCCAATAGTGAACAGAAAGCTTAGGGAGCACTTCCTCAAGAACAACATGCGGCAAACAAATATTAATCATGCCTGATGTTTCTGAAATAGTTGTTGATAAGGAGATGACAACAACCGTTTCATTTGGTGAAACCATTTGAAGAAATTGAGGGTTAACCTCGATCTCCTCCATCACAGGATCCATTTCAACCACGCTGCTCCAAGCTTCCTCAAAGCTGTCTAATGTACGTTGAAACAATTGTGACATGATTCTCGTTTCTATTTCAGTTAAATTTTCTATTTTGTTAATACTGATGCCCTTCCCGCCTAATAACCTGTCCAGCATGGCATATGCTACATTAGGGTTCACTTCCATCAATAAACGTCCTTCTAACGGATACGGTTCAAATACATTTAAGATGGTCATTTTTGGGATCGCACGGATAAATTCTTCATATGGCAGCTGATCAACGGATGCCACGGATATTTGAACAAACGTCCTAAGTTGAGCCGAAAAATAAGTGGTTAACAATCTTGCAAAATTTTCATGGATACGAGTTAAACTACGAACTTGATCTTTAGAAAAGCGCAGGGCTCGTTTGAAATCGTACACTTTAACTTTCTTTTCCGTCTCTTCTTTTTTGAGTTCATCAGCATCCATTTCTCCAGTAGAAAGTGCCGATAACAGAGCATCAATCTCACCTTGCGATAAAATGTCAGCCAAGAGCCTCACCTCTCCATTCCTTAAAACAGCTATCTAACGTTTCTTTATAAATCTATCATCCCGCAAATCTATCGACCTTTATAATAGATTTAGTGGGAGTTGATTATTGAATGACCCAGCTTGTGGTATACACTTGAACAACCGAGCCCTCTTGTAATAATTGATTAATTTGTTCCTTTATTTCTGCTTCAAGCTCTTCGATCCCAGCAGAGCCGGCAAGATCCGGAGATTTTTTACCAGATAACGTTCTAAGAATAATGTTTTCCACTTGAAAATCACGCTTCTGAATTTCTTGCAACGCTTTTTTGCTATCTACGTGAATATGGAACTGAGTACGTACAAAATCATTTGATAATAAGTTTGTCGTAATTTCTTCAGTTACATAGGACTGGGCAATAATTTCATCAATCGTAGGCTCAGCATTGGCTTCAGGCTGATTTGTAAAATGATTAAACAAGACCAGCGTAATCACACCAATTAAAGTTAAGGCAATTAAAATGATAAGCATGATATTAATGAGCTTATTTTTAAACAATCATGAGCCCTCCAAACCTTTATAAATCGATATAAGACCAATTTCTTTGTACCTTTGGTTAATTAGTGAGTAGACTTCTTTCAAATCATTTTTAACAACAATTTTTTTTCCGCTGACTAGCGTAATTGTTGTATCTGGAAATGCTTCTATTTGTTCTATTAACAAGACATTCAGCATGAACAGCTGCCCATTTAATCGAATTAATTCAATCATTTTATGGATGGGCTAGGGCAAAAGCATTATAACTCCTAGGATGCGGTGTTAGGTATTCCGTTCCTGAAATATACTTCGCTTTCCGTGGGGAGCTGGTGAGCTTCCTCGTGCATTTGCACTCCGGGATCTCACCCCTGCTCTAGCCGAGGCCACTGATAAACCCATGGTTTTTTTAGTGGCCTGAGGAAATGATTAAAAAAATAAAAAAAAGGGCAGTTTCTTCT
>NZ_ATAE01000028.1 GCF_000474275.2 Alkalihalophilus marmarensis DSM 21297
GAAAAAGAGAGTGGTTGGTCGAATAAATTCGACCAACCACTCTCAGAAAACAAAAGGACTTTTTCAGTGGCCTCCTCTAGCCCCCACAGGAGTCTTCGTATATTTCATCCGCTAGATTAGTGCTTTGTCCGTATTCTTAGTCAAACACTCTAATTATGCCCCAGCCTCAAACCTCCTTTACCTAGTGGATCACCTAAGTGATACCGCTATATAATTAACGTTTTAGATTTACTAGTTCCTGCAAAATTTCATCCGATGTCGTAATAATACGTGTATTTGCTTGGAACCCACGCTGTGCAACGATCATCTCTGTGAATTCTTCAGATAAATCTACGTTAGACATTTCAAGAGTGCCGGCTACTAAGGTGCCAGCACCGTTTTGATCAGGTGCAGTTAAATAGCTAGTTGTCCCTGCTGCAATATTAAAGTTACCACCTGCAATTGGTGGGATTGTTAAGTTTCCAGAGTTCGCAGTTTGTTGATATAAGTTATCTCCAACTTTTGCTAATCCTTCACTATTAGCGAATTTAGCTAATGCAAGTTGCCCTCCAGTCCTTAAATTATCACCGTCTACAAATACTAACTTTCCATCTTGACCTATACTAAAACTCTCAGCATCTGTAGGGATTCTAATCCTTCCGAATATATCCATATTCTGGTCTGATAATGGGAAATCATCTGTGCTAGCAGCATTATTAATAACATTATTTGAAAGGCCCATGACATACATTCCATCTCCGTTAACCAGGAACCCTTCACTATCAAGGTAAAAGTTCCCCGCTCTTGTGTATCCGTAATTTCCTGTACCATCATCGACTACAAAGTAGCCATCCCCAGAGATCCCCATATCTAGTGATCTGTTGGTATTTTGCAAGCTACCTTGGGTATGAATCGTATCAATACTTGCTAACTGCGAACCTAGTCCTACCTGTCTTGGATTCGTGCCACCTCTACCAGGATCATTTGGTCCACTAGCCCCCGCAATCTGTTGGCTTACCATATCTTTAAATGTTGCGCGGCCTTTTTTGAAACCGAACGTATTCACATTTGCAATATTATTTCCAATTACATCTAATTTTGTTTGGAAGTTTCTCATTCCTGAAATACCCGAGTACATTGAACGTAACATGTCAGTCACTCCTTTTAGTGTATGCTGCATCAGTCAGTCAGCAGCGACAGCCTCCCATAAGGGTCCAGCCTTTTTCAATCAATTACAATCGTTCCATTTATATTCGTGAAAATTTGCGATTTTGCTTCTTGGCGGTCCATGACGGTGATGACAGTGTTATTTTTTGCACTGACAACCAAAGTTGCATCATCCGTTATAACTAGAGAATCGGTTACGCCTTTTTGTTTTGCTTCAGCAACTTTTCGGTTAATTGTCTCCCATTGCGCTGAATTAATTTCGATCCCGCGTTTATCCATCCGTTCGTTGGCGTGCTTGCTTATTTTAAGAGGAGCCGGCTTGACAATCTGCTGCTGTAAGACATCTTTAAAAGATGTTTTAGCTGCTGCATTTTTGGGTATTTCTTTTTTTGAATAAGGTTTCGGCAGAGCATGCACTGATTGGATAGGAAACCCATTATTCAAGGTCATCCCCCCTTTTTATTCTGCTGTTTCTTCACTACTCGAATCTCCGCTTGGCGGATTGGCCGGTTGGTTTTCTTTTACTGCACTAACTTGAGTAAGTTGTTCGTGGTGAATCCAGCGATTATTATCTAGTAAAATTCGGATTGTTCCATCAAATTCTACCTTTACTGATTGAACTTTATTGTCGTTGTATTGAAGTTCCGTCCGGTACTCATCCACATCGACTTCTTGCACCCACTTCACTTCTTTGCCAATCAGTTCACTAAATTGAACAAGGCTTTGACTTGTTTGAACATCCACAAATTTTTGGATGGTGTTATTCATATTAGTCATTTGTTCTAGTGAAGAAAATTGTGCCATTTGCGCAATAAACTCTCGGTCGTCCATCGGGTTTGAAGGATCTTGATTTTGAAGCTGGGTAATTAATAATTTTAAAAAATCATCTTTCCCTAGCATATTTTGACCCGTATTGGATGTCGGCTTCGGTTGATTTTGCAAAAAATAACTTTCATTAATTGTCGGCATCCTATTCACCTACACTTCTTCGTTAAATGTTAGATCCTCTAAATAAGCACGGAAGGTATCATCCTCTTCTGCTGGTTGAGTCTCTTTTTGCTGTTCTCTGTCATCATGAGGTCTTTCTTTATTAGATGATTGGTCATCTTTTATGGATGATTGGTTTTGAGAGAATACTTCCACACGTTCTACGTTAATCTGCTGGCTGTTAAAAGCTTGCCTCAAATGGTGAAGCTGTGATTCTACTAGGTCCTTTGCTGCACTTGAACTAGTTAGCAGTCTTGCTACTAGCACACCTTCTATTTGAGTTAATTGAACATCTAACCTTCCTAAATGAGCTGGAAACAGCCTAATAGAGAATGTGTTCATACCTGCTTCATTTGTTTTAAACAAGCCTCGCTGCATCATTTGCTCAAACTGCCTTAATAGCTGTTGTTGCTGCACTTCTTTCGGCTGCTGGTCACCGAGATGGATGACTGCTTGTTCGGTTCTGCTCATCAAAGGGTTAAACATAACGCCGCTATGCAGCGGTAATAAAGCTGAAGAGTTCTGTTTATCTGCAGCTAAGCTAGCAAATGTGTGAGTTACATCCGGTTTCTCAGTTAACAACCTATTAATCGCAACTTTAATTACTTCATCTGTAGGTGCTTGAGCTTTCTGCTGTGAGAGCGCTCGTTCTACACCCTCTATAAAGCGTTCTATCCTAGAGATATTCGGCTCTTTTTGAGTATCAGACATTACCGGTGGAAGCACCTTGTCAAATGGGATCATGTCTGGAACTTTAGCGGCGCCTTGTGTTTCTATAAACTGACTTAAAAGCACTCCGATAACTGCCAGTTGTTCTTCCGGCCATTCCTTCACCATTCGCTCTACCGCATCTGCAGTAATCGTCAGTCCTTCCCCGTCACTCAGATTATTAAACCAAGCCATAATCTCATCTTTCCATTCAACAGGAAGGATAGAAATCAGTTTCTCCACTGAGTCATTCTCTAACAAGTCTTCTAATTCTTCCTCAATCCTAACTCCAGCTAACGACTGTAACCATTCGCTCAGAGATATTTCACCTTGTTCCTCTTGAGGTATTAGCACGTCCTCGCTAATAAGCTCTGCCGATAACTGCTGGCTCAAAATATTCGAAAAAGGGTCCCCTGATGTTAAATTTCCATTCCCTTGTTTAGGAACAGTAACTGTATTACTTGTCGTTACTGGTGCAAAAAAGTTCATCATCGCGTTCGCATTCATTCTTTCACCTCCTTTCACATTTCTAACTCCAATCATTGACTTGTTAAACGGCTCATTAAATCAGCTGCGGCAGCTGAGTCCATCTTTGCAAGAATCGCTGCTCTTGAATCCGTTTTTAGTTGGGAGAGGTGAAGGAGCGCTTCTTCTGTTTGAAGCTCAGAAATAATCGCTGCTGCATTTTTAGCAGACATCGCTTCGTACGTTTTAGCGATTTCACTAAGTTCTTGTGTTGCGTTATTATTTAATTCTTGTTCAACTAGCAGCCTTTGTTCCATTTCTATGACTTCATTTTCAAGCTCTGTAATCTTTGAATCCTTTTCAGCAATCTGCTGCTGCAATAAGGCAATCTCATTTTGTTCTGCTGTAGTATCTATGTCCTGCTCTTCTGTCTCTGATTCGATAATGTCCTCCTCATCATCTTCCATTAGGCTTGACACATAAGGGATTGATGATGCTGCTTGCTTAGCTGTACCTAACACGTCAAAGCCAATCATATTAAGAATGACACTAAAGAAGATCACCCCAAAAATAACCGGAATAAGAATAACGAGAACAAACATTTGAAGCTTGCTATGCGTTTTTTCCTTTTTACTCATCCTATCCACCTAATTCCAACGCTTTTGAAAAAGTTGTATCGCAATGTCATCCATTTGAGCATTTTCAAGACGACGTTGTTCTTCTTTAAATTGTTCCTGTTTTACTTGTTTCATTTTTTCATATTTTTTAAATTCAATAGAATGCTTAACCATATCCTGCTGTTTTCGATTCATCCGCTCACGGGCTAATTGGGTAGTATGTTGAGTCTCATTGATTGCTTGCTGCAGACGTAATAACTGAGATTGACTACTTTGGAGTTCATATATAGAGATTCCCTTCGTAACCTTTTCTCTTCCTGTTTGTTCAAGCTCCTCTTTCTTTTTAAGCAGGTCATACAGCTCTGTAGCTACTTGTTCAAATTGATTCATCGCTTCTGTGTATTGGTTCTGACTGTTTTTTTGTTCTTGTTCTTTCACGTTCATTACTTTCTGTAGTGCAAAATCAAACGACATCCTCTACACCTCACCCAAATTGTTTCATTAGAAGGCTGGCAGACTCTTCAAATGACATCCGCTCATCAGTAGCTTGAGTTAAAAATTCAATAATCGCTGGATATGCTTGGATCGCTTCATCAATCTCTTTTGAAGAGCCTCGCTTATAAGCGCCTATATTAATTAAATCTTCGGCTTCTTCATATGTAGCGATTAATTTACGAACACGTTCTGCAGCCTGTTTATGAATTGGATTAACAAGATCTGACATCACCCTGCTGACACTTTTTAACACATTTATCGCAGGAAACTGTCCTTTATTGGCTAATTTCCGATCTAAGACTAAGTGACCGTCAAGAATCCCTCGCACCGCATCAGCTATCGGCTCATTCATATCATCACCGTCTACTAAAACCGTATAAAACGCGGTAATACTTCCTTTTGCATCTGTCCCAGACCGCTCTAACAGCTTAGGGAGCATTGCAAAAACTGAAGGAGTATATCCTTTCGTCGTTGGTGGTTCTCCGGTCGCTAACCCGACTTCACGCTGCGCCATCGCAAAACGAGTGACCGAATCCATCATCAAATTGACATCCAGGCCTTGATTTCTAAAATACTCGGCAATCGCTGTAGCCGTCATAGCTCCTTTAATTCTCATTAGAGCTGGCTGATCTGAGGTTGCTACGACTAAGATCGTCCGGCTAAGCCCTTCTGTGCCAAGGTCCCGTTCGATAAAATCTTTCACTTCCCGACCTCGTTCACCAATCAAAGCAATCACATTTAAATCCGCTGAAGAGTTTTTGGCAAGCATTGCGAGCAATGTACTTTTACCAACGCCGCTTCCGGCAAAAATCCCGATTCGCTGACCTTTTCCTACTGTAAACAAGCTGTCTATTGCTCTAACCCCTAGACTCATTGCATTCTCAATACGTGGTCTCTTTAATGGATTTGGCGGCTCATTATCTGTTGGAAAAGATGTTAATCCTTTAGGCAGCTTTTGCTGATCAAGCAGTTCTCCGCACCCATCAACCACCTTGCCAATTAAGCCGCTTCCCACCTTAATCTCAAGTGGACTTCCTGTTGCTTCTACCAAACTCCCGGGAGCAATTTCTTGAATTCCGTTTAAGGGCATTAACAGAACATATTCGTCCCTAAAGCCAACGACTTCTGCCCTTATTCTCGTTTGGTTTTGTTTGCCGACCAGTATGTAGCACAGCTCTCCTACGGATGCGACAGGACCGATTGATTCAATCATCAATCCTACTACTCTAGATACTTTTCCATACCATTTATAGGGTTGAAGTGAGGGAACTGAAGAGATTAATGATTGAGCTTTCATCGCTTAAGCCTCCTCGAGTCGATCATGAAGCTGTTTTTTTAACTGAGTAAGCTGGTGATCAATTGTTGCATCCATTCGGCCGTATTTCGTTTCAATCACACATCCGTTCTCGGCTAGAGCAGGGTCCGCATAAATGTAGAGCTCTTCGCAATGAGTGAGAAATAGGTGTAGTTCTTCTTTTTGCTGTCTCGTTCGTTCAAACCAATCAGGGTGGACGTAAATTTTCACATCTTCATGTTCTTGAACCTCTTTGATGACCTGCTTTACAAATTGATCCCAAACTTCTGGAAGCCCCACTAGTCCATGGCCGATCACTCTTCTGCAAAGCTCTACAGCTAAATCAACAATCACTGGCTCTGCCTGTTCTACAACTTTATGGTATTCATCTTTTGCGCTCATAATAATGCTGTTTGCTTCTTCAATACTTTCTTTGTATTCATTAAATCCATCTTCTCGCCCTTTGAGGAGACCTGCCTGGTAGCCTTCCTCCCTCATCTGCTCATACATATATTCTTGCTCTTTTATCGCTTCACTTTTGTCAAACTCAATTTGCTCGTACATTTCATTAATATGAAGCTCGGCGTCTTCCATCATTTGCTTAACCTTTTGGTCAGCTTCATCCAATTTTTGTTTTACTATCTTATCTGTATCATTACTATTAATTGTACTAGCAGAACTAAAGCTCTCTTCATGCTGCTCCTCTTCTGCATGAATGAGAGGTTGGAAACTTTCGTCCTCAGATAGCTTTCGGATTACAATTTGCTTAGCCTGCTTAAAGCTGGACTTAGAATGGACTGACTTAATAACTTTAGACAATCACATCATCCCCTCCGCCACGGGCAATAACGATTTCTCCTGCCTCTTCTAAGCGGCGGATGACAGCGACAATTCTTGTTTGAGCTTCTTCAACATCTCGTAATCGAACCGGCCCCATAAACTCCATTTCATCTTTAAAGGCCTCGGCCATTCGTTGAGACATGTTGCTGAATACTACTTCTTTCACTTCATCACTTGCCACTTTAAGCGATAATTGTAAATCTTCATTCTCAACATCACGTATTACACGCTGGATGGAGCGGTTATCAAGTGTGACAATATCTTCAAAGACAAACATTCTCTTTTTGATCTCTTCTGCAAGTTCTGGGTCTTGTATTTCAAGCGCGTCAAGGATCGTGCGTTCTGTTGAACGGTCAACACTGTTAAGCACGTCAACGACCGCCTCAATCCCGCCTGCTTCTGTATAGTCTTGTGTCATTGTAGATGACAGCTTTTGTTCTAAGATGGATTCCACTTCATTTATAATTTCTGGCGAAGTGCTGTCCATTAATGCGATCCTTTTTGCAACATCTGCTTGAACTTCCTGTGGCAGTTCAGAGAGAATCGTTCCCGCTTGAGTTGAATCTAAATAACTTAAAATTAATGCAATGGTTTGCGGATGTTCATTTTGAATAAAGTTTAAGATTTGTGAAGGATCTGATTTTCTTGCAAAATCAAAAGGTCTCACTTGTAGAGTAGACGTCAGGCGATTAATAATATCCATCGCATTCGCTTCTCCTAGTGCTTTCTCAAGAATGCTTTTGGCATACCCAATACCGCCTTGAGCAATATAGTCTTGAGCCAAAACAAGAGAATGAAACTGCTCAAGTATATCTTCTTTCATTTCACTATCTACTTTTCTAACATTTGCAATCTCAAGGGTAAGCTGTTCAATTTCTTCCTCCGATAAATGCTTATACACTTGCGCAGATACATCCGGACCAAGTGAGATTAGGAGAATTGCTGCTTTTTGCTTCCCTGTTAATCCTTTTTTTGCTGACTGAGCCAAAGCTCTCCCTCCTAATCTTCAGATAACCATGTACGAAGAAGTTTTGAAAATTCTTCAGGCTTTTCTTTTGCCATACGTTCTAATTGCTTGCGTTTTGTTGCAGATTCACTGGTATCTTCATCTGGAAGATCAGGTACAACTGCTGCTTGCTGCTGAATAACGAGTTCTTCTTCCTCTTCTTGCTTTCTTTTTCTCATTAATAAGACAATAAGCAAAATGATAATAACAACTAAGACCCCTGCAACCACATACATCCAAACAGGTATAACCGTTGATGGAGCTTGAGTTGTATCCGGCTTCCCTTCAAATGGCTGCGAGGAAACATAAATTTTTTCATTAATACCAGCTTCTGTTAACTCATCTGCATAAACACCTGAGATACTTGTCCGTACGATCGTCCCTAAAATTTGCTGTATATCATCTAATCGTTCCTGAGGAAGAACATCCATTCCTTCTGGCGGCTCTACCATGACTTGAATGCCAAGATCACGAATTTTATAAGGGCTTTCTACTATGTCACGGTTAATACGGTTGACTTCATTATTAATTCGATCTTCCGTACGCTCATATTCCGATTCACCTTGTCCTACAGCACCAGGGAAGTTTGGAATACCCTCACCAGTTCCTTCAACCCCGCCGGCTGGCGTTCCTTCTCCTGTATACGTCTCGGTAACTCGTTCAATACTCACTGCAATACCTTCAATATTTTCAGGATCCACTGGTTCTACCAAAGATTCCTGACGATTCTCCTGAGTGAAATCAATATCAGTTGTAACTGACACCAGCACCTTATCCTGACCTACGACGGTTCCTAGCATCCGCTGTAAGTTTAGGGTTAAGTCTCTCTCAATTTCACGTTGAATCGTACGTTGTTGTTCAAAGGCAGATAATGTCGTTGACTGACTTCCATCATTATCATAAAAATAATCCTCAAACATTTGGTTCATTATGACGATATTCTCTATAGGGAGGTTTGGAACACTTTTAGATACTAGATGATAAAGTGCTTTAACCTGATTTTGATCTAATTGGTAGCCAGGGGCTAAATCCACTACGATGGAAGCTGTAGCTGCCTCTTGAGTCGTGTTAAGCCAAACACTCTCCTCAGGCAGAGTAATCATGACATTGGCATGATTTACGCCGTTAATGTTGCGGATTAAGTCTTGAAGCTCCGTTTGCATGAGACCGCGCTCCATCACGGAGAATTCATTATCTGTCATACCAAAGCCCATTTGATCTTGAAAAAAGCTGTAGTCAATGCTGCCGCTTCTAGGAATCCCCTCAGCTGCAAGATCTACTTTTAAACTATCGACCATCGCTTCTGGTACTAGGATCGTTGTACCGTTATCTGATATTTCAGCTAGTATCCCTCTTGCGTCTAACGTTTCTTTAATCTGCCCTGTTTCTTGTAGGGTTAAATTACTATAAAGAGGGACGTTATTCGATCTGTTTCCAAGCAATAACAATAGAATCAATAAAAGAGCGACGGCAATGAAAGCACCTGCATAGATGCTTTTTTGCTTTTTTGTACGCCCGCTCCAGAATTCTGTCAGTTTCTGTTTATATAGTACAAATTTCTCGTTCATGCGCCCTCCCACAACCTACAAAGCAAATGACTATGCAAATTTGTAAACTTGCTTAAACTTGCATTCGCATTATTTCTTGATAAGATTCAATCACTTTATTTCTGATTTCTACTGTAGCCTGTAGCGCTACACTTGCCTTCTGGCCGGTAATCATCACATCATGAAGGTTATCAATCTCCCCACGGGCCAATTGTTCTGTTTTCATAGCAGAAACATTTTGAAGTTCGTTCACTTCTTGAACCGCTTCTGTTAATGCCGCTTTAAACGTCTCCCCTGCCTCGGCTGGAGTTTTCAACGGCTGGTTCTGTACTCCTAGCTGATTATGTAACATAAATGGTGATGAAATACGATTTAACTCCATCTAGTTATCCCCCTACCTTCCTATCTCTAAGGCTTTCATTAACATGTTCTTTGTCGCATTTAGTGACGTCACATTCGCTTCATAAGACCTAGTAGCTGTCATTAAATCCACCATTTCTCTCAGCGGGTCTACATTAGGCATTTCAACGTATCCTTCTTCATTAGCATCAGGATGAGTTGGATCATAGAGAAGTTTGAAAGGGTTCTGGTCCTCAACAATTGCCGAAGCTTTTACTCCAGTTCCGACTTCTGAATTCTGTTTCATCGCACTTCCTAAGAAAGCAGAAAAAGGCTGCTTTTGATTCGGTTCAACGACAACCATCTTTCTTCGATATGGTGTCCACTCACCATCTACCATTCGTGCACGTGTCGTCTCTGCGTTCGCCATATTAGAAGAAATAACATCCATCCTAAGACGCTGTGTGGTAAGTGCTGAGGCACTTGCATTAAATCCACTAAAGAGTGTCATCCGTTAATTCCCCCCTCTGATCACAGTCTGTAAACTTTGAAATCTCCCGTTCATTCGATCAATTAATGCATTGTAATAGATTTGATTTTTAGCTAATTCAGACATTTCATGATCTATATCAACGTTATTTCCATTGTGATTGTAAGTTGTATGAGGATTCGTATAAACCTTAGTCCCTGTATTTGTAGTACTAAAGTCCATATGTTTCGCATTTGTTTTATTTGCTTCTAGGTTTGTGCCCATAGCTTCATTTAATGTATGTTTAAAGCTTACCTTTTTAGCTTGATAATTGGGCGTTCCCGCGTTAGCAATATTATCAGAGATCGCTTTCTGCCTAAGCTGCGAACCATCTAGCCCTCTTTCTAATACTCTAAAAGTCGAGTTAGAAAATAACTCCATACGTGCCACACCTTTCGACAATACTTTCAGTTTTTCACCAAATTACGGCATTAATAAACAAAATAATACACATTTTCACATCATAACCACTACGAAAATTGTAATCAAAATGACCCTAAATGTCTAATGAAGTTTTTAAGAAAAGTGCATTCGATAAAAAAGAACCACCATTTTACACCTACTTTAGACTTAAGTATCCACTTATAGTATTAATTATAAATATATTAATACTTTTTTTAGCCTAATTTATTTACAAAATAATTACATATTAATGATCGTTTTATCTCATAGGACTATTTACACACATAAAAAAGGGCCACAATGTGGCCCTTTTATGAAGAAATAATTTATTTTGTTTTAATTTTTTCAAGTTCAAGCAAGAACTTGTCGTTTAGTACTTTAATATATGTCCCCTTCATACCAAGTGAGCGTGACTCAATCACACCTGCACTTTCAAGTTTACGAAGAGCATTTACAATAACAGAACGTGTAATTCCTACACGATCAGCAATCTTACTCGCAACAAGCAGCCCTTCTTTGCCGTCAAGCTCTTCAAAGATATGCTCAACTGCCTCAAGTTCACTGTAAGATAATGAGCTGATTGCCATTTGTACAACCGCTTTACTACGTGCTTCTTCTTCAATTTCTTGTGTCTTTTCATGAAGAATCTCCATACCTACTACTGTTGCCCCGTACTCTGCTAAAATGAGGTCATCATCATTAAATGAATCATTTAAGCGAGCTAGTACCAAAGTTCCTAGACGCTGACCTCCACCAAGGATAGGTACGATTGTGGTTAAACCGTGTTGGAATAAGTCTTTATTTTCAACAGGGAATGCTGTGTACTCACTTTCAATATCTAGGTTCGGTGACGTTTCTTCTACTTTAAATAATCCCCCTGTATATTCTTCTGGGAATTGACGATCTTCTAACATCTTTTTCATACGTTCATTTTCAATTTCCTGTTTAATAGCAAAGCCTAGTAATTTACCACGGCGGCTAACGACAAAGACATTGGCGCTGATCGCATCACGAAGTGTTTCAGCCATGTCTTTAAAGTTCACATGCTGCCCTCCGGATTTTTGTAACATTTCATTAATTTGTCTTGTTCTTGATAATAAATTCATTAAAAATCTCCTCCTAGATTCACTATAAAATATATTGGCTTAAGTCGCGATTTTTCGCAATGGTAGCTAACTTCTCTTCTACATACTCTGGTGTAATAACAATCTCTTCTAATGTAATATCTGCGGCTTCATACGAAAGGTCTTCTAATAATTTTTCAAGCATCGTGTGTAAGCGTCTTGCCCCTATATTCTCCGTGTCTTGATTTACCTCCGTTGCAATTGTCGCAATCTTACGAACAGCTTCGTCAGTAAATGTAACTTTTATACCTTCCGTTTGCAATAGAGCCGAATATTGTTTTAACAACGCATTATCAGGCTCTACTAAAATGCGAACAAAATCATCGACTGTCAAGTTTTTCAACTCAACACGAATCGGAAAACGACCTTGAAGTTCAGGGATTAAATCAGATGGTTTGGCAATATGAAATGCACCTGCCCCAATAAATAAAATGTGATCTGTTTTCACCGCACCGTACTTCGTAACAATTGTCGATCCTTCAACGATAGGCAGAATATCTCTTTGGACGCCTTCTCTTGAAACATCGGCCGATTGTCCAGAAGATTTACCGGCAACTTTATCAATTTCATCAATAAAAATAATCCCCAGCTGCTCAGCCCTCTCAACAGCGAGCTGTGTAACTTCATCCATATCAATCAGCTTTTGAGCTTCTTCTTCCGCTAGAACATTTCTTGCTTCAGATACAGGCATCTTACGTTTCTTGCGCTTTTTAGGAATCATACTGCCAAGCATATCTTGCATATTCATCCCCATTTGTTCCATACCTGCACCTTGGAACATATCCATGAACTGTTGAGTCTGTTCTTCTACTTCAATGGTAACGATACGATCTTCAAGCTCGCCTAAAGCTAATTGATGGGCCATTCTCCTTCTTTGTTCTTTCATACCCTCTTCTTCACCGTTTGAATCATCGGGCTGCTGTTGACCAGGTTGATTAAAAAGCATTTCAAAAGGATTTTTGTATGTGGATTGTTTTTTGTTAGAAGGCACTAAAAGTTCAACAAGACGTTCATTTGCATGCCTTAAGGCCTCTTCTTTGACGCCTTCCATCTTTTCTTCTTTCACGATACGAACGCTTGACTCTACTAAATCTCTAACCATCGATTCAACGTCACGTCCAACATAGCCTACTTCTGTAAACTTTGTCGCCTCAACTTTTATGAACGGGGCACCTACAAGCTTCGCTAAACGCCTCGCAATTTCTGTTTTACCGACACCCGTTGGACCAATCATCAGGATATTTTTTGGAGTAACTTCCTCTTTAAGCTTATCTTCTAACAAACTTCTGCGATAGCGGTTTCTTAGTGCAATAGCTACTGATTTTTTTGCTCCTTCTTGACCAACGATATATTGATTTAAGCGTTCAACAATTTGTTTTGGCGTTAGATTAGTTTTCACGCGATCACACTCCAGTTATCGTTTTATCCAGCCTCTTCTATTGAAGTTCCTCTATTGAAGTTCTTCTATCGAAGTACTTCTACTGAAGCTCCTCTACAACGAGATTTAAATTCGTGTACACACAAATTTCTCCAGCTGTCTCAAGGGCAGCTGTTGCAATCTCTTTAGCCGACAGATCAGGAGCATGTTTTTTTAGCGCACGTCCTGCTGATAATGCATAATTCCCGCCAGAACCAATAGCAAGAATCCCATCATCTGGTTCAATCACTTCACCAGTACCTGATATTAAGAGAATGTGTTCTCGGTTCATAACAATGAGCATCGCTTCAAGCTGTCTAAGCACCTTATCACTTCGCCATTCTTTAGCAAGCTCTACAGCAGCTCTTTTCAAGTTGCCGTTGAATTCTTCAAGTCTACTCTCGAATTTCTCAAACAGTGTAAAAGCATCTGCTACTGACCCAGCAAAACCAGCCAACACATTCCCCTGATAGATTCTACGTACTTTCTTGGCAGTATGTTTCATTACAACTGCATTTCCTAACGTTACCTGGCCGTCTCCAGCCATCGCGCATCGTCCATTATGCTGCACTGCAAATATCGTTGTCGCGTGGAAAGTCATTCTCTCATTCATTATAAAGACCTCCTAGATAGCTGATATCCCTCTATTTCACGCACGAGGATGATGGTTTTTATATACTTCCCGAAGCCGGTCTTTCGTTACATGAGTGTACACTTGAGTCGTAGAGAGATGTTCATGACCAAGTAATTCTTGAACCACTCTAAGATCCGCTCCATTATTTAGAAGATGAGTTGCAAATGAGTGCCTCAAATCATGAGGGCGGATATGCTTTTGCATAGAAGCCTCTTCCACTCTTTTAGCTAACATCCTCCGTATACTTCGGTCAGTTAACGGTCCTCCGCGATAATTCAGAAAAAGACGTTTAGTCTCACTATTACCTTTTTTAAGTAAGTTTACTCTAGCATCTTCAATATATTCATGTAATACATCGCATGCAAACGAACCAATCGGTACATAGCGCTCTTTATTGCCTTTACCTTTGACAAAGGCAGTGCCAATCCTAAGGTCTATATCCGCTACATCTAATTGACTGCATTCACCTACGCGCATTCCGGTTGCATATAAAAGTTCGAGGATTGCTCGGTCTCTTTTATCAAGAGGAGTGTTTCCTTCAAACGCTTTAAATAACTCATCCATTTCTTCTTCATACAAAAAGCTTGGAAGTTTTGAAGCCTGTTTTGGAAGATGAGTTTCTGCAAAGACATTGCGGGTAAGTTCTTCTTCTCTCATAAGGAAGTGAAATAAACTGCGCATAGAAGAGATCTTTCTTGCCACTGAATTTCTAGCATACGCTTTCTCATAAAGAAACGTCAGATATGAGCGCACAAAAAGATAAGTCACATCAGAAAAAGCAGCACAGTTATGCTCTTTCATGAAGTGACAAAAATCCTCTATATCACTAAGATAGCTTTTAACAGTATGTAGGGAATAATTTTTTTCAACTTGCATGTAGCGTACGAACATTTGTATAGAATCGCTTGTTTTCGTATTGTTGGTAATCGAGTTCTTTATCACTGAATCCTTCATCATCGAATCTTCATTTGATTGATCCATCCGAATCACCTCACAGAGCTACTAAATTCTATCACGATTTAGTAGCTCCCGCAATGATATTTACATTTTTTTCACAAAATTCTGAATTGACCCTAAAGCTCGCTCAGCAAGTTGTTCATAGCGTTCTTTTTTATTTTTAATGCGCTCACTAAGAGGCGGCAGCAAACCAAAGTTCGCGTTCATTGGCTGGAAGTTTTTTGGGTTCGCAGTAGTGATGTAATTTGCCATGCTCCCTAAAACAGTTTCTTCCGGGAACGTAAGCAGTTCCTCATTATTAACAAGCCTTGCAGCATTAATACCGGCAATTAACCCAGCAGCTGCTGATTCGACATATCCTTCAACACCAGTAATCTGACCAGCAAAAAATAAATCGTCGCGATCTTTATATTGATAAGTAGACTTTAATAAATTCGGCGAATTGATAAACGTATTACGGTGCATCACTCCGTAACGCACAATCTCTGCATTCTCTAAGCCTGGTATTAATTTTAAGACTTCCTTTTGCGGTCCCCATTTTAAATGCGTTTGGAAACCAACGATATTATACAATGTACCTGATTGGTTGTCTTGGCGTAATTGTACAACTGCATATGGGCGCTTCCCTGTATCTGGATGCTCGAGGCCGACTGGTTTCATCGGGCCAAATAACATCGTCTTCTTCCCTCTTTTTGCCATAACTTCGATTGGCATGCACCCTTCAAAGAAAATCTCTTTTTCAAATTCTTTTAAAGGAACCGTTTCAGCTGAGATTAACGCTTCATAAAAGCGGTCAAACTCTTCTTCCGTCATCGGACAGTTTAGATATGCTGCTTCTCCTTTATCATAACGAGATTTAAGATACACTTTATCACGATCGATTGAATCTGTTTCGATAATAGGCGCGGCTGCGTCATAGAAGTATAAGTACTCTTCACCTGTTAGTACTTGAAGCTGCTTTGAAAGTCCTTCTGATGTTAACGGACCAGTAGCAATAATTGTCGGTCCTTCAGGTATTTCAGAGATTTCTTCATTAATCACGGTTACATTCGGGTGATTCTTCACACGATCAGTAACATTTTGAGCGAATTCGTGACGATCCACTGCTAGGGCTCCACCAGCAGGTACAGAAGAGTCGTCAGCTGATGAAATTATAACCGAATCAAGCTTCCTCATCTCTTCTTTTAATACACCAACCGCATTTGTTAAGCTGTTTCCACGCAAAGAGTTACTGCATACAAGCTCAGCAAATTTGTCTGTATGGTGTGCTGGTGTTTGTTTTACAGGTCTCATTTCGTATAATCGTACATTTATTCCGCGCTTCGCTAGCTGCCAAGCTGCTTCACTTCCAGCAAGGCCAGCACCGATCACATTTACATGTTGTTGATCCATTTTTTAACGCCTCCACTCAAAAATCATTCAAAAAGGTCTGAACGGTGACTAAGGCAAGGACAAGATAACGAAGCGATCCATTATCCTGGTGAGTACTTGCACATTAGCGGTTCAGACCCTTGGTTTTTCCTTGTTCAATCACCTTGTGGCAATTGTATCAACTAACCATTCTTTGCTGGTGAGTACGTGCTCACCATGACTTTCTATG
The DNA here is from genome assembly GCF_000474275.2 of Alkalihalophilus marmarensis DSM 21297. Lineage (GTDB taxonomy): Bacteria > Bacillota > Bacilli > Bacillales > Bacillaceae_D > Alkalihalophilus > Alkalihalophilus marmarensis. The sequence continues at coordinate 16,108 of NZ_ATAE01000028.1, forward strand.
AATCCTAGTACATCATAATACTTTTTTCGTCAAGATTCAACAAAAACAAATTAATTTGCTTCTTCTTTGTAATCGCATGAAGAACATTGAACATTGACACCTTTTTTCGTTTTCTTCTCAACGAGCATCGCGGAACATTTTGGACACGGACGAGAAATTGGTTTGTCCCATGAGATGAATTCACATTCTGGGTAGCGGTCACATCCGTAAAATGTACGACGTTTCTTACTTTTCCGCTCTACGATATTTCCTTCTTTACAAGTCGGACATTTCACACCGATATCTTTTACGATTGCTTTTGTGTTTCGACATTCAGGGAAATTAGAACATGCCATGAACTTTCCGTAGCGTCCCATTTTATACACCATTTCATGTCCGCATTTTTCACAATCTTCACCAGCAGGTTCATCTTTTATCTCGACTTCTTTCATTTCTTCTTCTGCGACCTTAAGTCTCTTTTCAAAGCCTTGGTAAAAACCATCAATAATGTGGACCCATTCATGATTCCCTTCTTCGATAGAGTCGAGGTCACCTTCCATTTTAGCTGTAAATTCCACGTCTAAAATTTCTGGGAAGAATTCAACGATTAACTCTAATACAATTTCACCTAATTCTGTCGGAACAAATCTTTTTTCTTCAAGAGCCACATATCCACGCTTTTGAATCGTATCAAGTGTAGGCGCATAGGTTGACGGTCTGCCAATCCCTAACTCTTCCATCGTTTTTACTAGTCTCGCCTCTGTATATCTTGGCGGGGGCTGAGTAAAGTGCTGGTTCGGGTCAATCGACTCTTTCTTTACTTTTTGACCTTCTTCAAGGTTAGGCAGCAGGCGGTCTTCCTCTTTCTTTCCGTCATCATTTCCCTCGATATACACTTTCATAAAACCAGGAAACTTCACTTTCGAACCTGTTGCTCTAAATAGTACTCCTTCGTTTACAAGGTCCACAGACATCGTATCCATAATAGCTGGAGCCATTTCACTTGCTACTAAACGTTCCCAGATTAAACGATACAGACGAAGCTGGTCACGTGATAAATAGCTCTTTAAACTTTTAGGATCTTTAAATACAGCAGTAGGACGAATGGCTTCGTGAGCGTCTTGTGCTTTCTTATCTTTCTTCACCGCACGCTGTCCTACTCTCGTGTATTCTTCACCAAATTGCTCTACAATGTATTGCCTTGTTTCATTTTGCGCAGTCTCTGAGATTCGTGTAGAGTCGGTACGCATGTAGGTAATTAAACCAACTGTCCCTTCCTTGCCTAGGTCAATCCCCTCATATAACTGCTGAGCAATCATCATCGTTTTCTTTGCTCTAAAATTCAGCTTTCTTGCAGCCTCTTGCTGCAGGGAAGAGGTAGTAAATGGCGTTACAGGGTTTCTTTTACGTTCTTTCTTTTTTACAGATGCCACATCAAACGACTTACCTTTTAATTGCTTTAAAACCGCTTGGACCTCTTCCTCTGATTTAAGTTCTTGCTTCTTTCCATCTACTCCGTAAAATTTAGCGTCAAAAGCCTCGTCCCCTAAAGAGAACTTTCCTTGAATGGTCCAATATTCTTCAGGTACGAACGCTTGTATTTCTTTCTCACGCTCAATAATCATCTTGACGGCGACAGATTGAACACGACCTGCACTTAATCCTTTTTTAACTTTTTTCCATAAAAGAGGACTAATATTATAGCCCACTAAACGGTCTAAAATGCGTCGTGCTTGCTGGGCATCTACCAAATCCATATTAATTTTTCTCGGTGTTTTAAATGCATCTTTAATTGCCTGCTTTGTAATTTCATTAAACACTACGCGACAATCAGACTTTTCATCAATATTAAGACTATGGGCAAGATGCCAAGCGATAGCCTCTCCTTCACGATCGGGGTCAGCTGCGAGATAGATTCGTTTCACTTTTTTAGCAGCTGTCTTTAATTCTTTTAACACGGGGCCTTTCCCGCGGATTGTAATATACTTTGGTTGAAAATTTTCTTCAACATCTACTCCCATTTGACTTTTTGGTAAGTCTCTGACATGTCCCATTGAAGCCTTTACAATGTATTTTTTGCCTAAATATTTACCAATGGTCTTTGCTTTGGCGGGAGATTCAACGATTACTAAATAATCGGCCATAACAAGCAGCTCCCTCTCTCGAAGTTAAATTAAAATCTTCCCTATTATTAAACAGACTTTTACCATTTGTCAAACAAGAGTTTAAAAATTTCGTATTAAAACGAGTGGAAATTGACAAAAAACGACTATATTATATAGAAGAAACTCGGAAATTTTATGACGATTTTATGTCCATTCGTTTAAAATATCACTCATTTCTACCACTAATTTTGCTCCCTCTTTAATCAGTTGATTTGTGCCCTTTGATAACTGGCTGTCAATAGGACCAGGCACGGCAAATACATCACGATTTTGATCTAATGCTTGGTCGGCCGTAATAAGAGAGCCGCTTCTTTCTTTTGCTTCTATGACCAAAACTCCTTTTGATAAACCACTAATTATGCGATTTCTTGCTGGAAATGTCCACTTTGCTGGAGGTTGATGCGGAGGATATTCGCTTATCACAAGCTGATGGGAAGCCATGTAAGTGAAAAGATTTTTACTCTCTTTTGGATAGAAGTGATGAAAGCCAGATCCTAACACAGCGATCGTATGTCCATTTTGGGAAATGGTCTGTTGATGAGCTGCCGTATCGATGCCAAGAGCTAACCCGCTTACAATACATACGTTTTCCTTCACAAGCGGTTTCACTAGATTTGCAACAGCCCCAAGCCCCCTCTTTGTGGGCGTTCTTGAGCCTACTACTGCCAATTTCAACTTGATTTGCAAAAGACCTATATCCCCTTTGCAATAGAGCACCCAAGGAGGATCATATAATTCTTTCAGCTCTTTAGGGTAATCCGCATCAAAACGAGTTAACGTAGTAATTTGCGAGGCTGCTAGCTTGCTTACATATTCACTTGAGTTTACTTCCTTTAAATAGGTTACTAGTTTTACTGCTTTATCTGGCTTTAAATGGAGATGTTTTATAAAAAAGGCAGAGGGTGAGGTAAATGGTGTCAGAAGTTCTGAGTCATGATTGATCAGTGCGGCAATTTGTTTCCAAGACAAAAACATGCTGCTGTGCAGCACAATCAACCGTTCTCTAAATGTATTCATTTATGAACACTTCCTTTTGTGGAGATGAGGGTAGTGGTGCGGGGTTAATAAGATAAAAAAGCTCCTCAAATAAGAGGAGCTTTTTTGATTATTTTGCTACTTCATGAGTTGTACATTTTTCAAGCAAATCATTTTCTTTAAGAGCTTTGATAAGTGTTTCACCCATAACAGAAGGTGTTTCAGCCACTTTTACGCCGCAGCTCTCAAGTGTTTTGATTTTCTCTGCTGCTGTTCCTTTACCACCAGAGATAATCGCACCAGCATGACCCATACGTTTTCCTGGAGGTGCTGTCTGACCGCCAATGAAACCAACTACCGGCTTCTTCATGTTAGCTTTAATCCACTCAGCAGCCTCTTCTTCCGCTGTACCGCCGATCTCACCGATCATGATCACAGCATATGTTTCAGGATCTTCGTTAAACAACTCTAATACATCGATGAAGTTTGTTCCGTTAACCGGGTCTCCACCAATACCAACAGCTGTCGATTGACCGATACCATTCGTTGAAAGCTGGTGAACAGCTTCATACGTTAATGTACCAGAACGAGATACAACACCTACATGACCTTTTTTATGAATGTAGCCTGGCATAATTCCAATTTTACATTCTTCCGGTGTGATGACACCTGGGCAGTTTGGTCCAATAAGGCGAGTCTTCTTGCCTTCCATGTAACGTCTAACACTTACCATATCCATTACAGGAATGCCTTCAGTAATACAAATAGCTAAATCTAATTCAGCGTCTACTGCTTCCATGATTGCATCTGCAGCGAATGCAGGTGGAACATAAATAACTGATGCGTTAGCTCCTGTAGCTTTAACAGCATCCTCTACTGTATCAAATACAGGGACACCTTCAACTTCTGTTCCGCCTTTACCAGGTGTTACACCACCAACAATTTGTGTACCGTACTCAATTGCTTGTTGTGTATGGAATAAGCCAGTTGCGCCTGTAATTCCTTGTACAATGACTTTTGTATCTTTGTTAATAAGGATACTCATTCTCTTTGTCCCGCCTTTCGTATTAACAATTAAATTGAATCATTTATCTAAAGACATCTTTAACAAGAGTCTTTTAAGTTAGCATTTTAAACCAATTATTACTTAACTAGAGATACAATCTTCTGTGCACCATCAGCCATTGAATCTGCAGCAGTGATGTTCAGACCTGATTCGTTAAGAATCTGTTTACCAAGGTCTACGTTTGTACCTTCAAGACGAACAACTAGTGGAATTTCAAGACCTACTTCTTTTGTAGCTGCTACAACACCTTCTGCGATGATGTCACATTTCATGATTCCACCAAAGATATTAACGAAGATACCTTTAACGTTTTCATCAGATAGGATAATCTTGAATGCTTCTGTAACTTTCTCTGCCGTAGCACCGCCGCCAACATCTAGGAAGTTAGCTGGGTCGCCGCTGTAATGCTTAATGATGTCCATTGTTGCCATAGCAAGTCCAGCACCATTAACCATACATCCAATGTTACCATCTAATGAAATGTAGCTTAGGTCATATTTAGAAGCTTCGATTTCTTTTTCATCTTCTTCTTCTAAATCACGATACTCAAGTACGTCTTTTTGACGGTATAGAGCATTTGAATCAAAGTTTAACTTCGCATCAAGCGCCATTACTTTTCCGTCTCCAGTTGTAACAAGCGGATTGATCTCAGCAATTGAGCAATCCTTTTCAGAGAATGCTTTATAAAGTCCCATCATAAATTTAACAGCTTGTCCTACAAGCTTTTTAGGGATATTAATGTTAAATGCTAGACGACGAGCTTGGAAGCCTTGTAAGCCTACAGCCGGGTCAATTACTTCTTTGAAGATCTTCTCAGGAGTTGCTTCTGCAACCTCTTCGATTTCAGTACCGCCTTCTTCAGAAGCCATTAATACAACGCGGTTTGTCGCACGATCTAGAACTAAACCAACGTAATATTCATTTTTAATATCGCATCCTTCTTCGATAAGTAAGCGCTTTACTTCTTTACCTTCAGGACCTGTTTGGTGAGTAATAAGTGTTTTACCTAAAATCTCATCCGCATATGTACGAACCTCATCCAAGTTCTTAGCAACTTTTACACCGCCAGCTTTACCGCGGCCTCCTGCATGGATTTGAGCTTTTACAACACAAACTTCTGTGCCTAATTCTTTTGCAGCCTCAACTGCTTCTTCTACTGAGAATGCGACTTTCCCATTAGGGACTGCAACTCCGTATTTACGAAGGAGTTCTTTACCTTGATACTCATGAATATTCATTCTCTCTCCAGCCTCCTATCAATTGCATATGATTTCAAGTCGCTCTTTCGTTTATACGTGGATGAACGACAAATTCCTCTTCCATTTTAGCACTTTTTAAAATATTTTGGGAGAGAAAAGTGTAACCTCTTTCAAATTTCTTTTAATTCTAACTTTTTTAGAGTCTAATTCATACAATCAATTTTTACCATACCCTTGGTGTGACAAGGCTTTCTAGCTTTAACGTTAGAATTTATCAACGTTAAAATAAAAATAAAAAAAGCTAGAAATTCTGAGAGAATTTACTAGCTTTTCATTTTACTATTCGCATTTTTCTTTGTTTTGAGCTTTTTGCATGACTGACTTTGTCATATCTTTTGCTTTTGCATCTTGTTCTTGAATAGAGTGATGAACTCCAAATTCTTGAGCATATTCCTCTTTATATTGATTCATAAACGAATCAAGTTCAGGAACATTTAATTTGTTCGGTTTCATAATTCATACCTCCCGCTTAAAGATCACCTGATTAGGTGTGTGGATTAGTATGTCCTTAATGTCCCGATGCTATGACTTGTTCAAATATAAATGGTTCGATTGCATTTCTAGCTTCTTGCAGAGTTTTTATCAACTCTGTATATAAAGGCAAATACTTCTGCTACCGCTTCATAAAGTTCCGGGGGGATCGATTGATTAATGTTTAGTTGGCTTAATAATTCAACTAAAGAGGCATCTTCTTGAATCGGGATATGATGATTTTTTGCTTTTTCAATGATCTCTTCTGCAAGGATGCCCTTCCCTTTAGCAATCACTTCAGGTGAATCCTGCTTCGCCGCATCATACCGTAATGCTACTGCTTGCTTTTTCATCTCGTTATTCATATCCGAATATCCACTCCCTGGTAATCAACGCGTTGTTTATAGGCAGACTCATGATGCGATTGAACCTTATTATGGCTGTATTCATTCATATTTTTCCAAATTAGGGTAGTGAGCTTATAATCAAATCCATCTAATGCATCATGTAAAGTCGGCAGTAATAGATCAATGAGTCTGCTCGGTTTATCCCCCTCATTAAATACGGTAAGTGAAATGACTCTGTTTTGTATTTGCATATCCACGATAAGTTCTCCAAGTGTTTCTAACTCTAAATAAAATAGAATTCGGCAATGATTTGGGTCTAGACTGCCGTCTTCCTGCCGCCTTGCCTCCCATTGCAGTGTTACATCTGTTTGGTAAGAACCTAAGACAAGCGGTAATTGCATAAGCACTTGTTGAAGGGGGCCTTGCTGCTCTTGAGCCATTAATTGACTGCCTGTTATACGCTGAATCATTTCTGTTACTTTCTCTCTTACCGGCTGGGGCAAACTTTGTTCTAGCTGCATGAGCATTCCTTTTAGACGTTCTTGATGGCTTTGTTCATTTACATTCGTTTGTTGAATATGCCTAGCTATTTCGTTTTCATAATGCAAGCCAAGTAATGCTGCCACATTTTGGAGGTGAGAACCAAATCCGCTTTTCGTATCGGTTATGGCAGGTGATACGGAATGATATAAGGCAGACTGCAGCATCGATCGCTCATTCGCTGGCAGCTGCTGACTGACTAAGTGCCTTAGTCCACCTTCTATATCAAGCGCCTTCTGAGATCCTTTTAACCGTTGGAACAATAACTCCAGGCTGCCATTTTCCCCTTGCGGCAAATTGCTTAAGGAGCCTAAGATATGCTGCATTGCTTCTCTCGGCTGCATTTGGACAACTTGGTTGGTCAAATGAGGCGGCAAAAGCGGTCGAACCTCACTGCTTGTTTGCTGCTGATTAAGCACAACCTGATGAAAGCGATGGATAAAGCCGTCTATCGTTTCTTTTGTGTCACTTAAGCCTAGCCTTGTTAAAAGCATCTTAGCAGCCTCGCTTTGTTCAGCTGTTGCAGAGGGGTGGACTAGCTGCTGAAGCAAGTGTAGGACTGGCTGCTTCGTTTGGCCGAATTCGGTTTGGGCATTAAATTGCTTTAAGGCTGACACTAATTTTTCAATCGACGGATGAGAGGCATATTCTGCACTCTGCGCAAGCTGTATAACTTGCTGTATCTGCTGATTCACACCCGTTTCTTTTTGAAATGCTTGTACTGCCCTCACTGCTTCTTCTGATAACGGTAGGTTCTTTTGAATGAGGAGGTGTACTAAATCTACTGTTTGACGATCGTACTTATTTAAAGTCGTCAACAATTGCGCAGCTTCTTTTAATGCATGCTTTGGTAGAGCCAGCTGCTTGACAGCTAACTGGTCCAAAAGAGCATTTATCGCAGTATTTTGAGGCAGACCCAGCTGCCTAATCAATTGTTCATTTACTGGAGGCGGTGACCCTGGGCCTGTTCTCCCTTGATTGTCAATCACTTTTAACTTTGGCAGACCGCTTCCTTCCTGTACTTCAAACCAATACCTTCCCCCAGCTGTTAATGCAGCTTCAAGCCTTGCTGTCACTTGCATCCCATTAATCGAAAGAGAAGCTAGGTGATTAGGAAACAACTTCATAATCTTTCCTTGAAATATGTGACCAGGCACAAACGTGAGGGGAGTCCGCTTTTTTGCACCTGCTGTCGTCACTTCTTGATTACTACTGGTCGTATGTATCATTTTTCTTCTCCCCTCGCCTGATAGCTACGTGCTTTGTTTAATTAAACAGTCAGCTACTGGCTTAAATGATTTTCTGTGTTCTTTTGTGATGCCTAATGTGTTCATCGCTTTTAAATGCACTTCGGTGCCATAGCCTACATGTTTGGCAAAGCCGTAACCAGGATACACCTTCTCAAGTTCCGCCATATACTCATCCCTTGCTACTTTTGCAAGAACAGAACTCGCTGCAATTGTTAAGCTTTTTTGGTCACCTTTAATCAATGATTCTTGGGGAAGAGAGTTAGCTAGTTTCATCGCATCAAGCAGCAAGTAATCTGGTTGAATGTCTAAATTATTGACTGCCCTTTGCATAGCAAGCTTGGTTGCCTCGTAAATATTTACTCGATCAATTTCATCTGCATCTACAAAAACAACCGAATAAGCTAAGGCTTGTTTCTTTATTTCTTCAACAAAAAACTCTCTTATTTCTTTAGATAGCTTTTTAGAATCTGTTAATCCTGGTAAAGACGCATCCTTCGGTAGAATAACTGCTGCGGCTGTTACAGGTCCTGCAAGCGGTCCGCGTCCTACCTCATCTAGTCCTGCTACATAGTTATAACCATTCCGCCAAGCCTCTCGTTCATACATGAGCATGGTTTCATGCATTTGCATTCGTTCAGCTTCTAACGCTTTTTGTTTTTCATATTTACCAAGGAGACGCTGAACTCCTTTACGTTCATCATGCTTAAGTTGATCAATCCATTCCTCACTTACTTCCATTTCATTAAACAATGTTGCTTCAATCTCTTTAATTGCTAACCGTTTCATATTCTCCCCTATCTTTCTCTTACCCTTTTTATCGGTGCTATGGTCCATTTTTTTATAACCTTTTTATCGTACTAGAGATCATTTTTCATTACTAGGCTAAACTGGCAATTGCTTTAATTATCCATAACACAAATTGCCGGGACTGAAAAAAAGCCGCAGAAGACTTTTTATCGTCTCCACGGCTTATACAGTATGCGGCGGCTGCTCGAGTGTAACTTGTCCGAGCGTGCCTGAACGTAGTTCTCTTAAGATAATCTCAGCGGCTTTATCATAATCAATATACCCGCCAGGAAGCAGACAGCCTCGTTTTTTACCAATCGCATCAAATAAAGCAAGCCCTTCCTCCGGTACTTCCTCTAGCTTATACCTTTCCGCAATCCGTTCTGGGTAGTGGTCTTTCATATAGTTTAGTACAAAGAGGGCAATATCTTGAAAATCTAATAACTCATCTTTTATGGCACCTGTTGCAGCTAATCTGTATCCAATCACTTGATCTTCAAATTTAGGCCATAATATACCTGGAGTATCTAATAGTTCTAGTTCATCATTTCCTACCTTAATCCATTGCTGCTTCTTAGTTACGCCAGGTCGATCTCCCACCTTAGCAATTTTCTTTGAAGCAAGACGGTTAATGAGTGTGGATTTCCCAACATTCGGGATTCCGAGAATCATTCCGCGAATCGCCCGCGGCTTCATACCCTTAGATTTCCACTTTTCGATCAAGGGGCTTGCAAGCTTTCGGCATGCACCGCTGATTTTTTCTACCCCTTTTCCTGTTTGGGCATTAATAGCAAGAACGGTAGCACCCTTTTCTTCAAAATATCCAGCCCACTTTTTTGTCATATGAGGATCTGCTAAATCCGCTTTGTTTAATAAAACAAGACGCGGCTTCTGCCCGACAATTTCATCCATCATCGGATTTCTCGAAGACAGAGGCAGCCTTGCATCCACTAATTCAATGACAACATCAATTAATTTAAGTTTTTCAGTTACTTCTCTTCTCGCTTTGGCCATATGACCAGGAAACCATTGTATTGCCAACATATTCACCTACTCTACAAATCCAATATTAGCAAATGGCCAAAAAACAACATTTGCTTTCCCTATTACTTCATCTTTGTGAATCGAACCTATATCCCTTGAATCTAAACTGTTATGTCTATTATCCCCAAGAACGAATAAATGATCATCCGGCACGACATGTCCGCCAATGACTTCTGACAACTCAAAATCTCTTGTGACAAATTCAGGGCCGTATGCAGCTTTCAGGTCATCTAAGTAAGGTTCATCTAAGACCTCTCCGTTGACGTACAGCTGGTCATCCCGATACTCAATATGATCTCCAGGAAGTCCGATTATTCTTTTGATATAATCTTTTCCGCCTGGTGCATGGAAGACAATAATGTCAAATCTTTTAGGCTCAGAGACCACATAACCGATCTTGTTTACAATCATCCGATCGCTATGTTCTAATGTAGGCATCATCGATTGACCATCGACTACAATGGGAGCAAACAAAAAATAACGGATAGTAAATGCGACAAGAACCGCAATGACTACAGCTTTAATCCACTCCATAGAATTCGACTTGCTACTTTCCATTTTTCCGCCCCCAATAATTTGAATCACTTCTCTATTTTATATTAAACGTTCTCTATATGTATCATTTCTTTATTTTAGCATAGGTTTAATCGACGTACATACTTTTTCCAATTTAAAAGAAGGAGCTTAGTTCCCTAAGCTCCTTCTCTCGTTTCTTATCGGATTTCTTTAATACGAGCCGCTTTACCACGTAATGCACGTAGATAGTAAAGTTTCGCACGACGTACTTTACCGCGACGTTTCACGTCAATCTTAGCGATTTTCGGTGAATGTAATGGGAATGTACGCTCAACACCAACACCGTAAGACACTTTACGAACTGTGAATGTTTCGCTAACTCCAGTACCGCGACGCTTAATCACGACACCTTCGAATTTTTGAATACGCTCACGAGTACCCTCAACAACTTTAACGTCGATAACTAAAGTGTCACCAGGACGGAAAGCCGGAAGATCTGTACGTAATTGCTCACTTGTGATTTCACGAATAAGGTTGTTCATCGTATAATTCCACTCCTTCCATACAGATGCTCTTATCAGAATTTCCTGCAGCGGAACATCGTAATCACTGGCCTAAGCCACAAAGAATATAATATCATACAGAAAATAAATATACAAGCATTTCATTATAAATCAACGAAACTTTTACCGCTATTGCTCTCTCTTTATTTCCTGTAGAAGACGTTCTTCTTCAACAGTCAATTCTCTTTCTTCTAGCAGGTCCGGTCTGCGTTCAAGCGTCCTTTTCAAAGACTCCTTTTTACGCCATCTTTCAATATTGGCATGATGTCCTGATAATAAGACATCCGGTACTTCCATACCCCTGAATTCGGCCGGCCTCGTATATTGAGGGTGCTCAAGCAGGCCAGTAGAGAAAGAGTCTGTTACAGCAGATTCTTCATTACCAAGTACATTTGGCAGAAGGCGTGTCACACTGTCGGCAATCACCATTGCTCCTAATTCACCGCCAGTAAGCACATAATCTCCTATTGAAATCTCATCTGTTACAAGATGTTTCCGTACCCGCTCATCATACCCTTCATAATGGCCGCAAAGCAGAATTAAATGCTCTTCTTTAGCAAGTTCTTCTGCTTTAGCTTGAGTATAACGCTCCCCTTGAGGACATAACATAATGATCCGAGGTGAAGCATCATTTTGCCTCTTTAGAACTTCTACAGCATCAAAGATCGGCTGAGGACTAAGCACCATGCCTGCCCCGCCCCCATAAGGATAATCATCAACTTTTTTATGTTTGTTTGTCGTGTATTCCCGAAAGTCGACGGCTTGGTAGGAAACATGACCTTCTTCTTTTGCTTTTTTCAAAATAGATGAGCCAAAAACTCCCTCAAACATCTCAGGAAAGAGCGTTAACACATCGATCTTCATTCGACTAACCCTTCCATTGGATCAATGATAACCTTGTTTTCCTCAAGATTAATTTCAATAACAACATCCTCTATATACGGGATTAAAATATCCTTTCCACCGCCTGCACGGCGAATCACCCATACATCATTTGCGCCTGTTTCAATAATTTCTTTAATTTGTCCTAAATGCTCGTTGTTCGTTTTATACACTTCACAGCCGATGATTTCATGGTAGTAAAACTCTCCTTCATCTAAATCACTAAGCTGGTCTTTTGATACATACAACGTGCTGCCTTTAAATTCTTCTACTTGATTGATGGAATCGTACCCTTCAAAAGTAAGAAGATCAAAGTTTTTATGAACTCGATGATTTGCTACGACAACAGAAATATGCTTTTTCGTATTAGCATCTACAATCCATAGCTCGCAGCCTTTAGCGTAACGCTCATCGGGAAAATCCGTAGATGAGATCACACGAATTTCTCCACGAACACCATGTGTATTTACGATTTTTCCAACCTTTAATAAATCCGCCATTACTTTTGCCCACTTCCTCGAATATCTAGAATAATTCCATCTTTAACAATGATCTCAAGCGGATCTGATGGATTAACCCACTCATCACCAATAGAGAGCTCTGTCATTGTCTCAACTGTTTCTCCCTTCAACTCAGTTCCATTTTGAAGTAAACCAAGCTGATCTAGTTGAAAGGTCTGCGACTTCATTTGCTCTTCTTTTTTTATATATTCTTCTTTATATCGTTTACGAATTGTCTCTTCGTTATGTTTTTGACTCTTTATTGATTTTTGCATTTGAAATGTTAACTGTGCTAATTCCCGTTTGGTTTGGTGTAGTTCAGATTCAAGCTGCTTTTTAATTTCTTCCTTTTTTGCATCTGTTAAAATATACTTTACCTGAGCATTGCGAATTATTTTAAGCATTCATCTAATACTCCTTTATATAAAGAGTTTAGTCACGTTCTAGTTTACGCTGCTTATCCTATTCTATAAAAAGAGCAGATAAACAAAAAAGGAGAGGTTGCCCTCACCCTTTTTTGTATTCATGCTGTTTAATCGACGATGTCTAATCGTACTCGCTTGTGCTCAGGCACTGCTGCCGCATAGACAAGCGAGCGCATTGCTTTTGCTGTACGACCTTGCTTTCCGATCACTTTCCCGACATCGTTTGGATGTACAGAAAGTGTGATGCAAAGCGTGTCCCCTTCTTGCTGCTCTGTTACTCGAACTTCATCGGGCTCATCAACAAGTGCTTTTGCAATGTGTTCAACTAAAGACTTCATCACATTCTCCTTTTTGTAGAAGAATTATTTTTGGTTCTTAGCGTTGTGAACCTTTTCCATTAAACCAGCTTTAGAGAATAGGTTACGAACTGTGTCAGAAGGCTTAGCACCTTTTAACATCCAGTCAACAGCCTTATCTTCTTTAAGATCAACTTTAGCTGGTTGAGTTAATGGGTTGTACGTTCCAATCTCTTCGATGAAACGACCATCACGCGGCGCGCGAGAATCTGCTACTACTACACGATAAAATGGGGCTTTCTTTGAACCCATACGTTTTAAACGAATTTTTACTGCCATTCGTTAGACACCTCCAAAAATAGTTAACACAATGGTATATAATATCATCAATTTTCTTAGATTTCAAGGGAATTTCCTTTACAGTCTAAAAAAAAGGATTTCCTCTTTAAAACGGAAGCTTTAAGCCTCCAAAACCTTTACCTTTTTTCTTGCCTTTACCTGATGTCATGTTAGTCATTTGCTTCATCATCTTCTTCATATCTTCAAACTGCTTCAGCAAACGATTGACGTCTTGAATGGTCGTTCCGCTGCCCTTTGCAATACGGCGGCGTCTGCTTGCATTCATAAGACTCGGATCTTGCTTTTCTGCTTTAGTCATTGATCTGACAATGGCCTCAACACGCACCAGCTGTTTATCATCGACTTTTAGATCCTTTAAGCCTTTAGCCTTATTCATTCCAGGCATCATGTTTAGAATTTCATCAAGCGGTCCCATGCTTTTCACTTGATCAAGCTGCTCTAAGAAATCATCGAACGTAAAATCCATCGTCCGCATTTTTTTCTCTAGCTCTCTTGCTTTTTCTTCATCCACATTTGATTGTGCTTTTTCAATCAGCGTTAACATATCACCCATTCCAAGAATTCTCGAGGCCATACGATCAGGATAAAATGGTTCTAACTGATCGATTTTCTCTCCCATCCCTGCAAACTTAATCGGGGTATTTGTAACGGCTTTAACTGAAATCGCAGCACCACCGCGTGTATCACCGTCAAGCTTCGTTAACACAACACCTGTTACATCAAGCTGCTCATTAAAACTCTCAGCAACATTTACTGCATCTTGACCAGTCATCGCATCAACAACAAGCAGAATTTCATCCGGCTTAGCAATTTTTTTTACCTCTTGAAGCTCTCCCATTAACTCTTCATCAATGTGAAGACGTCCGGCTGTATCAATCAACACGTAATCATGGTGATCTTCTTTTGCCTTAGCAATCGCTTGTTTGGCAATCTCAACAGGGCTTACTTGATCTCCCAGTGAGAATACGGGCATATTTAACTGCTTTCCTAATGTTTCTAATTGTTTTATTGCTGCAGGTCTGTAGATATCAGCTGCTACAAGCATCGGTGTACGATTATGCTTTTTACGGAGATGATTGGCAAGTTTTGCAGTAGTGGTGGTTTTACCCGCCCCTTGCAAACCAACCATCATGACAACCGTAGGCGGTTTATTGGCCACAGCAATTTTACTTTGCTCGCCGCCCATTAAAGCTGTTAATTCTTCATTAACTACTTTAATAACCATCTGCCCTGGGGTAAGACTTTTCATAACTTCCTGCCCGAGTGCTTTTTCTTTCACACTGGCAATAAATTGCTTAACAACTTTAAAGTTAACATCCGCTTCAAGCAGAGCAAGTCGAACTTCACGCATCATATCTTTAACGTCTTGTTCACTTACCTTTCCTTTTCCGCGAATCTTAGTTAATGTATCTTGCAGTCGTTCAGCTAAACCTTCAAATGCCATGTTGTCGCCTCCTAATCCAATTTCTCAAGAGATTGAATGTGCTCTATGATCTCTTCAGGAGCCGCGTTGCTTTGGATTGCTGTTCTTAAGTGATTCAATATCTGCTGGCGTTCTTCAAATCGAACAAGCAGAGACAGCTTTTCTTCATATTCCTCAAGCATCGCTTCTGTACGCTTAATGTTATCATAAACGGCTTGGCGACTAACTTCAAACTCTTCGGCAATTTCACCTAAAGAAAAATCATCAAGGTAGTACAATGACATGTATTTTCGTTGTTTAGGTGTTAATAAAGACTGATAAAAATCGAATAAGTAATTCATTCGAAGCGTTTTGTCCAGCACACCATCCAACTCCTTGTTAAGTGATTTCCCTTTACAAGATAACATCTTACAGGATAGGGATTTAAGTGTCAAGTTTTTTTCTTAACAAACTTAAATCCCTATGTACCACGCATTAAGAGACCCCTGATCGCAAAGAGATATACTACACTCTATAACTTAGTCTTCGATCTCTTCTTTTTCCTGTTCTTCTAAAATATCTTTAAATAGTCCATAGACAAATTGCTCTGCATTAAACGGCTGGAGGTCATCTACTTTTTCACCAAGACCGACAAATTTAACAGGGATATCAAGTTCATGCCTGATCGCAAGTACAATACCACCCTTAGCTGTGCCATCAAGCTTCGTTAATACAATACCTGACACATCTGTACTCTTGCCGAAGGTCTTTGCTTGGCTCATCGCATTTTGACCGGTTGTCGCATCTAATACGAGGAGGACTTCATGAGGAGCAGATGGAACTTCGCGCTCGATCACACGCTTCACCTTTTCAAGCTCATTCATTAAATTCACTTTGTTTTGAAGGCGGCCTGCTGTATCACAAATTAATACATCCACGCCTCTAGACTTAGCGGCTTGAAGTGCATCATACATGACAGCAGCTGGATCTGACCCTTCTTGCTGTTTAATCACGTCCACTCCAACACGTTCTCCCCACACTTCTAGCTGTTCAATTGCTCCTGCACGGAAAGTATCACCAGCTGCAAGCATAACCGATTTCCCGTCCTGCTTCAGGTGATTAGCAAGCTTGCCGATCGTTGTCGTTTTTCCAACTCCATTAACTCCTACAACTAAAATAACCGTCATTCCGTCTGTTTGAATATTTAATGCGGCATCCTCTTCCTCTTTTTGAAGAAGTTCTGCTAATTTCTCTGAAATAACCGGTTGAATATCTTTTGTATCTTTAATATTGCGGATTCTCACTTCATCTTTTAGGTCATCAATTAAGGTCATGACCGTATTGACGCCAACATCAGCACCAATCAAAATGTCTTCAAGCTCTTCAAAAAACTCTTCATCTACTTTTCTGTAACGGTAGACAAGTTCGTTCATTTTCGTCGCAAAAGAATCTCTCGTTTTTTCTAGACCCGTCTTAAATTTGTCAGTCACTTCGGTTGTTTGAGTGGTCAACTTCTCTTTAAGTTTTTTAAAAAAGCTCATGATTCTGCCTCCTATGTCTCCATTAATTGTTTAGTTTCTTCAAGTCTGACAGAGACCAGCCTTGAGACTCCTGACTCTTGCATGGTCACCCCATATAACACATCAGCCTCTTCCATTGTACCTTTACGATGAGTGATCACGATAAATTGTGTCGAGCCGCTGAAATCTTTTAAATAATGCGCAAAACGACTCACGTTTGCCTCATCAAGGGCTGCCTCCACTTCATCTAGTACACAAAACGGCACAGGACGTACTTTTAGAATAGCAAATAATAAAGCAATAGCCGTTAGTGCTCTCTCACCGCCTGATAATAAGCCAAGGTGCTGTAGTTTCTTTCCAGGCGGCCGCACCATGATTTCGACACCCGTTTCAAGAAGATTATCCGGACTAGTTAAGACGAGATCGGCTTCACCGCCTCCAAACAGTTCACAAAACACGCCTTTAAATTCTTTTTGAATCATGACATATGTTTCTTGGAAACGCTTGGTCATCTCAACATCCATTTCTTTAATGACATCGTGTAACGTTGCTTTCGCCTCAAGAAGGTCTGATTGCTGCTCTGTAAGAAAATCATGACGTTCTCTTACTCTCTCGTACTCATCGATTGACCCGATATTCACTGATCCAAGTTCTTCAATAGCTAGCTTTATAAGCTTCACTTTTGTTTTCGCTTGGTCAGGCTCAACCGTTAAATTGTAGGATTCACGCGCAGCCTCATACGACAATTCATATTCATTTCTCAAATGATTGAGCCGACTGTCTAGTTCTACATCAAGGCGATTTACCCGCACTTCAATTTGACGGCATTCATCAGCAATTAATCGGTGTTCACCTTGCTGCATCTTGATCATACTATCAAGAGATGCATACGATTCATCGATCTCTTGCCTTTCTTTCTTTAATTGCTCTAGTTTGATGGTAATCTCTTGTTTATGCTTTTTATTCGCTTCGATTCTATTCGATATACTGCTCTCGCCATCTGTACGATCAGAAGCTTCCATCTGCAGCAGGTTTAATTGATCCTTAAGGTCAGATGCATCTTTTGACACCTCATTGTAACGAGCTTCTGTTCCTTCTTTTTGAGCTTTCGCAGATAAATAGCGCTCCTGTGCAGCTGCATAATTAATTTTTGCTTGATTTAACTGTTGCAAAATCGTTTCTTTAGACTGCTGCTGCTCTTTTTGTCTTGCTTCTAATTCGCTCACCTGATGTTCTAGTCGAGCAGCGCTTGCTTTCATCTCTTCTTCATGCCTGTCAAGCTCACGTAAGCGCTCGTCCATCTTTTCTGTTTCGGTGCTGAAACTAGATTGCTCACGGTCGTAGCGCTTAAAGCGATCTTCCATGCTGCCTGATTCTAGTTCTAACTCTCTTAAACGGGTCTTCGCATCTTGAAATGCATTTCTCGCCTGTTCTCCGTTTGTTTTAAGCGACTCTATATCCGCTTCTAGCGACTGCATTTCTCTTTTTGATTCTTTCACTTCTGTTTCAAGCGCAGCAGCTGAACTTTTTAGTTTATTTAGTTTCGCCACTAATTCATCGAGCTCGCGTTTACGGCCAAGAAGCGGTGTTTGCTTTTGTTTAATGCTTCCGCCAGTCATTGAACCGCCTGGATTAACAACATCCCCCTCAAGGGTGACGACGCGGTATCTATGGTTAAGCATCCTCGCTATTTTATTGGCCCCTTCTAAGTCACGAGCAATAATAACTTGACCAAGAAGCTGCGAAAACAGTTGATGGTACCGTTCTTCATATTGTAATAACTTAGAGGCGATTCCGACAAAAGCTGGTTCCTGTGTTAAGGAATGAAGCAGGTGATCGGGAAGCTGTCTCTCTTTCATAACCGGCAAAGGCAGGAACGTGGCCCGGCCAAGACGATGTTGTTTAAGAAAAGTAATGGCTCCCCTAGCACTTTTCTCACTCTCAACGACGATATGCTGCGAAGCAGCTCCTAATGCTATTTCAAGAGCTGTCTCATATTCTTTTGGTACGGTAGTTAATTCTGCAACCGCCCCAACAATCCCTTCAAGCTTCCCTTCTCTGGCCTTCAGGATTTCTTTTACCCCGTGAAAGAACCCAGAAAAGTCAGCTTGCATTTCTTCAAGCACTTCTGCCCTTGACTGCATTTTTTGAATGAGCTGATAGGCTTCATAAAGTTTAGATTCACGCTTCTGGTAACGTGTTCTTACTTGATCTAATTGGGTTTGACTTTTGCGATACTGGTCTATATTTTGTTCTAGTTCACGTTCTTTTGCTTCAACTTCTACTTTTGCTTCATTCAACCTGCTAGAAAGCTGCTCGCGGCCTTTAAGCAGGTCTTGATTTTCATCTTCTAACCTTGATTGCTTATATGCTTGCTGCCTTTTTTGTTCGACCAAGTAATGGCGTTCATTTCGAATTGATGCTTGTTCATTAAGGACTTCAATATAATCTGATTTCAAACGATCTAACTCTTTATTAACATCTTTTTCAGTTAGCTTTAATCGTTTTTCTTGTTCTGTAATTTCTTCATTTAAAGATTTAACAATGGATTGGGCGGATATCACCTTATCTTCTTGCTCAGTAAGCTCGGCCAAAAGCGCTGCTTGTTGTTCACAAATCCGCTCTATTGACTTCTCTAACTGTTCTTTATTTTGAGAAGCATTTTTCTTTCGTTCTTTTAATACTTCTCGCTTCCCTTCATTTTTCTCAAGTTCTTCACTCACTGCGAGCAAGTTTGCCTGCGTTACGCTGAGCTCTTGATCTAAATGTTTAGAGCGCTCTCTAAGACTCTCAAGTTCTTCTTCCATCTCAATAAGCTTTTGATGTCTTTTATCATGCTCTTGATGCAAGCTTTGGAGTTTTTCCTTTTCACTGTTCCATTCTTGATGCAGTTCTTCGATTTCATGCACCATTAAAGCAATCTCTACTTCTTTTAATTCTTCTTTTTTCTCCAAGTAATCTTTAGCGATCGAAGCCTGAATCTCCAACGGTTCTACTTGAGCCCTCAATTCATGAAGAATATCTTCAACACGCAGTAAGTTATCTTGTGTTTCAGTTAATCGCTTTTCTGCTTTGACTTTTCTCGTCTTATACTTAAGGACACCTGCAGCCTCCTCAAATATCACTCGGCGATCTTCTGCCTTGCTGCTTAAAATCTCCTCTACTTTTCCTTGTCCAATAATGGAGTAAGCTTCTCTGCCAAGCCCTGAGTCTAAAAACAAGTCGATAATATCTTTTAATCGACATGGCTGCTTATTAATTAAGTATTCACTATCACCAGAACGATACACCCGTCTTGTGACACTCACTTCACTATAATCAATCGATAGGTGCTGATCCTCATTATCTAAAATCAAGCTGACCTCTGCGTAGTTTAACCGCTTGCGCGTATCACTTCCGGCAAAAATAATATCTTCCATTTTCGAACCGCGCAGTGACTTAGCAGACTGTTCACCAAGCACCCATCTAACCGCATCTGATATGTTACTTTTCCCACTCCCATTTGGACCAACTACTGCTGTGACCCCTGGGACAAATTCAATATTCATTTGTTCTGCAAATGATTTAAATCCTACGACCTCTAGTCGTTTGAGGAACATAATCCTTCCCCCTAACCTTGTTTAACAACTTTCCTATTTTACCATAATACCTGTATGAATACATCCGTCTCTTCACTCAGGATCCTGCTCCTTAGATCATACTCAATTTAAATTAAACTCAGATTCATTAAACGTTGTAGTACAAATAGACCCTCGTATGATACGATAGGATTTGACTAATTTAAAGATGAGGTGTAAATATGGATCTCTCCACTACAAGCCGTGAAAATATTGAGTATATGATTGAAGAAATTAAGATGAAGTTACAAATTGTAAATGCCGGTGCACTAAACGCAAAGAGCTTTGACACAGATCAGTATGAAGACCTTCGTGATATTTATGAAATGATTATGAGCAAACAATCCTTTTCTGTAAGTGAACTGGATGCCATCGTTTCAGAGCTAGGTAAAATGAGAAAACGCTAATAAAAAACGTGCCTTCCATAACTTATGGATCAGGCACGTTTTTTAATGTCTACTTATCTTTTTTCTCGCTCAGTTTGATAAGAGCTTGCTGAGCTGCGTGCTGTTCGGCTTCTTTTTTAGAACGGCCAGAACCAACACCTAACTTACTTTCATTTAATTGTACTTCTGATACAAACTCACGATTATGTGCTGGTCCGATTTCTTGGACAATCACATATTGAATTTGACCGAGGTTATCTCTTTGAATAAACTCTTGCAGCTGACTTTTAAAATCCATCATATGAGAAAAAGCACCATCGTTAATTTTAGGATACATCGTTTGACTTAAAAATTTATAAACTGCTTCTAAACCTTGATCTAGATACAGGGCGCCGATAAAGGATTCAAACACATCGGCGAGCAGGGCTGGTCTATTGCGGCCGCCCGTCATTTCTTCCCCTTTACCTAATAAAACAAGCTCTCCAAACTCAAGCTCTTCGGCAAAACGGGCTAACGATGGCTCACATACAATAGAAGCACGAAGCTTGGTCATTTCCCCTTCACTCATTGAGTTGAATTTCTTATAAAGAAATTGTGAAACAGCTAGTTCAAGTACAGCGTCCCCTAAAAATTCAAGTCTTTCGTTATCCTGAAACGAATAGATACGGTGCTCATTCACATAGGATGAATGAGTAAATGCTTGGATGAGTAGCTTACGATTTTCAAAAGTCAGATCAATTTTCAAAAGCAAATCATCAAATTGCTTTTTTTGTTCTTCGGTCAAAGTGAGTCGGCGATTATGACGCCGGCGATCGTAATAATTCGATCTCGGTTTACGGTGGTTCTTAGAAGATTGCGGCATGTTGACCTCCAACACTATGAAAATGTACTTGTTTGGGATTATCTGTTTTTGTAAAGCAAGTCCCACATGAATTGCATATGGGACTCCTCACCAACTACTGACGGCTGTTTATGTAATCAACGACATCAGCAACAGTCGAAATTTTCTCAGCTTCTTCATCAGAGATCTCAAGATCAAACTCATCTTCAAGCTCCATAACAAGCTCAACAACGTCTAATGAATCTGCGCCTAAATCATCCTTGAATGAAGCTTCCGGTTTTACGTCTGCTTCCTCAACACCTAAACGATCAACAACGATCGTCGTTACACGTGATAATGTATCTGCCATGTACGTTCACCCCCTCTCAAGTCGTGTGAAAGCTAGAAGAATTTTAACGGTAAAGTAGCAACATGTCAATACCGTATTGAACTTTCCTGTTACTGCATAACCATACCGCCATCAACATTCAGTGTTTGGCCAGTCATGTACGCTGCATCATCACTAGCTAAAAAGTGCACGACAGAGGCAATATGTTCAGGCTTGCCTAGGGCTCCTAAAGGAATCTGCCCAAGCATTTGTGCTTTCATATCTTCTGTTAATTCATCTGTCATATCCGTTGTAATAAAGCCAGGTGCGACAGCATTCACTAAAATGTTTCTGTTAGCAAGTTCTCTTGCCATTGTCTTAGTTAAACCGATGACACCCGCTTTTGCTGCTACGTAATTTGCTTGCCCGGCATTACCTAAAATACCAACTACTGAAGCTACATTAATTATTCTCCCATAGCGCTGCTTCATCATTTGACGGGTCACAGCCTTAGAGCAGTTAAATACTCCTTTAAGGTTTGTATCAATCACTGCATCCCAATCATCTTCTTTCATTCTCATGAGAAGATTGTCACGAGTAATACCTGCGTTATTAACAAGAATATCTACTCGGCCAAATGCCTCGATTGATTCTTTTATCATAGCTTGGACGCTTTCGCTGTTTGCCACATCTGCTTGAACAGCCAGTGCATCCACACCTAATTCTTTACATGACGCAACTACTTCTTCAGCTTTAGCGACACTTCCTGCATAATTCACCACAATATTTGCGCCGTTTTTAGCAAGTTCTAGTGCAATAGCACGCCCGATTCCTCGTGATGCACCTGTTACGACTGCGACTTTCCCTTGTAGCATTATTCCTTCACTCCTTCAAGTTTAGCGACCACTTTATTAAGGCTTTCTCGATCATTTACAGCAAAAGCTTGCGCGCGGCGGTTTACTTTTTTCACGAGACCCGTTAATACATTTCCTGAACCGACTTCAATAAATGTATCGACTCCAAGATCTTGTAATTCTCTAATCGTTTCTTCCCAACGCACAGGAGAATATACTTGCTCTACTAATTTTTGTTCGATCTCATTCGCATCTGTTTGCGCTTTAGCTGTCACATTTGCAATGACAGGAACTTTTGCATCTTTAATATTGATTTCCTTTAATACACCTTCTAATTTATCTGCAGCAGGCTTCATTAAAGATGAATGGAATGGCCCGCTTACCGGAAGTGGAATCACCCGTTTAGCCCCTTTTTCTTTAGCACGTTCACCACATAGAGCAACGCCTTCGCTAGAACCAGAAATAACAATTTGCCCAGGACAGTTTAGATTCGCAAGTTCTGCCACATGCCCTTTTGCTTGAATCTCCTTACATACTTCGGCTAAGAGATCTACTTCCATACCAAGAACAGCAGACATGGCGCCTTCCCCGTAAGGAACAGCTTCTTCCATAAATAAACCGCGATTATGTACTGCATACACAGCATCTTCAAAAGATAGAGACCCGGCAGCAACTAGCGCACTGTACTCTCCTAAACTGTGGCCAGCTACATAATCAGGCGTTATATTTTCTTCTTTTAATAGTTCTAGAACCGCAATACTCATTGTTACAAGTGCAGGCTGAGTATTCTCAGTGCGGCGGAGCTTCTCTTCTGGCCCCTCTGCCATAATTTTTGTTAAAGAATATCCGAGCCTGGAATCAGCACGATCTAGAATTTCCTTACATTTTGGCTCATTCGTTCTGAGTTCTACTCCCATCCCAACAGCTTGTGAGCCTTGTCCTGGAAATAAAAAAGCGATTTTCCCCATTAGCTTCCTCCCCATTCTCTACTTGCTTTGTGTAGAATTTATTGCAGCAACTTCTGTTTCAATGATGGTTGTAACCTGCTCTTCTACCATTTGTCTTGCTTGTCTGATCGCATGGTATACTGCCACTTCATCAGAGGAACCATGCGCTTTAATGACAGGCGCCTTAAGCCCAAACAGTCCCGCACCGCCATACTCTGAATAACTTAGTTGACTTTTAATATCTTTAAAGCTTGACTTAAGCATTCCAGCTGCAAGTTTATTTTTCACAGATTTCGTTAGTTCCTTTTTCAACAAAGAAAATAAAGTTCCTGCTGTTCCTTCAATTGTTTTTAAAACTAAATTCCCTGCAAAGCCATCACAAACTACTACATCAGCGACCCCGTTCATAAGGTCCCTGGCCTCAACGTTTCCGATAAAATGAAAATTAGCTGCTTCTAGGAGCGGGAACGCTTCTTTTGTTAATTCGTTTCCTTTTCCGCTCTCAGTACCGACATTTAATAGTCCTACACGAGGCTTTTTAACTTTTTGTACTTTTTCCATATATGTATTGCCAATGATTGCATATTGAAGCAGCTGCTCTGGTTTTGCATCCATATTAGCCCCTACATCAAGCAGTAAAAATCCATTGCCGTCAAGTGTTGGCAGCATTGGCGCGAGGGCTGGTCGATCAATTCCTTTAATCCGGCCAACATGCAAGAGCCCTGCTGTCATTAAAGCGCCCGTATTTCCTGCCGATATGCTGGCATCAGCACGACCTTCTCGTACTTCACGCACACCAAGAACCATCGAAGCTTCCTTTTTTCTGCGGACAGCTGTTGTCGGCTGATCTGTATCTTCAATTTTTTCTGTTGTATGAAGAATCGTAATATTTGTATCATCTTTTAAATGTGGACGAATGTCTGATTCGTTGCCCACGAGCGTTATTTCCAGCCCGGAAAAATCTTTCACTGCTTGCTCGGCAGCTGCTACTTGGGCACGCGGTGCATGATCTCCGCCCATTGCATCAATTGCAATTCTCATTTTCATTCTCCTTTTTTATTCAACCTATATCAACCTATATCATTGTTGCGATACATCACAAACTCACCCTGAAAAACCATTTCTTGGTCTACAAAGCTCTCTACTTTAACAGTGGTACGTCCTTGTTCTGTCAATAATACACTCGCTTTGGCTATAACCCTTTCACCGGCTTTAACCTGTCTTGTAAAGTGAATGACAGCCCGCTGTGTCAGTGCAAGCGGATCATCTATGATCGCCACTGCCAGCGAATTCGCTTGGGCAAATAGATGGTGCCCTCTTGCAATACCTGAACGACTAAAGACATGTTCGTTTTGTACGTCTAAAATGGATATCGCTCGTTCATCAAGCTGTAAATCGACAATTTCTCCGATCACCTCATCAGGATGAAGCGCACGAACATCATCAAGCTGTTGTTTAGCAACATCTTTAATTCTCTCACGAAGTTCAGGGATTGCAAGTTCCATTCTATCAAGCCTAATCGTTTGAATACTTACGGAAAAACGCTTGGCAAGCTCTTCATCTGTCATAAACGGATTACTTGCCAGCGTTTCTTGTAAAATCGATTGGCGTTCCTTTTTACGTCTTTTCATATCTTGCCCTACCACCCTTTACCTAGGTGCAGACACCTCACAATTTGACTTTTCAAGCACAGCTATAGAATGGTGCATGAAAAGCATGTGACGATCGCAGCCCTGTTGGTTCAATCAAACAACTCATAATTTATATGACTAGGTACTAAGAGTAGTATATAATTGCACACTTATAATTTCAATAGTTAATCAAGCTTTTCTCCAGCAAATACACCAGACTCCTCTAAGTACTTTCTAAAGTAGCTGTAGACAGGGTTTTCAAAGAAATCAGCTTTGTTTACTAATTCAGCTGCATCTTGCCTAGCCACTTCAAGCGCCCGGTAATCATGAACCACATCAGCTACTTTAAAATTAGGAAGTCCGCTTTGTTTTGAACCGAAAAAATCCCCAGGTCCGCGCAGCTCCAAATCTCTCTCAGACAGCACAAACCCATCATTTGTCTCGGTCATAATCCGCATCCGCTCTTTTCCAACTTCCGACTTAGGGTCAGCGAGCAATATACAATAAGACTGAGCTTCACCTCGTCCTACCCTGCCTCTTAATTGATGAAGCTGAGCAAGTCCGAAGCGTTCGGCGTCATAAATAACCATAACTGTAGCATTAGGCACATTCACACCGACTTCAACCACAGTAGTCGATACTAAAATTTGTGTCTCGTTCTCACTGAACGCTTCCATCACTTCATCTTTTTCCTTTGGATGAAGACGCCCATGCATTAAGCCGACTTTAAACTTCCCGCTGTAATGCTGCTGGAGGATCGCATGTACATCAATCGCATTTTGCACATCGAGTGATTCCGACTCTTCAATAAGCGGACAAATGACATAGGCTTGTCTCCCTGCTTGCAACTCTTTTTCAATAAAACCAAGCACACGGTCTAGCATGTCATGTTTTGCCCAATACGTTTCAATTACCTTCCGCCCCGCAGGCATCTCATCAATAATTGATACATCCATATCACCAAAAACGGAAATAGCAAGCGTTCTAGGAATTGGCGTTGCCGTCATAAATAATACGTCAGGATGCTCCCCTTTATCTCGAAGCACTCTTCTTTGTTCTACACCGAAACGATGCTGCTCATCTGTAATGACTAGACCTAAGTCGTGAAAGATGACATCTTCTTGAATGAGCGCATGAGTGCCAACAGCAATATGCATCTCCCCTGATTCAAGGCGCTCGAGTCTCTCTCTTCTTTTCTTCCCTTTGACTGAACCTGATAAGAGCTCAACTTCAATACCGAATGGTTCAAGAAGAGGTTTAAGCGAGGAAACATGCTGCTCAGCTAATATTTCTGTCGGCACCATAAGTGCTGCTTGTTTTCCGGCTTGAACAACGGCATACATACACACAGCCGCAACGATGGTTTTACCGGATCCAACATCCCCTTGCAAAAGGCGGTTCATTCGGTAATCAGATTCAATATCATGAAGGATATCTTTCACTACTCTTTTTTGAGCACCCGTTAGCGGGAATGGGAGGCTGCTCACAAAATCTCTCACTTTGTTTCGATCAAGCTTAAGAGGCACACCGACCGATTGCTCACGGTTTATTTTTCGATACGCTTGCATTTTTAACTGAAAGAATAGAAATTCCTCATAGACCATTCTTCGCCGTGCATGTTTTGTTGCTTCATCTTTTGATGGATAATGCAGACGGTAGGTCGCTTCTCTTTTAGTTGGAAGCTTGTATTTTTCTAAAAACGATTCCGGAAGCACCTCAGGTATATCCTCGCCGTATTGCTGCATCGCTTGATAAATATATTTCTTTAATGATTTTGAGGTCAATTTGCCTGATACCGAATAAACAGGAACGATTGTCTGTTCTTTTTCTACTCTGCCTGGATGGCACTCGCTGCCGGCTATGGTCATTCTATGCTGATCCCATTTACCGGTAACGGTTACCTCCTGCCCGATTGTAAAGTACTTTTTTAGGAATGCTCGGTTAAAAAAAGTAACGGTGATTAAAATTTGATTGACTAACAACCTTACCGATAAGCGGTTTTTTTTCTTTCCGTAATAGCGGATCGATGGTTCACTCTGCACCACACCGACAACTGTCACTCTCTCATCATGCTTTGTATCTTGTAAATCTTTTAACTGGTAATCTTCATACCGAAAAGGGAAATGCTCGATTAAATCTTGGACTGTATGAACATTCATACCAGCCATTTGTTTAGCTGTTTCCTCACCGACTCCCTTAACTTCGGTAACCGGTAAACTCATGTTTTGATTCATTTCTTATCAAGCGACACACCAAAAATTTTGGCTTCTAGCTCCCGTCCAGTTGGTGTCGCTGCTAATCCTCCTTGCGCTGTTTCACGGAGAGCTTCCGGCATGGTTTGACCAATTTTATACATCGCATCAATTACTTCATCACACGGAATTCTGCTTGTAATTCCTGCTAATGCCATGTCTGCTGCCACAACTGCATTTGATGCACCCATTGCATTACGTTTCACACATGGCACCTCAACAAGCCCTGCTACAGGGTCGCATACAAGACCGAGCATATTCTTTAAAGCGATTGCCATCGCTTCTGCGGATTGACTCGGTGTGCCGCCAGCAAGCTCTACTAATGCAGCTGCTGCCATTCCGGTTGCAGACCCCACCTCAGCCTGGCACCCCCCAGCCGCACCAGAGATAGAGGCATTATTTGCTACTACAAAACCAAAAGCACCTGATGCAAATAAATAACCAATCATCTCGTCTTCTGTCGGATTTAATTTTGCTTCTAATCCAAATAATACGCCCGGTACAACTCCTGCGGCCCCTGCAGTTGGTGTGGCACAGATTGTTCCCATTGCAGCATTTACTTCATTCGTTGCAACAGCTTTACTAACTGCATCTAAAAGGACATCACTAGATAAAAAATTGCCTTTTTTAATATATTCTTGTAACTTAACCGCATCTCCGCCAGTTAGGCCGGATACTGAACGAACATTTTCAGAAATCCCTCTTTCAACTGCGGCCCTCATCACTTTCAAATTTTCTCTCATTTGATTCATGACGACCTCTCGTGATTTGCCGCTTACTTCTACTTCCTGTCTGATCATCACTTCAGAAATAGGTATGTCTTGTGATTCAGCTAATTCTACAAGCTCCGCAACATTACGAAACATATTCATTCCTCCTACTAGCATTCCGCCTAATCATGAATCTTTGTCACTTTCACGATATTTGGCAGGCTTTCTAGTTCTTTTAAAATCGTATTTGGTACATTTTGGTCAACTTCTATTACCATAAGAGCTTCTTTCCCTTTTTCTTTTCGCGATACTTCCATATGTCCAATATTAATTTCATGCTTTGCAAGCACATTCGATACGCCTGCTATCACACCATACCGGTCATTATGAACGACTAATATAGCAGGATGATTTCCAGAGAGTTTTAATTTAAATCCGTTCAGTTCAATGATTTCTATTTTACCGCCCCCAATGGAGATACCAACCAGTTCAATTGTGACCTCTCCTTTTGTTAACACCACTTTGGCCGTATTGGGGTGATCCGTCAAGGCTTCTTCTTCATGAAAATGAATATCAATCTTTTCTTCTTTTGCAATTGTAAGCGCATTCGTAATCCTAGAATCGAAGGTGTCAAAGTCTAATATTCCTCCAACAATCGCTACGTCTGTTCCATGTCCTCTATACGTTTTGGCAAATGATCCATAAAAATAAATATCTGCACGATCTGGTTTTTCTGCAAACAATGTTCTTGCTACTCTCCCTATCCTCGCTGCTCCTGCAGTGTGAGAACTTGAAGGCCCAATCATAATAGGTCCAATAATATCAAACACTGTACGATACTTCATAACGTTCCTCCTGTTATTATCATCCGTTTAGTACTACATTTCTCTAGAAATGAAGAAATGAAACCTATCTATAAAGCAAAAATATCCCTACCTAGCTATGGTGTAGGCAGGAATATCCTTATGATTCATCATGCTTTTGTGATGGAAAAGGCAACAGTGCCCGGGCCGACGTGTGCACCGATTACGGCTCCGATATCTGTGATCACTTCTGATTCCACATTAAATTCAGCTCGCATTCGATCCAGCATTTCACGAGCGAGCTCTTCATTTACAGCATGTGAGACGCCAACATGAACACGCTCTTGTCCATATTGATCACGCAGCACTTCTAAAATACGGCTTAACGCCTTCTTCTGACCGCGTACTTTTTCTACAGGGTAAACTTCCCCGTCTTCTGTCAGGCTGAGAATGGGCTTAATTTTCAACAATGAACCAAGCATAGCTGACGCTTTCCCGATTCGGCCATTCTTTTGCAGAAACTCAAGCGTATCTACTAAGAAATACACCTTCGTGGCGTTCATTAACTCATCAATACGGCTAAGACATTCTTCAACTGACTTTCCTTCATTAGCCATCTTCGCAACTTCAACAACGATGATTCCAATCGCATAGGATGCTCGCTTCGAGTCAATCACATGAAGCTTATCAGAAAGATCTAGTGATTGCTTTGCAATCATGGCAGCTTGGTAGGTCCCGCTCATTTTAGATGATAAATGAATCGAGATGATCGTAGTATCTTCTTCTGTAAGCAGCTCACGATACAATTCTTCAAATTGATAAGGAGTCGGCTGAGATGTTGAAGGGATCCGATCTTCTGCTACAACCTTCTCATAAAACTCAGTCGATGTTAAAGTGACTCCATCTTGATACGTCTCCTCTTCAGAGAAGATCACGTTTAATGGAATGACCGTAATGTTTAATTGTTCAGCAAGCTCCTTTGGAATATCCGCTGTGCTATCTGTTACCACTACTACTTTTGACATACAATCCAACCCCCGTACGGATTATTCAACCGAGAAAATATATGAGTATAGTGGCTGATTACCTAAATGGATATCTACCTCTACATCTGGATACTCACTCTCAATATAGGCAGCTAACTCATCTGTTAACTCACTGCTTGCATCTTCCCCTTGCAGGATTGTAATAATCTCACTATTTTCATCCATTAACTTTTGCAGCAGCTCTTTTGTAACTTCTAGTACATCGGCACCCGAGCTGACGATCTTTTTCTCTGCTATTCCCATGAAATCTTCTTTTTTAATATCAATACCATCAATATTTGTATCACGAACAGCGAATGTAACTTGTCCTGTTTTCACATGAGACATTGCCTCTTTCATTCCTTGTGCATTTGCATCAAGCGCATCTGATGGGTTAAATGCGAGTAATGCAGCAAGTCCTTGAGGAACAGTTTTAGAAGGAATAACAACCGCTTTTGCATCCACTACTTGCGCAGCCTGTTCTGCTGCCATAATGATATTCCCGTTGTTAGGAAGAATAATAACTTTTTCTGCGTTTACTTCTTCAATGGCACGCACAATATCCTCGGTACTTGGATTCATCGTTTGCCCGCCTTGAATGACAGCACTTGCTCCTAAGCCTTCAAACAGCTTGGCAATACCATCGCCCATAGATACCGTTACAATACCGTATTCGCTCTTTTCCTTCGGTGCAGCCGCAGGAGCTTCTTCTTCGCCTCCATAAACAGCTTTCGTTTCGTCTAGAAGGTGGGTATGTTGTTCACGCATATTCTCGATTTTAATGTTGATTAGGTCACCAAAACGTTGAGCTTTCGATAGAACCGCTCCTGGTTCCTCTGCGTGAATATGTACTTTCAGAAGATCTTCATCAGATACAACTAAAAGTGAATCACCATGTTCACTTAGTTCATTACGGAATGATGTTTCATCAAATGGATTAGCAGCTAATTTCTCTTGCTCAAAACGAACCATCACTTCTGTACAATAACCAAATTCAATATCTTCTGTAGACATATGACTTTGAGCATTATGATGTTCAATTTTTACTAGATCCTCCATTTGCGGCTCTTCAGGCAATGAATCTGACAGCTTTTCACCTTTAAGCACTGCTAAAAATCCTTCGTAAATATAAACTAATCCTTGTCCACCAGAATCAACCACTCCAACCTCTTTTAATACAGGGAGAAGATCCGGTGTTCTTTTTAAAGAAGCACGTGCTTCTTTAAGCACTTCTTCCATCATGGCTATGACATCTTTTTCATGTTTGGCTGTTTTCACAGCGTGTTTTGCCGCATCTTTTGCGACAGTTAGAATTGTTCCTTCAACAGGTTTCATAACCGCCTTATATGCTGTTTCAACACCATGTTCAAATGCCTTAGCTAAATCCAGTGCACCAATTGACTCTTTCCCTTCTACATCTTTAGAGAAACCGCGGAATAATTGAGATAAGATAACACCGGAATTACCACGCGCTCCCATTAAGAGTCCTTTTGCAAAAGAGGCAGCGACCTTACCTGCATCATCACTAACTTGTGCTTTCACTTCTTTTACCCCAGAAGTAATGGACAAGTTCATATTTGTACCTGTATCTCCATCCGGAACAGGGAATACATTAAGTGAATCCACCACTTTAACATGTTTTGATAAATTAGCTGCCCCTTCGACAAACATATGGGCAAGTTTTTTTCCTTCAATCAAATTTACTGACACAACAAGCTCCTCCTAACTACACCTTACGGATTAGTAACGCGGACGCCTTGAACAAAAATATTCACGGAATCAACATCTAACCCTAACATTTGTTCTAACTGATACTTCACTTTCGTTTGGACATTGTAAGCTACTTCAGAAATTTTTGTACCATAGCTTACGATAATGTACATATCGATATGAATTTCCTCATCGATCTCACGAATTACCACACCGCGGCGAAAGTTTTCTTTTCCTAACAAATCAGTAATACCATCCTTGATTTGCTTTTGGGAAGCCATCCCAACAATACCGTAACAATCGACTGCTGCTCCGCCAGCAATTGTAGCTACTACATCTTTAGAAACATCTACAACACCTAGTTGGGTTTTCATTTCAATGGACATAAATGATTCCTCCTTCTCGAATTCAAGACTTCGGTCATTATCGTCATTTTACTATACTCAAAGGGTTTTTTAAAGTTGTTTTAAAATAAGGGGGGCAAAGATACACTGTCAAGCAAGTTTACTTGATAAACTTTCCGTGTAACTATTGCATTCGTATAGGGGCTGTGCTACTATAGTCAAGTATGATTTCTGTGGTCATCGCTATTGGTATAAGGAGGTGCAGATCATGGCTCGTAAATGTGCAATTACTGGAAAACAAGCAAAAAGCGGCAACAAGCGTTCTCACGCATTGAATAAAACAAAACGCCGTTGGGGTGTAAACGTACAAAAGGTTCGTATTTTAGTAGATGGTAAGCCTAAGCGTGTATATGTTTCTACTCGTGCGCTTAAGTCTGGTAAAGTTGAACGCGTATAATTTACTTCGTTTATAACAAAAAAGCACCGTGTTAACGGTGCTTTTTTGCATTTACCCCTTTTTGAATGAGTTCAGCATGGCCCTTACGAATCCACCTAAAAATTTGGGCAGTTTGATTGTGTAGAATTTCATAGCTCCTCCTCCTCAACGTAAAACCCATGAGTTAATGATAAAGAACTTTAGCTAGCGACCAGAGCGGGCGGTAGCAAAGCTTGCTTCACCCTTTCGATAAAAAGACTTGCAGTATAATAGAGAAAGGATAAAAACAATACTCTTTTCTACTAGTATATTCACAAGCTAAGAACTATACCTACTTTTTCCGAGAATTCTCTAACCTTGTCTTCCTACCTTATACATATGCATTTCTTTACTAGATATGTCTTGGACTTTTGGAGTAAGTACACCTCTTTATCTGACCCTAAAGCACATAATACTTATATGCATTAGTTGACCCAACTGTTCCCTGCAATTAAAAAGAACCTAAGAAAACAAAAAAAACGTTAGTCGAATGACTAACGTTCACACAGATTAAGATCCTCTAATATCAGCAATGGCCTTCGCACGGTCTTCTTTATTGTAAATAGCTGAACCAGCTACTAACACATTAGCACCAGCTTCCACACATTGTTTAGCTGTTTCCGGATTCACTCCTCCGTCCACTTCAATCTCAACATCTAAGCCTTTTTCTTTAATGTAGGAAGAAGCTTCTTTGATTTTTGGCAGGACAGATGAAATGAAAGACTGGCCGCCAAAACCTGGATTTACGGTCATAAATAAAATCATATCCAGATCCTCCACTATTGGCTTAACTGCGTCAAACGGAGTATGAGGATTTAAAACGACTCCTGCCTTGCAGCCATTCTCTTTAATTAAGTGAATAGTTCTGTGAAGGTGCGGACACGCTTCTACATGCACAGTAATGATATCTGCACCTGATTTTGCAAACTGCGGGATATATTGATCAGGATTTTCGATCATTAAGTGAACATCTAACGGCAGTTTAGTAACGGGGCGGATCGCATCCACTATTAAGGGACCGATCGTAATATTTGGAACAAAATGCCCGTCCATCACATCAACATGGATGTAATCGGCACCGCCTGCCTCTACTTCTTTAATGTCTTCTCCAAGGGTAGCGAAATTAGCTGAAAGAATCGATGGTGCAATTTTAATCATGATCTAATACCTCCGTTTAGTGTTCTTAATTTCATCTAAAAAAACAAGATAGTGCTCATAACGGCCGTTGTCAATTTCACCTTGCACAAGCGCTTCTTTTACTGCACATTTAGGTTCAGAGGTGTGCGTACAGCCCCGAAACTTGCATAGATTATGGACGCTTGCCATTTCAGGAAAACAGCTTGATAAGTCTTCAAGCTCCATTTCAATAAAATCAAGCGAGCTAAAGCCCGGGGTATCTGCAATTAATCCCCCGCCCACTGATAATAATTCTACGTGTCTTGTTGTATGCTTGCCTCGACCTAGATGACTTGAAATTTGATTGGTTTCAATTTCTAGTTCCGGTTTTAGTACGTTTAGCAGAGAGGATTTACCTACTCCTGACTGACCCGCGATAACGGTGACTTGATCTTTGATACAAGATAAAATTTCTACCATTTCGTTCGTTTGATTTGATGATTGGTTTTGATTTGTTGTTAAAATGACGGTATACCCAATGGCTTCATATTGCTTTTGATATTCTTTTATTTCCGCTAGTTCATTTGGTAATAATAAATCGACCTTAGAAATAATAATAACCGGTTTGATATTGTTTGCTTCGATATGTACTAAAAAACGGTCGAGCAACAGCGGACTGAAGTCAGGTTCCTTCGCTGAAAAAACAAGCAATGCTTGATCGATATTAGAAATAGGCGGACGTACCAGTTCATTCTTTCGATCAAATACATCTAAAATATAACCATCTGTACGATTTTCGGCTTCAAATTCCACCTCATCTCCTACAAGCGGTTTAATCTTGCGCTTTCTAAAATTTCCACGACCTCTGCATTGGAATATTCCATCTTCATTTTGAACGTAATAAAAACCACTTAAGGCTTTTACAATCATACCAGTTGCCATGCATAACCTCCTTAATTTTCCCCAAAGCAAGTAGAGAGAGCTTAGCTTACTCACTAAGCTCTCTTCTTTTAATTGAATGTATATTGCTTAGAACTATGAGCTTGGTTTCCGTTGACATAAACATCAAATGAACCTGGATATTCCTCACTTACCTCTAGAGGTATGGAATAGGTTTTCGGTTCAGTTATTGATTCCTCAACAAATACTTCATCAGCCCCATTTGTTGTCGCATCACGATAAATGATACGGATCTCATAACTGTTACCGGCCTCTTGGTCCTCTGGCGATACGTCAACAGGCTGATTCACTTCATATTGTTTTGTTGCTGGTGTTTCTGGTTCAGGATCTGGCTCTTCGGTGCTTCCGCTATCTTCTGGCGTATCCTCTGACGCTGGTGGTGGTTCTTCTTCTCTAGGTCCGCTTGAGACAATTAACTGCACATCATCACCCGGCTGCAGCATCGTAAATGCTCCAGGTGATTGACGTATGATTAGACCTGCCTCCACTGAATCAGAGTACTCATTTTGGAAACGGCCGTTTAAGCCTGCCTCAGTTAAATACTCACGAGCGGCATCTTCGCTTTCGCCCTCTAAATTACGAAGCCTAATCTCTGATTGAACCGCATACGTTAAATAAACCGTTGTTTCACCTGCTACCACTGTTTCACCAGCACCAGGACGCTGCTCGGTAACGATGCCAGGTGTTTGGGTCGAATCTTCCTGCTCAATACGTTCGACCGATAAGCCTTGTTCATCGAGAAGGCGCTCTGCCCTTTCAATAGGAAGCCCAATAACATCATCGAGTTCAAAGCTCGCGTCTTCTATATTAACATACAGGATCACTCTTGATTGTTCCTTTACTCTCGAACCTGCCCTTTGGCTTTGCCGCGCAACATGTCCAGGTTCAACACCTTCTACCTCCTCATCCTCGCGCTCGACTACAAGGTTAAGGCCAAGAAGCTTTTCTTCAGCCTCTTCATACGGCATACCAACAACATCAGGAACTTCAACCTCTGCCACATAGAAGAGATTAGGAAACAGGACAAAAGCCGCTGCCGTAGAACCGATTAATAATAACAACGCGATCAGGCTGATAATCAGCCATTTTTTCTTCTTTTTCTTTTTAGGTGCAGGCTCCGCAGGCTCTTCACCTGCCTCAGCTTGCTCAGACGCAGGCTTTGGAGGCGGTGTAGGGGCAGCAACAGGAGCCGTTCGTTCATTGGATTTTATTTCAATTGTTTTGTCGACATCATCTTCTTTTAAATCGTCATCTTTAATGATAGGAATAGCCTTTGTCATGTCTTCTTCAACATCATTAGCATAGTATACATCTTCATTTAGTCTGTCTGGATTTAAAACCGTTTCGACATCTTCTTCCATATCATGAATCGTTGCATATCTTTTTAACGGATCTTTAATTGTCGACCTTCTAATAACATTTTCAATGCTTTGCGGCAGTCCTGGGACGATCGATTTTGCAGAAGGTACCTCATTTTGTAGGTGCTTAATTGCAATAGACACGGCCGTATCACCCTTAAAAGGCAGCGTACCTGTGACCATTTCAAACAAGACAATTCCCATAGAATAAATGTCAGAGCGGTACGTAACATGACCTCCGCGTGCTTGTTCTGGTGACAAATAATGCACAGAACCCATAACTGAATTAGTATGCGTGATCGTAGCCGATGAAATCGCACGCGCAATTCCAAAGTCTGTGACCTTAGCAACGCCGTCCTTACTCACTAATATATTATGTGGTTTAATATCACGGTGGATAATTTGGTTTGCATGGGCGTGCGAGATCGCAGCCATCATTTGCTTGAGCAGATCAAGCACCTTTTCAACAGGCAGAGGACCTTCCGATTGAATTAATTCTTTCAACGTAAATCCTTCTACGTATTCCATTACAATGTAATACGTATTGCCCTCTTCTCCGACATCAAAAATATTAACGACATTCGGATGGTTTAAACTTGTTGCAGCTTGTGCTTCCCGGCGAAAACGTTTAATAAACTGTTCATCTTCTGAGAACTGTGGTTGGAGAACTTTTACTGCAACATGACGGTCTAAAATGACATCTAATGCTTTATACACATTTGCCATTCCGCCGCCGCCGATTACTTCAAGAATTTGATATCGGCCCGCAATACGAGTACCTATCATTTCCCTCACCTAGCCTTGTCCGTATCTAAGGCATGATTAGAATGTTCTTCATACTTAACGATTGCAATTGAAATATTATCTTCTCCACCACGTTCATTCGCCTTTTTAATGAATGATTCCGCTATCGCCTCTATCGATTGTTCTGCCGTAAGCATATCTTCCATCTCAGCTGTTTCGATTTTGTTAGATAAACCGTCTGAGCAAAGCATAATTAATTGATCGTCTTCTACTTGAAGTGTCTGCACATCGACTTTAATAACAGGTTCCGTACCAAGAGCCCGTAAAAGTACATTTTTTCTTGGATGATGTTCAGCTTCAGCTTCTGTGATTTGACCCGTATTCAATAATTCTTGTACGAGTGAATGATCAGATGTTTTGAGCTTAAAGCCAAACTCATTTTTAATATACACTCTGCTGTCTCCCACATGAGCAATTGAGACAAACTCTTCTGTACACAGAGCGGCAACAATTGTCGTACCCATGCCTTGGCACTCTTTATTGTCTAATGCATGTTGATAGAGATGTTCATTCAGTTTCAAACAGCTATTTCTTAGCCAGTGCTCTGCTTCTTTAGCAGAAAAAGGTGAGCTTACTTCACTCCATTCCTTTTCTAGAAACGATACAGACATGGAACTTGCAACATCTCCTGCTAAGTGTCCACCCATTCCATCAGCTACAACGGCCAGAATTCCGCTCGAATTCTCAAATACGCCTCCGCTGTCCTCATTATGTGTACGCACTTTCCCAACGTTTGTCATAAACGTATACCGCATCCTACTACCACCTACCTCTTCTCCCCAAATCAAATGAGCTGAACTCTCCTTATCGCTCATCCTAATAAGGTTTCATACCCTCTAACTTCGCCGCCAACATTGGCATTCCCTCTACGGCATTCCCTCTAAGCTATTTTAAGGTTACTGTTTAACCAAGCTTGAAATAAAGAAGCCGTCACTGTTAAAATCTTGGGGCAATATTGTAACCATCCCTGATTTAAATCGTTTTGAGTCAACCACCTGCTTAGGAAGGCGATTTTTTAAATCTTCATCTTTAACAAATGAAGGGTGCTCAGCTAAAAACGCTTCAACGGTTTCCTCATTCTCATCTTTATCCACTGTACACGTACTGTATACTAATGTACCGTCTTTTTTTAATAACGGGGCAACAGCATTTAATATCGCCTGCTGAATGGATTGAATCGCTTTAATGTCTGCTTCTTTCTTGGCCCACTTGATATCTGGCTTTCTCTTTATAACACCAAATCCAGAACACGGCGCATCTACAAGAATGCGGTCGAAGCTCTCTGGCTCAAATTTCTCAGCCAGCTTACGTGCATCTGCCGCCTGGGTATCAATAATTGATAAATCAAGCCTTGCTGCTTGTCCTCGTATTAGCTTCACTTTATGATCATGTAAATCAAAAGCGAGAACGCTGCCTTCGTTATTCATTTGTTCTGCAATATGAGTTGTTTTACCGCCAGGGGCAGCACATACATCCGCAACTCTTTCACCACTGTTTGCCCCAAGCGCTCTGCCTACAAGCATAGAACTTTCATCTTGAGCCGTCACATACCCTTGTTTAAACGCTTTCGATTCAAACACTTGTCCGGACTTAATAATAAGAGCGTCCTCACTAAGCTCTCCTTTGACAGCCGCAACCCCATCAGCTTCAAGCATGCTGATCACTTCTTCTCTTGTTGCTTTTGTTTGGTTGACACGCACTGTAACAGCAGGAGAGACTAAGTTCTCTTCACACATTAAGCGGGTATCTTCCTCACCAAATTGCTTAACCCAGCGAGCTACAAGCCACTCTGGATGACTCGTTTCTAAAGCTAATCGTTTAATAGGGTCTTTTTCATCTTTAATATCAGGAACGCCTTCTCGTCCGATACTGCGTAAGACTCCATTGACCATCCCGCTGATTCCTTTATGGCCTCTTTTTTTGGCGATCGTTACCGCTTCATGTACAACCGCCCTGTCTGGAATACGATCGAGATATACAAGCTGATAGACTGATAACCTAAGCAATACTTTTACCCAATCTTCTAACTTATCAATACCCTTCTTAACAAAAGGAGCAAGAAAGTAGTCGAGAGTATCTCTACGTTGAATTGTTCCATAGACAAGCTCCGTTAGTAAACCAATATCTCTGCGGTCAAGATTTGATTTATTGATCGTTTGATTCAACAAAAGATTACTGTAAGCTTGATTTTTTTCAATTTGTAATAACACATCTACTGCTACTTCACGTACATTTTTACTCATTTTCATCTCCAAGTTTCATCCCTATTTCTAGTGAACTCCCTGCCCCGCGCAAGAAGTCCTCAGCAGTCATTCTTTTTTTTCCAGATGGTTGAAGCTCCATAATTTCAAGAGCTGTTTGATTACCAGTAGCAACGACAAAAGAGTCATCTCTAATTTCGATCACCGTACCTGGTTCCTGTTCTGTTGCTACGTTCACTTTCTTTGCCCACCACACTTTTAACGGTTTTTGTTGAAGGGTCGTAAATGCAACCGGCCATGGATTCAGTCCACGGACTTGGTTGTATAATTCCTCACCCGTTTTACTCCAGTCCATTTTCTCCATCTCACGCGTGATATTTCTAGCAAACGTTACCTTCGTTTCATCTTGCTTTTGCGGAGTAATTTCACCCTTAATTAAAGCTGGGATCGTTTCACTTAACAATTTAGCACCTGCAGCACTTAATTTATCATGCATCGAACCAACATGATCCTCTTCTAAGATTGGAACACGCACTTGCGTTAACATATCACCTGCATCTAGCTTCTCAACCATATACATAATGGTAATACCGGTTTCTTTCTCACCATCAATAATTGACTGGTGAATAGGTGCTCCGCCGCGATACTTCGGTAATAGAGAAGCATGAACATTAATACAGCCGTACGCTGGCTTCTCTAAAATATCGTTAGGCAATATTTGACCATAAGCTGCTGTAACGACCAGCTCAGGTTCATATCCTAATACACGTTCAATTTCTTCTTGATTTCTAATGCGTTCTGGCTGAAGCACAGGAATCCCGTGTTTCATTGCTTCTACTTTTACCGGAGGTGGTGTCATAACCTTTTTTCTGCCTACAAGGCGGTCCGGCTGGGTGATGCAGGCAGCAATGTTATACCCATCCATCACTAATTGACGCAACACCGGTACTGAAAAGTCCGGTGTTCCCATAAATACAATCTTCATATTCTAATCCTGCCTTTCAAAAATAACGTGCGAATGTATCTCGTACAAACTTTAATTAAATAGTTAACTTACATAAATAAATAAGGATGTAAATCAATTGATATATTCAGCTGGCCTTGATTCATTTCTTTTAGATAATGCTGCTGAATTTCACGCAATGTAGTTACAAGCTTCGGTTCATTTTTGTATTTTATCATGCATTGATAGCGATATCTATCTTTTATCCGAGCAATAGGCGAGGCTGTAGGGCCTAAAACAACCGTTTCATCTGACAGCTCTCTTTTTAAAAATGAGGTGATTTTTTCCGTTACGCCAATCACTTTAGTAATTTCCGGATGAGAGACATTAATTAACGTCAGATAAAAATAAGGCGGATAACCAGCATGTTTACGCTGAGCCATTTCCATTTCAAAATAAGCTTCATAGTTATGCGACTTTACAAGCTCGATACTATAGTGTTCTGGAGTGTACGTTTGAATAACAACTTCGCCAGATAATTCATGCCGCCCGGCTCTTCCGCTTACTTGTTCCATCAGCTGAAACGTTCTCTCACTCGCCCTGAAGTCAGGTATATGCAGCATGGAATCTGCAGCGAGGACACCAACGAGGGTTATGTTTGGAAAATCCAGGCCTTTAGCGATCATCTGAGTGCCTAGCAAAATGTCCGCTTCTCCTTTGCCAAACGACGTTAAAAGCCGTTCATGAGAGCCTTTTTTTCTTGTTGTATCTACATCCATCCTAATGACTCTAGCAGAAGGAAGGACTTTCGCGATTTCTTCTTCCACTTTCTGTGTTCCTGTCCCAAAAAATCGAATGTGTTCACTCCCGCAGGACTCGCATACAGTCGGCATCGCTTCCTCATGACCGCAATAATGACACTTAAGTTGATTCTGACTTCGATGATATGTCAGAGATATATCACAATGATCACATGTTGCTACATACCCGCAATCCCGACACATCACAAAGGTTGAGTACCCTCTGCGGTTTAAAAATAGAACCGTTTGTTCATCGCGATCCATTCTCTCTTGCATCTTTTCAAGTAAAGCAGCTGAGAACATTGACCGGTTGCCTGCTCTTAACTCTTCACGCATGTCTACAACATTCACTTCTGGCATTGCACGATTATTTACACGTTCGGTCAGAGGCAACAAAGTATATCGACCCTTTTTCGCCCTGGCATACGATTCTAGCGACGGAGTCGCACTTCCTAAAATTACCGGACATTTATGATACCGGCCCCTGAACATCGCCACATCTCTAGCATGATAACGAGGGTTTTCCTCTTGCTTATAGCTTGATTCATGCTCTTCATCTATAATAATAATTCCTAAGTTTTTAAACGGAGCAAAGATAGCTGACCTCGCCCCGACAACTACCTTCACTTCATCACGATGAATCTTGCGCCACTCATCGTATTTCTCTCCCATTGAAAGACCGGAATGTAGAACAGCTACTTTAGAGCCAAATCTGCCCTTAAAACGGTTCACCATTTGCGGGGTAAGAGCAATTTCTGGGACGAGCACAATGGCTTCTTTCCCATCCTTTAATGTGCGGTCAATCGCTTGAAGATAAATCTCTGTTTTGCCGCTGCCAGTCACTCCGTGTAATAAAAATGGTTCGTGAACCTCACTTTCAAGACTTTTGAGAATAGGCGCAATCACAGCTGCTTGTTTTTCAGTCAATTCAAGCGGCATTGTTTCTTGGATATCCAATCCTTCAGTTGGGTCACGGTACACTTCTTCTTCCGTCTCATTAAGTAGTCCTCTTTTAAGAAGAGGAGTTATCGTCGCACGAGTGGTTTCTAATATACGCAAGAGCTCATTCGTTTTGATTGGATTCTTTTGGTTATATAAAAACGAGATTACCTCTCGCTGTTTTGCCGCACGCGCAGACAGATGACGTAATAGTTCTTCTTCGGTTTCTCCTTCAGCCGCAAGCCTAAGAACCCGTTCTGTCTTTTTATTTCCTTTGTCAACGACAACATATTCAAGATCAAGCACCCCTTTTTGAATATAGGTCTGAACGAGCCGAACGAGTGAGGCATGCTCTTTCGTTAGAACATCCCAGTTCAGCCGGTCAGTTTTTCCAAATGCTGCTTGAAGCGCCATATCAAAAGAGGCCGGGTCTCCTCGTAGTACAACTTCTTTTTTCACTTTTGCACGAAGAGCAGCAGGCAGCATGACGTGGTAAGCTGATATTTTAAAGCTTAACGTCTGATCTGTCAGCCATTCTCCTAACTCTAATAATTCTTGAGTTAAAACAGGGATCACATCAAGGATATTCGAGATTCTTTTTAATTTATTATGAGAAGAGGACTCCGCAATCTCGATTACAAATCCTTGGATGGTCCTCGGACCAAATGGGACGACGACCCGCATTCCTGGCTTGACCACTTCCTCCCATTCAGGCGGAATGCGGTAATCAAACAGGCGATCGGTTTGTTGTGCGGGCACATCCACAATCACTTTTGCGATCATTCATTCCTATTCCTTTCAATATAATCTATAATATCGGTTAATATCTGCTTCGCTACGGCATCTTTCGATTGCTGTTCATAATTCTTAACCTCGCCGTCTTTAGAAAGAATCGTCACAATGTTAGTGTCAGACCCAAACCCTGCACCTGGCGTGGTAATGTTATTTGCTACAATTAAATCGAGATTCTTTTTTAGCAGCTTTTGTTTCGCATATTCTTCAACGTTTTCCGATTCAGCCGCAAAGCCAACCAAAATTTGATTTGCCTTCTTTTCACCAAGTGTTTTCAGGATATCCCGAGTCCTCTCCATTTCAACGCTCCACTCACCTGGACTTTTCTTTCTTTTCTGTTCAAACGTTTCTTTTGGTCTGTAATCAGCGACTGCTGCTGACTTGATGACAATATCTGCAGAATTATATACAGACATTACAGCCTGATACATTTCCTCAGCTGATATGACTTTGATGACATCCACACCAGCTGGACGAGGAAGATTGGTCGGACCGGACACTAGCGTCACTTCTGCTCCTGCCCGTTTCGCTGCTGCAGCTATGGCATAGCCCATCTTACCAGTTGAGTGATTCGTAAAATAACGAACTGGGTCAATTCTTTCTTGAGTCGGTCCCGCTGTAATTACCACATGTTTCCCTTTTAATTCATTTATAGAATTGGTGTCCCTCTCTTCAAATACACGATTAATCATATCAGCAATGACCTCAGGCTCTGCCATGCGACCTTTTCCTGTCCACCCGCAAGCAAGATACCCTGCTTCACCTTCTATAAAAGAGTAACCAAAATCTTTAAGCGTCTGCATGTTTTTCTGAACAGCGGGATGGTTGTACATGTTTACGTTCATAGCAGGGGCTAAATAGACATCTGCCTTTGTGGCGAGCAGCGTCGTAGTAATCATATCATCAGCAATCCCGTTTGCTAGTTTTCCGATGACATTTGCAGTAGCAGGAGCGACTATAACAAGATCTGCCCAATCAGCCAGATCAATATGAGCAATCTTTGACGGATCTGGTTCATGAAAGGTCCAATCATATACAGGGTTTTTTGATAATGCTTGAAATGTGTTAGGATTAACAAATTCTTTTGCAGAATCAGACATCATTACCTTTACATCTGCGCCTGCCTGAACAAGTTTACTCGTTAACGCGCAGGCTTTATACGCAGCAATGCCTCCAGTTACAGCTAGTACAATATGTTTACCATTTACCATGTGTGTTCTCACCCTTTATATGCACAGTTGCTATTGCACCGTTTCTATTTTTTTATGTAATAACTAGCTTCTCTTAATCTATTATGCCACCCAATCTTAACCTAAACAAAGAGCCTGCCCTCTATAACAGTAATCAAATGATCCAAACAGGCTTGCTGCAAGTATCAATCTTGGTTTACTTGAGGGTCAGACTCTTTCATTGGTTGTATGAATTACTCTTCTTCTACTGGGGTAATACGCTCAAAACGCAGATGTTCTTCTACAATTTCTTC
The DNA here is from genome assembly GCF_000474275.2 of Alkalihalophilus marmarensis DSM 21297. Lineage (GTDB taxonomy): Bacteria > Bacillota > Bacilli > Bacillales > Bacillaceae_D > Alkalihalophilus > Alkalihalophilus marmarensis. The sequence continues at coordinate 59,752 of NZ_ATAE01000028.1, forward strand.
AAGCGCCATACCGACAGGCTTATGTGCTTTAGGTCGATTCACAAGCGGACCGCGGCTTGAATCTTCACGAATTTCTCTTGCACGCTTTGCCGATACAGTGACAAGTGTATATTTTGAATCTAATTTATCCATTAATGAATCAATTGATGGGTATAACATTTAGTCAACCTCCACTAACTCTTTATATTTTTCAATAAGTCTTTCTCTTTTACAATGTTCAGCAATAACAATGGATTTAATTCGATCCACAGCAAGGTCTACTTGATCATTTTCTACGACGTAATCGTATTTTTTCATCATGTCAATTTCTTCCCTTGCAACAGTCATCCGCTTATTAATCACTTCTTCAGTTTCCGTGCCGCGTCCTACAATACGCGCTCTTAGCTCAGCTAAGCTCGGAGGCATAAGGAAAATAAACACGCCTTCTGGGAACTTTTCACGAACCTTCAAAGCTCCTTGAACCTCAATCTCTAATATAATATCTTGTCCATTATCAAGCGTCTGCCTCACATAATCAACTGGCGTACCGTAATAGTTACCGACATACTCTGCCCATTCTAGTAATTGATCATTTTTAATCATTTCTTCAAATTGATCACGGCTCTTAAAGAAGTAATTAACTCCATTCACTTCTCCTTCTCTCGGCTGCCTGGTTGTGGCAGAAACAGAATATTGAATATCTGTTTCCTCTTTACGTAATGCTCCGCAAACCGTCCCTTTCCCAACGCCTGCTGGGCCAGATAATACAATTAATAAACCCTTTTCTTTCTTCATGGAAACCTCCTACACCACATAGATTACCCCGTAGTGGCTGCATCTTTCATAATTAAGATGTACCTGATTAAAAATAAGGCATTCACAAGATGTGATTATGCCTCTTCTGCACCATCTTCCTTACTAGTTAAGCGCTGTGCGACCGTTTCAGGCTGTACTGCACTTAAAATTACATGATCACTATCTGCAATGATAACTGCTCTTGTTCTACGACCATATGTAGCATCGATCAGCATATTTCGATCACGTGCATCTTGAATAATGCGTTTGATCGGTGCAGATTCAGGACTGACAATGGAAATAATTCGATTAGCTGATACAATATTTCCAAATCCAATGTTAATGAGTTTAATATTCATGCATGTTCCCCCATCTGTTAGGAGAGCCGACTACCACTCTCATCATTTTTATCCAAACTAACCTTACTATATACGAAAAAGCGTTCGAATTCTACGTTCTATTCAACATTTTGTACTTGTTCTTTAATCTTTTCTATGTAACTTTTCAATGAAACAACAAATTGTCTTACTTCCGCATCATGAATTTTCGAACCGATTGTATTGATTTCCCGGTTCATTTCCTGAACGAGAAAATCAAGCTTTCTGCCGATAGGAAAATCGTGATTTTCACTAATTTCCTTAAAGTGGCTAAGGTGCGATCGCATCCTTACAAGCTCCTCATTTACATCTGCTTTTTCAGCATACAAACATGCTTCAGCAATGATGCGGTCAACTACCGCTTCACTGAGCTCTTTTAAAGACGAGGCCACACGTTCTTCCATTCTCTTTTGTAAATGTAGATTAATATCTGGTGCTTTTGTTTCAATCTTAGAAAGAACATTTGATATATGGTTTAGTTGAATAAAAAGATCTTCTTTCAACCGGTCCCCTTCTCGTTCTTTCATATCAACAAGTTCTTGAATACAAGCAGTTACGGAATTTAAGATCGCCAGACTGATTTCTTCTGCATGCTTATCTTCCATTTCCACTTTTTTGATAAGCCGATCATCAAAAAGCAGTGTGTTTACATCTAAGCATCCACCAACTTGATTTGATGATCCTTTTAATTCATTGGCAATTTTGATGTACTCTTTGAGTAACTCATAATCCACTTCAAGCTTATGCTTACTAAATTCAGCTTTCTCAACATGAATAAAAAGATCAATTTTCCCGCGTTTTATTTCGTTATGTACTGTAGAGTGTATCTTTTCTTCTAAATGAAGAAACTCATTTGGGATACGAGTACTGCACTCAAAGAAGCGATGATTCACTGCCTTTGCTTCTACTATGATCGAAAAATGATCGCACTTAAAACTGTAACGTCCATAACCAGTCATACTTCGCATCTTATCACATCCATTCTCTTATTTTAACGAACTTTATATCTGGTAACAAGTAGAAACTACAAGGCGCCAATTATTCTGAGCTTTTAGAAAAATAAAACGAGTTCATATATCCATGAACTCGTTTTTCATCACTTATCTTCTTTTAAACAGTTGAAATCCTCCTAACACAACCGTCGGGATTGAAGCCATTCCAAGTACAAGAAGCCACTCACGCATATCAAGTGCAACCGTATGGAAAACTGGCTGGAGCGGAGGATAATAAATAACAGCAATCATAAGTAAAATAGAGATCACTACGGCCCCGACTAAATAACGATTCTCAAAAGGATTACGGTGATAAACTGAGTATTCGCTTCGGCAGTCAAACACATGAATGAGCTGAGCCATAACAAGTGTGACAAAAGCAACAGTCTGAGCCCTGATTAACTCATCAGGATGTGCTTCTAAAGTAATCCAGAATGCCGCTAGGGTGACAACCCCAATCATAAAGCCACGGCTGAGGATTTTCCAGGTTAATCCTCTAGCAAAGACTCCTTCTTTTGGGCTTCTTGGAGCTCGCTTCATGACGTCGCCTTCTGCTTGGTCCATCCCAAGTGCCATAGCCGGCAGGCCGTCTGTCACTAAATTGATCCAGAGAATTTGAATAGCAACTAACGGAAGCGGCATTCCTAGCATCATCGCAAATAGCATAACTAAAATCTCACCGACATTTGATGCCAGCATATAGCGGATGAATTTCCGGATGTTTTCATAAATATTACGGCCTTCTTTAATGGCCGATTTAATCGTTGCAAAATTATCATCGCTTAAAATAAGCGAGGAAGCTTCTTTTGCGACATCTGTTCCTGTAATACCCATTGCAATTCCAATGTTGGCTGCTTTAATGGCCGGTGCATCATTAACGCCATCTCCTGTCATAGCTACAATATGCCCTCTAGCCTGAAGTGCTTTAACGATTTTTAATTTGTCCTCAGGAGAAACCCTGGCGTATACATCTACTTCGTCAACGCATCCCTCAAGGTCCTCTACACTCATTTGTTTTAATGTTCTCCCCTCTAACACTTTACCTCCCTCACGAAGGATCCCTAACTCTTTTGCAATGGCAGAAGCAGTAAGGCGATGATCGCCTGTAATCATGACCGTTTTAATTCCTGCTTCCCTGCATTCACGAATTGACCCCTTCACCTCAGGTCTTGGCGGGTCAATCATTCCCTCTAACCCTAGAAACGTTAATTGTCTCTCTGCTTCAAAAGGCTGGCTGCATACTTCATTTGCCTTTAATGGTCTATAAGCAATGGCAATCGTTCTAAGCGCTTTAGATGACAGATTAGAAATAACGCCCTCTACCTCTGTTCTTCTAGACGATGTGAACGCCTCTGTTTGTTGATTATATGAAATGGTTGTACACTGAGATAAAACGACATCAGGAGCTCCTTTTGTAATAATAAAAGATCTCCCTTTCTTATCTTTAACTATGACGCTCATCATCTTTCTTGCGGAGTCAAAAGGAAATTCCATTACTCTAGTGTATTGTTCATTCAGACCCTCTGTACTGTATCCAGCCTTCATGGCAGCTACGACAAGAGCCCCTTCAGTCGGATCTCCATCTAACACATATTCAGTTCTCTCTTTTCGTAACATCCCTTGCTTAATAGACCGCGTCATAAGTGAAGCGTTATTACATATTGCTCCGTAACTAAGTAATTGCTGCAAGGCCCTTTCACGCTCTGGCAGCACTTCTACTCCGGCCAATCGAAACGCACCGCTTGGTTCATACCCATTTCCGCTGACTTCCCACAGCTTGCCGCCAGACCACAGTCTTGTGACGGTCATTTTGTTTTGGGTGAGCGTCCCAGTTTTGTCCGAACAAATAACAGATGCACACCCTAATGTTTCAACGGCGGGGAGCTTTCTAACAATGGCTCTTCGTTTAATCATCCGTTGAACACCAAGTGCTAATGCTACTGTGACGATCGCCGGAAGACCTTCAGGTATCGCCGCTACAGCAAGGGAGACCCCTGATAAGAACATTGTATAAACGTCATGACCCTGCCATACCCCAATAATAACGACAAGAGCCGTTAGTAATAAGGCAACAGCAATCAATATCTTCCCTAACTGCTCTAATTTGTGCTGAAGAGGAGTAACAAGTGATTCGGTTGATTGGAGCAAGTGTGCAATCTTGCCCATTTCTGTTTTCATACCAGTGTTTACAACAACACCGACCCCATTACCTTGCGTAACCATCGTTCCCATAAACGCCATGTTCTCTTGATCACCTAAGGAGGCATCCTTGGCATCAAGCGGTGATGCATGTTTTTGAACAGGTACTGATTCACCTGTTAAAGATGATTCTTCTACCCTTAACCCATTTGCTGAAATTAAACGGATATCTGCACCAATCCGATCACCGCTTGTCACTTTCACCACATCTCCTGGTACGACTTGAGTGGAGAGAACCTTTTGCCACACACCGCTTCGATTAACCATCATCTGCGGTGAAGACAGCTCTTTTAGGGCATCTAACGATTTTTCAGCTTTTCTTTCTTGAACAAAGCCTAAAATCCCATTCAACAAGATGATAAACATGATCGTCACTGCATCAATGTATTCTCCTAATAAGCCAGAGATCAATGTTGCAGCTAACAAAACAAGAACCATAAAATCTTTAAATTGATTCAGAAACACTAAGAAAGCGGGTGTTCTCTTACCGTCATCAAGTTTATTGGCTCCGTAAACACCAAGCCTCTTTTGAACCTCTTTCTCTGTTAAGCCTGTCTCAATTTTGGTCCTTACCGATCGTTCTACTTCTTCTGTAGTCATTCTCAACCATTGCATGCCGCCACCCCACATTTAGTCCTACTTCTGCTCACTAAGAAGACTCTCGCAACTTGCGACCTCTTCTTAATAGTCATTTATACAAGCCATCTTATTCAGCGAGAGTGAAAAACATGCTATACTCATGAAAGCAAATTGAACAAGCCAGCTTCTTACGACTATCTATCATAAGAAAAGTATGCAAGGCTGGTTTGTGGTTAGAGAAGAGGTGCTACATATGTCATTTGACGGCATTATGACTCGTGCAATCACACACGAACTTTCACATACACTGCAGTCAGGTCGTATTTCTAAAATTTATCAGCCATTCAAAACAGAACTTGTCTTCACAATTCGAGCCAATGGTGCTAACCATCAGCTGTTAATGTCTGCAAATGCTAGCTTTGCCCGCATTCATTTAACAAATGAAAAGTATACAAACCCGGAGAAGCCTCCTATGTTTTGTATGCTTTTACGTAAACATCTCGAAGGCGGGATTATTGAATCGATTGAACAGATTGATATGGAACGTATAATTGAGATCACCATACGAAATAAAGATGAACTTGGTGATGTTCAATCGAAAAAATTAATAATTGAAATTATGGGACGCCATAGTAATATTATGCTCGTCGATGCTGATTCCGGCGTTATTTTAGACAGCATTAAGCATGTCAGCCTTTCTCAAAGCAGCTATCGGACTGTTTTGCCAGGTCAACTGTATAAACGACCGCCAGAACAAGAAAAACAAAACCCGTTAGACCTTGATGAATCAGCTGTTTTAAAAGAAATGGACTTTAACCAGGGGAAGCTTGACCGGCAGCTGGTCGACCGTTTCAGCGGTTTATCTCCCCTTGTAGCAAAAGAAATTATTGATCGTTCTGGAATGAGCAATAGACAAACATTACCGCAAGCATTTCTTGAAGTCTTCTCTTCGGTTAAAGATCATGAGTACACACCGCAGATGATTGAAGCTGATGGAAAAGAATACTTTAGTGTGATTGATTTACATCATCTAAACGGAGAGCAGCGCTCATTTCCTACAATTAGTAACATGCTTGATCGTTTCTTTTACGGCAAAGCAGAACGTGACCGCGTAAAGCAGCAAGCGTTTGACTTAGAAAAAATGCTTCGCAATGAATATCAAAAAAACAAAAAAAAATTAGTTAAACTTGAACGGACACTAACAGATGCTGATAAGGCAAAAGAGTATCAAAAATATGGTGAACTGCTTACAGCTAACCTTTATTCAGTAAAGCGCGGGGACAAAAAAATAGAAGTAATCGATTATTATGAAGAGGAACAGCCAACGATTGAGATTAAACTTGACCCGTTAAAATCTCCTTCAGATAATGCTCAAGCTTACTTTAAGAAATACAATAAAGCGAAAAATTCAGTTCAGGTTGTACTCGAACAAATGGAGCAAACTAGAGAAGATATTGATTATCTCGATCAGTTAATTCAACAAATGGAGAGTGCTTCGCCAAGAGACATCGAAGAAATTCGGGAAGAGCTGATTGAGCAAGGCTATCTAAAACGCAGACAAAAGCCTTCAAAAAAGAAGAAAAAAGAAGAAAAGCCTCAGCTTGAAGTATACACATCTTCTTCTGACCTTACCTTTTATGTCGGTAAAAATAATAAACAAAATGACTATTTAACAAATAAGTTTGCAAGACAAGATGAGATTTGGCTTCACACAAAAGATATACCAGGTTCACATGTGGTGATCAGAAGCACTGATCCGGATGAACAAACGATAATTGAAGCTGCGACAGTTGCTGCTTTCTTTAGTAAAGCCCGTCAATCTAGTTCAGTGCCCGTTGACTATACAAAGATCAGACATGTAAAAAAACCGAATGGCTCTAAGCCAGGATTTGTGACATACGATCAGCAAACAACTGTATTTGTGACTCCTGATGAAGATTTGGTACTGAGCCTAAGAGCGAAACAAACCACATAATAAAAGAGAGCGGACATATTCCGCTCTCTTTGTTTTTTATCCCCCTATATGTGACATTTCAATTTTTTCTCTATTTCTAGAAGATTCCTCGGTTCTCTCAATAGAATATTGATCATCCCGCCTATTCCAGACTGAATGGATTTGATGAATAATGTCCTCATCCGCCGAACCATCGCGAAGCATCTGCTTAAAATCAGTTCCTTTGGTCGCAAATAAACATGTATAAAGTTTCCCTTCAACGGATATTCTTGCACGGTTACACGAAGCGCAAAAGGCATCTGATACAGAGGAGATAATCCCGATTTCGTCATTTGATCCAATAAAACGATACCTCGTTGCTACTTCCCCCTCATAACGCTGCGCGATCGGTTGAATAGGCATCACTTGATCAATCTTTTCGATCATTTCCCGTTTAGTCAGAACATCATTTAATCTCCATCCATTGCTCGTTCCAACATCCATATATTCAATCAACCTTAAGGTATAGCCTTTTTTCCTGAAAAAAGCTGTCATTGGAAGAATTTCATGGTCGTTAATCCCTTTTTGAACAACCATATTCACTTTAACACCAAGCCCTGCTTCCGCTGCTGCATCCATCCCTTTAAGTACTTGGTCTACCCCTATGCCTCGTCCATTAATCTCACCGAATCGCTTATCATTTAAACTGTCTAAGCTGACGGTCACTCTTTTCAATCCAGCTTCTTTTAAACGGCTGGCCATTTTAGGAAGCATTACTCCGTTCGTTGTCATCGCAATATCGTCAATCTTTGTTGCCCGACGGAGCTGATCAATTAATTGATCAACATCTTTTCGCATCAGCGGCTCCCCGCCTGTAATACGCAGCTTCTCAATTGATGAAGCTTTTGTAAAAAGAGTAGTAAGTCTTGTAATTTCCTCAAAACTAAGGAGCTCGTCCTTTTTTAAAAAAGGGTAATCAGGACCGAATACCTCTTTAGGCATACAATAATGACATCTAAAGTTACAGCGATCTGTAACTGAAATTCTAAGGTCTCTTAGGGGCCGGTTGAATTGATCTGCTGCTTTATTCATTTAACCACCCGCTTTCAATATATTTAATTGACTCATGTTCTTTCTAGACTTTGTATAACTATTCATTTTCATTATTGATGTTTTCATGACTATCCCGACCGGAAACCTCTTTCTTTTTATCAAGCAAGTTAAAGTTACCATCTATGAAAGCATAAACTTCTTCATTTCACAACCTTAAAGTTTTTTCCGATTAACATAGAATACAAAATGCTCATTGTCTTTATTACATCAATTTTTTAAATTTGTATGAATTTTTCCTTGTCTGTGAATACGTTTCCATGATAAAATTGTGACAAATGTTCAACAATTGTGATTATGTCATGCTACGGAGCAGCGTCCCTGCTACCGACCATAACATAAGGCACACCTAAAAGAATGACTGATGTTTGATTAGTGAGTAGAGTCCCTGCTGATGATTAACCGTCAAGTTATAGGTTCATTCATGTACAGTAAGTGTATTGTATATGAATCAATCTAAGACTTGTCGGTTTTTTTATGTGGAAATATTCCTTTTGGCAGAGAGATAAAAGAAAAGAGGAGGAACATGATATGGAGACAACAAAAAACCGCTGGCTTATTGCCCTCAGTGCAGTAGGTATACATATTTCCATCGGTTCTGTGTATGCTTGGAGTGTTTTCACTAACCCGTTAATTGAAGCATATGGCTGGTCACTTAGTGCTGTTTCATTAACATTTAGTATTGCTATTTTGTTTTTGGGAGTATCAGCTGCTTTTATGGGTCATTTTGTGGAAAAGCATGGACCAAGGAAATCTGGAATTGTTGCAGCCGTTTTCTTTGGGATAGGGACCATAGGAGCTGGTTTTGCTACAAGTATCGAATCAATTTTTCTATTGTATGTTACATACGGGGTGCTCGGAGGAATTGGACTCGGGGTTGGGTATATAACCCCTGTTTCAACCCTTGTAAAATGGTTTCCAGACCGCAGGGGATTAGCTACTGGACTAGCTATTATGGGATTTGGCTTTGCAGCAATGATTGCAAGCCCTATCATGAACAGCCTGATCAACTCAGTTGGCATTGCTAATACATTTTATATTTTAGGTGTCGCTTACTTAATCGTAATGCTGGGGTCTGCAAGCTACCTTGCTCCGCCCCCAAAAGGATGGATGCCTAAGGGATTTGAAGAGAAAATTCAATCAGGCGATAAAAAGCCTGTTGCTGATCTATCTCAATTAACTGCGAATGAAGCTGTTAAAACAAAGCGCTTCTGGTATTTATGGATCATGTTATTTATTAATGTAACGTGTGGAATTGCGATTATTTCAGTAGCCTCTCCAATGGCTCAAGAAATAGCCGGCATGTCAGCAGTAGCTGCTGCTACAATGGTTGGAATTATGGGGTTATTTAATGGATTTGGCCGAATCGGGTGGGCCTCCATCTCTGACTACATCGGTCGTCCAAATGTGTATACAACCTTTTTCATTATCCAAATGGCATCATTCATGCTGCTCCCGTCCCTATCACATGCGATTGCTTTCCAAGCCGTTGTATTTTTAATTTTAACGTGCTACGGCGGTGGATTTGCAGCCATCCCAGCTTATATTGGTGATATATTCGGAACAAAACAGCTTGGTGCCATTCATGGATATATTTTAACTGCATGGGCGCTAGCAGGGTTAGTCGGTCCAATACTCGCTTCAACGATTCGTGAAACGACGAACAGCTATGCAGGAACATTATACATTTTCACTGGAATGTTTGTCGTTGCTCTTGTTGTATCAATCTTTATACGTTCAGACATCAAGCAGCTAAAAGAGGCTCAAAAAGCAGAAGGCAGCCAAGTTGCAAGTTGACAATTTTTTGTATGAGGTCTACGATATTTCATAGATTTATAAAGGAATCTATGATTATATAAAAAGGACTGACACAGATGAATAAATATGAAGCAGAATTTAGCAATGTCGTTCGTTCATTCCGCAAAAAACATATGGGTAAAGGCCCGGGTAAAATCCAAACGACCTTTTGTAAAAATTGGGCTATATGTGAGATGGAAGGAAACCTTTCTCCAATCGAACGATTTATAGCCAGTGCAGACGACGGAAAGCAAATGCTTAGGTCTGCTCGTACCGAAATGGTCAAAGATATGTATCGTAAAAACCACCCAATTGAAATGGAAGAACTGCTTCAGTGTCATTTTATTGACTTGTTTGTTGATATTGATATTGAAAGAGATTTCGGGATGAGTGTATTTGTTTTTGATCAAAACATTGAAGAGAAATTTGGTTCGGATAAGTAATTGAATATCCCCTTTTAACTCACTAACATTGAGGCATGCTGCATAGATGTTAGTGAGTTTTTATTTTCAAGAATACTAGGCAAGCAGTAAAAGATAAGATATGATGTAGGAAACGTTTTAGGGGGGGTTTCAATGAATCATAGAATAAAAATCTCCTTTATTATATTTGTGGCATTGATTATGTTTTATCCTAAACAATCTGATCAGCCCTATGCGTATGACCTGCCGGTTAACGGCGCTAGCTTCTATTCGCTTGAGCTTGAACCAGAAACATCCTATAAACAAGAGCATAAAACTGCTTTTACACTGAATCTAAACCAAAGTTTGATTCTCTTTATATTGATTCATCTTACAATACTTCTTTATCACAATCCGGAATGGTATAAAAGAAGATTACAGTTATTTCTAACCATTAGAAAGTACCGGTCAAATGAATTCTTATTCTCTTATTTTCACTCTAATTATTCATAATTCATATACGTAGAGGGGGAATAACGATGATACTCGTTCGTTTCATTTTGATTGGATTGCTGTCAGTAACAGCTGTAGGTATCTTTATGTTTCAAGGAGTAGAGGCTTTCTATGCCATGCTGGAATTATTCAAAAAAGATTCTTAATCAAAAAGAGTATGGATTCCCATACTCTTTTTTTATATGTATTATTTTTGGGCCACCGTAATCATCGCAAGACCTCCTACCACAGGCTGATGAGTGACATTTTTTGCTCCAAGCTTCGTTAATACGCTTGAGAGAGATTGCTCTGAATACCTATGCCGTCTCGTAGATACATTCGACCATTTAACTAAGGTCTCTTTTTCAAACCCTGTCATCTGGTTGCGGTCTGCATAAGATGAGGCGCGCTCAGGATTCATTGTTTCACTCGGATTTAACATCACGATCGTACCAGATTTTTTTGTCACTCGCAGCATTTCTGTAATGCCTTTTTCTGGCTCTGGCAGCAAAAACATCACACACGTGGATAGTGCACAATCAAATGTCTCGTCTTCAAAAGGCAGATGATAGGCATCGCCTACGAAGAAATCATTTTTCGTATCTGTATTACTCGTTTGAAATAGCTCCTTTGCAGCTGTGATCATTTCTTCGGATAGATCTACTCCGACTATACGATCAGCCTCATCCAAACCTCTTGTCAACAGACGGCCTGTGCCGCACCCAACATCTAGAATCTCTTTGGAACGCCATGTTCCGCTCATTTCTTTTAATTGGTCATGCACTTTACTCAGCCAATTCGTTCTTGCCATTCCATCAAAAAAAGACACGAGGGAATCAAATTCTGCACCATCCATTTTTCTCATCCGTCTTCACCCTTTTTTATTAAGTCCACTTAACAGAAGAAGGGTCATTGCTCCAGGCAAGCAGCTTTTTTTCTTCTTCTCCACTAATTGTACCACGGCCTTTGGCAACATCAAGCAGAGTTGAAAAAGTTGTTAAAACAGAGGTTTCTAGGTCTGCCTCTTTGAAGTTCGTCTTCGCATCAGCTAATTCATAAGTAAAGATTGCTGCCACACCTAATACGTTCGCGCCAGCTTCTCTTAGCGCTTCTGCTGCTTTAATAGCACTTCCTCCAGTTGAAATTAAGTCTTCAATAATAACAACTTTCTGGCCAGACGAAAGTTTCCCTTCAATTTGATTTTGTTTTCCATGCCCTTTTGCACTCCCGCGTACATATACCATCGGCAGCTCAAGCAGTTCGCTTACCCATGCCGCATGTGGAATACCAGCAGTTGCCGTTCCAGCAATCACATCTACATCTGGAAACTTTTCTTTGATTATTGTTTCAAATTCACCTGCGATCATGCGACGGACGTTTGGATAAGATAGAGTCATACGGTTATCACAGTAGATCGGCGATTTTATACCTGAGCTCCATGTAAAAGGCTCATTTGGCGAAAGGGTGACCGCTTCAATATCAAGTAAGGATGCTGCAATTTGTTTGTTCATTTTCCTTCCTCCCATTCTTTTTTCATTTCCAAGTAGGTTTGGTATGGATCAATCGATTCTGTAATGCTTCTTCCTACGACAATCCCCCAGCTCCCAAGCTCTTTTGCTTTCATTGGGGTGACAATTCGTTTTTGATCTCCTTTGGCATCACTAAGTCTGCGTATGCCTGGAGTGACAGTGAGAAAATCCTCCCCGCATACTTCGTGGATAAGCGGGACTTCTAAGGCAGAACTCACTACGCCGTCTAACCCGCTTTTTTTAGCTAGTGCAGCATAAGTTGAAACGACATGTGCGATCTCTTCTTTAATAAGTAGTTCATCTGTCAGCATCTCTTGATCTGTACTTGTTAATTGTGTCACAGCGATCAACTTCGGTCTAGGAGCATTTGCAGGTTTTCCTGCTTCTAACCCTTCAAGAGCTGCTTCCATCATTTTACGTCCGCCTGCTGCATGCACATTTATCAAGTCTACTTCCAAACTGCTTAATACTTTCATCGCTCGGCCCACAGTATTCGGAATATCATGCAGCTTTAAATCTAAGAAAACATGATGGCCATCTTTTTTTAATTGTTCAATGATTCTAGGGCCTTCTTGGTAATAAAGTTCCATACCCACTTTCATATAAATCGAATCATGCTTAAATGTTTCTAAAAGTCTATCTCTAACCTCTTTTTGATGAACATCTAAAGCTACAATTAGCGGACGCTGCATAATTCCTTCCAACTCCCTCCGATTAAATCGGTTATATGATCTATACCTAATTCATCTAATTTATTCGGCAGTTCTTTAATAATATTTGGGCAGATATAAGGATCTACGAAATTTGCCGTACCAATAGCCACAGCACTTGCCCCTGCCAGCATCATTTCAATAACATCGTCTACCGTCTGGACTCCTCCCATTCCGATGATCGGTATGGAAACAGCCTGGCTTACTTGATGAATCATTCGTATAGCGACCGGCTTAATAGCAGGTCCAGATAGTCCGCCTGCTCCGTTTGCTAATATAGGCTTTCGAGATTTTAAATCAATTCTCATGCCAAGCAACGTATTAATCATCGATAATCCATCAGCTCCTGCCGCCTCTACTGCTTTTGCCATTTCCACAATATCAGATACATTTGGAGAGAGCTTAACGTATACGGGTTTAGTTGAAACTTGTTTGACCGCTGATGTTAATTCAGCGGCTACTTCTGGGACCGTTCCAAATGCAATTCCGCCTTGTTTTACGTTCGGACAAGAAATATTTAATTCCAGTGCTGCCACAGTTGGACTTTGTGAAAGTTCTCTAGCAACCTCAACATAATCCTCCATTTGTGCTCCTGCCACATTTGCAATGATTGGCACATCGTATTGACTCAGTCTCGGAAGTTCTTTTGTCAGTACACCTTCTAAACCAGGATTTTGAAGCCCGATAGCATTCAGCATTCCTGCTGTTGTTTCAGCTACACGCGGAGTCGGATTTCCAAAGCGAGCTTCAGCAGTCGTTGCTTTAATCATGATCGCCCCTAACAGATCTAAGTTATAAAACTCAGCATATTCAGCCCCAAATCCAAAGCATCCTGAAGCTGGCATTATCGGGTTCTTTAATGAAAGTCCTGGCAATTCGATATTCAAGCGATTTGTATTTAAGCGACTCATATGACAACCTCCCCGACTTTAAATACTGGACCATCCGTACATACTTTGCGGTAGCTTGTGCCTGTAGGATCATCTTCGGTATGACATACACATGCAAAGCAAGCTCCAATGCCGCAGCCCATTCTCTCTTCTAATGACACATATGCTCGTTTACCTTTATACAAATCACTTAACGCACGAAGCATTGGTGTTGGTCCGCAGCTGTATACGATATCTGATTGGAGTTCCATCCGAGCTATTGCATCAGTAACAAATCCATTCGTCCCATAAGTACCATCTACTGTCGCTATATACGTGTCCCCTAGCTGCTTGAATTCTTCTTCATAAAACACGTCTTTTTTGGATTGGAATCCGAGTACATGAATAACTCGGACCCCGCGACTAATTAATTGCTTTGATAGATAATACAACGGTGGTACACCTATCCCGCCCCCAACCAGAAGAGCCGTCTCTCCTGGCTGTGCTTCCTCTACCGGAAATCCTGTCCCAAGCGGTCCTAGTAAATCAATCTCATCCCCGCTCTTTTTGTGAGACAGCCTTTCGGTTCCCTTTCCTTCCACTCGATAAATCATTTTAAGAGTTTCTGTGGAGCTGTCAACATCACATATACTTAATGGACGTCTTAACAGCAAATCATCAAATGAGCCTGTTTTAAGATGAACAAATTGGCCAGGATTCACCATCTGCTTCACTTGCTCGCCGCTCAGTATCAGCTCATAGATACGATCCGCTACTAACCGTTGACTTTCCACTTTCAACATTGCTTGCTTCTGCATGCTTGACTCCCCCTTTTGGTGCTTGCATATGAGGCATGGATTCTGAAGTAAATGTGATGGATTCCAATACACTAAGAAGTGCATCTGCTGTATCAATTGATGTTAAGCAAACGACCCCGTTTTCTACCGCTTCACGGCGGATTCTGAATCCGTCACGTGCTGGCTGTTTACCGCGAGTTAAGGTGTTGATGACAAACTGCGCTTCACCTTGTCTAATCACATCGAGTAAGTGCGGTTTTTCTTCACCGATTTTGTTAACAGTTGTTACAGGGATGCCAAGCTCTTTGATGAATTGAGCAGTACCAGCTGTAGCAAGAATGTTGTAGCCGATCTTATTAAAGCGTTCTACTAAACTAAGCGCTTCTTCTTTGTCTTTATCAGCAATTGTAAACAGTACAGAACCGTGAGTTGGTATTTTCATTCCAGAAGCAATTAACCCTTTGTATAATGCTTTTTCTAAAGTCACATCACGACCCATTACTTCACCAGTCGATTTCATTTCAGGTCCAAGCGTGATATCTACTCGGCGCAGCTTAGCAAATGAGAACACAGGTACTTTGACAGAAACAACAACAGATTCAGGATGGTAACCTGTTTGATATCCTAGCTCCGGCAAGGTTTGACCGAGCATCACTTTGGTTGCTAGATTAGCCATCGAAACGCCCGTGATTTTACTTAAAAATGGAACGGTACGACTTGATCTTGGGTTTACTTCTAGTACATACACTTCATCTTGATGCCATACATATTGAATATTTAACAGCCCTACAATGTTTAACCCCCGAGCAATGGCAATCGTACGGTCAATAATTTTCTGTTTAAGGTGATCAGGCACCGTTTGCGGCGGATAGACAGCGATTGAGTCCCCTGAGTGCACCCCTGCACGTTCGATGTGTTCCATCATTCCCGGAATATATACATTCTCTCCATCAGAAATCGCATCTACTTCTAGCTCTTTTCCTGTTAGATAGCGGTCGATTAACACTGGGTGTTTTGGATTAATTTTCACTGCGTGCCTCATATAGTGCAGCAGTTCTTCTTCTTTATACACAATTTCCATCGCGCGGCCGCCAAGTACATATGATGGTCTGACTAGCACTGGGTAGCCGATATTTGCAGCAATTTTCACTGCTTGTTCAACGGATGTTGCTGTTTTCCCTAATGGCTGCGGGATATCTAGTGCCATTAATGTTTGTTCGAATTTATCGCGATCCTCTGCACGGTCCATATCTTCTAGAGATGTTCCAATGATTTTTACTCCGCGTGCAGCTAATTGATCCGCTAGATTAATCGCTGTCTGTCCTCCGAATTGAACAATCACACCTTCTGGCTTTTCATGATTAACTACATGCATTACATCCTCTACCGTCAATGGCTCAAAGTACAGCTTGTCGGATGTACTAAAATCAGTCGATACGGTTTCAGGATTATTATTCATAATGATTGCTTCATACCCTGCTTCTTTAATCGCCCATACCGTATGAACCGTTGCATAATCAAATTCAATCCCTTGACCAATGCGGATCGGGCCTGATCCTAATACAAGAATGCTCTTTTTGCTTGTACGAACAGATTCCATTTCCTCTTCATACGTCCCGTAGTAATAAGGCGTGCGAGATTCAAATTCTGCTGAACATGTATCTACCATTTTATAAACTGGGGCAATTCCCTCTTCCATCCGAGTTTCATAGACTGCATTTTCTGTGCTGTCCCAAAGCTTTGCTACTTGAGAATCACAGAACCCTCGTTCTTTAGCTTCCTTCAACACATCAAGGTCTCCATTGTGCTCACCCAGCTTGTTCTCTAAAGCCACGATTCGATTGAGTTTTTGTAAAAAGAAGCGATCAATATCTGTCAGTTCATGCAGCTCTTCTACTTTAACTTCTCTTCTTAGTAATTCAGTGAGGGCAAAGATTCGTTGATCATCCGGCTTCGTAACTTTCTCTTTTAATTCATTTGTTTCTAAATTTGTTACGTCTGCATCAAACAAATGATCATACCCTGCTTCAAGAGAGCGAACTGCTTTTAGTAAAGATTCTTCTAAGTTGCGTCCGATCGCCATAACTTCCCCTGTTGCCTTCATTTGCGTTCCTAACCTACGATTAGCCGCTTCAAATTTATCAAAAGGCCAGCGCGGAATTTTAGATACTACATAATCTAGGGCAGGCTCAAAGCTGGCATACGTTGTTTTTGTAACCGGGTTTTGAATTTCATCAAGTGCATACCCTACAGCAATCTTGGCAGCCATCTTTGCAATCGGATACCCTGTTGCTTTACTCGCAAGTGCAGAAGAACGGCTGACCCTCGGGTTCACTTCGATAATATAGTACTGATCGCTATCTGCATCTAGCGCAAACTGAACGTTGCATCCTCCTTCAATCCCTAATGCACGAATGATTTTTAAAGATGAATTACGAAGCATTTGATAATCACGATCTGTTAGTGTTTGGCTTGGTGCAAATACGATTGAATCTCCTGTATGCACTCCGACTGGATCAAAGTTTTCCATGTTACATACAACGATTGCTTGATCTGATGCATCTCGCATGACTTCATACTCTACTTCTTTAAACCCAGCAATGCTTTTCTCTACTAAACATTGCGTTACAGGGCTGTATTTAAGACCGCTAGATACAATCTCAATTAATTCCTCATCATTATGAACGATTCCTCCGCCTGTTCCACCTAGTGTATATGCAGGACGTACGATGATCGGATAGCCGATTTTCCGGACAAATACTTGCGCTTCTTCAACCGTGTGAACAATTTCACTCTCAGGCACTGGTTCATTTAATTCATTCATTAATGCACGAAACTGCTCTCTATCTTCAGCTTGTTTAATTGCTTTTAAATCCGTACCGAGTAATTCAATATTATAGGCATCTAATATTCCTGATTCATCAAGCTCCATTGCCATATTAAGACCAGTTTGTCCCCCTAAAGTGGCTACAATTCCGCAAGGACGCTCTTGGCGGATAATTCGGCTGACGAACTCAAGTGTAATCGGCTCAATATACACACGATCAGCCATTGTCGTATCTGTCATGATTGTGGCAGGATTTGAATTGATTAGAATGACTTCATACCCTTCTTCTTTTAACGCTTGGCAAGCTTGAGTTCCTGCATAATCAAATTCCGCTGCTTGACCAATGACAATAGGACCTGACCCTATGACTAAGATTTTTTGAATGTCCGTACGTTTACCCATTATTAAAAACTCCTCTCGGCATTTCCTTTGTAATATGATGATCTGTCGATGCATTAGGTGCTTAATTTAGATTGCTTGAATTTCTTTTGACTTTTTCTCTTCCGCTATCATGTGTAAAAATGCATCAAATAGATAACTTGCATCTTCAGGACCTGGTGATGCTTCTGGATGATATTGAACACTAAAAGCTGGATAATCGAGATGCTTCAATCCTTCTACTGTTCCATCATTTACAGCCTCATGTGTCATTTCAAGTCTTGTGTTTACTAAACTCTCTTTATCAACCGTATAGCCATGGTTTTGAGCAGTAATATCGATTTTGCCAGTGGAAATTTCTCTTACTGGGTGGTTAGAGCCACGGTGGCCAAAGCGTAATTTACTTGTCGTTGCACCTGAAGCAAGTGCTAAAAGCTGATGTCCTAGACAAATGCCAAAGATCGGCACCTTCCCTAAAAGTTCTTGAATCATCGTGATTGCTTGAGGTACATCTTCTGGATTACCTGGGCCATTACTTAGTAAAATCCCATCCGGTCTTAGTCTGAGAATTTCTTCTGCACTCGTGTCATATGGCACAACAACCACATCACAATGTCGCTCGATTAATGACTGTAAAATGCCATGCTTCATACCGAAGTCGACCAACACAATTCGTTCTTCTTTGCCTGGTGCATGGTACGCATCTCTTACAGAAACCGTTTCAACTTGATCGTGCTGCCATCCACTGTTTGAAAGCTCTTGTACGATTTCTTCACGATCTACATCCATTGAACAAATGCGCCCTCTTAAGGTACCGTGCTCACGAATTAATCGAGTAAGCTTACGTGTGTCGATTCCTTCTAATCCTGGGATTCCTCTTGCCTGAAGAAATGTATGAAGTGATTCTTCATTCTTCCAATGGCTAGGCTCGCGCTCTACTTCTCTCACAATCAAACCATGAATGGCAGGTGTAATTGATTCAAAATCATCACGATTGATTCCGTAGTTTCCAATCAGCGGGTAAGTCAATGTAACAATTTGACCGCAGTAAGAAGGATCAGATAATATTTCCTGATAACCTGTCATTCCTGTATTAAAGACTACTTCTCCTTTAAGTTCCGTATCTGCTCCAAATCCTCTGCCCACAAAATACGTCCCATCCTCTAAAATTAATTGTCTTTTCATTACTTTACACGCTCCTTTTCCCATACAAGTTCACCGCCAACAAATGTCATCATCGGCCACCCTGTTGTCTTCCAGCCTTTAAAAGGTGTATTTTTACCTTTAGATGCAAAATCATCTGGGTTAATCGTTTCCACCTGCTCTAAGTCAATCACACAAAGGTCTGCCGCAGCACCTTCTTTTAATCCACCCGCATTCAGCTTAAATGTTTTGGCTGGTGCTACTGTCAGCCAATCAATCAGCTGTTTTAATGTAATCACGTTCTTCTTCACTAGATGTGTATTTAGTAAGGTAAATGCAGTTTCAAGACCTACAATGCCAAATGGTGCACGTTCGATTCCTTGTGCTTTCTCTTCAGCTGTATGCGGTGCATGATCAGTCGCAATGAAGTCGATCGTTCCATCTAGCAGTCCCTCAATTAATGCCTCCTGATCTTCCTTGCTGCGAAGGGGAGGATTCATTTTATAGTTTGCATCCAGCCCGTCAATGTCGTCCTCACATAGGAGCAAGTGGTGCGGTGTTACTTCTGCTGTTACTCGTATACCAGCGCGTTTGGCATCACGTACCACTCGGACTGATTCTTTTGTTGAGATATGACATACATGATAATGAACACCTGCAGCTTCGGCGAGCAGCACGTCTCTTGCAATATGTACGGATTCACATACTGAAGGAATGCCATTCAAGCCATTTTCTTTAGAGAAACGTCCTTCATGTACTGAACCATTTTGAATAAGTGTATTTTCTTCACAGTGAGCAACAATCGCCATATCAAGTGCTGCTGCCTTTCTCATCGCTTCTAGCATCATGCTAGCTGACTGGATTCCAACACCATCATCAGTGAATGCGAATGCACCTGACTCTTTTAACTCTTCGAAATTGGTTAATTCACGGCCAAGCAATCGTGTCGTAATCGCTGCATAAGGCATTACATTAACACTTGCTGTCTCTTTAATGCGATCATTCATCCAGTTAAGTTGTTCCTTTGTGTCAGGTGTAGGTCTTGTATTAGGCATTGCACAAATGGTCGTGAATCCACCTCTTGCTGCCGCTTTAGTTCCCGTCTCGATCGTTTCTTTCTTTTCACCGCCGGGCTCACGAAGGTGTACATGCACATCAACAAATCCTGGAGTGATTAACTTTCCTGCCACATCGATGATCTGTTGCTCTGCATCATTGGGGATGGTGCTCACTACTTTTCCATTTTCAAAAGAAACATCTGCTCTTACTAATTCACCAGATTCTGATAAGATGAAGCCGTTTTTTAATGTTGTAATCATCATTCATTCCCCCAATTATTGATTTTGTTTTATTGATTTTATCTTATTGATTTTGTTCTAATGCACGCTTTAGGACTGCCATACGAACATAGACTCCATTTTGCATCTGTTTAAAAATTCTAGACCGTCTTGATTCAACTAACTCACTTGCAATTTCTACCCCTCTATTTACAGGTGCCGGATGCATAATAATGGCATGTTTTTGCATTCTTGCTTCTCTTTCAACTGTTAATCCAAAGCGGCTATGATAAAACTCATTTGTAAGTGCATTATTTTGTTGATGGCGTTCATTTTGGATTCGAAGCAGCATCATGACATCAGACTTCTCAGCTGCTGTGTCCATTGAAATATAACGATAGAGGCTGCCGAAACCTTCCATCCATTCTTTTGGTCCAGAGATCATCACATTTGCACCTAATCTGGTTAAGATTTCTGCATTAGAACGTGCGACGCGGCTATGCCTGAGATCACCGCAGATTACGACCCTGAGACCTTGAAATGTTCCAAACTCTTGTTTAATCGTAAGAAGGTCTAACAGTGATTGTGTAGGGTGCTGACCGCATCCATCCCCTGCATTTATGACTGGAATTTCGAGCTTACTTTTGATTTCTTCGTAATACTCATTTTGCGGATGTCTGATGACTAGAGCGTTCGCACCGATTGACTCAAGTGTTTTAGCTGTATCATACAGAGTTTCTCCTTTTTGTACGCTTGATGTTTCTCCGTCAAAAGAGAGAATTTCTAGTCCAAGCTTTCGTTCAGCAACTTCAAAACTCATTTTTGTACGGGTGCTCGGCTCAAAAAATATGTTGGCAACAAACAGTTGATTTAAAGGTCTCCAGCTCATTCCCTCGGAGAATGCTTCAGCCTCAGCTAAAATCCAGTCAATCTCTTGAAGAGTCAAATCCGTCATTGTATGAAGTCCTCTCACACTTACCTTCTCTAAGCTCATCTGCATCGCTAAATGCCTCCTTATTTACATCCATTTTTATACAAAAAACCCTGAGAGAGGACTCTCAGGGTATAGAGAAGCAGGGAGGTCTGTTGGGGCCTCTCCTTCTTGCACTATTCCTTTGAAGTCTCTCTGTACTTCTTTAAAGGTGTAGCAACATATTAAGCAACTTGTTTTTTAAGCTGCCTGTTTTTCATCTTCAGCAAATGGATCTTTTTTGCTGTAGCTTTCTTCTTTATTCGGAAGCACCAAGTGAAGAAGCATTCCGATAATGGTTGCAAGCGCCATGCCTGCTAGTTGAATTTCATCAGTTACTTGAATGAATGCTCCGCCGATTCCAATGACTAGAATTACTGATGAGATAATTAAGTTTCGTTTACTGCCGAGGTTAATATTGTTATCGATTAACATTCTAAGACCTGATGATGCGATCACACCGAACAAGAGGATCGATACACCACCCATAACAGCAGTCGGAATCGTAGAGATAAGTGCTGAAATTTTTCCGATGAAGGCAAACCCGATTGCTAGTGTTGCTGCACCGCCGATAACAAACACACTAAACACTCTTGTAATCGCTAATACGCCAATATTTTCACCATAAGTCGTATTTGGCGGCCCCCCGATGAATGAAGCAATCATTGTTGCCACTCCGTCTCCAAGAATAGATCGGTGCAGGCCTGGTTTCTTAATAAAATTCTTGCCAACGACTTTACTCAATACCATTTGATCACCGATATGTTCAGCGATTGTGACAACCGCAATCGGCATCATAATGAAGGCGATCGCCCATGACCACTGCGGTGTGTAGCTGACAAATGGGATCAGCATTTCTGGTGCAGCAATCCAAGCTGCCTCTCTTACAGGAGTAAAATCAACCATTCCTTGAGTATAAGCGAATAAGTACCCTCCGATAATTCCAAACATGATTGGTACAAGACCTAGGAACCCTTTAAAGAACATTGAAACGATAATGGTAATTAACAGTGTTACTAGTGCTGTTGTAAAATGGGTTGTGCTGTAAACTTGTTCATCAAGGCCAGGTATATACATCGCCATATCAATTGCGACTCCTGCTAACCCAAGACCGATTACGATAATAACAGGACCAACTACAATCGGTGGCAAGAGTTTCATAATCCAGCCTACTCCGCTCGTTTTGATTAATAAAGCAACAGCTCCGTAAACAAGACCTGCTAAGAAACTTCCAAGCATTGCTCCTTCTGGTCCGCCAAGCGATGTGGCAGCAAGAATTGGTGCAATGAAGGCAAAGGATGACCCTAGATACGCTGGCACCTGACCTTTTGTGATCAGCAAGTAAGCTAATGTTCCGAGACCGCTTGATAATAGGGCAACGGATGGAGATAAGCCGACTAAAAATGGAACAAGAATGGTTGCTCCAAACATGGCACATAAATGTTGAAGACTTAATACGAACCATTTGTCAAAACGGGGTATCTCTCTAATTCCGATTTCTGTTTGTTGTTTCATGATGATTCCTCCTCGTTTCTCCAAACAAAAAACCTCTTTGCGTATGACAAAGAGGTTTCACCTAACAAAGTTGACTTTAGCCGTCAGACTCTATGTAAGGATTTACCCTCTTGTCAGCCTCGCAGGACTGGGTTAAAGAGGTATACGTATGAGGTTTTTTGCTGTGTACATTGTATTTTTATGTTCGTTTATTCTGCTTATTGTTTATTCTGTTCGTTGTTCGATTGTGACCTCATCCATTGCATCCACTTCACTGAGCTTAGCAACGATTTTTTCACTTTTAGATGTCGGTACATTCTTTCCTACATAATCAGGGCGGATCGGCAGCTCGCGATGGCCTCGATCAATAAGAACCGCTAGTTGAATCTGCTCCGGCCTGCCTAAATCAATTAATGCATCGAGTGCAGCTCTAACTGTTCTTCCGGTATATAATACATCATCAATTAAGATCACTTTGCGGTTGGTAATATCAATTGGAATGTCCGTTCCCTGCAGGACCGGTTCATCCGTCTCTGACTTATGCGACAAGTCATCTCTGTAGAGCGTGATATCGACCTCTCCTACTTCAACCTTCACGCCTTCAATTTGCTCAATTCGCTCAGCAAGTCTCCTAGCTAAGTAGATTCCGCGTGTTTTTATACCTACTAAGACGCAGCGCTCTACTCCTTTATTTCGCTCAATAATCTCATGAGCAATTCGTGTAGTTGCTCGCCTTACAGCTTGTTCATCTAAAATCACTCGACTCATTTTTCTCACCTTCTTATGATCCATTAACTACCATGATGCCGGCATAAAAAAACCTCCAGCCAAGCAGGCTAGAGGTAAACGTACAGCTTTGTGATGTGTGATAAGCAGATACACTTATCCCACAATCATTCCGTTTCCTTCTAAGCCTCACGGGACTTTATTAAAGGACTATTTGATTGATTTCATTATCGCAGAATAAAGCGCAGGTGTCAATTACTTCTTTCGTAAATAATGAAGCAGATGTTCCATATCTTCTGGGATAGGGGCAGAAAACTCTAGCTCCTCCCCTGTTCTAGGATGGGTGAAACCTAACGTTGCCGCATGCAGAGCCTGACCTTCAATCTCGAGTGTTTTCTTTTTCGGACCGTATTTAGGATCTCCAGCTAAAGGATATCCAATGTACTTCATGTGAACACGAATTTGGTGGGTGCGTCCTGTTTCTAATTCACACTGAACATACGTAAAGTCTTTAAAACATTCGAGTACAGTAAAGTGAGTCACTGCATCGCGGCTGTTATCTTCTGTTACGGTCATGCTTTGACGATCTTTTTTATCACGACCAATTGGCGCCTCAATCGTTCCGTGTTGGTGCGGGATGACCCCATGCACAATCGCTTTGTAATGACGTTTGGTTGTTTTTGCTTTTAACTGGCTCACTAATGATTCATGTGCATGATCATTTTTTGCTACCATCAGTAATCCAGACGTATCTTTATCAATTCTGTGTACAATTCCCGGCCTAATAACACCGTTGATCCCAGACAAATCTTTACAATGATGCAGCAAGGCATTTACCAGTGTACCTGTATAGTGGCCTGGAGCTGGGTGTACAACCATACCGCGCGGTTTATTCACCACAATGACATCTGCATCTTCATACACGACATCTAATGGAATATCTTCTGCAATAACGTCTAACTCTTCAGGCTCAGGAATAGATAAAGTCACTTGGTCTTCTACTTGCATTTTATAATTAGATTTAGTGGCCTTTCCATTAACTTGGACTTGACCGTCTTTGATCCATTGTTGCACTTGAGATCTTGACCACTCACCATTTTGAGCAGTTAGAAATTTATCAATTCGTTCGTTTTTATTCTCTTCTAAAATTGTCCATTGAATTTCTTCCATTTAAGCTGTCTCCTTCTTCCTTCGCTCATCTTGAAACATTTTAATAAATAGTAGTCCGACTCCTATACAAAGAGCCGCATCTGCTACGTTAAAGATCGCGAAATTATAACCAAAAATAAATGTATCTACAAAGTCAACAACTTCTCCTCGAAAAACGCGGTCAATAAAGTTACCGACAGCCCCGCCTAAAATTAGTGCTAAGGAAGTAGCAAATAAAACATCACCTTTTGCTTCTTTTTCCATGTAATAAATAATTCCAATAATCACGATTGTCGTAATAATATAGAAAAACCACATTTGTCCTTGAAGAATACCAAAGGCAGCCCCTTGATTACGGTGAGATGTTATGTATAACACATTCTCAATCACTAAAATGGATTCACCAATCTCCATTGAGGTGTCAACAATCCATTTTGTTACTTGGTCAATCAAAATCACGATGAGGGCAATGATATAGTACATCAAACTCGTTCCTCCGCTCTTGTTCACTTGTTTCCATACTTATGCATTGTAGCACAAAAAAGGGGGGATGTCCTCCCCCTACAATTCATCCATATAGTGATCATAATGCACGTTGCGCTGGAACTGAACATTCTCGTCTCCAGTATACCCTTCTATTCCTGTTGAGAGAAACCCTTCTAGCTCTTCAACATACCCTATTAATTCATCCCCATCATCCATTGAGGCATCTTCATAAATCATCGAATTCTCATTAAAGCGGGCTACTGATTGATATGCATCTTCTGCATCAAACTCTGTTTCTGTATCATCATCGTCATAGTTGTAGCGGCCAAAAGAATCCAGCACCTCTTCTTCAACAGGACGATCATCAGCAATATGCGCTCTTGCCTCTTCAACCGTTGTCGTTGCGGTTGGGTTGGCTTCTAACCGCTCAATAGGAATATCTCTCCCTGTACGTGCACACACACCGTATGTTCCGTTCTCAATTTTATCAAGCGCTTGATTGACATCCGCTAGTTCTTTTTCAAGATGCGCATATATCGCTGTATCTTTCTCACGCTCATAAAGATCCGTTGCCGTATCAGCGGGATGATTATCATATTGTGATAATTCACCAGTTGAAGCTGATAATGCATGCTTTGATTCGTCATGGGCATCTGAATCAATTCGTGCTTCTAATGACTTTTTCATTTCTTCTAGCTGTCTTTTCTGTTTACTCCAATTCCGCATAATAATTCTCCCCTTTTGAGCTTTCAGCTTCCAGATAAGCTCTGTTATAGCTTAACCAAACTTAGTAAAAACAACGAAAAGAGAACTCAGCCAATTGATGTAAACAGAAGAAAATCACCACCTATTAAAAGTGGTGATTTGTAGTGTTAGTTATTGTAATGCGTCTCAACCGTCTCTGCACATGACTTACACAGTCCAGGGTGAGAATCACTTGTTCCAACTGTCGGTGTAACTACCCAGCAGCGCTCACATGTTTCACCTTCTGCTTTTTCAACAACGATACGAAGAGTATCAAAGCTCATAGCATCTTCAGGTGCTGCCTCAACGCCAGCTTTTACCTCTACCGCTGAGACGATAAATAATTTCTCTAAATTAGGTGTAGTGTTTAATAACTCTAATACATTCCCATCTGCATATAATGTAACAGCAGCTGTTAATGATTTACCAATTCTCTTATCATTTCTTGCTTGTTCTAATGCTTTAAGAACATCATCACGAACAGCCATGAAGTGCTGCCATTTGGCTTTCAATTGTTCCACATCACCAAATGATTCGACCTCAGGCATATCTGTTAACTGAACACTTGCTTCACTTACAGCAGGGATCTCTTCCCATACTTCATCAGCAGTATGAGATAGGATCGGTGATACTAGCTTCGTTAACGTAAGAACACTTTCGTACATAACCGTTTGAATTTTACGACGCTCAGCGTGATCTGCATGTTCAATATAAAGAGTGTCTTTAGCAAGATCCATATAGAACGAACTTAATTCAATTGTGCAGAAATTATGGATCGTGTGATAAACAGTAGAGAATTGGTATTGATCATATGCATCTTTTACCTTTTCAATCACTTCATTTAATTTAACAAGCATAAATAAATGAACGCCATCAAGATCCTCGTTCTTTACACGATTCACAGCAGGATCGAAGTCATGTAAATTACCGAGCAAGAAACGGAAGGTGTTACGAATCTTTCGGTAAGACTCAGATACTTGCTTTAAAATCTTATCAGAAACACGTACATCAGACTGATAATCGACAGAAGCTACCCAAAGCCTTAAAATGTCCGCCCCCAATTGCTTCATGACATCGTTAGGAACGACAACATTACCTACCGACTTACTCATCTTGCGCCCTTGCCCATCAAGAGCAAACCCGTGGCTTAGTACGCCTTTATATGGGGCTTTTCCAGTTACGGCTACACTAGTTGATAAAGAAGAGTTAAACCAGCCGCGATATTGGTCTGAACCTTCAAGGTAAAGATCTGCCGGGCGAGCTAATTCTGCTCGTTCTTCAAGTACCGCTTGATGGGATGAACCTGAGTCAAACCATACATCCATAATATCCATTTCACGAGTAAATTCACCGTTTGGACTATGTTCTGAAGTAAAGCCTTCAGGCAATAACTCTTTTGTATCCCATTCAAACCAAATATTTGACCCGTGTTCACGGAAAAGAGCCGATACATGATCGATCGTTTCATCCGTGATAATCGGCTCGCCATTTTCTCCGTAAAATACCGGAATAGGCACACCCCATGCACGCTGTCTCGAAATACACCAATCCCCACGGTCACGAACCATGTTGTAAAGTCTTGTTTCTCCCCATGAAGGGATCCATTCTACATCGTTAATCGCTTGAAGAAGTTCATCTCGGAAATCAGCAATGGAAGCAAACCATTGAGCTGTAGCACGATAGATTACCGGCTTTTTTGTTCTCCAATCATGAGCATAAGAGTGTGTAATGAATGTTAATTTCATTAATGCGCCCACTTCATCGAGCTTTTCAGTAATCGGCTTATTTGCCTGATCATAAAACATTCCTTCAAAGCCAGGAGCTTCCTCTGTCATATTCCCTTTATCATCAACCGGGCATAAAACATCGAGACCATACTTTTGTCCGACAAGATAATCTTCTTCCCCGTGTCCTGGTGCTGTATGAACACAACCTGTACCAGCATCTAGTGTTACATGGTCTCCACACATAACGAGTGAATCACGTCCGTAAATCGGGTGGGTGGCAACAACATGCTCAAGCTCTTGACCTTTTACCGTTTTTTCAACTTCTACTTGCTCCCATTCAAATTCAGCTTGAAGCTTCTCAAGCAAGCCAGCTGCAACCACATATTTCTCGTCATTCACTTTGACTACGTTGTAATCAAGCTCAGGATGTACAGAAATTCCTAAGTTTGCTGGGATCGTCCAAGGAGTTGTTGTCCAAATAATGATCTTTTCATCACCAGCTAAAACATTTTTACCATCCTTAATATTAAAGGCCACATAAATAGAAGGCGAACGTTTGTCATGATACTCAATTTCAGCTTCAGCTAAAGCAGATTCAGAAGAAGGGGACCAATAAACAGGTTTTTTCCCTTTGTAGATATAGCCTTTTTTAGCCATATCACCGAATACTTTAATTTGCTGAGCTTCATATTCTTTATCCAGAGTTACATAAGGGTTCCACCAATCTCCTCTGACACCTAACCGCATAAATTGTTCACGCTGACGGCTGACTTGCTCACGTGCATACTCTTCACAAAGCTTACGAAAAGCAGCAACGGTCATTTCCTTACGTTTTACTTTACCGTTTTTAGTTAAGGCTGTTTCAATTGGCAGACCATGTGTGTCCCAACCAGGTACATATGGAGCATGAAATCCATTCATTGATTTATAGCGAACAATAAAGTCTTTCAGTACTTTGTTTAAAGCATGACCCATGTGAATATCGCCATTGGCATAAGGAGGTCCATCATGTAATACAAATAGAGGACGACCTTCTGTTCTTTTTTGCACGGCTTTGTAAATATCTTGCTCGTTCCATTTTTCTTGACGTTTCGGTTCATTGTTCGGTAAGTTCCCGCGCATCGGGAAATCCGTTTTTGGCATAAGTAACGTTTGTTTATAATCCATTCCTTATTTCCTCCTTGTTGTTTTCACCACTTGATAATTGTGAAACATTTATGTGAAACTTCCTAACGTATAGCACAAAAACAAAAAAGTCCCCTCATCCCAAATAGGGACGAGAAGACTTACCCGTGGTACCACCCTAATGAAAAGAAATAGTGTAATGCTTGAATACCGTGCAATAACAATTTCTCTCCACTTAGCATTCGTAACGTGAACGTGACGTCGCAGCCTACTGGATCAACATCGTTCGGTGCAAAACTAAAGGGTGATTTTCTGTAAAGATCTATAGTTCAGGCTCGCACCGCCCCTGAATCGCTTCTCTAAGATTCCTTACATACTATCCCTTATCCTTGTCGTATGCTATATAAGTAATCATTATTATATGCTAAATGAGATGCGCTGTGCAAGGTGCACAGTGAAAATGAATGAATTAGGATTGTTCTTTTTCCAATTCATGTTCTTCTGGTTCGACAAACTCGTCCCAATCATCTGTTTTTAACATCTCTAATTGTGCTTCAATTAACATTTTAAATCGCATTTTATAAACAGATGCCTGCTTTTTTAATTCTTCCATCTCAATCATGATTTTACGGGACTTTGATAAAGAATCATTAATAATACGATCAGCATTCTTCTCAGCTTCTTTAACGATTAACTGAGCTTCTTTTTGCGCATTGCGCCTTACTTCTTCTGCTGACTCTTGAGCAACTAGAATAGACTTGTTTAATGTTTCTTCAATGTTCTTAAAGTGCTCAAGTTTCTCATCTAGATCAGTGACTCGATCAAACAATTCTTTCTTCTCACGCAGCACAGCTTCATAGTCTTTAATGACTTGATCAAGAAATTCATTGACTTCATCTTCATCATACCCTCTGAAACCTCTGGTAAATTCCTTGTTGTGAATATCTAATGGTGTTAAAGGCACCTTTGCCACCCCCAATTTTAAACTTTTCTTGGAATTTCACTTTTTTCATTACTCTGTAGTTTATTTTTCTTATATTCGACAAAAAAAGAGTAAAACCTTTTATTCCCACAAAGAAATAATTGGAAACATCATTATCTGACTATAATAATCTCGCGTAACGAATTCTAATTTTATCTTTTTTTGTCCGGCCTAATTGTTCTAGCACTTTACTGCGTCCGTGTCCACGAACAGATATGTAATCTCCTTCTTTAACTAAGAAGTCCACGTGATCGGTTACCCGCCAATTCACTTTAACGAAGCCTCTTTCAATATACGGCTTCACTTTTGCACGAGAAAGATTATAAATTTCTGAGAGGATGACATCAAGCCTCATAGAGGAAACGGTCGTACTTTCCTCCGTCCATTTATCTTCTGGTGTTTTTAGTTGTTCAAGTGAAATAGGCACTAAATCAATACTAGCCTTACCAATCTTCTCTACATTCATTTTCACGAAGTCAGCGATTTCACTTGCTACAACTAATTGAATACCATCCTGAGTAA
The DNA here is from genome assembly GCF_000474275.2 of Alkalihalophilus marmarensis DSM 21297. Lineage (GTDB taxonomy): Bacteria > Bacillota > Bacilli > Bacillales > Bacillaceae_D > Alkalihalophilus > Alkalihalophilus marmarensis. Next base: position 89,861 of record NZ_ATAE01000028.1, read on the forward strand.
TCATGATATCCCCAAACTTTTCTCGTTTAAGCCCAATATTCATCAAAGATCCTAATACATCAGAATGAGTGAGCGTAATGAATTTGGCAGGGTAATTTATCGAAAAATAAGCTAAATTGAAATGAGATTGTTCAATTTCTAAATAGGAAGGACAAAGATAAGCTCGCTTTCTCTCAGAGTCATCTGCTCCTCCAAAAAATTGATAAGACAGCTCGTCATCATTTCCAATAATTAATCGAACAATATCTTGCTCTCTTGGGTCAAGGAAATCCGTTCTGCGCTCTTGATGCATCACACTTACTTCCTCTTTCCACGATAATACTTGTTCAACAAATGGCCTTTCTTCTTCCCTAAAATGCTGAAAAATCGACATGAACGAACTCCTTTAATCGAACTCCTTCAATTAAGGTTCCCGCATCCTTCACCTTAACTAAAAATGGCAAGAACTCCCGCGCTCGCTAAACGTAGAACAATAATCGCTACAATCGGCGATAAATCAATCATACCTAGCGGCGGGATAAAACGTCTGAATGGTTCCAAATATGGCTCGACAATGCTTCCTAAAAATTGCCCGAAAGAGGATTCACGGGCATTCGGGAACCAAGACATAAGAATATATCCAATAATTAAAAATGAGTATATATACATTGCGTTATAAAGCAATGCACCTATTGTTTGCACGAATACTTCACCACCTTTATCATACCTTAACGATCAAACTGATCTTGCATCATTTCTGTAATGGTTCCTGAAACATCTACATTATCAGGCGTACACAAGAAAATATTTTGACCTAGCTTTTGAATGTCTCCTCCAATAGCATACACTGTCCCGCTCAAAAAATCGACTACCCGCTTTGCCTGGTCATGGGAGACGCGTTGTAAATTGATAATGACGGCTTTGCGGCTTTTAAGATGGTCAGCAATCTCCTGTGCCTCATCATATGTTCTAGGTTCCACTAAAATGACTTTAGCACCTTTTTGCACACTTTGAAGACTTACAACATTTGCTGCCTGCTGCTTATCACTGCTTTTTTTCCCTCTTTGGGGAGTGGGCTCTATTTCATCTTCTGAAGCTTCTTCGACAACCTCTTCATATTCCCTTACGTCATCTTCTAATTCAAAAAATCGCTTAAATTTCTTTTTCATCCCCATAAACCATCCCTCCTCTTAATAGTTGTACTCTTTTATCAATTTACTTCTTTTTTCTCATTGCCGACAAGTGATGTGCCAATACGTATAAAGGTTGCTCCTTCTTCAATAGCTACTTGGTAGTCATTAGACATTCCCATTGAGAGCTCTGTACACGGAGCATGAGAATAGTTTTTGGCCTGAATATCTAATTGAAGTTTCTTTAATGCCTTAAAGATTGGTCTTGTCTCTTCGGGATCATTGACATATGGCGCCATTGTCATTAAGCCTATAATTTTCAAGGAAGGATACGCTGCTAACTCTTGTATAAACTCATCTACTTCCTCTATATCAAGACCTGCTTTTGACTCTTCTTTTGAAACATTTACTTGAACAAAACATGCCAGTTCACTGTCTAGACGCTTGTCCAATTCTTTAGCAAGCGACATCCGATCAAGAGAATGCAGATAAGAAATGTGAGGGACTACTTTTTTCACTTTTTTTGATTGGAGGGAGCCTATAAAATGCCAAGAAACCTGTTCTTGAATGTCTTCTAGTTTCATAGCTAAGCCTTCCGCTCTATTTTCCCCTAAATGAACAACGCCTGCATCAATCGCCTCTTTTGCTCGCTCGTTGCTGACATACTTGGTCACTGCTACCACATTTACCGAGGCAGGATCTCTACCGGTCCGCGCACAAATGGACGCTATTTCACTTTGTATTTTGTCAAAATTCTGCTTGACTGACATATTCACTTCACCTTACTTTCTTCTTACCAACCATTTACCTAAGGCCGATATAACTCATAAATCTGCCTGTTTTACCTGATTCAGCCCGGTATGAATAGAGTCTGTCATCTTTAGCTGTACAAACAGACGAAACGTAAATATTTCGTTCTTCTATGCCAGCTTCAATTAATAAATGCTTATTTAATAATCTTAAATCTAATTGATATTTTCCATTTGCATTTTTTGTGTAAACTACTTTTTCTTCAGCACAGGGTAGTGCATTAAGTACCTTATTAATAACAAAATCATCAACTTCGTATGCCTCTTTACTAATGCAAGGGGCAATAGCCACCTGAATATCATTAAGAGGAACTCCTTCATCATTGTTCCATTTCTCAATCATCTTAGGACCAATTAATTGGACAGTTCCCTTCCAGCCTGCATGGGCGACACCGATTATTCCGTGGTTTCTTGCGTGGTTTCTTGCGTGGTTTCTTGCAAAGAAAAGCAAAGGTACACAATCTGCATAAAGGCTGGTTAATAAAATTCCTCGCTCCTTGGTATACAAACCATCTGTAGCAGAAATCGCATCCTGTATTGTTCTTGCTCCTAAACCCATGTCTTCTTTTGTTACTTTTTGTATTGTTGAACCATGAACCTGTTCTGAACCTACCCATTGACTCAAAGGAAAGGAAATAATTTCAGCAAATCTCTCACGATTTTTTAATACAGAATCTGATTCATCATTCACATGGAACCCCATATTAAGGGTATTAAAAGGCGGCTCGCTTAATCCGCCCTTTCTTGTTGTAACACCAGCAACAAGATCTGAGTTTTCGTTTTGCCATTGTTTTACTGATAAACATTCTGGGTGGATTTCATTAAATACCTCTCCCATTATGTTCCACCTCCGACTTGCTGCTTCTAAAAACTTAGTTTGGTTATAGTTTACCATAATTGACCGCTTACAAGAAACGACTTTATTCCTTTTTCAACGCCTTCTTGTTGTCGTTTGCTGGCTCATATTAGTAAATGGCCGTCTAAACCCTTCTGGTACTTCAACTAATATAACATCGGAACCAATCTTAATGATATTCTTCCATGGAATAATCACTTCCTGTTCTTCCCTGCCAAAAAGCCCCATCATCTTACCCGTCCCGTTTATTACCATTGCTTCAATTTCACCTGTTTGTAAATTAATATCTAAATCAGTTAAGTGACCCAGCCTTTTTCCATTCTCCATATTAACGATATCTTTTGCCTGCAGATCAGATATTTTCATCATGTGACTCATCACCTCTTTTTCAGTCATACCCTCTCCTCCCATTGTATGCGCTTAGTTCCATGAATTATGAACAAGTTTAAATGAGACTAAGGGTTAAAATGACAAAAAGCCCTTACGAAATTAGTTCGTAAGAGGCTTTTGCTGATTGATATGTTTACTAAACCTGTTAACTTTGAGCATGCTTATTCATTTGTTGGATAGCGGCCTTTTCTAACCTGGATACTTGTGCTTGTGAAATACCAATTTCATCAGCGACTTCCATTTGAGTTTTCCCTTGGAAAAAGCGCATATTTAAAATCATTTTTTCTCGATCATTCAGGCGGATCATGGCTTCTTTTAATGCAATTTCTTCTACCCAGTTAACATCTTTATTACGATCATCACTTATTTGATCCATTACAAAGATTGGGTCTCCCCCATCATTGTAAATCGGCTCAAACAAAGAGACAGGATCCTGAATTGCATCAAGGGCAAAAACCACATCTTCTTTTGGCACATCAAGAACTTTGGCAATTTCTTGTACTGTCGGCTCATTTTCACGCTTTTTTTCAGCCATCAGTTGATCTCTGACCTGCAGCGCTTTATACGCGATATCACGCAAAGACCTTGAAACTCGTATTGGATTATTATCACGCAGATACCTTCTTATTTCACCAATAATCATAGGAACTGCATACGTTGAAAATTTGACATTTTGACTTAAATCAAAGTTGTCAATTGATTTCATTAACCCAATACAACCTACTTGAAATAAATCATCGACGTACTCCCCGCGATTGTTGAATCGTTGAATAACGCTTAACACTAAACGTAAATTACCATTAACTAACACTTCTCTTGCACTGTCATCACCACTTTGTAACTGAGTAAATAAATCGCGCATTTCGGTGTTTTTTAATACTGGAAGCTTTGATGTATCTACCCCACAGATTTCAACTTTATTTCGTGTCAATTCTTTCCCTCCTAACGCGGGAGATGATGTCAAGTAAAGTATCTCCTTAGGTGGGAAAAATATGCACAAGCTAAAATCAGTCAATTTTGACTAAAGGGGAGAGAGCTTGATACGAAACGAAAACTTCAGTAAAAATATTTTTTACACCATTTTATTGAACTCTTTTTGTAGTCGTTTAATAATTCGTTTTTCTAAACGGGATATATAGGATTGAGAGATCCCAAGCATATCTGCCACATCTTTCTGTGTTTTTTCTTCTTCCCCAGCAAGTCCAAAACGAAGCTCCATGATCTGCTTTTCACGTTCATTTAACGTATGAAGAGCTTTTACTAATAATTTACGATCTACTTTTTCTTCAATTCCTCGTGTAATGATATCCTCTTCTGTTCCAAGTACATCTGACAACAATAACTCGTTGCCATCCCAATCGATGTTAAGAGGCTCATCAAAGGACACTTCAGACCGTGTTTTATTGTTCCTCCGTAAATACATCAGAATTTCATTTTCTATACAACGAGAAGCATAGGTTGCGAGCTTAATTTTCTTTTCAGGATTAAAGGTATTTACCGCTTTTATGAGGCCTATGGTTCCTATACTGATTAGATCCTCAATATTAATTCCTGTGTTTTCAAACTTCCTAGCAATATACACCACAAGACGCAGGTTTCTCTCGATCAGCATCGAACGCACGGCTTTATCACCCGTCGGTAGCTTCTTCAATAATACGGCCTCTTCTTCTTTAGAAAGCGGCGGGGGCAAGGCTTCACTGCCGCCGATATAATAAATCTCATCTGGCTTCATTCCCAGCTTGTGCATAATTCGATACCACAATAGCCTTAATTTAAGTTTTAACAATAAAATCGCCTCCTATGATGTAAGGTAATAATCTTTAATTTGCGACAGGGCTTATAGAGGGTTGTCTTACAAGCGCGGGATGAACGATACATTGATAGGCTTGATCAGGTGATAGTGATTCTTCTTGAAGCCCAATTAAAACTTGGTTGGACTGGTACACTTGTCCATCATGTTCAATCGAGACACTATCTGGTTTAATGGCTGTTAGGAATGGACTGCTCTGTCCTATTACTTTATACGGAATAATCTTCGTCCTCTTCATCCATTCATCTGATAATTCGCTATCTGAATCATTAAATACGTCTAAAGTTGAGATAGCAGAAATGACCTCTTGTCCGAATATTTTCTCTAAGCAAGTTGTCTCAATGATCATGACTGGCGCACGTGTTATAGGATCATGCAGCTTATTGCCACTATCTATCAGTCCTTGTGTTTTAATAGACTGGTCGAAGAGGTGAATCGTAACGGTTGCTAGCTGCTCGTAATGTATTTTTTTTACTTCAATCGTCTCGAGTCTAGCTTTAGAAAAATACCATACGATTGGAAATCCAAGGACCACAAACACCCAGCTGACCCCGCTCCCAAACCCGGCTTGTGCAGGAGAGGAAACAGCAGCTAGAAAATCAATTTCAGTCTGCCAGAAAAAGTGAAGAGCAAACAATCCGCCACCGGTCATAAAGGTGACAAAGTAAAACATCAATAGTCCCTGAAAGAAATAACTCCATCTCTTAAAACCAAATGCAATAAGGACTATAAATATAGAATAGATTGCTTTCATCCAAGGCTGATAGAATAAAGCGCCTAATGGTGTGAACATCAAAAAAACAATCAAAGATGCAAAAAGCGCGCCAACTATAAACCGGATTCGGTTAAATCGTCTCTTTAGGACAATAGCTGTGAGGGCAATTAATAAATAATCAATACAAAAATTAAGAAACCAGATTACATCAAGATAAAGAGTCATCGCATCCCTTCTTACCATTCTTTTGAAATTAAGTATATATAAAGTCTATTAATTAGTCTGTCAGTTCATGACGAGTAAATCGATGTAATTTTGAAAGATTTTCACTGAATCTGTCTATCTCTGGACGAAGTGTATAAAACATAAAAAAAGCATCAGCGCTAAGCGCTGATGCTTTCCTTGTTATCTTGAACGGTTTCTACGATTACGTAAGAACGTAGGAATATCTAATGTGTCAGAAGAATCTTGAGGCTGCGGCGGTTGCTGCTGGAACCTAGATTCTTTTTGAGGTTCTTCTTGCTGTGGTTTTGCTTGTTGTTGCTGCTGCTGTTGTTTCATTTGATTTTGAGGTGTTTGACGCTGAGGTTTATTTTCAGTGTCATCAAATCCGGTAGCAATAACAGTAACAACGATTTCATCTTTTAAATTCTCATTAATAACGGAACCAAAGATCATGTTCACTTCAGCATCAGAAGCGGCAGAAACAATCTCAGCTGCTTCATGCACTTCATATAAACTTAAGTTAGATCCACCCGTAATGTTCATTAAAACGCCTTGAGCGCCATCAACAGACGTTTCAAGTAATGGACTTGAGATGGCTTTTTTAGCCGCTTCAGATGCTCTGTTTTCACCTGTAGCAATCCCAATGCCCATTAATGCTGAACCTTTATCTGTCATGATTGTTTTCACATCGGCGAAGTCAAGGTTAATTAATCCAGGTACAGCAATTAAGTCAGAAATACCTTGGACACCTTGACGAAGCACGTTATCTGCTTCACGGAATGCTTCAAGCATCGGTGTGTTTTTATCAACAATTTCAAGAAGACGGTCATTCGGAATCACAATAAGTGTATCTACTTTTTCTTTCAAAGCTTGAATTCCTGTAGCTGCCTGCGTTTGACGTTTACGGCCTTCAAACGTAAATGGACGTGTAACGACACCCACTGTTAAAGCTCCAATTTCTTTAGCAACCTCTGCAATAACAGGCGCTGCACCAGTTCCTGTTCCACCACCCATTCCAGCAGTGATAAATACCATGTCAGCACCTTGAAGTGCTTCTTCTAAATGCTCGCGGCTTTCTTCAGCCGCTTTTTTCCCGATTTCAGGATTTGCTCCTGCACCAAGACCGCGTGTTAACTTCCCGCCTAGCTGAAGTTTAGTTTCAGCTTTTGATAAGTGCAGGGCTTGTGCATCTGTATTAACTGCAATAAACTCTACTCCTTGCAGTCCGTTTTCAATCATTCGGTTAACGGCGTTACTACCTCCGCCGCCTACACCAATAACTTTTATCTGTGCTAACTGATCCATATCCATTTCAAATTCTAACATTTAAGGTCCCCCTAATCAGACTATTGCCTCGTTCGCTCTTATTCAAAGAACACTTTAAACCAATTCTTCATCTTAGATTTAGCTTTTGGTTTTTCTTCTGTTCTTGATTGTTCTTTTTCATTCTTCGTACTGCGTTTCTGATCTTGCGATTGTTGTTCTGTCGCTTCATAATCTGCTACAGAAGCAGCAATTTCTTTGCCTTGAATTTTAACATTTTTGTACGCAAATTGTATTAAACCAACACTTGTTGTGTATTGAGGTTCACGTACACCAATGTAATCAGGTATAGCTACCCTGACGTTACCTTGCAACAATTCCTTAGCAAGCTCTAACACTCCAGGAATCATCACGGTCCCGCCCGTTAAGACATAGCCACTTGGAAAGTCACGATAGCCAAGCCTCATGATCTCCTTATAGATCAGCTCAAACACTTCTTCCATACGAGGTTCAATAATATGAGCTAAATCATACTGGCTGAATTCATCTTTTTCTCCACTTCCGATAGCAGAGACGCTAAAGCGCTCCTCATCAGAAGCTTCATCAATAAAAGAATGTCCATATTTCACTTTAATTCGTTCCGCTTCTTCCGTAGACACCCGCAGGCCAATCGCTATGTCATTTGTAATATGATCTCCACCGATTGGAAGAACAGATGTAGACTGCAGTGTACCCTGTTCAAAAACTGATACAGTAGCGGAACCGCCGCCAATATCAATCAAACAAACTCCGAGATTCTTCTCGTCTTTTGAGATAGCGACCGAACCAGATGCAAGCGGCTGCAGACAAATATCTGCAATTTGTAACCCTGCGCGTTCCACACATCTTAGTAAATTATGTAATATGGTCTTAGATCCAGTAATAATTGTACCTTCCATTTCTAACCTAACACCAATCATTCCACGCGGATCGTTAATTTCATCTAATCCATCTACAACAAACTGTTTCGGGATAACATCGATAATTTCTCGTTCTGGCGGAATAGATACAACTTGTGCAGCATCGATCACTCGAGCAATATCTTCATCACCAATTTCACGGTCAGGGCTTGAAACAGCGACAACTCCGTGACAAGGCTGTAATTGAACATGGTTTCCATTCACTCCGACTATGACTTGTTTAATCGATAGCCCTACCATTCTCTCAGCTTGTTCAACTGCTCTTTTTATGGATCGAACAGTCTCATCAATATCTACAATTGCACCTTTTCTAATTCCTTCAGAATGAGTGTTTCCTACTCCAATAATATTAATTGTTCCGTTGGCCACTTCTCCTATGATTACTCGTACATTGGATGTACCGATGTCAAGACTTACATAGATTTCACTGTTGTTCAAACTGTGGCACCTCCTTTTAAGCTAATCCCTTTTTTCATTGTTTCATAAATTTTTTAGAAATTGGGCTTACCATACCGAAGCTCAAATGTTGAATATTAGAATTATTCAACATTAAGCTTGGTTTTCCTTTTAAAATCGCTCATTTTCTTTTTTTTTCATTAATTTAATGGTTTTTAAGCTTGTCCTTCACTTCGTTTAGCCTGCCACTTAGATAGTAACATACGCCTGATCACCGCAATATTATTAAAAAGTCGCACACCAAAAGCAAAAATCGCTGCTAGGTATAAGTCTACACCAAGATGGACACCTAGAAAAGCCAAACCTGCAGCAAGTAAAATATTAAAGAAAAAACCAGTCACAAATACATTTGAGTCAAAGGTCTCCTGTAAGTGTGCTCGAATCCCGCCAAATAAAGTATCTAAAGCAGCCAAAACGGCGATGGATAGATAGTTTGAATACTCTGCAGGGACTCTAAATTCGGTCATTATACCTAATAAAACACCAAGAAGTAATCCAATTACCGGAAGCCACATCGAATGTTACCCCTCCTTTACTTCTTCCATATATCTTACGCGAGGTGTTTGATCGTATCCAGGCAATGTTAAGTCCCCCACTTGCTCCACTGTTAACGTAAAACCATCTATTTCAAAATATTCAACAGACTCTGATACAATCATGCGGTTAGCAAGCCTCTCTGGATCATCTGTCAACACTTTCACTTTAAGAGGGGTAGGAGGAAGCCTGCGATAATTTAGATGTGTAATTCCATTTACGTCCCTAAAAGCAGAGGTTGTAATCAGCCTTTCATCTGCTACTGCAATATGAGTGGCACCATATACATTCAACTCGTTCACTAGATAACGAAAACGTTCTGGTGATGGTGTTCTTCTCATTAAATGAGGGGCTCGTTCATCATAAAAGGGCTCTATCGTAAGGATAACACCTGATCCGCTTACCTCAGTTAATCCAGCCTCTACCCGAAGGTCGCTTATCTGCTGATCCAAAACATCTGTTAAATGATTTTGGTCGGAATTTTGAGGCGAACTGTACTGAGCTATTAATTCTTGCGCTTTATTTATTTCGTTCGTTAAATACCTTTCTCTCTCACGTTCTTGCTCAATTTCCTGACGCAATTCTCTTATGTCACGTGTATCACGCACAACAGGTTCTTGGGTTGTTTTAAATTGGATTGCGAGCATAAACCCGATAATAAAAACCACAATGGTAAAAATCCATTTACGTTCCAACAACCATCACCCACCCTCTGTTAAATATGGGTCGAGTTCAATTAACCCTTGCTGTTGGATTCTAATACTAATCCCGTCATTTAATAGCTGGTCCTTTACTCCCCCGACGAGAGAAATGGCTTGTTCAAACTTCTCTCCATCCCCAATAGCTGTGACAACAAACGGGGCATAAGATGTATTACCATCAATAATAATAACCGGCCCTGCACATTGAATGTAGGATTTATGAGAAATGCGATGTCCATTTATTGCAATAGCCTCTGCACCTGCTACAAAGAGCTCATGAACTACTTTTTGAACATGGATCTCATGAACAATGTAATCATTAGGATTGGACCCTTCAGGAACATAGGATGCATCTTCCAAAGATACTTCCAACCCAGGTCCTTTAACAGGTACATTCCCTACCACCTTACGAAGCCGATCTAGATCTTCAATCAAATTTGTCGTACGAAGTTCTTGTTCCGCACTTTCAGATGCTATCTCGTCTTCAAGCAGCCGAACTTCTGTCTGATACTCCCTAAGTTCCTCTTGTAATTCTTGATTTCGCTCTTGTAAATTTGAAATCTGGTTACGCAGCTCATCCTCATGTCTCCACTGCCTTTCATAACCAGGTGTTAATTCAGCCTGTCTTTCATTCGTCAGTTCATAGCTCAGTGCCAGAATAAAGCCAGTTACGAGCAGAACGAAGGATAAGATTACATGTTTACCCTTCACTTTCAACTTCACTATCTTCTTCCTCCTCAAGATCAAAATCCTCAAAATACGGACTCATCTTCATGTGTAGTATCCCTTTTCTTGAAGGATCAAGTTCTCGCACGATTGAAGGATAAGGAAGCATTCTAGAAGAGAAGTCTTTAATTGTTGAATGTACTTCTAACCCATCATTCATATGTATGATCACTTCATCTGATTCCGTCTCAGTCTGCGAATAGAAAATCTCTGACATTCGTGCGATTAATTGTTCAGGTGTATTGATCAACTCTTGAGCAAATTCCGTCAAGGCTTCTCCCTGCTCCCACCCAATTAAAATAGGAGCATCTGCAGGAAATTGATGTCGTGGCAGTTCACTTAAAAATGTCCCGCTTTCTAGCAACGGGTAATACTTACCATCCGAATATAAATAACCAATACGGGAATGCTCATGCACATTTAAGACAACTGTAGTTGGGAATTTTCGGCTGATTGTGACATCGGCAATTTCAGGACGAATCAATAAATGGTTACGTATTTCTTCTTCATCAAGATTCCACATGCTTGTCCCAGTTGTTAACTGAGAGCTCTCAATCACTTGTTCATCACTTATTAAAAAATTCCCTTCTACTTCTATCGTTCGTATATGACTTAAAGGAGATTGAAAATAGACCATTAATAACAACAACAAAAAGAAAAGCGATAAAAAGAACAGCAGCCTTCTGTTGGCTCTTTGCTTACGCTGTTCTTTTAGTGAAGGTATCCGCTCATTAATGGTAACCACTTTTTCATTACTCATTGTCCATCCCCCGATTATCGTCTCCGATACAATAGTATAATAGCCAAATCCTTCTTTATAGGTTTATAAGAGGGGCTATCTTTACATTTGTTTAATTATACCATAGACAAACGAGAGATTCACTGATGTTTAAGGGGTTTTAAGCTTTCTTCCAATCATTTCTACTTCTGTCTCCATTTCAATTCCTTTTGACTCTTTAATCGTTTCTTTAGCATGCTTAATTAAATTCAACACATCTTCAGCTTTTGCATTGTCAACATTTACGATGAAATTTGCATGCATATCCGATATTTGAGCACCGCCAATTTGGTAGCCCTTTAAGCCAGCTTCTTCTATCAAAGCACCAGCATGGTTTGGCAGTGGATTACGGAACACACTGCCGCATGTTGGATGGCTCCACGGCTGTGTTTCGCGGCGATAATCTTTATTCTTTTGCATGTGTTTAACAATTTCTTCTTTCTCACCCTTTTTAAGCTTAAAGACTGCTTCTACACAAATCCCCTTTTCATGTTGAAGGCGTGATGTACGGTAAGAGAACTCCATATCGCTTCCCTTAATCCATTCAAGGCTGCCATCAGGGTACAGAACACGCGCTTTGATTAGTATATCTGCAACTTCCGCCCCATGAGCACCAGCATTCATGAAAACAGCTCCGCCCACTGAACCTGGAATTCCCCCTGCAAACTCCAAACCAGATAGACCTTGGCGGCTGATAATCGTTACTAATTTAATTAACGGATAACCCCCGCCCACTGTAATTTCTTCATCATCAATTTCTAAATGATCTAAGCCTTTACCAAGCTTAATGACAACGCCTTCGATCCCTTCATCGGAAACAAGCAGATTAGAACCTCTGCCGATCGCACGCCAAGGGACTCCTGCTTCCTTCACTATGTCCATCGTATTGATTAAGCCTTCTATATTTGCCGGTTCAACTAAGACATCAGCTGGTCCGCCGATTTTCCATGTTGTGTGCTGGCTAAGCGGCTCACTCACTTTAATCGTTCCAACTTCTTTTTCTTTTAACTTTTCAATAACATGCTCCATTCTTACATCCCTCTTTCTACAATCCCGCATTCTTCTTGATGATTCTATTTTTTGTCGCCTCGTATATCTTCATATTCTATGTGTTTTGCTACTCAGCGTGAAACGTCTTTTAAGACATTCATTAAATCATTCGCTGCCGTTGGCACACCAAGCTTTAACGCGGCACCATGCATCTTTTCCCACGTTTCTTGTTCATTAAACACCGAATCAATATCTTGGAGTAATCGTTCTCCGTTCATTTCTTTTTCAAGACGAACTATGGCAGCCCCGCCTTCTTCAAGAGACCTTGCATTTTTCTCTTGATGGTTATTTGTCACATAAGGACTTGGGATAAGAATACTTGGCAGGCCAAGTGCTGTCAGTTCTGCAAGTGTCGTTGCTCCTGCTCTTGCCACAACCAAGTCTACTGCCCCCAAAACATCCGGCATGTTATGAATGAAAGGTTTTATGATTACATTTTCAGGGCTGCCTGCCTCTTCTACCCTCTTAGCGACAGCATCATAATGGACGGCACCTGTCACATAGATAAATTGATAGTTTCTAGTGGAAGCTTGCTTTAATACACTAATAAACGCATCATTAATCGGTTTTGCACCGCGGCTTCCGCCCACAATTAAGACCGTTTTTTTAGTTTTATCCAGCCCTAGTGACTTTGCCCCTGCCGCTGCATCTACACTTTTCACCTCTGTTGCACGTGGATTACCAGTAAATACAACCTTTTCTTTCGGGAAGTATTCAGATGCTGCATTAAAACAGATAGCTACTTTATTTACATATCTGCTAAGAAATTTATTTGTTAAGCCAGGAACGCTATTCTGCTCATGAATAACCGTTGGAATTCCCATTTTTGCTGCAGCATAAACAACTGGTCCACACACGTATCCCCCTGTGCCGATCACTACATCTGGTTTAAATTCCTTCATCATTCTCTTGCTGTCTTTTGTACCTTTTAAAAAGCGTAGCACGGTCTTAACATTATCCACTGATAGTTTCCGTCTGAATCCGGTGATATGTATCGTTTTAAATGGAATACCCTCTCTTGGGACAAGTTCGCTTTCTAGCCCTTTTTCTGTACCAATATATAAAATCTCTGCTTGTGGATCTTGTTTCTTTATTTCTTTAATTAAGGATAAGGCAGGATAAATATGTCCGCCTGTACCTCCACCGCTCACTACTACTCTCATATTGTACCTCCAACAATTGTTTCATATTGTTCATTTTATCACGAACAATGCTTGGTTTATACCGCAATTCTGTGTGATTTTTTGTAGGAATCGCCTACTACAGCTTGTTTTCAACAAAAAAGTGACTCTCCTGAAAAAAAGAAGAGTCACGTAAATGAGCCATACAGAAATTACATTCTGGCGTGCCTGCTTATATTCAATAGAACTCCTACAGCAACGAGCATAAGCGTTAATGAAGAACCTCCGTAACTTAGAAAAGGCAGTGTAATACCTGTTACCGGCATTAAGCCAGTTACTACACCTATATTAATCATTACCTGAATCGCAATCATTCCAATAATTCCCACAGCCAAAAAGCTGCCAAATAAATCTGGTGCTCCTAAGGCTATCTTAATCCCCCGCCATAACATGATTCCAAATAAAATGATAACAAACAATCCACCTATGAAACCTAACTCTTCTGCTAAGATGGCAAAAATAAAATCAGTTTGAGGTTCAGGCAGATAGAAATACTTTTGACGGCTCTCTCCTAACCCCATCCCCATTAACCCGCCAGGACCAATAGCATAGAGTGATTGAATGATTTGAAATCCACTGCCGAGAGGGTCGGACCAAGGATCTAGAAATGAGGTAATTCGCTTGATCCGGTAGGGTGCTGATGCAATCAACCCGACAAAACCAGCAACACCAACCATAGCAAGCCCGACAAAATGACTTATTTTCGCCCCTGCTACGAATATCATCGCTACACAAGTCCCGACCATTACTGCTCCTGTACCAAGGTCAGGTTGAAGCATAATCATTCCAAAGGCAAGCATGACTAGCGAGAGAGACGGAATGAGTCCTTTTTTGAAAGAGACTATTCTTTTTTGATTCTCTGACAAATATTTTGCTAGAAACGCAATCATCGCCATTTTCATAAATTCAGAAGGCTGAATGGAAAATGCGCCGACACCAAGCCAGCTTCTGGCCCCGCCTCGAACGAGTCCAACACCCGGGATCAAAACGATGACAAGCAGTATAAAACAAATAATCAATATTAATTTAGACCACGTTCTCCATGTCCAATAGTCCACATTCATAATAAAAATCATGACAACCACACCGACACCGGCAAAAAACAGCTGACGCTTGGCAAAGAAAAAAGCATCATCAAATCTGTATGAGGCCCATGCTTCTGATGCACTATAAACCATGATCAAACCAATCGTCAGTAAAGCAATCGTTGTTAAAAATAATACATAATCTGGTGCATGTCTTTCTTTTTGCAATAGGGACACCTCATTTTAACCCATTTTGTCTTGCTGCTAAGCTGTCGCAGCCACCTTCTCTCTATACACCATATGTACAAACCTAGAAAAACATGTCCTAAAAAACACGCAAAAAAGCTGCTACCTTTTTAGATAACAGCTTTCTAACAAATAAGAACTAATGATGCTATTTACTTTAATTTATCAACCGCAGCAACAAACTCATTCCCGCGTTCTTCAAAGGTCTTATATTGATCCCAGCTAGCACATGCTGGTGACAATAGAATAACATCACCTTCTTCTGAAAGGCGGTAAGCACACTCTACTGCATCTTTTACACGGTCTGCATATTCCACTTCTACAATTCCAGCTCCCTTAGCTGTACGGGCTAATTTTTCCTTTGTTTCTCCAAAGGTAACGAGTGCTTTTACATTTGAAAGTGAAGACGCTAAATCATCAAATTCATTTCCGCGATCAAGTCCTCCTGCAAGTAAGATCACAGGCTGCCTAAATGCTTCAAGTGCTTTTTTTGCAGCTAAAATATTCGTCGCTTTCGAGTCGTTATAAAACAGTCGGTCGTTTATTTTCTTAACAAACTGCAAACGATGTTCAACACCGCTAAACGTCTTTAGAACATGCTGGATTTGAGTGACTTTCGCTCCCATTGTCATGGCAGCCCCAATCGCAGCTAAGATGTTCTCCACATTATGTGACCCAGGAAGAACGACCTCTGAGAGAGGGATAATTAATTGATCCTTAAAGTAGATAGAGCCTTGATTAATATAGACACCTTCAGAGACTATTTCTCTTGTTGAAAAAGGAAGTTTTGCTGCTTTGCTTTTTACGGCAACCTGACAGACAAGTGGATCGTCTAGATTGTATACAAAGACATCGTCTTCCGTCTGATTCGCTGTTATTTTAGACTTTGCAGCTACATACTCTTCTTTTGTGCCATGGTAGTCTAGATGAGCATCAAAAAGATTTAACAAAACACTTACGTTCGGATGAAAGTTCTCCGTACCAAGAAGTTGAAAACTCGAGGCTTCCAATACGATCAAGTCGTCACTTGTTGCTCCCTTAGCCACATCACATGAAACCGTGCCGATATTTCCTGCAATAAGCGGATTCTTGGCACTGTTTTTAAGCATTTCATAAATTAACGTTGTTGTGGTGGTCTTGCCATTCGAGCCTGTAATCGCAATCATGTCAGCTTCAGATAGGGCAGACGTTAGCTCTACTTCCGTGATGACAGGGATGTTACGTCTAACAGCCTCTTTTACAATTGGATTATGATATGGTATGCCTGGATTTTTCACGACACACTCAAGCTCTTGATCTAAAAGAGATAACGGATGCTCTCCGCAAACAACGTTGATTCCTTTTTTTTCGAGTACTTTTGCTTGATCATTTTCATCATATGATTTTGCATCATTCACAATGACCTTTGCGCCAAGCTCGTGAAGCAGCAGCGCTGCTGCTTCACCGCTTTTAGCAAGCCCTAAGACTAATACGTTTTTACCACAATACATTTCTGTATTTTTCATGTATGTTTACACCTCATTTACATCCATACCTCTAAATAGATTCCAAGCACCGCTAAGATCATCCCGACCATCCAAAATGTGACAACAACTCGCCATTCTGACCATCCTGATAATTCATAATGGTGATGAAGCGGACTCATTTTAAATACTCGCTTGCCTCTTGTTTTAAAAGAAATAACTTGAATGATAACAGAAAGAGTTTCAATAACAAATACTCCACCAATTAACACTAACAATAATTCTTGTTTTGTTAAAATGGCAATAGCTGCAATCGCCCCTCCAAGGGCAAGCGACCCTGTATCCCCCATAAACACTTTTGCTGGATGGGCATTAAATACGAGAAAACCTAACACCGCCCCAACAATAGCAGCACTAAAAATAGCTACATCAATTAAGTCTGCATACCATGCCAAAATAGCAAACGCACCAAAAGCAATCGCACCCGTTCCTGCAAGAAGGCCGTCAAGGCCGTCCGTTAAGTTAACGGCATTCGAAGCACCAACTAGCATCACGATCACAAGCGGCAAATATAACCAGCCTAGATCAATGGAAATTGTTGTTGCAGGAATCATGATCTCTGTTGATATCCCAAGATGCAGGAGTCCCCAGTAAAATAACCCGGCAATGATCAGCTGGCCAGCTAATTTTTGTTTAGAGGTTAGCCCTAAATTTCGTTTTTTTACAACTTTAATATAATCATCTAAAAATCCAACAAGGCCAAAGCCTACTGTAACGAGTAAAAGCAAAAGGATTTCCATGCTGAATGATAGATATTGAAGGGATACGAAGATCGTCGTTGCAATAATAGACAATACAATAACGATTCCACCCATCGTAGGTGTTCCGCTCTTCTTTTGGTGAGACTCAGGACCTTCCTCTCTAATACTTTGGCCAAATTTTAAACGTCTTAAAAACGGAATAAATAATGGTGATAAAATGACAGCAACTCCAAATGAAACGAGTAAAGTAATCAGTAAAACTCTTTCTAACATTGCTAATCATTCCTCCTTTCTTTTTGCATCTTTTTCTTGTTGTTTTTAGTCTTGCTGTTTATCTTGATACGCTGTTATCACTTCTTCAAGCTTCATTCCTCTTGATGCTTTAAACAAAATGACTGTTTTCTGATCAACAAGCTTTGATAAGTGATCAGCGAGCTCCTGCTTTGTAGTAAAATGGGCAATTTCATCAAAAGTACTTGATGAAGAAATATGGCTCGCCTCTTCATAGATCCACTTTGCACGATCCCCAAGTGTCAGAACATGGGTAATAGGCGGCGTAATTACTTGTGCTACAGATTTATGTAACGCCTCTTCTTCCGTACCGAGTTCAAACATATCCCCTAGTACAACCACTCTTTTTTCATAGGAAGGGATCGCTTTTAGCGCATCTATAGCAGCAATCATTGAAGTAGGACTAGCGTTATAAGCATCGTTCACGATAAGCTCACCTTTGCTGCCAGTAAGCTTTTCTAATCGCATAGAAGTGAGTGAGATTTGTCTAAGTCCTGTTTGAATCTTGCTTGTAGATAACCCGAATTTATGGGCAACAGCTATACAATATGCGGCATTTTTCACATTATGTTTGCCTAGTAATGATAACTCAAAATGATGACCTTCCATGTCAAATCGATACCCGTCAACAGTCGCCGCTACATTTTCAACTAGGATGTCTGCGTGATTAAAGCCTACTCGTATTATGGAAGATTGTTTCCAGCCGTCTAGTAAAGGCTCGTCACTATCAATAAAAAGAAAACCAGCTGGACTTAAGCCTTCTTTAATTTCCATTTTAGCTTTAGCAATTCCAGCTCTAGAGCCTAATTGCTCCATATGAGACTCGCCGATGTTTGTAACAATCGCTAAATCAGGTTTGGCAATCTCACTTAACCTTTCTATTTCACCATAGCCGCTCATACCCATTTCTAAAATCAGATACTTACACGTAGACGGCATCGCTAAAATGGTTAACGGCAGTCCAATGTGATTGTTGTAGTTGCCTTGCGTTTTATATGTTTCACCCTCAAGTGACAAAAGAGAAGCCAAAATGTCTTTTGTCGTTGTTTTGCCATTGCTGCCTGTAATCCCAATGACTTTAGGATTAATTTTTACTCTGTATGCACTAGCCATTTCTTGTAAGGTAAATAATGTATCCTTGACCACATACAACTGAAAGTCATCCGGCAGGTCAGCTGGGACAGGTTGTCCTTCCTCCCAAAGTGCAGCTTGCGCTCCTGATTTTATAGCCGCATCAACATAATCATGTCCATTGAATCGTTCCCCTTTCAAAGGAACGAACAAGGCTCCTGCTACAATCGTTCTAGTATCTGTAGAAACGGCTGTAAATGACTGTTCTGTTTCGTTTAAACGAGTACTGATGGTCAGGCCTTCTAATAAAGATGATGTGAGCATGCTTACACCCTCTCCTCAATTGCTTGTTTTGCTACTTCTCTATCATCAAAGTGGGTTGTATTAGTACCAATAATTTGATAGGTTTCATGACCTTTTCCTGCAATAACTAAAATATCGTCCTTGTTAGCCTCATTAATTGCTTGATAGATCGCTTCTTTTCGGTCTAGACAAACTGTATAATTTGAAGATTTCAGCCCATAAGTCATGTCATCAAGAATTTGTTTTGGATCTTCTGACCTCGGATTATCTGAAGTGAAGATCGCATGATCAGCATATTTTGTGGCAATTTCCGCCATCACTGGACGCTTTGAACGATCTCTGTCGCCTCCGCATCCGACCACAACAGATATTTTCCCTTTCGCAAATTCCCTCACTGTTGTTAATACATTCTCTAAGCTGTCTGAAGTGTGTGCATAGTCAACAATAACGGTATAATCCTGGCCTGCATCGACCGGCTCAAAACGGCCTGCTACACCGTGTACAGCTTCTAAGCTTTTCTTAATTTGTTCTAAAGGCATACCGGATGCAATGGCTGCACTTGCTGCAGCTAATGCATTATATACACTAAACATACCAATAAGCTTCATCTCTATTTCAATTGATTCTGCTCCTGCTTTAAGTGTAAATGTTGTTCCCCTTGCTGTAATCTCGATATCCTCTGCCATAATGTCTGCCTTATTTTTCACACCATATGTAAGGACATCTACCGTCGTCATCTTAAGTAATTCATCGGCTGCTTCATCGTCACGATTTAACACTGCAACTTTTCCTTCCGTGAAACGATTTCCAAGCTGAGCAAACAAAAGCCCTTTAGCAAAAAGATAGGCTTCCATCGTTTCATGATAATCAAGATGGTCAGGTGTAAGATTTGTGAATACCGCAATATCAAAGTCACAACCCCGAACACGGCCTAGATGAAGAGCATGTGAAGAGACTTCCATTAATGCGGTGTCTACATCAGCATCTACCATTTCTTTAAACCTCTTTTGCAAAGTGATCGATTCCGGTGTTGTATTTTGTGTTTTCAGCTCTACATCACCAATTTTAGTGTACATGGTGCCGATAAGACCTGTTCTTTTATTGGCATCATTCATCATTTGTTCAAGTAAATGGGTGACGGTCGTTTTACCGTTTGTTCCTGTAACCCCAATTAAATTCATTTTAGATGTAGGATCTCCGTAAAATAGATTAGCAAGACGAGCCATTGTACGCTTCGTATCTTGAACAATAATCGTTGGCACCTCGACACCTTTGACCTCATGCTCAGCAATAAGAGCAACTGCCCCTTTTTCAACTGCTTGTTTGGCAAAATCGTGGCCATCCACTGTATATCCTTTAATACAGAAAAACAATGTTCCAGAAACGACTTCTCTAGAATCCATTTCAATATGTGTAATCTCAGGATCCCCTTCATTTTTCCATTCATATGATCTTAACACGTTCGTTAATTGGCTTAATTTCATCATGTTTAACCCTCACATTCAAACCTTTTTCTATCATCGTTGCTTTTTTACAGTCATTTTAATCATTAGAAAATCTTTTAAATAGAAAAGCCTCTTCCCTACCTTTTCGAAAAGAGGCCTTTTTAAAAAAGCACATAAACTCTATTTTAGTCGTAACCTGATTATTTGTCACCCATATAAAGACGGATTGTTGATCCCGTTGTCACTTTTACACCCGGAGATGGTGATTGAGCAAGGACATGTTCTCCTTCTCCTGTCGCATCGACTTTTAGTTCATAATAGGATTCGTGAATCTCTCTTTTGGTTCTTCCGACTAAATCCGGGACTTCAATTAATGGTTCATCATTCCATGCTAACTCTTTTTCAATCTGATCTTTCCTCGGTTCTACTCCCATAGCCCGAAGACTGTCCCCTATAATATTTCCTACAATTGGAGCAGCAACGATTCCACCAAATTGCAGCGTATCCTTAGGGTTATCAACAGCTACATAGACGACAATTTGCGGATCATCTGCTGGGGCAAACCCTATAAACGACACAATATGGTTATTTTCAAGATAACGGCCATCCTTAGCTTTTTGAGCGGTTCCTGTTTTCCCTCCGACTCTGTAGCCATCAACAAAAGCGCCTTTACCTGTCCCCTCAGCTACGACACTCTCGAGGGCATATCTCACTTTCTCCGATGTTGCCTGAGAAATGACCTGCCTTCTCATAATCGGCGCCTGACTGTCAACGACTTCGTTTGTCATTGGATCTACCCACTCTTTAGCTAAGAATGGCTGATAAAGGTACCCTCCGTTAATCGCTGCTGAAACTGCTGTTACTTGCTGAAGCGGTGTGACAGCAACCCCTTGCCCGAATGCTGTAGTTGCTAGTTCAAGAGGCCCGACTTTATCCCGGTTAAATAAGATCCCCTTTCCCTCTCCTTGAAGATCGATACCTGTCTTTTGGCCAAATCCGAAATCCTCAATGTAATCAAATAATCGATCTTTCCCTAGGCGTTCACCAAGAACGACAAAGCCCGGGTTACATGAGTTTTGAACAACTTCAAGGAAGGTTTGCGAGCCGTGTCCGCCTTTTTTCCAACAACGGAGTCTGTGGCCGGAGACTTCAATAAAGCCTGGGTCATGAAATGAATCGTTTTCAAGGTTCACTTCGCCTTCCTCTAGTGCAGCAGCAAGGGTAATGATCTTGAAAGTCGAACCAGGCTCATACTGCATCCACACCGGTTTATTTTGGTTATAGATCTCTGGAGGCACTTCTCTAAAATTCTCAGGATCATAATGGGGCCTGGAGCTCATCCCCAAAATTTCTCCGGTATTAGGGTTCATTGCAATGGCAATGGCCCCGTCAGGATTATACGTAGCCTCAGCAATATCAAGATGATTTTCCATGATCGTCTGCACTTGACTATCGATGGTCAGCCTTAGGTCAAAACCATTATTAGGTGCGGTGTATTCATCCGCTAAATTCGGCATCCGATTCCCTTTTGCGGTAGAGAAAAAAGAAACATGCCCTTTTTCCCCTTTTAACTCTTCATCATAATATTGTTCAAGGCCTGTCAGCCCTTGATTATCAATACCTGCAAAACCGAGTACGTGAGAGAGATAACTACCAAATGGATAGTGACGCTTACTATCTTCTGCTATATATACCCCAGGAAGTCTTAAAGCCCTCACTTCACTGGCCTTTTCTTTATTCACTTTTCTGCCTTCTGGATTTAGCCTGACAATAGATTCTGATTTTGTTACTAGCTGATAGGCTTTTTGTACATCCATTTCAAGAACGGAAGCAAGTTTTCCCGCCGTATCTGCCGGGTCTTTAACTTGCCTAGGTACGACCAATATAGAGGGTGCACTGATATTCGTTGCAAGCACGATATCATTACGGTCTTTTATTTCTCCACGTTTTGCTTCAAAAGGTACATCCCGGCTCCATGAATCTTCCGCTCGATCGGTGAGCCAATCCCCTAAAGCAAATTGAACATAGCCAAGCCTTAGTGCAATAATTGTAAAAACAGCCAGTCCTAAAAACAACACTAAAACAAGCCGTTTTCTTACAGTAACATTAGAAACTCGCACCACTTCTACCTCCCGCCTTTTTGTTAGATCAAGTACGCCATAAATGTGACGTAGGCTTGTTCTAACCTATGCTTGGCAGAATGCAATTAGAACATGGGTGCGAGTTCATCTAGCAGTACATATGTTCATTTGCCATCAGAAAAAGCAAATGACCTTCTTTATTCACCGACTTGTTGTTCTTCTTCCTCCTGATCGGAAGCAACATCCTCGTCTTCCTCGTCTAGGCTATCTTCCATTTCATTTATTTCCTCTAAACTAGCTAACTCAAACACAATATTTTCACCTGGCGAAATGTCGGTACCAGCTTCGATATTTTGAGTCACCGCAAAGCCATTTCCAAAAATAGTAGGAGTGACACCAGCTACATTAGCAAACTTCAATAGATCTCTATTGGACCAGCCGCTTACATCCGGCATGGAGAAAGAGTCATTATCAGTTAATAAAAATACTTTCTCGCCTTCTAAAAGAGCATTTCCTCCCTCAGGAGAATGTTCAAGCACTTTTGATCCATTACCTAAAACAACTACCTCAAAGCCCTCTTCTTCTAACTCACTTGTTAAACTCTCTACTTTTTCACCCTTATAATCTCTTGTAACATATCCTTCTTCCGCTTCTTCATTAATTTCCTCAAGAGTAGGCGTAATATTTAAATACTGTAAGCTCTGCTTCATGATCGTGTTAAAAATTTTAGCAGACGGCTCTGAGCCAGACTCAAAGGATTGAAGGTTAGGACGTTCTACAGCAACGTAAACAATTAGTTTCGGATCATCTTTTGGAGCCATTCCAAGAAATGAAAAGATATTCTCTCCGTGTCCTCTAATGTACCCTCTTGCATTTGGGTTAGGAATTTGAGCTGTTCCCGTTTTCCCTGCAACATCAAATCCTTCAATATTGTACGGTCGGCCAGTACCAGAAGATGATGTCACAACTTCACCTAAAATATCTAACATTTGCTCTGACGTTTCTTTTGAAATAGGATTTCCCACTACTTCTGGTTTTTTCTGTTCTATCACCTCTTGTGTTTCTGAATCTACAATACGATCAACCACATAAGGTTTCATCATTTCCCCGCCATTAGCTATAGCAGTTGCTGCTTGAATTTGTTGGATAGGCGTGACCGCTGTCCCTTGTCCAAATGCAGTAGCTGCTGCATCGTATCTGCTTTGATTAGCAATTAAACTCGTAGCCTCATTCGGCAAGTCAATCCCAGTAGGCTCATCAAAGCCAAATCGGTCTAGATATTCATACAATTTCTCAGGTCCGAGGAGATCAAGCGCGATCTTTGTGAAGGCAACATTTGACGAGCGCAGCATCCCTTCATTGTATGTAATTTCGCCCCAGCCTCGTCCTCTGTTATGGTCACTAACTGTGTTAGGGCCAACATTTAATTGACCGGACATGAATGTTTGATCACCGTTATAGACACCCTCTTCAATGGCCGCAGCAAGTGTGAATACTTTCATGGTAGATCCCGGTTCATAATGATTAGAAACCGCATAATTCATATAGTTAGAGATTTCATTATAGCGATTTGGATTAAAGCTCGGTCGATTACTCATCGCTAATATTTCACCAGTTTTAGGATCTGCTACAATAGCAACCATCTTTTCTGGTTCATATTCTTCATCTACTTGAGTCATTACTTGCTCTAATGCCGTTTGTATATTGGAATCAAGGGTTAAATAGACATCATTCCCATTTTTCGGAGGCTTCACATGCCGTTCTGCGTTAGGCAGGGGAACACCTTTTCGATCACTCTGATATTGAACCAGGCCGTCCTCTGCTCTTAAGTAATCGTCTAAGCTTCTCTCAAGTCCCATTCTAGCTGTGGACATATCACTTTCTGTATATCCAAGAACATGTGAAGCATAGGTTTGTTTAGGATAATAGCGTCTAGGCTCTTCGTTAAACATAATACCATCTAAATCTAGCGCTTTAATTTCCTGCATTTCAGAATGGGTGAGATTTCTAGCCCCTGCCCCTAACTCTACTTGAAAGCGACCTTCACTTGATAAAAGCCGCTCAAGTGCAGAAGCTTCCATCGAGATAAAAGGAGCAAGTTTTTCTGCTGTCTCCTTAGGGTCTGATACATGATTTGGGTAATCTGTACTTAAAATCGCAAAGACACTGTAGGAATTCAGCTCCTCGGCAAGAGCGCTTCCTCTTTTGTCATAAATAGTCCCGCGTTTCCCCTCGATTACCTGCTCTTTTGACCAGCGGTCCTCACCCATTGATGCGAGTTCTTGTCCTTTTACTTCTTGTGTCACTTGAATATAAGTGAACCGGCCCAACAAAAGGATAAAAAGGAGGATAAAGGCCCCTAAGACAACTACGGCTCGCACATTTGTTGCCGCACGTTTTATCTCCATCATTCTCACTTCCTATTAGTATAAATATAGTTTTAGCTAAATCGATTGTAAAAAAAACTAGTTCAAATAATGAACTAGTTTTGAACGACTTTTACTTTATTATCATCTAATGACATCCCTAGTTCACCAGTTGCGATGTCTAGAATTCGATCAGGTGCACTTAATTCAACAACCTGGAGTGAAAGTCCCTCATTGACTTGAGACTGTTCAGCAATCGTTCCTTGAAGTTGATGAACATCTTTATTTAAGCTGTAAATTGACGCGTAATTATGTAGCATTAATCCAATTAAAGCAAAAGCAATGACCGCCATTGCAGAAGCAATAATCTTTTCTCCTAAGGTAATCTTAGTTCTGCGGCGCTCTACAACCTTTCTAGTTTTCACATCTGTTTGCTGTTGATGCTGAATTTGACGGGCAACCATGCTCATAATAAAACCTCCTTATTTTTGCTTCTCAGCAATCCTTAATTTTGCAGAACGCGCTCTGTTATTAGCTGTTAACTCTTCGTTTCCTGCTACGATCGGCTTTCTTGTAATTAACTTTAATTCAGGCTCGAACCCTTCAGGTATAACCGGCAATCCTGGCGGGAGATCCGGCCCTTTACTTTTCTCTTTAAAAATTTCCTTACATAAACGATCTTCTAGGGAATGAAATGTAATGACACATATTCTTCCTTTTGGATTCGTTATTGTAATTGCATCTTCTAGCGCTTCCTCAAACGAACCGAGCTCGTCGTTAACCGCAATTCTTATTGCTTGAAACGTTCTCTTAGCTGGATGTCCACCTGTTCTTCTTGCCGGAGCAGGTATTGCATCCTTAATGATCTCTACTAATTCTCCTGTTGTTTCAATCGTTTTAATTTCACGTCTAGCCTCGATCTTTCTGGCTATCTGTTTTGCGAATTTTTCTTCACCGTACCTTGAGATTATGGAAACAAGACGATTAAACTCCCATTCATTCACCACTTGATGAGCAGTCAAAGGTGCTGTCTGATCCATTCTCATGTCTAATGCGGCATCCTGATGATAGCTAAAGCCTCGCTCTGCTTCATCTAACTGCGGGGACGATACGCCTAAATCAAATAAGACCCCGTCTACTTTTGAGATACCATGTTTTGCAAGCTCTTCTCTTAAAAAACGGAAATTGCTGCGAATAAGAGTGAACTTTCCCTTATAAGGAGCTAATACTTCCTCTGCATTTGAAAGTGCAGTATCATCTTGGTCAAATGCATATAAATGACCTTCATCATTCAACTGTTCTAAAATGAGCGATGAGTGGCCGGCCCCTCCTAATGTACAATCCACATAAATTCCGTCTGGCTTGATCGCCAGTCCATTTACTGATTCTTCTTTTAATACAGTCACATGGGTGAACATGATATCACCTTCACTTTCTTTCCGATCTTGATGTCTGCCTCTTGATGTCCATAACTTGTTTGATTCTTTTCATTCATTCTATAAATCGAAGTCAATTAAGTTTTCAGCGATCTCCCCAAAAGAGTCTTCTGATTCCTCAAAATACTCTTCCCATTTCGCTTTACTCCATACTTCAACGCGATTTGACACCCCAATAATGACGCATTCTTTTTCAAGTTCTGCGTACTCACGCAATGTTTGGGCAATATTTACTCTTCCCTGCTTATCAAGTTCACATTCAGCGGCACCTGAAAAGAAAAATCGAGTAAAAGCTCTAGCATCTTTTTTTGTGAAAGGGAGTGTTTTTAGTTTTTCTTCTAATCGCTTCCATTCATCTAGCGGATAGACAAATAAACACCGATCGAGTCCACGGGTTACTACAAAGGATGATCCTAGCGACTCACGAAACTTCGCTGGTATAATCATTCTTCCTTTTTCATCGACGTTGTGGCGATATTCCCCCATGAACATCTTCCAGTCATCTCCCCCCACTTACTACCCTTAAGTTACCACAACCCTCCACTTTGTACCACTATAAATTAAATTTCGTATAAACAAAAAAAATCCTGCCGCTTGACAGGATTTTTCGTTCTCATTCTTTCGACGGTGTCTTCAAACAGTTTTTTACAAGAAGACAAGCTTATGCGTTGGATTCAATGACAATTTTTGTTTCATTATTCGGCCAATTGCATCATAACCAGCTAAGTTTAGTAAAAGTATGGGATGAATTACGCGTTCTTGCGGTCGTTTTAACGGATAAAGCCAAGAGTCAGCTTCGTCAAATTTCGAAAGCGCCTTACTATGTTTTTGTTCAAGATGAAGTTCTAATTTTCTTTTTATAAAATCAAGTTGATCTAAAATCATTACTTCATTTTTCTGCGAAAGCTTATGAAGGGTGTCATCCATTTCATTTGCTAAGAGTTGGATATCTTTGTGAGCATCGCGTATTGATTGTTCTGCTTTAGTAACAACTTCTTCTATTGGGTAGCTCTCAATCGCATCTAACCATTTCGATTTCATATCCATCGCCTTACCAGTTAGGAGGCTTTCATAGGAATACCCACATTCCTCCACCCACCTTTGCACATGTCTAGGAACAATGGTCATTTGCATTCTAGGAGTGAGAGGCGGCATTTTCAAATTAAAAAGAGTGAAAACAGGCTTTAATGTCGCCCAATAGCGAAGCTCTCCAGGACCAGCAACAAAAGTTAGCACTGGCAAGAGCATCTCTTGCATTAGGGGTCTGGTTACTACGTTGTTACTAAAATGCTCTGGATGTTTGGTTATTAGATCGACGAGTTCACTTTTAGAGAGTTGGATATCTGTTCCCCTCACATAAAAAGAACCGTCTTTATAATCTAATCGTTTACGCTCATTTTTAACAGTATAAAAGAGATGAGCATTTTCCTTGTCAGTTGAGATCGGATCCCCGTACCCTTTTCCGCTAAATCTCTTTTCCCCTTCTGCCTGAGCTTTTTGAAGCTCTTCCACTTGATCAACCATTGCCATAAAATAATCGGTCTCAACTTTTCTTAGGGCAGGGTGATCAGAATCAAGCAATATTAACCCTTCATCTTTAAATAGCCAATTCATTAGTATAGAGAAGAAATCTACAAATGAATGACTATTTTTAAGATATCCTTTTATTTGAGCAATTAAGCCTTCCGTATAGTCCGTTTCCGGCAGTGTTTTAAACACATCATCGAGCCATTTAGATACTTTATCTACAGGTAAATCGGTATTAGATAATGACTGCATGTTGTCAACGATATCAAGCCCTGCCTTTTTCCACGCGCTGCCGTTATTTGTATACACAAATCTGACTTCCTCTAGGTCGTGATCTTCCCCCGCCACCCAAAAAATAGGTACGACAGGAACATCTAATTCACGTTCTTGTTCCTTAGCAAGTAAAATAATCGTCATTGCTTTATATACCGTGTAAAGAGGACCTGTCAAAAGCCCTGCCTGCTGACCGCCAACTACAGCTACTGTATGTGGATCTAATAGTTTTTCTATATTTTGTTTCACCGCATCATTGTACGGCAGTTCATTGTGAGTCTGATATAAATGTTCTACTAGTGCTTCTCTTGGAAAAGAACGAGCCTTAAGGTCTTCAACGCGTTTTTTAAATCGTTCGTTATCTGTTTGAGAATAATCAAAGCAATCCCCTATGCCGGGATGACCTTCTAAGTAATCAAACAAAAACCCTGACTTCGCTGCAATGTCCATTTCTTTAACTTCCATTGAAAAGACATCCCTTCGTTTATGTAATCATCCTTTATAATAGCAAAGTAAAGCACTCACACCAAATTATAAGCTTCAATTTCCAAAAAGAAAAAGACTCATTATAAACTATAAATGAGTCTTGTAATTAATCCATATCCACTTAAAACGAGGTACAAAAAGAAGAACAATAAAAAATTAAATCGCCAAATGCCTTTAAACAACTTCCTCACATGGATATCCTCTGCCACTTTCCAATGAATAATGGTAAAAATAAGTGCAACTAAAAAGAATACGGTTAATAATAACCAAAAGAAAGACCTCGACCAGATTTCTAAAATAATAAAATATACAGCGGCTACAAAAAATAACACAGAGACATCTGAAGCAAGACGGATAGCCCTAGATTTGTTCTTTGTCATTTTCACCGTAACAATGTAAAAAATATACCACCCCAACAATGGCAGCGTAATTACGGTTGCTAACAGCCATGCAAACGCAGTTGTCATGGTTTTCCTCCTTTCATTTAAACTTCCAACCCTTTAACAGCATGATGGACAAATGTGATGTATGGGTGGGGAACATTATTTTTTCTTGCTTCTTTTATGAGATAGCCAGTGATACTGTCAATTTCAGTTGGAATCCCCTTTAAAAGATCGGTTAACATTGATGACTGATTACTAGCTGTTTTTTCACATACTTGGGCTAACAACGACCACATCTCGTCGTAATCATTTCTATTTAAAATCCTCATTGCTTCATTAAACAACGGCCTTACAAGATCTTTATAATATGAATTTTCAAGCAGAACACCATTTTTCACTTTTAAAATAGCGGTTAGCGGATTTATACAAACGTTAATGATTAACTTTGTTTGAAGCATATCTATCCAATCAGTTTCTGCTTTTACCGGAAATCCGATAGAACTAGTATTCTCCCATAATGGGTCTAATTCCTTTTTTGAAAAATTAATAGGTGACCACCTAATTCTGCCGGCACCAGTATGATTCACGCTTGTAAGAGATTTGCGGACAGCCCCATGCTCTACTACTCCAACAGCTGCTTTGGAATCCGTTTGCAATTCATAGATAACGGGTATATGTCCCATACCATTAGATAAAAAAAGGATATGATCGAAATTAATACGATTGTTTCTTATTATCTCTAATACAGATGTGATTTGATGCGATTTTACTGCAAGGATAAGACAATCACTTGATTGATTGCCCCACTCATCTAATGGCATTGCATGAAGAGATACCGATTGTTCTTTTTCCTTATGTATAACAGTTATGCCTTTTTCTTTTATCGCTTCAGCTTGTTCTGCTGTACGTGTCAGCAAGCTGATATTCTTGCCAGCTCGCGCTAAATAATAGGAGCAAAGTAACCCTATAGCTCCTCCACCTACTAAATGCACCTTCATTTGTCTCACCTTTTTCATAATTCTTTTCAAATTGTACCATAATCATCCATAATTCAGACACACTTTTATTTTTCTGAATATTATTTCTTTTTATTTAAGGGCCAGAATTTTTAGTTTTTATAACGCTTACATTACATTTTGTAG
Organism: Alkalihalophilus marmarensis DSM 21297; assembly: GCF_000474275.2. GTDB lineage: Bacteria > Bacillota > Bacilli > Bacillales > Bacillaceae_D > Alkalihalophilus > Alkalihalophilus marmarensis. Next base: position 119,722 of record NZ_ATAE01000028.1, read on the forward strand.
TAGAATATAAGTAGAAGTTCCATGCATCAACTATATGGTTGGAATCAAAATTTGATTTTGCAGGAAAACATTTTGGTACCGATCAACAACAATGAAGCTTTTCATAAGGAGGAAATGATATGACACACTTTGAAGTTCAACGGTTACTTGTTAATTATAAAACACTTGAGGAATTTAAAAACTTCCGTGAATTTGGAGCAGCAGAGCTTTCGATGAAAGATGATCTTGAAGCCAATATTATTGAAAACGACAGCGAGTCACCTTTTTATGGAATCTATTTTGGCAAGAAGCTCGTAGCACGAATGAGCCTTTATCGTATTGAAGGTAAGTTTGACCGTTATTTTGAGCCTCAACAAGACTACCTTGAATTATGGAAGCTAGAAGTACTAGAGCCATATAGAGGAAAAGGGTATGGTTCGGCTCTTGTTGACTTTGCTAAAAGCTTTAAACTCCCTATTAAAACAAATGCCCGTCAAGGATCAAGCGATTTCTGGGAGCGGATGGGCTTTGAATCATCAACTTACCAACCAAGCCGTGACCGTGGAGAAAGCCCGTTTGTATGGTATCCTTTAGGCGTGCAAGAACAAGTAAGTGCTGCTCCTGAGATGCCAACTATCGAATCTTCTTCATCTATTTAATTACAAGCGTTATAATTGCAGGCGTCTTAATTGCAAGCGTTTTAATTGATAATGATTCGACCAAACTCACACTAATCAAAAGAAGCGATCCGCTTGGATCGCTTCTTCTATTTTGTAGACCTGGCAACATTTTTGGGCTCCTGATCATAAAATGAGAGCTGTCTAGCTCGGTCCATGATTCCAATCAAAGCCTTGTAATCCTCAGCAATAATTCTCTTTTCTTTTTCAAGTCTCTCCACTTTTTTAATCAGCTCAGCGTTTTCACTTTCTAACCGTTTAATCATCTGTACATTCTCGATACTCTTATCATTTTGATGGTAAGCCTCAAGGAATGTAATGACTTTTTCCATTGTAAGATCTTTCTCTTCAAGGCTGTGCGGCTCAGCTGCTTGAAGAGAATCTCCTATAGCATCAGTACGTACCTCTTCTTCAGCACTGGCCTCAAAAGGTTCTGCAGCAACCTTTGCCTTAGAACGCTGCTTCTTAGCTAAACTAATAGCAGATTCATATTTTTTTCTAATAGCAGAGTTCCAGCGAAACCCGCAAGCGGCACTCGTTCTTGAAAGGCGCTCTCCTACCTCTTCAAAGGCCGCTAATTGAGTGCTGCCTTCCCTAATATGTCGTAGGACAACCTCTGCTAATATTAGATCTTCATCTGTACTCCAAGCATCTTGACGAATAGTTGTCATCAAACACCCTCCTTTACTTTCATTGGTTCATTAATCCATTGATTCATTAATGGAAAAACCAATATGTGCAAACCACGGTACGTAATTGATCATACGCAAACCATAGTGCGCAATCCTTAATTGATAGTATGCAGTTACTAGAGGAGATAGACTTTGTTCTAGTAAGAGATTATGTCCTTCTTACATGAACTCTATTCGCCATTTGCTTATTTATTCAATAGTAAGCTTATTATGTACGATTTAGAAAAGCATCTACGGCTTGATGGTGAGCATCTGTTTCCCATAGTCTCGCACATTCTGCGGTTTCTGCTTGCATTCGGCTTGAAAATACTTCACGGTCAAGTTTACCTGTAAATCTAGATTTATATGCTTCAAGGACTCCTTTTTCTAACTTAATATATGGAGTGAGCCACTCAAGCACTCCGCTTCTAAAAGGTTCTCCTAAAATTATACCTTGCAGGTAACCAAGCGCTCTCGCTTCATCTGCCTTATATATTTTCGCGGTCATTAACATTTCCATCGCTGCTGGCTGGGGAAGTCTTTCATATAGCATAGACGCACCGCCCCATCCTGTTGTAATGCCAAGCTTCCCTTGAATAAAACCAACTTTAACATGAGGAGCAGCTATCCTAATATCACAAGATGATGCTAATTCACAGCCTCCCCCGACTGCCACACCGTTTAACGCACACACAGTAAGCTTTGGAAAGAAGAAAATTTCTTCTAAGACGTTTCGCATTTTACTTAACATACCTAAGGCTTCTTCTTCTGTCTTCAGCTTGTGAAACACAGAGAGATCCCCGCCTGAACAAAAGGCCGCATCGCCTTCTCCAGTAAAGATTACTACTTTACTATCGTCATCTCGAGCTATTTTGAGTCCTGCCAAGAGCTCATCCATCACTTCTTCATCTATTGCGTTTCTAAGTTCTTCTCTATTCAATATAATCCATGTAATCTCATTCTCTTGTACAATATTTACTTTCTTCACTGTTGATTCCCCCTTCTAAAACATTGATTCGACAAATTCTCATAAATTCCTTTTCATAAAAAATAAGCAAGGAGCTAAAAGCTCCTTGCTTATACGTTGTTATCACGTCAATATTACTTGCTGATTACGTCTTGGCCTTTGTATGAGCCACACTCTTTACATACGCGGTGAGCAAGTTTTAATTCTCCACACTCAGGGCATTTAGTCATGCCAGGTACTGCTAATTTGTAGTGAGTACGACGCTTATTTTTGCGAGTTTTAGAAGTTCTTCTAAAAGGTACTGCCATCATTCCCACCTCCTTATAGGATTTAAATGATTACTAGTTCATATTAAACGAAAGCTAGCTTGTATGAAATGAAGGGCCGAGCAAATGTCGGTGCTTCGATTTTCTTACTTCTTGTCATCAAAAAATTTCGCTAGACCCGCAAGTCTCGGATCTACTTTCTTTTCTTGATCTTCTTCAGTCACAATTCCCCATCCTTTTCCTGAAGGGGGAGCTTGTGGATCCTCTTGATTTTCAGCATACACTTGAAGCGGAATCTCAAGGAGAATATACTCTTTAATCGCTGGTGTTAAATCTACCAGGTCTCCTGTAATGACGTTCGCTTCTTCATGATCTTCTTTTGAAATGTGATACGCGTTCTCAGGTCGGAACTGCTCAATCACATTAAGATCTATTGGGAATAAAACATCCACTAATGTTCGTGAACAAGGAAGCGTTAATTCTCCAGTAATATGAAGGCTAAACGTTAAAAGCTGACCTGAATAAGTCAACTCCCCCTGAACTCGAATAGGAGATATGTTGCGAATTTCAGCATTTTGTTCTTTTAGATCTGATAAATCAATCGTTTCATCAAAAATAAAAGGTTTATGCTTAGCAATTTGCAGCTGTTGCAATGTCCATTTCATGATCAATCACCTCTTGGGCAACAAAAATAATTATAGACTTACGCTATTTGTTTGTCAACCTTTTTTCTTTACACAGTTTTGTCTATAATATAGGCAACAAACCGATAATGTAGTCAAAGAAAACACATAAAAAGATTAAACGAATATTTTTTCGTTTAATCTTCGCAATAAGACATATTGTACCATGTTGTGATAGCTTAGTAAAGGAAGCTGAGTAAGACATTGAAATGAGGGATTTGAATGAAGTCTGTTGGGGTCGTTGTCGAATATAATCCGTTGCATAATGGACATGCTTACCACCTACAAGAAGCGCGCCGGATGAGTCAAGCCGATGTAGTAGTGGCTGTTATGAGCGGGTCCTTTTTGCAAAGAGGGGAGCCTGCTATTATCTCTAAATGGGAGCGTGCTGAAATGGCGCTTCATTCAGGTGCAGATGTTATTGTGGAACTACCGTATGCATATTCTACTCAAAAAGCGCAGACCTTTGCAGAAGGAGCTGTGCGTATACTTAACCATCTAAAAGTAGACTGTATTAATTTCGGGAGTGAAATTGGAGAAATCGAGTCTTTCATTCGTCTCGTCAACTTTATGCATACACATAAAGATGCTTGGGATGAATTAGTACGAAATCAACTCCAAGCCGGAGTCAGCTATCCAAGAGCCTGTATGGAAGCGTTTAACAGCCTAGATCACCATGAGTCTATCCTGTCACTGAGTGAGCCTAATAACATTCTAGGTTATCATTACACCAAAGCTATCATTGATTCTGACTTCAATATAGAGGCACAGACAACTAAAAGAACTAGCGCCAATTACCATGACCCTAAAGTGACCGATCATCCTATCGCCAGCGCAACGAGTATACGGAAGAAGGTAATGTCAGAAAAAGGTGATTTGACTGGCATCAAACATGTCGTTCCGTATGTAAGCATGAATATATTAGAGCGCTATCAACATGAATACGGTACTTTCCATTCCTGGGATTTATATTTTCCTTTGCTCCAGTTTGAAATCGAACGAAGCAGCATCGAACAGCTTCGTGAAATATATGAATGTGAAGAAGGTTTGGAGTACAGACTGAAAGATACAATCAGTAACGCATCAAATTTTAAGGAATGGATGGAAGCCTTAAAAACGAAACGTTATACGTGGACAAGGCTTCAGAGGCTGTTAACCCACGTTCTAACGAATACGACAAAACAAGAAATGAAGGCGATAACGTCCGAACCGCTTCCCTATATTCGACTGCTAGGTATGAATCCTAAAGGGAAAGAATATGTAAATCTCATAAAAAAAAACTTAGACTGTCCTCTTCTAAGCCGCTTTGCCAAAGCTCGCGGAACGATGGCCGCGCAAGATGATCGTATCGGGAAAATATATGCCGCTCCATTAGCTATGAAAGGGAATATAGCAGCTTTAAAAAGAGACTACACTATGTCGCCTATTATGATTAAGTAAATAAAAAGGACTGCTGGCGAGCGTCAGCAGTCCTCTTCTTCTTATAAAGATTCTAGGAATTCAATGGCTTCTTCAAAACGATTAATTGGAATAATCTCCATGTCTGTCCCAATATCTTCTGCAGCTAATACCGCTTCATTGTAATTTGAATCATCTGCCCCGTCTTCAAACGGAGCTAGAAAATAATCGGCACCTGCTCTATTCGCCGCTACTACTTTTTGGGCAGCACCGCCGATCCGTCCGACCGTCCCGTCTTCTCTGATTGTTCCTGTACCAGCCACTAAATATCCTTTCGTCAGATTGCCCTCTGTTAATTGATCATATATTTCTAGAGAGAACATTAACCCTGCAGAAGGCCCTCCAATTTGGCTTGTATCAATATGTACTTCAGGATTAAAAGTAACTTCACGATCCGTAACGGGGGCTTGAATCCCGATCCCCACACGATCACTTGGTGCGTTCATCTCTTCGGGGAAGGGTGAAAAACCAACCGTTACCTCCATTAACTCTCCTTCTCTTTCAATCGTAAGGGTTACATTGTCACCTTTTTCATATCCAGTTAAACGCTCAATCAGTTCATCAGCCGTCCGAATACTTTCTCCGTTGACTTGTTGGATACGATCTCCTTGCTCTAACACCTCAATTGCAGGCATTCCTTCAATTAATACAGTGACCAGCACACCAAAGTACTCATAGCTTACTTCTTTATTCGCTTGTTCATAAGCTACAATTTTTGCTACCTCTTGTGAATCAGTCATCATCATCAGCTGCCTATGCTGATACTCTTCATCTGTTTCATCTTCAAATCGAAGCTGACTCTCTGGATGAAGAATTCGATATGGACTGAACTGAGCCCACGCATAAAAGATAGGGTTTGCCTTTCCCATCCTTATTGTCGTAAGCATAAAAGATCCCCCGGCCTCTTCACTTGCTCCATCAACTGAGATGACATTATCTAATACTAAGGCATCACCAGGCTGAGAATAGTAATACGGCAGGGGAGTAAAATACAACCCTAATAATAAAATGATTAATATCGGCCAGCGCCACTTTATCCAGTTACTCTGTTTTGTCTGCTTCATTCCCTTGCCCCTTCCAGTCGTTTATAATCTGCTTGATCTTGGGCATTTGTTCATATGCGGCTTCTTCCCCCCGCTCAATTAACTTCTCGACATTAGAAAAATCTAGTGAGCTTGTATGAGTAACAATAGGCCTAATCATAACTGAGCAATCAAGCTCCTTTGGTTTCATCATCTCTCGTGCCATAATGTCCATGCTTTGCATAATAACATCATAAACAGAATTAAACTCTAATTCCTGTCTAAAATAGGACACATCAACTGCTATTGTAATATCTGCTCCCATTTCTTTTACCACTGATACAGGGACACGATCAATCACCCCTCCGTCAACGAGCACTTGACCATTGCGCTGTTCTGGTACAAAAATCCCCGGTATCCCAATACTTGCTCTGACAGCCTCCGCTATCGGACCTGTTGTCATGACAACACGTTCTCCTTTTTTCAAGTCAGTAGCGATGACAGCAACCGGAATATCCGTATGTTCAAGGTGTTTAGATTTGGCTAATAAACGGATCAGCTCTTTTACGCGGTTACCATTTACAAACCCTAATTTCGGCACAGTAAAGTCAATATAATATTTCCTTCTAAACATGGATGCGAAACGCTCCATTGAGTCCGTTGTTTGTCCAATACCATACAAGCTTGCGACAAGCGACCCCATGCTGCTCCCAGCTAGATAATGAATGGGTACCCTCTCTTTTTCGAATGCTTTTAACACACCAATATGCGCAAATCCTCTTGCTCCTCCTGAACCGAGTGCGAGACCGATTTTAGGACACGACTTCTCCATACTATACCCTCTCCTATCTTACGGCTTCCCCTGTTCATTTTCAATCATATGGTCTAAACCAAGCCTCTATACGTATATTTAATTATGGACAAGAATTCAAAAATGCCTTAATCCGATATACAACATTTACGACCAGCTTTTTAATTAAAAGGAGGCTGCCCCTTCGATGTATTCTTCTAAAATGAAAACAATTCTGCTTGCAGCTGTAGCTATATTTCTTGCAGGCTCACTTATGGTTTTTCCAAAAGAATCGTTTGAAGCATCGATTCGTGGAATGACGATGTGGTGGGATGTCGTATTTCCATCCTTGCTGCCTTTTTTTATTGTCTCTGAATTATTAATAGGGTTTGGTGTTGTTTCATTTATCGGGGCGCTTTTAGAGCCATTAATGAGACCCCTCTTTCGCGTGCCAGGAGTTGGAGGGTTTGTATGGGCGATGGGGCTAGCATCAGGAAATCCTGCAGGTGCTAAACTGACTGCCCGCCTTAGACAAGAAGAAAAAGTGACTCAAATAGAAGCCGAACGCCTCGTCTCATTTACGAACTCTTCTAACCCGCTTTTTATATTCGGCGCCATTGCTGTAGGTTTCTTTCATAACCCTGCATTAGGTATTGTGCTTGCACTTGCTCACTATCTAGGTAATATCTGTGTCGGGCTGCTATTTCGCTTTCATGGTCGAGACCAAGAAGAAGACAGCAACGCTAAAAGCAGCAGTCTTTCTATAAAAGAGGCTCTTCGCCTTTTGCATCAAGAACGCTTAAAAGATGGCCGTCCTATTGGAAAACTATTAGGAGATGCCGTCCAGTCCTCTGTCAAGACCTTGTTAATGATCGGCGGTTTTATCATTTTATTTTCCGTTTTAAATCAATTGCTGTTATTAATTGGAATAACATCCATTCTTGCCGCCTTAATCTCTATTATACTGACATTTTTCAAGTTACCAAGTGATTTAAGCATCCCTTTTATTTCGGGATTGTTTGAAATAACACTTGGAGCTAAGAAGACTAGTGAGAGTACTGACACCATGCTCCTGCATCAAATCATTGTCACCAGCTTCTTCCTTGCTTTTAGCGGTTTTTCCATCCAAGCCCAGGTTGCCAGTATTTTAGCGGATACAGATATTCGTTTTAAGCCATTTTTCTTAGCACGAATCATTCATGGTTTTTTTGCAGCTTGTTTTGCTTTAGTTTTATGGGAGCCCCTTTATGTGAATCAGCAAAGTACCCAGGAGTGGGGAGTCATTCCTGTCTTTCTCATCGATCAATCAGAAAGGATTCACCCGATCTGGCAGCTCGTCGTTGAATATGGTTCCATATTTACTCTTATCACTCTTATTATCTATATCCTGTTAAAAGCTAATCGGGCCATAAAGCACGCATAAACAAAGCAGACCGGAGAATTTCCCGGTCTGCTTTGTTCTTGCTTATGATTCTTTAAACTTTTTCTTTAACGCCTCTGCTACAATATCAGGCACAATATCTGAAACATCCGCTTCATATTTAGCTACTTCTTTTACAATACTCGAACTTAAATATGAATAGTGGTTGTTCGTCATCATAAAAAAGGTTTCGATCTCAGGGCCGAGTTTTTTATTAATAGAGGCGGCCTGCATTTCATACTCAAAATCAGAAACGGCTCTTAAACCTCGGATAATCGTGTTTGCTTTTTTCTCTTGCATATAATTAATGAGGAGTCCATTAAATGAATCAATCACCACATTGTCTAAATGAGATGTTACTTCTTTTAACAGCTGTACTCTTTCCTCAACCGAAAACATCGGCTGCTTATTTCGATTATGTAGAACTGCAACAATAACTTGATCAAAAACCTTTGCACCTCGAGTAATAATATCTAGATGCCCATATGTAACTGGGTCAAAACTCCCTGGACAAACTGCTATACTAGCCATTTCCTTACCCCCTAGTCTTTTTTTGATTAGCGGTTACCTTTACATACGAATTAATTAATCCTTATCATGCTCAAAAATTGTGATGGTCGTATCTCCATATGTTTCGGCCCGAATCAGCGTTAATTCATTAATTTTATCAGGCATTTCTACTTTCGTATCATGTTCACATACAATCATACCCTCTTTTTCTAAGAGACCATGATCGCTGATGATACTGATGTCAGAGGAAAGCTTTTGTTTTGCGTAGGGAGGGTCTAAAAAGATAAGCGAGAATGCCAGCTCACGCCTGATTAATGCTTTAAGTGCACGGTCTGAATCATTGCGATATACCTCAGCCTGCTCACTTAACCCGCACTGCTTAAGATTTTCTTTTATTGTTTGGACAGCTTTCCTATCCTGATCGACAAATATTACTTTTTCTACCCCGCGGCTAAGAGACTCGATCCCAAGACCTCCGCTTCCTGCATACAAATCTAAGGCAAGTCCCCCATTAAAGTAAGGACCGATCATATTAAAAATGGATTCCTTTACTTTGTCCGTAGTGGGTCTAGTTGACACGCCAGGTACAGCTTTTATTGACAAGCCTTTTTTTTCGCCAGAAATCACTCTCATACTATCCACCTAACTTTCTTTAACCATTCTTCATCATCCTACCATAAATCCCCTTAAACAAGCACTATCAGATCATCTAACTTTTTTAATACATCATGTATATTGCCCAAATGTTTTGTTCATAATGACAGATAGCGGCATTGATTCAATGTTGCGACAACCGCGGAGAAGACTTACGTTTCCCCATAAGTTCTTCCTCCGGTTTCTCCTCTCCCATAGCCTAGTACATACATAGGTATGTTACATGGCACCTCGTAAGTTCATCTTACGAGGCTTTTTTTTGTCTCGACATTCCAATGAAGACATGCTACATTTTTTGTGTGCTGTTTTTCTGTTTTCGTAATACTTATTTTGTAATACATATTTTGTAATATATAGCGTGCAATTTATTTATTAAATGCTTTGCTGAAAAAGGAGAGACTGGAATTGATTCAACGATTCATAGAACTTGGCGAGGGGTACTCTGATATTTATGAACTGCTTGAACTAGCTCGTTTGAATAGAGAACGTATCCACCGTTTAATACGTTTAGATACAACAATAGGCAACAATGAAAAAACATCTTTAGCTGTGGCGTTAGAGCCTGCTGCACCCGGGAAACTTATGCCGATCTATATTTGCAGAGAAGGCGTGACAAACCCTGATGTAACTCCTAATCAAAGGTATGATTTATTCTCAGAGATGGCAGAGGAGCTTGACCTTACTATCCATAGTTTATCAGTTAAAGATTCTAAACAATTTAAAGAAGACGAATTATACTATCAATATCTTATCGGTATTTTACGTATGAACCGCTATATTCCTCCTCTTCAATAGGCATTCGTCGCGGCACTATTCAAATCAAATGCAAGAAAGCTGCTCTCTAATGAGAAGCAGCTTTCTTTTTTTGATGAAATTCCCTCATAAATAACCGTTCTGCTGGCGGCAGGACTTTAAGCTTTACTATAGCTACATTTACAAGAAGTATTGCAGCACACACTAAAAACAAGCCACGTACCCCAACATTTGCTATGATCCAGCCGCCGATGATTGGCCCAATCATTGTGCCAAGATACATAGCACTGTTTGAAAATCCATACGTCCTGCTCTCCATCCCGTTCGGGGCATGAAGACGTATTAGTGTATTAGCTGCTGGCAGAAGACCTCCTAGACAAAGACCTACCATAAACCTCAAGGCAATTAACTGCCATATGTCTGCAACAAAAGCTTGAGGGATTGAAAACATGGCAACGCCAAGCATAGAGTAAATCAACACATGATGAGCCCCTTTTTTATCACTCAGCTTACCAAGAAACGGAGCGGTCATCATATTAGCAAATCCCATTACAGATATAGCTAGCCCTGCAAAGAATGCCACATTTTCTGCAGGTGTTAATTCTGTTACGAACAAAGAAAGCAGCGGGTTCACACCCATAATCGCTAATTGAATTAAAAAGATAACTAAATAAAGAGATAATACAGGTTTTTGCTTCGTTACAGCTATAAAGTCCTCTTTTGTGCTAGTTTTCTGTTCCTTAGAAACCGGGGTAAATGACTCACGTACGAAGAACAACACGCCTAAAGCAGCAACCAAAATACATAATCCAGTTAAAAAGAAAACCATTTGATAACTGAAGGCCTGTGCCATTACACCTCCAATTAAAGGGCCGCATATAGCTCCTGCTACAGTTCCTGATTGCAGCACACCTAAAGCATAACCCACTTTTTCCTTTGGAGTATTAGTGGACACAAGTCCAATCGAGGCTGGGATAAAACCAGAGATCACCCCGTTTAATAGTCTTAAAATCAAAAGAGAAACCGGACCTGTAGCAAATCCAGTTAAACTAATAACTAAAGCCATACCAAAACCCGACCGTAAAATCATCATTTTACGTCCATGTCGATCAGCCATTCTTCCCCAAAATGGTGAAAATAAAAAGGCCGTTAAAAAGTTAGCCCCAAAAATAATACCAGCCCACAGACTTAACGTCTCTGGGTTCGTCACACCAAGTTCTTTTAAATACAAGGGAAGAAAAGGGATAATCATAGTCATAGCACTCATTACGATAAATTGACAGACAACTAAAATACGTAAATTTCGTTTCCAACCGTCCACAACGATCACTTCCTCTTCTATTAAACCCATTATATATTTCGATTCACGAAGGATTCAACAAGTAAAAACAGCCCTTTAACGCGTAAAAGAAACTGTAACAGCAGTTTAACTTCCGGAACCTCTTCGAATCTCTAAATTTCTAATTTACATAAAAAAACCAGGTTATCACCTGGTTAAATACCCATTTTATAATCATATTCTTTAGCCTTATCCGGCTTAGCATTTTGAAATTCAGTCTTGATGAAAGGTCTCATCGAAGGTTGAACATCACGTACGTAATGAAAGGATTGCAGCTTTTTTGTAATTTCCTCTACTTTATCCTGGTCACAATAGAAAATAACATACTTCATCTTCTTAGAAACATATTGTACGTTTCCAAAACGCCTAAGCTGCCTTGCAAACTTAAGAGAAGTCAGCCATACAGCTATCCCTTGACGGTTCCCCATAATTTCGTTCTCCTTTTTCATCTACTTACTTTAGTCTAGCATGCATTAACACTGAGAGCAACTTCCTATGCTGGCTGAAAATATGGATGATATTAAAAAATTACGATACACTTATTATATAATGAACATAACGAGCACCCTACTTTAAAGGATGAAGTGTATGAATTTAGACGTCATTTGGGAGAAGTTTATGATTATGACTTCTACAGAACCTGCGATTAAGAGTATTAGCAAGAAAATTTTTAGCGGCTTTCCGTTTCTATATATTCACTCTTATATCTCAAAAGAGGATATAGAAAGACTATTGTTCTATAATGCAGCGGCCGTAATGAAAGGTAAACGATTACAGGCCGATATTATTTTTGTGAGAGAACAAGACCAAACCTTTGTTTACAGAATGAGATTTTACGTACCAAATGAGAAGCTTGTTTGCTGCGGGAGGGGCTGCAGAGATTGTATTAGATTTCGTGATTCCACATATCGAGTAGGAGGAGGCTATTAGCCTCCGACCTCTCACACCACCGTACGTACGGTTCCGTATACGGCGGTTCAAAT
>NZ_ATAE01000029.1 GCF_000474275.2 Alkalihalophilus marmarensis DSM 21297
GGCTATGTACTTACCGCTACAGGGTCGTACTCGGGACTTTCACCCGTTAGAGTTCGCCCATGCTGGGCGAACAAAAAAACAGGCGCTTATTGCGCCTGTTTCCTATCCACAACTGCATCCTCCGCCAGACCCACATCCACCACTACAAGACATTTGATCAAAATACGGGTTTCCTGTAGGAACTTTTATTGATTTTGAAATAGAATGAGCAATCAGCTCACTTACTTCATTTAACAACATCTCTAGTTCACGCTCTGCTGCTTTAAATTCCTTTACTGACTCCGTTACATCTACCTTTCGTTTCAACTGTCGTATTTCAGTTGAAACCGTATCATAGTCAGGATGATAACGTCCGAAGCGCTGTACCTCTTCATGCCGCTCTTTCATTTCTGTAAACTCAACGATAAGCTTTTGAGCCGGCTGGTCGTTCTCAAGTGCCTTTTTGGCATGTATATATTGAATAAATACATCGGATTGTCCGATTGATTTGGCTAGTTCTTCTGATTGATCCATCAATTCAATGGTTGACATCGTAAGAAGCATAACGACACCTCCTAACAACCATTATACCATGTCTTGCACGTAATCACATCCCGCACACTACTTTCCTTATGTGGAATAGTACTCTATTTGGGCATTTGCTACCTTCCGAACAGAGCGAAAAGCTTGCAGATCCTCCATTAATTTAATTAATGCACTATCCTTTTCTTTTGCTTCAATCATAATATCAATTTGACTCGTCGTTCCGCTAATCTCTTTTAAAAACCGTTCTAGGCGGCCTGCATCAATATAATCTGCATGAGACCTATCAAGCGGACCATCTTTTGGACTTGAGACATGCATCTTAATCGGATGAGGACTGTTTTCCCAAGTAGCAACGACCCTGTTCCATAATGCGTGCAGGTCCGTTTCTCTTTGATAGACATCAAAATGGTGTAAATCAAATACTACAGGAATCCCTACTTTTTCTCCTAAATAAAGAGCATCTTCAACCGTGTAGTTTTTATCATCATTTTCAAGTATCAACATATTAACTAGAGCATGAGGAACATCTTGTATATTTGTAATAAATTGTTCTAATCCACCTTCAATCCCTTGCTTTTTTCCCCCAATATGAAGGACACAACGATGAGTTGGATCAATATTCATTCCTTTTAATAATTTATAATGATATAACAGGGTTTTTACCGATTGCTGTAATATTTCTTTCGATGGAGAGTTTAAGACAACAAAATGATCTGGATGAAAACCGGTCCTAATTTCAAACTTATTAATGTACTCCCCCAATTCTTTTAAATAGGGTGCTAAAACACGTTCATATTTCCAATCTGCTGTTAGCGGATGATTTACAAGAGGAACTAAGCGTGAGCTTAACCTGAAAAAATGAATTCCCTCTGCTTTGTTATGTTTCAATAACCGAATACAATTTTCAATATTACTTTTAGCTATGCGTTCAAGCTTCTTTATTGCAGCTTCTTTGTCATCAATTTCCATAAACTGTTTAACAGTCATGGTTTGAGAAGGTGATGCATTAGATAATTGTTTGCTCATTGCCACGTAACCAAAGCGTATCTTCATGGGGGAACCTGGATGTGTCATTGACATCCCCCTCCCTTCCGACTATAATTCTTTCGTCTGGAAATTACGTCCTTAAAAGAAAAGGTGAATTTAGAATGAAATTTGTCACGTTTAACCCATTTCGCACGATAGGCATTCCAGGAATACAGTATGTGAAGCCTGAACATCTGTTTTCTGAAAGAGAAAAAATTGATCAAGCTGATGTGTGCTTATTCCCTGAAAACTGGCAGGTGAATGCTCTTGTATACGGAATGAAAAAGCCTATTTTCCCAAGTATTCAATCTATTCAACTAGGCTTTAATAAAGTAGAAGTAACCCGTGCTCTTTGGAGTGTTTGTCCCGGGCATGTTCCTTATACACAAATACTAGGACATAGTGAGGACAGCATCCAGAAAATACTTCAAAACTTCCCTTTCCCGTTCGTTGCAAAAGAAATCAGAAATTCAATGGGAAATGGTGTATTTCTGATTCATAATGAAGAAGAACTAAGAGAATACGCTGAAAACAACCCTACAATGTACATTCAAGAATACTTAGAAATAGACAGAGATCTGCGAGTTTGTTTTGTCGGTGATGAAGTCATTGCAAGCTATTGGCGCATAAATGAATCAAATAGTTTTCATAACAATGTAGCAAAAGGCGGAAAGATCTCCTTTGATAATATTCCCCAAGATGCCATTGAATTGGTTACAGAGACCGCACGTGCACTGGGGATCGATCACGCTGGGTTTGATCTAGTATTTGCAAATGATCAGTTTTACTTCCTAGAATTCAATACACTATTTGGAAATCAAGGTTTTCAACAGCTTGGTATTTCAATTGAACAGAAGATTTACAAATATCTTCAAACAAAACACTCTACAATGTAATCGTCACTGAGTCTTCACTACCATAAGGGGTACGATCATTTTTCACTAACACCACTCGAATCGTATGCTCACCCTGCGGCAATCCTTCTATGACAAAGCTGTTAGTATATAACGTAGCAGCATGCTCATCATCTATATAAAGCCGGTAATGCCCTTCCCCTTCTTGGTGTAGGGCTCCTTCTTTTTCTTCAGTTACGACCAACCCTCTAATCATACAATCAATGAAGACATCACTTTCTCTCAATGAATAAGAAACTGAAATATCCGGCTCACTTGAACCCGAAATAATTTCGATAGGTAGGGAACGATAGAGCGGTTTAATAGAAATTGATTCTAGATCAATCTGCCCCGCCACACCATTAGCTGGAAACATCACTAAGAAAAAATAGATCACTATAACCACTCTAGCAAAAAGCTTCATACACAGCTCTCCAATCACAAATCATCTATTATAAGCATGTGTCATCAAGGCTTACTTTATGTACACTGATATAAACAAAAAAAACACAAAGACCACTTATTGAAGCGGTCCTTGTGCTGCTTGTGCCACTGTTTGCTGGCCCATTTTTAACATCTCAATCATCATCATTGCTAGACCTAAGTGATTTTGCATTTTTTCTACACGTTGCGGTATCGTTTTGCCGTAAAAGAAGTTTGCCTCTTTTTCAAGCGCTGGAATTAAACTCGGATCTCTTCCTAACTTCCTGTACCATATCGGATTCTGCCGGATGAATTGCCGTAATTCAGGTCTTTCATTTAACAGCTGCTGGATTTCTGCTCTCAATTGACTTCCCCCCTTTTTTAATCTCGTCTAAATGAAAAAGGCTGATCTTGGGTAGGTCTTGATTGAGAATTTGTAGGCTGTTGGAATGTCTGCATCACATTTTGTACATTGGAGAGGACTGAGCTAAATTGTGCTAGATGACTCTGTAGATCTTGCACATTAAAGCGTCTCATCATATTCATTAATTGGCCAAGAGTATCTGTTGCATTTTGCTGTTCCGATTGTTGTGTCGAATCAGAATTTGGTTGGGCAGTTGTTTGTTGATTCATCTGTTGACTCGCTTGCTGAAATGTTTCAGCTTGTTGATCCATGGTTTTGTACGGGATCCATTGTTCGTGATCAGCACCTAAAACTGACCATTCCTCATAAAATTGCTGTAAACTTTTTTGATTCGAGCGGATTTCCATACTTATTTTAGGATGTTCTTTTACAAAATGCTTAAACTGTTCAACAGAAGGATGCATGCCCTCATGTTGTGCCATCTTCATCCTCCTCCTTCATTCTGCTACTTGGTTTTCCTGCATATTTTAACCGGGTAAAAACATACCCTTCTCTTCTATCCTATACATCTGCCCAGTCCAATGTGCAGCTTAATATGATTGCAGGAAGCTTTTTCTTTTTGCTACAATATCAATAGGCAGTTAAAACAAGTGGAGGCTCTAAATGATGACAACTTTAAAGCAAGAATTAAATGATACGTTTCAAGAATTAATTAGCACAGCGAATGATGAAGAATTACATGTTCTTTCTTCTATGTTAAGAGGCCTCAATGATAAAAAAGAACAAAAGTACGCAACTTATTTATCAGCTCTAACTCAGATACAAACACGCTTTTTAGATAATGGTGATTATGAAGTGGTTTTACCGATTCAGCCTCTGATTAATAATCCACTACAAATGGTGCACGGGGGAATAACCGCTACACTGCTTGATACAGCTATGGGATCGATGATTAACCGTATTTTACCTGAAGATAAAGCAGCGGTGACCGCTGAAATGAATGTCCATTACATAAAACCAGGTGTTGGCAGCAAACTTAGATGTGTAGCACATTTGGCGCACAAGGGCAACAGCTTATGTGTGACGGAAGCGAAAGTATATGATGATCGAGAGAAATTAGTTGCAATGGCAACTGGAACATTCGCTCTTATTAATCGCCCGCATGTAAAATAAACAAGCAGGTCAGGGTACCATACCCGACCTGCTTGTTTGCTTTTTAGAATCCCCACCCAGTCATAAAGTTTTGCGTGTGAAAATCTTTGTACACCCCAACTCCTAGTTCTTCAAATTCTTCGTGTAACACATTTACTCTATGCCCTTCGCTATTTAACCAGCCTTCTGTAGCCGCAAGTCCATCTACATATTGTGCAGCAATATTTTCACCTGCGAGTCTGTAATTTAACTCGCCACGATCAAATCGATCAGATAACTCGCCATATATAGGGGAGGTGTGTGAAAAATATTGTTCTTCTTGCATGTCCCTGCTATGAAGATAGGCTACGCCTGAAACTTCCCCGTTCCAGGTAAACGGTTCTAAGCCGTGACGTTCTCTCAACACATTGGTGAAACTAAAAATATGCCTAGCTTGTCCTGCCTCAATCTCCTCCCATTCAGCTTCCGTTACATTCTCTTCCTCAGGAAGAACTCCTCGATACGAAACAGAGTAGGGTCTTTGTTTTAATAACACTTCATCTGTCAGATAACGGATACTTGATAATTCATTTGTATGAATATCGAAATAAAGCTGCATCCATCCATCATCAACTTCTACAATCGGCCGCATATTACGGTCTTCTGGGGTCAATTCGAATTGGTAATGGTTACCTCCTGCTCGTAATTCAACTTGTTGGGTAAACGTATAACGTTCGTCTAACGCCTGATAGCTCTCTCCAAACATTGTTTCTTCTGAATTGAGCTCTGACCAACTAGTAAATGTAGTAACTACCTGCTCTTCTTCTATCCCAATTAGGTGATAATAATCTTCTTCTTCATAAACCCACCAATCATAGCCAAAAGCTGAAGGATCTATTCTTGAAGGCTCCCCAAACAATTCCTTAACCTCTTCTACCTGAGCCCCAAGCAGCGGCTTATCTGACTCAAAGGTTCCTGTAGTTGAAGTTGTTTCAGATTCACTGTCGTTTTCCTCTGGTGCAGTTTCTACGACTATTTCATCAGCGGCAGCTATTTCTTCTTCCTTGTCATCTTGCATAAACACAGATTGCTCGTCCGCTTGAAACCATTCCTTAATTTCTGCTTCAAATTGGTATTCAAATACCGCCACACTTAGAAAAAGAGCTAGCATGATCCCGATAAACACCTTTTGCTTCATAAGCTTCTCCTCCTGCTTTTCCCTCATCTATATCTATTCTTATTCCTTTTGCCCATTTCCTTCAGCTAGTTATGTAGTCTGCTGTCAATCCTTAAAACGATTTTGTCGAATTTTAACGCCATTATATCATCAATCTGTTAGAACTTCGCTCGATATACATAAAACATTCACCATTATCCGTTGCAACAAACGCCTTTTCATACTATTATTAGGAGGGTATAGTAATGAAGCAGTCGAAATAAGGAGGGTTCCTGGTGAAATTTGAGCAAATTAACTTAGCAGATAAAGAAGTGAAATTTGAAACATTAAGACATGCTGCAGAATCAATTGGTTTAGTACATGCAGGTCAATGGGATTATGAGCGCGTTACATTTGATTACAAAATTGTTAATCAAGGAGATACATACTACCTACGTGTTCCTGCTTATGCTATTAAAGGTGACATTCCTCACGACGATGCAATCGTCAAATTAATGACGCCTATTTTAGGAAAGCATTATTATCCGCATGGTGTTGAATACGATGGTGAAACGTTCCCTAAAACCATCATTGACAAATGTGCAAAAAAACTAGAACTACTTAACACAAACCTAGAAGCAAAATAAGAAAAAGCCAAGCAATCTGCTTGGCTTTTTCTTATTTATTGGTTACGCTCCTATGATTTGACATGTCTGATCGTTACAATACGAAAAGAGTCAGATCCACCCTTAGTCAACTCAAACCGTACGTCACGTTCAACTTCATTCGCTTGACCATGCTCTATCACTTCAACTCGTTCTATTGCATCTACATATAAGTCACCCTCAGGGTCTTCAAACACCTGATGAACTTGAAAGTCTAACAAATCCTTCGTATTTCCCTCACTATGTGAATCAGAGACATAACGTCTTAAAGAATGATAAAAGCTGTTATTAGTAATCAGAAAAGGTTCTAATTGGTTGAAATTACCCGTGTTATAAGCATCTACCATGGTTTCTTTATAATCTGTCACAAACTCACGAACAAGATCTTCACGTTCATCTGTTACTAGTGTTAAATTCGTATCATCCGAACCACATGCTGCTAATATACTTAGAATTAAAAAGACCATACTTGTCCGTATCCAGTACTTATTCATTACATATCTCACCTTTTTCACCATCTTTACAAATTGCTTTACTTATAGTAAGCACACAACTAGTAAGCATACAACCCATTATATCACACCAAAAAATGAATTTTTTTTTCAACCTTCAGCGGATTTGTGAACAAAGTAAATAAAATAAACACATATACTTGTTCAAGTTTTCATCTTCATACTATAATGAAGATAAGCTTTTATGTAGTAGAGAGGGGTTTCGAATTGGCAGCTTTCTTCACGAGACGTACGATTTGGATTATTATTTCTATTCTTTTATTTTTAGTCGCTGCATACTTTATTTTACCAGTGTCACTTCCATTAGTTGCCGCATTATTAACAGCTCTAATCCTAACACCTGCTGTTAATGCACTACAAAGGAAGACCAAGATAAAGCGAAATGTTGCGGTTATGCTTGTATTTACCGTTTTTGTTGTGTTTATCGGCCTAAGTGGTTACTATATTGCAACGAAAGCGATCACACAAGGTACACAAATTGTTGAAAATAGTCCGCAATATATTAGCGATATAAACAGAGCTTGGTTAAACTTCCAACGGAATTTAGAAGAAAAATATGAGAATCTCCCTCCTGAATTGGTGCAAGAGATTAATATTACAGTGACCAATACATTAAGTGACCTGCGTTCAAATATTAGTGATCGTAATCTTATTCAAGATATTACCTCATTAATATCAAGCATACCGGGTTATCTTGTTACATTTCTTGTTTATCTCATTGCGTTATTTTTATTTATGCTTGAACTGCCTAGACTGAGAGAAAAGCTGTATAGTTACCTCTCTGAGAGAACAAAAGAGAAAGTAAACTTTATGACATCACGCCTTTCTTACGTCATCTGGGGGTTTTTCAAAGCACAATTTTTAGTTAGTATTATTATCTTTATTGTAACGTTGATCGGCCTGCTCTTCATTGCTCCTGAAGTCGCTTTATTAATGGCATTTATTATTTGGCTGATTGACTTTGTCCCTATTATAGGATCAATCGTTATTTTAGCACCATGGGCCATTTTTCAATTAATTGTCGGTGATGTGAGTACAGGTTCTAAGCTGTTTATCCTGGCTGCTGTATTATTGATTATTCGGAGAACAGTAGAACCAAAAGTAATGGGGAAACATATCGGTTTATCTCCACTTGCTACACTTATTGCGATGTATCTGGGATTAATGTTATTTGGAGTCATCGGCTTCATTATTGGTCCCCTCCTTGTTATCGCCTTTACATCAGCTAAAGAAGCAGGGATTATTAAATTGAACTTTAAATTATAATCGGTTCGATCAAATTTCACCCTACAAGAAAAAGCATCATGCTCTGCATGATGCTTTTTTTCGCTTTAATAATAAGGTGATATCATTACATACACTAACACACCAGTTAAACTTACATAAAGCCAGATCGGCATCGTCCAGCGCGCAATTTTACGGTGACGCTCATTTTCCATATTCCATGCTCTAGCTACTGAAGTTAGAGCTAATGGGACAATAATTGCTGCTAGTACGATATGTGTTATTAAGATGAAGTAATAGATCCCAGCCATGATGCCTGATCCCCCGTACGGTGTCGACGCAGATAAGAAATGATGCGCGACATACGTAACGAGAAATAAAGTAGTTGTAATAAAGGCTGCATAAATAAAACGTCGATGAACCACTACATTCTTCTTTAAAATAGCAATCAATGCTGCTAGTAAGAATAAAAATGTGAAACTATTAAAAATAGCATTCATAAGCGGCAGAACCTTTACATCAAAAGCATTAAAGTTCTCATAGCCTGGCATCCCTGATAATAGTATAACTAAACCGTTGATGACGATCGTTACAATAATAATAAAAGGTTTATAATTTCGTTTCTTAAACGAAGGGTTGTCTGCTGCGTGTTGGTGATTACTCACAAATCATATCTCCTCTCATTGCTGTATCAATTCTTTTAAACTCGTACATATGAGTAGTACACATTTATTATACAATAGAAAGATTATCTTTACTTAAATTTGATTGTCACAATCTCATGAACAAAAAAGCTCTCATTCGTTATGAATGAGAGCTTTAAAGTATTACCTTAGATTTTATTGACTCCAAGCAGCAGCATTAAAGCTGCAATTGTTGGAACGGTAATAAAAATACCAGAAATCATGAACGCATTTGCCCAGCCATGGTCTTTATCCTTCATATGCATAAAGAAGAATAATTGAAGAGCAAATTGAATCACGGCAAGGATGAAAATAAATGGAATAGCAAATGAACGTGGAACCACATCCGTTGCGACAGCCATAAATGACATCAATGTTAAGAAAATCATAAGAGCAAACACGACAATTTGCTTACGAATTTCTTTTTTAATTTGACGTCTTTCTTCCTCAGTCATTGCACTTTTATCAAATGATTGACTTAAATTATCTGCCATGTGATCAACCTCCTACTCCCATAAGATAGACAACTGTGAAGATGAATACCCACACAACGTCGATAAAGTGCCAGTATAGACCAGCCACATAGAACTTAGGAGCATTTGTCAACGTAATTCCACTCTTTCTGTAACGGATTAAGAGGACAATAATCCAGCTTAAACCAAAGGCAACGTGGGCACCATGCAGTCCAACTAAGGAATAGAATGCCGATGCAAATGCACTAGTTGAGAATCCAAATTGATAATCAACTACATAATGATGGAACTCATAAATTTCAAAGCCTAAGAATGCAAGACCTAATACAACAGTAATCCACATCCAAATCATCATGGCTTTGAAATTATTCTTCTTCATCGCAAACATTGCTAACACACTTGTTAAACTACTTGTTAAAAGCAGCATTGTCATGATAAAGACAAGATCTAGAGCAACGAGGTCAGCTGAAGTAGGACCGTCAGCTGTACCACCGCGAAGACCTAAGAATGTACCAAAGAATGTTGCAAAAAGGATGGTTTCACCACCAAGGAAGAACCAGAAACCAAGGAATTTATTTTTCCCTTCAAGTGTAGCCCTCTCCGGATGAGAAGGAAGACCTTTTGACGTATCAACTGCACCTGCCATTTCTTAGTTCCCTCCTTTCTTTAATTCCGCTAAATCAGCTTTCACTTGTTCAGCTGGAATATGGTAACCATGATCTTCTTTGATCGAACGAACGAACATACAACCGAATGTAAGAGCAAGACCGCCAATTGCTACGATCCATGGATTAATAATAGGGTTATCCATGTTTAACATGATTAATCCAAAGCCTGCAAAGAACAAGCCGATAGACATAATGAAAGGCAGGATTGAACCATTAGGCATGTGAATGTCTGTTACAGGTTCAGCTGGCTTCATTGTGCCGTCACCATGAATTTTTTCATAGAACAATGGATCAAGAGAACGAACTTGCGGCGTTTGCGCAAAGTTGTACTCAGGAACCGGAGTTGGTGTTGCCCACTCAAGAGTACGAGCATCCCATGGATCTGCTACTGTTACACGCTCACCCTTGAATGCAGAGTAGATAACGTTGATAACAAGTAAGATAACACCAGCAGACATGAAGAATGTACCGATTGTACTGATGAAGTTAAATGCATCAAGACCTTGGTCGCCAAGATATGTGTAAACACGACGAGGCATACCCATTAGACCTAATAAATGTTGTACAAAGAATGTTAAATGGAAACCGATGTAGAATACCCAGAAGAATAGTTTACCTAGTGTTTCATTTAACATATGACCAAACATTTTCGGGTACCAATAGAATAGACCCGCGAATAATGAAAGAACGATACCACCAACAATAATGTAGTGGAAGTGAGCTACAACAAAGTACGTATCATGATATAGGTAATCAACAGGTGCCATAGCAAGCATTACCCCTGTTACCCCACCAAGTACGAATGTCGGTACGAAAGAAGAAGCAAATAACATCGCTGTGTTAAATGTGATCTTACCGCCCCACATTGTAAATAGCCAGTTAAAGATTTTGATACCGGTTGGTACCGCAATCGTCATTGTTGCAACCGCGAAGATAGAGTTAGCAACAGGACCCATACCTACTGTAAACATGTGGTGAGCCCAAACCATGAATCCTAAGAATGCAATGATCATTGTAGCGAATACCATCGCTGTATAACCGAATAGACGCTTTCTTGAGAAAGCTGGAATAACTTCAGAAATAATCCCGAATGCCGGCAATACTAAGATATATACCTCAGGGTGACCGAAAATCCAGAAAATATGCTGCCATAATACTACGTTACCACCCATGCTCGGGATGAAGTATTGAGCTTCAAATAAACGATCTAACATTAGTAGTGCAAGACCAGCAGCAAGTGGTGTAAACGCGAATAAAATTAATGTAGACGAAATGAATGACGTCCATACGAATAATGGCAGACGCATCATTGTCATGCCTGGTGCACGCATATTAACGATCGTAACAAGGAAGTTAATCGCTGAAATAAGCGTACCAATACCAGAAACCTGTAAACCTAGTACATAGAAATCAATTCCAAGTCCGCCATAATCACGGCTGGATAGCGGCACATAAGCTGTCCAACCAGCGTCAGGACCGCCGCCAAAGAACCAGCTTAAGCTAAGAAGTAATCCACCGAAAAAGAAGATCCAGAACCCGAGAGCGTTGACAAATGGAAATGCAACGTCACGAGCACCGATTTGTAGTGGAATAACATAGTTCATAAATGCAAACAATAATGGTGTAGCTGCTAAGAAAAGCATAATCGTACCATGCATCGTAATGAATTCATTAAATGTTTGACCACTTAAGAAGTTCATTTCTGGATACATAAGCTGAATACGCATGAATAGCGCCATTACACCAGCTTTTACAAAGAAAAGTGTTCCTGCAATTAAATACATAATCGCAATCTTTTTATGGTCAACTGTTGTTAACCAATCCCAGATAACACTTTTTTCTTGTTTCTGTGTAGCCAATGGGTTAACCTCCTTCTAAATCAAGTTCGCTAGTCTTATTCCATTACTTTTAATGAACGAAGGTATGCAATTAGTGCTTCCATATCTTCCTCGCTCATATCAGGGTATGCTGGCATAACATTACCTTGTTTTAGAGATTGAGGATCACGAATCCATGCCTCTAGGTTCTCATCGTTATTCTCAAGATAACCAGCAATTACTTCACGCTCTCCAAAGTTAGTGAAAGCCGGACCTGCTGCAGTTCCAGTTCCACCTACCGCGTGACATCCAATACATGAGTTTTCTTCAAATACTTGACGACCTTGGTTAGCAAGAGTTTCAGTAGGCTCTTCTACCTCAGCTGACATACCCTCTACCCAAGCATCGTATTCATCACGCTCTAGAGCGATCAGTTTAAAGTCCATTAAGGCATGTGAAGGACCACAAAGTTCAGCACATTTACCTTTAAAAACGCCGGGTTCATCTGCTTCTAACCACATGTGGTTCGTAATACCAGGAACGGTATCAATTTTACCACCTAGAGCAGGTACCCAGAATGAGTGAAGAACATCTTGCGCGTGAAGCTCAAAGATTACTTTCTCTCCTACTGGAATGTAAACATCTTGCCCAGCAGTAAATCCTTCGTTTTCGTAATCAAACTGCCACCAGAACTGATGACCTGTTACTTTGATGTAGACTGTGTTATCCCCTACTTCAGGGTCTGGATCCTTATCCGCAAACATAAACGTACCGGTAATTGTAGGTACCGCTAAGATTACAAGCAGGATAATCGGAATCACTGTCCACGTAATTTCGAGTGCCGTATTCCCGTGAACTTGTTTAGGAATCTCGTCGTCACCAGGCTTGCGACGATATTTTGCAAGAATGATGAAAAAGATTGCAAATACGACAATACTCACAAGGGCCATGACAATTATTGAAAGAATCATATTATCATAAATCCATTGTGCTTGAGGACCCTTAGGATCAAGAGCCGTTAGGTTTTCCTCCCCCAGACACCCTGTCAAGAAAAGGGTTAAAAATGAAAGAGGTAGAAAACGCGATGCTGTTTTCCAAAGTTTCATCTGACAATCCAACCTCACTTTCGTCAAGTAGTCATGACTACATAAAAATATTTATCATCAAAAATTCATTTCTAATGAGTTAGGTTCTCTAACTTAGTTAGATATCTCTAATAAATTAGAAATGAACAATGACCATAAGAACAAATAAAATCGTTAAATAATTTAACGAATAAACAAACATTAATCTTGCCCACTTAATATCATCTTTCATCTTAAAACCAGCAATTCCAAGAGCAAGCCAACCTACTCCTAAAACAGCTGCGACGATTGTGTAGACAAGTCCAAAAGGGTAGAGCATTAAAGAAACTGGCAGAAGCGCAGCTACATAAACGACCATCTGACGTTTAGTCATTTCAAAACCTGCAACTACCGGCAGCATTGGAATTCCAGCTGCTCTGTATTCTTCTACACGCTTCATTGCTAATGCAAGGAAGTGTGGAGGCTGCCAAAGAAACATGATAAAAAATAGCAACCAAGCATACAAGTGTAAACCGCCATCTATCGCTGCCCAACCAATTAATGGAGGAACTGCTCCTGAAAAGCTTCCTACAATTGTATTTAATGTAGTAGTTCTCTTAGTCCACATAGTGTATAGCACTACATAAATAAACAGACCAATTAACCCGATAACAGCTGCAGTCGGTGTTGTAAGCGCTAAAAAGATTATCCCTAAAGCAGCCTGTGCAAGTCCAACCAACAGCACATGTTTAGCAGAAAAGCGTCCAGTTACAGTAGGCCTTTCTTTTGTTCGTTCCATAAGATGATCTATGTCACGATCAATATAGTTGTTTAATGTACAACCGCCTGCCATGACTAATGCTGCTCCTAAGAGCGCAAAAATCATTGTATCAAGATGCATCGTAAACACTGTACCGGTATAAACAATTGCCAAGTAAATCCCGGCAAAGGTTGTAATTAGATTAGAAGTAACGATCCCTTGCTTTGCAAGCACAAGATAGTCTTTCCATGATTTTTGCTGAACGTCAGCAACTGATGAATCAGGACCAGCTTCGATTACATTTGTCGGATCGATGGCTGTATTAGACTTATTCATCAATTCTTCACCCCCTTTGTAGAATGAACCATTCATACAGACATTTCTACAAAAAATAAATTAGGCGCCGTTTTCACACACACCTAATATCTGTCACAAACACATTATATCTCAAAATCTTAATTGTTTCAGCAAAATCATGAGTTTCACATTTTCTTCACATTTAGGATTCGACATAAAATATTCACGGTGAGGAAATTGACTTTTATTTGCTTTATTTTTAAGATCAAAGGAGACAAATGTTTTTCTCTTTGCTTACTCTAGCATATATTTAGATAATTTTATAGAAGGAAAGGTGAAATTAGTGCACAAACGATTGAAGATTTATAGTGTCATCACCTCAATAGGGGTGTTAATCGTCCTCTTACAAGGTGCACTTGTTACTAAAACTGGTTCAGGTGAAGGTTGTGGGGCCACTTGGCCGCTTTGTTTTGGCGAAGTGATTCCGACAAATCCTGCCATCGAGACGATTATTGAATATAGTCATCGAATTGTATCAGGTTTAGTAGGTGCAATGATTATTATTCTTGCTATTTGGGCTTGGAAACAACTAAAGCATATGAGAGAAGCGAAAGCATTATCGATCGCTGCTGTCATACTTATTATTTTTCAAGGTCTGCTAGGAGCAGGCGCCGTCGTATTTGGTCAATCAAAGGCGATTCTTGCCCTCCACTTTGGAATTTCTGCTATGTCTCTTGCTGCAGTCGTATTGCTAACCATTCTAGCATTTGAAGATGGCAGGGAGCATACGATGGCTCCTAAAGTAAGCAAAGGCTTTAAGTACTATGTATTCTTTGTTATTACTTATTGTTATGCAGTAATCTATTCAGGAGCATATGTAAAGCATTCAGAAGCTACATTAGCCTGCGCTGGTTTCCCATTATGTAACGGCCAGATTTTCCCTGGACTGTACGGTCCGGTCGGGGCACATTACTTCCATAGAGTTGTGGGAACAATTCTCTTACTCTTTTTACTCATTCTTATGATTTGGACTTTATCCCGTTATCGACATTACAGAGTGCTGACTTGGACAGCTGTGTTATCTTTCTTATTAGTTGTCGGCCAATTTATTAGCGGTATTTCGATTGTATTTACTCAAAATGCTTTATCTGTAGGTCTTATTCATGCGTTAATTATCTCAATTCTTTTCTCTGCCTTGTCTTACATGACTATGATTATTACAAGGCCTTCACATTAACTACAGTATTTAACTACAATAATTAACCACAAAAAAATGACAGCAGTCTATTGCTGTCATTTTTTATTTATAACCATATTTATCTATTTCATACACCCTCATTCCTCATCTTCACCTTTCCTCATCTTCACCTTTCATCATCTTCACCTTTAAAAAACGATATAGCCTTCTTCCTTTGCTTACTGTGGTCAACGATAGGCAGAGGGTAATCCTCATCTAGCCTGCATTTATACTTGACTTGTTCTTCTTCACTCATTTTCCACGGCTCATGAATATATTGATCAGGCACATGCTTAAGCTCCGGGATATAGGTGCGTATATAGGTACCATTCTTATCAAATCGTTTTGATTGAGTAACAGGATTAAAGATTCTAAAATAAGGTACAGCATCCGTTCCTACTGAGGCGGCCCATTGCCAGCCTCCGATATTAGAAGAAGGATCATAATCAATCAGCATGCGTTCAAAATACCGCTCCCCCAAACGCCAATCAATTAACAAATCTTTGGTAAGAAACGAGGCAGTGATCATTCTAAGCCGATTATGCATCCAGCCTTCATTCAACAATTGCCTCATTCCTGCATCTACAATCGGAAAGCCAGTTTCTCCACGTTTCCATGAAGTTAGTTCGTCTTGATCATGACTCCACTTCAACTCTCGGTACGCCTTCATTATTTCACGGTCTTTACAATCAGGCTCATAAAAATGAACCATTCGGTAAAAATCTCTCCATGCTAACTCTTTTAGAAACGTTTCAGCACTATAGGAATCTGCTTCAGAATTTAAAATATGATAATAAATACTTCTAATAGACAGGGCGCCTGTTTTTATATATGGCGAAAGCCGGCTGGTCCCGATTATGCTTGGGAAATCACGATTCGCTTTATAGCCTGTGAGCCTTTTTTTCGTAAACATTTGAAGTCTCTTTATTGCATGCTCCTCGCCTATGGCAGACCAATCAAATCTGCATTTCTTTAGTAGGTTAGCAAACAAAGCTTCTGCCTCCGGGTCGGGTGTAGTACCTTTATAAACAGAACTTATCAATACATCTTTCTTAATAACAGCCGGGGTACGCTTCCTCTCTTTTGCCCAAGCTTTATAATATGGGGTAAATACTTTGTATGGAGTCCCGTCTTTTTTCAACACTTGGTCAGGCTTAGTTAAAAAAGCATCCTCAAATGTAAAAAATGGGATTGATTGCTCGGAAAGAAACTGTTCTGCCGCTTCATCTCTTAGCCTTCCTTCCCCAATACGATCATCGTTTGCATACACGGCATCTATTTCAGGAAAAGCTTGGAGCAATTTAGAAAGTGCGTCTTCAATTGTACCCGTAATAATGTAGAGATCTCCATCATTTGCTTTAAGAGTTTGTTTAAAATGCATGACGGTTTGAAAAAAGTAATCGTGATGAACCGGCTCAACTGATGCTGTTTTAGGATCTAAATAGAAAAAAGCCAGCCACTTGCCACCATGTTGTTCAATCGCCTCTATTGCATGATTTAATGCCGTATGATCATGCAGTCTAAAGTCTCTTCTAAACCAAACTGCTTTAAATGTATCGTTATTCCCCAACACTTCCACCTCCAGTTGCACACCAACTTGCACATGCACTTAACAAAACATATACAATTATAGTATATCACCTTACCCGTCCACAAGAAAAAACACAACCTGCCAAGACAGGTTGTGTCGTTAACTTATACTAATTCAATGAGCAAATCACCAGTTAATATTGGATCTCCATCACTTACAAATACTTCTTTTACTTCTCCATCAAATGAGGCTTGAACCGTTGTCTCCATCTTCATTGCTTCTGTGATCATAAGATGGTCGCCTTTTTGTACTTTGTCGCCTTTTTGTACTAATGTTTTTACAACGGTACCTGGCATAGACGCCCCAATTTGATTAGGGTTGTCTTTATCAACTTTCGGTCTTGCTACAGTCGTACTTGCCACATTCATATCCTTAATAACCACTTCACGCGGCTGTCCATTTAATTCGAAATAGACAATTCGTGTTCCATCGTCCTGCGGTTTTGAAAGGGAAACCAACTTCACAATTAATGTTTTTCCTTTCTCGATCTCCACTTCTATTTCTTCTCCAAGCCTCATGCCGTAGAAGAAAGTCAGTGTATCGAGAACTGAGACATCGCCAAATTGATTTCTAAATGCCTCAAACTCAGTAAACACTTTTGGATAGAGTGCATAAGAAAGCATGTCATGGCTTGTCACTTGACGATCAAGCTGCTTAAATAATTTTTCTTTAATTTCTTGGAAATCGACAGGCTCCATATTTTCACTAGGGCGGCCTTCAATCGGCTTACGGCCTTTTAAGATAATCTTTTGGAGCTTCTCAGGGAAACCTTGATACGGCTGGCCTAACTGACCTTCAAATAATTCAACCACAGAATCTGGGAAGTCAAGTGACTCTCCTTTGTTGTAGATGTCTTCTTCAGTCAAGTTATTTTGAACCATGTATAATGCCATATCCCCTACTACTTTAGAAGAAGGTGTTACTTTCACAACATCTCCAAACATATCATTGACTGTACGATACATTTTCTTTACTTCATTCCAGCGAGCTGCTAGTCCTACTGCTTTTGCTTGCTGCTGAAGGTTGCTGTATTGTCCCCCTGGCATTTCATGCTCATATACTTCCGTATGAGGAGCGTTCATGCCGCTTTCAAAACCAGCATAATATTTTCTAGTGCCATCCCAGAACTCGCCTAACTGCTCTAATGCTTTAATGTCTACATTCGGCTTGCGCTCTGAGTGACTTAGTGCATAATACAAGCTGTTTGCACTTGGCTGAGATGTAAGGCCAGCCATAGAACTTACAGCCACATCGACGATATCTACGCCTGCCTCAATCGCTTTGGCATACATAAATAGTCCGTTGCCGCTTGTATCATGAGTATGCAGGTGAATAGGGATATCGACCGTTTCTTTAAGGGTAGAGATCAATTGATATGCTGCTTCAGGCTTTAATAACCCTGCCATATCTTTAATTCCTAAAATATGCGCCCCTGCTTGCTCTAACTCTTTAGCTAGATTTTTGTAGTAGGCAAGATCATATTTTGGTCTTGACGAATCGAGAATATCTCCTGTATAACACATGGCAGCTTCAGCAATTTTGTTGTTATTCCGCACAGAGTCAATGGCTAAAGTCATACCTGGCACCCAGTTTAAGCTGTCAAAGATACGGAATACATCAATGCCGGCATTGCTTGATTTTGCTACGAATTCTTCAATGACATTATCCGGGTAATTCTTGTATCCTACCGCGTTTGATGCACGAAGCAACATTTGAAAGAGGACATTTGGTGCTTGCTTGCGCAGCGTAATTAAACGTTCCCAAGGGTCCTCATGCAAGAAGCGCATCGCAACATCAAATGTAGCTCCGCCCCACATCTCCATAGAGAATAAGTTTGGAAGCATACGAGCTGTTGGCTCTGCGATTTGCTTAAGGTCATGTGTTCTCACTCGAGTTGCAAGTAATGACTGATGAGCATCACGGAAAGTGGTATCAGTAAGAAGGACATCCTTTTGTTCTTTTACCCATTTCGCTAAGACTTCAGGTCCTTCCCTATCTAAGATTTGCTTTGTTCCATCCGGGATAGGCTCTGTCAATTTCAGTTTTGGCACTTGCGGCTTATCTGAAATTGGTTTTTTAGCTTTTTCAAGTCCTGGATAACCATTTACAATCGTTTCTCCAATAAACGAAAGCATTTTTGTTCCACGGTCTTTTCTCTTAGGGAAAACGAATAGTTCTGGTGTCGTATCAATGAATGATGTATTATATTCACCGTTTAGAAAACGAGGGTGTTGAACCACATTCTCTAAGAACGCAATATTCGTTTTAATACCGCGGATTCGGAATTCTTTTAGGTTACGTAACATTTTCGCTGCGGCGCTTTCAAATGTTAAAGCCCACGTCGATACTTTTACTAATAAGGAATCATAATAAGGAGTGATAACGGCTCCTTGGAACCCATTTCCAGCATCGAGTCGAACACCGAAACCTCCACCTGTACGGTAGGCATTAATACGGCCAGTATCAGGCATAAATCCGTTACTTGGATCTTCTGTTGTTACTCGGGACTGTATAGCAAACCCATTACAAACGATCTCTTCTTGAGCAGGTATACCAACTTTTGTACCGTGCAGCGGCTCACCATCAGCGATCAGGAGCTGTGATTGGACAATATCAATACCTGTGACCATTTCGGTAATTGTATGCTCCACCTGTACTCTAGGGTTCACTTCAATAAAATAAAACTCCCCGTTATCAGTTACAAGAAACTCAACCGTACCTGCATTTAAATAGTTTACATTTTCCATTAATTGTACAGCTGCCGCACATATTCGCTCGCGCAGTTCTATGTCTAATGAAACACTCGGTGCAATTTCAACTACTTTTTGATGACGTCTTTGTACGGAACAATCGCGATCATATAGATGCACGGTAGAACCATGTTTATCTGCTAAGATTTGTACTTCAATATGTTTAGGATTTTCAATAAATTTCTCTACATAAACCTCGTCGTTTCCAAAAGCAGATTTTGCTTCTGATTTTGCACGCTCGAACGATTCCTTCATTTCAGACTTAGAACGGACAATTCTCATCCCGCGTCCGCCGCCGCCTAAAGAAGCTTTAATAATAAACGGGTAGCCGTGTTCTTCTCCAAATTTCTCGACTTCCTCAAGGCTTGCTACAGGGCCGTCACTGCCAGGAATGACAGGTAGATTTGCTTTTACAGCTTGGGTTCTAGCCTGTACCTTATCTCCAAACATAATGAGATGTTCAAGTTCAGGACCGATAAAGATAATACCTTCTTCTTTACAGCGAGTAGCAAAGTCAATGTTCTCTGATAAAAATCCGTATCCAGGGTGAATTGCATCAACATCATGTAACTTAGCCACTTCGATGATGTTTTCGATATCTAAATAGGCATCGATTGGCTTTTTACCTTCTCCTACCAAATAGGCTTCATCCGCTTTATATCTGTGGTAAGCACCAGCATCTTCTTTTGAGTAGATTGCGACCGTACGAATATGTAATTCAGTACAAGCACGGAATATACGAATTGCAATTTCTCCTCGGTTAGCTACTAAGACCTTTTTAATGTTGTTTAAACCATTCATATACTTTCTCCTCCACTCTCCTAAGTAATCCTGTTATTTCTTTCTCATCATGCTTGTATTCTAGTATAGAGAAAATGTGATCGATTTGGCAAATAAATTTTTGACAATTTTGATTCATCGGGTAATTAAAAGCGCTTACAACACTTTTTTAAATCTAATCTATAATTGGGATTGAACATAAAAAAGTCAAGCATCCTAAATGGAGCTTGACTTTTTTTATTTGCGTAATGATGCTTCGTGAAGGGCTGCTAACTTTCGTTCTAATTCATTTAACAGCTGCTTACCTTCTTCTTCCCTAACAAGCTCAAGGCGAATGGCAAAGTCAATTTCTCTAGACAAACCAAACATCTGTGTATCTAAAACCTCTTCATAAAGAGGACACTGTGGCATCGTTAAATTTTCCATTTGCACTTCGATAAGCTGTTGGATCTTCTCAGCATCAGATTTTAGAAGGGCATACGCTCGTTCATTATGCTTATTGACCATCTCTTGAGACACGAGATCCCCCTCCTTACTTATTTATATCAATGATTTAATAGTATCTTTTATATACTAAAAATGCAATGATTTTAAGACTAATTAACGATTTAGTTGCAAATGATTTTCAAACTCATTAGAAAATACTCAAGTGATAATAACTAGACAATGCCTCAAGCAGCTTCATTCCAGCCACACTATTCCCCTTCTCATCTAATGCCGGGCCATAAATACCTATACCAATGTTATTAGGTACAGCACCCACAATTCCGCCAGACACACCGCTTTTTGCCGGAATTCCTACTCTGATAGCAAACTCTCCTGATGAATTATACATGCCGCAAGTGACCATAAATGTTTTCACAAGTCTTGCAATTTCAAACGGAATAATCTCTTCGCCTTCTTCATTTTTACCGCCATTAGCTAACACAAATCCGATCCTGGCCAAATCATCACAATCGACTTCAATGGCACATTGCTTAGTATAAAAGTCTAATAATTGGTCGACGTTTTCATCAATAATCCGATGTTGCTTCATAAAGAAAGCAAGGGAGCGATTAAGATCAGCTGTGTTAAATTCAGATTGTGCTACTTCACGATTATAGGTCACGCTAGGACGTGCGCACATTTTTCTAATCAATTGAAGAAGCCTCTCAAGCCTTTCTTCCGTGGATTCACCTTTTATGAGGTGACTGACGGCTAAGGCTCCTGCATTGATCATTGGATTAAGCGGTTTGGCGACAAGCGACTCTAATTTTGCAATTGAATTGTAAGGATCTCCCGTAGGTTCCATGCCTACTTTATCAAAAACGACTTCCTCCCCATGGTCCATTAAGGCAAGGGCTAAAGTAAGCACTTTCGAAATACTTTGTAATGTGAACATCTCGGTTGAGTGACCTGCTGAAAAACATGTTTCTTTGCCATCGAAAATTGAGACGGCTAAAATGCCTTGATCTGCTTTAGCTAGCGCAGGTATATAATCTGCCACTTTGCCCTCTGCAGCATATGGTTCTGCTTCTTTTACTAACTTCTCTAACTGTTCACCGTACTGACAGACCATCGCACTCACTCCAAAAAGGTTATTTCTTTTATTATACCCAGATGTGACAAATACATGGTAACGCTTTATACTTGATAGGAAGATGTAGATGAAATTAGAGTACGAAAGCAAGATTTACTAGATTGGAGGAATTGCAGCAATGGAGGAATTTGTTATTTTTATTGAAGGGAATGTAGACCATCCCTTAACCATCGACCCAAGTGTTTGGATCTTTGATGAGCGAAAAGTAGATTTAACTACATACTTTACTGAGGAAAGAATAGTGGAAGATAAGGATGAAGCTTATACCAAAGCCATCTCTGCTCAGTGGGATAAAGAGATTATCGAGGGCTCTGCTCCGCCAAACCCAAACTCAAATGACAACAAAATACACTATAACAAAGAAGAGTTAACAACAGGTTCTTTTGGCATGCCGCTAGCTCCCTTCTTACAAAATGTGAAACCGAATCAAGACGTTCGTGAGGTTTTAGTTGAACAAGGAGGCGGAACGATTCAAACCATTCCATTATCAGAAGCGATGGAAATGGTCGCTGGGTTCTCAAAAGAAGGGAAGCCGCTTATAGAAACCGGCCCTATTCACCTTTATTACGGAGACGGCCGTAACATAGAAGAGCCAATTACTCATGTAAGAAAGCTTGTATTAAAATAAGGTACAGCGCGGAGTGAGACAATAGCATTAGTAACATCAGCGCCTGCTAACTAATGGATTGCGCATATGCACTTTTTCTAAAATATACTACGTTTTCCCCTGGAAGCTGGTGAGCCTCCTCGTGCGCGCCACTGAGGGGTCTCACCTTTGCTTTTGCTTCCACCGGAGCTCGCGTATATTTCATCCTCTAAGTTAGCACATTTTCCCCCCTTTAGTTATAGCAATTCTTTAGAACAGCACCAATTTTATAATAAATCTGCTGCTAATTGGGCTAAGCCTGATCGTTCCCCTTTAACGAGCTTCACATGACCGCTTACTGTTTGATCCTTAAATTTTTCTACTACATAGGTCAGGCCATTATTATATTCATCAAGGTATGGATGATCGATTTGCTGCGGGTCACCCATTAGGACAATTTTACTTCTTTCCCCTACCCTGGTTAAGATCGTTTTCACTTCGTGTTTTGTTAAGTTTTGTGCTTCATCAATAATGATAAACTGGTCTGGTATACTTCTTCCTCTAATATAGGTAAGTGCTTCTACTTGAATTGACCCCATACCAGCTAAGATCTGATCAATCTCTCCTGGCTTCTTTGTATTAAACAAAAATTCAAGATTATCATAAATAGGCTGCATCCAAGGTCTTAATTTTTCTTCTTTTTCTCCTGGAAGATACCCTAAATCTTTTCCTAACGGGACAACAGGCCTCGCTACGACTAGCTTTTTAAACTTACCCATATCTTCTGTTTGCATTAATCCTGCAGCAAGAGACAATAACGTCTTACCTGTTCCCGCTTTTCCAATCATAGTAATGAGACTGATATCATCTCTAAGCAATAATTCAAACGCCATTCTTTGCTGTACATTTCTTGGCTTAATTCCCCAGACTTGATCAGGGTCGCTTACAAAAGGCTTCACTTTCTTCCCATCAGGCTCTACTTTACCTAATGCAGAACTCGAACTGCCCAGCGCATCTTTCATAATAATAAATTGATGGGGGTAAAAAGGATGCTTGGTCAATTCTGAGATGGCCAGCTCTCCTTGGGAATAAAAGCGTTTCATCACGTCTGCATCAACATAAATTTCTACATAACCAGGATAAACTGAATCAAATTCTACAACACGATCACTTAAAAAATCTTCTGCGGGAAGACCAAGTGCATCAGCTTTTACTCTAACTAGGGCATCCTTGCTCACTAAGATTACATGTTTCCCTTCAACACGCTCTTGTTCCTCTAGCATTAAGTTCAAGGCAACAGCAATAATCCGATTATCATTTGACATTTCTGCAAATGAATCTTTTAATCGTTGAAAGGAGCGATGATTTAATTCAACTCGGAGCTTTCCACCGCCATCTAATGGCACACCCTCATGCAGCTTACCCTTTGTCCTTAATTTATCTATAAGTTTTGAGAAATGGCGGGCATTTCTGCCTACCTCATCCATATACCTCTTTTTCGAATCCACTTCTTCTAATACAACGGCTGGAATAACCACTTCATTCTCTTCAAATGAGAAAATGGAGTGAGGGTCCTGTAGTAGTACGTTTGTATCTAAAACGTAGATTTTATTCAACATTCCGCCTCCTGACTCAAGTATCGTTACGCTGCTTGCTATTAATTTATGCGAGTGCCTGTAATAATGTCTCTAATTCATTTATTCTTTCTCAATAACACTATATGTCTAAGCCCAATAAGATAGACGAGGAATCTATAAATAGCTTGGAATGATTACATGAAATAAGATGATATGAAATGAAGAACAAGTGAAAGCTAAAGGCGGCCTGCACGCATTCTGCGCAGGCCGCCTTCCATTATTCTTTATTATATGTTTTTAACGCTTCCATCACTTGACGATCTAACTTCGCTGCCGCCTCAGCATCATAAGTTTTATCATATTCCGGATTTTGTACGATTTTTGCACCATAAAACATCACATCACGTACTTCTTCCACATCCACTTCAATTAATGACAGCTTTAATGGAACTGAATCCATTTTTTCACTTTTAACCTTTGCTTTTCCTGAAACAGAATAGGTTGAACCGTTGGCAATGATCGTCAAGACCACACCAGGCTCCTCTTTAATATTTGTAATAATGCGCGATCGGTTATCAATAGCAAAACGGAGCTTTTTATTTGTGGGTGCATACACCCAGGATATTGCATTTACATTCGGAGATTTTTTCTCAAAGTCTACTGTAGCTAGAGTAACATACCGCTCTTTCTGTAAATGAGGCAGCAGTTCGCTTGTCAACTCATGTTCTACTTGATTAGCCATATTGATCCCCCCTATAATTAATTACCTATAAGTATACTATACCTATATTAATCAATTTTTAAAACTTGTTTCTTTTTTTTGAAGATGCCTTTACAATAAAGAAAGAATCCCATTTCTTATAGACAGTGATCAGACTTTATAAAGTTTATGAATTGTGTTAATAGGACCCAAAGGTTAACGAATGGAGTGATAAGGTCATGAGAGTAAAATGTGTACTCTGTGATAAAATTGACAAAATAGATGACCAGCTCCCACTAGCAAAACGCTTACGCAATCGTCCGATTCATACGTATATGTGTGATGAATGTGACGAGCGGATCAGGGAGCGGACACTAGAAAGACAAGCAAGCGGGAATTTCACTTTAACCTATAAAACTGAAAAAGAAAGCGAGTGGTTATAAACCACTCGCTTTCTCTTATTTTATCCTTATTATTTTACCCTTCCTTTTTCTCTTCCCGGTGTCTGTACAACCGGTAACGATAAATTGCAAGGATTAGTGCAGAAATAATAAGAACGACAATAATCGGTGCGCCGAATGCAAATTCCATCAGCCACAATACAAAGCAGCCGATAATAAGCATAATATATACAACGACCTTTTTTAGGATCGGCAGTTCTCTTGCAAATCCAAGGTTAAAAACCAAGATAGCCAAAATCACAATCGCTATATATGCTAACAGCCCATACCATGGATTCTCAGCAGTTGCCTGCATCAGCCACGAATAGCCTTCAAGATCTGCCTCTTGTAATTGTTGGTTGTCCACCTATCTCCCCAACCTTTCATGCCTTTTTATTACTTAGCAGCAAGCTTCTTACGCTTCTCTGCACGCTCACGCTCTGTTTTCACTAAAATCTTCTTACGTAAGCGGATTGATTCTGGTGTTAATTCACAGTACTCATCCTCGTTCAAGTACTCTAGAGCTTCTTCAAGAGTCAAAATACGAGGCTTTTTCATCGTTACTGTCGTATCTTTAGTAGCTGAACGTACATTTGTTTGTTGTTTCATCTTTGTGATGTTAACAACCAAGTCATTATCACGTGTATGCTCTCCAACAATCATACCCTCATAAATTTCAGTACCTGGCTCTACGAAAATTGTACCACGGTCTTCTACTTGCATAATACCATATTGACTTGCTTTACCTGTTTCCATTGAAACAAGAACCCCTTGGCGGCGACCGCCTACTTGTCCTTGAGCCATTGGCTGATAGCTGTCGAATGAGTGGTTAATGATACCATAACCGCGCGTTTGCGATAGGAATTCAGTTGTGTATCCAATCAATCCACGTGCAGGTACCATAAACTCAAGTCGAACTTGACCTGTTCCAGTATTTGTCATATTAACCATCTCGCCTTTACGCTCACCCAATGATTCCATGACAGATCCAGTATATTCTTCCGGAACATCAATCTGCACACGCTCAACCGGTTCACATTTCACACCATCAACCTCACGAATAATTACTTCAGGTTTAGAAACTTGAAGCTCATATCCTTCACGACGCATATTTTCAATTAAAATTGATAAGTGAAGTTCTCCACGGCCTGATACAATCCACACATCTGGTGAATCAGTATCTTCAACTCTTAAACTAACATCCGTTTCAAGTTCAGCACGAAGACGTTCTTGAATTTTTCTGCTTGTCACAAATTTACCTTCACGTCCAGCAAAAGGACTGTTATTAACTAGGAATGTCATTTGTAGAGTCGGCTCATCGATACGA
This sequence comes from Alkalihalophilus marmarensis DSM 21297, assembly GCF_000474275.2. Classification (GTDB taxonomy): domain Bacteria; phylum Bacillota; class Bacilli; order Bacillales; family Bacillaceae_D; genus Alkalihalophilus; species Alkalihalophilus marmarensis. The sequence goes on from NZ_ATAE01000029.1 coordinate 26,249, forward strand.
AGGATCGGAAGGGCCTCTTGGTGTTCTACAGGACAAACCGTTTCACCAACATTAATTTCTTCCATCCCTGAAACAGCAATTAAATCCCCAGCTTTTGCTTCTTCAATTTCTGTACGCTTTAAGCCTAGGAAACCAAATAATTTCGTTACACGGAATTGCTTTACTGATCCATCAAGCTTCATTAGAGATACTTGCTGACCTACTTTAATTGTTCCGCGGAATACTCGTCCAATACCGACACGACCTAAGTAATCATTATAATCAAGCATAGTTACCTGGAACTGAAGCGGCTCATCGCTGTTATCGATTGGAGCTGGAATTTCATTAACAATCGTTTCAAATAATGAAGCCATATTTTCATCTTGCTTTTCCGCATTCATGCTGGCAGTACCATTAATAGCTGATGCATAAACAACAGGGAAATCAAGTTGGTCTTCATCTGCCCCAAGGTCAATGAATAAGTCAACAACCTCATCAACCACTTCAGCCGGGCGAGCAAAGTCACGGTCAATTTTATTAACAACAACAATTGGTGTTAATTTCTGTTCAAGTGCTTTCTTAAGTACGAAACGAGTTTGAGGCATACAGCCTTCATATGCGTCAACGACAAGAAGCACACCATCAACCATTTTCATAATACGTTCAACCTCGCCGCCGAAATCCGCGTGACCAGGTGTGTCCATAATATTGATACGTTTATCTTCAAAGTTAATTGCAGTATTTTTAGCAAGGATTGTAATACCACGTTCTTTTTCTATAGCATTTGAGTCCATTGCTCTTTCTTCTACTTGTTCATTTTCACGAAATGTCCCAGACTGCTTTAGAAGCTCATCAACCAATGTTGTTTTACCATGGTCAACGTGGGCAATAATTGCGATATTACGTATATCATCACGATGTGTCATTAAATTCTCTCCTTATTTGTTGATTAACTGTCTAAGTATAGCACATATTGAAGGCAAGTCCATAATTATGTGTAAAAGCAAGCTCAATTCTGTGCTTTGTGCTTATCTTTAACTTATTTGTCACATTGTCAGGCTTTTTCTTTAAAGCATTTCACGATACACTTATAGATAGTGATTTAATCTTAGGGGGATTTATATGAAGAAGGAGAATGTACTTTTTTTATTATTAGCTGTTATTACAGTTATTTGCATTATGAGTATCGGAGTAGCTGTAGCTGAACGCAGTATTGTTATTGCTCTCTTAGCTCTTATCGGTATAGTCATTGCATTATTTTTAGGGATTTCACTGCGAAAGAAAGTTAACGAAGCTAGTGAATTAAAAAAGCTTGAGTAAGAAAAATCTTACTCAAGCTTTTTTAATATTCTTCTCCTATATATACGGAAATAATTTCTTTATGTAAGATCGGTTTTGATGCAAATAAGGTTCCAGGCTCAGTTAAAGATAATGGATCTCCTTGAAAATTAGAAGCCACACATCCCACTTCATTAAGGATCACAATACCAGCAGCATAGTCCCAAGGCGATAACTGGACACTCAAATACCCATCTAATCGATCAGATGCTACATAAGCCATCTCAAGAGCAGCAGACCCATAAGATCGTATGCTTCTTACATCTCTAACCAAGGCTTTCAACGGATTGCGATATTGATTTTTTTCCTCGACGAGCCATCTAGCATTTAATCCAATCACTGATTCGTGCAGAGGTCTTTCTTTTACAGGAGGGAGTTCAACATTGTTAAGATAAGCTCCGTCTCCTCTCACTGCATGGAATAACTCATCTCTCATCACATCGTAAATAATCCCTATCATGCCTACTTTGTTATGATAGACCGCGACAGATATGGCAAAATTCTGCTTTTGATGAATAAAGTTCATTGTTCCGTCTATAGGATCAATAATCCATACGGTTCCCTCTAATAAAGGTTCCTCACTTGCAATCCCTTCCTCACCGAGAAAGTAGTGCTCTGGATATGTCGTTTGAATTTTCTCATAGAAGAACTCCTCAATTGAGCGGTCTACTTCAGTTACAAGGTCATCTGGGTTCGACTTTGTTTCAATATCTATTGGGCCAGCTAATGTCTTTTTGATTTTTTGACCTGCTTCATTTACCCAACTTGTAGCAACTTTTTCAAGTTCTGACCAATTCATTGACATAATGCTGCCCCCTTTTCTATCTTACAGCTATTATGACATAACTTTCCTAGAATGAAAATCATCCAGCCTTTAATACCTTATAGTTGTCACAATCCAATAAATCATAAAGAAGCGAGGGAGATCCCTCGCTTCTAATTCTTTTATTTGGTTAAGTACTGTTTAATGAGTATGTCCTTTTAATTGTACAAGTTCTTCTCTTAGTAGCTCAAGAATACGTTTGGCTTCATTCATTTGATCAATATCTTCTTGAATCATTGCATCATGAAGTGTCATTAGTTCGTAATCAATTTCAAGCTTCAAAGCTGGAATTCGCTTACCTACATCGATTCGCTTAACCTCTTGGATCACTTGTTTCATTGCCCAACACCCCTTTAACGTAGAGTTTAGCAGATAGGATAAGTTCATGAGAGATTTTACTAAATTTTCTGTAAATTTAGTTATTTATAGTATAGCATATGTTAAGACAAGATAAAATGCAACCAATGTTTTAATTTTCTGTGAAATTTTCGGCATCAAGTTAAAGTGTATAGAGCATGGTTTATGATTAAAAGTAAGCTGTTATGATACTATAAAGTAATAAAGACTTTAGGAGGTTAAACGATGGCTGAAATCGAATTTACACAAGAGGATTTTGATGTATTTGACATCGAGGGATTAGATGCAAGAATGGAAGCATTAAAAACAAGAATCCGCCCAAAATTTGAAGCTTTAGGAATAGAGCTTGCTCCCACCCTATCTTCAATGACTGGCGATGAATTTTTTACACATGTAGCTAAGCATGCTAGACGGAAAGTAAACCCTCCAAATGACACGTGGGTGGCATTTGCTGCGAATAAACGAGGGTATAAAAAATTACCTCATTTTCAGGTTGGGTTATTCGGGACTCATTTATTTGTCTGGTTTGCAATGATTTATGAAGCACCTGCTAAAGGGGAGTTTGCAGAGAGGCTCCTAGATAACCCTGGCGAATGGCTTAAAAAGGTCCCTAAAAATTTTGTCTGGTCTATCGATCACATGAAACCTGAAGCGATCTCGCAAAGTGATGTCGATGCTGACGAATTTACCTCAATGCTCACACGCCTCCGCGATGTGAAAAAAGCAGAATTATTATGCGGAATTCATATTGACCGTCATGATCCAATATTAAAAGATGGGGATGCATTGTTAAAGCGCATTGAAGAGACGTATCAACATCTGCTCCCCCTTTACCAAGAAGCACAGAAAGCATCTGTCCCTTCCTAAAATGATAAGCAAAAGGCTGACCTTAAATTAGGCCAGCCTTTTTAGCTACTTCATCTTCACGACGGTATTTTCGTCTTGTTCTCTCGCTTTTTTTACTGTGTGATAGCAAGATACATCAGCTTGTTGTTCAAACTCTTTAAATACTTGTTTTTCTTCACTTTTTGAAGGAACAATTTCCTTAAAGCGGCGGTATTTAGCTAACAGTTCTTCCCTGCCTATGCCTTTTTGATAGGCTTTTTCAATCGCTTGGAAAAATTCCACCACATCAATCACTTCTTCTGTAGACCAATCGAGCGAAATCGGCATATTCATTTCCATAAAAACCTCTCCTGCCTGCTGACTCAAGCTTAGTGCCAGCGTTTTCTTATGTCTAGACCTTCTGAAATCATACGGTCCATCAACTCTTGTACAGTTGGAATATCATGAATTCGTCCCATCACTTGCCCAGCCCAGCCAAATCCTGATTCTTTCCCGTCATAAATATAGGCTTTGTTAGCTTCCCCGCTAATATACTGCTTTAACGCTTCATATGTAGGAGTTATCTCCTCTATTTCTAATATTTTATCCGTCCAGCTATTTTTAATCGCACGAGCAGGTGCACCGAGTGAGCGCTTAATCACTACTGTATCTTCTTCAGATGCTTCCACAAGACGTTCCTTATATTCTGAGCTAGCATGGATACATTCCTTCGTTGCAATAAATCTGGTCCCCATTTCTATTCCCTCTGCACCAAGAGCCAATGCAGCCATCATACCACGACCATCCCCAATTCCTCCAGAAGCAATGACGGGTATCTTTACTGAGTCTACGACTTGAGGGATCAACACCATCGTTCCCGTATCGCTGCGCCCAAGATGTCCTCCTCCTTCTTGACCAACTACCATTACCGCATCAGCACCTAACTCTTCGGCTTTTTCTGCTTGCCTTCTTGCAGCTACTAATACGAGGGTTTTGATAGAAGTCCCTTTTAACATGTCAAAAATCGGTGTAGGATTTCCACCTGTCATTGAGACAACTGGCACCTTTTCATCAATTGCTACTTGAAGCATATGTTCAAATGGGCGTCCATGCTGGCCGATCGCAAAGTTCACTCCAAATGGTTTAGATGTTTTTTTCCTAACTGCATGAATTTCATCTCTTAAAGCTTCAGGAGACTCTAGCGACATAGCCGTAATTTGTCCAAGCCCCCCTGCTTCTGATACGGCAGCAGCCAAGTCAGAATATGCTAAATAAGCAAGCCCCCCTTGAATAATTGGATATTCAATACCTAATAGTTTCGTCACTCTCGTTTCCCACATCGTTCATCCCTCCAAGTGTAATTGCTTATTTTAAATTGTAAGCGTAATCAAAATAGAATGAATAATTAGACTTCATTTCTTATAGTTTAACACAGCTTTTTATGAGTCGCATATAAGTACTAAATTTGAATCTATGCAGAGTGCTCTATGATTTGGTATACTCTAATTTGTTTTATAAAATATGAAAGAATACAATTGAAATCAACAATTGAAATCAACTTTAGTAAAGATTATTATTCGATGATTATAAATGAGGTGAACGTGTTGTCACGACAAGATATAACTCCTTTATTTACAGGGGTAAAAGAGCATGCAGAACAAAACCCGATCCAGTTTCATATCCCGGGACATAAAAAAGGAACAGGCATGGATCCTGAATTCAGACATTTTATTGGAGAGAATGCATTATCGATTGATTTAATAAATATTGCCCCATTAGATGACCTACATCATCCACATGGAATCATTAAGGAAGCACAGGAACTTGCAGCAGAGGCATTCGGCGCAGATTACACCTTTTTTTCTGTACAGGGGACAAGCGGGGCTATCATGACGATGATCATGTCCGTTTGCGGACCAGGAGATAAAATTATTGTACCGAGGAATGTTCATAAGTCTATTATGTCAGCGATTATCTTCTCTGGTGCAACGCCTATATTTATTCATCCAGAGATCGATCCGCACCTCGGGATCTCTCACGGAATTACATTAGATTCTGTGGAGAGAGCTTTAGAATCACATCCCGATGCAAAAGGGCTGCTCGTTATTAACCCAACATACTTTGGAATCTCAGCTAATTTGGAGGCAATTGTTGAAGTTGCTCATTCTTATTGCATTCCGGTACTAGTAGACGAAGCACACGGTGTCCATATTCATTTTCATGATAAACTTCCGCTATCAGCGATGCAGGCTGGTGCTGATATGGCAGCTACAAGTGTTCACAAGCTCGGGGGATCCATGACTCAAAGTTCAGTCCTTAATGTTAAAGAAGGGTTAGTTTCACCTAAGAGAGTGCAGTCCATTATTAGTATGCTGACAACCACGTCTACCTCTTATCTGCTATTATCCTCTTTAGATGTGGCAAGAAAACGGTTAGCGACAGATGGTGAAGCTTTAATCGACCATACGATAAAACTAGCTCAACAAACAAGAGCTCGCTTAAATGAAATTCCGGGAATTAGATGTGTCGGCAGTGAAATTCTTGGGACAAAGGCAACTTACGATATGGACCCTACCAAATTAATCATATCTATTAAAAAATTAAGTATGAATGGGTATGAGGTTGAGAATTGGCTAAGAGAGCATTATAAAATTGAAGTTGAACTTTCTGACCTTTACAATATATTGTGCATCGTATCTTTGGGGGATACCGAAGAAAAAATGGAGATACTTGTGCAAGCTCTCAGTGAATTAGCAAAAACTCATCAACGTTCAGAGAGCCTAGAACCAAAAGCTGTATATGTACCAAATATCCCGACATTAGCCCTATCACCGCGTGATGCGTTTTATGCAGAAACGGAAGTGATTCGATTTGATGAATCTGCAGGCCGAATCATTGCTGAATTTATTATGGTCTATCCGCCAGGCATACCTATTCTTATTCCTGGTGAAATCATCTCACAAGAAAACTTAGCTTATATAAAAGAAAATTTACAAGCAGGCTTACCAGTACAAGGGCCTGAAGATGCTACATTTAATACATTAAGAGTCATTAAAGAACATCAGGCGATCAAATAACAAAAAAGCATGCCCCGTTATGAGGGGCATGCTTCTTTTATAATTATTTTTGCTTCTTAGCTGATTTGCAGTCAATACAGTTATGTCCTTTAGCATAAAGTTTTGTAACCTTTTCACCTTCAAAATGTTCGATCGTCTTGTTGCAGTTTTGGCAAATGATTGTACCCATGTGAGCATCCCCTTTATGCGTTTTTTGTAAGCGGTTTATTTTCTATAAATCTATAATAATATGTCACATTAAATTCGTCAACCATTAATTTGTATGTCACATTAAAAAATATTTTATAATTATGTCCTACCTTTTTGGCATAAAAAATAAGAGAGCCGATAGCGGCCCTCTTATTCGTAGTATTTATAATTTGCCTCAATAAAATTTGTAACTTCTTGAATAAAGATAAGATCATCCTCGCCTATTTCATAAAATTCTCTTGGGATTTGAAAAGATAACAGCCCAATCAAGTGATGCCCCTTATAGAATGGAGCAATAATGTACTGTTTATCAGCCTTTTTTTCAAAAATCATTTCCCCTCGAATGGCTGCAATACTGTGCAGCCCTTCTCCATATGGAATAACAGCCTCTTCACATGGAGTCACTCCAGCAAACGCCGCTTGAGTAAAGTTCCTTTCACTTGCTGTATATAAGCACACTGAAAATTGTTGATCCATTTTGCTAACAAGCTTATGTACAATCCCACGATAAAAATCTGGCAATGTTCTAGCATAATCAGGTACAGAGCCCACAGCAAGTCTTAATTCATCTAGGAGTTGTGATTTATCAACCAAGCCCTCGCCCCCTAAAAAAATAATCATAAACCAAAGAATGGTTTATGATTATTACAATAGCACATTATAGTAAAAAAAGGTTGTAAGCTTCAGTCGAAACGTGTCGAAACCCTCGTTAATACCAAATTCAATCCCAAATTCGTTGAAGTACTTCTTTTACTTCTTCTTGATTAAGAGGTTTCCAAAACAACTCTCCGTATATTAATAAATCTTGATGAAGGTGAAGCTCTGTTAAATCTTGATTAACTGCCCCGCTTGTCCCAGAGTTTCCAACATAGCCAATGATCGATTCTGCATTTACTCGACTGCCGACTTGAATATCTTCTGGGATATCGTATAAATGAGCAAAACGATTCATCACACCATTTGGATACTGCACCCATACTTGTCTGCCTCTCAAGCGGTCAAATATATACTCAGGAGTTTCGCCTAGCTGAGAAGTCAATGCTAAGTCTTGGTTTCGAACTTCAGGCGATGGGTATTCTACAAAGTCGTGATCGGCCCGAACGACAATCCCCTCGCCCATAGCATAAATAGGGGTGTCTGTGTAGATGTTACCTCCTGAAGAATGATCATACCAATCAATCCCTTCATGAAAGCCGTTACGATACGCTCTTGGTGCACCAGGAAGATGACTAGCAATAGTACTTACTTCAGCCCCTTTAATAGGCTTTTCAAGAAAGTCTAAATAATCAACCATCTGATCTACATTCCACTCTTCAAAATTAAATGACTCAGGCGGCCCTCCTACTGCTTCAGTTGGACCAAACCATGAGAACGTTGCAGTATCTTCTTTAAAGGTAACTGGAGTATTTAAGCCTTTTTCAATAAAGGCCGTAGGTAAGTACACTTCATCTTCTTCATTAATAACTAAATAAATATCTTCAGTAGCTAAGTATTCTCCGTTTCTTTCTAAAACAGGCACTTCATCTATCATATAAAACTGATCTTCATCGATCGTAAGCTGCAATGTACGATGTAATTCATCAAAGGAATATTCCCCTCCTGTGATTTGAACTAAATCATCAATATGGACTACTGCTTCGTTTTCTAAAACTTCAATCGGAATCTCTGCTAAAGCTTCTTCATTTTCAGCCACTTCTTCTACTTCTTCATTCTGCTCTGTTTCTTGCTGACACCCAGCAGCAATAACTCCCAATAGGAGCAAACTAACTAAAAAACGTTTCACCATTCATGCCTCTCATTTCTGTTTAAAATAGTATTCTTTATTTCTTACCAGTATAACCCGAGAATGTCTTAATAGACATATAGATGATTATTCTAAGCCTTTAATTTCCCTAGGATCAACAATATCGTATCCTTTCTCTTTTAAGCCAGTAACAATATCTTTTATGGCCTCCATCGTCCACTCTCGATCATGCATAAGGATGTTAGCCCCATTCGTTAATAAAGGGGTATTCACCATAATGTCTGCTAGAGCTTCCTTTTCCATATACTCAGCTTCCCAATCATAGCCGTATGTCCAGTTCATCAGAATCATTCCCTCGTCACGAACGACAGACTCAGAATATGCGGTATTCGCGCCAAAAGGTGCTCTGAAAAACCTTGGGCGCTCTCCAATAACCTCTTCTATTAAATCGTTTAACTCGACAATTTCTCTATATTGCTCCTCTTCGCTCAACTCTTTTAAGTTAGGATGATTCATTGTGTGATTGCCAATCTCAAAGCCCATATCGTGGATCTTTTTTAAATCAGCTTGTCCTTTTTCACTTTCAATAAAATGGCCGTTAACAAAGAATATTGCGCCAGCCCCTAATTCATTTAACGCATCTGCCATGTCTGCACTATATTTATCAGGCGCATCATCTATTGTCAGCAAGACGATATTTTGTTCACTTTCAGTTAATGATTCTACCTTCCAATTTGTTTCATTCACCTTATATAGAGCTTTAGGTTTCTGCTCAGAATTGTTATCTTCAGTTTGCTGATCTTTGCTTTTAGACTCATCTTCTCCTGACTCGAATTCTTTGGAATCAGAATTTCCTTGCTCTTTTTCTTCAATTTCTTCTATAGCTTCTTGATCACTAATCTCATCTTGTTCCACAGTAGTCGTACAACCCGCTATTATGATCAGAACAGCAAAGATAATCACTAGGTAAAAAGATGACTTACTCAACTTGAAACACACCCTTTCTTAACTAGACCTTGTAAAGCATATCAAACTTTTTCCTAACTTGGTAGATGTGTATAACTTTTTTCGACATGCATCATACTAAATATGATTTAAGGCTGGTGCAAAAAGAGGGATATTATGCGAAAAAAAGTTGTTATTGGGAGAAGAGTGCTCAAAACAGGGCTCGCTGTATTTTTAACAGCCCTACTATGTCATTGGTTTGATCTCCCGGCCACCTTCGCTGTGATCACAGCGATTGTTACGACAGAACCGACTGCAGTGGACTCCCTAAAAAAGGGGTTAGTCCGTCTGCCGGCAGCGTCTATCGGTGCAATATTTGCTATCGTCCTTGATGTTACACTCGGACAATCTGCTTTGACCTATGCATTAGTAGCTATGTTAACGATATTTACTTGCTCTAAATTAAAATTAGATACAGGTACTCTTGTAGCCACCTTAACCGCTGTTGCCATGATTCCAGGTACGACCGACCATGTTATAGCTGATTTTTTCACCAGAATGTCTGGAACATCAACCGGTATTATTGTCTCTACATTAGTTAACTTTGTTATTCTCCCTCCTAAATTTGGGCCGATCCTTGTAAATAAAGTGGAGAGTTTATTTGAAAAGACAGCTCACACGTTAGAAAAGACTGTAGAACATCTCTTAGATAATGAAGAAAACGATCGAACTCATTTATACAGGGATTTACATACCCAGCTGACGACTACTTATCAGTTGACTCAGTTTCAATATGATGAATGGCGTTATCGTAAATCAAATGAATTTGAAAGACGTTCTTTCGGGTTTCTTAAACGTAAACTTGATTACTTACACTTAGTCCTTTTTCACATCGGGAAGATTTGTCACTTACGTGTAAACCACCACATTTCAGAAAAAGAAAAAGAAGAAATGATAGCAGCCGTGCAGTCATTTAAAAAAATTATCGCTGACCCTCTTCACCAAATCGCAACAAGTCATCATGTGGTGATCGAGGAACTAAAACAAAAGAGAGGTTTTTACACAACGGAAGAAGAGACGATCTCCTTAATGACACTTGAATTATTATCGCTGCATAAAGCAACCGAGGAGCTCGCCCATATTACTCAAGATGAGCGACGGTTTTCTATTCAGGAATCCTCATACCCTGATTATATTTTTAAGCGAGCAATTCAATATGAATAGAACAACTAAAACCTTTATGAATAAAACATATAAAACCACACAAAGAACCATTTAATGTATCTTTAGTAAATAACAGTCTAAAGTGGTGTTTATTATGTAAAATTATCAAAAAAATATGTTTAATATAATACAAAAGCGGTTAAAGAATATAGTCCATTTGCTTTATCTCCATATCTAAGGGTTATTGGTTGTTATATAGCCCAAAGATATGTTAGCTTAGAGATTGTGACTTTACGCACATACAAAGGGCAGGCTAATACTTAACCGGATTATCAAAATGATTTGTTCCAACGTACAAAATGGTAACTACTAATTTGTAACCACTAAAACTGAATAGGAAGGTGATATGAATGAAAAAGCTTACGCCTGTTTTTATTATTTCTGTCGCTATAGCTTTTGCTTTTATTGCTTGGGGTGTTTTTGCACCTGAAAATCTTGAAGCTGTTACTTCAAGTACACAAGAATTTATCACAAACGAATTAGGCTGGTTTTACCTGCTTGCTGCTACAGGATTTTTAATCTTTTCACTTTATTTGATCTTTAGTCCTTACGGAAAAATTAAACTTGGTAAACCTGATGAAAAGCCTGAATACAATTACCTCACATGGTTCTCATTCTTATTTACAGCTGGTATGGGGATTGGGCTTGTTTTTTGGGGTGTGTCTGAGCCTATGTATCATTTCTTTGAACCTCCAAGTGCTGAACCCGCTTCAAATGCCGCTGCAGGAGAAGCTATGAGGTACTCGATTTTCCACTGGGGATTACATCCTTGGGCGATTTATTCTGTCGTTGCCCTAGCATTAGCTTATTTTAAATTCAGAAAAGATGCTCCAGGTATTATGAGTGCTGTTTTCCAACCTCTATTAGGTGATAGAGTGAACGGGAAAATTGGTACGACAATTAATGTCATTGTTGTATTTGCGACTATTTTCGGGGTTGCTACATCCCTTGGCTTTGGTGCTGCCCAAATTTCTGCTGGTCTTGCATATCTTATCCCCGGGCTAGGAAATTTCAGTGATGCTGCACTTCAATTAATTGTCATATTAATTGTCACTGTTCTATTTATGGTTTCTGCCCAAACAGGGTTAAATAAAGGGATTCGAATTTTGAGTAAGACAAATGTCTATTTAGCAGTTACTCTTATGTTATTTGTCTTATTCTTAGGACCTACAAGCTATATTATGGGCGTGTTTACTCAGGGTGTAGGAAGTTATATTCAAAACCTGGTTGGCATGAGTTTTAGATTAGACGTTTACAATGCTGAGACAAGCTGGGTTGAAGGATGGACGATCTTCTATTGGGCTTGGTGGATCTCCTGGGCTCCTTTTGTTGGAACGTTTATCGCACGTGTTTCACGAGGTCGTACCATTAGAGAATTTGTTATTGGGGTTCTTGCTGTTCCCGCTACGTTCGGCGCATTATGGTTCAGTGTCTTTGGCGGAACAGGAATTTATATGCAGCGTGAAGGAATTGCAGATATTAACGGCATTATGACAGACTCCGGTATGGAAGTAGCTTTATTTGCTGTATTAGAACAATTCCCCCTTGGTCTAATCATGTCTATCGTGGCGGTTTTCTTAATTTCTTCATTCTTTGTTACATCCGCTGACTCTGCTACAGTCGTTCTTGGAATGCAGACAACAAATGGAAGCTTAAACCCGCCAAACTCTGTGAAATTCGTGTGGGGGTTAATTATTTCAGCTTCTGCAGCTGTTTTATTAACCTCTCCACAAGGACTCGGAGCATTGCAAACCGCAGCCATTATCGCAGCTCTGCCTTTTACAGTGATTATGATCTTTATGATTGTATCAGTCATGAAAGCATTAAAAGAAGAAAAGCCTACTCTAGCAACAGAAAAAGAACGTATTAGACAAGAACGATTTGACTTAAAACAAGAAAGAGAAAAGCTAAAGCAAGAAAAAATACTTTTTAAAGAAGAAAAAGCGGCAAATAAAAAGAAAAAATAATGTTAAAAGAGTGCATCCAAAAAAGATGCACTCTTTTTTTATTAGCTAATTCTCATTTTCTCCTGGATCATCGAACTCTTTGTCATAGTCTTTGCTTTTCGTTTACAGTTCTATTACGCCTGCTCTAATAAGGTTTGATCCGTGCTAAAATGAGGTATCTTACTTTAACGGATATTTTATGCAAGGAAGTGACATACATGGAAAAGCTACTATTATCAATGCTTCTTGCCCCAATATTCATGTTATCAGCCTGTGTCTCTTCTGCTTCAAATGAAGACAATCAACCATTTTACGAAGAATCTAATATGGTCACTTTATTCTTTTCTGACCCTAAAGCTATAGATAAAGAACACACGTATTACGACGCTTTATTAGAGTTTCAAACACATCACCCCGAACAACTTTCTTCTTTTTATGTAATAGAAGCTGAAGACAAGGATAAGGTCAAACAGTATGACATTGAAACGTTTCCGACGATGCTCATTTTAAGTGGTGAACATATACATTTAAGACTAGAAGGCCCACAGAGAAAAGATAATATTATATCAAACCTAACAAATATGATTAATACTCAAAAAAACCAATTAGAATTATAGCTTTAATGAAAAAAGGATGCTTCAAAAGAAGTATCCTTTTTTATATGATTGGAAACGGTCCGTATGGTCGTTGAGAGAAATAAAATTCTTCAGCTGCTTCAATCATCTCTTTTCCACTTGAGAACGCCGTTGAATGTTGGATAAATTGCGTCCAACTTTCATCTTCTACTTCAAAGTCCTTAATGGTAATGATATTTTGATTGCTTTGTGCAACCCATTCATTCCACTCATTATAAGCCGTATATTTCTTCATAAACTGATTTGAAAAGAGAATAGGTAGTGGAACTTGCCCGAAGGATGATAAGGCATCCAGCGTCCATTTAAAGAGAGATTTGTGTTTCATACGATCACCTCATTAAGATTTAAGACGTATTTAGGAGTCCCTTCGGTTGTCCGATCAGTTACCTTAGTCTTACTATAAATCATATTAATCCGAGTTGTCAAATGTGAATTTAAAATAGAAAAAAGCCACTTGAAAACAAGTGGCTTTTAAAAAAGTTATTTTACAATGTGAATAGGTGTACCAATAGCAACTTCAGCAGCTTCCATTGTGATCTCACCTAATGAAGGATGCGCATGAATAGTAAGAGCAATATCTTCAGCAGTCATACCCGTTTCAATTGCAAGTCCAAGTTCTGCAATCATATCAGAAGCATTTGGTCCAGCAATTTGAGCTCCAATCACTAGCCCATCTTCTTTACGAGTGATTAGCTTCATAAAGCCATCAGTATCGTTAAGAGATAGAGCACGTCCGTTAGCTGCAAATGGGAACTTAGCTGCTACGATATCATAGCCTGCATCTTTTGCTTCTTGTTCACTGTAACCAACTGTAGCAAGCTCTGGATCAGAGAATACAACAGCAGGAATAGCTAAGTAATCGATTTCTGATTTTTCACCAGCAATAGCTTCAGCTGCAATCTTACCTTCGTAAGAAGCTTTGTGTGCTAATGCAGGACCTTCAATAATGTCACCAATTGCATAGATGTTGCTTACATTTGTACGACACTGCTTGTCCGTTTTAATTAAACCTCGATCTGTCATTTCTACACCGATTTGTTCAAGGCCAAGCTCTTCAGTGTTTGGTTTACGACCAACTGTCACAAGAACATAGTCTGCTTCAAACACTTCTTCTTTCCCTTTAACTTCAGCTGTAACTTTAACGCCGTTTTCTGTTTCTTCCACGCCTTTAGCAAGAGCTTCGGTATGGAATGCAACACCGTTCTTTTTTAGTCTCTTCTCAACAAGTTTACTCATTTGCTTTTCGAAGCCAGGAAGGATTTGTTTGCCGCCTTCTAGAACTACTACTTCAGTACCCATGTTAGAATATGCACCAGTAAGCTCGATACCAATGTATCCCCCACCGATTACAACCATTTTCTTAGGTACTTCTTTAAGAGCAAGAGCCCCTGTTGAGTTGATAACACGCTCAGTGTATTTGAAGCTAGGAAGTTCAATCGGGCTAGAACCTGTTGCAATGATACAATTTTTGAAGTTGTATGTTTGCGAACTTTTCTCGTCCATAATACGTACAGAGTTCTCAGAAGCAAAGTATGCTTCCCCTTGTACGATCTCAACTTTGTTTCCTTTAAGAAGGCCTTCAACACCGCCTGTTAATTTCTTAACAACAGAGCCTTTCCATTCTTGAACTTTATCAAAGTTGATTGAAACGCCTTCTGCAGTAACTCCCATATCCTCAGAATGCTTAGCATTGTGATAACGGTGTCCAGCTGAGATAAGTGCTTTTGATGGGATACAACCTACATTAAGACATACCCCTCCAAGAGTTCCTTTTTCAACAATCGTTACTTTTTGTCCGAGTTGGGCTGCACGGATTGCTGCAACATATCCTCCTGGACCTGAACCAATGACGAGTGTGTCTACTTCATTTGCGAAATCTCCAACAACCATTCATTACCCCTCCATTAATAGTAATTGTGGATCATTTAACAGACGCTTAACGTGGTTTAGAGCATTCTGAGCTGTTACGCCATCAATTAAACGGTGGTCATAGCTAATAGAAAGAGCCAACACTGGCGCGGCTACAATCTCGCCATTTTTAACGACTGGCTTCTCTTCAATACGACCAATACCTAGAATAGCGACTTCTGGGTGATTGATAACTGGTGTAAACCATAGACCACGAGCAGAACCAACATTAGAAATTGTTGCTGATCCGCCCTTCATTTCTGCACCACTAAGTTTACCATCACGAGCTTTAACTGCCAACTCATTAATTTCATCCGCTAATGCAAAAATAGATTTACGATCCGCATCTTTAACTACAGGGACGAATAAACCGTGCTCTGTATCCGCTGCGATACCAATGTTGAAGTACTTTTTGTAAACAATCTCATCATTTGCATCATCGATTGACGCATTTAATGCAGGGTATTTACGTAATGCAGCTGTAAGTGCCTTCACTACATATGGTAAATAAGTAAGCTTAGTACCTTGTTCAGCTGCGATTTCTTTATATTGTTTACGGTGAGCAACTAGAGCTGAAACCTCTACTTCATCCATGTGAGTAACATGAGGGGCAGTGTGCTTAGAGTTAACCATTGCTTTTGCAATAGCTTTACGTACACCTTTGAATGGTACACGCTCTTCCATTTCGCCAGCTGGAATTGCCGTTGGCTCACTCTTAGCAGCTGCTTGATCTTGTTTAGTATCAGCAGTGTCTGCTTTAGCATCAGAAGCAGTGTCTGCACCGCCGCCGTTTAGGTGGTTTTCAATATCTTCTTTCAGAATACGGCCATTTTTACCCGTACCGTTTACTTGCTTGATGTTTACACCTTTTTCACGTGCAAACTTACGAACTGAAGGCATCGCAATAACACGCGTGTCATCGTTGTCATCATTCGTGTTGTCAGCTTTAGGAGCTTCTTCTTTTTTCTCTTCTTTTGGTTCTTCTTTTGCAGGCTCTGCTTCTTCTTGTGAAGCACTTTCTTCAGCAGGGTTTGCATCACCAGCGTCGATTGTTACAAGAACATCACCAACTATGCTTACTGTTCCTTCTTCAACTTTCACTTCGAGAACTTTCCCGTCAACTGGAGAAGGGATCTCAACAACTGCTTTATCATTTTGAACTTCTAAAAGAATATCATCTTCTTTAATTTCATCGCCTGGTTTTACAAACCATTTTACAATTTCACCTTCGTGAATTCCTTCACCAATATCAGGCAGTTTAAATTCATATGCCACTTTGAAGTGCCTCCTTTATTTAACCTTTTTTACATAAAATAATGAAATGAGTGAAAAGGAAAGACGTTCATCTTTCCTTCTCATGCTTGTCTATGTTTTGAATTAGAAGTTAACAACTTTCTTAGCTGCTTCAATTATTTCTTGATAATCAGGTAACCACTCATCTTCTACTGCAGCAAACGGATAAACCGTATCAGGTGCTGCAACACGTAGAACTGGAGCTTCAAGGCTAAGAATTGCACGCTCAGTGATTTCTGCTACCACGTTTGCTGCGATTCCAGCTGCCTTTTGAGCTTCTTGTACAACGATTGCGCGGTTTGTTTTCTCAACAGATGCAATAATTGTATCAATATCTAGCGGACTGATCGTCATTAAATCGATAACCTCAGCATCGATTCCTTCTTTTTCAAGCTCTTCTGCTGCTTTTAGAGAAGAGTGAACCATCGCGCCGTATGTGATAATAGAAACATCTTTACCTTCACGCTTCACATCAGCTTTACCTAATTCAATTGTGTACTCCTCTTCAGGAACTTCTCCACGGAATGAACGATAAAGTTTCATGTGCTCTAAGTAAACAACTGGATCGTTATCACGGATCGCAGAAATTAATAATCCTTTTGCATCGTATGGAGTTGAAGGGATAACAACTTTTAAACCAGGAGTTTGAGCCATAAGTCCTTCTAAGCTGTCTGCGTGCATTTCAGGCGTTTTTACTCCACCGCCAAATGGTGAACGTACAGTAATAGGTGCATGCTGCTTACCTGCTGTACGGTAACGAAGTCTGTTCATTTGACCTGCGATTGAATCGAACACTTCAAACACGAAACCAAAGAATTGTACTTCCATTACCGGACGGAAACCAGTAAGACCAAGACCAATAGCTAAACCACCAATTCCAGACTCAGCAAGAGGTGTATCGAATACGCGCTCTTCACCGAATTCTTTTTGTAAGCCTTCAGTCGCACGGAAAACCCCACCGTTTTGACCAACGTCTTCTCCAAACACAAGAACATCTTCGTTATTCTTAAGCTCATTACGCATAGCATCCGTAATCGCTTGGATCATTGTCATTTGTGCCATCGCTTACTTCGACTCCTTTGCTGTGTACTCTTCCATTTGTTCACGAAGGTTAGCTGGAAGCTCTTCAAACATGAAACCAATTAAGTCAGTTACTTTTTGTTTAGGAGTGCTGTCCGCTTTCTTCATTGCATCTTTAATATCTTCTTTTGCTTTATCTACAACTTCATTCTCTTGCTCTTCTGTCCATAACCCTTTTCCTTCTAGGAATTTACGGAAACGTACTAAAGGATCCTTTTTTGTCCACTCATCATCAAGATCTGAAGAACGGTAACGAGTAGGATCGTCACCAGCCATTGTATGTGGACCATAACGATATGTCATTGTTTCAATAAGTGTTGGACCATCACCAGCTAATGCACGCTCACGAGCTTGTTTTGTTGCAGCATATACAGCAAGTACATCCATACCATCAACTTGAATTCCTTCAATACCAGCAGCTACTGCTTTTTGAGCAATCGTCTTAGCAGCTGATTGCTTTTCAACTGGTACAGAAATTGCAAAACGGTTATTTTGAACGATAAATACAGCAGGAGCGTTATAAGCACCAGCAAAGTTCATTCCTTCGTAGAAGTCACCTTGAGATGCACCGCCGTCACCTGTGTAAGTGATCGCAATGTTATTTTTCTGTTTACGCTTAAGGCCTAATGCCACACCAGCTGTTTGAATGATTTGAGCTCCGATGATAATTTGTGGCACCATAATATTCAAGCCATCAGGAATCTCACCGCCGCCATAGTGTCCGCGTGACCATAAGAATGCTTGGTGTAATGGAAGACCGTGGAATACAATTTGCGGAATATCACGGTAACCAGGAAGGATCCAATCCTCTTTATCAAGCGCAAATTGAGATCCAAGCATTGAAGCTTCTTGCCCCGCAACTGGTGCATAGAAACCTAAACGCCCTTGACGGTTTAATGAGATTGCACGTTGGTCCCAAATACGTGTATAAACCATACGCTTCATAATCTCTTGCAGCTCTTCATCACTTAGTTCAGGCATTGCAGCTTCGTTAACAATTTCGCCTTCTTCGTTTAAAATCTGAAACGTTTCAAATTGATCTTCAACTTGCTCTAACGTTTTTGTACTCATCTACCTTCACCTCTACCTTTCTTTTAGCAAATTCACACAATCGTGAATATAGTCTTCATCTGAAACAGTCTTGTTGATTATCTCTTCGGCAAAACTCTTCATTAGGATACCCATTCATAGAAGTTAAATAACCTTCTTTTGTATGAATAAAACGTTTTTCTAGAAAGTTTTTCGGGTATATAAGTAGTTTTTGTCGAATTATGTAACTTTTCACGATTGCTTAATCAATATAGATCAGCTAACACGTCTCCTGTATTAGTCTAATCTAAATTAAATTAATACAATTCTTCTTTCGGAATTAAGTCTACAACACTAAATCTAAATCCGTCAATCCTTTTGTTTATCGTTTTCTTTGCATAATTTTTCACAAACATTTCGTTCTACTAAAAAAACTGTGTTATAGGTCAATCACCAAAAGAATAATACAGTTATCCTTTCCCACCTTATAATCATTCTCGTTAAAGGCGTTTCATCACTCTTGCTTTTGAAACAAGAAAAAAAGCGAACTAAAAGTTCACTCATCATAATGAACTTCTAACTCCGCTTTTTCATAGAAATCTCGTTTTAATTGATTGTACTTTTGTGTATGTTCATTAAAGCTTTCTTTGTATTGTTCTACCAATTCATATTGCTCATTTACTGTGTTTATCTGCGCTTGAAGCTCATCTATTGATAATTCTTCATCTTTTAACATCTCAAACAACGTGCGATCCTCACCCATTGCTTCTATGTAATTTGTGTATAAACCATGATACGCCTCAAATCGATTATTCATTTCTTCTTCTAAACGAGTAACAAGCTCAACTAATTCTTCTTGATCCAACTCAGTTGCCGCTTCATTGATCCGGTCAAACTCCTCTTTGCTTTGTTCAATACTTTCTTTTTCCTCTTCTATAAGCTCTTGTCTTTGTTCAATAGATGTTAATGCTTCATCTGCAAGCTGCTCAATCTCAACTAAATCATCTGTCCCCATCGTAATCATTTGTTCATACAGCTCATATTCTTTTTCTTCCGCTTCTTGAAGTGCTTGTTGATTTGATACAAATGGTTCCTCTAGTTCGACTGCACTCTCTAAATGTTCATAAATCGTTTCAGTAGCACTGCTGCCACACCCAGCAAGCAGCCCAACCGCTATTGCTAACGAAACAAATCCGTATCTTTTACTAAACATAAATCCGGTCTCCCCCTAACCTATTATCTGTCTTTAGCTACCTAAAACAGTATATGAACCGACAATAAATAACAAGTGTTAACCATTGTGGAAATAGCATCTAATTAAACTCTATGTCCAAGAAATATAGTTATGTGCCTGTATTTTAGTTTTTTTAATCTTTTTTTGAAAAATGGGCATTCATCCAACCACCCATCTGGGTTCTGCATAGAGTAGTTAGTGAGTCGCACCTGATGCGATGGCTTTTTAACAAAAAGGAGGAGTTCAAATGTACGGATACAGTTATGGCGGTCAAGGTTGTTACGATCCATGTGGATACGGGTATGGTGCACCAGTAGCAGGTTATGCAGGTGGCGGATGTGGTAAAGGCTTCGCGTTAATCGTAGTATTATTCATCCTATTGATTATCGTGGGTGCGTCTCGCTTTGGTCACGGCGGACACTGCTGCTAATTAGTACAACGAGAGTAAGCCTTGTGCTTGCTCTTTTTTCTTTCAAAATAACTTGCTATTTCAGTTTATTCTTCTTAAAGTAAGAATAGAAATAAAAGGAGTGATACATACATGCTTACCATGAAGGATGTAGTCCGTGAGGGACATCCCGTATTAAGAGAAGTTGCTAAAGAAGTTCCTCTTCCTGCTTCAATGGAAGATAAAGAAACATTGCAGCGTATGCTTGACTTTGTCATTAATAGTCAAGACCCAGAGCTTTCTGAGAAATATCAATTACGTCCAGGTGTCGGGATCGCTGCCCCTCAAATCGGCATCGCAAAAAGAATGTTTGCTGTTCATGTTGCTGATGACAATGACAATTTATACAGCATGGGGTTATTTAATCCGAAGATTATAAGCCATTCTGTTCAAGAAACGCATCTAGAAAGCGGCGAAGGATGCTTATCAGTTGACCGTGACATACCTGGAATTGTTCCAAGATATGCCAGGATCACTGTTAAAGGAACCAATCTTGACGGAGAAGAAGTTACCTTACGTCTTCGCGGGCTTGTTTCCATTGTTTTTCAACATGAAATGGACCATTTAAACGGAATTATGTTTTATGATCGAATAGAAGGTTTTAAAGACCCATTAAAAAAAGAATTACCGTAAAAGGATGCTCAACCTGGGCTTCCTTTTTTTCTTTTTCTTCTTTAATTCAATGCCAGGATTGCCCCTCCCATATTTTACCTCGAAAAACAATAATTCGACGACACATACTAAAGGCATAAAAATATATCGATTGGCGCTTCGTTCGTCAAACAAGAACTAAAGGAGGATCTATTATGTTAAAGCGTATTCGTAAAAAGCTGCTTAAAGGCTGTCGTCACCTCTTACCAAAAAATCGTTTATTGGAAGTATAACTCTTTTTTATTCTGACGAGAATGACATGAATGACTGGTTAAGGATTAGACAAGCCATTTATGTCTATTTTCTATAGATGAAAATATCGTTTAGAATTCAACGTTTGGTTCTTTGCATTACTTGGCTGATGCTACTTTAAAAGAAAAACATGAAAAAGAGCGGCATTTGCTTTATAATGAAAATATAACCAACGTTAAGGAGAGGTTTTATTTATGATTTTTAAAGTGTATTTTCAAAAGAACTTTCACCAAGTTCCAGTGCGTGAATTAACAGAAACTATTTATGTCGAAGGTGAATCAGAATCCGATGTACGTAAAAAACTCGTACCTCGTGAATATAATATTGAATTCGTTACACCTGTCTCTGGGGCATATCTTGAGTATGAAAAACAAAATGAAGACTTTAAAGTGGAGTCTATCTAACAAATGAAACAAATGAAAAACAATCAAACAGCTGTATTTGCATTAGGCGGATTAGGTGAGATCGGTAAAAATACCTATGCTGTGCAGTTTCAGGATGAAATTATTCTTATTGATGCCGGAATAAAGTTTCCAGAGGACGAGCTTCTTGGTATTGATTACGTAATTCCTGATTATTCTTTCTTAGTAAAAAATGAAGATAAAATTAAAGGCCTTTTTATTACTCACGGCCACGAAGATCATATCGGTGGAATCCCTTATTTATTAAGAGCTGTTAATATCCCAATTTATGGCGGTAAGCTTGCTCTTGGTTTATTAAAAGGAAAGCTTGAAGAACATGGGTTATTACGTAAAGCTAAACTTCATGAAATTCATGAAGATCAAGTGGTTAAGTTCACCAAAACTTCTGTTACATTTTTTAGAACAACGCATAGTATCCCAGACTCATACGGAATTGTCGTGAAGACACCTCCAGGAAATGTTGTTCACACAGGGGATTTCAAATTCGACTTTACACCTGTAGGAGAACCAGCCAACTTAACTAAGATGGCAAAGATCGGTGAAGAAGGTGTTCTTTGTTTATTATCTGATAGTACAAACAGTGAAATTCCTGAATTTACAATGTCAGAGCGTAAAGTTGGCGAAAGTATCGATTCCATCTTCAGAAAAGTCGATGGCCGCGTAATCTTTGCTACATTCGCTTCAAACATTCATCGATTGCAGCAAGTGGTTGAAGCTTCAGTGGAGCATGGTCGAAAAGTAGCTGTGTTTGGACGCAGCATGGAAAATGCTTTGACAATCGGCCAAGAGCTTGGTTACATTAAAGCTCCTAAAAATACCTTCATTGAACCTTCGCAGTTAAACAAACTGCCAGACAATCAAGTTACGATTTTATGTACAGGTTCACAAGGAGAACCAATGGCAGCTCTTTCAAGAATTGCTTTTGGGACGCACCGTCAAATTCAAATTATTCCTGGAGATACAGTTGTGTTTTCTTCTTCCCCTATCCCGGGTAATACATTGAGCGTAAGTAAGACAATTAATCAACTTTACCGTGCTGGCGCAAATGTCATTCACGGTGCATTAAGTGATATTCACACGTCAGGTCATGGCGGGCAAGAAGAGCAAAAATTAATGCTTCGTTTAATGAAGCCGCAATATTTCATGCCGATCCACGGGGAATACCGCATGTTAAAAATGCATGTGAAACTAGCCACTGATTGCGGTGTGGAAGAGAAGAACTGCTTTATTATGGATAATGGTGATGTATTAGCTATTCACCCTAATGAGGCAGGTATTGTAGGGAAAATTCCATCTAGCTCAGTCTATGTAGATGGAAACGGTATTGGTGATATTGGGAACATTGTATTGCGTGATCGTCGAATTCTTTCTGAGGAAGGACTTGTCGTTGTAGTAGTAAGTCTGGATATGAAAGAATTCAAGGTGACGGCGGGACCAGACATTATTTCACGCGGATTTGTGTACATGCGTGAATCCAGTGACTTAATACATGAAGCTCAAAAGCTGTTAAGCAAGCACCTTGATGAGGTCATGGCAAGAAAAACCTCGCAATGGTCCGAAATTAAAAATGAAATGACAGATCTTTTAGGACCGTTTTTATATGAGAGAACAAAACGTAAACCAATGATTTTACCAATTATTATGGAAGTGTAAGAAAGTACGAGCGGATATCAAATGATATCCGCTTTTATTTGGTGTCATCAAACATCTGTTCAAACCTCTTAATATCTTCATCTGCTCCAAGCACAATAAGAAGGTCATCTTGCTCTATCAGTTGGTCTGCTTTAGGCGAAACAATCATTTCTGCTCCACGCTTTATAGCCATTACATTACAGCCGAACGCAGCCCGAACATTTAATTCGACAAGTGTTTTTGCATGCATTTTACTTCCAGCAAACATCTCTATAATACTATACTTATCAGAGACTTCTAGATAATCAAGTACGTTTTTAGACATCAAATGATGAGCGATTCTAGCACCCATATCTCTTTCCGGGTGAACAATCCTCTCTGCTCCTATTTTCACGAGCACTTTTTCATGATAATCATTTTGTGCTTTAACTGTGATATGCTCTACCCCTAATTCATCGAGAATCAGTGTGGTTAAAATACTAGCTTGAATATTATCACCAATCGCAACAATGACATGTTCAAAATTACGTATTCCGAGATGCCTTAATGCTTGTTCATCAGTCGAATCAGCCACTACCGCATGGGTCACTACATCACGATATTGATTGACTTTTGCTTCACACTGATCAATCGCTAACACTTCTACTCCTTGTTCAATAAGAGCACAACAAACGCTCCCTCCAAAACGCCCCAAACCAATGACAGCAAATTGCCTCTTCATACCTCACCTCCAATAGGACCTATCTCATCATATTTTCTAGACAAAATAAAAAGACCTCTTTGAAGAGAGGTCGTTAGCATGACTATTCTTTTGTCTCTAACACACGATCTATTTGTGGAATAAGCGAAAAGTGTCTAACATGAAAGCTCAATCATCATTATGGTTTACACCTTATAATGAAAGTGTTTTTTGACCAGGCTTCCAGTTTGCTGGACAAAGTTCCCCTGTTTGGAGTGCTTGCAGGACACGTAGGGTTTCATCTACATCTCGGCCGATGTTGTTATGGTTTACAACTGAATACATTAACTCTCCCTCTGGACTTATGATGAATAGACCCCGAAGAGCAATCCCTTCTTCTTCAATCAGCACACCATATTCACGCGATACTATATGATTTGTATCTGCCGCTAATGGATATTTCAACTCGCCAAGTCCATTATCATCACGTGAGGTGTTGATCCATGCTTTATGAGTATGAATGGTATCAGTTGATACCCCAATTATTTCAGCATCTAAGTCATCAAATTTCTCGTATCGATCACTTAAAGATATAATTTCTGTCGGACAAACATGCGTAAAGTCCATTGGGTAAAAGAAAAGCACGGTCCACTTATCATTTTTCATATTATCTTCAAGGCTTACTTTAGAAAATTCTTTGTTAGGCATCACAGCATCCATTTCAAATCGCGGGGCTTGCTTTGCAACCATACGCTTATCTGACATATGTAGTACCTCCTTAAATAATTGAACTTTTAATTTATTTTTATGAAAACAAAAACACTTAACAATAGTTAAATAAACTATTATAACCATAACCCTTAAACGTTGACCTTTTACTATTCTCACCCGTAAGTAAACGAATCATGCACGCTCTTTCCTACACCTGCTTTATGAATATTTCTTAATCATTCCTTACAAAAGAGCGTGGTTTCTAATTTGTAGTTTAATTGGACTTATGCTACGATTTTTAACGTATTCGGTTAAATAAGCGTTTTATTTAGTCGCAATAGGTTATTACTAAATTAGAGAACAGAATGTCAGGAGTGGGTAAATTGGATCAATGGACCAGTTATTTAACAGAAGGAGCATTTTTAACAGCTGTTTTATTAGTAATCGGACAGCTTTTTATTGCCATAATTGCATTTTTAATTGTTCGTGCAATTGGTAGGAGGATTATTAGTTCTGGTTTTGAAAGAATGCAGGCTCAAAAAAACATGACTCATGGAAGAATGAAAACCCTCGAGAAATTAACTCTTAATATTTTTTCCTACATATTAATCTTTGTCTTCATAACGATCATAGCAGGAATTTTCGAACTGCCCATCGGAGGATTAATAGCGGGTGCCGGGGTTGTAGGTCTGGCGATTGGTTTTGGAGCTCAAGGTCTTGTAAGTGATGTAGTAACAGGTTTCTTTTTACTTCTAGAAAAACAGATTGACGTAGATGATTATGTAACTGCAGCTGGTATTGATGGAGTGGTAGAAGAAGTAGGACTTCGCACGACCCAAATTCGCGGGTTTGATGGAACGCTCCACTTTGTACCAAATAGAGAGATCTCAAGTGTCAGCAATCATTCCCGCGGTAACATGCGTGCGTTGATTGATATGAGTATTTCTTATGATGATAATATTGATGAAGCAATTGCTGTTATGCAATCGGTATGTGATAAGATTGCTTTAGAGGATGAAACAATTAAAGAAGGTCCTAACGTGATCGGTGTCCAAGGACTTGGGGACTCTGATGTAGTCATTCGAGTGATTGCCAAAACAGAAAATATGATGCAATGGGCTGTTGAACGAAAACTGCGTAAGGAACTAAAAGAAGCATTGGATGCAAATAATATAGAAATACCTTATCCTCATCAAGTTTATATTGAAAAGAAATAATTTGATCCCATATCAAAAGGAAGGCTGTATGAGCCTTCCTTTTTTCTTTATGATGAAATTAGATTTAATACCTAACACCCTTTGGTGAAAGTTTCATACGTTTATAGTATTCCTATTATGTAAGGAGGGTAAAAATGGGAAAACATCAACGTGATCTAATTAATCTCATGGTTAAAAATGTATTAAAAAAGCATCAAGCTGACCTCAACTTAGACAATATCAGTTCTGAACAAAAGCGTGAGATACGTGCCATGGTAGAGAATATTCAAGCAGAAGTAGAACAATTTCTAGATAAAAAGAAATAAGTTCTAGAACAACCTATGGACAAACCATTCTCTAAGTGAGAGTGGTTTTTATTTTTGTACGTTTTCCTCTGTTATTCTGTCCAAACCTTCTTTCTTTTCTTACATATGCTGAACTATAAATCGAAAGGAGGAAAATTCATGAAAAGAATATATGTTTACAACGGGGAAGCAGCTGCTGCCCAAGCAAATAACAGATGGTCTGCTCTAGATGCAGCTTCGAACCATCGAATTTGCGATGCAAATGACATCGATAACCAAGAAAATGTAGAACAAGGTGCTGCTCAAACAAATAAGACTTTACAATTATCAGAGGAATATATCGTCATTAAGGATTCTACTGATGTGAATGTCATCTCTACTGATGTGAAAGCAGCATTATCTCTTCAAGCATCCTTACAAGCAGCCATTGCCATTGTAGTACGTCTTGCATTTGACAATGGTGAAACTGCAGAGCTGGTTACACAAGATTTATTACAAACGGCTAAGCTCAAACAACTCTCTTACCAAAAAACAGTGATTGAAAATAGCCATAATGTAGATGTTACAACTACAGATACACAAGTTACAGCAAATATTCAACTTTTAGTTCAGTTATTGATAGCGTTACTTGTTAACTTGGATCTGTAATACTGCATTATATGCAGGCAGCTATATGACTGCCTGCATTTTTTTCTAGGCTTTCGTGGAAAAAAGGACTTCGATTGACCAATCGAAGTCCTTTTCCTTTATTGCTGCTGACGTCCTAGTTTAGCTTCTACTTGCTGACAAACATCTTGAGCCGTCATTCCATCAGCGTTAATAACAGACCCATCAAAAGCCGCATTTTGCATACCCATTACATTTTGATCTTGGCCTGTAATGACGCAGCAGTCACAGCCTTGTGAATCTTGTTCATTTCTTAATTGAACGATCTCATACCCTTTAGATTGAAGTTCTTGTTGTACATCTGTAAGCGATTGTTCGACACCAATTTTCGGCATCAGATACACCTCCGTATGAATATAAATTGTTACATCTATAGAGTAACCAACATTCACCAAAGTATGTATATCTTACTCAGTTAAAAAGATAGGGTAAATGAAATCTGTGAACTTATTTTGTATTGATAAAACTAATTAAATGATGGACAGCAAATTCGATCGCTTCTTCATCTGGTTCTAATCTAGCATCATGGAGGCCATATTGATTATTTACCCCTAACCAAAACATAAATCCAGGAATTTCTTCTAGAAAATAACCGAAATCTTCACCTGTCATAGCTTCAGGACTCTCAATAAATACTGCTTCTGGACGTTTTTTTGTAAACTCTATAAATTCTTCTGTTCTTTCTTGTTCATTATATACTTGACAATAATTTGCCCCATAGTCAATGGAAGCTTCACAAGTAAAACCCACTTCTACGCCTTGTACCAATTGCTGGATTCTCTGTTTAATAATCTGCATTGTTTCCATGGACTTTGTACGTATGGTCCCTTCAATGGTCGC
The DNA here is from genome assembly GCF_000474275.2 of Alkalihalophilus marmarensis DSM 21297. GTDB lineage: Bacteria > Bacillota > Bacilli > Bacillales > Bacillaceae_D > Alkalihalophilus > Alkalihalophilus marmarensis. Next base: position 53,677 of record NZ_ATAE01000029.1, read on the forward strand.
CTCTTCTGCAATAATATTTTGCTTTGTACCACCTTTAATGACACCTATTGTCACTACACCTGCATCAAGCGGGTTAATATTTCGTGAGACAACACTCTGTAACTGAGTAACTAAATGACTTGCTGCAACAACCATGTCATTTGCCGTGTGAGGATAGGCTGCGTGCCCTCCCTTCCCCTTCAAAGTAATAAACAGCTCAGAAGTATTTGCAAAAAGCATACCGACTCTCGTGGAAATCGTTCCAACCGGGTATTCAGGTGCAATATGTAAGGCCATGATCTCATCAGGCCACCACTCACGAAGTTCTTCTGATTTAAGCATAGGTTCCGCACCCCCTGGACCTTCTTCAGCTGGTTGAAAAATAAAGAGGAGGTTATGGGCAGGCTGATTGTTACTATAGTAGCCAAGGACCCCTAGCGCGATGGTCATATGAAAATCATGTCCGCAGGCATGCATAAATCCATCATGAGTAGATTGATAACCTATACCATTTGTTCTCTCTTTTATTGGTAGTCCGTCAATATCAGCACGGTACGCAATGGTTTTTTCAGAGTGGCTTCCATTCACCTTAACTAAAATACCCGTTCTCCACGTTTTGATCTCTAAGAAGTCTTGAGGCAGCTCGTTAATTTTATTTAGTAAGTAAGCTTGCGTCTTAATTTCATTAAATCCAATCTCAGGAATTTGATGTAAATCTCTTCTTATTTTAATAAGGTCTAAAGCATTCAAAAGGCCCCTCCCCTTTCTATTAATAACTATCTCTTCTAATTATATCATCTTATATCATCGACTTGTCTCCATTTGGAGGATGGTGAATGTATCGAAATGGAAAAAGAGCTTTGCTCTAAAATATAGAGCAAAGCTACTTTCTTTCCTAATTATTAATCGTTAAGGCGGCGAAGTTCTTGCTTGATCTCCGTTTTACCTTTTGTTTTTTCATCAATCTCTTTAATCACGCGAGCTGGTGTACCTGCTACAACCGTATTTGGAGGAACATCTTCTGTTACAATAGCTCCAGCTGCTACTACAGCTCCCTTACCTACTGTAACCCCTTCAAGGATAACACAGTTAGCACCAATCACTACATCGTCTTCTACAACAACAGGCTTTGCAGAAGGCGGCTCAATCACTCCTGCTAAGACAGAACCTGCACCAACATGACAGTTCTTCCCTACTGTAGCTCGTCCACCAAGTACAGCGTTCATATCGATCATTGTACCTTCACCAACAACTGAACCAATGTTAATGCTTGCACCCATCATGATAACAGCATTATCACCGATCTCAACTTGATCACGAATGATAGCACCTGGCTCAATGCGTGCTTTGATGTTTTTCATATCAAGAAGCGGAATAGCTGAATTGCGGCGGTCATTTTCTACAACAAAATCTTCAATTTTAGCTTCATTTTCTTTTAAAGCCGGTTCAATTTCTTCCCACTCACCAAATAATACGCCTGTATTTCCTGTAACGAATGATTTTGTATTAGCACCAAAATCGATTCCTTCAATTTCACCTTTAATATGTACTTTTACCGGTGTCTTCTTTTGACTGTTTGAAATAAATTGAATAATTTCATTAGCATCCATCATTTTCACGTAAAAAACCTCCTACATCTTTATAAAACACTTCTTCATTATGATAAAGAAACCTGTACAAAATTGCAATGATGTTGCTGATAAAGTTAAAGAAAATCTATTTTACCCTAACCAAATAAGCAACCCTGTAATAGTCAGTACACTGCCTATTGTCGTCATAAGAGTAATACTTGAAACAAGTCTAGGTTCTGCTTGGAATTGGACCGCATACATAACAATCGTTGCAGCTGACGGCATAGCTGCAGATACAATTAATACTTTACTCAGGAGCGGTTCAACGGGAAGAAATAATAAAATCAGAAAAGCTAAAGCAGGTGAAATAAACAACCTTGTCAAAAATCCAAAAGAAAGATTAGGCCAATCAAAATCCCCCCACTTAATAAGTGCTAGCTGCATTCCTAATATAAGCATCACTGTTGGTACAGTTGCCTCAGCTATCATATCAATAGTTAATATTAATGGATTTGGCATCTCTAGTGCTAACACATTAAATAGCAGCGCAATGATCACAGCATACGTTGCGGGCATAGCAAGTACAGCCTTCTTAGCAATCTTTATGCCGTCTTTACCTTTCGCTGCGTAATACACCCCAAAAAAGTTCATTATAATCGCTTGTAGAACCATAAATGAAACAGAATAAGCAAATCCCGCTTCGCCGTATGCAAAAAGGATAATAGGCGCGCCGTAATTTCCTGAATTCATAAAGGCTGTGGCTAGGATCATCCCGCTCTCTTCGGAAGTTGATAGTCTTCTAATCTTTGCATATAGCTTGTTAATGAAAATTAATCCAAATAACAATGCCATAGCAAACGTAACCATATAGACATACTGTAAATTCAGCTCTGATGTATAAAAGGTGCGAAACACAAGACAAGGGGTCATAACATAAATAGCAACAGTAGAAATCGGTTTGATATCTACCTGCTTCCACTTTTGTATCAAGAAACCAAGTACAAAGACAAGTAATACAGGTAACATGACATGAATGAATATGGTCATTATAACGCCTTCTTTTTTATTTTTATTCGTTATCTCTTATTCAAATCTCTTATTCAAATCTCTTATTCAAATCTCTTATTCAAATAAATCTACTACAATAAATCCACTAAAAAAAACACGTAAAAGAGGCTAGCACTCTAACCTCTTTTACGATTTTATTGTTTAAATTGCAGGAGCCATAATGAAAGCTCAGGTATGAAGACAATTAATAGCAACGTAGCAAGCATCGCTACAAAAAATGGAATAATTGCCTTTGAAAGAGTCTCAATGGATAGTCCTGAGATTCCCGAACCAACGAAGAGATTTACTCCAAGCGGCGGGGTAATGAAGCCAATAGCTAAATTGACAACCATAATAATACCAAAATGTATCGGATCGTATCCTAAATTAACGGCAATCGGTAATAAAATCGGTGTCAGAATAATAATTGCTGCAAGTGTATCCATAAAACAGCCGACAACTAACAGCAGTATCGTTATAAGCAAGATAAGGACAATTGGATTTTCTGAAATCGCAAGCATTGCTTCTGCTACTTGATTTGGGATTTGCTCAATTGTTAATAGTCTTCCAAAAGCCGTTGCTGAACCAACGATAATTAATACCGTGGCAGTTGTCAATGCCGCATCAGCAAAGACGCGCGGCAGGTCTTTTATCTTTAATTCACGGTATAACAACAAACCTGCAATAAGGCCGTACACTACTGCGATAACTGCAGCCTCAGTCGGGGTGAAAAAGCCCCCATATATCCCTCCAAGTATAATAACTGGAATGAGAAGTGCCCATTTTGCTTCCCATGCAGACCGCAGAATATTTTTCACTGATGTTTTCTCAGCAGTCCCTGTATAGCCTTTTTTCTTAGAATGAAAATAGGCATAAATCATGAGCCCTAACCCTACTAGTACACCTGGAATAATCCCGGCAATAAACATATCGCCAATAGAGGCACTGCCGACCACCCCGTAAATAACCATTGGTATACTAGGTGGAATAATAACACCTAAAGAACCTGCAGCAGCAACAAGAGCAGTTGCAAATTTTTTATCATAACCTTGACGGACCATTGCAGGTATCATGATCCCGCCAATTGCTGCAACAGTTGCCGGGCCTGAGCCAGAAATTGCTGCAAAGAACATACACGTAATGATTGTAGCAATCGCGAATCCACCCGTTTTATTCCCTACGATTGAATTGGCAAATAAAAACAACCGGTTAGAAATACCACCTTTACCCATAATTTCACCAGCTAAAATAAAGAAGGGCACCGCCATTAAAGGAAAGGAGTCAACCGATGTAACTAGTCCTTGAACAAGAAACTCAACTGGAATCGACCCAGAATATAAAATAGTAACCAGCGTCGCCAGACCAAGAGCTATCCCGATTGGAACACTTAAAAATAAAAAGAGTGCAAAACTAGCAAATAAGACAATAGCAGTCATTTATTTATCCTCCTTTCGGTCAAGAGGAGTAAGATCTTCCTCATTCAGACGCTGCTCAACAATTAATTCCTGCTCCGTTTTCACCTCGAAAGAGTCTTCACCTACTAAGGATTTCCCTTGTATAATTAATTGTTGAATTAACCGAATAGAGGTTAACGCCATTCCAACTGGTGTCGCCATATAGACTAGACCCATTGGAATATGTAAGGCTGGAGACGTTTGACCAAAAGCAAGAAGCCTTTCAGCAATATCATAGCCGTAAATAATAACAAACACAGCAAACGCCAGAAATAATAGATTAGCAAACATAGCGAGCAATACTTTCCCTTTCCCTTTTAAGAGAAGAAGTGCTACATCGACTTTAATGTGCCGTTGCTTTTTTACTCCATAACTAATCCCTAAGTAAACTAACCAGATAAAACAATATCTCGCAAGCTCTTCTGACCAAGACAAAGAAGATTCCATTACATGCCGCATAAATACTTGGGCTGCAATCACTACAACCATGACGACAGAAAATCCTATTAAGAACACTTCCTCAAAATGTTCATCGATCCATCTGAGCAATTTCACCAAATATCTCCCCTTATCTATCTTTTTCTCTCTCTTATTAATTAAGAAGCACAAAACTAATTATGTCTATAGCCATATTCACTTTCGGACTTCTTTTTTTAGTTTTTTTTGACTTTTTAGAAAAAAAAAAAAAAAAAAAAAAAAAAAAAAAAAAAAAAAAAAAAAAAAAAAAA
>NZ_ATAE01000030.1 GCF_000474275.2 Alkalihalophilus marmarensis DSM 21297
AAAAAAAAAAAAAAAAAAAAAAAAAAAAAAAAAAAACAAAACAAAACTAAAACAACTCTAATTTCTTCCTGTACAACAAATAACCGGCTCATCTAATGATGGCCGGTTATTTTATCATTTATTATTGCTTTTGGAATTGTGATTCTTCAGTAGAACCTTTTAGTGCAGTTGTTGAAGATGTACCACCAGATACTGCTTGTGAAATTTCATCAAAGTACCCTGTACCTACTTCACGTTGGTGGCGAGTAGCAGTGTAGCCTTTTGACTCACTTGCAAATTCAGCTTGTTGTAACTCTGAATATGCACCCATTCCACGAGTTTTATAGCCATGTGCTAATTCAAACATGCTGTGGTTTAGAGCATGGAATCCTGCAAGCGTAACGAATTGGAATTTGTAACCCATTTTCCCAAGCTCCACTTGATACGTTTCAATTGTTTCTTTATCAAGATTAGCTTCCCAGTTAAATGAAGGCGAACAGTTGTAAGCAAGCATTTTTCCTGGGAATTTAGCATGGATAGCATCAGCAAATGCTTGAGCTTCTTCCAGCGATGGTTTTGAAGTTTCGCACCAGATAAGATCAGCATATGGTGCATACGCTAAACCACGCGCGATAGCTTGGTCAAGACCTGGTTTCGTACGGTAGAATCCTTCAGGCGTACGCTCTCCTGTAATAAACGGATGATCTGCCGGGTCAATATCACTTGTAATAAGATCAGCAGCATCTGCATCTGTTCTAGCAATTAGGAGTGTTGGTACACCGCTTACATCTGCAGCTAGACGAGCAGCTGTAAGATTGCGTACTGCAGTTTGTGTAGGAATTAGTACTTTACCGCCTAAATGTCCGCATTTCTTCTCAGATGCAAGCTGATCTTCTAAATGGACACCTGATGCACCAGCTTCAATCATGCCTTTCATTAATTCGAATACGTTTAACTGACCGCCAAAACCAGCTTCCGCATCAGCAACGATCGGTTGGAAATAATCAATATCTCCTTCACCTTCCATATGTTGAATTTGGTCTGCACGTTGTAGTGCTTGGTTAATACGCTTAACAACACTTGGAACACTGTTTGCAGGATATAAACTTTGATCTGGATACATTTGACCAGATAAGTTAGCATCTGCAGCTACTTGCCATCCACTAAGATAAATAGCTTTTAAGCCAGCTTTTACTTGTTGAACAGCTTGGTTACCAGTTAAAGCGCCTAGTGCATTGATGTAATCTTCATTGTGAAGATAGTTCCAAAGCTTTTCAGCTCCGCGCTTAGCTAATGTATGTTCAATTTGAACTGATCCTCTTAATTTGACTACTTCTTCAGCAGAATATGTACGTTCAATCCCTTGCCATCTCTCATCATTTTCCCACTGTGCTTGTAATTGTTCAGCTGCTAATTTTAGATTTTCTTTTGTCATGATAATCTCTCCCTTTTTTTAAAGTGTTGATACTGCCCATGATCCTGATTCTGTCTCTAAGCGTCACACACTTCAGATCCTCATACTGTTCAATAACAGAAATCATAAGCTGAATCAATGTCTTTTCAATGGACTAACAGTTATGCACTTCTTGCAGGATTCTTACGAAGTTAAGATGCTCTAGATGTCATTGATTGTCACTTGTCGTACATTCACCCTCTCCTAGTTCGACCCCTTTTTTCTCTCTGTATTATTACAGTTTGTTTCTACGTGTTTTATAATATAACAGTATTAAAATAATTACAATAGTTTTTTCTTATTTTTTCGAAAAATTATACTTTTGAAGAAATTACAAGTAACATACCCAGAAGTAATAACACTATTACGCCGCTTTATAGAAAACATCTTATCTTTATTTGGCTAACTTCTTTCATTTGCATTAAAAGTAAACGAACGCGTATTCACTGTAGCAGAACAACATAAAAAGAGTACTAACGTTTTCGTTAGTACTCTCGCTCCTGCTTGTTATTTATTGTTTATCTGATTCAACTAACCATACAAATTCAAGCGGGCTTCCTTCCTCAGATGTTTCAAAAAACAACGTATAATCATCTAATTCATAAGAATAGGTCCAATAACCATCCATCTCATCTAATTCGCTGCGGTCCGGCGTTCCTAAAGCTCTTTTCATTTCCTCTACCGAAACCCGGTAGTCAGATATGTCCATCATGATGGCTTCTAATAAGTAGTTCTCACTTGAAAAAATATAGGTTGTACGGTCATAAGTATAATAATTTCCACCTTCATATAACCCTTTTTCACTAGGCTCTCCAAGACTTTCTAACACATCTGTCTGCGATTCTCCTAAAGCTTGATCAGTCGGAAAAAAGATACCGTTAAATCCTTTTTCAATCCAAGTAAATGAAAGAAATGAAGGGGTCGCAGCTGAAACGACTGATCCTGGTTTGTCTAACTCCTCGATATCCATTACTATTGAATTCCCTTGTCCACAGCCAAATAGGAAGATAGCCATATTCATCACAATAAAATATTTTATATATTTCATCCTCACACACCTGCCTTTAACCTTTTAAAACGTTTTAAACGGTAATATTATCTATATATAGAATTACCCTGCTCACCCGCTTTTTAAAACGTTTATCTTGTTAAAATTAAATATTCGTGTGATTTTTTGTGATTCCTATGAAAACCATTCCAATAATTAAGACATAATCAGCACAAAAATTGTCAAAGATAACGTAATTTGTCGATATACGAAATATCACTTTTTAATTTACCGTATAAGAAGTCGATTTAAGATGGTCTGTTTCCTCTAAATGTTTCATTTGAATAGATGTGTATGTGGTCACCACGAGAATCATCATTGACCCAGCCACCACTCCTATCCACCCAGCATGCACCCAAAACCACCCTAAATAAATACCGCCAAGTCCGCCCCCAGTGTAATAAGCAGTTAGGTACAATCCTGAAGCACTTGCTTTCGCTGTTGTTGCATACTTTGATACCCATGCACTAGAGCATGAATGAGCAAAAAAGAATCCAAAGCTAAGCAAGAGCAATCCCAGCACAATCAATAACAAATTCATAATCAGTGTAAGAGTAATACCTACAGCCATAATCAGGATACCGATTTTAAGACAATAAGCCTGTGAGTATTTTTTAGCAAGCTTTCCGGCAAGCGTTGAAGAAAAAGTACCTGCCATATATGTGATAAAAACAAACCCTACAACTGTAGTTGATAAAGAAAATGGCTCTGCTAACAGTAAGAACGCAACATAACTGTAAAACCCTATAAAAATTAGAAAGTGTAGTCCTCCAACAATATACGCTGGCTGCAGCTGCCGGTCACTTAAATGATGCCGGTAATTAGCAATCACTTCTTTAAAGTGAAAAGGCTGCGGAGTAAATTGCTTTGAATTTGGGAGAAACAGTAATACTAATATCACAGACAAGACACTGATTAATCCCATAACTAAAAAAGCTATTCGCCAGCTTGAAAGATCCGTTAATACCCCGCTCATAAAACGGCCTGTCATTCCTCCAAAGCTGTTTGCACTAATATAGACGCCGATTGCTACCGTCATTGCTTTTTTGGCATATTCTTCGCTTATATACGCAAGCGCAATAGTTGGGATGCCAGCGAGGGCGATGGCTTGAAGCGTCCGGATAAGCAAGAGTCCTTCGAAGCCAGGAACTACTGCTAACCCAAGCGATAAGAAACAAGCAATAACCATTGCTGTATTCATGATTTTCTTACGCCCAAGCGCATCAGACAATGGGCTGTAAATGAAGAAGGCTATGGCTAGAACAAATAACGGAACGGAAACAAGTAAACTAATCATTACATCTGAAACTTGAAATTCTCTTGCTAGTACAGGTAAAATTGGCTGCGGAAAATGTAAATTGGCAAAAATAAAAAAAGCAGCTACCCCTAAAGCAAATGTAGTCCGCCTAAATTGTGCGGTCTTCTCTTCAATCATTTTTCTCCACTCCTTAAATTGCAGCTAACACCGTTTTCTCTCTAATAGTTAATAAAAACATTATAAAGGATTCAGAATCATTTGAACATCACAGCCGCTTTTCTAGGCTAAAGAAAAAAACACAGAACATCTCCATGAGAAGTTCTGTGCAGTATTGAATTTATTTTTTTTGTGCCTTCATTTCCAGCTTAAACACCTTAAGTATACTGTAGCTCATAGCAAGTAAGATAAAGGTTAAAGGAAATGCGCTGACAATAATCGCCGTTTGCAAGGCATTTAGTCCTCCTGATGCCATTAATACAACCGCAGACGCACTTAAAATCAGCCCCCAAGAGATTTTAATAAAGACGGAGGGATTTAAATTTCCTTCAGTCGTCTGCATTCCAAGAACAAATGTGGCAGAGTCAGCAGAGGTGATGAAAAATGTACTTATAAGCAATACAGTTAATACAGATAATACCCCGCCTAACGGTAAAAAGTTATAGACGTAAAATAACCCCGTCTCTAAACTTTGGCCAGCTACATCTAGCCCCTCTATTAAGTCAAAATAAATTCCTGTTCCGCCAAAGATGGCAAACCAGAATGCGCAAACAAGTGTAGGAACGATTAATACAGCTACAACAAATTCTCTAACTGTTCTCCCTTTTGATACTCTAGCAATAAACATTCCAACAAATGGAGACCAAGAGATCCACCATGCCCAATAAAAAATCGTCCACCCTTGAGTCCAGGCAGCACTTTCTTGATTAAATGGAGAAATACGCAACCCCATTTGCGGCAAGTTTTGAATATACTGCCCTAATGTATGAGTAAAAAGGTTTAATAAAAATAACGTCGGACCAACAATGATCATAATGATTAATAGTAATACCGCTAAAATCATATTCGTATTACTTAAATATTTAATTCCTTTTTTAATACCTGTTGAAGCTGAAATAATAAATAAAACTGTAATAATACCTATAATCAATAACTGGATGTTAAAATTAATAGGTATCCCAATCAAATAATTTAATCCTGCATTAATTTGTTGAGCACCTAAGCCTAACGAAGCACACACTCCAAATAACGTTGCAAATACAGCTATAATATCAATTGTATATCCAATAGGTCCCCTGACTTTGTCTCCAAAAATAGGCTGCAATGTGGAGCTCATTAAACCTGGTACCTGCTTGCGAAACTTATAATAAGCTAAAGCTAATGCTACTGTCGCATAGATGGCCCATGCATGAAATCCCCAGTGTAAGTATGTAAATCTCAAAGCAATGAGAGCTGCCTCAGACGTTCTAGCCAGTTCTTCCCCGCCATAAGGAGGTTCTGCATAATGTGATATAGGTTCTGAGACACCATAAAAGAGTAACCCGATCCCCATCCCCGCACTAAAAAGCATGGCAAACCAAGTAAGCCGGTTAAATTCAGGTTTATCATGTTCCTTTCCTAGTTTTATCTTTCCATATTTACTGAAGATCAAAAACAGAGCAAACAATAGAAAGAATGAAGCAGCAAGCTGATAAAACCAACCAAAAGATGTCAAAAAAAATGTTTGCGCACTCTCCATTACTTGACCGAGATTTGTCGGGAAAAATGTTCCCCATAAAACAAATAAAAGCGCCATAACAATTGATATTTTAAAGGTTATCGTTAAATTTCCCACACAGAATTCTCCTTCTCATTAGCCAATTTCACAACTGCAATTGATGTGTCATCTAATAGTGTGCATCATTTATTGTTTTCTTATGATAAGAACAACACAGTGAAGTGACTCTTTGAAGGTGCCATAAAAAAGAAGAGCTCATTATGTTGAGCTCTTCTCGTTTTCAGCGGTATGATCTTCTTCCACTTCATCTTTTAACATTTCTTGCATGACATCTTGATGATCTTTTTCAACATAGAGACTTCTGCTTGGGAATGCAATCTCTACACCTTCTTCTTCTAATATGTTCATGATCTTAAAATTAATATCTTCTTTTATTCGATACCATTCGGTCCATGCAGTCGTATTCGTAAAAAAGTAAACAAAAATGTCCAAGCTTGAATTATTAAAATCACTAAAACGAACCATAATTAAATCTTGATTGACTTCTTCATGCTCTCTAAGCAACGTATCAATTCTATGAACACAGCGCTCTAACTTATGACGAGGGGTAGAATACGTTACACCGACTTTAAAAGTAATTTGACGCTTTGTCATCTGTGACCAGTTGGTAATCGGTTCGTTTGCAAGGGTAGAGTTAGGAACCGTAACAATAGAATCAGCAAATGTTCTTATTTGTGTACTGCGGAAAGTGATATCCTCTACAGTACCCTCTACTGAAGGCGTTTTGATCCAGTCTCCTTTTGAAAAAGGTTTTTCTGTAATAATAATAATTCCTCCAAAGAAGTTACCGATTGTATCTTGTGCTGCTAGAGCAAATGCCAGACCACCAAGCCCTAAACCAGCAATGAAACCACTGATACTATATCCCCACTCACCAGCTATGACCACGATTGTTAAGGCAATCACAGAAAACCTTAGGATCTTTGATAAGAAAGGAACTAACATACTATCTTCATCAAGTTCTACTCTTTTAGCAAAACGGAAGAAAAAAGCGGAATGAGCAGACATATAATTATGTAAGCCCCATCCAAGAAGCATAATTATAAACGACCTGTAAATATGCTGAACAAACTCTGTTGTGGTTATGTTGAAAGGCAGATACAACAAAGCTAAGTATGTACCTAATACAATCCAAAAAAGCCTTAAGGGCTTCTCAAACGAAAGCAGCACATCGGTAAACACATGAGTTGGGGTTCTCCGTGTCAGAGAAACAATAAATTTAAACACATATTTGGTAAATAGCTTACGAAAAACCAAGAAGATAAGAAATATTCCAAAGGCAATTGAAATATCTATCCATTCTAGACGTTGAAAGGATGCAATCAGCATTCTCCAGCGTTCCATTGAATTATCCATTAAATAGTCACCTCTATCTCACATTAACCTCTCCATTAAAATTAATATTTTACCACAAAAACCTCATATGAGATGGCAATCACATAATTATACGAATACCTTTTACATTTTCCTCAAAACAATGGATTAAAACCTAAAAAAGAGCAGTCAAAATGAATTGACTACTCCTCTTCTAACACACCTTGTATTAATTCACCAATTTCTGATTGTTCACCAGCACTTTGGTTTTTCATCTGTTCAGGTTTTTTGCTGTCACTTAGCACTTCTTTTATATCCTCGCTCCATTCACTGCCAAATTCAAGTAATAGGTGGGATAAGGCGCCACTTTTTTTTGAATTTGCTTCTGGCATTTTATTAACCAGACCGTTTCTCAATTGGCTGCCTCTTTCACTAGCTAATAAATAATAACCAGCAACACCAACTGCTGTACCGACAAGTGATCCGATAAAGTATCCTGAACGAGATGAACGTTTCTTTCTAAACATCCCTACAACCCCTTCCTTTTCAAATAGTATGGGGTTATAAAGTCATTCTTATGAATGTAATTTATTATGTTGATTTAAGTAACTGGAATAGCGCGCTCTTCAATTTCAAACCCTAGGTCTTCAATCATATGATGATCAATCTCCACACTTTGTCCTTCTGTTGTTAAATAATCTCCAACAAAAATAGAGTTCGCTGCATACAACGCGAGCGGCTGCAAAGTTCTAAGATTTAATTCCCTGCCACCTGAGACACGAATTTCTTTTGATGGATTAATAAATCTCATTAATGCTAAGACGCGTAAGGCTTTCATTGGCGCTGTCCGGCTTTTTCCCTCAAGCGGAGTACCTGGTACGGCATGTAAAAAGTTTACGGGAATTGAATCCGCATCGATCTCACGCAGGGCATATGCCATTTCTACAATTTGTTCATCTGTTTCTCCCATTCCTATAATGACGCCGGAACAAGGTGACATCCCTGCACTCTTTGCACTTTCTACTGTTTCGACTCTGTTATCATATGTATGACTTGTTGTGATCGCCTCGTGATGATCACGATGAGTATTAATATTATGATTATATCTATGAACACCAGCTTGCTTTAGTCTTTTGGCTTTCTCATCTGTCAAAATTCCTAAACACGCACATATTTTTAAAGGCATCGTAGCTGTAATCTCTTCTACTGCTTCAATAACCCCGTCGAGCTCTCGCTCAGTCGGACCTCGTCCGCTTGCTACGATACAATAGGTTCCTGCTTTTCTCTCCATTGCTTCTCTTGCACCCGCTAACAATGTTTCCTTATCTAAGAAAGAATACTTCTCAACTGGCGCCGTTGATACAATTGATTGTGAACAGTACCCACAATTTTCGGGACATAGTCCACTTTTGGCATTGATGATCATATTTAATTTCACTTTTTTTCCATAGAAATGTCTTCTGACTTTAAACGCTGACTGTAAGATAGGCAGTACTTCTTCATCGTCTGCCTGTAAGATAGACAACCCCTCATTCAATGATAATCTTTCACCATTTATCGCTCTTTTAGCATAGTTTAACCACTCACTCATTTTGTTTTGCCCTCCTGTTTGTTAACTATTTTTTATTTTAAGTTAACATTAAACAAGCTAATAAACAAGCAGTTTTACAATTAATTGCAAAAAAACAGATAATTCTCTGTTTTCATAGTAAAAAAGGTGCGGTTATTTATTTCCAGGGCAATTTTCGAGGCATAAAAAAATCAAGGTGCAGATACCTACACCTTGATAATATTATTCTAATATAAATTCAGCACGTATCTCGATTACGCTTTTCTTCTTCAAGAAGTTTTATAAGAATGTCTATTTCAGCAGCAGTTAAGTGATCTAATTCATTGATTTTTTCTTTCATATACGTAACTTGGGTAGATTCCTCTTTAATCGTCCCTGTTAAAAAATAACTGGTGATTGAAGCTGTAATATCCCAATTAATCCTATTCCAAAAAGCATCAGAAACACAGCAATTAATCGACCTATAGGGCTTGATGGCGATATATCTCCATAACCTACAGTCGTGGTTGTCACAATACTCCACCATAGTGCATCAGCATATGTTTCAATATTCGGTTCAAGGTGAACAATAGGAATCGAGCTTAAAAAGACCATCAACGTCATGAATGTGACGGCTTTTCCTAATCCGTGCTTATTTAATATTACTGCTAAGGGCCTTGCATATATGAAAATAATAACCAAAAGTATAAGTGCTCTGAGGACTCTTGCAATTCTAGCCAGCTGAAATACCGCATCAAATGGTATGATGATGATCAAATCAAGAGGATTCTTTTTAAGATGAGCGGTTTTATTTTTACTTAGAATGAATCTTATAAGTACATCGATTGTAAAAATGAGCCACACAATTAAATCTAATACATAATATTGATTTTCATCAATAAAGACGAGTGCAAACGTAACACATGCTAATGTAAATAAAAGAACTTCATATGCAAAGATCCATTTGTTTTTTTGTGCGATTTGTTTATCTTTAGCTATGTCTGCTTCCTTACTTACCACCATCTTAAAGAGACAGCCACATCTACTGCTGCCTCTTTTGATTATTTCATTATAGTAAATCCAACAAACATGGACAAATTACCAGTAATATATTCACCTACCCGGAAAAATAGTCCTGCTGGTTCACCGTTCATAGTATGAGAACCAATAAGTAACCTGCCTGTATAAGGTCCATCCCACGTGTCTATCGTCTGACTTGGCATTGGGTAATATTCTTGATAAACCATTTGTTGATCTTGATAGTAATCAAGGTCCTGATCTAGAATACGATTATTTTCTACTACAGTAATCCCCCCGCCCTCTCGTCCTAGTACGGGCTTTTTAACGTAGGAATATAGACCGGCCTGATCGTCATATGTGCGTAAAAAGTAACGCTCAATTATTTCTTGTTCCCCTCTTGTATACCATTCTTTTTTCTTCTCAGTAATCAATGAGAGGACTGCTTTGGACTGCATCATTAATGCTTGTGGAGGATTTATCAACTTTACTTTGTCATCTAATACGTTCACAAGAAATTGCTCACCAATCGACTCGCCCGTACCGCTTTTCTCATGAAGAAAGTATTCAAGTGGATAAAGACGGTATAAAAAGTGGATCTGATTGCCGCTCGGATCATATACCCCATCTTTTCTTACTTCTATCTCCTCTAATGGGATGTAATCTGCATTTTGAGGGTAGTGTTGCATCAAATACTTTGCTGTTAGCTTATCCTCATCATGCCAATTCGCAGCTGTAAAGTAGAGCGTATCTGAACTTCTTATCTGGTAATCTTTTACAACCTGATCCCATGCTTCTTTTACAAGCCGGTTTATCCCTTCATTAGGATTTTCCACTTGATGCACGTTCGCTAGACGGTTCTGAGCAATAGCTGCTTCAACTAGTCCAACAGGTGTATCAGTATTTGCTTCTATTACCTTCAATCCATGTACTGAAGCAATAAAATCATATCTCGTAAAGTATGAAAATCTTTTACTCTGATCTTCTAACAAAAGATCCCACAACATAACAGGAATACCTAAACGATGCATAATATTAGGATTCTCTTTTATCATTTTAATTGTTTTTATATAAATTGCATCTACTGCCCTTGTTGCATTTTTAATCTCGGTATACATCGCATGAGGAACTTCTAGCATAGAATCACTCATATATTGATGTTCTTCGTAATTCTCATATAGAGTAGCCCATGTAAAACCATCTTTCGCCATTTCATCATAGAGTGATTCAAAACGATTAAGATACTTTTCTTGATCAAAAGGTGTTGTTAATGAGCGGTATGGTAACATTTCTGCTCCCCCTATCAAGTTAATAGCTGATTGTTGCAGCGACAATGATGCCTACTAATACAGAAATACCTCCAAGGAACAACCCGACTGCCACATTACCCTTTTCTACCTCATTTGCTAAATTAGTATTTCGTGTAAAGGCATGTTCTAATACAAAATGAAGCAACACTTGAATAATAATAGCGATTAATGCCCAGATCGCTAAGTCTATTAAATTGATTGAACTTCTGATTGCTGATTGCAACACAACAACCAGACCTGCCATTTTCCCTAGTAACTTAAGAGAAACGGCCACATTCCCTGCTCGTATCAAGTCTCTTTCTGAATAAGGAGTCAGCCGCTTAAAAATAAACGTTCCTATTAGAAATAATATAAATGATGTTGCTAAATAAATGAGAAAATGATCAAATGTTTGTAGATAATATAAAATGTCCACTAGTTAGGTATCCCCTTTCACTACACAAGGCAAAAAATATGATAAATTATCAGTAATGGCTGCACCTGCACGAAACCCAAATGCGCTCGCTTTTTCTCCTACAACAAAACTGCCAATGAGCAAATGCATTTCTTTTGCACCTAATTCTGTGTTAACGACGGCCGTTGGCAGTTCAACGTATTTTTGAAATACTTTAATAAACTCGTCGTATGTATTGTGCGTCTCTTCTCCAATCACGCGGCCAAATTGTTTTATTCTTACCGTATCTCCTTCTCTGCCGAATACAGGCTTAGAAACATATTTCTCTCCTGTTTCTAGGAAAGGCTCCTCATCTAAGTATGTCGGCAAAAAATACGTTTCAATGATTTGGTGGTCGTAATCAGAAAAGTATGGATGATTCGCTTCATGCAGCCCCCATATAACAGCAAGCATTGCTTTTGTCTGCATTAAAAAAGCTGATGGCGGATTAAGGATTCCAACCTTTTTGTGTTCGACTAATTGCAAAAATGCTTCTCCAATCAGATAGCCATCATCTGTGTGATCTCGCACTAATGCTTCAAGCGGATAAGTATGACGGTAGACTATATCTATCTTCTTTCCATCTTGATCATATACTCCAGCTTCCCCCTCACTAGTATTTACAATAAGTTCATCTAATGGGATAAAAGCAGCGCCTGGAATCTTAGCAGACTTCATCAAATAGTTTAAGGTTTCACGATCTTCTATATCCTCTTTATGAGCGGTAAATACAACATATGGATACTCCATCAAGCCTAAGTAATCAGATAATTGATTAACGGCTGCTCGCACATTCTTGCCTATTTTCTCATCTTCTCCTTCATTAGGATCAGCACAGTCAAAGCTGTTTGCGACTTTGCCGTTTACTTCAAACACCTCTTTTATAAAGGTCGGTGTATCCGCATTGAACTCTACGATCTTTAATCCGTTTTTAGTGTCGACAAAGTCAAAACGGCCGATAACCGTTTCAAAGCTGATATTCTCCTTTTTCAAAAGCGAGAGGGTTTGTTTAGGAACGCCAAGCTGTATGAGCGTTTCCTCTTCCGCTAGTCTTACTAATTGATTCGTTTTCTTAAAAATGGAGTATACCTCTTCAGTTGCTTGCTGAACTTCTGCTACCTGCCTATTAGAAAGTGGAATATAATCATATAAAGCATATTCCATACCATATAATCGATCCCAAAAATGATCGATCTGATTGTAAAAACTATCACGACGCTCTTTGTAACTACCCTCCAAAAAAACCACCTCCACCCATTCCTGAGCGGGAGTTCGTTGTTTGGTTATTATTTTGCTGGGATTGATTTTGCTGGTTCGTTTGTTGATTTTGATTTGACTGCTGGTTTGTTTGTGAATTTGTGCTTGTGGAGCCATCTTGTCTTTGATTCGTTACTGGTGAGCTTCCTGCACTACCTAACGCTCTTCCGGCCATAAATGCGGCAAACGTTGGAAACCAGCTTCCACCTGCATAATAGTGGCCATGGTGTTCTGATCCCTCTTCGGCACATTGATAAGCTTCTGCCTCTGCATCCCAAGTCCAAACTTCACAGCCTGTTTCCTCTGGAGATGGAGGGGGTTCCTCAGGTGATGTTTGCGGGATGTTTACTAAGTCTTCTGTATTGGGACTGTAGCATGCACTCAAACTTGCTAAGGCAAAGCTTGTACCAATTATACCTTTTAGCAAGCGATCCGTTTTCGGTTTATTCATTTTTTACACCTCCACTACCTTATACGATGATTGTTCATATTTGTTTCATTTTTCTACCGTTGTCATTCTAGCATATATTTATTTAAAAAAGATGTTTGATTCATATTTTATCGGGTATAAGTATACGGTTAAGGACTTTTAATTTATTCAACATTAAGAGAGGAAGGATGTTTTGAACATCTCTCAAGAAGCACTGCACGACTTCGTGTGGGGCTTAATCGCATGCCGTTATACTCATAGAACGACTGTTAAAGAGGAAAAGAATTTTATCCATGTTACATACGGGTATCCTGTTGGCGACAGAAGACATGAGCTTTTTATTACTCCCTGTGGTCTTAGAAAAGTATCCAAAAAAGCTCCCTTTAGCCCTCATTATTTGACACTCGTCACTTCAAGGCAAGAAGCACCTCAGTTATATTCTTATTATCTTTCATCCTCCCACTATCTCATGATCCTAGAAGATATTGCTGAACTCGAATTGAGTACTTCTTACAAATCTTCATCTATGAAACTTAGTGAAATAACGGATTATACAGAAGGACAGGAAGTGAACACGTATTTTCAGTTAAATGCTGTAAATTTAGAACAGATAGAGCAGGAAGGGATTAACCAATATGTAATGTACGATCACCTAACACCTGTCGGATTTGGCCGCATATCTTCAACAAGAAAGTCCAAACGAGCCTGTTTAGATAATATTTATATTGACCCTGATTATCGAAAGCAAGGTTTAGGAAGCCACTTATGTGAAAAAATCATACTCTATTCCGCCCCCCATACAACGAGCTGGATTTTAGCTTCTAGTCAAATGGGCTTCAGCATCTATCTCAAACTGGGGTTTAGAAATACAGCTTACCTATTTACGTACAAAAAAAGGTCTAACTCTACATGAGGTTAGACCTTTTCTTCTTATATTCGGAGCAGGCATTAATTATATTTTTGACTACCAAAGGATTGGAGGCAAAATGAAGATGGATATAACTAGCTACAAAAGAATCTCCTAAATATCCTTGGAACTCGTTCTTACCCCAGCTATCATATTGAAAACAAGGGTTAACTTCTTCATGACTTCTAATAGAAGAATAATGAAATTCATGCCCTCTAAGCTTCGTCCCTTTTATTCCCAGTATTGAATCTTCTACAATATTTACTTCTCTGTAGCCAATAGCTGATAAGGTTTCATTCATCTGAATATGATGCGGAATAATACCTGCCATAGGGTATCTTTTTCCGTTTGTCATGCTAAGGCTTTCACATAAGAGCATATAGCCCCCACACTCTGCAACAATCGGCATGTCATCGAAAACCGCCTGTTTTAATTGTTTAAATAATAGTGGATGTGAAGAAAGATGGCTCGCATATTCTTCTGGGAAACCTCCGCCTAAATAAAGCCCGTCACAATCAGCTGGAATGCCTTCTCCTTTCAATGGAGAAAAGTAGCGTAGATCAGCTCCTTCCTGCCTTAGCAAGTCGAGATTTGCTTCGTAATAAAAATGAAATGCTTCATCAAAGGCAACTCCTATTTTCACCTTTTCTTTAGCAGGTGAACTGTATTTGACTTCACGTGGGGGAGGGGGAATAAAAGGTGCTCCGCTCGCAATCTTATGGATCAAATCTAAATCAAACTGCTTTTCGACCGTAGTGCTTAATTGTTCAATCAAACGATCATACTCACCTTCTTGAAGAGCGGATATCAGTCCTAGTTGACGCTCTGGCAAATTGGGTGTATCCCCTGTTTTCAGGTACCCGACTACAGGAATCTGGCATAATTGTTCTATTGCGCTCTTACATAATTCCGCATGACCTGAACTCCCTGCCTGATTAAGAATCACTCCTTTAATCGTGGAATCACTTTGAAGAAGTTGAAATCCTCTCACAATCGCAGCTGCACTTCTAGCTGCTCCGCTGATATCAATTACTAATAAACTAGGAGCAGCTAAGATTTTGCTTATTTCGTATGTGCTTCCCTCATCACTTAAGGCTGAACGGCCATCATAATAACCCATCATTCCTTCAATGATTGATAGGTCCGCATCAGTACTTGCATCAATAAATGTTTGCCTAACCCATTCAGATGAAGTCATCCATGTATCTAGTTGATGAGACGTGCGCTTTGTAATAGCGCGATGAAACGTTGGATCAATATAATCGGGGCCGCATTTATATCCTTGAACGCTTTTACCTTTCTTTTTATAGGATGCCATTAAACCTAACGTAATAGTTGTTTTCCCTACTCCGCTGTCTGTACCTGTAACTACGAATCGTGGCTGCATTTTTTTATTCTCACTCCTGCTACAAATGTGCTTTTTCTTGTTTAAATGAATAGACATCCTTTTTTCGCTGTAATTGATGCATCTTCATACAAGCCATGCCCCCTATTAAACTAACAAATGCTGATAAAATAAGTGCTCCGAAATACTGATTTGTCATTTCTATAATGACCCCCGTAGCTAAAGGAGAAATGATCTGGCCGACACTAAAAAAGATCGTGACAAACCCCATAGCTATTGGTACAGCTTTTGGAGAAACAAAGTCTGCTACAGCCGCATTCATAATCGTTGGGACGGCCCATAAAGTAAGACCGTATATACCTACTTCAATAGCAACCAATAATGGAGATATAGAAATAGATAACGCTATAAGCATTGTAAATTGAATCAGCAATACAGCTGATAAGGCGTACATTCTCCCTAATTTATCCGATATCGTCCCCCATATAAACCCGCTTGCTATACTGAGCGCTCCTGCAATAGAGAAATAGAGCCCTGATCGTTCTTTTGAGTAACCTAAATCAAACATAAGATAATCAACTAAAAAAGTAGAAAATACTAAATAACTGAATCCCCAAGTTAAGTATATAAATCCTATTGTCCACACTTTTTTATTTCGATAAATAGAGGGGGTTGAATTCATATCTAAGGAACGGTCGTTATTTATCGGGGGTTGAACCTGATGTTTTAATGCTGGTGCATTTTTCAAGAATAATCCATTAATCAAGATAAACAAAGAAGTAATACCCGCCAGGATATACCAGCTGTCTCTCCAACCCTCAGGACTCTCACGAACGATTTGTGGAACAAGTATACCGCTTATGACCATCCCGACTCCAAGGCCGCCCATTGCAATCCCTATCGCCATTCCTTTGTTTTTATTTGAAAACCAGCTTCCAGCTAAGCCCATGGCTGGTATAGAAGAACCGCCTGAGCCTATCCCTAAAAGAAGCACACCAACGACAGCTACAAAGAAATTTGCTGCATTGGCATTAATAAGCATCCCTACAATAATAATCGTAAGGGAGACGTTAATGACAACTTTGGCACCAATCTTAACGACAAAGTAACCTACAACAGCTACACTTATCAAATACCCTATAAAAGCTGCAGAAGCGACAAAGCCAATCTGCCTGTAATCTAGACCTATTCCATCTTTCATAAAAGGTAAAATGGCTCCTAAAGAAAAGCGGCCAAATCCAAGACTAGCAAGCATCGTCAAAAACAATAAAAATAAAATAACAGAGCTTTTTTGTATCTTCAGATGTAAACACCCCTTAGGCGCCTTTTTATTTATATAGTCCATCCTTAGATAATTCGCGGGCAAACTGACTATTCCTGCAAATATACAGCAAAAAAGCCCTAGCGCACGACACCACTAGAACTAAATCATTTGATACTTGTACATTTTATCGTTTGATGAAAGTCATTACTTGTTAAAATAATATTTTCATCAAGCCCATTACACACTGCTAAATACCCCCGCTCTAAATTAAATCCAATTCCGTCAATCACATAATCAACCGCTACTTTTCCACTTAATTGATCTTCTTTAAGGCAGGAGATATGAACCGTGCTTTCAATCATTTCTGTTGATCGTATCTCTTGATTTAATACTCTATGTATTTCATTTAATTTGTTCTCTTCCCATGATATCTGCATACTAGAAGGTGCGAACTCTAAATTAATTGTGTTAAAGGTGATTGAATACTCGCCAATCCGATTTGCACAAAGCTCAATTTGCTCGTTCCCCGCCTCAATAACCACAGGCATTTCTCTCAACCACCTATTACTTTGATGATCCCAAGCAATCCATATACTTTTAATCGTTTTCCCTGTCAAGGCTACTAATTTTTCTTTATGTTCTGCTACTAAGTCCACGGGATTACTGATAAAGCGAGGTGAATAAGTAATAAGTCTACCCATCACGGTCCTCCTTTTCCGATATCTCTTGGCTCAACATGATTGTATGATTCATTAATATATGAATATTGATACGATGCCTTCTTTACCCCTATACCTATATTATTAATCATATAAACGTATATTGGAAGGAAAATCTAATTCATATAATAATTTGTAAATGTTAATACCCTGTTTAGCTCCACTTGAACCATGGGTAAGGGATAGATAAAAGGAGGAATCAGGTATGTTCCGAAACGTAAACAAACATCTATTTTATTGCATTATTTACCTTATTGCCGCCTTAATTAGTGGAATCGGATTGCTTTTAAATCACAATATAAGCATCCTCTTCCTCATTTTAACTGGTGTTTTTTTCATCCTATCTATACTCTCATTTTCACGTTACTTAACGAATAAGCCAAAAAAACTTTAATCCATGTCCCAAATGAAAACCCCGCTGCTTAGGCAGCGGGGCTATGAAAGTGTTCTTAACGAACGGCACAGCGGTTAGGGCCGATCTCCATTTCACTTTGTTCGTCAACATCAGGAGTTACTTTCCCCATATTTGTTTGACGAATTTCCTGGTATGCATTAGGCTGCGGTGGAAGATTCTTAGTTACTAATTTTCTAAATGTCTCTTCATCGTCAATATTTAAGCCATGATTCTCTGCAAATAAAGTCCCTAATTTCTTTGCTACGCTTCCATCAGCATTTAATTCCTCAATAATCATAAAGTGAGCAGGCAGTACGATTAATTCCTCAGATAACTCCTTGTACTTAACGTATAAGCTCTCACGCAAGTCGCCAACCCAGTCCTCTGCCATTCCAGCAAGATCTGGTCTGCCGATTGAGTCAATGAATAGGATATCACCAGATAATAGGTATTTTTCATCGACTACAAATGATGTAGAACCAATCGTATGACCAGGTGAATATAAGGCGTGAATATTAATTTTTGTATCCCCTATCTTCACTTCATTTCCATCTTGTAGTGCATTATATTCAAAAATAACTTCTTCAGCATCCTTTGGTGGAAGCCAGTAAGCTGCACCTGTAGCTTCAGCGATTTTACGGCCGCCTGAAATATGATCAGCATGAAGATGTGTATCAAATACATGCTTAATCGTTGCTCCTATCTCACTAGCGAAGTCTATATAAATCTCTGTCATTCTCGTTGCATCGATAATAGCTGCTTCTCCGTTAGAGACAACCATGTAAGATAAGCACCCTTTTCCGATACGAACAAATTGATACATCTCTCCGCCATTACTTAGCTCCCCAACTTTTACAGGCTCTAAATGCTCACTCCAAGCTTTCATACCGCCAGAAAGATAGGATACATTTAAGCCAGCTTCTAGAAGCATCTCAGCTACCATGATTGAAGAACCTTCTTTTGCACAGACCACTAGGACCTTTTTATCTTTTGGCAGCTTATCCATAATACCCTCTACTCCATCGATCAAATCAAAGTAAGGGACATTTAGGTACTCAAACTTTTCTCCTTCAATTTTCCAATCAGCAAAATCTCCTTCGTTACGTACATCTAAAATAAATAGTTCTTTTTTTTCCATCACTTTTCTTGTTACTTCTTTAGCAGTCATCGCTTTTACTGACATTCAAATTACCCCCTATAGTATAATTGATAGTAAAATTTTTTTAATTAAAAAGTTAACGTTACGTCGGCATCTTTAGCAAACTCTAAAAAGGTTACCGCTCCGCCAACTTCAATTCCATCTACAAAATCTTTCTTTTCAAGTCCCATTACATCCATCGTCATTTGACAACCAATAAATCTAACTCCTAACTCTTGAGCCATCTCTACTAATTCTGGGATGCCTGGAACATTTGCTTCCTTGAACCCTTCAGCAATTTGTTCTTTTCCTTCTGGCATAGCTAATTGTTTATGTGCTTCCTTATGGATTAAATTCAACCCTTCAAATGTGAAAAAGATGGATACTTCCTGATCTGTTGAAGCTGCTGCTGTAGCGATATTAAATACTTTGTATGCATCAAACATTCCACCATTACTCGCGATAATAGCTACTTTTTTACTCATTTTATATTCCCCCAGTTTTTAATTTGAATTTTTGATTAAGCTTTTTTGATTAAACTCATAATTTCATTAGGATCAAACCCAATAACCCACTTACCATCGACGTTTGTTTGTGGAACTCCCATTTGACCTGTAGTATTTACAAGCTGCTGCATTAATTCAGGCTTATCTTCCACGTTTACTTCTTTAAAAGAAATTTGATATTCATTCAAAAAGTTTTTTAACATAACACAATATGGACATCTATTGGTCGTAAAGACTGTAACACCTTTCAAGATTACCCCCCTATTACCCGATAGGGTATATTATGTTCCAAAAAAATTTATGCTACTTCTCCATTCCACGCTATCATCCCACCAACCATATTGGTTACCTGATATCCGCGCTCTGAAAGGAATTGCGTGGCACGCCCGCTTCTAGCACCTGATCTACAAACAATAATGTAGTCTTTAGACTTATCTAATTCATGCATGCGGAATTCAAGCAACCCTAAAGGAATATTTAGGGCACCAGGGATTTTCCCTTCAGCCACTTCATCCACTCCACGCACATCAATAATATTTAGTGGTTCTTTCTTCATTAAGTATGACTCAACTTCTCTTGCAGTCATTTCTTTCATAAGTGACCCTCCCTTTTTATTTAATCATTGTTTATTTATTTTAAGTTGTGTGCTGCCTTCAATAACTATAATATACCCAGCTAGGTATATTGTCAACAAAAAATAAGAATTTTTTTTCGTACATACGAAGAATGCGTAAGGGATACATCCCCTACGCATTTTCTACAATGATTTAACCTGTTATTTTGTTTGGGCTAGACTAGCGACTTTTTCTTTAAATTCGATACGACGTCTATGAAGAATAGGCTCCGTGTACCCGCTAGGCTGTTCGCACCCTTTCAATACAAGCTCTAATGCTGCTTGGAAAGCAACGGAGTTCTCATAATCATCTGCCATAGGACGATAAGTAGGATCGCCGGCATTTTGCTGATCTACAACCTTTGCCATTCGTTTTAGCGTTTCTTCGACCTGCTCTTTGGAACATATCCCATGATGCAGCCAGTTTGCTACGTGCTGGCTTGATATACGCAGAGTCGCACGATCTTCCATTAAACCGATATTATTGATATCTGGAACTTTAGAACAACCGACACCCTGCTCTACCCAACGGACTACATAGCCTAGGATCCCTTGAGCATTATTATCCAACTCTTGTTGAACTTCCTCTGCACTCCAGTTTGTTTCTTTTGCAAGAGGAATCTGTAAAATTTGATCTTGCAAGTCTTGAATCGTACTCTTCAATTCTTCCTGTACATTTGCCACATTTACTTTATGGTAATGCATCGCATGCAGCGTAGCAGCCGTTGGTGATGGCACCCAAGCCGTGTTCGCACCTGCTTTTAACTGACCATCTTTTTGTTTAAGCATTTCTGCCATAAGGTCTGGCATTGCCCACATTCCTTTGCCGATTTGAGCTCGCCCTGGCAATCCGCAATCAAGTCCTGTATTGACATTCGATTTTTCATAAGACTGCAGCCAAGTTGACGCTTTCATATCATTCTTACGGATCATTACACCTGCTTCCATGGAAGTGTGCATCTCATCACCTGTACGATCTAAGAAGCCAGTATTAATGAATACTACTCTGTCTTTTACTTCTTTAATACAAGCTTTAAGATTGAGGGATGTACGACGCTCTTCATCCATAACACCGATTTTAATCGTATGACGTTCTAGACCTAACAGATCCTCTACACGGTTAAATAATTGGTTAGAGAATGCCACTTCTTTTGATCCGTGCATTTTTGGTTTTACAATATAAATGGAACCTTTAGTAGAGTTTTGAACCTTGCTGTTATTAAGCAAGTCATGCTTAGCAATTAAACTAGTAACCATGCAATCTAGAATACCTTCAGGCACTTCATTTCCATTTTGATCCAGGATAGCATTATTCGTCATTAAATGCCCTACATTACGAACGAACATAAGCGACCTGCCGGAAAGAGTCAACGTATCACCTGTTGCCGTTGTATAATTACGATCCTCCTGAAGTGTGCGCGTCACACACTGACCACCTTTTGTGAACGTTTCTTCTAAATCACCTTTCATTAGTCCTAACCAATTCGCGTAAACTCCTACCTTATCTTTTGCATCAACTGCTGCAACAGAGTCTTCACAATCCATAATAGTTGTAATCGCTGCTTCCATCACAACATCTTTAACTCCTGCTCGGTCCGTTTTCCCAATAGGATGTTCTCGGTCAATCTGTATCTCAAAATGAAGACCATTGTTCTTTAGCAACAGAGTAGATGGGTCTTCTGTTGTCCCTTGATACCCTAAAAATTGTGATGACTCTTTTAATTCAGATGTCACCCCGTTACTATGTACAACCAGCGTTCCACCTTCGACTGTATATTTTTCTGCATCTTTATGCGACCCGTTAGATAATGGAGCTGTTTCATCTAGAAATTCCTTAGCCATGGCAATGACTTTCTCACCGCGTACAGGATTGTATGCCTTCCCTTTTTCTTGACCATTATCTTCAGAAATCACATCTGTTCCATATAATGCATCATATAAACTTCCCCAGCGCGCATTAGCTGCGTTTAAGGCATAACGTGCATTATTTACTGGTACAACTAGTTGAGGACCTGCTTGCAGCGCAATCTCATTATCCACATTCTCTGTTGTAATCTTAAACTCTTCTACTTTCGGTTCAAGATAACCAATTTCTTGTAAGAACGTTTTATATTGATTAAAATCAAATGTCTCTTTATTTTCCTTGTGCCAATTGTCGATTTTTTGCTGGAGGTCCTCTCTATCTTCAAGCAGTTGTTTATTTCCTGGTGCAAACTCAGTAATTAACGTTTCCAAACCAGACCAGAATTCTTGTTCATTGACGCCGCTTTGCGGGAGAGCCTCCTTATTAATAAACTCGTAAAGTACTGGTGCTACTTGCAAATTACCAACTTTCAAATACTTAGTCATATGAATCTGCCTCCTTGAAATATAAGTCTAGAACCTGACTGTTATATAACATTACGTTTTTATTGTATAACAAATTATTTGAAAAATAAAGAATTCTGACAATAATGTGGGATAATTTTTACATTTGCCTCGAATCATGTATAAAAAAACACTGTAATTGCAGAAGCAATTACAGTGTTACTTAGATTAACCGACCGTCATTTCTAAGTCATCAATCTTCTTCTCTACATATTTGGTATCTTTTCTTGCATTATAGCGGTCTGCTTTTTCTACTTTTACTGCTACATTATAATCAGGAATCTTAGCAAGCTTTTCATATCTCCCTTTAGGTAATAAGAAGTTGCCTTCAGGAAAATGCACACCTAAATTTCCTGATGTAATGTCGGCATATTTTGCCTTGCCTTGGAAGACTCCGAAATCATTATAAATAACAACTCCTTCTCCTTGGGCAATTCTCAGCTCCTGTGCATCCTTCGCATTGATAAGCACGTCATATCGCTCAGCATTATTAAATGGATCCGTTTCTTTGTAGACCATCGAGTTGAATTGCTTCCCGCGGCGTGTTGTTAATACAAAGTTGCCTTCCTTTTTCCCCATATCAGGTATTTCTACTGGAATTAAGCTCCCTCTACCGTCTGGAGTAGGACAAATTCCATCTTCACACAACCACGCTCCGCCCCACTGGAACACATCGCCTTGCTTCTTCAAGTCTTGCACACCTTCGTAATTCGGGTTGGCGACCGCCATTTCATTTCGAATCTCCTGCCCCGTTTTAAAGTCTACTAAATGAGCAGTCTCCGGCTTCACTCGGTGCGCTAAGTCTACGTAGATTTTCCACTCAGAGCGGGCTTCTTCAATACGATTTTTATTCCCTTCAATTTCTGGCGAGAAGTATACCATGCGTTCAGTAGAAGTAGACGTACCGCCTCCGTCCTGCTCATAACGTGTTTTTGCCGGCAATACAATGACCGCCTCTTTTGCATCTACGAGCGTTGAAGTATTTAAAATAATATCTTGATGTACTCGGATTTCTAATTCTGATAAAGCT
The DNA here is from genome assembly GCF_000474275.2 of Alkalihalophilus marmarensis DSM 21297. Taxonomy (GTDB): domain Bacteria; phylum Bacillota; class Bacilli; order Bacillales; family Bacillaceae_D; genus Alkalihalophilus; species Alkalihalophilus marmarensis. The sequence goes on from NZ_ATAE01000030.1 coordinate 23,106, forward strand.
TTCTCAATGAAATCCGGGTCAGGCATTGTTTCTAAGAAATTACCGCCAGACATATAATAAAGCTTGATTTTACGCTCATGGTCTTCTGGAAGAACGATATTTTCTAACGTAACACCTACCACATCACCTTGCCATTTCGGAATTTCAAATCCCCAAATTTTCTCCATACGATTAATGTTCTCTTCCACAAAATCCCCGCCAGGCAAGACAAACGGATCTGCCCCCATCTCACCTGATCCTTGAACGGAGGAGTGACCACGGAAAGGCATAAGTCCATTATATTTACGTCCAAGATGACCACGAAGAAGGGCAAGGTTTGCTACTTGAGAAATATTGTCTGAAGCAAAAGCGTGCATAGTGAGTCCCAGCGCCCATGCATAGACTGCATTTTCACTTTTCGCTAAAAGTACTGCGAGCTCAATGATTCTCTCTTTTGTAATCCCAGAAGATTTTACGATTTCTTCCCAAGATTGAGTCTGAACATGATCTCTTAATTCCTTAAAGTTATTTACATGCTGCTGAACGAATTCATGGTTGATCGCAGAACCTGGGTCAATGGCCTCCATTTCAAACCAATGCTTCATAATTCCCTGCATGAATGCAATATCTCCGCCAATATTTACTTGATAGAAATCATCGGCAAGCTTTGTACCAAATAAAGCAGACTCTACATTAGATGGAACCCAATATTTATCCATTGCTGGTTCCTTATACGGGTTAATCACAATGATTTTTGCCCCGCGCTTTTTAGCCTCTAACATATATTTTGTAGAAACTGGAGATGCATTTGAAGCTACACTGCCCCAAAATAATAATACGTCTGCTCCGAACCAGTCCTGATAGTTACATGTTGAAGCTCCTACGCCAATCGAACGTTTAAGCGCGGTTTTACTTGGAGAGTGACAGATACGGCTTGCATTATCAATGTTGTTCGTGCCTAAAAAGCGGGCCGTTTTAGCTGCTACATAATACGATTCATTCGTTATCCCTCTTGATGTAAGATAAAAACCATATTGTCTCGGATTAAGCTGTTTCATCTTATCTGCAATCATATCCATTGCATCGTCCCATGTTAAACGAGAAAACTTTCTTTCTCCTTTGCGGCGAATAAGAGGATAAGGAATACGCCCTAATTTCCTCAGCTCTTTACTGTCATATTTTCTTAATTCATCAATATCTGAATGCAAAATTTCTTCGTCAATGGCCGGAGCGGTATTTAAGCGCAACACATTAAGTCGTGTCGTACACATATGCGGGCCCTTTAAGGTTTGGTCGAACATGCCAGAAACCCCAAGGGCACAACCATCACACACCCCTTTTGTTAAGATTCTAGTCGCATATCCAATATTATCTTTATTTTCCCAAGCAATTTTCATCGAATCTCTAATATGTTTTGGTTTTACTTTTCCAAGTCCAAATGGTATAGGGCTTACCCAATGTTTAGGCTGCGGCATTTTTGTTCCTTTAATAGGGCCTTGGTGTTTTGTTTTTCCCATATTGTTTCACTCCTAAGATTACGTTTAACATGTTGCTTTTCATCACACTGTAGTAATCAAAACCTCATACTGCAGTAATCAAACAAAAAACCACCGAACTATCCAAGATCATGGACGAGAACGGTGGTTAGTCTTTTACAGGATCGCTGCTAAGTGCCAAGCCAACTATGAATATATTCATTTCAAATTCGTTTTTAATAAAATCTTTATTGAGGATTGTATTTGTGGGTCCTACTCCCTCATAATAGAAATCGCTTACAATGTCTGGTCAAGTAAAACTGAAGACAGGTGCGCTATCTCAGGATTTTAAATGTTACAGACTAATGAATTTATTTAAATCATACCGTTAATTCAAAAAAAATTCAATATCTATGCAGAATAAATATCCACCAGACAATTAAATTTACTTTTTCACTAATCATTAAGACTTGTCAGATTTATAGATTATGTTTATATTTGTAGCGTTCCTATTTTTATATGACTAAGCCATTTAAATTAGCTTTAGTTCATCACGAAAGGGGGAGAAGGAATTGAGCGAATCTCTAAGTTCATCTAGGTCGATCATTAAATACAGTCATCAGGAATTTATAGAACAAGAAGATGAAATAGCGATCGAATTCCCTTTAACCATTTTTATAAATAATGAAGAATTCGCAACGATGGTATGCAGTCCCTGTGACTTTGAGGAGATGGTAATCGGATTCCTAGCATCAGAAGGCGTCATTCGATTTAAAAAAGAAATTAAAGACATGACAATCGATAAAAACCGTGGCTTTGCCTATATTCACTTACATTCAAAAGAGGTAAAAAACCAACAGCTGTTTTCTAAGAGGTTTATCGGCTCATGCTGCGGCAAAAGCAGGCAATTTTATTTCCAAAATGACGTGACAACGGCTAAAACATCCATGATTAACATGACCATTAAAGCCACGCAATGCATAAACTTAATGAAGCTGATGCAGGAATCCAGTCATGTATTTAAGGATACCGGCGGCGTACATAATGCTGCATTATGTACGGCTGATGAATTAATCGTCAGCCGCTCAGACATCGGACGGCATAATGCACTAGATAAACTGTATGGATATTCATTGTTAAATGGAATTCCAGTAAAAGATAAAATTCTCGTTTTCAGCGGCCGAATCTCCTCTGAAATTTTAACAAAAGCGGCCAAAATAGGCGTTGGAATTGTTCTATCAAAATCTGCTCCTACAAACTTAGCGATTGAGTTAGCACACGATTTAAATATTACCGCAGTGGGATTTATTCGCGGGCAGTCTTTTAATATCTATTCTCACCCAGAACGAATTGTACTTGATTCATAAATGACGAATAAGGAGGAACTTAACATGAGTTCTTGTAAATTAGATCATCCATTTGAAGATGTTGAAAACAAATTAGGATCACAAAAGGAATACCTTCCTAAAGATGTGTACTCACAGTGCACTAGGTTTCTACAGTCTAAGCCTAGCCAACTGGAATTAAATGAACTCTTTCACCTTTTAAAGAAGTATGACTTAGCATCAGAAGAGGAGAAAAAAACGCGGGATGAGCAATTAAAGCAACTAACTAGGAAGTAAGTATTGCTCACAAAAAAGTCTTTACCTAATTATGGTAAAGACTTTTTACATAGTACCTCTTCTTTTACTTATATAGACCTTCAACCAATATTTCAAGGGCATGCGGCACTCGAATACCTTCTGCAGCAGCAGACAATGGCATGACAATAAAATGCTCATCTTTAATAGCAGTCACATCTGTCAATCCTGGGTGGTTTAATAATAGGTTCTTTTTTTCTTCTGCAGTGGTTTGACCGTAATCAATAATAACAATCACCTCTGGATCCCGATCGACTACTGCCTCCCAACTTACCTCACCCCAATTACTATCAATATCATTAAAGATATTTTCTGCACCTGCCATTGTCACAATTTCGTTTAGAAAGTTCTGTCCCACAGTAAATGGTGCCGCCTCACCATTATCATATACAAACACCCTCAAAGGCTCCTCGTTCTTAGGGATTCGTGTTTGAATGGTTGTTAATTCTTTTTGCATTTCATTAATCAGTTCCTCGCCTTTATCATTCACATTGAATATTTTTGAGATATTACGAATATCTTGATAAATATGTTCAATGCTCGGTCCTACGATTTTAGAAGATTCATGTAAATAAGCGTTAATTCCAAATTGGCTTAGCTGTTCTATTGTTCCAATATTGTCTTCCCTAAATGCACTTTCCCAGCCAGCATAAACAAAATCAGGCTCTTGGGCTAACAATACTTCTTGGGAGGGATATTGGTCAGATAAAACGGCAATTTTTTCATACGCTTCTTTGTATACTGGTAAAATTTCATCATCCAAATATGCAGTCCCTACTATACTCTCTTCTAAACCAAGGGCCAGCATAACCTCTGTAACATGTTGGTTCAGTGAAACAGCTCTTTTAGGTACTTCTGAAAACACAAGTACATTTTCAATGTTTTCAATTTCTACTTCTTTATATGCTTCTTCATGCTGCAATGTTTCCACAGAATAAGTCTCATCTTTTTCTTCAGTAGCAGTAACTCCTTCACTATTTCCACATGCTGCCATTAATAATAAAAGCATACCTATAATTAAATTCCTATGTAAATTCTTCATCTGTTTTTCTCCTTCAGTTCGGCAATAATCGTCCACATAATCGGTTGGTTATTAGCAGTACTTTTCACTCCAAACGGGTAGCCTCCATCTTTCCAGCTATCCTCTGTATAAGGATGCAGCCTGCCTTTATTTATATCTTCAAATCTATCCTCCAATGTTTCATCAACACTTAAGGGAGTTACATCACAAGATGATTCTGCAACCTTTATTGTATCGCCTATCTTTTGGTTAGGTTGATAATCACAAACCATATCAGTCACAGAAAATCCTTCAAGCTTCAATAAATAAGCAAGTTCTCTAGGAGTTATAAAACTGAGTTCTCGCTCAACCTTATATTTTGTTTGGGAAACTCCTTCACGATATACCTCATACATTGCTGAATAATGAAAAAGCTGTTCCCTTAATGAAGTGAAGCCTTCCACCGTCAACTCCACGGTCTTTATGGACGTCATTTGTTTTTGATGCTGATTTTTCCACAAAGTAGTTGGAGGAGGTATAATGAGATCGATGGCAATTCTACCTTCATTCCCTAAATGGTTCCTGACCATCGCTAATAGTTCTTGTTGTTCTTTAACTGTGGTGAAGTACTGAAAGAATCCATCAGCTAATAAAACATGGCTGAATGTCTGTTTACAGTTTAATATAAGAGCATCTTCTTCAATCAGCGTCATTTGGTTAGTTATACGGTTAGCTTTTTTGTTCGCCAAAGCTAACATCTCCTTGCTCCAATCCACCCCAGTAACTGGAATACCAACATTAGCGAGCTCCACAGCGATTCTTCCCGTACCAGTGCCTAAATCCAGCACATGAGATAGATTCTTTGAGGCTAAAACCCATTCTCGAAAAAAAGCAACTCCTGATTTACCAGCAAACAAATCGTAGTACTGCGCTTCTAAACCCTTATATTTAGGGTTTGCTTGCCTTATATGCCTATCTCCTTGCATACCGCACCTTGAGCACAATGTGCCCGCTAATTGTGCAAATGGTGTCCCTTTTGGAACTCCATTTTTAGAATCCCCGTGCTGCTCATTATATCGAAAGCTGCAATAAGCACATGTATAAAACGCCATCTCGCGTCCTTCCTCTCTAACCCATCGTACTGTCCAGCCGTTGTAATGATAACGATCCGTTATACCATCCCATCAGAAATATAAGAGATCTGGACCTTTCCCGTCATTGGATGGGTCGTAATAGTACAATCAACCTGGAAAATTTCTTTTACCAAATCCCTTGTAAGTACTTCAGACGGGGATCCTTGCTTAACCATTTCACCACCGTTAATCACATAAATAATGTCACAATATGCCGCAGCCAGATTTAAGTCATGTATTGCTGCTAAGGTGCTTACATTTAAACTTTTCACCACATCGAGAATATGTAGTTGATGCTGAATATCAAGATGATTCGTCGGTTCATCTAATATAAGTACATTCGCTTTTTGCACAAGTGCTCTGGCAATTAGTACACGTTGTTTCTCCCCCCCTGATAAGGTTGAGAAACTACGATTTGAATAACCTTCTAACCCAACTTTTACTAATGCCTGATTAGTAATATAAGAATCTTCACTCGTGTCCCCCTCAAAGAATCTCTTATGAGGACTCCTTCCCATAAGAACTATTTCTTCAACAGTAAAATCAAAAGGTGCTGAACCTTCTTGAGCGACTACAGCCATACGCCTTGCCAATTCTTTATGAGTAAGGGTTGAAATATCCTTTTCATCCAACGCAACGAGACCTGCACGTGGTTCAAAGATACGGTAAATGGTTTTTAATAAGGTCGATTTCCCGCTGCCATTAGGCCCAATCAGCCCGACAAACTTTCCGGATTCAATGTGCATAGATACTTGATGAATAATATCTTTATGTTCAATGGTGGTTGTTAATTTTGAAACGGACAGCATCATTTTTCTCCCCCACCTCCAAATGAATACGAATTTCTTCTTAGCAGCCAAATAAAAAATGGTCCTCCACAAAGCGCAGTCACAATTCCAATTGGCAACTCCTGTGGCGCGACAAATGTACGTGCACAAACATCTGCCCAAATAAGGAAAATAGCGCCAACGAACGCGCTTATTGGGAGTACATTTCTATGATCTGATCCTATAAAAAGGCGTACAATATGAGGCACCATCAGTCCAATAAAACCTATGGCACCACTTACAGCAACTAAAACACCCGTTAGTAATGCCGTAACTAGCATTAGTACTTTCTTAAAGATATTAATATTTAAACCCAGAGTTGCTGCTGTTTGTTCCCCCATTAAAAGTAGATTTAGTGGTCTTGCAAAAAACAGAAGCAACGCCATGCCGATACACAGTGAAAAAAATGGAATAGCCAACTGCCCCCATTTCGCTCCTGCTAAACTCCCCATCATCCAAAATAGCGCATCTCGCATGCCTTCCTCACGTGGAGCTGAAATTACAATATAGCTTGTAACAGCAGAGAGCATCATCGAAATGGCAATACCTGATAGGAGAAGTCTTACCGTAGAAATTCTTCCTTTAACTTGTGCAACTAAAAAGACTAAGAAAACAGAGATCAATGCGCCCAAAAATGCAGCGATTGAAAGGGCATATAGTCCAAACATCTTAAATGCTCCTAATACAATGACAAGAGTAGCCCCCACTGAAGCTCCGGATGATATACCTAAAATGAATGGATCAGCTAGGGAATTTCGAACGAGCGCCTGAATAGCAACACCAACAATCGCTAACCCTGCCCCTACAATGGCTCCTAAAATAATCCGCGGAAAGCGAATCTCCCAAATGATTTGTTCATGAGCTTGTGTCCAATCTTGTACGATGAACGTATCTAAATATGGAACTTTTGATAAAGCGATTTTCCATACTGTGATTGGAGAGATTGAAATAGGACCTATCATTATTGAGACGGTCATCGAAACAATTAAAATGAGGATTAGGCAGAGAAAGAGAAACCTTGTTCTCCCTCTTTTATGCTTATTTTTTTCACCCTCCTCTGCTTTTAATGAAGGGTCGGCCCCGCCCGCTTCTTTTAAGCCCCCCATTTCTACTCCCCCTTTTTTTATGAAGCAGTGATAACAGCAATAGATATCTAACTTTTTTAAAAATCTATTCTAAAACTCTATTCCTTTAACTGCCGGAACACCTTCATTGTAATAATGCTTTTCTGGTTCAATAACTGAAACTAGATCAGCTATGTTTTTTATTTCATCTTTTGCAGACCTGCCTGTAACGACTAAATGGACGTGGGAAGGTTTATGTTGAATTAAATCTATTACTTCCTTGATCGGTAAAACATCTTCTATTGGAAATTTGTCTATCGCTAGAGCATTATTCAGTTCATCTAAGATGACTAAATCGTATTCCCCGCTCATAACAGCTTCTCTTGCAATAGGCCAGGCTTTTCTTAATGCTTCTCTGTGCTCTTCAGGGGTTTTCGTCCAAGTAAAGCCAACCCCTAATTGAATCATCTCTACACCTAACTTCTTTAGAGCTATTTCCTCTCCATAGGTCCGCTCTTTTGATTTTATAAATTGAAAAATCCCTACATTAAATCCTCTTCCAATCCCACGTAATGCTAACCCTAATGAAGACGTGGTTTTACCTTTCCCATCACCCGTATATACAAGGGTCAATCCCCTTCTCTTTTTCTGCTGGCTCATATTAGCCTCCTTTACAGCTCACATACTAATGATAGATTAGTTAACTCGACAATAGTAATAGACTTACTATCTTTCCATCCATATTGTTTTATCCTCAAATGAAGTTCTTACTTTTTCTTTTTGTTGATTTAATGCATTCTGTGAAGGGTGCCCTATAAATAATGTGCCAATGACTTTTTTTCCTTCGGGTGATCCTATAAAATCAAACGAACGAGAATCATGAACAAGACCTACACCGCGTGTGCGCCAAACAAATCCAAGATCTAGCTCTTGAGCTTGTAACCACATAGAATGAATAGCACAGCAAACTGCATACTCATTATCTTTTGAGTCTGCATCATTTGAAGCAATATCTGAGGTTACGATAATAATGAGCGGAGTATTTCTTACTACATCAAGCGAGCTTTTTATTAAAGATGGTTTTGTAGGAAATCGTTCCTCTAGGAACTCCAATGCTAACTTTTCATACCTAAGTTTTGCTTCTTCTTGTATAATATAAAAGTTCCAAGGCTCTCTCATGCGATCATTTGGAGCGAGCGTTGCGGCTTCTAGTAAAAGCTCTATCTTTTTTCTTTCTATTTTCTCGTTAGTATAATTTCGAACCGCTCTCCTATTACGGAGTAACTCTAACACTGTCATCTAGAATCTCTCCTTCTTTACTAAACCAGCTTAATTTTTCTTTGAATTTAACCACCTCACCAACGACAATCATTGCAGGGTGTTGTATTTTTTCATTTATAACAATCGTCGCGATGGATTCTAGTGTGCCTGTAACACATTTTTGATTGGCGGTTGTCCCTTCTTGAATCACAGCCACTAGAGTTTTAGGATCTTTTCCATGAATGATCATTTGTTCGCAAATATATGACAGATTACGAGTCCCCATATAAAAGGCCAAAGTATCACTGCCGTTTACTAATCCTTCCCAGTTCAATCCATCTGTACCGTTATCTTTTCTTCCAGCTCCATGGACCATAGTAAAGGAAGTGGCATAATTTCGGTAAGTTACAGGAATACCAGCATACGCAGGGGCTGCAATTCCAGAAGTAATACCAGGAACAATTTCAAAAGCAATCCCAGCATTTGAGAGAACTTCAGCCTCTTCACCTCCCCTGCCAAATACACAGGGATCTCCCCCCTTTAGTCTTGTAACACTTTTTCCTTCAAACGCTTTAGATACGAGTAATTGATTAATTTCTTCTTGCATAAAACTATGGTTTCCCGGAGACTTCCCGCAATAAATAAGTTCAGCACCTGGTGCAGCATGATTTAATAATTCTTTATTAACTAATCGATCGTAAGCTATGACGTCTGCTTTTTGAATACATTCAAGTCCATAAACTGTAATTAACTTGGGGTCTCCAGGACCTGCCCCCACCAAAAAAACTTTTCCTTTTTTATTCATCCTCTCACCTTGATCCTCTATAGATAACGATGTATCTATTTATTTAATCGCGTAGTAATAGTAATGTAGTTCCTGATAGTGAACGATTAGTAGACTTTAGCGTTGCAAAATGGCTTTACTGGTCTTACATTTGTTAATCCATTTTTCAACCATCGTTTTACAAGAAGCAAAATGAAAGTGAGTATACCCTGCTACAAGATTATGCATCATACAACCTTCTTGCTTGGTACCTCGCATTCCCTTCGTTACATACGCATGACGTATTTGCTCCTTATTCTCCTTATTATGGTAAGTAGAGTAATGAAACTCATGACCTCTGGCTTTTTCTTTTCCGCTTATTAAGAAATTATTATTTTCACCGGTAATTTCTCGATAACCCAGTGCCGCTAACTTATGTTGCATTATTACTTTACCTGGAATCATGCCAACCATTGAAAATTCCTCTTGGCTAGTAGTTTCAATCGCTTCAGTTAAATACATAAACCCTCCGCATTCGGCGAGTGTTGGCAGTCCCTTTTCAATAGCGGTCTTAATTGAATGCTGAACCTCTTTATTATGAGAAAGCCGTTCCGCATATTCCTCTGGAAATCCGCCTCCTAGATATAAACCGTCACTATTTTCAGGCAAGGATTCATTTGCTAAAGGTGAAAAATAAACGATCTCAGCCCCTAACGATTGTAGTAATTCCAAGTTTTCAGGATAATAGAAATTAAAAGCAGCATCCTTTGCTACTGCAATTCGAACAACCTTCTCTTTTCTCTGAGTAAACAGTGAATAAATTTTAGGAACAGGGAGAACAGGAGCTGTTGAGAGTTCTAACAGTTGTTCTAAATCTACGGTCTCTTCTATTAAATCTCCTATTTTTTCAAAAAAGGGATCTAGCTCTCCCCTCTCAATTGAAGGAACTAACCCTAAATGTCGTTCAGGAATCTTAATATCAAGCTCTCGTTTTAAATAGCCAATTACAGGGATATCGCATTCTTGTTCAATAGCCGTCTTAACAATCTTAAAGTGTCCTTCACTACCTACTCTATTTGCAATTACACCTACTATATTGGGCCCCTCAGCAAGCATTTGGAACCCTTTTACAATTGCAGCTGCGCTTCTTGCCATACTTGCACAATTAACAACAAGTAAAACAGGACTTTGTGTAATCATGCTTATATCAGCTGTACTGCCTTTATTATTTTTGGGATCTTTTCCATCGAAAAATCCCATAACACCTTCTATTATGGAAATATCTGCACCCTTGCTACCATGAGTCATAATATCTAAAACCGTATTTCGATCAAGCATCCAACTATCAAGATTTCTAGAAACTCGCTTTGTGACAGCCGTATGATAGGACGGGTCAATATAATCAGGGCCACATTTAAAGCCTTGTACTGTTAATCCTCTTTTTTTAAAAGCCGCCATCAGACCAATGGTTAGTGTTGTCTTACCAACGCCGCTTCCTGTCCCTGCTATAACCATTCGATGATTCAATATGTCTCCCCCTCACTAGTACGGTATTAATGCAACCGAGATCGTTACATTTCCTGATTTCTTCTTAACAAGAGCAAGATCTTTTGATCCACTGTATAACATCGCAGCCGGTTCACTTACACCATACGCACCTGTAAATTTATAAACCGTATCTGAAGGATCTTGAATGGACATTTTATTTAACTCATCAGCTGAGTAACAAATAAAGTCCCAATTATACTTTTGAGCTAAAGCTATAAGCCCCTCTTCATCTTTTTTAAGATCAATCGAACATATGGCTTTTACGCTCTTTATAGAAAACCTCAATTCCTCCAATGTTTTTTCAATGACATTCTCAATCTCTGCTAAAGAAGTGCCTCTATTACATCCAATCCCTAAAACAATGACCTTTGGTCTATAGAGCACTCCATTTTCAAGAATTAGCTGCTCATTTCTGTTTAATTGACGATGTGTGATAATTAATGCCGCTTTGGGTTTTGCCTCAATAGCTTCCTCAACTGAAGCATAGACTTTAATCGAGTCAGGCAAAGGATGGTCATAATTCCACCATTCCTTTTCACCTGACTCTTGAACAATGGCAACATGCTCTTCATTAACGACTGATGCACTCACAGGTGTTAAGAATTTCGCCGATTCCCACTCCCAGCCAAAACGGCTGCCAAATAGATCTACTGCAATCGTTTTTTGCACATCTGATGCTGTGGTAATAACAGGTTTTGCATCTAGTATGTTTGCGACTTCTTTTGTTAATTCGTTAGCTCCGCCTAAATGCCCCGATAATACACTAATGACGTGTTCTCCCTTATCATCAATGACTACTACAGCAGGATCCGTTTTTTTATCTTTTAATATCGGAGCAATCATCCGTACAACAGCTCCCAATGAGACGATCATAATAATCCCTTTATAAGATTGGAATAGAGAGGGCAGCAACAGCCGTACATTCCCTTCAAATAATTGAATATGCCTGGTATCTTCATCTCCCTTTTCAAATTTACTCATATAAAATAAATCTGATTGTTGAAATGTTGAATGTAATCCTCTTGCTAAATTCACTCCATGCTTTGTAATAGCGACAATAGCAAAAACCCCATTTTCCTTGAGTTCTACCTGTTTACCTTCTTCTAAAACAAGGGTCATGGTTTTACTCCTTTTCGAAATCCATGGGTAAATTCTTTATCATATAGCTTTGATTTAAACTGCTTGTCATGAATATTTTTATCGATAGCCCAACCGGCTAGAATCATAGCTTGTTTGCGAATTCCATTTACTCGCATATCTTCATCTAAGCGTTCAAGGGTAGATCGAACAATTTTCTGATCAGGCCAGGTCGCTTTATACACAACCCCTACTGGAGTATCCTTGCTCCAACCTGCAGCTAAAAATTCTTTGACGATTTTCTTTGTTAAAGTGGCACTTAAGAACAAAGCAACCGTACAATTATGCTTCGCCAAGTCTCTTAACTTTTCTGCTTCAGGTACTGGGGTTCTTCCTTCGGCACGTGTAAGAATGACCGTTTGAGTTAAGTCAGGAATGGTTAATTCTGCGCCAAGAGCAGCTGCCGAAGCGAAAACTGAACTGACTCCAGGGATAATTTCTACATTTATATCCTGCTTGTTCAACATGGAAATTTGCTCCATTATAGCCCCGTACACTGCAGGGTCTCCAGTATGAACTCTTACAACTTGCTTTCCTTCCCGCAAGCGATCAACCATTACTTGGACCATCTCTTCAAGGTGCATCCCTGCGGTTTTGATAATTTCAGCATCAGAGTTAGCTTGCTCAATTAACTCTTTACTAACTAGTGAATCTGCATAGAGCACAACATCTGCTTCTTTTAGCTTTTTTAAACCTTTTACCGTAATAAGTTCTGGGTCTCCAGGTCCTGCTCCAATAATCGTTAACTTCCTCATTTCCTCACCACCATCAGCGTTAAATATTCAAGTTCCGCACGGTCTAATTCGTGAATGTCCCATACAATTTCTTCATCCGAAGTTACTTTTGTCACTACGGAAGCTTTGTCTACTAAATCTAACTCCCTTAATACATCAAGCATTAAGTCCATAACTTTTGCTACTTTAATAAAAATGACACAATCATTTTCTATAATTACTTTCTTCATTTCAGCATAATCATCTCTTGCTGGTACGATAGCAACATGATCATCTCCTTCAGCCAAAGCAATACCAAGCCTTGAAGCAGCTCCATTAATGGAAGAAATACCAGGAACTGTTTGAATAGTAACTTCTGGATGACGTGACTTCATTAATTTCATCATGTGTATAAATGTACTGTATAATAAAGGATCGCCTTCTGTTACAAACGCTACATCCTTGCCCTTTTTGAGATACTCCCACACTTGGTTTACGGTATTTGACCATTCACGCTCTAAAATAACAGGATCTTTTGTCATAGGAAAGACAAGGCCAAGCATTTCTTTTTCCTCAGGCTGAATATATAAGTCTATAATTCTATGGGCATAACTCTTGCTGCCCTTTCTTTTTTTGGGGTATGCAATGACCTCCGTTTCTTTCAGCTTGCGGAAAGCTTTAATTGTGAGTAATTCCGGATCCCCTGGGCCCACTCCTAAACCATACAATGTTCCAGTCATTAGATTACTCCCTCCTTATGTTTGGCTGTAATGATGTAAATAGGATTTAAGGCATCAAAACGTGTTAATTGTAAAATAGGTTTACTCCTTGAAATCTGAGCAAGCGTGATCGTTGTTTCAAACCCATTTTGTTTAAACCCTTCCACTGCCTGCACCAAATTTTCAATCGTAACTGCATTCAACACAATTCTTCCGCCTTCTTTTAAGCGAGAACAACAAGCTGCCAAAATATCATCCATGTTCCCAGCGGTACCACCTATAAAGACCGCATCGGGCTCAGAAAACGTATGTAGATAGTCAGGTGCCTTCCCTTTAATAACAGTGAAATCTGTTCGAAATTTCACTTGATTCTTATAACAGTTTTCTAAGTCTAGTTCACTTTTTTCAATCGCAAACACTTGACCATTCTTTGCAATAAGACTAGCTTCAATGGCGATCGAACCAGTACATGTTCCAATATCCCAAACAACACTGTCTTCCTTTAGGTTTAACTCCATTAGACTAAGAGATCTAATTTCTTTTTTTGTAATCAGCCCTTTTTCTGGCTTTCTTTGATGAAATTCATTGTCAGCGATACCGAAACTCCAAACTTTTACTTTTTTAACTTTTTTCAAAATGACTACATTAAGCGGGGAGAAATCTATATTTTCCAACTCTTCTAATTCATAGTAGCCACACCGTTCATTTTCTCCACCAAGATTCTCTGCTACAAATGCAAGGTATTCATCGACGTGATAGGAACGTAGATACTGAGCTATTTTAGCAGGGGTATTTATATCATCAGTTAACAAAGCTATTTTTTCTCGCCCATTGATTCGTTGGATTAACCCTTGGATACTTCGACCATGAACACTCGTTACATAGGCATCCTGCCAACTTTCATTCATGCGAGAAAATGCAAGTTGAATTGAACTCAAATATGGATAGATCTCCACCTTTAACTTTTTACCTAAATAGCTTCCTATCCCATAAAATAAAGGATCTCCGGAGGCTAAAATAACAACCCTTCTAGATTCTTGAGCAAGGTCATCTATAAGGTTTTTTAATCCTCCCTTAATTACCCTCTTCTCCCCATGATACTCAGGGAATAAATTCAACAGCCTTTCTCCTCCTACTAACAGCTCACTTTCAAATATGTACTTTTTATATATAGGAAGAAGACCATTTTGTCCTTCATCACCGATACCTATGATTTTAATCTTCTTATCTATCATCCTTACCTGCCTTTCCAAGAAAAGCACCCTTCATCGAGTACAAACTTGTTTCAATCATCATTCCACCCCGTACTTCATTAATTCCTGCAGCACAGCAATAGTTACAGAGTATTGCAAAAAACTCATGATAGCCTTTGGTGAACAGTAAATCTCCGACTTGTGAAGCGGTATTAGCCCCTCTGATCTCTTCAATTAATTCTTCATCGTTCACTCCAGCTTCTCGTGCAACATTTGCTAAAAAGTTGAAATCTACCGGAGCGCTTTTAGAGTGAACCATCATCACGCCTTGAGCTACCTTTGAAAACTTACCCATCATCCCAACTAGCGAGACCTTTTTTATCCCCTGCTTTTTACATTGTTTGAGGGTAAAGCCTACAAAATCGCCCATTTCAATGAAAGCTTCTTCAGGCAGCTCAGGGTATTGGGCTATCCCATATTTTTCACTTCTACCTCCGGTTGATATGACAACATGCTCACAGCCGCTTGCTCTAGCAACACTTATTGCCTGCACAATGCTTGCCATATAGGCAGAGCTTGAGAAAGGGATTACTGTTCCTCTTGTCCCAAGTATAGAAATACCCCCAACAATTCCAAGGCGTTTATTGAGTGTTTTTTCTGCCATCTTTTCACCCTCTGGTACGGAGATGACAATCGATATTCCTCTATTAATTCCGTATGATTGGAGGATTTCTTTAGCCGTTTCATAAATCATTTTTCGAGGTACTGGATTAATCGCCGCTTCTCCTACAGGGACAGGCAAACCCTCTTTTGTTACACGTCCCACGCCAATCCCTCCATCAATATGTATCCCAGGCACAAAAGACCAAGATACTCTAGCAATGATTAAAGCCCCATGGGTGGCATCTGGGTCATCCCCGGCATCTTTAATCGTCTCCGCTTCAGCAAAGCCCTGACTTATAGTACAGCATTCCATTTCAAACGTAGCAAACTTTCCAACGGGTAAGAAAATAGTAGCATCTAGCTGTTCTATACCTGTGATAAGAGCAACTAGTGCTGCTTTTGTACAAGCAGTAGCACACGCACCTGTAGTGTAACCAGAGCGCATTTCTTTCTTATCTTTCTTGTTTGCTTTTACCGCCATTTTCTATGCCTTTTCTGCTAAGAGTGAGAGTGCATTAAGTGCTGCTACCGTGACTGTACTGCCGCCTTTTCTCCCCACATTAGTAATAAAAGGTACATCGAGTTTTGCAAGCTCTTCTTTTGATTCAGGCGCAGATACAAACCCAACAGGCATCCCAATAACTAAACTAGGCTTCGCGTAACCTCCTTTAATTAACCTAATTAATTCAAGCAGAGCAGTTGGTGCATTACCAATTGCATAAATACCGCCATCAAATTGTTGAATTGATTTTCTAACTGATATAATTGCACGAGTTGTATTCAGTCTTTTTGCCTCTTTCATGACGTCCTCATCCGAAATATAAACGTGAACATTACCACCGTGCTTTTCAATTCTTCCTTTACTAACTCCGCTTACGATCATTTGAACATCAGCGTACACCTGCTCACCATTTTTAATAGCTTTAATCCCTGATTGAATGGCTTTTTCATGGAAAAGCATGCTATGCCCAAGTTCAAAATCAGCTGAAGCATGAACGACTCGCTGCACAATTTTATATTGTTCTTCTGTAAAAGAGTGCTGCCCAAATTCCTCATCAATCATATTAAAACTCATTCCTTCTATCTCCTGAGGCTGTACAGTTAAAGGTTTGAAATCTGTAAGAAAATCCATATTACTCTCTCCCATCCATAGTTTGATCTGTATATACAACTCGATTAATATGAGTTAACACATCTGCATAATCAGAATAAAGGTTCTTATATTCTATTTTAGGCCGTTTAATCATTATCACTTCAATACCTAGTTCTAGCGCCGCTTCTACTTTTTCATCAACGGAGCCAACCTTGCCGCTTTCTTTTGTAATCATTGTTGTTACTGCATATTGCTTGTAAAGGGCTGAATTAAATTCTTTTGTAAATGGTCCTTGTATAGCAACAATGTCTCTTTGAGGCAGCTTAAGTTCCTCACACTTTTCCATATTATCTTTTCGGGGGAGCATACGAGCAATCAGCCTGATGTCCGGTTGATCGAGTAAACGTTCTGTAAATACTTGAAGCGTTTTGCTTCCGGTCGTTAACATAATGACTCCTCTACTTCTTAATGCATGCTCTGCAGCCATTACATAGTCATCGACAATCGTGATTCCTTTTCCAAAATGCGATTGAGATGCACGTTCGTATCGGATATAAGGAATTCCAGCTTCTTTTGAAGCGTTTAAAGCATTTGTACTTGCTTCTTCTGCAAAGGGATGACTTGCATCTACAATCGCTTGAACGTTTTGTTCTTTAATCTTCTCTACAAAATCATCTTCAGTTAATCGCCCCACATAAACACTTAGCCCTGCTTTTTTTAATTCAATAGCTGCATTCTGCGTCACTACTGTTGTAAGGATTGAATGTCCTGACCTTTTAAGCAGGATCGCTAACTCTCTTGCGTCACTAGTACCCGCTAAAAAAAGAATCATACTTTCTGTACCTCATGGTGATCATGGTCATGGTGGTGGTGATCGTGATCGTGATCATGGTGATGATGGTGGTCAATATGTTCCATTGCATCAATTCGATATATACAAGTATCACAATTCATCTTTACCTCACCTTGCAGCGCTTCTTCAATTCGGTCCTTGATGATGGTCTGAAGCCTGCTGTGAAAACCAAAGTAACCTGCTAAATTAAAAGAAATACCTGGATATTCTTGTTCAAATTCTTTAACCATCTTCTCAAGGCGCTTAATTAATATACCTGTAAACAAGAAATAAGGGAGGATCACAACTCTCTTAGCTCCAAGCTTTATACACCGCTCAACTCCTTCTTTTATGAGAGGGTCCGTTACCCCCATAAATGCAGGTTCCACTAATTTATAATTAAGCTTTTCCCATAATAAACGAGTCATTTTGTAAAGATCTGAATTAGCATCAGGATCGCTTCCACCCCGGCCTAATAAAACGATAGCTGTATCAGGATCAGCATTATCTACATTTTCGCCTACCTCTACCAATCGATCTTTACAAATTTCAAGTGTTTCTTCATGAATTCCAAAAGGTCGTCCGTATGTAAATTGGATCTGTGGATACCTCTCCCTTGCTTCATCAATTGCTGCAGGAATATGAATCTTGGAATGCCCAGCTGCAAGCAGCATAAGCGGGATGACAAAAACACTTGACGCACCTTTTTCTACACACGTTTGAATCCCTTGTTCAATGGTTGGTTTGGCAAATTCTAAATAACAGGTTTCTATTAAAAGGCCAGGATCTAATTTGGTTGATAATTCTTCAATCATACGCTTCACTTGTTCATTGCCTTCTGGATCCCTGCTACCGTGCCCTACAAGTAAAATGGCTCTCATGTTCATTTCCCCCTGATTTTTCTAGTCTCCACATGGAGCTGGTTCAATCTCAATTTTTGGTGTCATATCTTTGTATGTATAATCTAAAACTTTTCCCACTCGCTTAAAATACTTAAAGAATCGTTCGTTTGGGTGACCCTTCTCTTTATAATCTGAGATAATTTCCTCTATGAGAGGTACGATTTTATCCGGTTCGATCCCCTCTGCCACTGGTTGACCAGCATGTGCTGTACGACCTACTGTCTTTGCCCCTAAAAACAAATCAAATTTTCCCTTTCTAAATATGACGCCTATATCATCATTAACAGCTCCGTAACAAGCCATGCCGCAACCATTAAACCCTACTTTCAATTCTTTAGGCAGCTCTAGACCACTTAATCTCTTATTGATTTCTTCAGCTTGTGGAATAGAATCTTTTTTCTCCCCATCACAGAAATCACATGCTTTCAATTGAAAAACATCGCCTATAGGTTCAATAAGAAATCCAGCATCTTTTAATCTACCAGTAATCATCTCGGGCTCGGCTGTTGGTATTCTTAAATGAATTTGATGGTGAGGTGTATATTCCATAGTCCCATCATTACCAACTACTTCTGCTAATGTAATCATTTGTTTAGGAGTAAAGTGTTTATTAACTACCCCTGGACTTATCGCAAGTTCAAACACCGAAACAACAGGATTGTAGATCTCATTCTTTTTTTGTCCCTCGTTTGCTCGTGCACCCGCATTTTCTCCGGCTACTAAACTCAGAGCTTCTAAGGCTAAATCTAAAGATGTTTCCATAGGTTCTGAGACTTTTGAGGCCGGTACCGCTTCAGCTTTTCGTGTTTGACTTTTTTTCTGGATTTGTTCGTCTTCCTTTTTTCCTTGATGAAGTGCCCATGGCTCATTTTCATGTCTGAGTCGTTCATGAGGTTTTAATCGTTGCTCCGTTTTATCTAAGGTATACTTTCTTTGATAACCTCTTGGAGTAATTAATTTGTTATCGTAAAGGAATGTCGAGGAATTTCCTATTACAACGGTTGTTAACATACCAATATCGTGATCGAGCATGTTCTCAAGATCCGTTATAACAATATGCTGCCTTTCACGATAAGCACTCTTCACTAATCCAACAGGTGTATTAGGAGAACGATAGGTAAGTAAAATTCTCTGCGCTTCTTGAATCTGTCTTGTCCTCCGTCCACTTTTAGGATTATATAAACTAATGACAAAGTCTGCTTGTGCAGCAGCCTCTATTCTTTTTTCAATTAACTTCCACGGAGTTAAATGATCACTTAAGCTGATCGTACATGAATCATGCATGATTGGTGCTCCTAGTAGTGAAGCACATGAATTACTAGCAGATACACCAGGAACCACCTCTACACTTACTCCCGTCTCTTCTGTCCATCCTTTTTCAATTAAGACCTCATAAACAAGACCAGCCATTCCATAAACACCAGCATCTCCACTCGATATAACGGCCACTGTTTTTCCTTCTTCAGCGAGCTTCACTGCCGCTTGTGCACGACTCACTTCTTCTGACATCCCAGTACTTATAATCTCTTGATCTGTTAATAAATCACTGATCAGGTCTACATAGGTTTTATATCCAATTATGCAATGACTTTCTTGGATCGCTGTTAATGCTCTATTTGTCATGTGCTCAAAGCTGCCAGGACCAAACCCTATAACTAATAACTTCCCAAGCATTATCACACCTCCTGAGTTGATTACCTCTCCTTGATCCAGGCTATAATGTAAGCCGTTTCAATTAGACTTTCGCTTGTTTCTTTTCACCTTTTTCAATGCCTTTAATTCGTTTATCAGTATTTATTGCCCTAAACTCCTCATTATTAAAGCTGTAGATAAGAGAGTCTCCTAATTCAATGGTGGGATCAACATGGCTTTTTATGATGGACCTTCCTTTTTCCGGAGAGTCCACTTCATACCAATTCCCTTCAGGATAGACGACCACAACGCACGCATCCTTACAACGACCGTTACATCTAGTTCTTGACGTATGAATCTTATCATCAAGTTCTAACTCATTAATTTCATCACGGATTGCAACGGTGATCTCTTCCCCATCTTTACGCATACAGCTGGATCCATTACAAATTAATACATGTTTTTGTGTACCATTTAAATTCCAAGTAGTCATCCACTCACTCCTTTTTCAAAATAAAAAAAGCACCCCTAGGTAGAGGTGCATAAAATGCCATACAAAAAAAAGCCAGCATTTACTACACTTCTCTACCTATAAACCCGTAGGTATTGAAGAAGAAAAACAAGGCAGGTCTCCTGACTTAGGTTCATCATTTCGTTGTGTCTTCCCGATTAATCAGTGACTTCATACAACGAAACTTCCCATTACAGTGGCGGGACCGTGACGGATTTACACCGTACTTCCCTTTTAAGCATAACGAGCTGTTATACACCTTGCTTTACATATAAAATTAACCACAAAAAAAACCGTAGCTTCATATTGGAAGATAGGTTAGTGGGCATGTCAAATATAGAGATTAATGATAGATCTCACATATGAACATCCCTCGTCCTCCCTCCGAAGACTGGATACAATGAATTAAAAGCAGGTTTCCTGGCTTGTGTTGTTCAGCTTACTCATGTCCCTTCCCAGATAGTATCTAGTGGCACGACATTTTCATCAACACATACAGTAGCGGGGGCTGCATCAGATTTCAACTGATTTCCCTATTATCCCGTAATTAATTAGGGGCACTTTTAATATATTGTCTATTAAACTATGTTTTAACAATAATAGCAACAATTATTTTACCAGTTGGTATATTCGGAAAAATCTATCTATTCCGCCGCGAAAATGCACTCTCATTTACGAGTGTTCTTTCAGAAGCATGAACTTGAGCTCGGCTAACGGATCAAGATAAGTAGTAACGCACTAGGTTGAGTCATAAGTATTTTAATTTAGGGGCTACGACCAATACAGAAGCGGTATATATATATTATACTCCTAAACTGTATATCTCTTTCTGCTGAGAGCTATCAAGTATTCCCGTGCTATCTGTACTCCAGGATCTCACTTCCCGCTCTAGTCTCCAGGTGGTCTACATATATTCATCCGCTGATGAGTCTTCATTCTTATTCTGTCTTAAACACTCAGCCTGATTTCTTAGATCGCATGAGCTACAATTACTCTTCGCTTCCTTCTTTAGGAATTTCATTTAAGATTGGTTTAACAGCAATTTCATAAGCTGCTGGCTCGTACTCGTACCCAGCACTCGCAACAAATGCTGCTGCCCCAAAGATATTTTTACCACTGTCGCAAATCACGAAAAATAATTTACTAGCTATGGGACTTTCGGAGCGAGAGATTCTAAATACAAAAAATCCTTATTCTGAATACAGAATAAGGATTTCAAAAAATGTATGACCCGTACTGGGCTCGAACCAGTGACCTCCACCCTGTCAAGGTGGCGCTCTCCCAACTGAGCTAACGGATCAAGATATGTAGTAACGACACTTATAACAATACGTTAAGATTAACATATTGTCAATCTTTTTTATAAAAATCTCTCATTTGGAAAATAGCAGAGCCTCAAATTTAATTAAGGCTCATCGTTTGTAAACCGGGGAGTTGAATACTCACCTCAGTTCCTTCCTCACATACACTAGTGATCGACATACTCCCTCCGTGATTTTCAATTACTTTATAACATACCATCAAGCCAATACCTGTCCCTTTACTTGAAATAGAATAGTAAGGTTCGCCTAGGCGAGCAAGGTCTTCTTGTGTCATTCCTATCCCGGTATCTTTAACGATAATATGAATTGTTTGATCGACCTTTTTTACTTTGATAGATAAATTACCTTCGTTATCCATTGCTTCGACCGCATTCTTTAGCAGATTGATAAATACTTGAGTTAATTGATGTGGTGCACAGAAGAGGTATGCCTCATCACAAAGCTGTAAGTCTATCGTAATATTCTTAAGCTGTATTTCTGTGTCGATGCTTGTTAAAGAATCCCTAATTACGTTTAAGAGATCCACCTTTTCCTCCTTGATTGCTCTTGGGCGAGCCACAAGAAGCAGCTCTTCTATAATATTATTTATTTGATTTAACTCATGCATCAGTACATCACGATAAGGTTCTAATTGGCTTTCCGTCAATTGAAAAAAGCCTTTTAAGGTCGTTAGCGGGTTTTTGATTTCATGAGCGATCCCCGCTGCAAGCTCACCTGCTAGGGCTAGCTTTTCTGATCTAATCAAGAGATCATCCCTATTCTTCATATCTGTTATATCACGGCTTATTACAACAAATGAAACCACCTCACCGCTTGATGATAAAATGGGCATCCCTTTTCCTTCAAAATATTTATAATGCCCGTTAGCATGCATTTTCCGATAAACCACAGCTTCACTTTCTTCTTTCGTTTCCACCATTTTTATTAAGGTTTCTTGAATTCTTTTATGATCATTTGGATGAATATAAGAAAGGACCGATTGCCCTGTAAGCTTTAAAGGATCATACCCTAATACTGGTAAATAAGAATGGGAGGCTAATAGGTAATTTCCCTCTTTATCCGTAAGACAGATAATGTCATACGAATTCTCTACAATCACCTTATATTTATCTTCTATGATGCTAGAAAGGCTATTCCAATAGCACGGGAGCCTTTTAGGTTTCGCTACTCCAATGTTTAATTTAGAGTCACCGTCTAGCTCGTCGTATTCTATTTTTTCAACCTCTATTTCTTCTATTTTCTCTTCTATATTAAGAAGAAAATATATTTCCTCTTCTGAACGAAAGATGATATTTGCTTCTAATGTAAAAGATTCAAGATACGCAGTAAATGTCCGCTGCCATTTAACTTCATTTGGTTTTATGTCTGTTGAACAGCTAGATAAATTGTCATACAAAATCTGTTTGAATTCAGGTAAATTCAATTGATACTCAGTTAAACATTGCGTTGCTGCCTCATTTATACACAGGATGTCCCATGTTTCAACTTTTTCTCTCCAACAACATAACAGTGTCGGAGCGTGTGATCGTCGAACCACTTTATAAAACACATTCAGGTTTATATTTCCTTCTAAGACGACTACCACATAAGTCCCCTCCCCTGCCATAAACATATATCTCTATAAAAAATAGAGTTCGACACTTATGTAGGAAACCCTTTTTCTCTCTAAAAATTTCCATTGTTTTTGAACGTTTGTTCGTATATACTAAAAGCAAACAAATGTTCTGTTAGGTGAGGGAGCTATGAAGAGAAGAGAAATATTGTTGATTGATATGGAATCTTTTTATGCATCAGTTGAAAAGGGCTTTCACCCTGAATCTAGAGGAGTTCCAACCGTTGTCTCAGGCGATCCTGAACGAAGAAGCGGAGTGATATTAGCAGCATGTCCGCTAGCAAAAAAATATGGAATAAAAACAGCCGAAAGATTGTGGGAAGCCAAGCGAAAATGCCCTCATCTTTATATTATAAAACCAAAAATGCAAACATACGTTGATGTTTCTACGCATATCACTACGATTTTACAGCGGTACAGTGATTTAGTTGAACCTTATTCCATTGATGAGCAGTTTGTTGATGTCACCTACACTTCGCATCTTTTTGGTTCCTTGCAATCACTCGCTGTACGGCTGCAAGAGGAGATAAAGTCTGAAACAGGTGTATTTGCTAGAATTGGCATCGGCGAGAATAAACTTCTGGCTAAAATGGCATGTGATCACTTTGCAAAAAAGAATAGTACTGGGCTTTTCACCATCTGGCATAAAGAGACATCTAATACTATTTGGCCTCTCCCCGTAGAAGCATTATTTGGGATCAGCGGCCGTATGAGGACTCACTTTAACAATATGGGGATAAGAACCATCGGACAATTGGCCACTACCCCCCTTGAGCGCTTAAAGATAAAGTGGGGTATTCCAGGACATGTGTTATGGGAGTCTGCAAATGGGTATGACTCATCGCCGGTTCATTTCAAATCATTGAGTGGAGAAAAAGCAATCGGCCATGCGATGACGCTCCCTCGCGATTACCAAGAATTGAGTGAGATAAAGGTCATCCTACTTGAATTATGTGAAGAGGTGGCGTTACGAGCGAGAGGTAAAAAGGTAATTGGTAACACATTAAAAGTATTTGCTAAAGGAGCAAGCTATGATCATCCGAGTTCGTTTTTACGACAAAAGCCGCTTTTAGAAGCTACAAATTATGGACTCGATTTATACGAAACAGCCGTACCATTGTTTAAAACATTTTGGGATGGCCAGCCAATTAGGCAGGTAGGTATAACCCTCACAAACCTATCTTCAGCTGCCGAAAAACAATTAAGCTTATTTGATCAAGGTTGGGAACAAAAAGAACGAATCGGGGCTGCGATGGACTCGATTCACTCACGGTTTGGTCCGGCTTCGCTTGTTCGTGCCTCTTCCTTAACAAGAGCAGGCCAAGTATTTGAGAGAGCAAAAAAGATTGGAGGACATTATAAATGAGACAACAAACAAAAGAAAGATTACAGCGAGGAAACCTTCTATGGGAGGGAAGTCGCTTTTTGCTTCCTGAACATAAAGAAGCGATTCTACCACTCTTCAAAGACAATCAGCCTAAAGAAAAACCTCTGATTGATGATCAAGCCATACATGAGATGGAGAGAGCTATAGGAGCAGGACTCAAAAGACATATCGAGTTATACTTTTCTTATTGGGAGAATGGCACATTTAAAACCATCGTAGGGGAGCCCATACGTATAGATCAGCTTCATAAACGATTATATATAAAAGATTCTTTTCACGAGACACACCTGCTAGACCTTACTAACCTAGTAGATGTCAGGTCAAACCACTAAAAAACCTCTACTAACGATCAGCTCGTTAATAGAGGTTGACTATGTACAAATTGGCGCGCCTAGCAGGATTCGAACCCACAACGCGAGAACCGGAATCTCGTGTGATATCCCTTTCACCATAGGCGCCGGTAAAACGACACTATTAAATGTAGCTTATATAAGGGGAAGTTGTCAAGCGTTTCCCCTTATATAAGTGCTTGCAGCTTAAGAGTTTGCTGGTGCGCCTTCTTCAAACATTGTGTTGAAACGCTCATTAATATCTTCTTCTGTATAACCAGCTTGTCCTAGGCGTGTTGCAAAGTTTTTAGCCCATAATTGCAGACGTTGTGCCATTTTTGTATATTTTTTTGCTTCAGTTCCTTTTGTTTCTTTCGCACGGCCCTCAGCATTAGACATTACATTTTCCACGATAAATAATGCTTTCCATAGTGTTTCCTCATCAAATTTCTCATGAGAATCACCTAATTCTTTAATAACCTTTTGGTAATAACTGTTGAACTCTTTAAAAGGGATTTCTTCTTCCATATTTAGATACACTTGAATTTGCTCGTATAATGATTGCATGTCATGCCAACTCCTTTTTCTATTCTGGCTTATTATAGCATATTTCTAAAACTGAAGCGAAGCTTGATTTAGCGTTCGAGCTTTATATAAACGTATTACAATTAAATACAGCTGAAGCATCTGCTGCAGCTGTATAAGGTGTTCTTATTAGCTTTAATCTATTACTTACAATGTTGGTCAAATGCTTTTTCTAGCTTTTGAACAACTTGGATCGGCTCATGCCCTTCAATCTCATGACGTTCTACCATCATTTGAATCTCCCCATCCTTTAATAAGGCAAAAGAAGGAGATGACGGAGCATATCCTTTAAAGTATTCACGTGCCTTCGCAGTAGCTTCTTTATCTTGACCAGCAAAGACCGTTACAAAACGATCTGGAGTTGTTTCGTAGTTTTTCATGTAAGCTGCAGCAGGGCGTGCAATTCCCCCGGCACAGCCGCATACAGAGTTCACCATAACGAGCGTTGTGCCTTCTTCTTTCATAATTGTATCTACGTCCTCAGGTGATTTTAATTCCTTATAACCTGCTTCAACCATTTCTTTACGAGCTGTTTCAACGACATCATTCATATAGAAATTAAATTGCATGAGTGTAACCCTCCAATAACATTGTTTCTTCTATTGTACCTGTTCCATTGTTAATGAACAACTGAAATCGCTCATGCAAGCAAGACAAAGGCTGATGAATAAAATCATCAGCCATAATCTAGTCTAATTCCAATTATTCAAGTGCCGTACGAAGCGATTCAATGTTCTTTCTCATTAAGCTGAAGTAATCTTCTTCATTTTCAACATCTTCAGCAACAAGCGCCTCTAGATTGTGGAGGTATAATGATTCAGCCCCCACTTCATCTTGAACGACCTCTGCCACTTTTGTAGAAATGTTCTGTTCATATAAAACATAATTCAACTCATATTCATTGGCAAAATTAATAATCTCTTGCAGTTGTCTTTGAGAAGGTTCGTTAGTAGGAGATAAGCCAGTTATGCCTACTTGATGCAACCCATATCTTTCCTCCCAGTAGCCGTAACCTGCATGAGAAACAAGGAAGGTATCTTTATTTGCTTCTTCAGCCATTTGTGTAAACTCTGCGTCTACTGCCTCAAGCTCCTCTTTTACCTCGTTAAAGTTCGCTGTGAAATAATCTTCCTGTTCCGGCATAAGCTCGATTAGTGTGGTCTTAATATTCTCTGCTAATGTCATAGATAGAACAGGATCTAACCAAACATGAGGATCTTCGTCGTGATCGTGAGCATGCTCGTGATCACGATCTTCTTCGTGCCCGTGCTCTTCATGCTCGTGATCATGATCTTCTTCGTGCCCTTGCTCTTCATGCTCGTGATCATGATCTTCCTCATGCCCGTGCTCCTCATGCTCGTGATCATGATCTTCCTCATGTCCGTGCTCTTCATGCTCGTGGTCATGGTCTTCCTCATGTCCGTGCTCTTCATGCTCGTGGTCATGGTCGCCATGTGAATGATCATGGTCATAATCAATTAAATCAATACCCTCCGAGGCTTGAACGATTGAAACGTTCTCTTCTCCGACTGTATTGATTAAAGCATCCACAAACCCTTCAAGGCCTGCTCCATTATAAATAAAGGCATCTCCTTCAGCCACTTCAATCATTTGCCGTGCGGTTGGTTCAAATGTATGAGCATCTGCTCCTACCGGTACCATATTATGAACTTCAACATACTCACCGCCGATTTTACGAGCAAAATCTTCTAGCGGAAAAATTGTCGTATAGATCTTTAAGGTTTCCTCCGTTACTTCAATTTCTTCATTTTCTTCTGATTCTCCAGACTCTTCTGCTTGATCCTGTCCCCCGCATGCTGCAAGAAACGTTGAAAGAACAAGTAATAGTGCAAACAAACTCGATTTTATCTTCATGACGTACCCCTTTCGTAACGATTACGTTTTATCACGATTATGAATTATATCGGAATTACTACGATTTGTAAAGGTTTCTCATTGATTTTACGATAAACTTAAAAAAGTAGCTGTGCACAGGCACAGCTATTTTTTAGTCAACTTGCGGTTCAGCAGTTGAAAGTGAATTCACTCGTTGTTGAAAGACTTTATTCAATTCCTCATAATGAGTAAAGATTTGCGGTAGAATGGTTGAAATCTTCTCTTCATCTCTCTCTTTAACTGCTTTCGTTAATTGTTTTTGTAAAAAGTGATGCTGCTCCTTCCATTCTTCTGATTTCACTTCTCCGTGAAGCAGCTCTCCACGCTTCTTAGCCTCGCTCAGTTTTTTCATAAGCAAATCTCTTTCTGTGCGAATCATTTTCCATTGTTCTGCAGATTCCGGAGCAAACTTCTCTGTTAAAAGCTCAAAATAGAAATCTTTATGCACTTTCATATACTTGTGAAAATCTTTATGCTTTGCGTGATCTTTGTAGCAGTCACACTCTTTTGTCTCTACCGCCTCTTCTGCACTTACGATGTTCGAGAGCGGCCCTTGTACTACGACAAATACGACAAGTAATTGCATGATGATAAATAAACCATGGATCTTCTTCATCAAACAACATCCTTTCTATAGTGATTAGTCGTAGTATGAGCTAATTAAAAGTAAACAATGTAAAAAAGCTAGAAAGAAGGAGTGAAGTCCTTCTTTCTAGCTTTTAGTATTAATAAATGGATGTTTTATCTTCAGTCATATTTTCTAGAATTTCTTTTACTCGAGCTAAGAATCTTCCGCATACAAGCCCGTCAAGAACTCGGTGGTCCAGCGATAAGCAGAGATTAACCATACTGCGGATCGCAATCATATCACCAGTAGGGCTCTCTACCACCACAGGACGCTTCACAATCGATTCAATCGACAGAATCGCTGCTTGAGGATGGTTAATAATCGGTGTTGATAAAACCGATCCAAATGAACCTGTATTATTTACTGTGAAGGTGCCTCCCTGCATATCCGCTCCAGATAACTTTCCTGTACGAACTTTCGTTGCAAGTTCTTGCACCTCACGGCCGATTCCTTTAATCGTTTTCTCATCAGCATGCTTGATAACCGGGACATAAAGCGCATCATCGGTTGCCACAGCGATGGAGATATTAACATCTTTTTTCTGGATGATTTTATCTCCTGCCCACATTGAGTTTAATTGCGGGAATTCCTTTAAAGCTTCAACTGTTGCTTTAATAAAGAACGGCAGGAATGTTAGGTTAAATCCTTCTTTTTGTTTAAATTCACCTTTTACACTGTTACGGAAATGCACAAGATTTGTGACATCCACTTCAACCATTGTCCAAGCATGAGGCGCTTCATGCTTACTTTTAACCATGTTCGCTGCGATCGCTTTACGAACTCCAGAAACAGGGATTTCCACATCACCAGCTGCTACAGGTATGTCCGCTTTATCAGCAGACGGCGCTTGATTAGCTGAAGGTGCCTGCACTCCTTTAGATTCCGTACCCTTACTTGTTTGTTTATTTTGTTCAGCTGCAACAGATGGCGCGGATTTTGGCTTGCTTGTCTGGCCTCCATTATCAATGACCTTTTGAATATCTTTTCGAGTAATTCTTCCGCCTTTACCACTGCCCTCAACTTGCGTTAAATCAATACCATGCTCTTGAGACATTTTTAGTACGGCAGGTGAATAACGAGCTTTTTGAGATGTATCTGCTTGTTCATTTGATGGCGCAGTTTCTGTGCCATCTGCTTTATCTGTTTCAACAGGAGCACTTGCTGTCTCCGAAGATTCCTCACCTTCGACTTCAATCGTACAAACAGCCACACCAACTTCAACAGTCTCATCTTCTGCGACTAGAAGTTCTTTAATAGTACCCGTAAAAGAAGACGGAACTTCAGCATTTACTTTATCTGTCATCACTTCTGCAAGTGGGTCGTATTTATTTACCTTGTCGCCTGGTTGAACGAGCCATTTACTAATCGTACCTTCTGTTACACTCTCACCAAGCTGCGGCATTGTAATTTCAGTAGCCATAGGATCCCTCCGATTAGAATTCTGCAAGCTCACGCATTGCTTTTTCAACTTTATCTGGGTTAATCATAAAGTATTTTTCCATTGTAGGTGCATAAGGCATTGCAGGTACATCTGGTCCTGCTAGACGCTGCACAGGTGCATCAAGATCAAATAAGCAATGTTCAGCGATAATAGCAGCTACCTCACCCATAATGCTGCCTTCTTTATTATCTTCTGTCACAAGCAGTACTTTACCTGTTTTACTAGCCGCTTCAATGATCGCTTCTTTATCAAGCGGATAGACTGTACGTAAATCAAGTACATGAGCTGAAATACCATCTTTCTCAAGACGTTCTGCCGCTTGAAGAGCAAAATGTACGGAAAGACCATATGTAATGACAGTAATGTCATCACCTTCACGCTTTACATCCGCTTTACCTATCGGCAGTGTGTAGTCCTCTTCTGGAACTTCACCTTTAATCAAACGGTATGCGCGTTTATGTTCAAAAAATAGAACTGGATCTTCATCACGAATGGCTGCTTTTAATAAACCTTTCACATCATATGGAGTAGAAGGCATAACAATTTTTAAGCCAGGAATACTTGCAAAAATAGCCTCCACAGATTGTGAATGATAAAGTGCACCATGTACGCCGCCGCCATAAGGGGCACGAATGGTAATTGGACAATTCCAGTCATTATTTGAGCGATAACGAATTTTGGCTGCTTCTGAAATGATTTGGTTGACTGCAGGCATGATAAAATCTGCAAACTGCATCTCTGCAACAGGTCTCATTCCATACATTGCCGCACCAATTCCTACACCAGCAATAGCTGACTCTGCAAGCGGTGTATCAATAACACGCTCTTCTCCAAACTTTTCATAAAGACCATTCGTTGCTCGGAATACCCCGCCGCGAGCACCAACATCCTCACCAAGTACAAATACTTTTTCATCGCGCTCCATCTCTTCTTTAAGCGCTAATGTTACAGCTTCGATATATGAAATAACTGCCATGAGAAATCCCCCCTTCTATTCTGCGTACACGTGCTTCATCGCACTCTCTGGATCAGCATACGGTGCGTTCTCCGCATACTCTGTCGCATCATTAACAATCTTAGCTATACGTTTTTCCATCTCTTCAAGTGATTGATCTGTTAAAAGACCCACTTCTCTTAAGTATTCAGCAAAAGTAATAATGGAGTCGAGCTTCTTCGCTTCTTCTACCTCTTCACGAGAGCGGTAAGCACGATCGTCATCATCACTAGAGTGAGGAGTTAGACGATAAGATACTGTCTCGATTAAAGAAGGACCTTCCCCTCTGCGTCCACGATCTGCAGCTTCTTTAACAGCCGCATACACAGCTAGTGGATCATTTCCGTCTACTGTTACACCAGGCATCCCATAACCAATGGCACGATCAGATACTTTTTCACATGCTAATTGCTTCTCAATTGGTACCGAGATGGCATATTTATTATTTTCACACATTAAGATAACCGGCAGCTTGTGTACTCCAGCGAAGTTTGCTCCTTCATGGAAATCTCCTTGGTTAGAAGACCCTTCACCAAACGTTGTAAAAGTAACAAAATCTTCCCCCTGCATTTTCCCTGCAAGTGCAATCCCAACAGCATGAGGGACTTGTGTTGTAACAGGAGATGAACCTGTAACAATACGGTTTTTCTTTTGACCAAAGTGACCTGGCATTTGACGGCCGCCAGAGTTTGGATCTTCTGCTTTTGCAAAACCTGAAAGCATCAAGTCCGTAGCTGTCATTCCAAAGGTTAATACTACCCCCATATCGCGGTAGTATGGCAGAATATAATCTTTCTCACGATCAAGCGCAAATGCAGCACCCACTTGTGCCGCCTCTTGTCCTTGACAAGAGATCACAAATGGAATTTTACCTGCTCGGTTTAATAACCACATACGCTCGTCAATTTTACGTGCTAGAAGCATTGTTTCATACATTTCTAACACCTTTTCATCAGAAAGCCCTAATGATTGATGACGATTATCAGCCATTGTATTTCCTCCTTTAAACGAAGTGAATTAAGAGTGTATTGCTTTGCCTTCTACTGCTAACGCTGCCTCTCCGATAACTTCTGAGAGAGTCGGGTGCGGGTGAATCGTATGAGCTACTTCAAAATGAGCAGCGTCAAGAACTTTTGCAAGTGCCGCTTCTGAAATCATATCTGTTACATGCGGTCCGATCATATGAACCCCAAGCACATCATCATTATCAGCATCTGCAATAATTTTTACAAAGCCATCTGTTTCACCAAATACAAGTGCTTTACCAATAGCTTTAAACGGGAATTGTCCAATTTTCACATTATGGCCGCGTTTTTTCGCTTCTTCCTCAGTGGTTCCGACACTTGCCATTTCTGGGTGGCTGTAAATACATTTTGATACCGTATCATAATCGATAGGGTCAGGATTTTTTCTTGCTATGTGATCAACTGCAATAATCCCTTCATGAGAAGCAACGTGAGCTAATTGCAAACCGCCGATGACATCTCCAATCGCGTAAATATGAGATTCTTTTGTTTGATAGAACTCATTTACTGATATAACCCCGTTTTCTACTTGAATATCGGTGTTTTCAAGGCCAATATCTTTTACATTTGCCGTACGGCCTACCGAAACAAGAAGTTTCTCGGCAGTAAAGGTTTCTTCTTTTCCATTAATATCCGCCTTAATGGAAACGCTATCACCTTTTTCAATCGTGTCCGCTATTACCTTTGCATTCGTTACAATGTTAATGCCTTTTTTCTTTAAGATCTTAGCTGCTTCCTTCGAAATATCTTTGTCTTCAGTAGGGAGAATCTGCGGTCCATATTCAATCACGGTTACGTCTACGCCAAAATCATGCAGCATTGACGCCCATTCAATCCCAATAACTCCGCCTCCAACAATCAGGATGGATGCAGGAAGAGTTTCAAGCTGCAGAGCCTCATCAGAAGTAAGGACATGGGTGCCATCTACTTCAAGCCCTGGCAGTGTCCGTGGAGATGAGCCTGTAGCAACAATGACGTTTTGAGGGATCAGCATCATATTTTCATCACCATTTGCCATTTCAACTGAGATGGTTCCTGGTGTAGGAGAGAAAATAGAAGGACCTAAAATACGGCCTGTTCCTTCAAAGACATCGATTTTCCCTTTTTTCATGAGATGTTGTACACCTCGGTGCAATTGATCTACAATACTTTCTTTACGCTTTTGGACTTTTGTGAAATCAAGAGATACTTCCCCTGTCTGTACACCAAAATCATCAGCGCGTTTAGCTGTCTCAAATACCTCGGCACTTCTAAGCAGCGCCTTACTCGGGATACATCCTTTATGTAAGCAAGTGCCTCCAAGCTTTTCCTTTTCTACAACTGCTACTTTTAAGCCATGCTGAGCAGCACGGATGGCGGCTACATAGCCGCCAGTCCCTGCACCTAGTATGACAAGATCATATTCTTCAGCCATCCTATTCACTCCTTTATTTCAGGTAAATCTTTTCATTTAAATCATTTTCAAGTAAAGAAGTTTATCTGCGAGAAATAATGCTGTGACCGTTTTGCAGGAATTGACGGCGAGAGCGACGCATGCGTTCAATTCTTTCTTCAGCCATGCGGTCAGCTGCTTTATAAGTTGGCAGATGATCACGTTTAGCAATCTCAAATACTTTTGCTACATTATCATAAATTCCTTCAACTTTTTTCATTGCACGATCACGGTTATACCCATTTAATTCATCGGCAACATTAATTACACCGCCAGCATTAATCACATAGTCTGGTGCATAAGCAATACCCATTTCATGAATTAAGTTTCCATGACGCTCTTCTTTCAATTGATTATTAGCTGCCCCAGCAATCACTTTTGCTCTTAACTGTGGAATCGTTTGATCATTGATGATCGCACCTAGAGCACAGGGAGCGAAAATATCACAATCTACCCCGTAAATATCATTTACATCTACTGCCTTAGCACCAAAATCGTTTACAGCACGCTCTACAGATTCTTTATGGATATCGGTTACAATCAGGTTCGCACCTTCTTCGTGCAAGTGTCTGCATAGATTATAAGATACGTTTCCTACACCTTGCACAGCTACCGTTTTCCCTGCTAAATCATCTGTACCAAATGCTTCCTTAGCAGCTGCCTTCATCCCCACATATACTCCGTATGCAGTCACTGGTGATGGGTTTCCTGATGAACCAAAAGCAGGAGAAATACCTGTTACATAATCTGTCTCATCATGAATAATATCCATATCTTGAACAGTTGTTCCAACATCTTCAGCCGTAATGTAGCGACCATTTAACCCTTGAATATAACGGCCAAATGCACGGAACATTTCTTCGTTCTTATCTTTACGAGGATCTCCGATAATAACTGTCTTACCGCCGCCTAAATTTAATCCTGCAGCTGCATTTTTATAGGTCATTCCACGCGCTAATCGAAGAGCATCTTCAAAAGCATCTGCTTCCGTGTCATACATCCACATTCTTGTTCCACCCAAAGCTGGTCCAAGAGTCGTATCATGAATAGCGATAATAGCTTTTAGGCCTGATAATTTATCTTGACATACAACCACTTGTTCGTAGTCGTGAAATTCCATATCTTTAAAAAGTTCCATCTTACATCCTCCTCAAATACAAATAAACTCATTTGTTCATGCTACTTACTAGTATTGCAAAAACTGTGCCAACCTAACACAGCCTTTTTTAAGTTGTTTTTTCTGTTATTCGTTCCATTTCTAACAAACAACCATGCAAATTTTATCATACCCTGCAAATAATTGCATGCAAATTTAGTCAATGTCCATTTTATCAAGCTTATAATAAAGTGAGCGAATCGAGATATTTAGTCGTTTGGCAGCGGCCGTTTTATTACCAGCACACTCCTCAATTGATTTCATAATCACACTGCGCTCATATTCCTCCATCAGCTCTTGTAATGTTTTATGTTCATCTCTTAGATCAGGTTGATTAGTAGAGATCTGCGGCGTTTCATCTGTTAGAATCGGCAGATGCTGTTTCGTTATTTTTGTAGATCCCGCTTCCATATAGATCATCGCACGAGCCAGCACATTTTCTAATTCCCGGACATTCCCGGGCCAATGATACGTTTTTAAATAATTAAGTGCATCTTCTGTCAGGCCATGGACGTAACGGCCATAGTCTTCGTTCAGCTTTGTTAGTAAATGCTTGGCTAATTGAGATAAATCATTAATTCTTTCTCTTAACGGCGGTATGTAGATAGGCATTTTATTGAGTCTGTAATATAAATCTTCACGAAATTCTTTTTCTACAATGGCACGCTCAAGGTGTACGTTTGTAGCTGCAATTACCCTGACATCAATAGAGGTGGCTTTGGTACCGCCCACCCTGACAATCTCTTTTTCCTGCAGTACACGAAGAAGTTTCGCTTGCATATTGCTTGATAATTCTCCAATTTCATCTAAGAAAATACTTCCCTGCTCAGCCTCTTCAAACAATCCTTTTTTTCCGCCTCTGCGTGCGCCTGAAAATGCTCCTTCTTCATAGCCAAACAATTCACTTTCAAGCAACGTTTCAGAGAGTGCCGCACAATTTACTCGTATAAACGGATAATGCCTCCGATTACTTTCATTATGTATCGCATGTGCAAATAATTCTTTACCAGTACCCGATTCCCCTCTGAGGAGAATGGTAACGGGTGTAGAAGCCGCAATTTTCGCTTGCTCAATCGCCACTTGCATTTCTTGGGAGGAGCCGACAATTTCTTCAAACGAATATTTCGCTTTTAATGATTCTAACAGCCGCTTTGCTTGTTTTAATTCCTTATTTAGCGACTTGATTTCTGATACGTCATGGAGCACTCCTACACTCCCTTTGATCTGTCCATCGACGATTACCGGAGCGACATTAACAATAACATCACGCTTACTCGGACCTACTTTTAGAGGTACACCGCGCACTGCTTTGCGTGTTTCCAATACTCTTAAATGCATACTCTCGCCCTCTGAAATATCTGCTGTTGCGGGCTGATTAATGACTTCTTCTTTTTTGAGACCGGTCAGCCTTGAATAGGCTGGATTAATCATAATCCCGTTCCCATGCTCATCAACCACAGAGATCGCATCATCAGAAGAATGGATAATCGCTTCAAGCATCGTTTGTATGCTCTTTAAATTTGTTACTTGTTCAGCCATTTCAACAATTTCTGTAACATCTTTAAAGATAGCTAATCCGCCAATGCATTTATCCTCTTCAAACATTGGCACACGTGTGGTTAAAATTGTGGTCCCATTCTCAAAATGCTGCTTTTTATTATGTTCTTCCTTTTTCGTTTGTATCACTCTAGGGAGTCCGCTGTTTGGAAGCACTTCTTGAATATGGACCCCTATTGCATCCTCTGATTTAATTCCTGACATTTTTGATGCCGCTTTATTAAAAAACAATACTTGTGATTCAGCATTTACGGCAATCATCCCGTCATGGGTAGAATTAAGAATCGTTTCTTGAATAGAAGAATGCTGATTAAGCTTCTGAATAAGAAAGTCCTTTTCTTCAATTAACGTAAAAAATAATCGAGCAATCCGAGAAGGAACAATTGTAGTCCCTTCTTTTATATGAGCTTGAAGCGACTCTAACACATCCTTGCGTCCTGTCGCTTCGAACACAATGTCTATATCTTCTGTATAATACTTTTTCCAATTAGAGCTTGTTTTAATGTGATGTCTTTTGGCGAGTTCTATTCCTTTTGCCTTAAGATCTACATCTATGACTGCTTGAACTTCTATATGTTCCATGTCTAAGAGCATTTGCAAAAGAGCTGTCCCCCCTATACCTGCCCCTATAAGAAGTACATTTTTCATAAAATCCCTCCAGTCTCAAAAGGGTTCTCCCCCTATTCCCCTTCAAATAAAACGCTTTCTCTACTATCCACTATTACGTAAATTTAGTGAACATGCAACCTTCATCATGTACAAGGTTCCGATTTTCCGTTACTATTAAGATGAATATGAGCGAACAAGATCACTCGTTAACGTTTGATATGCAGGCTATGATAATTGTAGAGATGATCATTGTAGATACGAAAGAGGATTGATTATGGGACGATTTATTGCACTAATGATTCTTGTGATACCAGCCGTTATTGCGGGCTATGGAATAAAACTGATGAGAGATACTATTTTTACGTTGCTTAACACTCCTTATCCAAATTTATCTGTTCAATTCATTGCAGGCTTTATATTATTCTTAGCAGGATTAGGCTTCATTGGAGGATTTATCTTTCATCGTGATAAAAAGAATGGAAAGATTGCCCCGCGCTTTAAAAGACGAAAATAATAGACAAAACCAACAAAAAAGACGAGAAACCCTGATATTCCAATGAGTTTCTCGTCTATTTTTGTTGGAATGGAACGCCAATCCCATCAAGCCATTTTAAGATTCCTGAAGCATTAATCACTTTTGAAAAAGAGATACGCTCAGCAAGGAAAATTAAAAATCCTACCCCAAAAACGATCAGCCATTGGATGTGCGGGGGGGTAAATTGAATTATGATGATCGCTAATACTGCTCCTGCAGTCGTTGATCCATTATCGCCAAGTAAAGCCTGCCTATGGCCCTCAAGTACAAACCACAAATAAAAGATAGCCAGTCCGTATATTAAAAGAAAAAAGGCAGGAGCAGGATAGCTAAGGAGGATTGGAATCAAAATAATTGTGGTGAATTTACATACTCTAAGCGGCCTGGTATCAAACAAATTTGCTAGATGAGGAAACCAGCTTAACAATAAAAAATAGCGTATTGCTTCATAGATAGACGTTGTGTGCAAGTGATACACAAAAAGCATCGATAAAATAAAGGTACCTATCAACTTAGTTAGTCCTGTTGTCGGGATTTTCTTAGTCCAAACAAAATATAAATGCCCGCGCAGTCCCTTTGGTTCCTTTGTTCCGTAACGATCATCTATAAAACCTAAAAACCAAATCCCTACAACATAAGCAAGAGCTTGGTAAGAAAATGCAATGGCATACGTTTCTTCAGGCACAATCATGCAATAAGTAGCATAACCATACAAAATGATTACCCCTAAGCTGTATGGAACGGACTTCCCTTCATAATTGACCACAGTCCAACCAAGTGAGCGAAAAGCAATCATACTGATATATGCAATGATCGGAACAGTGATAAGTAATGCGATCATTTCTCCACCACTCTCATTCGAACGGATCGCATTCTAATAACTCTTAGTTGACGTTCAATATCAATCCACTGTTTTAATCGATGCATAAAACCAGCAGGAGACTTCCCCATTTCTCTATGGGTCATGCTAGTCTCCACTTCCTTTACCCCTGCTCCAGCTAAGAGGAAGTCAATCGTCATCTTTGTCTCCACACCAAACCCATTATATTCTTCGTTAAGTACCAGATCGAGCCATTTGCGATGAAAGATTCGCTGGCCGGATAAAGGGGCTTCTATCATTACTCCTGTATACTTTAAAATAATTGATTGCGCTCTTCTCTTCACGAAGCCAAAACCTGCTCTATCACCAGCTTTCACCTTAGAGATTACTAAATCCGCCAGATTATCTTGTATGGGGACTATGAGATTTTTTAGTTCAACTGCAGACCTTCCAAGATCCGCATCTACACATGCAATGAATTCCCCCCTTGCAGCTTGCCAGCCAATTTTCAATGCATGGCCCTTGCCTTTATTTTGAGAAAGGTCAATAACATGATCAGCGTATTGATGAGCGATTGTACTCGTTTGGTCCGTACTGCCATCATTAATAATAATAATTTCAAGCAATCCAGGTATAATGCGCAGAGCGTCAATCGTATCTTTAATAAATACTTCTTCGTTATAGGCAGGAATAATCACTGAGACATTATTCATGATGAAATGCCCCTTTTTTTCGAATCCAATCCTTCTTATCAGCTGCTTTTTTTATCCATTCACTCAAAACATCTTCTAACTGTTTCATCCGATTAACAATCGTACCTAAGTGATTTTTCTCAAGCTTATGAATCCCTTTAAGGTCTGTTAAGCAATCACCGGCTTGAATTCTAGCTAATACACTTGAAGCCATTCCTGGCCTGCCCTTTTCAAGATAATCCCTCATCCCAAACCTGCAGCCAACTAAATAAATATGATCAGCATTAGACCAATAAGAAGCTTGAATAGCCATGTCTTCACTTGTTCCGACTAAAGAAAGGGTTTGATAAGACAATCCTAAACTCGATAACCGCGTGCTGCCAGGAGAATATCCATCTTCATATGAATGACAAACAAGTGCCGCCCCTGACTGCAGGGATTCTTCACTGACTGAATCCATATCCCCAATAATAAAGTCAGGTTGGTAGCCTAATTTCCTAAGTCCGTCTGCAGCTCCGTCAACGGCAATCACGATTAAATCCGCTTGATTTAACAGCTTTTTAGCATAGGCTAAATCTTTTTCATACCCCCCGCCTCTAGCTACGATCAGTACTTTTTGTTTTTCTAAACGGTCAAACACTTCCGGTAGATGTTTCTTTAACGTAAAGGTTGCTTTTTCTTTCTGTGCATAATCAAGCGTATTCGTAATGAAATCATCAAATCGATAACTATACGACGCTTTCGCCAGACCTTTTAATTGATTAACCACTTGTGAATCATAGGAAGCAACGGCCGCAATTTCTTCATATCCATCAAAGGATTTCACATAAAGCTTATCTTGAATAATTAGCGCTTCTTCTCCTTCAAATATTTTCTGTTTGTCCATCATGCAGACTACATCAAACACATGTATTCCAGCCGATAGTAACATCTCGATATTTGAATGCTCATATCTCCCTGTCATCGAAGTTGAAGCATTTACAATAGCCTTTACTCCCTGCTCAATCAGACCGCTTGCGGAGACAGAATCAATATCTTCATGCCATAGGAATGCGATTGACCCTTTTGGAATATGATGAATTAACTTTTTCGTTTGCTTATTCTCATAGATCGGCCCCAAAATCACTTGACTCATCATCGAACCCTCTCTCATCCTGTTTGCCTTTAGTATGAACAGATACAAAGAAAATACTATAAATGAGAATAAAAAGACCGGCTGCCTGCATTATGACAGGCAACCGGTCTTTTTAATTTGGCTCTTGATTCTTACCTTTTCAAGAGACCTTATGTTCGATTCGAAGTTTATCCGCAACCATTGCGATAAATTCTGAGTTTGTTGGTTTTGCTTTTGTATGACTAACTGTATAACCGAATAAACTTGAAATGGAATCGATATTTCCTCTGCTCCACGCCACTTCTATAGCATGCCTGATCGCACGTTCTACACGGCTTGATGTCGTATTGAATTTCTTGGCAATATCTGGATATAGAACCTTCGTAATAGAACCTAATAATTCAATATCATTGTATACCATTGTAATTGCTTCACGTAGATACATGTATCCTTTAATATGTGCGGGTACTCCAATCTCATGAATGATATTGGTGATGCTTGCATCTAAATTAAAACCGCGATCATTGGAGTGATTTGATTGTGCAAAAGAAAGCGTAGACGAAGATTTTTGTACAAATGAACGCTTTGTACCGCCAATTTCCCGGATATTTGAGATCAACACTTCCATGTCAAAAGGTTTCAACACATAATAAGATGCACCTAGGTCTACTGCTTTTTTGGTCACATCTTCTTGGCCAAAAGCTGTCAGCATAATAATATTAGGTTTCTTACGCAAACCCATTTGATGCATACGCTCTAGAACAGCCAATCCATCTAAGTGAGGCATAATAATATCTAATACCAACACATCCGGCTGTTGCTCTTCAACCGTGTTTAAACATTCCTGCCCATTAAAAGCTACGCCTACAACTTCCATGTCATCTTGTGAAGAAATGTATTCATTTAGTAGGTTTACTAATTCCCTATTATCATCAGCAATACTCACTTTTATTTTTTGCACAATACAACCTCCTCGATTCCTGTTAATTTGTCATAGGATACGATTTCGACAATCACCATGATATTCCTTTTTATTTTTTGAAAAATAATAGCTTTTTTCTGATTTACTTATAATTTCTATTGTTTCCTCCTGTTTTCGACCATTTTCGATAATTAAAGGAGGAAATACTTGGATTTGTCGAATAATCTTTGTTGTCTTTATCAGCTTACCACACCTTATGTATAAAGTCCCCCTTATTTCCTAGAAAAAAGGAGAAAAAAAGCCAAAACGGTTGTTAACTCGCTTTGGCTTTTTCTTGATTATGATCGATAACTCCTGCCTCTTCTAACATCCACCCGATATGACAACCGTATCCGCTCGTTGGATCATTAACAAATACATGGGTTACTGCACCAATTAGTTTCCCGTCCTGAATGATTGGGCTCCCGCTCATTCCTTGAACAATACCGCCTGTTTCTTCAAGGAGTCTAGGATCGGTTACTTTAATAACCATCCCTTTTGTAGCTGGCTGCTTTTGAGGGACTGAACTGACAATTTCAATATCAAATTCCTCTACATCTTCTCCGTTTACTACTGTTAAGATCTTGGCTGGTCCCTCTTTTACATGTGACGATAGGGTTACAGGCATCTGTTCATCGTGAATATTATTTTTAAGTGATTCCTTTGCAAGTGTCCCAAAGATTCCAAAAGGACTGTTTTTCTCAATCGAACCAAGAATATCTCGCTGCTGTGAAAAATTAGCAAGTTTTTCGCCTGGATCACCGTTGCTTCCTTTTTCAATCGCCGTAACTGATGAACGGATAATCTGGCCGTCATGTACAACGATTGGCTTTTTTGTATCTACATCTGAAATCACATGACCAAGAGCTCCGTATTTTTTTGAGACTGGATCATAGAAGGTCATTGTTCCGACCCCTGCAGCAGAATCCCTTATATATAATCCCATACGATATGAATGTTCCCCGTTAGACTTAAGTGGGGTCAATTCTTTTGTTAAATCCTGTTGATCTCTTTTTATAGTAATGCTTAACGGCCTTCCTTCTTCACCTGCTGCCTGAACATATTCGGCAACCTGGCTCATACGCTGAATGGGATGACCGTCAATACTCGTTATCATATCACCGACTAATATTTCAGCGTCTTCCCCTGGTGATTGATCGCCATCCTTAGTTTGAACTAGGTGATGGCCAACGACAAGGACTCCCTCAGTATTCAGTTTCACACCTATGGATTGCCCTCCTGGTATAACTTTAATATTTGGTAGCACATTAACATCAACATGTTTGACTGGAAAACCTGATACTTCCATACTTAGCTCTGTTTCCCCTGCCTTTGAAGCGGTGATCGTTGCCTCAGTACCAGCACTATTTTCTTTTAAAGAAAATGCAATATGCGGCTGATCACTCATCACAGGGATCGAAGCTTCCATTAAGCCTTCATTTTCACGACTTGTTTGATAAAGGGTTGTTTCTTCTCCTTCAAAGACAGTAATGGATGTTGGAATTGCAATCCACTCCTTTAGAGCTGTTTGAAATCCTAAGCTAAGAAGAAAAAGAAGACATCCTATTCCTATACATTTTCTAACTACATCGCCTCTCACTCACTTCACTCTCCTAGCTCTAGCCCACACCTCCATGATGGCTGTACTACTAATGTTGCCTTGATTGGAGTCATTTATAACCGTAAGCAAAAGAAAAAAGCTACCCTTAATTGGCTAGCTTTTCTTCTTATTATTTTAATGTGGTTCTTTTAGCTGGTCTGCGAGATCTAATAACTCTCTGGCATGCTGTTTAGTTAGGCCTGTCACTTCCACCCCAGAGATCATTCTGGCTATTTCATCCACTTTTTCATCTAATTCAAGCGGTGTTACAGATGTATGAACACGATCTTCTTTTTCATGTTTTGCGATATATAAATGCGTGTCTGCCATAGCTGCAACTTGTGGAAGGTGTGTAATACAAAGCACTTGCGACCCCATTGCAATCGCATGAATCCTCTCAGCAATTGCTTGTGCAACTCGTCCGCTGACACCTGTATCGACTTCATCAAAAATAACAGAGGTGATCTGCTGGTGTGTTTGGAAGATCGATTTGAGCGCTAACATTATTCGAGAGATCTCTCCGCCAGATGCGGTTTTAGAAAGTGGCTTCATCGGCTCTCCTGGGTTTGTAGAAAGGTAAAATTCCACTTGATCCATCCCCTCGGGCCCAAATGCAGCTTGTTTACCATCAATCGTTGGACTTGTTTTAGTTAAGGGCTTTGGCTCAATGCGAATATCCATTACCGTCTTTTCCATGTATAGGGCTTTTAACTGTTTGTGAATGGCTTTAGTTAAATGCTTGGCAGCTTTTTTCCTTATGTCTGTAATTGCTTTGCCTTCTACGTATAAATCATGCCAGGCAGTGTCAAGCTCATGCTGCAGCTGTAAGACTCGATCATCTTTGTGCAAAATAGTGTCAAGTTCCTCTTCTATCTTTGAGGCGTATTCTAAAATGTCTTCTACATTCTCCCCATATTTTCGCTTTAATCGTTGAATATCATTTAGTCTGCTTTCAATAAAGTCCAATCGATTAGGGTCAAATTCCACTCCATCAACCTGATCTCTTATCGCAAATGTAGACTCCTCAATTAAATAATAACAATTACTGATTGATTCATGAAGAGGTGCCAGCTCTTTATCAACAGAAGCAGCTTCTTCAAGATGCATCATGGCATTCATTAAATAATCCAAGCCTTTTCCATCACCATATAAATTTCCGTAGCTGTCATTTAGCGATTGAAATAACTTTTCGCTGTTAGCTAGCTTAAACCGCTCTTCTGTTAATAAACGATCTTCTTCTGGCTCAAGCTTTGCCTCATTGATTTCTTTTAATTGATACGTTAATAAATCAATGCGTTGAGCCATTTCTTGTTCATTATGACTTAAATGCTTCACTTGCTTTTCAAGTGCAGAAGCCCTCTCAAATATACTTTTATACTCTGCTTTTGCTTGCGCTAAGTCTGACTTTGCATAACTATCGAGCATTCCTAAGTGATGCTCCGCTTGAAGAAGAGCTTGGTGCTCATGTTGTCCATGAATATCAACCAACCCTCCACCAATCTCGCGCAAAATCCCTAGTGTTACCAGTTTTCCATTTATTCGGCAAATACTTTTTCCTTGAGCCGTAATATCCCGACGTAAAACAAACATATCATCTTGGACATCTATTCCTAATTCTTGTGCTTTTCTAATGACTGGATGATGGTTCTCGATGCTGAAAAGCCCTTCAATTTCAGCCCGTTTTTCTCCATGACGAACAAATTCTGCCGATCCGCGTCCTCCTAGTAAAAGGCCGATCGCATCAATAATAATGGACTTTCCTGCACCCGTTTCACCTGTAAGCACAGTTAGACCTTTTTCAAAAGGTATCGTTAATTCATCAATGATCGCAAAATGTTTGATTGATAATTCAACTAACATTTTCTACTCACTCCTACAACATCTCTAAAAAGCGCTCGGTTACTTGAGGTGCATCTTCTTTATGTTTACAAATGATAAGGATCGTATCATCACCACAAATGGTCCCCATAATTTCCGTCCAATCTAGATTATCAATGAGTGCCCCAATGGCATTTGCATTGCCGGGCAATGTTTTCATAACGATCATATGATCTGATCGATCAATACTGACAAAGCTGTCCATTAAAGCTCGCTTTAACTTTTGCAGCGGATTAAATCGCTGGTCTGCCGGCAAGCTGTATTTATATCGGCCGTCAAGCATTGGCACTTTTACTAAGTGCAGCTCTTTAATATCTCTTGATACCGTAGCTTGCGTGATAGAATATCCTTCCGCGCGTAATTGTTCAACTAAATCATCTTGAGTTTCAATCTCATGATTTGCAATGATTTCGCGGATCTTAATATGACGTTGTCCTTTGTTCATATTTATCACCTATTTCTATTCCATTTTCTTCATTATCCACAACTTTGGATGATTATACAACTAATAGTCAATTTACTTATCTAAACTCTGTATTTATTCAAAAGAAAAAGAAGGAATATCTCCTTCTTTTTCATCTCTATTGTTCATGAGCCTGAGTGACAACCTCATCAATCCGCGAGGCTAGATCCTCTATTGGATGTGATTCCTCTTTATCAAGGCTTAAGTGCATGAGAAATTCAATATTCCCTTCTCCGCCTTTTATCGGAGAATAGTCCAATCCCTCAAGTGTATACCCTTCAGCTTGTACAAAGGCTGCCATCTTTTCTAATACTTCCTTATGTACAGAAGGATCTCTGATAATTCCTTTTTTTCCTACCTGCTCCCTGCCTGCTTCAAATTGAGGCTTAACGAGCGCAACAACCTCACCACCCCGCATAAGCATCGTTTTTAATACAGGCAGAATGATTTTTAAGGAAATAAAGGAAACATCGATGGTCGCAAAATGAGGAAGACCCTCTGTCAGGTCTTCTGGTTTGACATACCTGAAATTCGTACGCTCCATGACAACCACTCGTGCGTCTTGACGGATCTTCCATGCAAGCTGATTGTAACCCACATCAAGTGCATAAACCTTTCTCGCACCGTTTTGCAGCGAAC
Source organism: Alkalihalophilus marmarensis DSM 21297 (assembly GCF_000474275.2). Classification (GTDB taxonomy): domain Bacteria; phylum Bacillota; class Bacilli; order Bacillales; family Bacillaceae_D; genus Alkalihalophilus; species Alkalihalophilus marmarensis. The sequence goes on from NZ_ATAE01000030.1 coordinate 67,865, forward strand.
AGTCTGTAAACCCCCCTGTGGAGGCTCCGATATCAAGCACTACTTTATCTGTAAGTTCTAACTGAAATACGTTAATAGCTTTCTCAAGCTTTAATCCTCCGCGGCTTACGTAAGGAATTAACACACCCTTCACTTCAAGGGGAGCATCCGCATCAATTTTCAGACCTGCTTTATCTATTCGTTCTGTGCCGGTAAAAACAAGACCTGCCATAATTGAGCGCTTTGCTTTCTCTCTTGTTTCTAGCAAGCCTCGTTCTACAAGCAATACATCTACACGTTCTTTTTTAGCCATTTCTTACGCCCTTTGTTGCTTTCTAGGAAGCATGGTTGACAGTTGTTCAACGACTCCTGCACTCGTTAAGCCAACTTCTTCAAGCAGCTGACCTACACTTCCATGCTCAATAAATTCATCTGGTATACCCATTCGATTCACTTCTACGTTGTGATAATGGTGATCATGGAAAAATTCCAACACTGCACTACCAAATCCGCCTTGTACACATGCCTCTTCTAAGGTTAATACAGGCATGTTTGCTTTAGCCAAATCATGAAGCAGCTTCTCATCTAAAGGCTTTACTGAATTGGCATTAACAAGCTTCACAGAAATACCTTCTTTTGCGAGCTGTTCTACCGCTTCTTCTGCTACAGGAAGCATCGTACCGAAAGACAGAATACAGGCGTCATTGCCATCGCTCAACGTTTCCCACTTGCCGATCGGAAGCGTTTTTAGAGTTTCATCCATTTTAATACCGTAGCCATTCCCACGAGGGTAACGAACCGCAATAGGGCCGTCATCATACTGGGTAGCTGTATAAATCATGTGCTGCAATTCGTTTTCATCTTTAGGCATTAAAATCGTCATGTTCGGCAAATGACGTAAATAGGCAATATCAAAGACTCCTTGATGAGTCTCCCCATCAGCTCCGACTAGGCCAGCACGATCGATCGCAAATACAACATTTAAATTTTGACGGCATACATCGTGGACAATTTGATCGTATCCGCGTTGCAGGAATGTGGAGTAGACGGCAAATACAGGCTTCATTCCTTGTGTAGCGAGCCCTCCTGCCATTGTTGTCGCATGCTGTTCAGCAATACCTACATCAATCATCCGATCTGGAAATTCCTTCGCGAACACATCGAGCTTTGTTCCACCAGGCATTGCAGCTGTAATTGCCACAATTCTTTTATCCTCTTTAGCCACTTTTTTCAAAGTCTCAGCAAACACACCGCTGTAGCTCGGAGGCCCTGGCTTTTTAACAACTTCACCGGATTCAATTTTGTATGGTCCTAATCCATGCCAAGTACCTTTTTCATCTTTTTCAGCTGGTTCATACCCTTTACCTTTCTTTGTTAGAACATGAATAAGAACTGGTCCTTTTGTCTTCTTTGCATAAGACAAATTCTCCTTCAAGTCATCAAAGTCATGCCCATCAACAGGACCAAGATAAGTAAAGCCCATTTCTTCAAAGAAGATCCCTGATACGAGCAGGTATTTTAAGCTGTCTTTCACACGTTCTGCCGTAGTGGCAAGCTTTCCGCCGAATGCTGGTATTTTCTTAATTAACTGCTCTAACTCTTCTTTAGCTTTTTGGTATTTTCCAGCTGTTCTTAATCTACCGAGAACACTGTGAAGCGCACCTACATTTGGAGCAATTGACATTTCATTATCATTAAGAACAACAATGAGATCTTTTTGCTCATGTCCAATATGATTCAAGGCTTCAAGAGCCATTCCACCAGTAAGGGCACCATCTCCAATAATCGCAACAACGTTTTCATCTGTCCCCTTCAGGTCACGCGCAACAGCCATACCCATAGCTGCAGAAAGAGACGTAGAACTATGACCTGTTTCCCACACATCATGTTCACTTTCATTACGTTTTGGGAACCCGCATAACCCTTTATACTGTCTAAGCTGATCAAATTGGCCAGCTCTTCCTGTTAAGATTTTGTGTACATAAGCTTGATGTCCCACATCCCAAATAAATTTATCCTTCGGGCTGTCAAATAACTGATGAAGAGCAAGCGTTAATTCAACTACTCCAAGATTGGGTCCTAGGTGACCGCCTGTTACTGAAAGCTTCTCAATAAGAAAGCTCCTAATGTCATCTGCTAATTCAGCCATCTCATCTTTTGAATAATTTTTTAGTACGCTCGGGTTTTTAAACTCTTCTAGCTTCATGTAGAAACCCTCACTTTCATGTCAATTTGTCTTAGTATCATTTTAACTTTTTCTTCGTTTTTACGTTGTTTTGAAATACTTTTATTTTTAATCTTACCTCTAAAAGGTACAATAATCTACCAACTTGGTAAATGATCGGGGTCGCATAATGGATCGCCAAGGTTTTGCCAATCGCTTTTCCGCCAACAGTCAATGCGGCCACAACACTCGTAAACAGGACTGAAATCCAAAATTGCTGAATCGAGGTTTCACCGTATCCTAGCTGAATGGAAAGTTGAAGTACAACATAAGCTGATGCTGTACCACTGATAATACCTGATATATCCCCAATTACATCATTACAAAAATTGGCAAACTTGTCCGCATTGCGGGTAATTAACACCGCATGTTTTGCACCATTTAACCTCTCAGATGCCATTGCATGAAAGGGTTTTTCGTGTGCAGCTGTAGCCGCTACACCGATTGTATCAAAAAACACACCAAAAAAGACAATAATAAAAACGATGATCATGCCAACAGCCCATGTTACTCCACTTAATACAAATGTGGAAATAACTGAAAAAATAGCCGCTAACACTAGTGTGATAACGGCAATTCCCAAACTCCAATGTATCGATTTCAATAGAGGTTTCATATTCGTATCTGTATCACCTTTATACTTAGTTATGTAACATACATAAATAAAATTAATGGAGTGGTCATCTAAAGAGTAAACTCTGTAGCTTAGGTCCAGTAGGGTTTCCCAATTCAGTCCCACGCGTCGCCGCAATGGTGGTTTCCCATTATACCGAATTTGACGCTGTCACCAAACGTCAGACTGGATTACCACTTAGTCTACACTGTAATCCTCAATAGATGTCAACTGCAACTCAATTGAACAGTCTAGGAGATTTCCTCAACAGTCCCGAGCCATTTTTTTATCCTCTTTTGCAGAGCAGATTTCATATGGTAAGAACGTCTCATTGTTGGCCGACAATGAGGCGAACACATATCCATAATCCCCTCTAACTCCACTCAAGGCAGGCTACGCTGCAGACAAACTCCCTAGTTTGCCTATGCAGGTTCATACCTTTTGCATAAAACGGCATCTAATACATACCGTTTCTGCAAAAGGCCTCCACAGTAGTAGGGTCATCGCCCACATGCCTTTGTGGATCGCCCTACTACCTTTTCTCCCAGTCAAGACCCAAGGCTGGGCGCCTCAAGCCAAGACAAGGAGCTTCATCGATGTGCCCTTTGGCGGATTTTTAGCCCCGCCTTCAAAAACGGAGGACTGACTAGAATACTGCACCACTCTTCGTATACATAAGTATAACATGTTCTATACAAGAAGCTCAATGGAAAAGAAGTCCGTACGACTCCAATTAATGGTCGCGGCCTGCTACATAATCTGTTAAAGCTAAAAGCAACGTTCGATCCATCTTCACTGCCTCAAGATGTTCTTTTGCTTTCATTGTATGCACATCAAGCATTTTCTTTGCTCCATCCAGCCCAAGAAGACTAGGATATGTGCTCTTATTATTTCCATCATCACTTCCAACCGGCTTGCCTAGTTTATCTGAGTCTCCTTCAACATCAAGGATGTCATCTTTAATTTGAAAAAGCAGCCCGAGCTCAATAGCAAACATTCGCAAATGTTCTAAGTCTTCCTCACTTGCATCAGCTAAAACAGCCCCTGCGATAATTGAATAAGCTAAAAGATCTCCTGTTTTATGGTGATGAATGTCTGCTAACTCCTGAACAGTCAGTGATCGATTCTCACCCTCAATATCAGCCACTTGCCCCCCGACCATCCCACAAGGCCCGCTTGCTTTGGCTAATTCACGTACTAATGTTAAAGCTTTTGCAGGCTCCTCACGGACAGCAGGCATACTTGTAATTAATTCAAAACTATATGTAAGAAGAGCATCTCCTGCAAGTATTGCCATAGCCTCTCCATATACTTTATGGTTTGTGGGCTGGCCTCTTCTTGTATCATCATCATCCATGGCAGGCAAGTCATCATGAATAAGTGAATACGTATGAATCATTTCTATCGCACAAGCCAGATCAAGACCGTCTTCTATTGGTCGATTAAATCCGTCTAATGTAGCAAGCAAAAGGAGGGGGCGAACTCTTTTCCCTCCAGCTTTCAAGGAGTAGGTCATTGCTTGTTTTAACGTGTCTGGAGTGCTGAGGTCTTCGATATATGAAGGGAGTCTAGCATCGATTAATTTCCTATATTCATTAAAGAAACCCTTTAATTGCTCGTTCACTCTTCCTCCTCCTGAAAATCCGTCGTTTCAAGTTCACCGTCTGCATGGAGTATTTGATCCATCTTCTTTTCTACACTCGTTAATTTCGAGTGACATTCTTTGGAGAGCTGCATTCCTTCTTGAAACATTGAGATAGCCTCTTCAAGAGGTACGTCGCCTTGCTCAAGCTTTTCTACAATCGTTTCTAATTGTTCCATGGCATCTTCAAAGCTTATTTCGTTCGCTTTTGCCGTTGTCTCTGCCGCTTTAGTCATCTTAACCCCTCCATTTCACTTTTGGCTTTATGAATGTTTTGACTGTTTATCTTCTACTTGGCAATAAATTACTCCGTCAGTTACTCTTACTTCGACCTTCTGTCCTGTATCAACTTGCTGGATTGATTTCACCAACTCTTCTTTGTCTTCAGTATAGGCCAAGCTATAGCCTCGCTCCATGATCCTTAATGGACTAAGCAGGTTCAACTCACTTACTACATGGTTAAACCGTTGCTCATGTTTAGAAAGGTGCTGAGTCATTGACTTTTCGAGACGGAGTTTTTTATCTTTCAAGCCAGATTGCGCGTCTTTAATCTGGGCTTTAGGATGAAGCCGCTGCAAAGCTTTTTCCACAAGTTGAAATAGCTGTTGCTTATCAGACATATGACGCTTAGATGCCCTTTGCAATCTTTCAAGCTGCGTGTCTAGCTCTTGTTCCTTTTGCCTGATGAGCTGCAGAGGATATCTGAAGGCATAAGAACGCTTAAGACGCTTTAACTGCTCTTGATGTTCTTCTACTTTAAGCTTCATCTGTCTTTTAAGCCGGTTGTGGAGAACTTGTCTCGAATGAAGCAAATCGGCTACATCAGGTACTGCAAGCTCCGCTGCACCTGTTGGGGTAGGTGCTCTAAGATCCGCTACAAAATCACTAATTGTAAAATCCGTTTCATGTCCTACTGCCGAAATCACGGGCACTGTAGAAGCAGCTAAACAGCGAGCAACTCCCTCATCATTAAATGCCCATAATTCTTCAATCGATCCGCCGCCACGCCCCACGATTAAAGTGTCAAATTGATTCGCTGCATTCGCCTGATTAACAGCCCGCACAATAGATGCAGGTGCCTCCTGACCTTGAACGAGAACAGGCAGCAATGTAATTTGAGCAAGCGGGTACCGGCGCTTTAAGGTAGCAAGCATGTCTTTAATAGCAGCACCAGTAGGCGACGTGACGATTGCAATCTTTTTTGGGAAACGAGGGATCGGCCTTTTTCTTGACTCGTCAAAAAGCCCTTCCTCTTGTAAGGTTTCTTTAAGCTTTTCATAAGCTAAGAACAAACTCCCTACTCCATCAGGCTGCATCTCTTTTGCATAGAGCTGATATTGACCATATGGTTCATATACGTTTACTTCGCCACGAATTAAAACCTTCATCCCATTTTCTGGTTTAAAGGCTAAATAACGATTATGTCCAGCAAACATCACCGCCTGTATACGTGAGTTTTGATCTTTAATCGTAAAGTACATATGACCACGGCTATGTAATTTAAAATTAGAGATTTCACCACGAATCCATACATCGGTCAAAATGTGGTCATGTTCCATTAAACCTTTTATATATCTGGTCAATTGTGAAACGGATACAATGTCTCCTACGCTCATAAAGCTCTCCTTATGCTCGTTCTTTTGCTGATTGAATCGTATTTTCAAGAAGCATCGTAATTGTCATCGGGCCAACACCGCCAGGTACAGGCGTGATATGAGAAGCCACTTCACGCACTTCATCAAAATCAACATCTCCGCATAATTTACCATCTTCTCGGTTCATACCAACATCAACAACTACCGCACCTTCTTTGACATCTGAGGCTTTAATCATTTTTGCACGTCCTACTGCTACAATAAGAATATCCGCTTGCTTCGTAAAGTTTGCAATGTCATCTGTACGAGAGTGACAGTATGTAACGGTTGCATCTTCATTTAGCAAGAGTTGTCCAACAGGCTTACCTACGATATTGCTTCGGCCTACGACCACAACGTGCTTTCCTGCCATTTGAATGTCAGCCTCTTTTAACATTTCTACAATTCCAAATGGCGTGCATGGTAAGAATGTCTTGTCTTTTGTCATCATTCTTCCAATGTTAACGGGGTGAAAACCATCCACATCTTTTTCTGGCGCAATACGTTCAATCACTGCTCTCTCACTGATTTGTGAAGGCAAGGGCAGCTGGACGAGAATTCCGTCAATATCAGGGTCTTCATTAAGACGATCAATCTCAGCTAATAATACTTCTTCTGTCGTATCTTCAGGCATCGTCGTAAGGACAGAATGAATACCAATTTGTTCACACGCCTTTTGCTTAGATCGTACGTATGTTTTCGATGCTTGATTGTCACCCACTAAAATCACCGCAAGACCTGGCTTAATACCAGCCTCTATAAGTTTTGAAACCTCTTTTTTCATTGTTTCTCTTTTTTTAGCAGCAAGCTCTTTCCCATTTAGTAACGCAGCACTCATGTTTCCCACTCCCCTTACTCATTCATTTAATTATTTTTTTCGATCAAGATTAAGCGTTTCGATAGACTTTGAAAGGACTCCATTAACAAAACGACCTGCTTCATCCCCACCAAAAGCTTTTGCTAACTCAATTGCTTCATTAAACGTAACATTGACCGGAATATCTTCTACTTCCAACATTTCATACATAGCCATACGAATAATGGCGCGATCAACATGCCCCATTCTTGAAATCGTCCAGCCTTCTAAATTAGCTGAAATGGTTTCATCTATCTTTGCTTTTATTTCAGTTGTTCCCTGAACTAATTGTATGAAAAACTCACTCTGTTTCTCATTATCTTCCAATACACTTTCAATTGCACTTTTCATCTCTGAACCGGTTAAGTCCATTTGATATAATGCTTGGGCTGCTCGTAGTCGTGCCAGTCTTCGATTCATTCAGTTCTTACCCCTTTACCTTATTAATAAAATAAGTCGTTAATATGTTGATAATAGCATAACACTTTTTGTGAAAACAGAACAATATTGAATTTCTTCCTCTCTATCCTTCGTTTTCACAATATTCTTTCCATTATTTCACCTCTAAATCCACTAGATCATTAAGAAATGAGCAAGAGCGGCCAAGATTTGACTCTTGGCCGCTCTATCTTTCTTACGATAATGCTTCTGTATCAATCACTTCTGTTGTTTCAAATTGAACGCCTACTACGTGGACGTTGACCGCTTGCAGATCAATCGCAGTCATTGTTTGCAGCGCTTGTTTAATATTGTGCTGGATAAGCTTCGCTACTTCAGGTACTTGAACGCCGTATGAAATCACAACAGAGACATCCACAGTGATTCCTTCTTCATCAAGCTCGACCTTTACACCTTTACCGTGATTTTTGCGGCCAAGCTTTTCGGCTACTCCAGCAGCAAAATTACCACGCATTGTTGCAACACCTTCTACCTCAGATGCAGCAATACCCGCGATAACCTCAATCACTTCTGGCGAGATCTCTACTGTACCAAGCTCAGATTTTTGATCTTCTAATTCTAGAATGTGATTTTCATTCATCATACATTCCTCCAAATCCTTTATTTTGTTACTGCTCTAACTCCCATAACATCATGTTCTTCTAGGAATTTCGTATTAAAGTCGCCCGATACGAAGGTTTCATGATTCAGAAGCTTCAAATGGAAAGGAATCGTTGTATCGACTCCTTCAATTTCAAACTCTGCTAATGCGCGCTTCATTCGGTCAATTGCTTCCTGACGTGTCGCACCATAAGTAATTACTTTAGCTACCATTGAATCATAAAACGGTGAAATAACATAACCAGGATATACAGCAGAATCGATACGCACACCTAAACCGCCTGGAGCCAGGTAGTTTGTAATTTTCCCTGGTGAAGGCATAAAGTTTTTAGACGGGTTCTCAGCATTAATACGGCACTCAATTGACCAGCCGTTAAATGTCACTTCTTCTTGAGTGAAAGATAATTTTTCTCCGCTCGCTACTTTAATTTGTTCTTTAATTAAGTCAACCCCTGTTACCATCTCAGTCACAGGATGCTCAACTTGGATACGTGTATTCATTTCCATGAAATAAAATTCGCCCGTATTATGATCAAAGATAAACTCTACAGTTCCCGCACCTGAATAGTTTACTGCTTTTGCAGCTGCTACCGCTGCAGCTCCCATCTCAGCACGCTTTTCAGGAGTAATAGCTGGTGAAGGCGTTTCTTCTAACAGCTTTTGAAGACGGCGTTGAATACTGCAATCACGCTCACCTAAGTGAACGACGTTTCCATGATTATCAGCAAGAACTTGAATTTCTACATGACGGAAATCTTCAATGTATTTTTCAATATATACTCCTGGGTTACCAAATGCTGTTGCAGCTTCTTGCTGAGTAATGTTCATCCCTTTTTTCAGTTCCTCAGGGGTGCGAGCTACACGAATACCTTTCCCGCCACCGCCAGCAGTTGCTTTAATAATAACAGGGAAACCAATTTCCTCAGCTACTTTCATACCAGCTTCTGCATCTTCCACAATACCATCAGAACCAGGAACAATCGGCACTCCTGCTTGCGCCATCGTATCACGCGCCACATCTTTTGTTCCCATTTTGTTGATCGCTTGCGGACTTGGTCCAACAAATGTCACTTTACAAGCAGCACAAATTTCAGCGAAGTCTGCATTCTCTGCTAAGAATCCGTAACCAGGATGGATAGCATCCGTTTCTGTTAAGGTTGCAATACTCATGATGTTTGTGAAGTTTAAATAACTTTTGTTAGAAGGTGTCGGTCCAATGCAATACGCTTCATCTGCTAAACGAACATGAAGCGCGTCCTTATCAGCCTCAGAATAAATGGCAACGGTTTCAATACCCATTTCACGGGCAGCTCGAATAATTCGAACTGCAATTTCTCCTCGGTTTGCAATTAACAGTTTTTTTATCATGTTATCCCCACTCCTATAATTTAGCTAGGTTCTACGACAAATAATGGTTGACCATATTCAACAAGTTCACCGTTTTGGGCAAGAACTTCAACAATCTTTCCTTTTACTTCAGCTTCAATTTCATTCATTAACTTCATCGCTTCAACAATACATACAACAGATTCTTCTTCTACCGTGTCGCCTGATTTCACATAAGGGTCAGAGTCAGGTGATGGAGATGAATAAAATGTTCCTACCATTGGTGAAGTAATCGTATGTAAATTTGCATCTGCCGCTTCTGATTTTTCACCTTTTGATGGACTTTCAGCTTTTACAGTTTCAGCTTGTTCTACAGGTTTGGGAGCCTGTGCCTCTTGTTGTGGAGCTGCAGCTGCAACTGGTGCCGGAGCTGCTTGTACTGCTACTGCCTCTGCTGTTTGTTTCTTCAGAATGATTTTTGTTCCTTCTTGCTCGAACTTCATTTCATCAAGACTTGATTGGTCCATTGCACGAATTAATTCTTTAATTTCTTGTACCTTTAACATATATGTACTCTCCTTTTCTTACTTACACCCTCCTCTAGGGGGTGAAGCATGATCTTACTAATATAAAATGTATTATATCATAACTTTGAAGCAACTCTCTGTGAAATTCGACTTAAAGAATGAATTACGATTGAGATTTGTCTGAATACTATGATTCTAGATAACCAAAAAAAACTCCTTTATTCATAACAGAATAAAAGAGCTTTTCAACTTACTCAGCTGCATCCTCTTGCGCTTGTGTTTCTTCATTTACTAATGCTTCTTTTTTGTATTGACGAAATACAGGGAACTCTGATAAATTCTCAGGAATCTTCCCGTCTTCAAGCAGAATAATTTTCACAATATCTTTATTTCTCGCCATGTGAAATTTATCGCCGTACTCATTCTCTTGAGTGTATTTTTTTAAATTCTGATAATCTTCTTCTTGAATTGAAACTGTATAGGAATGACCATCTTCATTCTCAACATGCTGCTCAAAGCCAATTTCAAATTCAACAATCTGGATATGATCGTTTTTAAGGTTACGTGTTTGTTCAAGTACCGCCTTGGCACCTTCAGTTAGGTCTGTCCATTCCATGGATAAATCGCTCCTCGTATTCAAGTTACATTGTCGTATTATACCATGTCGCTCCCTCTAATGCACCTCTTTGTCTAACTCGGTTCTTTTTTATCATGGCTTCCCTTTCGGATCACTGGCTTTCATATAAAAAAAGGCATCTGTCCTATATGGACAAACGCCTGACTTTTTTATTCGTGACTTACTACTACACTTTTTCCGTTGCCTAATTGATCAGCAACCATATCCATAATCTCAACTGTTTGTGCCCCTGTTAACTCTTCAGCTTGAACAATGACTTTTACTTCTTGACCTTCTGTCATGACAAGGACATCGTTAAATCCTTTCGTTTTAATTAACGTTTCAAGCATTGATTCTTGCTGTGATAGTGCCAGAAGCTCCATGCTTTTTTCATGTGCTTCTACAACTTTCTCTGCTGCCACGTCACCTGCTGCTTGAATTTTCGTGTACTCTTCTGCCATTCGATCACGGTTTTCTTGCAGTTCTACTCGCATTGTAGCAAAAAGCTCACTTCCACTCATAGCATTCACTTCTGTATTCGCTACTTCTTCACCAGTCTCCGCATCAACAGCTTCAAATTCCTCTTCTACATTAACGACCATGTCCTCTGAATCTTCCATACCCTCTTCTGCTGCTTCCATTTCTTGATTGTCAACAAAAGCAATATCTTCTGATGCAGGACCTGGAGTCATTAAGTAATAAGCAGATAACACCACTATCAAGCTAAGCATTGTTAATAACCAAACTGTTTGTTTTTTAAGGACCATTTTTATTCCTCCTCCATTTTCTTAGGCATTACTGAAATACGATGTGACGGGACATCTAGAACTCTGCTGACAGCTTCAATCACCCATAATTTCACTTGAGCATTTTCAACCCCCTCAGCAACGACCAGTACCCCGCGAATGCTAGGTTTTTCTTTTGAAACTAGAACCGGCTCTTCTCTATCCCCGCTTCTGACAATAACGAGCTGTTCATCTCTAGTCGTATCATCTACTTTTCTAGTTCCTCCCTCACGATCCGTTTCATCCGTATGCTGCTCTCTTGCATTGATGTTTTTTTCGTAAACGTTCCTCTCAGATTCAGCGAGATTAATCATGACAGAAACATCACTTAACCCAACAATTTGCTCTAGCGTGTCACGTAATTGATTCTCATAACGCATCTCGTAATCTTCCATCGAATAAGGTTCTGGCGATGCATTTCGTCCAAATACTTCCGCATCCTCCTCACTTTCCTTATCATTGAAGACAGGCAAGGATTGTTCTTCATTCATTGGTTGGTTAGTCAGAAGGTTTCCAGCAATCATCAGCGCAATCCCTAAGCATCCTATTAACGCAATATAGTGCAGCGGGAGTTTTCGTTTTTTCTGACTGCCGTCTGGCTTTTTCAATAAATGACTTAACCATTGGCGTCCCTTCTGTTCGTCTTGACTCATTCTATTTATTCCCCTCCTTCCCACGCTAGCGAAATCATTTCTTCTGGAACTTCCCAATTAGTAGAAAGAAGTCTCCGTACACTTGTGAGATCCCTTGTCTCTTGTTTCATCTCTTGTGGAACTTGTTTTGACGTATCAATCTTTACAACACTAACCGGAGCTACTGCAGCATCACTCTCTGTCAGGCCTTCATGAGTATCTTTAAGATAAACAATGACGGCCTCAATATCCTCAGCAGTTGGTGTCTGATTGACCGACTCTCTTATTTTCACTTCCACTTGTGAAATGACCACTTCATACTGATCTCTCAACTCATCTTTGACTTCTTCTTCTAATTGGACAGCCATCTGTTCTGAAATATATGCACGAAGGCCGAGCTCTATATCACTTTTTTGTAAATTTATTTCTTGTTCTATGGAACTTTCCAGCTGATTAGATTGTTGAGTGATCGATACCAGCCACTGATCAACATCTTTTGTAATTAATGAAAGGATCGGCTGCAGGATCATCACAAGTAAAAGAAGGCCGACTACCATCTTCACATATTTTTGCAGGACAGAATTTGGAATCATCAACTCAAGAATGGTAGCTAATAAAATGAGGAGGATGATATTTGTGATCCAATCTGTTAGAAAACCCACTTTATCTCCCCCTTACTACCTGACCATAAATGATAAGTTCCCAGCAGCTACCATGATTGTAATAGCGAGAAAAAACATTAAACAAACAATCGCTAGTGCGGCAAAAACATAAATGACTGCTTTTCCAATAATCGATAAACATTCAATAATCGGTCCCCCGCCTAATGGCTGTAATATCGCAGCTGAAAGATTAAAAATGATGGCGATAGAAAGGATTTTAATTGCTGGAAAGGCACACAGCATCAGTAATATAACAAGCCCCGCGATCCCTACTGTGTTTTTTAATAGGAGTGAAGCACTCATCACTGTATCTGCTGCATCTGTAAACATCCTTCCGATAACCGGCACAAAATTACCGGCAATAAACTTAGCTGTTCGTACCGTAATTCCATCAGCTACAGCCGTTGAAGCTCCCTGTACCGATATGACGCCGAGAAAGACTGTTAAAAAAATTCCAAGTGCCCCGACTGCAATGGTTCGCAAGAAATTTGCAAGCTTTGTTACTTTATAATGATCAGTGAGCGTACTGACGATAGCCAGGACGGCTGATAAAAACAATAAGGGCAGTACAATATATTGAATTAAAAGTCCGCTGGTATGGACGAGAAAGATAATCAGCGGGTGAAATAAAGCAGCTGATGTAATCGAACCGACAGCCGCCATAATGGCCAGGAGTAATGGAAGCAGGGCAATCATAAAGTGAATCATGTTGTTGATTGCATCTTGTGCATAAGAGATCGCCACATGGAAACTATTTAGTGCAATGATCATCAGCACCATATAAGTAATGGCATAGGCAACTTTTGAAATCGTATGCTGTTCAAATGCATTCTGAAGAGACTGCAAGATCATACAAAATACCGTAAGCAGAATCAGTGTGCCTAACAGCTTTCCATTTACAATCAATTCATGCATCAAATACCTGACAAACCCGATACCCCACTCTTTAAAAGAGAACTGCTTGTCTCCTTTAATAAACTCTAGAAAACTACCCTTTTGACTTTCTGGTAAAAAACCTCCGTACTCAGTTGAAATCTCTTCCCAATAGGAATGAATCTCATCGAGCTGTAAGTTCTCTAGCTGTCTTTCTACAAAAGATTCCTCTTGACTCGGTTCAGTGACTTGAGCTTCTGCACTAACCGGGCTAGCCAGTCCATATAGCAGGGTGAGAAAAAGGAAAGTGACTATGACTTGCTTCAATCCTCACCCCTCCCTTCATTTTTTTCATTTGTTATCCTGATTTTATGAGGTTGGCAGTAAAGCAAGCACCATTTCTATAACAGCAGTTAAAATAGGAATCGCCATCACTAATATTAAAATCTTTCCAGCAAGTTCAATCTTTGTAGCAATTGCAGCTTGTCCGGCATCCTTAGCAATTTGTGCTCCAAATTCAGCGATATAAGCAATGCCGATAATTTTTAAAATGGTCTGCAAATACACCATATTAATATTTGCGTTTTGTGCTATGGACTCTAGCATTTCAATAATTTTTGTAATCTCATCAACTAAAAAGATAAATATAATAACGCCTACAAATACCGTTAATAAGAAGGCAAACATCGGTTTTTGTTCTTTCACTACAAGGGCAAGGAAGGTTGCGATCAGTCCTAGACCCACTATTTGTATAATGTCAATCGCAACGCACCCCCCTTAACCTTGAAACAAAAAAACAGTCCTGATTTTTTGAAATAAATCATCTACAATTGTCGCTACCATATATAAAACGACGACAAACCCTATTAATGTAACCCAGTGAGCCCAGTCCTCCTTTCCCATTTGTTTTAATACCGTATGAATCATGGCGACCACAATACCTATGCCAGCGATTTGAAAAATCGTGTTCACATCATACACGATGTTCTCCTCCTCCTATAACGCTACTTCTACATCAGTAAAATAACGATTAATAATCCAGTTAAAAATCCTAAGCTTTTCACCATCCTTTCATAACGATGTTGACGATCTCTTGCTTCGCCTTCCTCTCTTTCTAGGTGGGCGAGTGTCATTTTTATTTGTTTCTCCTGCTGGCTGCGGTCATGCTGGCCTAGCGTTTGACCAAATTGTTTCAATATCTCCTTCTCGCTTTCTAAAAGTGAGGTAAGAGACCACATTTCAGCTATACTCTCATCCCAAGCAGCATAAGCAGGCAGCTCTGTATGACGCAGCTTGTATGAAAAATACTCAAATAAATAAGAGATGGGCTTTGGTGTTTGTTTAGCTAAATTGTGTGAAGCTTCTGCAAGCGGTGTTAAACCGAATAAAATTTCTGCTTCTAATGCTTGAATAGCTACCTTTAACGTCCTGAGCTGTCTTGGCCGCTCATTTAATCTTCTAGCAAGCTCAAACCCAACCGCTGTTGTCACAAGGATGATAAGCAGCGCTCCAAATAGTTTCATTGCTTTCTCACCACAGTCGCTTTAGATGACGATAATTTTGCTCTTTTATTAAATGTATGGATTTTTTTAACCACACCCGGTCTTGTCGTTCTCGTAAGTTCAATAGCTAAATCAAAGGCACCAAATTGCATTAATTCTTTTAATGCCGGCCTCTTTAGTACATCATCGATTGTGTGACCATGAGCTGTCGTTATCACCCCAACACCTGCATGGACAGCCTCTTGAACAGCGAGCACATCTTCCACTCGTCCAATTTCATCAACAATCAACACATCAGGGCTCATAGAGCGGATCATCATCATCATCCCCTCTGCTTTCGGACATCCATCTAGTACATCGATGCGTGGTCCTAGTTGATGCTGTGGAACGCCTCGCATACTAGCACAAATTTCAGAACGTTCATCGATGATCCCGACTTTCAACGGAGCAATTCCTCTCTTTTCATCCCCCTCACTAATCAGCCTGGCTACATCTCGCAATATTGTCGTTTTACCGGTTTGCGGAGGGCCGATGAAAAGGGTGTTCAGCCATCTGTTTTCAAATAAATAATGTATGAGCCGATCGGCCATTCCAATGGACTGCCTGGCTATTCGGATGTTAAAGGAGCTTACATCCCGAATCGTTTTCACTTCTCCCCTCTCTAAGATGACTTTTCCTGCAAGCCCAACACGATGTCCGCCATGAATCGTTATAAATCCTTTTTTCAATTCTTCTTCAAATGCATAAAGGGAGTGCTGGCTTAATTGACTTAATAAGAGCTGTCCTTCTTTTGGCTGGACAATATACATAGAACCATCATCATTTGTGGGATAAAAAGGTTTTCCGCGGGCGACCACTTCAAGAGGGCGGGCAATCCGGATGCGAATCTCTTCGACATCATTTATTATGGCTGCAGGTATTTGCCGAAGCACTACTCTTATCGACTCAGGTACTACAGCTAAAATGTCATCTAACACAGCAATCCCTCCTACCTTTTTATCCCGATTAAAATAAGGACAACACCTGCCCCGATGAATAGAAACTTACTTAGTGACAATCGATCTGACAACCCTGTTAAGCCGATTAAAATGGATGTAATAAAAATAGTTGGACCGACAATGGCTAACATTGCATTGACTGCGACCGCTTTTTCTACACTATTCAGCTTCAACATGAGACCAGCAGCACTTATTTCAATTAATCCAGAAAGCAATCGCAAGCCTGCCATTGCAAGCAGGGCTGCTTCTATCGATAAGAACCATGTCTTCAACACCTTCACCTCTTGACTTTCACACTTTGTACAACCTATGTCATTTTTTCTTGATTAAGAACAAAAAAAAGACGAGCACACTTATAAAAGTGTACTCGTCTAAAGGGTTTGATTTAGGCTCTTGAAACGTAAGCTGAGTTACGTGTATCAATAAGCAGCACATCACCTTGGTTAATAAAGAAAGGAACCTGAACAGTTAAGCCTGTTTCAAGCGTAGCTGGCTTTGTACCGCCAGAAGCTGTATCTCCTTTAATACCTGGTTCTGTTTCCGTTACTTCAAGCTCAACAGTATTTGGTACTTCCACACCAAGTGTTTCGCCTTGGTACGTCATAATTTGAACTTCCATATTTTCTTTTAAGAATTGTAATTCATGCTCAATTTGGTTTGTAGGCAGCTCAATCTGCTCAAACGATTGATTATCCATGAAATTATGCATATCTCCACTTGCATATAAATATTGCATGCGACGATTTTCAATATGAGCTTTTGATACTTTTTCACCGGCACGGAATGTTTTTTCCTGAACAGCGCCAGTACGTAAATTACGCAATTTAGAACGTACAAAAGCTGCACCCTTACCCGGCTTTACATGTTGGAAATCCATTACTTGCCAGATCCCATTATCAACTTCAATCGTTAATCCTGTTTTAAAATCGTTTACTGAAATCATTTTATCTTCCTCCATCTTTCCACCTTTTGGCTGGTGGTCAATCACAATATTTACTATACCATAGGCTGTGTAAAGTTTCCCGAGAATTTTTACTCGCCAACAATCAAGAGATCTTTCGTAGATTTAGTAAATGACTTGTTTCCATCTTCTGTAATTAACGTATCGTCTTCTATTCTTGTCCCGCCGACACCCGCTACATAAATTCCAGGTTCAACTGTCACAATCATACCTGGTTCTAGAACGGTTTCCGATTTTACAGACAGCGAAGGTCCTTCATGAACTTCTAACCCTAAACCGTGACCGGTAGAGTGGCCAAAATATTCACCATACCCTTTTTCAGTGATGTAGTCTCGTGTCAGTGCATCCGCTTGTTTTCCCGTTATACCAGGCTTAATCCCTTCCATCCCGCGTAACTGGGCCTCCAAAACGGTATGATAGATCGCCTTTAGCTCATCACTGACTTCACCTACAGCTACCGTTCTTGTGATATCTGAGCAGTACCCTTTGTAGTAAGCCCCAAAATCAAGCGTCACTAGTTCGCCTTTTTCAATCATCTTCTCACTCGCTACACCATGCGGAAGTGCAGAGCGGAAACCTGAAGCGACGATAATATCAAATGATGAACTAGCAGCTCCTTGTTTCCTCATAAAAAATTCAAGCTCATTCGATACGTCTAACTCACTGATCCCCGGTCTAATAAAACCAGTAATGTGGCTGAATGCTGCATCGGCAATTTCTGCTGCATCATTAATTAACTTAATTTCATCTGAATCTTTAAACATCCGCAGTTTCTCAATCAAACCAGACACCGGAACAAGTTTAGCTGATTCAACAAACTTCGTGTACAATTGGTGTGCTTCATATGTAAGATGGGATTGCTCAAACCCTAATGTTTTAATAGATAATGCCTCTACTTGCTTTGCTACCTCTTCAAAAATAGGTCCAGTGTGCTGAACGATCTCATATCCGGCAGCCTGCTCCTTAGCTTGCTCCATATACCTGAAGTCAGTAATAAACAAAGCCTTGTCTAATGTAATTAAAGCAACACCTGAGGAGCCGGTAAACGTTGTCATATATTGACGGTTATGACCACTTGTTACTAATAATCCCTCTACATCAGCTGACCTAAGTTGTTCTCTTAACGCTTCAATTCGTTGTTTCATGATTAATCCTCTCCTTTTACGAGCGCAGTTAATGCCATAACATAGCCATACAAACCTAGTCCTACAATCTGCCCTTTTGTTACAGGAGCTATAACAGAGTGGTGTCTAAATTCCTCACGTGTATGGACGTTTGAGATATGTACTTCTATGACTGGCAAATCAACACTAGCGATCGCATCACGAATAGCATAGCTATAGTGGGTAAAGGCTCCTGGATTAATAATGATCCCACTATATTGATCAGCGGCTTCGTGGATGGCATCAATCAATCGGCCTTCATGATTTGATTGAACACAGGTGATTCCTACACCTAACTCTCTAGCCGTCTCTAGCAGCTGCCCCTCTAGATCTTCTAGTGTTTTGTGCCCGTATACTGCTGGTTCTCTTTTTCCTAACCGATTTAAGTTAGGACCGTTAATCACCATAAATTGTTTCATCGTTACCCCCCCGCTTCAATGATACGATCTGACCGCGTTCTACTTATTTCATCATAAGTGTAACATTTAGCGATATCATATAGGAAGAAGTTAGCAACGTTTGTTACAAAATATTTAGTCTTTTTCACCATTTTCTTCGTTTTGATTGTTTGATAATTCATGATGTTGCTCAGCATATTCATAGGAAACCGAATATCCGATAAACACTCCATATAGAATATATAAACAAAGAGAGGTGACTATTGTGTTTGAGTCTAAGTTTTGTACCGTTTTTAAGCCTGGGAAAAAAGGGTTAAAAACATAAAATACAAGGCCCCATAAAATAGCTCCAAATCCTACACCAGCCCACACGCTAAGGACCTTTTGCAAAATAACTTTATATAAAAAAGCAACCCCTATCGAAATTACAGCTATAACAACTACTCCAGTCCATTGTCCAATATAGGTATTTTTCCAGTCACCAAGAGCCCATGGCATTAAAACTAGAGCAGGTCCTACTCTTATAAAATTAAAATAAAAGGCAAAGTACCCTACTAATGACCAAATAAGCCCCCCGAAAAAGCCAATTATTACAACTTTAACCGGAAAAGACATTTGCTGTTCTTTTTCATTTTGTTCTAACTGTTCGTTCTGTTCCAACTTAACCACCTCCACTCCTAGTATGTCCAGCCTTTTAAATGGTTCATGCAAAAATGTTAGAATAATTCCATTCATGATTTTATCTATATTCTTTTTTGTAATTTCATAAAAACCTGTTAAATCATTGAATGGGTTGGGCTGCTTTTGTGTAGAATGTAGAGGGATATGAATAAGAAGGATTTGAATTAGATAGAGGATTTAAAAGAATTGGTGTAGAATAATAATTATAATGAATGTTTGGTCTTAATTGGTTGAGCTTAATTGTTTGATTTCACTTTAATTAGGGAAAAGAATAGAAATACAGTGAACTCTACATGATCATTGACACAGTAAATAATACATTCTTTAAAGTATAAGGCACACAACTTATTCTCTTATAGCAAACAATATATACTTATCACGGAGGTGAGCTCGTATGCAGCGTACTATGCAAATGGTTGTTTTAGCAGTCGTTGCCTTAGCTGTTATCGGACTTGGCTATCAAATGATTTATAATCCAATAGGGTTATTGACGCGAGTACTATTTATCGCAGGTTTTGTGGCGGTCATATTTTTCTTGTATCGTCTCTATCTTGCCAAGCGATTCGGCACCCCCATTATGCCAAAGCGACAAGGACCTAGCCGCTCACAACTTAAAAAAGCAAAACGTACGAGTACTGTCACAAAAGCCACACCTTCAAGAGGTCCAAATTTCTTCAAAGCGACAAATGGAACATCGGCTGTCAAAAAGAAAGCTCCTTATCCAAAATCCGCTATAAAAAAACGTGCAGACCATAATTTCACAGTCATTGAGGGTAAAAAGAATAAAAAGAAGAACCGCGCTTTATTTTAAAAGCACGGTTCTTTTTAGTAGCGCCACCCTTTTAAGAACATCTCCGTCTGTCCTTTTCCTAGGGCTACAAGTTTATCTTTTTCTTGGTCCGACATTTCAAAATCAGTCGCACTCACATCAACCACAGGTATAAATACAATATTTTTTGCATGATCTGCAGCAATATATTTTGAGTCATGTGCTTTTGTCATTGTGTTAAAGAGGGCTCTATATAGAGAGATGGCATTCTTAATATCATTTGGCGGCATTTGCTCAGTTGAAGGTGATAATTGAAATCCGATGACAGGCCGTTTCCATTTCTTAGTTCTACCGTCCATGAACAGCCACATAGGAAAATTACTTAAGATGCCCCCATCTACTACATACGACCTTGCCCCATTTTTAGTCCGGTCGTAGATTTTAACCGGTTCAAAGAAAAAAGGTATACTGCAGCTCATTCTAACTGCCCGGGCTACGGAAAACTTCTCAGGAAGCTGCCCGTAGAGAGGCAGGTCATCCGGTAGGACCATCAGTCTGTTTTGTGAGAGATCTGACGCGATAATTCTCAGAGAATCTTTTGGAAGGTCTGCAAATGTTCGAATGCCTTTTTTCTTCAACACACAGCTAAGCCACTCCTCAAGAGCATCTCCTTTATAGATCCCTAACTTAAAATAAAGGTGCACCCATTTTGCTGCTTGAAAGGGCAGCCATGACATCCTCTCATCCTTAAAGGCCTCAATATCTAATTCATTTAATAATGATAATAATTCCTTACTCGTGTAGCCTGCTTTAATCAAGGCTGCTACAATAGACCCTGCGCTTGTTCCTGCAATGCGGGTAAATTCGTATCCTCGCTCCTCCATCACTTCTAGCGCCCCAACAAATGCATAAGCTTTAACACCGCCGCCTGCAAACACGCCATCTACTTTCATTCACATCCCCCCACTACGTTACCATATGTAGAGATGAGCTTGGATGTTGCCTAAAAAGTATAATTCTAATTAGAAAACAAAATAACCATAGAGGCTCTATGGTTATCGTTCTTTTTCATTAATCATATTCACTAGTCTTCTTCATTCTTTTTTTGGACATGTTTCAATGCTTCAATCCGTGTTTTATCTTCTTGGAAAAATTGCACTAAATCCCCAATACGATCAATTGCATCCCAGCTCAGATGATGTTCAATTCCTTCAACATCTTGATAAATATGTTGTTCCTCCACACCGATTAATCTCATGAAATCTTCAAGCAGTTCGTGGCGATAGACAAGCCGCTTTCCTACTTTTTTTCCTTTAGCAGTTAAAACCAACCCTCTGTACCTTTCATAAATAAGATACTCGCTTTTATCAAGTTTTTGAACCATTTTAGTCACAGAAGAAGGGTGTACCTCGAGTGCCTCAGCAATATCTGAAACGCGAGCGTACCCTTTGTCTTCAATTAAGATATAAATTCGTTCTAAATAATCTTCCATACTAGGTGTCGGCATAGGGTCCCCTCCATTTATTCAACAAACACGCAAGAGACGCGTTTGCCCACCATTAATCGATCCATGCAGTCATCATTTCTATATTACTACAGAAGGGGAACCAGAGACAATGTTAATTCCTATTTAAGTATGGATATTCATCACGTAAAATACTCGATTTTTGCTTCCGGAAAGAAGCGTTCAATATAGGATTGAATCGTTTCTCTCAAGGTAGTAGCTTCATCATCCTTATATACATATTTACCTCTTCCGTATTTACCCCACTTATATTTTCGTTCCTCTTCATTCATTTCTAATTTCGACTTAGGGTAACGTTTTTGAATAACTCTTTTAGCTGTCTTCGTAAAACGGTGCTGAATCATTTCAAACGTTAGATCCTTTTTGGCATAGTGCGGCAAAGTCGCTTCAAGACGTTCAAATAAATCAAGGTAGCCCGCCTCCCAATCTTCATGCAAAATTAAAGGGGCTACAATAAAACCTAACGGATAATCAGCATTAGCCACCTTGCCTGCTGCCTCAATACGCTCAAGAAAGGAGGAAGTTCCTGGTTCAAAGCTCTTTATGACATGGTCTGAGTTGACACTAAAACGAAACCTCGTATTTCCATTATGTTTTGCATCAAGTAAATGATCGACATGATTGTACTTCGTTACAAATCGAAGGCGGCCATTTTCTGTCTTGCCAATATGTTCAATCGTTTTCTTTAATGAATGAGTGAGATGATCAATTCCAACAATATCTGATGTACAGGCCGCTTCAAAACGGGTTATTTCATCTCCTCTTTCTTTTATATACTTATCCGCACTTTCAAAAATCTCATCTAAATTAACATACGTTCTAATGTATGGCTTATCACCAAGAGTGGTTTGCAGGTAACAGTAATGACAATGCCCCATACACCCTGTGGCAAGAGGAATAGCATATTCTGCAGAAGGTTTTGACGTATCAAACTTCAGCGTTTTTCGTACACCTACAACCAAGGTTGATTTAGCATTTCGATATTTTTGCAAATCATTGTCTCCTGGAATGTTGCGTACTTGGTTATGTGATGTCGTTTCTCTAATTTCAACATCCATTTTCTCAAACTTTTCTTTTAATGCTTTGCCGAGCGGATATTCAAGAGCTCCCGGTTCAAAATAGACGAGCTGTGGTGAGAATGGTTTCATGTTCTCTCCTCCTTTTCTTTTAGAATGTGCAAAAAAAATAGCATTCATCATGCCAGTATTTAGAACAAAAAAAGAAGATGAGCCAAATTAGCTCATCTTCATCTTCATTATAATCCACATTTCAACTGTGCACCGCAGCTTGTACATGTATTACAGCCGCCAATATCTTCAACTGTACCCTCTCGGCAAACGGGACAAGTATTCCCTACTTCTGAACCAAATGTCACATTTGTTGATCGAACTTCTGTAATTGTATTAACGAGAACGACCTTTTTCTTTTCGCCCTCAGCTTCCTCATTTGTTTGCTCGAAAAGTTCTTTTTGTTCGAAATTATTTTCTTCGGCTTTGAGTGAAAGCACTTGAGCATCCCGGCTGCCATCGACATAAACGGTTCCGCCTTTAGCACCGCCGCGATATAGACGCTCATAAACCGCTTGAACCTGCTCTACTGTGTAGCCTTTAGGAGCATTAACGGTTTTAGATAATGAACTGTCAACCCAACGCTGGATAATACACTGAACATCCGCATGAGCTTCTGGTGATAATTCCATTGTAGAAATGAACCACTCTGGTAATTCGTCCGCAGAAGCCTCAGGGTGGCTGTTTAAGTACTCTTCCACAATTCCTGCTTTCACTTCGATAAATTTACCAAGACGTCCGCTTCGGAAATAAGAGAATGAGAAGTATGGCTCAAGACCTGTAGATACCCCTACCATCGTTCCTGTACTTCCTGTTGGGGCAACCGTTAATAAATGAGAATTGCGAATTCCATACGCCAGCACACCTTCACGGATATCCTCAGGCATTTTTTTCATGTAGCCTGTATTAATGAATGCTTCTCGTAATGCTCTCGTCTCTTCTTCATTTTGACCAATTAAGTATGGGAAACTGCCTTTCTCTTTTGCTAACTCAATGCTTGTACGATAAGCTGTCGTTGCAATCGTTTCAAATACTTCATCAACTAATTGATTGCCTTTCTCTGATCCATAGACCGTCTCTGTATAAATAAGCAGATCATGTAAACCCATGACTCCGAGTCCGACACGACGCTCTCCTTTTGCTTGCTTCGTATTATCCTCTAAGAAATACGGGGTAGCATCAATGACATTATCTTGCATACGTACGCCGACTTCAACCGTCCGTTTTAATTTATCAAAGTTAACTGTTTTTGTTTCCTTATCAGCCATCTCTGCTAAGTTAATTGCAGCCAGATTACAAACAGAATACGGAGCAAGCGGCTGCTCTCCACAAGGGTTAGTCGCGACTACTTTTTGTCCGTATGCCTTAGCGTTCGTCATGTCATTAGCATTATCGATAAAGAAAATACCTGGTTCTGCACTATACGTAGCGCAAATATTAATCAGGTTCCATAGTTCTTTCGCTCGGATTAGGCGATAGGTTCGAACACCGTATCCCATCTCGCGCCATTCACGCACATCTCCGATTTCATGCCATGTTTCATTGTAAGACTCCATTTCCTCCGCCGTATAATTTTCTACATCAGGGAAGCGAAGTGCGTACTCCTCATCGTTTTCAACAGCCTCCATAAACTCTTTCGTTAACGTAATGGAGATATTCGCGCCTGTTAAAAACTCTGAATTATTGACCTTGTATGTTCCGCCTGTCATTAATTTATCTTCCGCTTCTTGAATGACTTTTGTATCAAATCCTCCCTGTCCTTCAACATTCCTGAAGTTCACGATCCCTTGATACATTGCCTCTTCAACTGGAGTAAGCGGGGTGAAACTTAGTTTTTCTTTAACTAGGCGACGAATTTGTTCATCATCTGTCTGTTCTAATAAGAAACGCAAAATACGCGGATTCTGCATTTTAGATATGATGAATTCTAAAATATCAGGATGCCAATCAGCCAACATAATCATCTGCGCTCCGCGTCTTGACCCACCCTGCTCAACTAAATGAGTAAGCTTGGCGATATCATCAAGCCAAGAAACTGAACCAGAAGATTTCCCATTCACGCCCCTTGCCAGCGTATTGCGCGGTCTAAGAGTTGAGCCATTTGTTCCGACTCCGCCGCCTCGGCTCATGATCTCCATTACTTGTTTACGATGCTCAGAAATCCCTTCACGTGAATCTTTCACAAAAGGCATTACATAACAATTGAAATACGTAACGTCTGTTTTAGCACCTGCTCCATAAAGAACTCGTCCTGCAGGGATGAAGTTCATATTGACTAACTCACTGTAAAACTGTTCAAAAGACTCTTGGCGACGCGCTGCATCTTCTTCGACTGATGCCAAACCGGTTGCATTACGCTTAGCAATTTGTTCATAGAACAACTCTAACGGCTTTTCAATTGTATCTAGTGAACGTGTTACGAGGCCGCTTTCTGCCTCTTCCCCTTCTAATACCCCGCGGAACTCTTCATCCACAAGAACTTTCGCTTTGTTATCTTCGCGGTTTAATTCAACCACAAAACCAAATCCTCTAGCAGGGAACTTAGGGTCTGCTTTAACAGTTAATACAACAAAATCTCCTACAGCTAATGTTTTCTTCTCCGTATCCTTAAACGTATAACGGTCAAGCATAACAAGTCTAGACACACCCTTTTTCGTTATGTGCATGTCTTCCGTTATTGGATGAACTTGTGAAAATTGTGCAATGTCTTTATTTAATTTCTCCACATTGACACGCATCACGTTCGCCATCGTCATCGCCATTCACGTCTCCTCCTTTAATTAAACCACTAAAACATTTATTAAAAACTAAATTTAAATAACTCAATCAAAATAAACTCAACAATAATGGAATTGCCAGGTGCATGTCCATGTCTAAGTTTTTATTCTTGGGTAAGTCTACCACAGGTCTATACCCTGATTCAATATATAGTACTCCTTTTTCAGAAATAAACACTATATATTGTGTTAAATTAAATTTGATCCTATTTTGTCAAACTTGAAACAGCTAAAAAAGACAAGCATATATGAGTTTAACAGATATTTAATTTGATTTTCCCGTTAATTTGAACCAATTTCTCTCTTGCCAAAGATAGGACAAAAGTCAAACCCTTATCTGATCTCAATTCGACAAAGCGAGAAAAAATGATTGACAAAATTTTTTTGGGATGTTCAGATAATGAAGATAACTATCTGAAAATCTGAATTACTAGAGCTGGAGGTTTTACTTATGAAATATGTTCTCATTGACCAAGATATTGTACCTAAAGAAAAAGCCGGCATAGACTTTGATGATCGCGGCTATCATTTTGGTGACGGAATTTATGAAGTTATTCGTATATATAACGGCAAACCATTTACGATAAATCAACATCTAGATCGTCTTTATGAGAGCGCTAAAAAACTTGATATTCCTCTCTCAACAACGAGAGAGACGTTTACTGAGCTTATAAATGAATTGATTATAAAAAATACCATTGAAACAGGAATTGTCTATATTCAATTAACACGCGGCTTACAGCCAAGGAACCATTTATACCAACGTGAAATCTCACCCGTTCTAACCGGTTTTGCTGAAAATTTAGAGCGTAAAGACGAGCTATTAGCTAACGGAGTCGACTTATGGCTCACAAAAGATATCCGTTGGCTGCGCTGTGACATTAAAACGATAAACTTACTTGGTAACATAATGGCAAAGCGAGAAGCAGCTGATCACAATTGCCATGAAGCCATCATGCACAGAGATGGTACGGTGACTGAGGGCTCGTCATCAAACCTGTTCCTAATAAAAGATTCTACTCTCTATACTCATCCTGCCACAAACTTCATCTTAAACGGCATCACTAGACAAGTTGTAATCAAGCTTGCTAAAGAAGCTGGACTTCATGTAGTAGAAGAAGCCTTTCCTACCGATGTACTAGCGATTGCAGACGAAGCTTTTATTACCAGCACAACGATGGAAGTAACCCCTGTTCGGTCGATTACAGGTGATGTCTCAGCAACGCTTGAGATTGGTCCTATCACAAGACAGCTGCAAGAAGCCTTCAAGCAGCTGCTGCCATAACAAAATAAATAGAAAAGGCCCTGGCAGGTTCCAGGCCTTTTCTATTATTTACGGTAGTTCCAGCTATCTTGTTCATACCTTTCATGAGCAATTTTCCATACTTCTGCTTCCTCATCCATAGTTAATGAATAAGGTTCAAGTGTAATGCCTAACCCTTTTTCAAAACCATAATGAA
The DNA here is from genome assembly GCF_000474275.2 of Alkalihalophilus marmarensis DSM 21297. Lineage (GTDB taxonomy): Bacteria > Bacillota > Bacilli > Bacillales > Bacillaceae_D > Alkalihalophilus > Alkalihalophilus marmarensis. The sequence goes on from NZ_ATAE01000030.1 coordinate 94,594, forward strand.
AGGCCTCTTTTGCCTCCTCCATTGTAAGAGAGGTTTCGCGAAGAGCATTTATTGCTACTGCTTTATTTTTAAAGTTTTTCTGCATTCTTTCACGTACACGTTCACTTGGATAATTAAACAGGTCGAATAGCTTATCTTCATCTATATCTAAGATAATTGAGCCGTGCTGCAAAATAACTCCTTTTTGCCTCGTTTGAGCACTCCCTGCCACTTTTCTTCCTTCTACAACAAGTTCATACCAAGAAGGTGCATCAAAACAAACAGCCGAGCGCGGGTTTTTTAACGCGTTTTTTTCTTCATCTGTACGAGGGACCGCAAAATAAGCATCAAGTCCTACTTTTTTAAACCCTTCAAGAATACCTTCTGAAATTACACGATACGCCTCAGTAACGGTCGCCGGCATCTCAGGATGGTCTTCTGAAACAATCACACTATATGTAAGCTCTTGATCATGCAGTACTCCGCGTCCTCCGGTAGGCCTTCTGACAAATCCTAACCCGTAATCCTTAACTGCCTTCATATTGACTTCTTTTTCTACTTTTTGAAAATAGCCAATGGAGAGAGTTGCAGGATTCCAACCGTAAAATCTGATGGTCGGTGGTATTTTCCCTTTACTATGCCAGTCTAGCAACGCTTCATCTAAGGCCATATTATAAGCAGGTGAACAATTACCAGAATCAATAAAACGCCATGTTTCATTCATATTCATCGCTTCTTTCTGTATGCTATCATCTAAAGTTCCAACCTAGTGTAACAAAATCACCAAAGAGAGCCAAGTAGGTTGCTTTGATATTCTGTGACTAATTAACATCGATTCACATATAGCAATTGCTAATTCCTGTCCAGATAGATATAATTTAATGAGAAATGATGTATTTGTAGAAGGAGTGTACGTAGATTTATGATGATTTACTTATGGCTGATTCTTTTAGCACTAGTGGTGTATGCAGTATTTAAACGTTTCTATACGCCTAAATACTTAACTACATTAACACAGGAAGATTTCATTAAAGGATATCGAAAGGCGCAATTAATCGATGTACGAGAACCACGTGAATATGAGGGCGGGCATATTCTAGGCTCAAGAAACATTCCTATGTCCCAGCTGCGTCAGCGCGCCAATGAAGTCCGTACCGACCAGCCTGTATACCTTTATTGCCAATCTGGAGCTAGAAGCAGACAAGCTGCTCAATTCCTTAAAAAGAAACGCGGTGTAGAAGATATCTATCATTTGCAGGGCGGCTTCAAAAAATGGACAGGCAAAATCAAGAAAAAATAAGCATAAAGAAAGAGGCTGATATGTCAGCCTCTTTTATTTATGCTTTTTGATACCGAAGGATTGGCTTTCTCGCAGCAGTCGTCTCATCTAAGCGGCTGATAACCGTATGATGAGGAGCTTCTTGGACTACTTCTGGACTTTCTTCTGCTTCTTTTGCGATTTGAATCATCGCATCAACAAATTCATCAAGCGTTTCTTTTGACTCTGTTTCAGTCGGCTCAAACATCATGCACTCCTCTACATTGAGCGGGAAGTAGATGGTCGGAGGATGATATCCAAAATCTAGAAGTCGTTTAGCCATATCGAGCGTTCTTACACCGAGCTTCTTTTGTCTACGTCCCGAAATGACAAATTCATGTTTACAATGCTGTGTATACGGCAGATCAAAATGAGGCTCTAGTCTGCGCATCATGTAATTAGCATTTAACACGGCATATTCAGAGACTTTTCTCAATCCTTCTGGTCCCATTGTACGGATATACGTATACGCACGTACATTGATCCCGTAATTTCCATAATACGGCTTCACTCGTCCAATCGACTTTGGACGATCATATTCAAAGCGGTACGTACCCTGTTCTTTCACTAAAACAGGTTTAGGTAGAAATGGAATCAATTCTTTTTTCACCCCGACAGGACCAGATCCAGGGCCGCCCCCTCCGTGAGGACCAGTGAACGTCTTATGCAGGTTTAAATGGACTACATCAAAGCCCATATCTCCAGGTCTTGCTATTCCTAGAATCGCGTTTGAATTGGCTCCGTCGTAATAAAGTTTACCGCCGGCGTCATGAATAATGGCAGCCATTTCTTCGATATAAGTTTCAAAAAGACCTAATGTGTTAGGGTTTGTCAGCATTAATGCCGCAGTATCAGGCCCTACAACTTCTCTTAAGTGATCAAGATCTACGAGTCCCTCTCCATTCGTACGAACCGTAATCGACTCAAAACCTGCCACAGTCGCTGAAGCTGGATTTGTCCCATGCGCTGAGTCGGGAACAATGACTTTTGTACGCTCGTTGTCGCCATTCGCTTCATGAAGGGCACGAATCATCATTAATCCAGTCCATTCACCATGAGCCCCAGCAGCTGGCTGAAGCGTCACTTCATCCATTCCTGTAATCTCTGCTAAAGATGTTTGCAGGTCATAAAGTAATTCAAGGGACCCTTGAACCTGCTCTTCCGGCTGATATGGGTGAACATAAGCTAGCCCCTCATAACGAGCGACATTTTCATTAATTTTAGGATTGTACTTCATCGTACATGACCCTAATGGATAAAAACCTGAATCTACACCATGATTACGAGTAGACAGGGCAGTATAATGACGCATAATCTGAAGCTCTGACACCTCTGGCAGTTCAGCTGCCTGCTCTCGAATAAATTCCTCAGGCAATAACGCCTCCATTGACTCACAAGGAATATCGAGGTCAGGCAAGCTATGCCCGACTCTGCCTTCTTTACTTAGTTCAAAAATGAGCGGCTGGTCTTGGTTGTTCATACTAACGCCCCCAATTCTTTTGCAAATTGATCGATTTCTACTTTCGTACGCACTTCAGTAACACATACAAGCATGTGATCTTGATATTCAGGATAGTAGAACCCTAAATCATACCCACCAATAAAGCCTTTATCTAATAGAGCCTTATTTATTTCTTCAATCGGCTTCCCGAGCTTAATGATAAATTCATTGTACGATGGAGCTCCTTCGAGAACCTCTACACCGTTTTCTTTCAACTGTTTTTTTGCATAGGCGGCCTTTTGCAGATTTTGATAGGCAACTTCCTTCATTCCAGCCTTTCCAAGAGCTGTCATAGCAACAGAAGCAGCCAGAGCATTAAGTGCCTGATTGGAACAAATATTAGACGTCGCCTTTTCGCGGCGGATATGCTGCTCGCGTGCTTGCAATGTTAATACAAATCCACGCTGCCCCTTCTCATCAGTCGTCTGTCCGACAAGACGGCCAGGCACTTTTCTCATTAACTTTTTCGTCGTAGCAAAGTATCCGCAATGAGGTCCGCCATATTGAGGTGCAATACCAAATGGCTGAGCGTCCCCAACAACAATATCTGCCCCGTATTCACCTGGTGATTTTAGGAGACCTAGCGCCATTGGGTTGCTTGATACGACAAACATTGCTTTATCAGAGTGTGTAATTTCCTCAATCTTATCAAGTGATTCTAAGTTTCCGAAGAAATTTGGGTACTGTACAATCACACACGCAGTATCTTCACTGTATGCTTTTTTCAGTGCATCAAGATCAGTCAGACCATCAGCCACATCAACTTCTACAACATTTAACCTCTGCCCGTAAGCATTCGTCTTGATTACTTCTCTCGCTTCTGGATGAACAGCTTTTGAAACAAGAATGGTTTTCTTTTTTGTTTGACCAGCACTCATCATTGCTGCTTCCGCTAGTGCAGTTGGGCCATCATACATAGATGAGTTCGCGAGGTCCATTCCTGTTAGTTCACTAATCATCGTCTGAAATTCAAAAATAGCCTGAAGTTCCCCTTGGGAAATTTCCGGTTGATAAGGAGTATACGCAGTGTAAAATTCAGAGCGTGATATAACATGGTCAACAATAGAAGGAATATAGTGCTCATACACCCCAGCACCCAAGAAAGACGTTTTTTGTTTAAGCGAAACATTTTTTGCTGCCAAGCCTTGAAAATACTTCACAAGTTCAGGCTCTTTTAATGCTTTAGGGATCGCTAATTCTCCCTTAAAACGAATGCCTTCTGGAATATCTGAAAATAATTCCTCAATGCTGTCGACCCCAATAGTATGAAGCATATCTTTTTCATCTTGTTCGGTCATAGGTAAATATCGATTCGTCATGTTGCAAGCTCCTCCTCATCCTTATAGACACTTCTAGTACGCCATTCTCTTACTTAATTATGAACGTTTATAAAAAGGTGTATTTACAACCATTGCCTTTAGCGTTTTTTTACGTACTTGCACGAATACTTCTGTCCCTGCTTCCGTATACTCACTGTCAATAACAGCTAGTCCTACATTTTTTTTAAGTGTAGGGGACTGTGTTCCTGTTGTGACAAAGCCAATCTGACTATCATTTGCTAATACTTCATACCCTGTCCGCGGGATTCCCTTATCAACCATTTCAAGACCAACGAGCTTTCTTTTAAGCCCTTCTTCTTTTTGCTTTTTCAATGCGTCCTTGCCAATAAAGTCTTCTTCCTTGCCTACTTTAACTGCAAACCCTATCCCAGCTTCAAGAGGGGAGATGTCACTTGTTAATTCTTGGCCATATAGAGGCAGCTTCGCTTCAAATCTCAACGTATCACGCGCACCTAACCCGCATGGCACTAACCCTTTACTGCTGCCTGTCTCAAGCAGTGTGCTCCATAATTCAGCTGCCTGCTCGGCCTGCAAATAAATTTCAAACCCATCCTCGCCCGTATAGCCTGTTCTTGACACTAGCGCCTTTATACCAGATAGATCGACATTATCTTGAAAGCGGAAAAAGCGTATGTCACTTAAGTCTTGATCTGTAAGTGTCTGCAAGATCTCTTCTGCAAGTGGTCCCTGTATCGCTAATTGAGCAATATCGTCTGAAATATTATTTACTTTAACACCAGCGATTTTATGTTGATTGAGCCAATCCATATCCTTATCAATATTAGACGCATTAATGACGAGCAAGTAGTCATCAGCCGCTTTTCTATAGATCAAAAGATCATCAACTGTTCCTCCGTCCGGATAGCACATAGCGGTGTACTGTGCTTGATTATCCACCAGTTTGCTAACATCATTTGTCATCATTTTTTGTAAGTAGGCTAACGCATTTTCTCCTTTAACCTCGACTTCTCCCATATGAGACACGTCAAATAATCCTGCTTTTGTTCTAACCGCTTCATGTTCTTCTTTAATGCTTGAAAATTGAACAGGCAGATCCCATCCGCCGAAATCAATCGTTTTAGCTCCTGCTTTTTGATATTCTTCAAATAAAGGGGTGCGCTTTAACGTTGTCATCATTGTCCTCCTTTGTGTTAAAACAAACACTATTCAGAAATTTGATTATGAAGATAGGCTGGGTAAACAAAAAAAGGACAGGGCTATACACATACGATGTATAACCCTGTCCTTTAACCAGAAAGTTTCGTTCTATTAAGAACTGTCTTCGTAGGTGGCTCAACATTTGAGCACTCTCCAGAGCTGCGTCCTGTAAGAGTCTTCTTTGCCTGAGAGATTCACAAATTTTGCTTGCTCCTTCGGCGCTGCGCAACTATACGCAGTCTCTCCCCCTACTTTCATCCGCAAAAGCTTCACTTTTATAGGATCATTTTTCATGTTTTCACTTGAATTGGTACATACTAGAAAAGAAAAACCAATTTATTCTACTATCCATCAATATACTCTATATTTAAATCTACTTTTACAGAATTTGACGAATTGTCTGTTTCCTTCTACTCATATCCTACCAAGACGATTCAAATGGCGCAATAGTTTCTTTTAGGAAAGGAAAGATAACCATGAAAATAAACATACATTTTGATCAAAGTTGGCAGGATCAATTCCTTGAGCGCTTGGAACAAGACGGTCCTTTTGCAAGTTATGAATTAGCACGTCTTGCTTATGAGGCTGAAGAGCATCAATCGATTCCTGCATTTAAAGGCTTAATTGCTCCAAATCACCTTCCACAGCTTGATCCATTTCCTCATCAAATTGAAGTGGCGAATACCGTAATAGAGCAGATGAACGGCAAAGCTATTTTAGCTGACGAGGTGGGGCTTGGCAAAACCATTGAAGCAGGACTCATATTGAAAGAATACATGATTCGCGGACTTGTAAAAAAAGCATTAATTCTCGTCCCTGCCTCTCTTGTGTCACAGTGGGCGATCGAATTAAATACTAAATTTCATATCCCTGCAACTCCGCAGCGTAAAACCTATGTGTGGGAACAATGTGACGTTATTGTCGCATCGATTGATACAGCAAAAAGACAGCCGCATCGTGACATTGTCATGAATCAATCCTATGATTTAATTATTATTGATGAAGCACATAAGTTAAAAAATCCAAAAACGAAAAATTACGAGTTCATCCGAAACCTTAAAAAGAAGTTTTGTTTATTGTTAACGGCTACTCCTGTTCAAAACAAACTAGAAGAAATCTTTAACTTAGTCTCACTATTAAAACCAGGCCATCTAGGAGACATATCAAGTTTTGAAAAAGAATTCAGATCAAATAAACGGTCACCAAAAAATGATGAAAAGTTAAGAGAGCTTGTCGGTAAGGTTATGGTCAGAAATAGAAGAGAAGAAACAGGCATTCAATGGACAAAGCGGGTGGTTGAAACGGTGCCGATCACTTTCAGTCCAAAAGAGCGAGAATTCTATGATGCTCTTCAAACGCTTAAAGGGGATTCAAGTCATTTCTCTCTCATTACTTTGCAGCGTGAAATCTGTTCAAGCCGTGAAGCAGCTTTTATGACGTTAAAAAATATGATTGAAAAAGCACAAAAAGACGGACGCACCCTCCCACAAGCTGAAAAACTGCTTCACATGATCGGCGGTATTGATGGTCACGCCAAAGCAGAAAACGCATTAGAGCTTGTAAAGAAAATCAATGATAAAGTGATTATATTTACTGAATACAGAGCAACGCAGCTCTATCTGCAATGGTATTTAAAACAAAACGGCATCTCATCTGTCCCTTTTCGAGGCGGATTTAAGCGCGGGAAGAAGGATTGGATGAGGCAGCTGTTTGAGTCCCATGCTCAAGTTCTTATTGCCACAGAAGCAGGAGGAGAAGGAATTAACCTGCAGTTTTGCAGCCATATTATTAACTTCGACCTCCCATGGAATCCAATGCGCATTGAACAACGAATCGGACGTATTCATCGCTTAGGGCAAAAAAATGACGTTCATATTTATAATTTTGCGGTGGAAGATACGGTAGAGCAGCATATTCTAAAGTTACTCTATGAAAAGATTCATTTATTTGAATCAGTTATTGGTGAACTTGATGAAATCTTAACCAAAATAGACCTCACTTCAATAGAGGAACATGTTAAAGACATTATTGTCCAATCAGAATCAGATGGTGAAGTGAAAATTAAACTCGACCATCTTGCAGCCATTATGAATGAAGCACAATCTATGAGAACAAACGAAGAGGAAGGTGAATTAGGTGCAACAGCAACAAATTCATAATTTCTTAGAGCGTTATTTTGAAGCAAATGATAGTCCTGTTCTTGAGAATACACCTACCTATCTAACGGTTCAATTGTCGATTGAGCTTGATAAACTATTAATGAACAGACCCTTTTACTGGCACTACCTTGAGAAGACTGGTGGTACGCCTAACCCAATGAAAATCACCTTTATTACAGATAAAGCTAATGCACCGGATGACTTGCGAGGAGAGCCCATCCATTATGGCTCCCCGCGCCTGCATCAGCTATTTAAGTCAACAAGGACGCTTGGCGGATTTATTAGATTATATGAACAAGTTGCCACAAATGGTCATGCTTCCACTCCACTGCAGCCTTGGTTGTGTTTAAATGTAAAAGTGTCTTTTCAATGCGATCGAAAAAAGGACGTCATCTTATCGCTTGGTTTGAATTTAATTCATGGTCAGATTGTGCCAGGATTTTATGATTCAATCGAAGGCAAAATATTAAAATCTTCCATTCCCGATTTTTGTTTCACGTTATCTCCTTTGATTACGCCTAAAAGCGGCATCGTGAGACTACAGAAAATGGTGCAGACCTATGCCGAGAACGAAGATTCTACCTGGGCTCGCGAAGCAATAGAAAGATGGGAAAACGACTTAGCTCTCCTAGAGCAATTTTATGAGGAATATGAAGACAAGCCAGAGAGTTATGAGTTAGAAAAGCAAGCCCTTGCCGAACAATATGAACCTAAAATCCATGTAGATGTGATAAATGGCGGCATCTTTTATTTACAGCAACAGGTTTTCCATTAAACTATACTTCAACAAAAAACTCCCTTGCTATGCAAGGGAGTTTTACATTTAGGCGTCTTAAGCTGTTGCACCGCCGCCAGCGATGATTGAAATAATAGTCATGACTGAGAACCAGCCAAAAACAGCAAGCGACAATGCCGCAAACCCAACTGCGAAGAAATTTTTTCTGCGCATTTCACGAACGATGCCAACTGCAGATAAAATCGCTACTAATAGAAATGTAATTGCTAGAAACATTAGGTCTCACCCTCCTTATGTATGTATCTCAGTACCCAGTTTGTACATCTTATTATAAACAAATCCAACTCTCTAAACAAGAGGATATTGGGTCCTGTTCATTTTATCAACCTGTACAAATACGTTAAACAAGCCAGCCTACTTATAAAATTCACTTATTTGCCTTAAGTATACTTAAGAAAAAGTATAAATGATAAACAAAACGTTACATAGCTGTGAACTTTTTATCTAACCATGTGCACATACATTCCTTTGAAAGATAATCTGTAAGGTAGTAAGATTGGTGTAAGAAAAGTGTAAGATGGTAAGATATGAGTATGGTATTACATTTCAAATACATATTATGTAGAAAATACTGGAGGAGATCATATGAACTGGACTCAAATTCCGTTAGGGCCTTTGCAGACAAATGCCTATGTATTAATGAACGAAAAAAAAGAAGCTGTGATTTTTGATCCCGGCGGCAATGGACCGGAATTCATTAAATGGCTAAACGATCAACAGATTAGCCCGCTTGCTATTTTATTAACTCACGCCCACTTTGATCATATTGGTGCCGTAGATGAAGTAAGAGATGCTTTTAATTGCCCTGTATATATTCATGAAGCTGAAAAGGATTGGCTCTCTGATGCAGCTAAAAATGGATCAGGCCGTTTTTTAGGAAATGCTTCGATTACAGCCCGTGCAGCTGATGAGATCATTCAAGAGGAAAAAACCATTCAGCTCGGCTCTTTTTCATTCGATATTCTCTATACACCAGGCCATTCACCAGGAAGTGTTTCTTATTATTCAGCAACCGGAGGGGTAGTATTCTCTGGAGATGCCCTCTTTAAGCAAAGCATTGGACGCACAGATCTTCCAGGAGGAGATCATAACCTTTTGCTAGAAAGCATTCATTCGAAGCTGTTAGAGCTTCCTGAGGAAACCATTGTAGCATCAGGCCATGGCCCTGTAACGACAATTGGCGAAGAAATGGATGGAAATCCTTTCTTATCAGGGTTTTAATAAATTCTTAAAATGATAAATTTAAAGGAAATAGAAAAAAAACGTTGCTCACTAAAGGGGCAACGTTTTTTGTGCGCATATGTACCTGGTCTTAGTGACCTCCAAAACTTGGTACTAATAAGAAAGTGGAATAGTACGTGAAACCAACGAAGAAAATCGTTAAGTACGCACCGAAAATGTAAATATACACACGTTCTGATAAGTTTAAATAGCTTAGTGCTAACAATGCACCTGTTTGGGCAAAGAATAGCAAAGCCATGTTAAGCATATCACCAACGAAGAACAAGACTGAGAAGATCCCTGTCCAGAAAGCTAAAACACGAAACATGCGCTCCATTTGCTTACTCCCTCCTTCTTTTTGCAATCACTATCCGTCAATAGGAAGTCATAGTGCTAGTTATCAAATTATAGAGTACAAACTTATTATATACGAGATAAACTTTGATTGTAAATGCTTGATCGGTGGCAAATCTGTGTCACCTCTATTTATTTCGACAACTACCAGCTATAATGCCTCTAAAATCAGGAACATTTCCCCTAAACTTTACAGCTGCTTTTTCGATTTCCTTTTAAATAACAGACTGATTGCAAAAGGAATAATCCCGAAAGTGCGATACGCAAACGGCGGGCGTTCTGCTTTTCTTGCTTCACGCTCCTGTTTTCTCACTTCCTTTGGTTGATCAAGCCTTAACACAAGCTGCTGTGTGATAAATTTAATGTACTCATTTAATGACATGGCCATCACCTCAACGATTATTCGTTTTAGTATAGCCTATTTTCACCTTATTTAAGCATAGCTGACTTCAACTCAGCAACGATTTCAAGAATGGACCTCCCTGTAGTATCTAAGTGGATATCTGCTTCTTTATATAACGGCAAGCGGTCTTCGTACATGGATTGAATATCACCTTTAGACTTCTCTTTAAGCAACGGCCTAGAATCATCATTAGACGTCCGGCGAATGACTTCTTCGATGGCACAGTCTAGAAATATGACTGTGCCAGACTCTTTCATAATTTTTCGATTTTCCTCTTTGAGAATGATGCCGCCACCGGTTGTAATCACAGCTTTTTTTTGAGACAACTCTCTTAGAGCTTCCGTTTCTAGACTCCTAAAAAGCTTTTCTCCCCCTTCATTAAAAATCTCTTTTATTTTCTTTTGTTGATCTTCTTCGATCCATTGATCCGTATCAATAACCTGAAATCCCAACGTTTTGCCTAAAGCTTGCCCTACCGTCGTTTTACCAGAGCCCATAAAACCGGTAAGATAAATTCGATCATTCATCACGTTTGGAAACCTCCCAATATTCTATTATGCGGTGATGGTAAGGGTCGTAATAAAACTGCGCTCTACGTACATGGGTTGAACCCAATAATTCTGCAGTTGCAGCGACCTGCCATTCCGTCTCACTTTTACTCATTGTAATAAGTGTAACGGTACCATCCTCGTATGAAAAGAATAAAGTTGAGTTTTCTGTACTTGGTGCGTGAACGATAAAGTCTACGAGTCCTCTTTGAATCAATGTATCACCCTTTAATATGAATTGCTGCTCAACAGCAAACCTCTTCTCCTGGAGATATACATTCGTTTGTACCATCAAACCAAACAACAGGAATGTGCATATAATTAATACAATAGGGTAAACAAAGCCTCTATCATTCCTCATTTATAAACTCCTTAATACACACCATACATCGGCATCATCGATCTGCTCATGACCTCTCCATTTATAAGAGTCACCGTACATCGATATTTCTTCTGCTCCCGCTCACAATAAAAAGATTGAACATTATACAACATTGGTACATATCCGCTGTTATTTGAGAATCGTCTAATTTGGCCGGTGTCAAGTTGTCTATAACTTACTTCCGTGTCATCCCCTTTAATTAAAACCACCTCTCTCCCCTCGATTCGGATTGTTCTGGACTCCTTCACTTCATCCGTTAATTGATTAAAAAACACCATCATTTCTAGCTTTTCATGAGTATCGTGATTTTTTGTATGTTGGATGACTCCCATGATGGTAGGAAAGACAAACACAAGAACACCTAAAATGCTTAAGACAAGCAAAATCTCGAGTAACGTAAAACCTTGTTCATTTCCTAGCATATAGACACATATGATACTTCCTTTTATTTGCACCCGTATAGTCTGCACATACTTCATACTCTCCTGAAGCTGATCTCGTTTCCACTACATTCAGCCATAAAGGTGCTGGCGGCTGCTCTTCACCTGTTAAATAATTTTGTATAGACTCTCTAAGTTGTTCACCTGCCAAGTTCTCCTGTTGTAAGGTTAATCGCTCATTATAAATAACAAGATAGGCGGGCAGAATTGCTAAGGTACAAACAGAGAGAAGTGAGAGAGCGAGAATAACTTCCATCAAAGTAAAACCACTAGAGTTTTCGATAATGCACCCTCCCTTTTCCTAGAAGGATTGTATAAGCATATTTCTCTTTTTGGATATCCAAATGCATTGTACCAGAATAGCGCGGGTTTCCATTCTCCAAAAATTGGATTTGTATACCAGGAAGACTATGTGAAGAAAAGACCATGTTTTCATCGGCGAAAGGCCTAACTAAATAAACCTTACTTCCAAAAATTCGGTACTCTTTTTGAGGGCCAAAAAATTTAATCGTGACGATCTCACCGTGTGACATTGCTAAATGCTGGGCTAAGAGAATATCTTCTTTAAATTGATCAGCAATTTCTTTTGTTTTATAGGTGTTCATGGAAGTGGGAAGATAAATCATGGGAAGAAGAACTAACATGGAGAAAATAGAGAGAGTAATTAAGAGCTCGGTTAAGGTGTACCCAGCTTGAGAGTATGCTGCCTTATCCTTCAACAACTTTACCGTTTTCTATCTTTAGCGGAGCACCGTTTGGACATACCGTAGTCTCAATATATTCGGCCGTTTCAAGCACATCGAGGCTTGCTGGCTTTTCTTTTGTTTCAATTTCATAGGCGTGTACCTGTGTCTGCAGGAGTTTAATCGTTGCATCACAGCCTTTTGAGCCTGCAACTTCGTTATTTTTCACCATATTCGGGATAGCAATTAAGAGGAGGATCGAGATGATCATTAACACGACGAGCATTTCAACAAGGGTAAAACCCCGTTCGTTGGATAGAAGCTTTTTCATTTTTCATCACCTCAAGGATAGGATATAATACGAGGAGCTGTACAGGGGGGATTTTAAACACTTGCCTCCTTTCATGAGTCATTATTTGCTATTATTAGACATAGATCATCCAAAATCCTTCTAAAAGATAAAAAAACTTTCTGAGATATCGAACCAATTAAAGTGAGGTTATTATGCAAAAAATTTTAGTCCTCTTTATTCGAGGTTATCAAAAATTCATTTCCCCTTTAAAGCCTCCAACTTGCCGCTTCTACCCTACCTGCTCTCATTATGGTATTGAATCCATAAAACGCTTTGGGGCCTTTAAGGGAAGTTGGTTAACAATTAAACGCCTAAGTAAATGTCATCCTTTTCACCCTGGCGGAATTGATTTAGTGCCTGAAAAAGAAAACGAAAAAGATACGAGAAACAGCTAGCTAGACCCATCAGGGAATAGCTAGCTGTTTTATTTTCATTTCATGTTGGCTTATCTATTTACTCTTCACTTGCTGTTAAGCACCCATCTGACCTATAGCATAAATGGTATATTTAAAGGATGCACCTCTCGAACATCTAAAAAAGAAGCTGCCCAATAATGGACAGCTTCTTCTATGTAGTGCGGGTGAAGGGAGTCGAACCCCCACGTCATAAGACACTAGATCCTAAGTCTAGCGCGTCTGCCAATTCCGCCACACCCGCATATTAAAATGGTGAGCCATGAAGGACTCGAACCTTCGACCCTCTGATTAAAAGTCAGATGCTCTACCAACTGAGCTAATGGCTCTTAGTGATAATGACGCTCACTTTAATCAGTAAAGCTTGTCATCGTTCGCTGTAACTCTCAGCGACAAGAATAATAATATCATGCATTTCTAAACTGTGCAAGGCTTTTTATAAACTTTTTAAAAAAACTTTTCGTAACGTTAGCGGGCCTTCAGCACTCATTAAGAATAGCGAACTTTAGCGAATAGCGCAAGAGCTTTTTATAAGATGTCTAACATCTGATCAAATTTATAAAAAAACCACCTAGACCGTATCTAGGCGGTTTCAATCAATTATGCAAACACACCACGTACAAGGTTTGTTTGATTTCTATCAGGCCCAACAGAGAAGACTGTTAAAGGAATACCTGTAAGCTGTGATACGCGCTCAATATAATGGCGAGCATTTACTGGCAGCTCATCTAAAGATTTTACTCCAGTGATATCCTCAGTCCATCCTGGAAGCTCTTCATAAACTGGTTCGCACTCAGCAAGAACTTTCAAGCTAGCTGGGAATTCTTCAATAACTTCACCACGATACTTGTAAGCCGTACAAATCTTCAGTGTCTCAATTCCAGTTAATACATCAATTGAGTTTAAAGAAAGATCTGTAATTCCGCTGACACGGCGTGCGTGACGCACAACCACACTATCAAACCAGCCAACACGACGAGGGCGGCCTGTTGTTGTACCATATTCATTACCCACTTCACGAATGTTATCACCGATCTCATCATGAAGCTCAGTTGGGAATGGACCATCACCTACACGTGTCGTGTACGCTTTAGAAACCCCTACTACATGATGAATTTTAGAAGGTCCGACACCTGATCCGATTGTTACTCCTCCAGCAATTGGGTTAGAAGAAGTAACGAAAGGATATGTTCCTTGATCAAGATCAAGCATTACCCCTTGAGCACCTTCAAATAAAACACGACGTCCATCATCAAGAGCATCATTTAACACCACAGATGTGTCACATACGTATTGAGCTACTTGCTGTCCGTATTCATAATATTCATCAAGAATTTCTTCTTTAGTAAATCCTTCTACTTCATAATATTTCTCAAACATACGGTTTTTCTCTTCTAGATTACGCTCAAGCTTCTCTTCAAATACTTCACGATCAAGAAGATCAGCTATACGGATACCAATACGCGCTGCTTTATCCATGTAAGCTGGACCGATACCTTTTTTCGTCGTTCCGATTTTATTTGCACCTTTACGCTCTTCTTCTACAATATCAAGCTTTAAGTGATACGGAAGAATGACATGAGCACGATTAGAGATGCGTAAGTTGCTTGTATCAACATTACGATCATGTAGATACTTTAGCTCTTCTACTAATGCTTTAGGGTCAATAACCATACCGTTTCCAATTACACACGCTTTATCTTTATAAAAAATCCCAGACGGAATTAAGTGAAGCTTGTACTTCTCTCCGCCGAAAACAATTGTATGCCCTGCATTGTTTCCACCTTGGTAACGAGCGACTACTTCCGCTTTTTCAGAAAGATAATCTGTAATTTTTCCTTTTCCTTCATCGCCCCATTGTGTACCTACAACCACTACTGATGACATATGTTGCACCTCCGTCTCGGACGTTCTAACCGAGAAATTTCAAAATCCATTGACAAGTATATCAACATACGGGTTAATCGTCAATAAAACCCGAACATTTAATACAATGTACACAAATTCGTTCGTGTGGGAAATACATTTATGATTAGATTGTTTCTAAAAGATGCAAACTATACACAAAAAGAGGCCCGGACAGAAGTGTTTTTAAACTACGTACAGTAAAGATGGATAGTGCGTTGACACCATTGCAAAAAAAAGACGACTTTCCATCAATAAATGAAAAAAGTCGTCTGGTCATTTCATAAAATGCATCAAACAAAGGTAATAGCGGATTCTCCGCTTCTAAACTATGCTTCGCTTTCCGCGGTGAGCTGCTGAGCTTCCTCGGGCTTTGGCCCTGTGGGATCTCAGCCCTGCTCTAGGCACCGCAGGAGTCTACGCATATTTCATCCGCTAGGTTATTGCTTTTAGTAATTAGGATGTAGAGCGATTTTGTTAAGCTCAGTTCACATTATAAACCGCCCTTCGTTTACTAAATCACTGAGCAACGAACAAGTTCGATGAGGGAGCACCATACAACCTTCTCGCTCCGTTGATTGTAGCGACGAGGAAGCTCCCGGGCCGCCCGCGGAAAGCGTGTGCCTGCAGCGGAAATCAACAACTACTGCAGGTGGTACTTATTCAGTAGAAGCGGGGTCGACTGTTATGTTTTCATATCCCATTCAGTTAAACACTTTGATGTCGAAGCCTATTTTTAATTGTAACTAGGCTCCTGGCGGCATGCTTCTTTCATCATGCCTTCGTTCTAGGTTAACGAACTTATTGTATTCCTTCACAAAAGCTAGCTCAACGGTGCCGACAGGACCGTTACGCTGCTTGGCTATAATGATTTCGATAATATTTTGATTCTCTGATTCTTTATCATAGTAATCATCACGATATAAGAACGCAACGATATCAGCATCCTGCTCAATACTTCCCGATTCACGAATATCAGACATCATTGGTCGTTTATCTTGTCTCGACTCTACACCACGAGAAAGCTGTGACAGGGCGATTACAGGGACCTCTAGTTCACGAGCAATCGCTTTTAGGGTACGAGAGATTTCTGAAACTTCCTGTTGACGGTTCTCGCCGCTTCGACCGTTTCCTTGGATCAGCTGTAAATAGTCAATCATGATCATCCCAAGCCCTTGCTCCTGCTTTAGACGCCTGCACTTAGCACGAATGTCATTAACCTTCACGCCTGGAGTATCATCTATATATATACCAGCTTTAGCAAGGCTGCCCATTGCCATCGTCAGCTTCTGCCAGTCTTCTGCTGTTAAAGCTCCTGTACGCATTCTCTGAGCATCAATATTACCTTCCGCACAAAGCATACGCTGAACAAGCTGGCTCGCTCCCATCTCTAGACTAAAGATCGCGACATTCTCGTCTGTTTTAGTGGCTACATTTTGAGCGATATTTAAAGCAAAAGCGGTCTTACCAACAGAAGGACGAGCGGCCACAATAATTAAATCATTCCGCTGAAACCCTGCTGTCATATTATCAAGCTCCACAAACCCAGTCGGGATCCCTGTAATGTCTCCTTTTTGGTTTTGAAGCAATTCAATTTGATCATACGTTTCAACGAGAACGTCTTTAATGGAAATAAAAGCACTCGTGTTTTTGCGCTGTGCAACATCTAAGATTGTCTTTTCCGCATCATCGAGTATCGCATCAACTTCATCCTCGCTCGTATACCCGTCTGCTGCAATATTCGTCGCTACCTTAATTAGACGGCGCAGCACTGATTTTTCTTCAACAATTTTACTGTAATATTCCACATTAGCTGCCGTCGGTACAGCGTTTGCTAAGTCACTTAAATAAGCTACTCCACCAATATCATCAAGCCATTTACGGTCTTGCAGTTCTGAAGTTACGGTTACTAGGTCAACCGGTTCGCCTTTTTCTGCCAACTCAAGCATCACCTGATACACGCGCTGGTGCGCGGCCCGGTAAAAATCTTCAGGCAGTAAGCGTTCAGATGCGGTGACGAGTGCTACATCAGCTAAAAAGATCGCACCGAGTACCGCTTGTTCGGCTTCTATATTTTGCGGCGGGGTCCGATCAGCAAATAAATCACTCATGACACTACTTCCTTTCTATAAAAAAATAAATATAAAAATAAGAACGAACATACAAAAATGAAAACGGTCTGACCTTGCTAGGGATTGCAAGATATTCTTGGCACCTAGAGAGATCAGACCGTCTAAAGAAAAGCGTATTTCTTTATTTATTCGCTTTCTACTACGTGAACTTTCACTGTTGCTATCACTTCTGGGTGAATTTTAATAGGAACATTCGTATACCCTAGTGAGCGAATAGGGTCGTTAAGCATTATTTTACGCTTATCTACCTTCATTTTCATACCGGAAAGTGTTTCCGCTATTTGTTTTGTTGATACGGCACCGAATAAACGGCCGCCTTCTCCTGATTTGGCTTTAATTTCTACCGTTAAGGCTTCAAGCTCTTCTTTGTATTTATTCGCAGCCTCAAGCTCTTCTGCGGCTTTCTTCTGCTCGCTGTTTTTTTGGGCTTTAAGATTAGCGACATTTCCTTTTGTTGCTTCAACCGCTAAGTTATTAGGAAGCAGGTAATTACGCGCATATCCTTCAGATACATTCTTTAATTCACCTTTTTTTCCTTTACCTTTAACATCTTCTAAGAAAATAACTTTCATCTTATTGTCCCCCTTCTAAACTTTCATCTATGGCCTTCTCTAGTTTCTCTCTCGCCTCTTGGAGAGTAACACCTTGTAATTGTGTAGCAGCATTGGAAAGGTGTCCTCCACCTTCTAAACGTTCCATAATGACTTGGACGTTCACATCACCCAGCGAACGGGCGCTTATGCTTACCATATCATCTTTTCTCTTTGAAATCACAAAGGATGCAGCTACGTCTTTCATTGTAAGCAGAGTATCAGCTGCTTGAGCAATGACAATCTGGCTTAAGCTCTCCTCTTCATCAGCTACAGCAATAGCCATTCCCTCGCGATATACCTCTGCTTTCTCAATCAGCTTAGCACGCTTTACATATTGGTCCATGTCTTCTTTAAGCAGCTTTTGAACCAATGTTGTATCTGCCCCGTTTGAGCGGAGGAATGATGCCGCATCGAAGGTTCTTGCACCCGTGCGCACGGCAAAACTCTTTGTATCTACAATAATTCCAGCAAGGAGCGATGTTGCTTCAAGCCTGTCCATCTTAAGCTGCTTCGGCTGATATTCCAGCAGTTCTGTAACCAGTTCTGCTGTCGATGAAGCATAAGGTTCCATATACACAAGAACAGGATCCTCAATAAACTCTTCACCGCGTCTATGGTGATCAAGGACAATGATCCGGTCCACTTTAGGAAGCAGCTTAGGTTCCATCACAAGAGACGGTTTATGCGTATCTACAACGACAAGAAGTGTGTCATCTGTCACATAATCTAGAACCTCATCTGGTGTAACAAATTGCGACCAAAGATCCTCATGACTTTCAACTTCTTCCATTAACTTTTGAACATCGTGGTTAATATCACTTGGATCAAGGACGACAAAGCCTTCCTTCCCATTTACTTCAGCAATTTTCAAAACACCAATCGCAGCACCAATTGAATCCATATCCGGATTTTTGTGGCCCATTATGATGACACGGTCACTTTCAAGGACAAAATCACGCAGCGCGTGTGAAATGACTCTTGCTCTAACACGTGTCCGTTTTTCCATTGCATTTGACTTTCCACCATAAAAGCGGACTTTTCCGTTCTTTTGCTTGATGGCTACCTGGTCTCCGCCGCGTCCTAAAGCTAAGTCTAAACTTGACTGAGCAAGCTTTCCTAGCTCACGTAATGAGGTCTCACCAGTACCCACCCCGATACTAAGAGTAATAGGAACTTTTTCTTTTCCTGTCAGCGTTCTAATTTCATCGAGCAGATCAAAGCGAACTTCTTCAATCTGCCTGAGTGATTTATAGTTCATAATTGCAACAAATCGGTCAGAAGCTGTTCGTCTGAGCAAGATATCATTATCATTTGCCCATTTATTTAAAGCAGAAGTGACCTGGCTCATGAGCCGACTCCTCACTTGATCTTCCATTCCTTGCGTTACTTCATCATAATTATCTAAATAAATAAGAGCGACAACCGTTTTTGTGTCCTCATATAATTCGATTGTCTCTTCCTTTTCTGTTATATCTTGAAAATAAATTAACCTCTCTGTCGGTTCAAACGTAACATGATAAGACTTTGACCCTAAAGTGATCACATCACCTTCAACATTGTCTTCAATCATCGGAACTAGCTCATCATGTAAATCGTCCAAGCTTTTATCAATTAAGTCATCAGCAATATGTTGGCTTATAAAGGGATTAACCCACTGGATGATCTTATCATCATTATAAAGGAGAATTCCTACAGGCATCTTCATGACTGCCTCTTCCCCCGCCTTATTTACACGGTAGGAAAGCGTTTGGATATACGCTTCTAAATCACGTTCAAACGCAAAACGCGCTTGTGACGTGTAGATGGCTAGCACACCTAATATGAATAAACCAATGACGCCAACCTGCCAGTGATAGATCATCAGCACACTGCTGAAAATCACCGCTACGGCAAATAGGGCAATTACGTGGTAGCCATGCCACCGCTTCATTAAGAACTTCGGCATAGTGTCAGCTCCTATTTTTTCTCGCTTTTAATACGTTTACGTAGATCAAAGCCTAAATCAATAATCCCTAGAATACGAATAAGCTGTGTCAAAGGGTTTATAATCAATGTAACAATAACAATAATAATTGGAAGTGCTTTGTTAACTTTTTTATGGTAACAATAATAAAATATAAACGCAAAACCTTGGATCATCATCACAATCTCAAGCAGCGGCAGGAGGTTCCATACAATAATGTACATCGTTGAACCTTCTTCTTGTCCTACTAACAATAAAATCATGACAATTAAGTAATACCATAAGAATGACTTAGGGAACTGCCAGTCACGAAACGGCGGAAATTTTTCAACCTTTGTACCAAGTCTGCGCAAAATAAGTGTGGCAAGCAGTACTGTTAAGACAGCTAAAGCAATCCCGCTCATAATAATCATAATAGGAACTAAATGGACAATCATATCTGCCATTTCATACATAGGTGCTAGTGAATCGGCAGGGTCTTGTCCAATTGTAATCAATGTAGATTCCGCAAGACGAATCTGCTCGCGCAAGAGATCTGACATAAAGCTGATTGGATTCTCATCCATAACTAATGACAGACCCACATAGACAAGCAGCATATTTAACATATATATTAAGCTTCCGCCAATTAACACATTAAAAGGTGCTAACTTGCGGCGGTATAACTCACCTATCACAAGTCCCGCGCTCCCAAAGAATAATGCCCCAGGTACTCCAATAACACCTGCGATCATAAAAGAAAGCAAAATCGCTACAGCAACAAGCATGAATCCTGGCTTCAACCCTCTTCTTACTACAAATAAGATAAAAGGAAGCGGCAGGGCCCACATCGTAAGATAAGCAGCGAATGGAACATACAGCGTAATGGCTAATAAACTGACAAAAAGAGCTCCGAGTATCGCTCCTTCTGTTAGTGTTCTCGTTTGTTTCACACATTCACCTCATTTATCTTTCCAACCAACCATCAACTTGCTTAGAAGCAATAGTTTTTGACAGTTTCTCATATCCTTGTCTATTTTAGCGTAATTACGAGGAAAATTAAAGCACCCAGCCAAACACCATCCTCTAATCTCTTATTCATCATCTTAATCGAACAAAAGAAAATTATGCATAAACTTGGTTAGAAAAGCAAAGAAACAGCAGTACCCACATAAAGTACGCCTAAAACAAAAAGCATGGTAGAAGCTCTACCATGCTTTTATAAATTATGCTATTAGTTAACATCATTTACATACGGCAATAAAGCGATTTGACGAGCACGCTTGATTGCTGTTGTAAGTTGACGTTGATACTTAGCAGACGTTCCAGTTACACGGCGAGGAAGAATTTTTCCACGCTCAGAGATGAAACGCTTTAGAAGATCTGTATCTTTGTAATCGATTTTCGTAATTTTGTTTACAGTGAAGAAACAAACCTTACGACGCTTTGGACGACCACGACGAGCCATTGCACAGCACTCCTTTCAATAGAAATGTTTTATAATCACGCTTTTTTTCGTTAAATAAGCAGAAGAGGCATTAGAATGGTAAATCGTCATCCGAGATGTCAATTGGTTTGCCATCATTAGCAAAAGGATCATCGTTAAATCCGCCAGATTGACGATCTGGTTGTTGATTCTGCCTGCTATAATCGTTTCCACCAGTTGGTGCTCCGCCTCCTGCATACGCATTTCCTTGTCCTTGACTTGCTCCCCTTGGTTCTAGGAATTGCACACTTTCCGCTACAACTTCTGTAATAAAGACACGACGGCCTTCATTGTTGTCATAGCTTCTAGTTTGGATTCGGCCGTCTACACCAGCCAGGCTGCCTTTTTTAAGGTAATTAGCCACATTCTCAGCAGGTTTACGCCAAACCACACAATTGATGAAGTCTGCTTCGCGCTCTCCTTGCTGGTTTGAAAATGTACGGTTTACCGCGAGCGTAAAGTTCGCTACTGCTACTCCACTCGGCGTATAACGCAGCTCTGGATCTTTCGTTAAACGTCCAACTAGTATGACACGGTTTAGCATCCGTACCCCTCCCACTTTTTCATTAATTATTCTTCGTCTTTAGTGATTAGGACACGAATAACGTTGTCGTTAATCTTGATAAGACGGTTAAATTCTGCAATCGCTTCTGAGTTAGCTTGTACATTTAAAAGCACGTAGAAACCTTCACGATAATCGTTGATTTCGTATGCTAAACGACGCTTACCCATCTCTTCAACCTTTTCAACTTCAGCACCATTTGATGTAAGAACACCATTAAAGCGTTCGATAATCTCTTTGTTTGCTGACTCTTCTAGGTTTGGAGCGATGATGTACATAATTTCGTACTTACGCATTCCGGTCACCTCCTTTTGGTCTAACGGCTCCATTTAAGGAGCAAGGAGCAAAACTCATCTAATGAGTCATTTCACTCGCATTAGTAGATTATATCAGAATGGAAGATAGCGTGCAAGCATCATCTCAGCTAAAAAAAGAGTTTTAATAAATGAGAAATACTCATACACCGCTCCTGAACGATACATCGCTTTTCATTTAACAGTTGGTCCTCTTCAATAGTCTTCGTCTAACATAGTTGTTGATTTCCGCTGCTGGCAATCGCTTTCCGCGGGCGGTCCGGGAGCCTCCTCATCGCTACTCTCTTGTGGGGTCTCCCCTGGCCACGCACATCCCGCAGGAGTCGATTGCCTTCCGCTCCAATCAACGGAGGAAGGATGTTATATAGTGCACCCTCATCGAACTTGTTCGTTGCTCAGTGATTTAGTAAACGAAGGACGGTTCAGAATTTGAACTGAGCCTAACTAAATCGCTTCACATAATCCTCACAAAATCCAATAACCCAGCGGATGAACTATACGTAGACTCCTGCGGTGCCTAGAGGAGGCCACTGATAAACCCATGGTTTTTTTAGTGGCCTGAGGAAATGATTAAAAAAATAAAAAAAAGGGCAGT
>NZ_ATAE01000031.1 GCF_000474275.2 Alkalihalophilus marmarensis DSM 21297
GATTCGAACCCCCGCGCGGTTTAACCCGCCTGTCGGTTTTCAAGACCGATCCCTTCAGCCGGACTTGGGTATTCCTCCGCGATATATGGTGGAGCCTAGCGGGATCGAACCGCTGACCTCCTGCGTGCAAGGCAGGCGCTCTCCCAGCTGAGCTAAGGCCCCATATGTAATGCGATTAAAAAGAGTTTGTCTTTTCTATCGTTGTTTTTTCGCTCACCAGCGACGTTTAATAATGTACCATGAATCACAATAAAAATACAAGCCTTTTTCGAAAAAAGTTATATTTTTTTAAAAAAGGCTTGTACCTTAAGGGATTCCCCCTATTGCAAAGAACCAATCATTTGGAACATAGGGAGCATAATAGCAAGGAATAAAATAAAAATAAAAGCTCCAATTAAAATAAAAATTATTGGTTGTAAGTAGTCCATCACTTTGGTTAACTTCTCTTCTAATTCTGAGTATATTAATGTACTGAAATTTTCTAGATCTTCTCCTAAGTAGCCCGTCCTCTCCCCATTCTCGATGACAAAACTTAATTCTTTTATAAAATAATCTTTTTGTTTTACTAAAAGATAAAATGGTGTACCAAGTTGTAGTTCAGACTTAATTTTAATTACTTCTTGCTGGAAAAATGGCAGATGGCTCTGTCTTTCGAACAGAGATAATGCTTGTTGAAGGGAGGTTCCTGAAAGAAGAAGGCGTCCTATTTGAAGAGAGAAAAAATACGTGCTTAATTGTTTTACGATCTGATTGACAAAGGGAGTGTTTAATAAAAACTTCATTCTTCTACTTGGCGGCCACTTTTTCTTAAACAGAAACATATAGAATAAAGAAAACACTGCTAAAAGGATTGTTGCTGCTCCTATGTACGGGATAGCTGATAGAGAATGCAGAACAATAGTAGTTAACAGCGGAGGGTCCCCCTGCATTGTTTCAAATAAAGAATTAAAATGAGGAACAACAAACAGATGGAGTACAATGAGAACGACGAAACAAATCCAGACAAGCATTATTGGGTACCTCAACAGCTTATACATTTGTTGTTTCGTAACCTGCCGCTTTTCTAATAATGTTCCAGCTTGTATGAATCCATCACTCACCTGTCCATGATATTGATAAAAATAAAGAAATGAAATCACATCTCTTGGGACTGGCAATTGAGAGAAAGACTGATGAATTTCTTGACCATCTTTAAGAGCTGTCTGCACTTGTGTGAGGGGGACAGAAACTTCTTTTGGAAGATGTATCAGCATAAATGATAAGGCGTGGTCCATAGAATATCCTTGTTTTAACAACTTCCCTAAAAGTTTAAATGATCTTGCATACACCATTTGCTGATTACGGTTAAAAATAGATGTTTGCTTATGAGCAACCCTATCATTCACCCCTCCCCACCCCTTTCACACTCGTTTGTATAACCCAGAGCCCAAGCCTTTCTTAATTGGTTTTCTAAAGTATTGGTCTCTCTTGTTAAACCCTTGTTCACCATCTCTCTAATTTGCTCGTTATGATCAAACGTATAGAGGGAACCACGATTATAGATAGGCATGTGATTAAAAGACTCTACCTCCATTCTTACCTTGCTTTGTCGATTAACTAAACACTGACAGATAACTGCCTGTAACCCTTCACATACATCTTGTTTAGACACACCAAATTCCAACAGCCTTAATACGGCTGAGTAATTATTATTTGCATGCACAGTCGCAAAAACAAGATGTCCTGTATGTATAATAGGCACGACTATTTTAGACTATTATATTTACTGCTTCTCCACGTTCATATTTACTCACAAAGTCGATAAACAATATCTCTAGAACACGCTCAAAATGAAAAGGGTGTTGTGGATAGAGTTTGGATATATCAGACAACATCACTTCTCCCCTTAAGACATCCTTACGATCCAGCCTACAGAATACATATTCCGTATGATCCACCAAATTCTTTCTAACTGGATACAATGGTACTTCATCAATACTTTCTTCATTATACTTACTCAAACGCACATTCGGGGTGCCGCGATCATAATCTAAAAGCAGTTTATACAGCGCCTTAACATCTTGCTTCCTTCTAACCTCATCTAAAAAATCTTTCCACAGAAGCTCTACTAAGTTATTTAGTTTAAAGCGTTCTTCAGTTATCTCACATATGTCATCACATATCACGTTAGCTCTAAGGAAAATATCATTAGGCAAATGCAGAGTTAATGTTACTGATCGAGATGTGAAAATCCTCTTCCAGACATTAGATTTATTCAATTCCTTTCCAAGTAAATCTCTTTCGCTAAATGCCCTCAACATAAACACCGCCTTGCTCTCGAAATAAAGCATCTGAGAATATCCTATGGGTAGCCTCTCTAATGCTGCAGTTCCATTTGATTGAATACACAACAATGGCTTCATACATTTTCGGTGTTGCTTTCACATGAACAATAAAATCACTTGGCTCGTAAACTTGTTGAGGAAAGTCTCTCCGTCGATCTAGATGTGCCTTTACAATTCCAGTAGCGTAAGATGTTATAGACTCCCTTCTATTCCTTGCAGCATAAAGAACAAATTCCCTGTCTTTTGGTTTGATCGGTATTCGGATATCCACCTTAGAATCCGAACGTTTTTTTCTAACTGAAGGTTGAGATTGCTTTCTTTTTGTTTGATTCAACATTGGATTGAGATTCAAAACTCTCTCCCCTATCTTATAAATTTTTGAAAATCTCTCCCTTATCCTTGGTCCCCTCGTCCCCTCGGTCAAGATTGTACAAGGTAGGGGAATGGAAGGACCAAGAGTATGAACATGGTATGATTAGCTAAGGTCGAGTTTAAAACCACCATTTTCTGAACGTACTACTTGTTTCTTTACAGGAATCTTCGCTTTTCCTTCTTCCATGTCTCTTTGAATCAGCCGCTTAATATAGGACGAAAAGTTTGTAAATTGTTTAGTATGTTCCAGCAGCTGCTCCTCGTATGGATCTGACAGATTGAACGCTACACTTTTGGTCTTCTTCATACCAACTTGCCCCCATTTCCTTAACCAAAGCTTTACCCTCTTTAGTTAGATAAATCTTACCCGACATTTGCATTTGCTTAATCATCTCTTTAAATTGGTTTGTGTTCATACTCTTGTATGACCTCCTTCATGCTGTGATAGTTAATCATATGGAGGTATGACTGAGGTTAGAACTAAAGCTTTCAAAAAAAGAGCAACCGCGGCCGGTCACTCTTCTCCTTCGTGTTTATCTCTAACTTCCTTTAACATCTCAGATACCTTTGAATTTGCTTCCATAAACCCTTCCATATTTTCAATGGATTCACTTTCTAAGTTCGATTCTTCTGATCTCATAAGTTCGTAATACCTTTTAGCATTCAGAAGATTTTCTACAAGTACCTTTTCATCACCTTTAACGCTGTTATATTTTTCTTCATACTTCGCAAATAACTCGTTTATTTCTTCTGAGCTCGCTTGATTGGTAATATAATCAGCATTTAGTTCAGTGTGTAGTTGCCGAGTGTCATTATACACTTCTGTACTTACTTCATTAGAAGAACACCCCGCCAACAAAATTATAAACAACAAAAGTAATAATAATTTTTTCATTATACCGCCTCCCCACTCACTATATTACTAATAGAAAACAAAGGAAACAATGACCATTTTACAAAACTCACCTTGATACCAGAACATACATTCGCATATAATTGGAACAAACATTCTTATTATGAGGTGATCACATGCTGCCACAAGAAGACCATGAACTAATATTGCAATACATATACCTGCCTCTCACTCGTAAAGTGATTGAACAGGATCTTGCTAAGATGGAACGTGCTAACTTTAAGTTCAGGGATGTGTATCTTGATTTCTTCAGGGGAAAAGCTGACTGGATCGGCAAAGATTTAGGTGAGGTAAAACGCAAGCTAAAACAGCGCGGAATTATGATTCATGGTCCAACTGATGTTGAGTATGGTGATACTAAGTTCTGTAGATATCTCATTGTACATAAAGGACAGGAGAAGGAAATGAGGTTACTTGCTGTACATATGAGGAATAATGTGCGGGAGATATTGGCTTCTTATATCAATAACTGAAAATGTATAGACATGTAAGTAAAATAGCCTTATAATCGATAAGGCTATCTAGACTACAAATATAATTAAGAACGTGTTAGACTCCCTCATCTAGAAATACTCACCAGATCGCCTTCAGAATTGTAATGGATAGTGTCTGCTAGGAATATGCTGCTCAAATAACTGGGCACATGCCTAGAAGAACTCTGTAAGGGAGGGAAATCTATGAGTATCAAATTTTTGAGTGATACAACTTTGTTAGAATCTTACCGTAAGGCCATTGAACTTGGATTAGACGATGATTTTGTAAACCTTCTTAAAGAGGAGTTAGCTAGAAGAAATTTGTTGCCAAATGATCATTTGTCTAATTAAATCCAACTCATCTTCTTTTAATTTTCTACCTAATTTAGTTTCAAAATACATAATCAAAGTACTTAATTCATCATTTGATTCCAACTATACCCCTCCCAACTACCCACATTATATCTTTTGATTCAAATTTCGACAAATCAAACCTGTTACAGTGGTAGTATATAGCGGATAATAAAATGACATCATTGTATAGACAATTTAGGCACAAAGACTTATAATCGATTTGAGAAAGTAAATTCTCATTAGTGGATGTAGTAGTCCAAGTAAGATCCGAAGACACCTATCCTGGCAGGGAATAGGTGTTTTTTTCTAAGTGCTTTGTTAGTGATAGTCTGGAGTAGGATGAATAGATCTTTCAATATACACCCTGAGAACATCTATCTTCGTAGTGGGGGATAGATGTTTTTTGATTTGCATTCTTTAATTCTCATTCCCTGCATAAATTAGTTAGGAGAAGGCTGACACCTTTCTCAGGCTTTAAGACTCCCGTCACCGGAGAGCATAAAAGAATTAACTCGGCCATATTATGGCTGGGCTTTTTAATTTCAAGAAAAACCCCCACTAGTGTGAGGGCTCCATAAGAGGTTTGTGTACATATAACGAAGGGGGAACATATGACTTACCAACGATGTCTTTATTATAAATGACAAAATAATACAAGTCTAATTAGTATATTTATAATCGATCTCTCAATTCATACCTACGCTTCTTTATATTTAATATTCCATTCAAAACAAAAAATATTATATTTGTGAATATTTTACTGTATAATCTATAGGCAAAGAGTCTTAATAAAAATCAATTTTACTTATGGAGGTTTCTATGGAAGTATTATTAATGTTGATTATTTTAGCTATGCCTATCTTATTTCTAATTGGTATGTTCAAACCAGATAAGCTATTATTTTGGAGAAAAGAAGCAAGTTCAAGAAAGATGGTAGTTGCCTATACATGTGGCTTATTTATCGCTAGTTTTCTAACACTTGGATTTATTGCCGAGCCAATTGAACCACATATAGAACCAGTGGCAACTGCAGAAGCAACAATCGAAGACTCAGAAGAAACCAATGAAGAAGTTGCTACAGAAATAACTGATAAGGATCCAGAAACAGAACAAGGAGATAACGTAAATTCTGATATTGACGAGCAAGACAAAGAGGAAAATACTGATGACATAATAAATTCCAATGCTTCAGATATTGTTATTCCAGAAGGGGATTTAACAGTACATTATATTGATGTAGGACAGGGAGACGCTACTTTACTTCAAGGTTCTGATTTTACTATTCTTATTGATGCTGGGAGACATGATGGTAATGAAGTAGTGCCTTATTTAAATCATGTTGGAGTTGAATCTTTAGATTTAATTATAGCTACTCATCCACATGCAGATCATATTGGACAAATTGATAAAGTAATAGAAAGCTTTGATGTCGGAGAGGTATGGATGAATGGTGATGAGACGACATCGCAAACGTTTGAACGTGTATTAGATGCTGTTTTATCAAATGAAACTTCATATAATGAGCCACGCGCTGGAGAGGATTACGAAATTGGTTCTGCTAAAATTAAGATATTGAATCCAAATTCACTCTCTGGTGATTTAAATGATAATTCTATTAGTCTTAAGTTGAGTTATGGGCAAGTTAGCTTCTTGTTCACCGGTGATGCTGAAACCAGCTCGGAAAGTTACATGAGTAACAACTTTGATTTAAGTGCAGATATACTACAAGTAGGTCATCATGGCTCAAACACTTCAAGCACAAACAATTTTTTACATGCCGTTCAACCTTCAGTAGCAATTTACTCAGCTGGAGCTAATAACTCTTATGGACATCCTCACACCGAAGTAATCGACCGTTTAAATAATATCGGTGCAGAAATATTTGGTACAGATAAAGATGGGAATATTACTGTTATTACTGATGGGTTATCTTTTTCAGTTGAGACACATCAACCCACAGGTTCAATTTCTGTAGCTCCGGCTCCCGCACCTGTTTCACCAGTAACCGAAAACAAGGAACCAGAAGAGCAAGAAGAGCCTCAAGAAGTTTCATGCCCACCAAACACAGTTGCGATTAACACTGCCGGCAAAGAGGAATTACAAAAGATACATCAAATAGGTCCGGATAGAGCTGACCAAGTTATTAACTTGCGTCCATTCTCTTCCTATTCAAGTTTAACAAGAATTAGCGGAATTGGTGACGCAAGAGTGAAAGAGATCGAACAACAAGGAATTATCTGTTTTAATTAAGGAGGGTGTATTTCATGGAAAAAAAAGCCGTACTAGATCGAATTGTTGATGGCGAGCATGCTGTTCTATTAGTTGGTGATAAAGAAGAAGAGAAGATCATTTCAGTTTCTCAGTTACCTAAGGAAGCTAGAGAAGGAGCTTGGTTAAAAATAACTCTCACTGAATCTAACGAGGTAAGTGTTGTAGTGTTAGATGTGGATGAAACAAATATAGCCCGATCTAGAATTAGTAGTAAGATGGAGCTCCTTAAGAAAAGAAAAGGTAGTAAATTTAAAAAATAGCATTTTTAATACCTCGCATAATGAATCGCTACCTGTAATGACAAAATTATGGAAAAAAATCAAAGATCCTTATAGCGCCTATTCTGTATAGGGGTCTTTTTTTGCCCCCACAAATGTGAGGGCTTTTCGTTTATTTTCCAATTGCTTCAATCTTTTTTAATTGCTCCTCTAAGTTTCTAATATCTTCAGCTTGTGTACCGATATCCTTACTGTTCTTGCTGATCAACGCTAAGAAGTTACTACGAAGGCGATTAACCACAATCGCCACCTCTTGTCTTGTAATGTTAGCTTGCGGCCGCTTCCCATCAAAGTAACCATTGACTCTTGCTTCTCTCCAATGTTCCTCAGCCCACACACTCACTGGTAAATTATCTTTATTAAGAGCAGCCACTGTTTGTTTCATTTGCTCCAACTCTCTACTCATTTGTTCTAATTGTTGTCTCATTCGTTCTTCCTCCTTTTTGATCGCTGCCACGGTTTGTGGACCAGCAATTCCATCTACTGTGATACTTAGTACTCTTTGTGCGTTACGAACCGCTTGTGTAGTTAATACTCCATATATTCCGTCAGCTGTACCTACATCAAAGCCAATTGTATTTAGTAATTGCTGCAGCTCTGCAACCCCCTGCCCTCGATCCCCCTGCTTGAAGGTTGTTTGACTCGGATTGCTAATAGAGATTGGAGAGCCTTGTACATCTCTTCTGAATTGAGTCATGCTAATTGCAGGGCATACCTTCCATGCATAACCCGGCATTTCACTATGGCCTTGAATAGTTGCACTTTGTGGCAAGACACTCGGCAGGTGAACTTGAAACAACCACAAGGCCGCTTCATATTGCTCTTTTGTCGGTATCTGAGTCCTAAAGTCACCAACCATGCAAACGCCCAAGGAATGGCGGTTACTGTTGCCCACATGAGGAGTTTGTATGTCATGATCCGCACACCAGTAAATCGTTCCATCCCTCATGATCACGTAATGGTAAGCCATAATAGACCAATCATTCGTGTTGATATGATAGTTGGCAAAGGCTTCAGGGCTGCCACTTGTGGTAAGTGAGTGGTGCAGCACCCAAAACCGAATCGCATTCAATTGCCGCCTGGTCACTTTCTTTGTCCGGTGCCGGGGCATTTTATTACGAATATCTATAATTTTACTCATGCTACCCCTCCTTTGTGGTCATCATCATCAAACAACTTTATAGCTTTCATAATAGGTGACGGCAATCTCATACCGATCTTGCCAAGGTTCTCCGCGATTGATATTAATTCGTTCACAAGGTAATAAAGTACGGATGCTCCTACTACGCTTAAATGGAACTCTCCAATGGATAAAGGATCACCCGCAAGTTCTGTGTAAATGATGTCAATTTGAAAGGCTAAGGCTACAATTCCAAAGATCATAAACTTACGAGCAATACCCCAAAACCCTTCCACTGCACTCAACTCATCATTTCTCCATGCAGCTACCAAACCCGTAATCCAATCAAACGTTACAAAAAAGATAAGAGCAGTCAGAAACACTGACCACTCTCCCCACAAAAATGATATGACACCTGCCCCAAACCCGACTGAAGCCTTGGCTACATTAATTGAATCGAACATATCTCGTCTCCTCCCCAAAATAAAAAAGCCTTAAGGCTTCTAATTGTTAGTTCCATTAAAATACGGATCGTGTCTGAGCTGATTATATATGTTCAAAGTCCGATCAAGTTGCCTCATAATCCCTTCTTTTTCTTCTACCGTCTTATCCGGCAGCTGTGCGACTAATTGATCAATCTCATTTTTTAGAATCTGAATGGTTGTCTTAGTTGTCATCGTTAGCAGCTCCTTTCAGTTGTTCATTCTCTTTCATAAGATCCGTAACCTGAACCTTTAAAACAGCATTATCTTTCATCACTTGAGCTAATTGATTCGTTAACACTTCAATTACTTCTCCTGCATTCACGTTCATTTCAATTCCTCCTTATTATGCAGTCCCTAATGTAACCCACGTTCCGTTAATGTAAGCGTAGATCCCTTGAACTCCATTACGTGCCCCATACACAATCGAACCGCCTGGCAATGTTCCTGCAACCCCGCCTTGATAGGTTAATTGCAGTCGGTTAACGCCTGTTATAACAGCTGGTAACTGAGAATCTAAAATACTTGTCCCTTGCGTCATTACTGGACTACCATTCACATTTACAGAGTAACCAGAGTTTGTGGTTAAGCTAATACCGTAAGCACCATTAAATATAAGGTTACTAAGTGGAGCTAGAATACTGATGTTATCTGATCCTGCTGGTGACTCAATCCTCGAACCACCTGTACCGCTTCCTCTGAAAAATATTGCTTTATAACTTGTATCTGTAAAGGTGTAACCTAAATGTAAGTGCTGCCCTATATAAGCGTTTGTACCAACTTGAATAGTAGATCCTGATTGAATCCTCGCTCCTGTTAGTGTTCCTACAAACGTTCCTGTTACCCCAACCAGTTCACCGGTAATAACAGCGTTCTGCATAGTGGCATCAATGATCGTTCCCCTTCTCATAGTGGCATCTAAAAAGGTTGCCTGACTCGATGAGAGTTGACCAGTAATTGTGGCATCTTGAATGGTGGCACTTATGATCCGTCCTCGATCCATTGTTGCACTCATAAAAGTTGCTTTAGATGCGGTTATGGTTCCAGTTATAGTTGCCCCTGAAGAAATTACGGAACCAGTTAAAACTAGATTCCTTGCAGCTACATCCCCACTAAAATAACCCTCATAATCTTGAGGGTTGCTGATCACATCCATGATCTTTTGTTCAGCTTCTTCAATCGTGATCCCGCCAACTTCTATTTCAAGCATGGCATCTTCTAATTCTTTTTTTGCGTCCTCTAATCGTTGTTCTGTTCTTTCAATCTCAAGGTACGCTTCATCAATTCTTAGCTGCGCTTCATCAATCTTTCTTTGAGCTTCTTCCAGCACCTTGTTCGCTTTATCTTGAGCGCCTTCTGGGGTTTCTTTGTTATCCCAATTTCCCTGTTTATCGTTTAACGTGCGCTCTAAATCGGTTAATCTAAGAGAGCCCGCAAACACATTACGGTAATTGTCCAAAGTGATCTCAGAAGCTGATGGATCATTCAAATCAAGAACATAGGCAACAACGGTAGCTTCTACTTCCATGCGCGGTTTGAGGAATTTATCAACCCCACCCACTATATCGCCTAGCCTTACCCTTTCATGTTCATACCCCGTGTAATTTTCTAACGTGAGAACATTCAGGCGGTAAGAAGTAAATGGCTTGTTCCTTTTTTGTAGGTCATTCCATGTAGCAAGCAAAAGTTCACCCGCATCTTCTTCTTGGCCGTCATACATACCGAAACGATGTTTCCTACCACGATCATACCCCCAATTTTGCAGAGCTTGTTGATCACCTACCCATGACTGTCCTCTCGGTTTATCAACCGGATCGCCATTCGCAACAGACCATTCTACATCGGCAAATGTTAATCGCGGTCCATCATTTTCTCCTGAAGCCCCTCGACCATACAAAGCTGTCTTTATGCCTTCCGATTCAGTCACCCGTTCTACATCAATAATGTCTTTCCCGAACACAAAGGTTTTTTCGATTCGCAACCCTCGTTGTTCTTCTATATCAATGTAACGTCTTACCACTTGATTACCGTCAATTTCAATACGGTACCGAACTTCACCACCGAATAAATCGAGCAGCTGCATAACTGCTTCTTTGACGGTTATGTCTTTTAAGTTAACATTGTACCGTCCTAGATTAGCGACTCTCCCTACTCTCCAACGTGTAGCCTGTAGAACTGTGGATAAGGCTGTTGATAACGTCACTTCATTTGCTTGATATCCTGAGATAAAGTCGTCAATTAGCTCATAATCTCCACCTTCAGCAAATACTTGCTTGCGTGGTACATTTCCATCATTTATGTCGGTTGGTGTCCGAATAATAAATTCAACAAAGTTCCCATCATGATCACGTATGACCGCTCTACCATCATTTTCAATGTAACCAACGTTTTCATGATCAGCTGGAACTTCAAATTCAAGACTGACTTCTCCGTTTAATTGTTCGGTATATCGACCATTGAAGTAAGGTATAGTTCGATCTTCAGCAGGCGGTGCAGGCGGCACTTCACTGCCGTAGAACATACTAGCCATTTGTTGTATCTCCATGCCCTGTGTAGACATTTTCGTGTATGGATCAGCAGGCAGAAGGATAAGCCTTAAAATTTCGTCCTTATCATAAATCCAAATGGGTGAGCGTTTTGTACTCATTCGGTTCCTCCTTTCATAAAATAAAAAAGCCAACAAATTAATGTTGACTTGAGTCTTCTAATTAAACTAAGCGTAATAAGATAGCTATTCAATATTTAAAGCGAAAGCATAACTTGCAACACCTTGTTCCCAATGTGCCAATACTTCGTAAATAACTCTACCTTTATCCGAAAGAACTACTTTATTTGATTCGCTTTTTATATTGTGATCTTCCTCCCATATTCTCACTGTATAACTAGCTGGTTGTTCATCAAACTCAAGTTCGATATTGGTGTCTACTGTTACTGACATTGGATTATTGTTTTTAACTAATTCTGGAGGTGCAACAGAATCTGCTTCTATTCCACTGCCTGTCTCGTCAATCCAACTATAAGTACCAAGAGTTGGACTAAGGGGTTCTTCTCCAACATAAACAGTTAAACTTGGCGGTTTAGGAAGGATATATTTCGAAGAATCATCCAAAGATTCGTCATTACTATCTTCCAAAACTGTAACATCGTAATCAGGTGATTCACTTATAGTATTTATGTCAGAACAACCCATTAAAAGAAATATAAGAGTTATAGTAAAAAGTAAAAATTTAAAATTCATCGCCCACTCCCCCTTAAGCTACTCTTTTAGTTGTAAGTATTTTCATCGTCCTGAGCAAAACAGCCCACCTCTTCATAAGGTACAAACTGATTTATTCCAGTGTGTATAGAATAATCATTAATATTTACTCTATGCATGTAATACCCCCCGTAATCTGCAGTTGGCGCGTCGGTAGTTTGCCAATAGAGAAAATAATCCCCCTTATGTTCACTTTTATTTTCGTGGATAACAGCACAGATTTTTGTGAATTCTATGTGCCTTTTTGAATATCCATTTTCAATCATTATATCTAACTTAAGTAGTTCCTCTTTTACTCTATTACTATCTATACCTAATTCTTCCGGTATAAAAGATTCACTACAGCCAGACAATAAAATAACCCCAAAAACAAATACTAATAATAAAGTTGTACGTTTCATAAAACGTTACCTTTCGTAGATATTTTATATTCCCATTAACTTTACCAAAGATATACAAATTTAGGAATATAAAAATAGAGCATACGAGAAGTAACTAGCCTCCTACATACTGTTCCCATAATCCCCAGCCAAGAAAGCCACACCGCTATCTTCTAAATGTTCATACACTTGAGGTTTTAAAACTTCAGGTACATCTTCAAAATTCAACTTGTCCAAAATCACTCTTTGCGTTAATAGTAATGCCATCATTTCATCATCTCCTATGAGTTTATTTAATATCGAAAACAAAAAACGAACCATCATGAATGCACCGTTATTATAAGTTCGGTAAGTACATCTTCATGAAAGTCCGCTTTTTCAGATAAAGCTTTATTTTGTGCCTTGAGCAATTGATTTTCTTTTGCTAAATCTTCAATGCTCGGTGTATAAGGTGCTAATTCTTCCACTGGTTGCTCAATAACTTCATACAATCGTATTACTTTATCTTCTCGTATTTCGTAGCTGCTAAATCGTAAATAGTGAGTATCAGGATCAAATTCAGGTTTATCTTCAATCAAAGGAAGCCAACCTTCTTCTTTGATATCTTCTTCAGGAAGGAGGTGAAACCCTGAAACGGTTGTTCCGTCTTTCTTTGTCCATGTTTTAGGTAAACGACCCGAAAGAGTGACCTCGCCATCTTTGACATGTGCATATGCCATATTTTCACCTCTTATTCATCTAATGTTCTTGTGGACGGAAACTGTCTTTCTGTCCCTGGAAATATAATTCTAACTGCTCCTTGCGCTCCTGCTGCTCCAGCTCTTGATGAGTTTTGCGATTGTCTACCGCCACCGCCTCCGCCACCATATAAGCCGCCAGCTCCGGCAGTTAAAGTTCCGAATTCACCGTCTTGCCCATTACTCCCTCCGCCACCTGCTCCACCTCTAGCGGTTGTACTGTTCCCGCCTATAACTCCGTTACTTCCATCCGTCCCGGAAGATCCTCTTCCATACACACCTACACCACCGCCTCCGCCACCAATTGTTCCATGACCTCCTGTAGCGCTAGTATATGTTCCACCTCGTCCACCTCGCCCACCCGATCCAATAACTCCGTAGCCGCCCGCACCGCCGCCACCGCCACCGACTCTCATGACTCCTTGCTGTGATCCAAGACCTGCCGATCCACCGCTCCAACCTTCTCCTGTGTGTACCGTTCCACCGTTTATACCTGAACTTCCATTTGCTCTAACTAATGTAGTGCCATTTGACCGAATTGACGAGTGTCCTCCTGCGCTCCAAGATCTAGCTGAGCCCCCGGAAGCTCCACCTGCTCCCACTTCAATTGTTAAGACTTGTCCCGGTGATACTTGCACATCATTCACGTAAGCAAGCGCTCCACCACCGCCACCTCCGGCATTATGGTTGGTGTCAACATTTTGACCACTAGCCCCACCTCCAATACATACTGCCGAGATAGATGTTACCCCTGCTGGAACTACCCATTCCATTGTTCCAACTTCATCAAATAAAACTTGACCGACCGCTTCACCGTTTCTTCCTGAGGACATTCTCATTCTATCCGCTAACATTAAAACTCACCTACCAAGCAACCTAACCATGATGCGCCTTGATCATAGGTTACAAATGTTAAAACATAGGTTTTGCTTGCGCCTGAAAGATCAGGAATCTGACCATCTTTCCACTTCACATTAAAATTCCATGTGATAGGCGCTGGATCTGAATGTTGATTAATAACAGCTGTTCCTGACAAAGAATAGTTAGAATGATAGGTTGTTGTATTTAAGATACTGATAACTTTTGAACCTGAAGTTGTGAAATCAATATTAGTCAAAGGGAATTGACTGAAGTTTAAGGCTACGTTATTTTCTGTGCTTAAATATCGTTCCTGCACACTTCTTGTTCTTAGATTTCCAGTAACTTCATCCCCTGCTTTGTTAACAGGTGTAAAACCTAATGAGTTTTGTTTTCCTGCTGTCACTTGATCAGTATACTCTATGGCATTTTGTTCAGCAGCTGCAGCTTCTTCTTGAACAGTTTGAAAAGTAATCTTTTCGTTCAATTCTTCTTGCAGCCCTTCAACTTCGCTGATTAAATGACCGTGTGAAGAAGGTGTGAATTCAGTCGGCTTATCCTCTAATTCGTCCCATGTAGTGACAGTTGAAAAGTTTTCAAGCTGTTGATTCGTGTAATCCTTCGCGTTCTGCTCGGCTTGATTGGCTTTATCCTGCGACCCTTCAACCGTTTCAGCTCCTACATCTGCAGCCGCAAGTTGAACTTCTCCACTCTTACCGTTAACTGAAGTGACCAAGTTCCCATCTAATGCATCTTGGATCAAATCACCTTGCTGTTTAGCGTAATCACCTTGTTCTTTGGCATATTGCGCTTGTGACTCTGCTTGACCAGCGGCTTGTTCTGCAAGGCTTGTAGATTCTCCGATACTTGATAAAGCTGTTTCCATTTCGATCAACTTATCATCAACCAAAGATGCTTGGTGTTGAGCAATCTCCGCTTTTTCATCTGCATTAGCAGCTGATTGATTAGCGGTTGAAATAGCTTGATCCGCTTCTTCTAATTTACCTTCAACAAGTGATCCCTGGCTCTTTGCATAGTCGCCTTGTTCCAATGCATAATCCGCTGATTGATTCGCTTCAATTGTGGCCTGCTCCATTGATTCAATGGTTTGATTAGCTGAAGATAACACACTTTCTACTTCAACTAGTTTAGGCTGCACTTTATCAGCTTCAGCCTTTGCATAATCTCCTTGTTGCATGGCGTATTCTGCAGCTGCGTTATTATCCACACTTCTTATTTGTTGATCTGTATAATCTTTTGCTTTCTTTAGTGTAATCGGATCCATTAGATTACCACCCACTTAGAACCGTCATACAAATATGCTTCTCCTGTATCTAATTCATAAAAAGAAGATGCCTTAATCACATTAGATGGTTTGCTTTCACTGGAATACCCTACATAACTAGAGGGCTTATTATTTAATTGGTTGATGATGGTTCTAAGACTTTGCACTTCTTCTTTTAATGTTCTTAATTCGTTAAAGAGCTGCGTGTCTCTTGTGGGTAGCGGATTACCGGTTCCCGTCACTAAGAATTGACCATTTGATCCTAGATGTTGCGGGAGAAATCCAGCAGGGAAGCCCGGTGATGGGTTACTTTCTCTTTTTAGTTGTGTCACTATAACCACCTTCTTTCATAAGACATTTCAACCTCTGCAACTCCAGGTGTAACATCAAGAACATTTTCCCCTCTAAACAAGGAGAAGAATTCGGATGATAAATCATTAATCAAAAATACTTCTCCATTCTTGCGTATTGACTGTGTAGCAGTGTCAATCTCGATCACATCACCCGTTTGAGCGATATTAGCAACCTGACTATCATTCTGTGCCTGGTTTAACCTAAATACTTTTATTTCTTTAAAACTCTGTTGTGATGGGGCTGTTGAAGGCCAAATTCTAGCTGCTAATTGAATTTGTGTAATTCGGTTTGCATACCTTGAATCATAATCAACATACCTCCTTTGAGATAAGACCCAATTATGATTGCCATTCTGATCAATCTTTGCCCAATATGGACGGAACTCATTTCCTACTCTTACAATTCGTAAGATCCCGTCATAGTTGTTCCAGCCTGTTTTAATATCAGGCAAGGCATACATGTTCATTCTGTTATTTATTGGCCCTAACTGGAATTTCCCTTGAACTTGAGCTACGTTCTGCCAAATGTCTTCAACGCCAATTTTGGCAACTGTTACGTTATTAGCATCAAGAAGATAGACTTCCATCATTCCCGTTTCGAATCCAACGTTTTCAAGATTAACCAAAACATCAACCCGAAAATCCTGCAAACTAGCTCCAATTGACCGTTTTAAGGATGGACCTTGCCATGCTCTAGGACTGATACCAACACCGTAAAGACTAGGATAAAACCGCCCGCCACTACTAGACATTTCACCCTCTAAATAGCCGTTATCTACCGAATCAGGCAACACCCAATTTGACGTACTATTCATCGTGTCCATGAATACTAATTCTTCAGGATCGACTATCGTATCAGTCATTGCAGCAGGTTTCCCTAATAAGATTCGTTCATTCAAATGGTTTTTAATCTCGAAATGAGTTACCGGCTGATTAAATGTAATCTTGAAGCGCGGCTTGGTTTCATACGTACCATCATAATGAACGGTTGTGCTGCCATCGTTTAAATTCACTTTTGTTTCTTGTGTGTCATATTTGAATGGATCAGCACAAACAAAAAGAAGAGTCGTTCTACCATACTGAACAAACTCTTCTAAATTCGTATCTCCACTCAAAATGGCATTATAATAAACATCTGGCTCATCACTAAACCATAAGGGCTTAGGTTCATTTGTTAATATGTGGCCAATAAAGTGTTTGGCTTTTAACATCCAATCTGCTCTATTTGTTCCTATAAACGTGACCGGTATGGCTATCTGTCTTACACCTAACCTCTGTCCAGATTGATAAGCACCATTTGTTGCGGGAACCTCTACTAAATCATTGTAGATCGGAGGGGCTAATGACCTCGTTTTGTCTTCTACAATGACCCATTTCCTCAGATCAATTCCGTTAAAATGTGGCATATTATCCCCTCCCCCTACTTCGATTTGCTCTTTTTTCTAATAGACTGGTTTGTTCAGCCATGTAAGGAGCAGTTGTTCTTGCTACCTCTCGTCCATCAATAAAGATTGAGCTGCCATTCCTTACACCATCCAATATTCCTTGTAATAAGGTGACTATACGACTGTCAGTAAAAGTTGATTGTCGGCTTCGAGAATCCATGTTACTTAATTGATTGATAACACGATTTGTTTCTCCTAACGGGCTAATTCCAGTAGCATAAGCAGGTATGTTTGTCGCTGCATTCATGATCTTCTTGGATTCATCGTGAGTGAATACTTGGTAACCAGCCGGACGATTATAGAGCCCCGGGCCGAGTAACTCCCAGTTGTTCCCTTGGCGGCCAAGCTCCCAACCTTCTTCACCCGCTATGAAGAGTCCACCTTTATGACCTCCAGCTGCTTCTGTACCGATTGCATAACCTGGTACTCGAATTCCAGCAACCGCTCTACTAACTAATGAACTGAATCCCTGAAGAGCAGTAGCCACAAGAGTAATGTTCTTTCGTTCGGGCTTCCTAGCTTCTTCACTTATTGCTTTGGCAGTCCCGTTATCATCCACATCTACTTCTTTTCTGACATCTTTACTTAACTCTTGTGTAAGTTCAGTTGCTTTCCCAGTACCTTCATCAATACGCCCGTTATTTTGTTGCAGTTGTCTCTCTTGAGCATTTAAGGCATCTGTCACATGTCTAGCCTGTCGTTCATACCGTTCAGCTTCTCTAGTCATTTCTGAAGAAAGATTGGTTTCTTTTTCAATCTGGCCAATGATTGATTCGTGTTGAGAGATTTGACGGTCTAAAGAAGTGATTTGTTCTCTGATCTCCCCGCTTTTATCCCCTTCTTTTTGAATCAATGTTTCTAGTTCACTCTTCTGTTCTCTAAGCTTTTGGAGATTTTCTTCTGCAATCCTTACACCTTCTTGACCTTGTTCATTAACTCCAATTTCTTTGAGGAGAATTTCAGCAATGGCACTGTCGATCTCATAGAGTTTTGCAAGTTCCTCGTCTTTAGATGCGATATTTTTAGCAATCTCTTCTCTTCGAGTACGAAGCGCTTCTAATTGATCTGCTAATTCACCGTTTATAATTCTCTCTAAATGCCAAATCTCGTTATTAGCTTCAGCAATCTCTTGCTCGGTTAGGAGACCCGTTCTCTTCTTTTCGTTAATCTCATCTAATCGTGCTTTTGCTTCCTCTTCGCTCACATCTCTGTATTGAAGTAAAGTATTCATCTCTTGTTCTATAGCATTTAATTCTTCCTTTAAAGCTCTCTGTTCATTTATTAATTCTTTTTCTCGCTCAAGTTGGATAACTCTTTCTTCTTGCAACTCAATCAGTGACATTTCGCGAAGTGATTGAATATATTCATGCACTGCTTTTGTGGTTTCTATTACTGCATTACCCTTGTTAGTAAAAGATTGTTCCACAGTTGGAGATTGCTCGATGATCTTATCGTTTAGTCCAA
Organism: Alkalihalophilus marmarensis DSM 21297; assembly: GCF_000474275.2. GTDB lineage: Bacteria > Bacillota > Bacilli > Bacillales > Bacillaceae_D > Alkalihalophilus > Alkalihalophilus marmarensis. The sequence continues at coordinate 18,366 of NZ_ATAE01000031.1, forward strand.
GCATTTCATTTAATTCATCATTAGTTAAGCCGCTCTTTTCTCTTAGCTTCTCATATTCAGCTTGTAACCTTTCGATAACTTGAGGATCCTGAGCAGTGTTTAGCTCAGATTGAATATCAAGTAACCTACCCATTTCATCTACAGTTAACCTTGAAGCAGCACGCAACTCATCGTACCTCAAGACATTGGCTTCAAGAGCATCAGCCTGTTCCATCATTGAATAAGCTGCATCCAAGTTCACTTTCTTGGCTTCATTCTGAGCATCAATATATTTATAGATTCCAAAGCTTAAAGCGGCTACGGCCGCTACACCTAATGTGACTGGATTGGCTAATGCACCAACTCCTGCTGCTAATCCTCCAGGGCCCTTAAGCATTTTGATAGCAGCACTTCCAGCTGTAAGTAACCCGCCTATACCTGTAGTTAAATTACCAAACACAATGGCTACGGGACCAACGGCAGCCGCTAAGGCTGACATGGTAACTATATTCTTTTTTGTGTCATCTTCTAACTCACTGAACCATTGAACAAGCTCTGTTACTTTCTCAACTCCGGCTGTGAACGTAGGGATCATGTGCTGGGCAAACTGAATCGATAGCTCTTCAAAGGCTGACTTTAATTGAGTCACGTTCCCTTTTGCATTATCCTGCATCGTTTTAGCCATATCATTAAGAGCCCCATCCGCTTCTGACACTGAGGTCTTAAGATCGCCATACTCTTCATCTAGCCCTGCAAGTAATCCTTGGAATGACTTTAAATGCTCCTTGCCAGCAATCATACTGATATACTGAGCTTTTTGTTCATCTGTCATATCCTTGGTTCGATCTTTCACTAACCTTAAGGTTTCTTCTAGTCCTATAAAGTTTCCATCTGCATCAAAAGCACTCAAGCCAAGCTCTTCCATAGCAGTTCCTGCTTGACCTGCCCCACTTGTAAGGTTGACCATGATAGCATTTAAAGCACGACCGGCTTCAGCACCCTTTAACCCTCGGTTTGCTAAGAGGCCTAATGCAGCAGTTGATTCCTCTAACGGAACATTAAATTGTGCCAAGTTACCTCCGGCCACAACATAAGCTTCCATGAGTTGTTGAATACTTGTGTTAGAGCTCCTAGACGCTTCAGCTACATTATCTAAGTATCTAGGAAGATCTTTAACTTCAATTTGTAATGCAGCCATTGAGTCAGTAGCTAAATCAGAAGCTCGTCCTAAATCCATCGCACCAGCTTCTGATAACCGTAAGATAGGTTCTAACCCATCTAGCATTTGTTGAGTATCCCATCCAGCAAGAGCCATATAAGAAAGACCAGCTGCAGCTTCAGTTGCACTCTTTGAAGTGGTACCGCCTAATTCACGGGCTCTAGCTTCTAACTTCTCTAGATCAGCACCGGTTGCTCCTGATACTGCTTGAACTTGAGACATACCTTCTTCAAAGTCCATCCCTGTTTTCAACATTAGAGCACCCGCACCCGCAATAGGTGCAGTAACTCTCATGGACCAACTCTTACCAAAGTCAGTTATGTTTCTGCCCACAGTTTGAAGTTTCTGTCCTGTTTGCTCCATATTGTCTGCAAGGACGTTCCAAGGATTTGTCTGGCGTTCTAACTCTGCTGAAACACCGCGTAACGCTTCCTCTGTACGCTTCATTTCTGCAACGGCCTTATTATAGGCAATTTGAGCATTTTCAGTTTGTTTAGAGTTCTCACCGGTGGATGCTTTTGCTTCATCATAACGCTGCTTTAGATTCAACACTTGCTTTTGTTGAAGCTGTAACGTTCGACTTAAGACATCAGATTTATTTCGTAACTCATCCACTCCACGTGCAAAACCAGTACCACTTGAGGTGACGGCTTTTTGTTCCTGCTGCAGACTCTTTAACTGTCTCTGAACGCTCCCCATCGATTGGACAAATTCAGCTGAATCCATGGTTATTTTCGTTTTTAATGCACCAACTTCCAAGACCGTCACCCCCTAAAATAATTTAATTTCATCAATGAACACTTCTTCGTTTTCTTCAGTTCCTAAACTTAAATAAAAATGGATGTCCATCTCATCTAATTGATTGAGTGTCCATCCATTTTTCATGTGACTTCTGTAAAGGTTTTTGATGTCTTTCATTTTTTCTCTTGCTTTTTTCACCTGAGAAGCAAAGGCTTCTTCAGGCGTTATTTCTTTCCCACTTCATCTTGTTCAGACTGGGCTTCTTTTTGTAATTCTTCAACGGTTTTTCCTGTCCGTACGAAAGTGAACACTTCACCAATCCTGCTAATTAATTGATGGCTTGGAGTACCTTCATAAAACTCCTCAACCGTAAATCGATTTCGGAACACTTCACACACAAAGCCTACAACCTTATCCATTTCCTCCAATGACAAATCTGAGTAATTAATTGAGGCATCAAACTCTACAACCTTACGGAAGTGTAGACCTGTAGCATGCGGAATGGCGTGAACCTCTTCCTTTACTTGGACTTCATCATCCTGATCTTCAATTTTCTTCAGCATAAGTTTCAACATGATTACCCCTCCGGTGTTTCTTCGTATACATCATTAAACCAGTTATCAATAATTGAAGTATCAAGTCCTTCTTGATCTTCATCTACTTGAGCCCCAATTTTGTTATCTGATTGACGTCGTAAGAAACGACCATTAACTGTAGGTGTTTGGAATGCTGGGGTTTCTTGTTTTGTTTCATAGTTCTGGTCAGGTGGAGTGAATTTTCCTTTGTATAAGACAACATGACGATAAGCTCCATTTGCTTTTTCTGATCTAAACATTAAAGCAACATATGGCGGTCGGTCATCTTCACTATCGATGAGAACTCCGTCATTATTAATCTTCTTTCCGAGCATATAAGATTGGACTTCAGGAGATAGATCATCTGTATTTAATGCTACAGTGGTTACTCCTCGTGACTCAGCCGTTTCAGCTACACCGTCATCCGCTCTCAGATCAGCCGTGTTAAATTGATTTTGCATATTGGCCGTAATTGCCTTTCCTACACGTTTAGGTGTATCGTACGTGGTACCACCCTCATCATCTGTTAAAATTTTCGCTACATAAATATCTCTTAAACCGATAGTTGGCATTCTCTATTCCTCCGTTTCGGAAATAAAATAAAAACGAAGCACCTTGTGAAAGAGCTTCGTGTCGTTCTCGTACATTTCTGTTTCTGCGTTTTTCTTAAAACCTGCTCGTTTCATACTCCCTTTTACCTGTTTCACTAAAGACAGATAGTTTCCTGGTGAGTAGATATCTAATTGAATGTAATAAACAGTCGCAATTTCTCCATCATCCGCCTCGACTCCAGCTCTTTGATCGTATTCAAAGAAGGTGATATACGTTTGAGCACTGCCGCTATAATTCAGTGGATTAACAGGTACATTGAGGTTATCAAGTGTGGAAAGAATTAAACTATTTAAACTCATATCCCCCACCCAAGCTTTGCTCTAATTTTATTTGCCATAGCGCGGTTAATCTGTACCTTGCTACGGTTAAAAGTAGGGCCCATAAAAGGTCTGGCTGGCATTTTAGATGTACCGTTTTCATGCATATGCCCATAATAAGCTTTTCCTTGATTATCTACGTATACATGAACTTCATCGCCCTCTACATCAGAGATTTCAATATTATTTATTAGATCTCCTGATCTACGTTTTAATACTGTTCCTGCGGTCTTTTTTGTTTCATCTTGCATAATCTTTGCCCCAGCTAGCAGTGCGTCCTCTTTCACTTTTTCAACATCATTTGAAGACTGCTCTAATGACCTCATTAATTCCTCTAGCCCCTCAAGCTGAAACTGAAATTCGCTCATTATTTCACCGCTTTCAAAATCACAGTCATGGAGATATTCAATCCATCATCGTTTTCTATGGATTCAATCTCGTGGGAGGTTCCTCTCCACAAGACATTTAATCCTTTAGGACGTTCATCATCCATGAGCTTTCTCTGATAACGAATGGTAAACACCCTGTTGTTCTCCATGTTGGTTTGGGCTGCAGCATAAAAGGTTTTACCCTTTAGTGTTTTAAGCGCTCCCCAAGCTGTTGTATATGTGGTTGCCTCCAAGATAGGAAAACCATCTGCATCTTGGCTGTCGCTAGGAAGTTGAAAAGTGAGCTTCTGCCTTAAGTCCCCTGGATTCATTCAGCATCACCGCCATAGCAATACTTTAGCTGTCGGACAATGCTATCTAAAGAATAGGGGATCTCATAAGATTGGTTTCCTATACGGTAAGATTGCCGATTATCATACCAATGCTCAGTTAACATAGCGCATGCTTGGTTGAATTGTTCTACCATATCAGGATCTTCAGGATTTAACCTCACACCCTGATTTTTGATGTGGATTTTAGCCAGGCTATAGAACTTCAGGAGATCCTGTTCTTCTTCAGTCTCCATTTCATAATCCATACGAAGATACCGTTTTAATTCTTCTAATTCCATTTTTATCACCTCAAAAAAGAGGACGATTATTCGCCCTCTCCGTCTGGTGGTTCTTCACGTGTAGCTATCACCGATTCAAAATGTTCAATGACACCTTTTCGATTCTTGGAGTATTTTTCCTGTTCCAGTAATTCACTTAAGTCATCTACTGATAACCCTTCTGTATTTGTTTTCACTTCAGCAATGCTGCAGTCTAATAGTTCATTGATTTTAGCTGCGTCTTCTTCCGCTTGCCCTAACCAACCAAAACCTTGTAGCTCTTGAATACGATGCTCAGAACCTTCATAGAAAGTTCCAAGGTTGTGAGTTTTCTTCGTATGCTTATCGCGGAATCGTTTAATCACTTTAGCCTTCATCTATTTATTTCACCTTACCCTTCTGGAATTGTTTCAGGTTGGTTTGTGATGTCGATCTCACCATACACAATTGCTTCTTCATCCCATTTCGTTACATCTTCACGCTCGATCACACGGAACTCAGTCGTGTTCGTTCTCCATGCCTGGCCGCCTTCTTTTGTCATGTCTAATAGCATTTGTTGACGATCCCAATAGACAACAGCTTCTTTAAGATCACCGATGATAAATGGTGCCTTGCCGTTTAGAGACGGTTTCGTTTTATTTGATAACACTACAATACGACGACCAAAAAGTAGTTTGCGTGTCGCGTCTTGTGGATCTGGTTGCAGAAGTGGACGCCCGTTCCCATCGTATAATTGATCTAGGTAGTTAAAGCCATCTTGGTTAGTGATGATAATGGCTTCTTGAGCAAAAGCCGGATCAAGAGTTACATTCAAAGTCGTTTTAATTCCTTTGTAGTCACCTAAATCTACTTTATTGAATGAATTTAACACTTGAAGAATCAGGTGGTTTCCAGTAGCACGCGACTTCTTAGCAATCCATTTCACTAAATATGATGTTAATGATTGGTCTGTATCAGCAAGCACCGTGTTAGCAACAGGTAAGAAACCTGCATAATCCTCAATTGTATAATTCAATCGATCAAACTTTGGTGATGCAATCTCTTGCATAGCATTAGGATCCCCATACTCAGACAATGGAGCTAGTGGAGTGTGATCTGCGCGACGTTCTAGAGTACGAGCACCCTTATTAGTGGATACAGGTTCAACTGTTACGTACTGACGTAAATCATCAGTAGTTTGTACCAGCTCATTAATTTGAGTTGAGATGTCCTCTGGAATTATATATCCACCATCTTCACCGTTGCTTGCAGTAAGACGAGCGTAGTATTTATCCATTTCTTCCGCTTCTTCATCATTTAACTTATGGCCACGTAGCGCTTTGAAGAAGAGGGATTTGTATTCAGGTTTTTGATCTGTTTGTTGTGGTTGCGGCAAACTGTTACCTTTGTTTTGAGGTTCCGGCACCGTTAACCCCTCGAAATCCTTTTGCATAACTAAGAAGTTATCAAGGTCCTGCTTTGCAGATTTTGCTTTAACTAACTTCGCTTGAGCTTCTTCATCCTTACCTGCTTCCACTAAGGATTCAGCCTCTGCCTTATAATCAGCAACAGATTGACGTAGCTCTTGCTCACGTTTCGTCATACCAGGTGTACCGATCATACGAACAGCAAGTACATTTTTATTTGATTTAAGAGATAAAAAAGATTTCATCATTTCTTTTTGAATTGGAATATTCATAATTTCCTCCTTGGATTGAGCATAAAAAAATAGACCTTACAATGTTAGTAAGTCCAGCTCATTTTGAAATTTGATTTTATTAAATGGCGTTACTGTTGGTTCTGGTTCTTCCAATAATGGCTTTGGTGTTTTTGCGTAATGTTTAAGATAATCTTTTGCAGATGCAGCATAGTTTTTAGATTCAACAATGTTAAGCCTGAAATACTTGGCAGCTTCTTCTGCATTCAACCACGTTTCGTTATCTAACATGGTTTGAATAGTTGCCTCTTCTACACCCTCAACTAAGTTATCTTTGTAAACAGCCAAAGCCCCCTTTGCAATCTGGTCAAGATCATCAGCAACTTTTCGTAAGTCCCTCGCATTACCGATTGCTAACGTCCACGGATTGTGGATCATTAAGAATGCATTTGAAGGCATGTACACTTCATCACCGGCTAAAGCAATAACTGAGGCAATAGAAGCAGCTACCCCATCAATATAGACTTTTTTCTTTGCCTTGTTTCGACTTAACATATTGTAAATAGCTAAGCCAGCAAACACGGATCCACCAGGACTGTTTACATAGATGTTCAATTCATCTAATTCGTTTACCTGATTCAATGCATTTAGTACATCCTCCGGCATCACATCCGACTCATCCCATTTCCAGTCAGTGTTGTCCACAATCTCTCCATAAATGTAAAGATCAGCTGATTTTGAGGTGAGGTTCTTAACCGTCATTAGCTGATGTTGTTTTTTCGGTGTGGGCAACGCACTCATGTAAATAGGATAATGCTTAGTCTTATTCATTCTCCTCACCTCCTTTCAAGCCTGCTTTGCCTAATTGATACTCGTCAGCTATGTCTAAAGATACATGGTTAAGGTCTACACGGTGCTTATCTCCACCTTCGATGGTATCCATATCTTCAAGCTCGAGAACTTGGTTAATACTGAAGACACCCTTATCAAGCATGATCGAATAAAATTCAGCTTGGGTTTTCTTATCGGCTCTTAGCAGTGCTTCCAGGTTAAACTTTAGGTAGTATCTTTCTTGCTCACGCAATGAAAACAATTGGTATGAAAATTCTTCTTGATATTGAGTGTAGATCGGACTCAATGTATTTCGAATAAAATCAATTGCTTGCTGCTCAATATTTGTGTGAGTTGCTCTTTCAAGTTCATTCACCATATGCATAGGAATATTAAAGAAGGTAGCAATCTCTTTCTTGTCAAAATTCATTACCTCAACAAATTGAGCATCTTTCAGAGGCATTGAAATACTTTGATAGTCAAGCCCAGCATCTAGAATAGCCACACGTTGAGCATTGTTAATCCCTGTATTTGCTTGCTCCCATTCCCCGCGGATTACTTCTTTAGCATCAGGGTTGAGCATGCCTGGAATCTTTAAAAAGCCTGTAGTAGATACTCCGTTCTTAAAGAATTTCCCCTTAAACTTTTGTACTGCCTGAGCACTTCCTATAGACTCCCTGATAAGTTGAATTGGTGGCTTCCCCTTGATTCCGTCAGTAGATAATGCGGTTAAATGAACCACGTCACCATTCCAGATCTTCACGTTTTCACCGTTTGGCAGTACAGTGTGATACCACAAATCATTGGTCCTTATGTCCACAACTGGCTCTGTATTGGCTGGATTAAGGAGCCATAATCCTTTAGGTCTACCGTCTGCTCCCCATTCGATATTGATATAAGAATTTCCCCACAGATTACGGTGTGTTTCAATAAGGTGCTTGAATTTAAAAGGACCTTGGTATGGATTAGGACGATTCTCTAATAGCTTAGCAACTGCATGCTTTTTATCTCTTTCCCTTCCCTTAGCTGTCCTTTTGAAGACCTGGAAGGGTAATGTTGCTATTCCATTTGCAAGGATATTTACACATGCATACACAGCTGGAACGCCTAACGCTGAATTAACTGTCACGGTCTCCCCGCTTGATGCTTGGTGGCCAAACATCTTCATGAACCAAGGTTCCGGATTTTTTAAATCTGTCGTTTGACCTTTGGAAGCCAAAGCATTACGAAAAATCACTTTCTCACCCCCTTTCTATCTTTTAGCAAGAACGAACCCGAGGATGATTAACACCATTCCTAACAGGTAGTTACCAGCAAGGATATTCCACTCCACAATTGAAATGAGGTAGGTGTTAACAACAACTAATACAAGACCAGATAAAATAAAAACATCCTCCAACCATTTGGTGAAGAATGCCGTTAGAAATGCTATGATAAAACCTTTTAGGACCTTAGCCAAATTCACTTACCTCCTATCGTAATTACAGAACCTCTTTGGAAGAAAGTATGAAATGTCCAGCTATACATACGATGGTTCCCAGTCCAAGATGATGCCTTAAGTAGAAAGATAAACCATCGCTTCAGTTTAATATTTACTTTAATTGACAACACGTTTGATCATCTCCTTTTACATCCTCCAATTATTTAAAAAGTGGCTGCTTAAATCCTCACTGTGACCGCTCATCGCTCTAGAGAAAGCATTAATAATGGCTGCTATTGGATCAATTCTATCTTTTGATTTCGCCTTGTCTAACATTATATTTTCTTGAGCATCCATTTTAGTTATTGCATTTCCGATCGCCCACGTTAAAAGAGGATCATCAAAATGAATAATATTATTTGCATACACAAACTTTCTAAAGTCTTTTGTGGGTAAGGATAAATGCCTTAACATTTGTGGGATTTCAATGGTAGTAAAACCTAATGACTCAAGGTTTTGAGCAAAATGAGAAGCATTCCACTTATCATAATCTACCTCTTGAATCTGATAACCATATTCTCTCCATTCTACTGCCTTCTGCTCGACGAATGAATAATCAACGATACTACCAGGTGTTGTAGTGAGGTGTCCTTGTTGCTCCCATAAATCAAAAGGAACCCGATCAGAATTAATTCGTTCTTGCAACTTATCTTCAGGCATAAAAGAATGTTGTTTTACGACAAATTTATTATCTGGCAAGGAAAACACAAGACCAAGGCTTGTTAAATCTGTAGTGGCTGACAAATCACTTCCCAGCCAAGCCGGAAATTGACGGAGATCCATCTTCACTTCCTCAACTTTCGATTTACACTTTTTCCATTTAGCCATATCCATATATCCGTTCTCTTTAGCATCTACCCAAATATTCATATTCTTGGTTAAGAACTTTGTCATCTTTTCTGGAACATCAAGTGCTGCTTTAAGGCGCTTTCTTAAATATTCACGGCCATTTTCATAGGAGCATATAATTGGATTTGCTTTTTCCCAAACCATTTCATCCTTTATGTCATCACCTTTATCCAATTCATTAATCATAACAAAGTAGTTTTCATTCTCTATTGGGCTATTCGGATCAAGAATTTGAGACACATATTGATATTCTACTCTGTAACAAGGATTGTTTAGATTAAACCCGGCTGTCGTAATAATCATCATTAGCGGCTCCGGTCTTGCACCCATTCCTGATTCAATTATCTCGTACATTTCATCTGTTTCATGAGCGTGATATTCATCAATAATTCCACATTGAGGGTTGTAACCGTCCCCTGTTTTTCGGTCCTCTTTACTCAACGGCTTAATAAAGGAGTCGCTTTTTATGTGAGTGATGGTTCCATAAGCAACTTTGAATTTATCCCTCAGAAACTCATTAGCCTTGATCATTCCCTCAATTTCATCCCATACAATCTTTGCTTGCTCTTTTTTTGTAGCTGCACAATATACCTCAGCTGAAGCCTCTCCAAAAGCTGATCCCTCATAACTTCCCACAGCGCCCAGCGATTGAGATTTTGCATTTTTACGTGCCACTTCCCAAAAGCCTTTTGTGAATCGTCTATATTCTGATTCTCTGTGAACCCACCCATAAATATTGCCGAAGTTAAATTCTTGGATGATATGAGGCTCAATATATTTACCAGCCAAGATTCCTTTTCTATGCTTAAAGGATCTCATCCAGTCTAAGAATCTTTCTCCGCGTTCTTCATCAAAGATATAAGGAAATTCATCCGATCCTTCTCTTTCAAGATCCAATAAAAAGCGCTGACACGCCCATTTATGCTTTTGACAGGCTACGATGTCACCGCTAATAACTTGTTTACTGTATTCAATTAGCCTTTCCCTTAGCGACATTACACATCACCGAATTTCTTTTCGAATTCTGACTTTGGTTTCTCCTCATCCACTTTCGGGATCACCAATTTTAAGCGAGATGTAATAGACAGCCCTAACTCACTGGCAGCTGCTTTACATTCGTTGAAGAGTAAGTTCTTAGCGCGCTGAAGCTTCGTATAATTTTCATTTAGAAATTTCTCTTTCGTCAGCTTACCGAGAATCTCAACTTCCATTATCCTAGTTGGTTTCATCGAACGTAATTCTTTTTGAACTCGAATATATTGATCTCTTGAGTCAATGTATCGTGCCAGACCGTCCACATCTAGGTTGCTGAAGATGTTGAGTCGCATCAATTCAGCTGCAATCTTCTCGAATTCTTTTTTCTGTTCTTTAGTCAAGTAGCTTGGTGGTTCAATGTTATCTGTATAACCGCGAATAGCTTGTTCCTGACTTTCACGTTCCTTTATGGCTTTCTTGGTTAAATGATTGGAACGTCCTTTTCCTTTAATCACCTCTAAAGGCTGTCTTGGTCTTCCTGCCATCCATTACACCTCCTTATAAAAATTGAATAAACGGATTTTTGTGTGCGTTTGAGGGCGAGTCGCTCAGGGGCAAATTTTTTTAAAAATTTTTGACCCCGGGGGGACCACTTTTATGCTCTCGATTGTGACATCCATGACATAATGACTCAAGATTGTCGATTGATAGCCTTAAATTCCAGTCTTCTTTAACCTCCACAAGGTGATGGACCACGTTCGCAGGCTTCAACACCCCGCGCTTCAAACAGCGTTGACACAGCCCGTTATCACGTTCATATGCTAGGTCTCTTACCTGCTTCCATTCTTTCGACTTGTAAAAGGCATTGACCACCGGATCACGTCCGTACTTGTTATAATACTTGGCTGATTCTCTGTGATTTTTCTCAGCAATTTTCTGGTGAATTTTGCAGAAGGTTTTCTCTGTAAGATTTCCACAGGATATCTCTGCACAAGGACGCTTAGGTTTTCTAGCCATAATTCTGCTGCAGCTTTCTGTACGTATGCTTGTGTGCTTCATTCATAGCACTGACCTTACGTGTTAGCTTTAATAGTTTGTTCTTTTGTTTTACTTTAAGATCACCTTTGGATCTTAGGTCTTTAATTTCTTGTTGGATCTCTTTCATCGAATCATCTAAGAAATAGCTGGTATATTCTTGGTTACAATTTGGACAGGTGAAATAATAACGCTCTACATTCCCCGGCATTTTTTCTACATGATCTGTTTTTAAGGCAGTTATCTTAAATTCCTGTTGGCAGCCTTCGTTACAGGTGACATTCATTAGGCAGCTCTCCTTTCTTAAAATAAAAAGCACCTTACCGATAAATAGGTAGGCGCTTGTTTAGTATCTTTATAAAAAATTAATAGAACAGAAATACAAAACTAAAATATAGAATAACTAAAAAAGTTGATAATATTGAGGCTACCAGAGAAGCTAACCAGATATGCAAGAGTAAAGTTACCCACCCAAGGCCACTCCCTAAAAAGAATAAGACAACAAGACTCATCACTGACAATAAGAACATATAGATAATAGCTGTCATGAGCCACGCAATTATTTTCTTATTTGTCTGCAACTCCACCAGATGACTATAAAAGCGACTTACATTAGAAGTTTGTAATATAGATATACCCGCAATGAAAAAGCCAACTGATGCAGAACCTAACGCTATGGACCCTAAGAGAACGTCATTTAAGTTTTGTATTTTCTGATAATCAGGGACCACATAAAAGAAAATTAAAAAAGGAAATATGAAAAGACTAAACTTAAAAATAAACCCAACCATTTCATAATCCCCCTTCAAAGTTAATCTTTATTAATATACATTGTTTCTAAAAGCCTTCTTTGTTTTTTGAATATATTATTAATAGTTTCCATTACTAAAGTAGGTGTCTCTTTTTTATTCTTTGCCAATTCTACATCTAAATAATCGGTTAACTTTTCATTAATCAAGTCTAAAGGTTCCTCTATTCCGTTGTGTTCGGAAATAGCTTTCAAAGTCGAAATGTCATCCTTTTTACTTATTTGAATAATATTTTTTGCTTTGGCAATAGTATCAAGAACTTCAAGACCATCTTTTGCACTGAGACGTACTGTAATCTTATCCGCCTTTAATTTCCTTGCCAGATAAATATCACCTAAAATCGGTCGTTGTTCTTTTTGAACTCCAGCTGCATTTTCTGGCATTTTGTAAGTATACTCAAAGAACTTAATATTATGTGCATTTTCTAACCTAAATAATTTTTTGAGGTCGGGTATTAACTCTATTATAAATTTACTACTTTTTTCAGGGATTATTCCAGTTTGTCGAATTAATTTTCTAAGGTATACACCAAAAACTTTATCATTAACTCCTCCTGTTTTTTTATGCAAAACAAGAGTTTGAGTAAATGGATAATATGCAAATCCTGTATTAACTATAGTGCCTTCATCCGGCTTAGTAGCATATGCTGTCCTTTTGCCATCTAAATTAGCTATCTCTCCTTCAGAAGATGTATCAAGTTTTTCAAGTATCCCTACCCACCAATGTCTGTCAGTATGGTCATCACGTTGCATCTTTTCAATATAAGTTATTCTTAATACATGACCGCCCGCTTCAACATTATCTACTTTTCCAGAATCAATAACCCCTTTTTGTAAGTTTAACAGATCATCGATTGTCCTGGGGTATTCTTCAGCTTCGCTCACATAGAAAAAGTTAGCAGTTATTCTTCTTTTCAAGTAAAAATCCCCCTATTTATGTCAAATTAGTAAGTACGTTGTCTATTTTACTACTAAAATAGGTACATATAAAGGGAACTTATGTTCTCATTGTACTGTTGTAAAGTGAAAAAAGCAACAGATTTCACTCTAATGGGGTTAGAGGATTCTGTTGCTCACACTAATTTGACACTATCATTGTATCACTTTACTTATGAATAAAAAATGACCACTTTGTGCCCTGACGCTTACCTATTCATAGTGATACTATCTATCCCGAATACCAATGAGGACAAGACTTCTACCGCTTTATTAACATCTTTATAAACTGTTCTTTTGTCTATATTGTGCCTTTCAGAAACTTCTTCAGCTGATAACCTTTCTTGAGAAATATATAGATGGTAGATTGTTTTGTACTTTCTCACCTCTTCATCCCTTCCAGATTCCTCACACAGGACCCTGTAAACTCGTAACATTTGATCAATAAACTTTACCATAGCAAGCGTTCGTTTCTTGCTGCGTTTAATCGATTCAACAACCAATTCATTTGAGTGCATTTCTTCAAATACATCATCTGGAACCTCAAGTTCATCGAGCTCGATCTGCAAGTCTTTACTATGTAAGACAAACGATCGATAGTGTTTTAATAACAGCTTAGTGTTTCTTAATCTCATGTCACGTCTGTTCTTTTGCGCCTTTAATTGTTTCTGCTCCATATATTCAAGAGCAGTTTTTACAGCTGTCTCAGCTGATACTTTTGCCACCTGTTCAAGCAATTTCTCATTGGACATGACATCTCCTCCTTACAATACTTATTTCCTTAGAGATATATAGAATATTAATTACCGATATCGAGAATACTGTTAAAGGTGATTATAATGAAAATACATTATGGTTGGTGGATATTGATTGGTTATATTTTAATGCTCATTGCTACGATTCTTGTTTCTCACCTTGATACCATCGTTATTCTTAAACGGCATTTAATGGTCGTAATGTTCATTAAGCTCTTCGCATTTCTTTAACCAACTTTTGCATTTCAATTGCTATAGCTTCAATCTCTTTAGCATTTTTTTCCACATTATCTAAACGGTTAGAACGAGACTTAATAACATGGTATTCCATATCTTCCTTGTATATATGAAGGTTATCCATTAACTCAAAAAGTCGCTTGCTTTTTGAAGTAACTCTTTTTCTACCCATAGAAAACTCCTTTCTTCTTAATGGACAATATCATCGGACTGCGAATCAGTCACTCGTAATAAGAAACTCTCCATCTTCGTCATCTAATCTAATTTCAATTTCTTTTACAGCGTTGTAACAATCGCTAAATTCAAGCATTTCTTTTGCTAATGGTCTAATTTTCTCTAACAATTCATCTACCGTTTTTGCTCCTTGTTGCATACTCATTAACCACTCCTTCTAATTCACAATCTCAATTATTATTATTAAAGCATTCTTGACATTGGCTAAACTCATAAGGCTCATTATTACCATAACACGCCTCATATTGTTCGATTTCAACCGTCTTTTCACAGTCCTCGCATTGATAAGTATGCAATATTCCCACCTCTTTCTTATTTCGTAGTATCCCTCTGATCTTCATCAACATTTACTCAGCTGCTGCTTTTATTTTTTCGTCCAAGGAATCAATATATCTGTTCATCTCCACATAACGCATGCGGTCTAGCCTCTTTGGTTTGAGACCCAATATTCTTTCGGCCGTAGTTACATAATGTCTAACCGTTCCAGTAGTTCTTACGTCTTCAAAAATCTCACACAATGGCGTATCTAACTGGTCCTTTTTAACCCAATTACTACGATTCTCTTTCATCCCTACCACCTCATCTCTCTTTAGCGCCTCGAATAATTTCCAACTAATTAGAAATAATAATCTCAAGCTAGAACGTTGGACCTCCATGATTAATACAAACTACAGAAAGCCAACGTTCCAAGCTTGCTAATGTAATTACTTCCTATGCCTTCCTACGTTTACCCCGTACCTTCTTTTTACGTCTATTCGACTTTTTATGAATCAACTTTTGATACGCCATATCCTTCTGCTCTAATTGCTTCCGGTATTCAGAAATTTGGACTACATTATCCCAAGCAACGTCAATCACATGATCGTGCTCATCTTTGAACGTTTTCATTTGATCTTGCTTTATTTGATGTAGCTCTTTAATCTTATTAATTGCACTTCTAAGCTCTTTCATTTCTACTACCTTTTCTTTATATTCACGGTACTGAAGAATAACCAATATCAGATACACCACAATTAAACTACCTAACACCCAGCTCCACATTAATAACCACTCTCCTATTCTAATTAACTTCTTTCCATAAACGTTTAGCTGCAATATTTGCAACAGTACATCTCTTAACCAAAAATACTTCCGCTATTTGATTTTTATCGAAATTATTATTTACTAACGTTCTTATCATTTTGACCTTCGTCTCATTCAATTTAGTTGTACCTGGTTTCCCTTTATAACCTCTTCCTTTTTGTATCATGTCATCAATATTGTCTTGATGCGTGCCAAGGAATAAGTGATGGGGATTAACACACTTTCTGTTATCACATTTATGACAAACTAATAATTCTTTAGGAAAGTCTCCGAAATGCAGCGAGTACGAAAATCTATGTGCGTACTCATTCTTACCTTTGTTCTTTAATTGTCCGTACCCATTGGGCATTAAGAAACCTTCCCATTCCCAACATTCTTCCTTGCCTAGTTTGTTAACCCTTTCCCAGAATGCATCTTCTACCTTGTACTCTTCTCTAGCTCTAACTCTATTACTGTGACCCTTTATAAATTTAGGAGGAGATTTTATGTGGTGTTTCTTAAAAGGGATAACTGATTTGCAACCGCATTGACAAATTAACTTATCCATTCTTAATCACCTCAATATCCGTTCTGCTGCCTAATATGATTAATTTCGTTTTTCCTTAAATATTCTTGTTCGATCTGCTCCAATGTAAAACCGAGCATTTGACCTAATCCAAAGAAGTCACCCAATAACGCAAGGTAATGAGCATCAACTAGATCCCCCTCTTCAAAATCATCTTCTAACAAGAGGATATTTTTAATGATCGATTTATATTGCTTGGAGATAGTTAAATGTCGTAATGGCATGACTTGCTCAAACGTAGGTAAGGTATCAAGCTCCCCGCATTCGTAAAGTTCAATACCTTCTTCCAGAACAAAATGTAGACCATCAACGTATTCTTCAAGGATCGGGTTAGTTTTACCGATATACCCCCCGTGACAAGAACCGCAATATCCTGATAAATCTCTTCCAGAACCTCCACAATCCTCACATGCAATTAATACTTCTGTCCTCGGCTCTTGATCCTTGCTCCAATACTTAAACCCACGCCATTCATTTGCACATTCAGCCATTTCAACGATAGCTGCTAGGTTCATCTTGTCGAACTTATCATCTTCCTGGTAACCAATCTTGTCACGCAACATCTTCTGAATCTCAAACAGTTTTGATAGGTTCATTTTCCTGACCTCATTTCGTATTTTCGTAATCTTTCCTTCTGCCTGGTGATCTTCTTGGCTTGCTCTGTATTTATCCGTACTAGCTCATCTACATTTAAAGCAGCCATCAATTTACTAAGCCTTGATGTACTTACCGTTTTTTGTTCGGACAATATTTCTGCTAACTGATTCCGTGCTTCACTTCTATTCATGAACGCAACACTTCACGAGCAAGATAATGAAAATGATGATAAATATAGTTTCCAGTGTAAGCAGGGTTAATAAAAACAGTTGAAAAATCATACCGTGCCTCAAATGTTTTTAAGCTGCCTAACAACGACTGCGGCTTATAAGCACTTCGATATTCACCATTAAGAATTTTCCGGTACCCATCAACATCCTCCACTACTAACACAAATGGATTATCCTTCGCTCTCCATAGCTCATGTTCAAATCTGTTTCGATCCTTAATACTTTGTACCAGCTCGTCCACTCCATTTTTCCGTTCCAAGCAAGCTGATAAGTACATATCACGACTGATACCATACTCTTCATTCTTAGGAATCATGGCCGTGTAATCACCAGTCTTCATTGTTTGAATCTTATAAGTAATGTCATGTCTTCTAAAATAATCACGTACATGTTCATTTACTTGTTCACGTGTATCAACGATGATTACCAAGGTTTTTAATAATTCGGTTAATTCTTTGTCTGTGTATTTAAAGTGAGTCCTACTCATGCTGCCCTCCCTTTAATTTGAGACATGGCTTTGTTGAATAACTGCTCATAAATCCGATCTGTTTCATCATTACAGTAATTTGCCACTGGTTCGTCGTAATTAGTCCAGCCATTGTTATACAGTAGCTGCATTAATTGGATCGTTAAATCTAACGACTCTTGATCAACTTTCAACCAATTATCAATAATTAATTGATTATCCACTGGTTTATTTGTCATATAATCAATTAATTTATCGATAGTTTGATTAATTAAATGCTTTTTGTCCGAATAATCACCTGATAAATAATTAATTAATCGTTTTTTGTAGCATTTAGCGAATTGTTTCATTTCATCAGTAACATTAGTTGGATTGGACAAGAAAAGCTCAGTCCCATCACGGGTTATAGCCGATCCCATTGATGAAAAATCATCTATAATTTGCTTTGGATGCATAGTAATCACCTCATATGGGTTAATAAAGGGTTAATTAATAATTTAGTTTATTAACCCGTTCAAACCATTGATACAGAAGCTTTTTTTAGAAAAGGTTAACGAAGGTTAATGGTTTTTCCTATATAGTTCTATTAATACTTATTAATTATTTAATTAATTGTTTTACATAAGAAAGGAACATAGAAATTAATTAACCCTCGTTAACCCACTAGTTAAAAACATTGATGTACCAAAGGTTTCACAACTTTTCTCTCTCGAAATTAATTAACTTTTCGTTAACCCCTTCATTAACCCTCTCCTGTTTTACTAGGTCTGGATTTTCACGCCTTAATCCAATTCCTTCAAATATCACTCTGTTTTTAGCTCCATTTGTTTTTTTAAAGCCCCTACTTTCTAGTGCCCTGTAAAAAGCTCGGTTCTTTAATTCGATTTCACCATTATCAAAACACCAGTCCTTATATTCTTCATAAAGAGCTTTTGCTTCACATTTTGCCAAAGGGTTAATTAAACACTTTTCCATTAAGAATGGTCCTAATATATCCATATCTTCACGATAACTATCGGTCGCCTTCTTGATCGACTCCGGCTGCTCCAACCCTTCCTTCTGCCACTTCAAGCAACCTTCCACCGCCCAACGGAGAATACCTGGCATTTCGGTTTCTAATTTCTGTGGAAGCTTACGATCAATCTGTTCTTTAGGGATTGTTACTTTAAATGGGACCTGACAAATGCGTCTCCAAATCCCTTCGTCACTACCCTTGATGATCGGTCTGTGGTTTGTGGTGAAGAAGACTTTGAACTCTGGTGTAAATTCGAAAAACTCTTGTCTCATGAATCGGGCCATCATCTTTTCCCCACCAGTAATCTGCTTTACTAATGACTCGGACAATTGCTGCCCTTCCTCACTTTCCACAGCTGAGACGAAACGAGCCTTGTCCAGTCGTGCAATATCGTTGTTTATTCCATTATCATTCTTCTTACGAATGAATGTATCGCTGTTAGTTTGCTTCCCATACGCCCCAAGCAAGGTTTGTACTGTATTAATAAATGTACTCTTACCATTCCGGCCGGTGCCGTATAAGAAGAACATTACTTGCTCTGAAATATCTCCTGTCAATGTGTAACCAATTGCTTTCTGCATGAAGTTAATCACTTCATAATCCGTTTCATCACTATCATTCTTAAAAATGCTTTCTAAGAACTTAATCCAGTTGGGGCAACCAGCTAAAGGATCATATTCTATAGATGAAATCTTAGTGAAGAGGTATTTTCTATCATGTGGGTATAACTCACCTGTCTTCAGATCAATCACACCGTTTTCACAGTTAAATAGATAAGAGTGATTATCCAACTCTTCATTGGTGACTGCGACCATTGGTCTAGCATCAAGAATGCTATTCATGCGGATCCCGCGCCTTTCACACTTCTGGGCCCACTCATATAATGCTTTCTTTCGACCTTTCTCTGCTTCAGCTGATTCTTTATAGAGGGCACGAAATGTTTGTGCAGCTAACTTTTCGATCTTTCGTTTACTATCATCTTCCCAACGCTTGCCATTCCATATAAACCAACCGCGCTCTTCGCAGAATCGAATGTTCTCCCCGTTGTAGTAAACAAGACGTTCTGCATTGCCTAATTCAGTCAGACGAAAGAATGGAGCTTCATCTTTCTTCTTAGCTTCTTTTTCGCTTTGAGGTTCTTCATCTGAAATATATATCTCATATGGTTTTGATACTGGTTGAGAGTAATCGGATATCGTTGTAGGGCAGGAGCGGACTGCTGCATCAATAGTCATTTGCCCATATGTTAATCCATCACCTGAATGAGTTTTATCCCACTTCTCACGATAAAGATTAGACTCACGAAACATATTGTCCATTTTTATAGAGTCTCGGTCAGTCCAGAATGCCAAGTAGTTACATAGAGCCAGGTCAGTTGATGAGTGATCACGGTTTATTAATGCCCCTTCAAATAATGATTTGATGTTGTCACCATTTTTACTGTTGAACATCTTTTCCCATAGCTCACGATTCGTCAGATCACCTATATTAGACGAATTGCGTTTTGGTAAGGATTTGATACTATTATCCTCTTCCGGCTCTATATACCTCGACCAGACTGTTTTTAGAGCGTCCGTTCTTTCCTGAATACCAACATCTCTAACCACACTTCCTGTGAAAGTGAAGTAACGGCCGTGACGGTAGATCTCTAATCCTAACTCTGGATTCTTCTTTCCTGTTCCAGGGCCACGCAAGGGTAATTTACCTTTGATAATAATATGGAGCCCTTCGCCACTAGGCGAAAATTCTGTATAACTGTCCACAATGTCTACAATATCTTTTGCAAGCTCATTATAAGCGCCTTCTTCAATACAATCATCTAGATCAATACCAATAAATTCATCTTCTTTAGAAAACATAAAGCCGATTCCGTCATACCTACCAGTAGCAAAAGCATGCTGCGCTTCATTGAATGTGGACCATGATGAACGATCATTTGATTTCGCAAACTGGCCGTTTGCTTGATAAGGAACCTTTGTTGGCTTATCATTCCTGATCTCCGATTTCCAAACAATCCACTGAGGAGTGTTCTTGAGTTCATCCGGTATTCGATTGAAATCATAATTCATATTGAACTCCCCTTTTGTTGAAAGAAGGGAGCTATGAAGCCCCCTCTATAGATTGTTCTTAAAATGGTACATCTGCATCAGAAATGGTTGGACCTTGGTTAGCTTGTCCTACTTGTGATTCTTTAAAGCCTTTAACTTCTGGATAGGTTTTACCATTGTATTCACGCTCTCCTACAATTAAACGAACTGGCTTATTCAAAAACTCATCTGCCCATTCTTTATAACTGCCATATTGTTTGCCGTTTGGAAGTTTAGCAGCCTTAGAAGCTTGTTGAAATCTCCAAGGGTTATCACTTACTACGAAGTTGTCATATAGTAGCTTTTGACCTTTGGCCGCTTGCTCCACATCACTACGAATCTCATAATCAAAGACAATCATTTGAGTACCATTTGATGATGTTTTTTGCTCATAATTTACAGGTGTAGCCTCATACTCACCTGGTACTACCTTTTCGAAATATTCACCTTTTGAATGATCAATTTTAAACATGTATAATTCCTCCTATTTGTTTATGATTAGTTCACTTTGCTTACAACCTTTTCGGTCATCTAACTGATTTTTTGCATACGTGCTATTTGTAGCAGAAAGAACAAATCCTCGTTCTCCGTCCTCTTTAATCAGGATTCTGCCAACAACATCGCATAAACCAAGTACATTGTTCATAATCTTTTTATTAATTTGTGGGTAACTGCGATTGTATTGATGGCCACTACTATCAGTAAATAGATCATCCGTTTCCCAAGCAGTCCAGATCAAATTCGCGCCAAGGTTCTTTAAGTATCGCAAGCTATTGACTATTCGAAACTGCATATACTGGTAGTCACCTTGTGATGGAACACCTTTATTTTTCCCCTTGCTCCCTAGATCAGAAAGCAAGCATCGTTCTAACTCGCTAATGTTGTCCACAACAATATTGTTGTATTTGCCTCTATATTTTTCTTCAAGCTCCATAATGATTTTCTGCCATTCATCCCAGGTATCAGTATTACTGACATAAACAATATCAATGTTTTCTTCCCCTTTAAGCACCTTAGTTGTCCTATCCACATCAAGAACTAATGTCTTACCGGGAAAAGATTTGATTGATGATGTCTTGCCCATACCAGGAGGGCCATAAATCAGATACGTTGCTTGATTATGAGACAATTCCTTTGCGCTTACTATTTGCATAATTACACCTCAACTTTAAAAGATGTATTAGCTTCAGTTACTTCAACACCTGGCACTACTTGTCCATCTTCGTTAAGGACAATCTTTTTACCGCGAACATCTGCAATCTTCAACGTCTTTTTCAGGTCAGCCCACTTAACTTCTTCCTTAATGAAATCTGTTAGATTGTTAGATTTAACATAATCTAGAACAAAGTCTTTATTCACTTGCTTTGGAGCTTCTTTGACAGCTCTACTTTTCGATTTACCGTATGGAGTGCTAATCGTCTTTGCTTTAGGATCAGCTACAAGTTGTTCTTGGTGATACTCTTTAATTAGAAATTCGAAGAACTGAAGTGAGTCTTCAATCGGCTTTTTCTCTTCATTTATCCACATTGTAATCCGCTCAATTTCAGCAGCTGCTAGTTGCTCTTTCTTCTTTTTTTCTTCCAACAGTGCATTGTACTTACGGAAAGCCCAGTTTAGCTGATCAAGATCATTTATCTTAAATCGATCCTTTGTTTCCTCAGTTAACTCAACACCTTCTAGCTCTTCCATTTCGAATTTTTGTAAAGCGTTCATCTTATCCCTCCATTTGTGGTAAACTAAATTTGACTAAATCTTTTAAAGGCCTTCTACCTCTGCCAAGGTATGAGGTCTAAGTTATGCTTTTGAGTTTCCACTTCACCGATTCTTCAGTGTGATCTAACCGTACTGCTAACTGCTTAATCGTGTAACGTTTGCGATGATGTTTTAAGTAGAAAACCTCGTCTTTGCTCCATTCTCTTGCAATTGTTACATTACTTCCTTCGAGCTCATTTCCAATTTCTCTTAGCTCTTTATAAACTTCACAATTAGAAAGGCAAAAGCGATTACGGTCGTCACCTCTCCTCAAATCTTTAATTAATTCACAACCCTTGCAGTGCTTATCAAGAAGCTTTCCAGCCTGAATTATTAATTTACTCTTTGCTTTCATTTGAAAGCCCCCAAGATATATAGAGTGATTCTATTCGACCTTCACTACTTAATGTGATTTTGATTTCAAAACCGAGATCTTCAAAGTGAGATTGAATAAGATCCACACGGTCTTTAGGCATACGATTCAGTAAGTAACCATAATTGTGGAAAGGAGTGTTCATGATATAGATCATGGTGTCTCCTAATCTCGCATGCTCCCACATCACTTCTTCTAAACCTTTGATGGTTTTGTCAACCTGAGCTTCATACCCTTCTGCAGCTAAATCACGTAATTCTTGTACATTCATTTCATATACTCTCCCTTCATCTTTCAGGTTCATTGGCTCCCTGTTGAGCGCTTAAATGATCAACGTGGTTTTTCATTGGCTGCTCCACTACAGCGCATCAATTAACATAGCCTATCTCATCAGCTGTGGCTGGCTATTCCCACTAGACTAGGGAAAACCCTAGTTTCGAATTTGAAAGTATGATAGTATTACGTTGTCATGGGATTTATCCTTATGCCGATTGCGTTGCTGCGCTTTCGGCTTTTTCTTTTGCCTCTTTCAGCTGCAGTGCTGCCTTTGTACAAATTCGCAAGATACGTGTTTTCTTTTTCGCTTCAAGCACCTCAATCAGATCTTCCTTATATCCTTTTTCTTTATAGTGCTCAGCTGTCTGTACCAAGATCGATTCGATATTTAATAACATGAAGTAATGCTTTTCTGTTGGATTTGATAGAACAATAGATTTTAATGACATGGTTTGTTCCCACTTTCTTTTATTAGATTTGGTTCGACTTCATATGCAGTCAAATTTCGCAACTAGGGTAAAAAGATAACTCTCTTCTGCGAGAGTTCATATGGTTGCTCTTGTATTTTACCAACCTATATTGAACACACTTTATACGTCGGCACTCATTCTTTCTCACATGGAACAGTTGATTTTTCTTCATCTTCAGTCATTGCATATTCACAGGTGAGAAGAAATCTAATCGCCCTCATTTGTGCTTCATCGGAAGGCTGCGTTCTTTTTTCTTTTTCCATAGCAACCCTTCCCTTCTAACTACAGATTTTCTGTACTTGACCTTCAAAAAAAATTATCTCATCAAAAGCAACCGATGTTTCCTGAACAAAGGTAAAGGCGTGATCCATCCTCAATACCTTACGGTATTTTTCATACTGAATGTAAGTTTTCTCAGACATGCCCAATTTGTTAGCCATTTCTACCTGATTCAAGCCACCTAAAATTCGGGCTTGTTTAAGAGTGTACTTCAAGTTGATCACCTCCGTTGAATAGAACTTTACTACAGTTTTTCTGTAGTTACAAGCGATTAATACAGAAAAACTGTAAAAATGTCACAAATAGATACTTTTTTCACAGAAAATCTGTACTTTTCTACAGTTTTAATGTATTATTAAATTAACCGAGGAGGGTTTAATATGACCGTAGGAAAACTAATTAAATCAATAAGAACTTCAAATAAATTAACTCAAAGTGAATTCGCTAAAATACTAGGTGTTGCCCCTACAGCTGTTTCCGCATGGGAAAGAGATTCAAATAGACCTCTAATGGACAAGATCGTTATGATCTCTAAAAGATTCAATGTAGAAATTAATGAATTCTTTGAAGACTATACAGAAAATAAAGCTCTGGACCAGGTAGCAGAACCTATTAATCACTACAATATTCAACACGTTGAGCTTCCTTTATACGGCAGTGTAGCAGCAGGAGCACTTGCCACAATAGAAGGAATTACAGAAGAAAACCTTAAACACATCAAAGTACCTGTGGAAATGCTAGGCAAATATAGTCATTCAAAAGATTTATTTACCATGAGAGTTAATGGAGATAGCATGAATCGAATTATCCCAGATGGCTCATTAGTTATATGTAAGCCGATTGAATTTACAGCAATCCAAGATAACGACATTTTAATTTTCAGTCACGACGGAGAATATAGCATGAAACGTTTTTGGAAAGATCCAGAAGACGGATCTCTTATCTTTAGCCCTGAATCAACTAACAGACGTTTTAGAGAGCTCGCTATCGACTCTACTACTTGTAGAGATTTACAAATATATGCAAAGGTCATTGGTTACTCTGTAGTTTTAGATTAGATGAGGTGGTACATTTGAGAGTTGCTGTTTATATTCGAGTATCTACACAGGAACAAGCGCAAGAAGGATACTCTATAAAAGCTCAAAGAAAAAAGTTAGAAGCATATGCGTTATCTCAAGAATGGGAAATAGTACAGTTCTACGTTGATGAGGGTTTGAGCGCAAAGGATATGAACCGTCCTGAGCTGCAACGTTTATTAAACAATATGGAAGAGGGCGCTTTTGATTGCGTCCTTGTTTATAGATTAGATCGACTTACCCGCTCAGTGTTAGACCTTTATGAAATGATTAAAAAATTTGAAAAGCATGATATTAAATTCAAATCTGCTACAGAGGTGTATGACACCACTACCGCCACAGGAAGACTGTTCGTGACGATCATTGCCAGCCTTGCTCAGTGGGAAAGAGAGAATTTAGGTGAACGTGTAAGATTTGGCCTGGAACAAAAGGCTAAAGAAGGTAAGTGGGCTTTAAGCACGCCACCCTACGGATACGATATAGAAAATGGCTACCTAAAGATAAATGACGGTGAAGCGAATACAGTAAAATATATTTTCGACCAATATTTAAAGGGCAGAGGTATGAATCAAATTGTGACGGACCTTAACGATAATGGGACCAAAACCAAATCAAATTCAAACTGGCATCAAGGATCCATCAGATACATCCTTACAAACCCTGCCTATATAGGTACGATGAGATATAACTTCAGAACAAATAAGGAAAATTACTTTGAAGTCGAGGATGCTATCCCTCCAATTATTGATAAAGACTTATATGAGACCGTACAAGAGATAAGAAACACAAGAGCCCAATTACATCCCCGGGCCGCAAATAGCGATTATGTTTTTAGCGGCATTGCAAAGTGTAAAAGATGCGGAGCTCCTTTGTTTGGCAAAACTTCTAAAAAAGTAAAAGGCGATAAAACATATCTTTCGAAGTCTTATAAATGTTCCAATGTAAGAAGAGGAATGTGTGATCAACCTACTATTACAGACAGTTTTCTCGAAGAACAATTCCATAAAATATTATCGATTTGGGACTTTTCTAAAAATATTAAAAAGATACAAGGTACAGATCTTAATACAGAGTTAGATGAGCAAAAGCTCATCAGAAGACAGTTAAGTGATGTCAATAAAAGAAGATCTAAATGGCAATATGCTTGGGTGAATAATATGATTTCCGATGAAGACCTTAGCAAAAGATTACAAGAGGAAACACAAAAAGAAGAAGAATTAAACCAAAAGTTAGAACTTATCCAAGGGATGAACAATAACTCAAAAGGTCCTTCAAAACAGTTTATCAATGATATGGTATATACATGGAATAAGCTGACTGCAAAGGACAAGAAAAAATTATTACACCTAACAGTCAAGGAATTCAAAGTCGATAAGATCTCTAAAAAAAGATTGCCAACATCGGTTGAAGTATCGGATATTATTTTTAACTAATTTATTACGTGCCTATTATACTGACTAGATGTCCTGTCAAAGCTGCTCGAATGGCTAATTTAGCCGTTTTTTCATCTCGAATTTCTCCAATCATAATGACATCTGGATCATGTCTTAACGCTGCCTTCAACCCAATATCAAAGGTAATACCTGCCTTATCATTTGTTTCAATTTGTACAAGATAATCAAGAGTTCTTTCAACGGGATCTTCTATGGTAATAATTTTTTTTGAAGAGGTATAGAGGATTTCTTCTAAACATGCGTATAAAGTGGTCGTTTTCCCAGAGCCAGTTGGTCCTGAAATTAAACACAGCCCTTGCCGGAGAGTAGTGATATGTTGGAGTTGGTGAACATTCGATGAAAGGATCGGGAGATGTATTAATTCTTTTTTTCGCTTTTGAGGTAATAGCCGCACAGCTAAACTTTCTTTAGAACGTGTAGGGAGGGTTGATAGTCTGAGATCAATTTTTTCTTTTTTTACAACAATAGTCATCGCATTGCTTTGAGGAAAACGCCTTTCTCCTATATCCATGCCGCAATGATACTTTAAGTGCCCAAGCACTCTCTCACCTAACAAAAGAGGAATCGATTTATAATCGTACAAGGTACCATTCATTCTAAACTGAATGAGCCATTCACGTTCTAGAGGGACTAAATGGATGTCGGTGGCATGTACACTTACTGCTTCTTCAAACATAGTCATACTTATTTTTTCTACATCATACAAATCTCTCTCTCCTCTCGATTTAAAAGATCAATGTAAAAAGAACAATTATAAGGAACGTCATTCAAAGGTGATTCAATATGATTATTCTTTCGATAAGAACGGTTATTCGATATTATTTTTAAAAATCCTGCAATAAAAATGAATAAACGAACATAATCAGGTTACTCTATAAGTACAGAGCGATGGGCTATAGCCAAGTGGTAAGGCACCGGACTTTGACTCCGTTATTCGCTGGTTCGAATCCAGCTAGCCCAGTATATCTACTAAGTGGACATGAAGCATTCATGTCCACTTTTTTATCATTTGTTCATGACTTATGCATAGGTTTGTATAGAACAACCTTATAATTGCAGGTGGTGACAATGAATATTTTACAAGAATTTAAAGAATTCGCTGTACGCGGAAATGTGATTGATATGAGTGTTGGGGTCATTATCGGCACGACATTTGCAAAAATTGTAGAATCTTTTGTTGAAGATGTGATCATGCCTCCTTTTAGTGTACTGTTCGGACAAGTTGATTTTTCTAATCTATACCTTAATTTATCAGACCGTCGCTTTAATTCATTCGCCGAGGCTGAAGCTGCCGGAATTCCCATGCTTAAATATGGTATGTTCTTAAATCACATTGTTCACTTTGCCATCGTAGCTTTCATCTTATTTTTATTTGTCAGGCAGATGAACAGAATCAGAAGGCCAGATGAAGATCCGTTAATCGATATGAAAACAAAGTTATGTTCTTATTGTTTCAAATCAATTGCCTATAAAGCCCGTAGGTGCCCACACTGCACATCAAATTTAATTCAACGTTCCAACAAGGAAAATGCCGAAAACTTAAATCATTCTAATCCAACACATGCTCTTCCAATAACAGTTATTAAAAAGCGTTCAAAACCTTGATGATTTTGAACGCTTCTCTTTTGATTTTTTCGTTTTAATTAACGTTTGGGAAGGCTGCTTACGTATCCATTCGATGTATTTTTTTATTTGCTCATCATCTTTTAAACGGGGGATTGTATCAAGCCTAATAGCCAATTCTTCATTTGTATAGATGGCATGAATTTGTTTATGACAAGGGATGCACAGTAATGCCGTTTCTAAATGTGCTCCCCCCTCCTCCCTTGGAGTCAGGTGATGAACCGTAAGCTGCACGTTGTCTCTCTCACACAGTTCACATATACCTACTCTTTGTTTCTTCAAAAGTTCATTCTCCTTTTGTATATAATCTACTCAATTTAATCTACTCAATTTAATCTACTCAATCAATGTAGTATTCTATTCCCTGCTTAATACCCTATAAACCACCGTCTTCTTTCATTTGTCTATATTGGATATATGCGATAAAGATAAAATTCAGCCCAACAAGAGAAGCGATAAAAGCTCCAAACAAAAACTCCTGATTCAAAAGCCAATGATACCCAAACAATAAAATAGATAACAAGGTGACGATTACTCCTGCTGAAAAGAATGCAATCATATAAATTCCTCCTTTTAATAACTTATTTTCCTTTATTAAAAAAAGTCCAACTCTCCTCTTAAATCTGCTAGGATAGAAAAGTGGTTTACAACGTGAAACAAAATGTAACGACAGTTTAAATAAATCAATATGATTGAATTTGGTTAATGAAGTAAGGAGGCTTTGATGTGAAAACAGCCTTATATAAACAAAAAGTCATTCAGCTGTCTTCAATCGAACGCAGCCAATGGCAACAAATGTATAATGCTAGTATTCGACAAGAACTAACTTGTATGCATTGCGGGGAGCCTTTGCGCATCAACATCGGCATTCATGAGGCACCCTTTTTTATTCACCCGCCTACTTCTCTTGATTGTCTTAAAGAAGTAGCAGCCTATGAGCGAGAGACTCAAAAGAAACAAAGCGATCGTACAGAAACAGCTTCTCTCAACGGTTTTAAAATGCCTGTCAGAAGAGAGATTTCTTCTTCTGGCAATGAATCATCTGCAACAGACCAGTGGAAACCGCCAGAACCAATAAAAGCCATTCCTACTTTCACCGCTCATCATAAGAGCGGCTATGAAAAATACACAGGTTACAGAGCGATCCTTAAAGAACAAGGTATTTTATTAGATGATCAGCAATGGAATGCTGCTACTACAACGGAAGGACCGCTGCTTATTTTAGCCGGAGCAGGAAGCGGGAAAACCAGAGTACTAACGACTAGAGCTGCCTATATGCTTACAGAGAAAAATTATTCACCAAAACAAATGATCTTAGTCACATTTACAGCAAAAGCAGCAAAAGAAATGAAAGAAAGAATGACAATTTATCCTGGGGTCACAAAACAAGCCCTTCAACAGTTAGTAGTTGGAACCTTTCATAGCATCTTTTACAGAATGCTCATGCATTATGACTTTGAAAAATGGAACAGCCAGCATTTATTAAAATGGGATTGGCAAAAAGACCAGATGATAAAAGAGGCTGGACGAGAGATCGACTTAGATGAAAAGGAATTTGCATATGACCAGGCACTAACTCAGATAAGCTGGTGGAAAAATCATATGCAAAACCCCAACGAAATTAAGCCTAAAGATATCTGGGAAGAGCGCGCGGCTTACTTATATAAGCGTTATGAACAAATGCGGACCAGTAAACGTTTGTTTGATTTTGATGATATGCTGTTAGGCTGCTATGATCTCTTAACAACAAATCAAGCATTGCTTGAACGCTACCAAGAACGCTTTGCCTATGTCTCTATTGATGAGTTCCAAGACATTAATAAGGTGCAGGTTGAATTAATTACTTTACTTACAGAAACTAAGCGGAACCTTTGTGTGGTAGGAGATGATGATCAATCAATCTATGCCTTTCGCGGGAGCGATCCTGATTATATTCTCAATTTCAAAAGCGATTACCCTGAAGCAAAAGTATGTGTACTCGATCAAAATTATCGTTCTACCCATCCCATTGTTGAATCAGCTAATAATGTCATTACAACTAATAAAACTCGCTTTAATAAACAGCTCCATGCCCAGCACACCGATGAGAATGCACCTGTTCTCTTTTTTCCTTATGACGAGGAAGAGGAAGCAACAATGATCGTGAATGATATTAAAAGCAGAATAAAAAATGGCGCCGAGCCAAGTGATTTTGCTGTGTTGTTTCGAACAAATGTGACGTCACGCGCTTTATTTGAACGAATGGTAACTTCAAGCCTGCCATTTTCTATCGAAAGTGACGGGGATTCATTTTATCGAAGAAAAGCAGTTCGTAAAGTTCTCGCCTACTTGCAGTTGTGCATCAATCCTGATAATGGACAGGCTATACAAGACCTAATTGGAGCTCTATTTTTAAAGCAGCAAGTCATTCAAGATTTGAAAGCTCTCACAATTACGGAAGATTGTACGTTTGTAGAGGCGCTTACTCACTTAAGCGGTCTGCCAAACTTTCAACAAAAGAAGCTGCAAAAACTGCCTGACCAATTTAAACAAATCAAAAAGAAGACACCCGTTGAGGCCATTGCCTTTATTGAACAAGAGATGGGCTTGAAAGATTATCTTAAAAAGCAGGGAAATGAAGGGAATAAACTTGATCGCGGGTCAGATGATGTACGTGATTTAAAAGTGGCTGCTAGACAACATGAAACGATAGAAGCTTTTATTCAACATGTGGATCATATGATTGCCAAACAAGAGGAAGCTAGAAAGATGCCAGCTGAAAGAGCAGCTGTACAATTATTAACAATTCACCGTGCGAAAGGACTGGAATATAAGCATGTTTATATCCTTGGTGCAAATGAAGGTTCTCTTCCCCATGATTACGCATTAGATGCTTGGCGTGAAGGTGATGACAAACCTCTCGAGGAAGAACGGCGTTTAATGTATGTAGCTATGACGAGAGCTAAACATACTCTAGCCATATCTGTACCGACTATGAGACGTGGTAAAAGAGCTCATCCATCAAGATTTGTAAGAGAAGTGAAGAAGATGGCTCGTATCCAATCGAAACATAAAATTCCTTCTTTAATTGGAGGTAAGAGATGAATAAAGGGATTATAGAAAAAACGGAAAAATGGGTAAAAGCTCAATTGATCAACGAAGAATCAGGCCATGACTGGTATCACATTTTACGTGTAACAAGAACTGCTCAGCAAATCGCTAAAGAAGAACACGCAAACGATGAGATCGTCACTCTTGCTGCATTGGTACATGACTTAGCTGATGATAAAGTTGCTCAAAATGAAAAAGAGGCTTTAAAGAAAATAGCCGAGTGGTTTAAAGAGAATGGTTTAGATGATGAGGCGATCGATCAAATTATTTCTATCATAACCACGATATCCTTTAAAGGAGGAAATGGCCAGCCAGTCTCCACATTAGAAGGAAAAATTGTGCAAGATGCAGACCGTTTAGATGCACTAGGTGCGGTTGGTATTGCTCGCACGTTTGTGTATTCAGGACATAAAGGACAGCCTATGTATGACCCAGAATTACCTGTTAGAAATGAAATGTCTATAGAGGAATATCGTCACGGGAAATCATCGGCTGTACACCATTTTTATGAGAAACTCCTAAAGCTGAAAGATCAAATGAACACCACTACTGGCATGAAATTAGCTGCTCGGCGTCATGCTTTTATGGAAACGTACCTTGAACAGTTTTACAGTGAATGGGGGTAAAGTGAAACTAGTCAGGGCAAATGACGCCCTGACTATTATGCAATATTCTTAAGCAGCTTTCTATTATGTTCTATCGCTGGATGACGCGGAACATATGCAGCCGCCTTTTCGTTATGAACTTTGAAAGCCTTAAATTTCCCAAGCTTAAAATTGCAAATACATAATTGCAAGTGCGGATACCAAGTAGAATATGCAGGATAAGTAAAACTCCATTTATTTGAGTCTTCAGGAACAATCAATGACAATTCATACCAATATTTTGCTGAAATATAATCTGTCTCTTTTAAGTAGACATCACCTAACCTGCAACACATCTCTGGTCTAGGAGTTTTAGCAAACCTTAGAGATTGTAATAAGGAGTTTCGTTGTTTTAAAGTTTTCCCTATCTGTGCTAAACAATCTGCTTTAAATATGCAGCTATAAAATTTATCTTCAACCCATCCGTTTTCATGTTCTATACTTTTATCATATGCTTGAATGGCTTCAAGATATAAATTATTTTCCCTTAGTTCATTACCATAATAAAAAAAGTCTCTGGCAGAAAATTGATCACCACGATTCAGTTTTTCTTTATAGATATTTAAGTTCCTACTGACTGTATGTTTTTCTTTCAGATGGGTGATAGCAATAGTAGAATTATAAACTTTCCCATGTACATCTAAATAATTATGAACATCTCCTACCCACCTATACTGTTTAGAGCGCTTTACTAATCGATTTCTTCTATATTTTAGAGTTACATTTCCGTATGCATCCAAACCCGCGTGATAGAACATTGAAACTGAATCTATTTCTTGAGGCAACTCATTTTTTAATTTTTTGAATTTAGTTCTATCCTCTTCTTTTATAACATCGTCAGCATCAAGGTATAAAATATATTCTTTAGTAGCATATTTAAATGATTCATTTCTAGCATCAGCAAAATGACCGTTCCATTTATAAGAATACACTCTATCAGTGTATTCTTTTGCAATCTTAATAGTAGCATCAGTAGAACCAGTATCTATAATATTAATTTCATCTACAAGGTCCACAACAGACTCTAAACATCTTTTTAATAATTTTTCCTCATTTTTAACGATCATGCAAAGACTAATTGTAATCACTGCTTACCCCTCCCAGCTCTTATAACCTCTTAACATTGGGATAATTCTTTTTATAACAGTTTTTTGTATCAAATATCAATTTTGCAGATTGTAATATCTTTTCATAATTTATTTTGTCATGATCACTTAGAATAAGGACCAATTCATAATGTTCAAGACGATCAAGATTTTGACTTGAATGGACCTCCCCATTCAAAGTAAACTCTTTAACATACGGGTCATAAAAATAGACTTGGTCATGTTGATTTTGTAATAATTCAAAAACTTTAAGTGGACGGGATTCTCTTAAGTCATTTACATTTGGTTTATATGTCAACCCTACTACAAGGATTCCTCCTGCTTCACTCTGATTCGTTTGTTTCATCAATTCGTTTACCCTCTGAACGATATAAGAAGGTTGTATATCATTTACTTTTTTCGCTATTTCAACAAAATTAAGTTTAAAATTGTGTTGATCGGCTTTCCACTTTAAATACAATGGATCAACTGGTATGCAGTGCCCTCCAATACCTGAGCTAGGGTAATAAGGTGTAAAACCATAAGGCTTAGTACCAGCCGCTGCTATTACTTCCCAAATGTCTATATCTAACTCATGACAGAGTTTACTAATCTCATTAATAAATGAGATATTTATAAATCGTTGTGTGTTCTCCACTAATTTTGTGATTTCTGCTACTCTAGGTGTACTTACAGGGATTAATGTGTTAAAAATTTGTTCATAAACAGCGTGTATTTCATTCAATGATTGGTCATTAATACCACTTATTATTTTTGGTATATCTTGATGTGCATGTGTTGTATTACCTGGGTCAATTCTTTCTGGTGAATAACCCACTAATATATCTTCACCAGGAGCCCATCCGTTTCTTTGTAAAAACGAGACAATTTCATCTTCAGTTGTGCCAGGATATGTTGAACTTTCTAGAACTATTAAATGATCTTTTTTTAAATATGGCAGCATAGATGACAATGCTGAAAAAATATAAACTAACTCAGGCTCCTCTTTTTCTGATAACGGTGTAGGAACACAAATAATAATCACATCAACTTTATTGATAAGAGAGTAGTCATCACTGAATGTGAATCTATCTGACATTTTCAACTCTGTTATTACTTTATCTTCAATGGTAGATAAATATGATCTGCCCTTATGATACAAAGCCAGTTTATCAGGGTCTATATCTATACCCACTACAGGAAAGCCCTTTGAATGGAACATTAATGCTAAGGGCAGCCCTACATATCCTAACCCAATTACCCCTATGGTTTTCACGTCATCCTCTCCCTTTTCTCATACCTTTACATAAGTAATAATATGTTAAAAAGAGTAGATGTGATCTAGTCTATTACACCCTAGCACTCAATTGTCGCTATCTTTTTTTAAATATCTTGCTGGATTTCCAACCACTGTAGATTTTTCATTAACATCCTTCGTCACAACGGCCCCTGCACCCACAATTGCGTTCTCTCCAATGATAATGCTAGGCAAAAGCGTTGCGTTATTTCCTATTTTCGCGCCAGACCTTATCACTGGACCGGTATGAAGACCTTTCCCGCTTGCCATATGTTTATCGTTAGACATGGAACAACACGGACCAATAAATACCCTGTCTTCAATTATGGTATCAGCTGTAATATAGCAACCCGTTTGAATAGTTGTATTCGAGCCTATTATTGTCTTTGGTTCTATCATCGCCTGCCTTCCTATTACAGTTGATTCTCCAATTGTCACTTCTTCTCTAATACTTACTTGATCAGCAATAAATGTATCTTTGCCAATGACCGTCCCCTTGTATATAATTACATGACTACCTATTCTTGCATTATCCGCGATCGTTAACTCCGTAAGTGTGGTAGACGGTCTTCTAGCCATTTTCCTGTTTGATGTTGGAGATTTACCTAAAATTGTCAAATCACCTATTATTACACCTTGATTTATTTTTGTACCTTTTTTGATAATACAGTTCATTCCTATCTCGGCTTGGTTACCTATTACTACGCCTTCTTCTATTACCGTTCCCTTTCCAATTTTAACCCCTTCTCCTACTTTTACACTGTGATGAATTTCCATCTCATTGCCCCTTTTCTAATATTTGCTTTTCATATCAGTCGTCTCAAAAGATAGCAACGGTAATTGTATGGGTTTACTATCTAGGGCAGATTTGTAGATAGCTAATATCGTTTCTAATGATTGAATGGCTGTCTCACCACTCACTAAACTCGTTGAAGCCTTCCCCTCTTTCATTAGTTTTAATATTGCCTCATACATTTTCACATGTTCATTCTCTTCGGTTCCTAACTGTTTTGTTAATTCGTTGTATTGAGAGTTGGATACATGCCACCTGTCTCTTATTTGTAATTTATCCCCACGTAGCGCTACTGTCCCTTTTTCGCCGAATACTTTGAGTGATATACCCAAATTATTAGGTTGGGTAATGGTATTAGCTTGAATAATTCCCTTAGACCCATTTCTAAATGATAGAATTCCAATAGCAGCATCTTCTGTTTCTTTTATTAAATTCTTTTTAACGACCTGGCCGTGCACATAATCAACGTCTCCCATTAACCAAACCATAAGATCAATTAAATGTATTCCTTGATTTAGCAACATCCCTCCATCAAGTTCCCATGTCCCTCTCCATTTTGCCTCTTTGAAATAATCCTCTGATCTGTTTAACTCAATGGTAACTGCTGAATAATAAATATCACCAAAAGAATGTTTATTTATCATCTCTTTTAACATCGTTATTACTCGCAGAAAACGCAATTGATGTGAAACCAGTAAATGCTTATTATATTTTAATGATAGTTCGTTTAACTTCCTTGCATCATCTAGGCTCAATGAAAGAGGCTTCTCCACTAGAACATGTTTATCTGCTTTCAAAGCTGCTTCTGCAATCTCTGCATGAGTATTGGAGGGTGACGTAATTACTATTAATTCTACGTCATCATGTCTTAAAAGATCTTTGTAATTCAAAAAACTTCTTAAATATCCGTTTTTGTGGACTTGCTTCTTTAACTTTTCTATGTTGTTTTGATTTATATCACTTAAACCTATAATTTCTATTCCATTACATTTATTAATTGAATCAACATGTTTTGCAGCAATCCTCCCACACCCTATTAATCCTACTTTTAAAGTCATTGACTTTCACCATCTTTAAACTTTTGCAATGCCTTAACAATATATAGTTGTTCTTCATTGCTTAGAAAAGGGTGTAGAGGAATTGCTAAAACTCGATCTGCTTTTGATTCAGCAATCGGTAAATCTCCTTTTTTATATCCAAGACCTCTATATACTTCTTGTAAATGCAAGGGTAGAGGATAATAGATTCCACTTGCTATGCCACAAGTACCTAAATATTGCATTAGCTCATTTCGGTTATAACATTCGACACAATATAGATGATACACATGTGACTTTACAGTGTCTTTTTGTAAAGGAAGCTTTATAGTATTCAAACCTTTTAGATGATCTTCATAAGAATGTGCCAACTCAATCCTTTTATTGTTCCAGCTATCTATTTTTTTCAAACAGATTCGTAATATAGCTGCATGAAGTTCATCAAGACGACTATTATACCCAACCTCATCATGGAAATATTTTTTTGTTGATCCGTGATGTCGAAGCTTTTTTATTTTTTGAGCAATCGTAGGATTATTTGAAACCACAAGTCCCCCATCACCTATTGTAGAGAAGTTTTTAGTAGGAAAAAAAGAAAAGCATCCGATATCCCCGATTGTGCCTATCTTCTTATCTTCATAGGAGGCTCCAAATGCTTGACAAGCGTCTTCTATGACATATAAGTTATACTTTTTTGCAATAGTACCTATTTTTTTAAGATCACAGCTTTGACCAAATAAATGTACCGGTAAAATGGCTTTGGTTTTGGATGTGATGTGTTTTTCAATCAAGAACGGGTCTAAATTTAACGTATCCTCATCAATATCAATAAAGATAGGCGTAGCGCCTACTCTAGATATAGCTTCTGCCGTGGCAAAGAAAGTGAACGGCGTAGTAATTACTTCATCACCACTCCCTATATTTAACGCTCTTAAAGCTAAGACTAAGGCATCTGTTCCATTAGCAACACTAACGGCATAATTCACTTTTAAATAATCTGCGACCTCTTTTTCAAACTCCTCTACTTCTTTCCCTAGTATAAATTGACCTCGATCTATAACATCTGCAATCGCAATCATTACTTCATTTTTAATACTTTGGAATTGTCTATCGACTTGCAAAAATGAAATTTGTCTCATTTACACTCCCCCTTATCCCTTATCTATATGCGATTTGCGCAAAAGGTTTATTCATGCACTTAAAAAAGGCTTCTGAATATATTCAGAAGCCTTTTTCTCTCTCTATACTAGACGTAATATCGTTAAGGTAGCGCCAGCACCGCTTTGCAGAGAGACAACTCCATCATAATCAAATAATTCTACTGACAGCGATGAATTAGCAGGTAATGTAAGAATGGCTTCTCCATTAAGTTCACTTCTAGGCAGCACTGCATTTAGTGTGGCTGAAGCTACAGGATCCCCGTTTACAATTAACCTAGCCCCAATTATTTCTTCTTCAGTTAACCTTACACTAAATGATATATAATACCTTCCTTCAGGCTGTATTGTTAAAATTGTACTATCTCCATTTAAAATTATATCCGTTGATAAATTCTGGGCATCTGGCAACGGTACAGCAGTACCTGTTGAAATGACTGTTAATATAGGTGTACCAATATTACTCACGAAGCCAGAAGATTCTGTAACTATAGGACCTGCTGGACCTGTTGCTCCTACTGGACCCTCTGGACCGGTTGCTCCCGCTGGACCCTCTGGACCCGTTGCTCCCGCTGAACCCTCTGGACCGGTTGCTCCCGCTGGACCGGTTGCTCCCGCTGGACCCTCTGGACCGATTGCTCCCGCTGGACCTGTTGCTCCCGCTGGTCCTATTTCTCCTGCTGGGCCGGTTGCTCCTACTGGGCCCGTTGCTCCTGCCGGGCCGACTTCCCCTACTGGGCCCGTTGCTCCCGCTGGACCGACTTCCCCTACTGGGCCCGTTGCTCCCGCTGGACCGATTTCTCCTACTGGGCCCGTTGCTCCCGCTGGACCGATTTCTCCGGCTGGACCTGGAATTCCCGGAATTCCGGGAACCCCGGGAACCCCAGGAACCCCAGGTGGACCGGGTGGACCGGGTGGACCGGGTGGACCTTGCTTCCCTCGTTTTCCCCTTCTCCCACACCTTTCGTAGCAATACGAATTACTACAACTCCAAATTGTTTTTGACTTTTTATTACATTTATGTCTTCCCCTAAAAAACATATGGTACCTCCTCTCATTTCATTTTTTATATTATTTATTCTGATTGTTTATTGACTGTATGTTTAACTAGATAACACAATAAAAGTTTCATTTTTATAGTTTCACTGCATAGAAATTACATATATAAGGAGGGGATGTTGTGAAACAAGATACCTATTTGAGATTAACACCTGTACAATTACAACAAAGGTTAATTTATACTCAATCTGAATTAAAAAAATACAAACTGCAAGTAGAAAAGTACAAAAACGATTATTACTACAATTTAATTGATCAATTAAAGAAAGATAAGGAGAATTTAGAAAACGAAATTCAGCTAA
This sequence comes from Alkalihalophilus marmarensis DSM 21297, assembly GCF_000474275.2. GTDB lineage: Bacteria > Bacillota > Bacilli > Bacillales > Bacillaceae_D > Alkalihalophilus > Alkalihalophilus marmarensis. The sequence goes on from NZ_ATAE01000031.1 coordinate 56,373, forward strand.
ATAATAATGAATTATTTGAGAAAGAATCCTTATACAATAAGGAGATAAATTCATTAAAAAATAAGTTAGGAGAAGCCGAACAGAAAATCATATTATTAGAAGAGAAATTATTAACTGTTGAAAAAAAGCTTGAGGACTCCAATAATTTGTTAATTAAAGAGAAACGTTCTAGTGAAGATATCAGTCATTCCAGCCCTATAAATCATTCAAACAGCAGCAGCTCTCATAAATGGTTTGAAGAAAATATAAAAAGTCAAAATCATGAATAACCATATAAAAAGCTATCCCCATCTAAAAGATTTGGATAGCTTTTTTTAGATTTATCCTCTTTCATCTTTCGTAAAAAACTTCTTCTGACAACAACTTTCCTCTGACCCTTCTTTTTTTCCTACTACCTTCTTTTTAAAAGCACCCCTGTTTGAGATACTTTTTTTAGAAGCATACTCAGGTTTACGTGAATAGAACTTATTACCATTTATCATCATTCTCCTCCTCACATTTTTCAGACCACTCCTTGAAAAATTGTATGCTCTTACCTAATTGAGTGTACCTATGTATTTGCCCCTTTTTAATTTTCCCTGAATTATTAAACACAAATTTATCGGGCTGTCATACTATACAGTAGTCTGAATACCCACTAAATACTTTAGAAGGGTAAAAATAGGAGGTAAAAGGATGAGTCATAAAAAGAATAATTTATGTATTAATGCTGAAAAAGTCTTTGACTGGGTTATAAGACCAGTTGAGATTGAACGAAAAACTTTCTTCGGTCCAGAATTAGAGGATCTCTTTGAAGAGAACGAAGCCTTTGATGACGATTTTTGTGAGTTTCTTGATAAAAATCCTTCACTTACAACTGAATGTATCGTATTAGAGGATTGTTTAGTTGCAAAAGAGATCGTTCAAGCTCATGGGCGTCAAAAAGTTGAGGTAACACTACCTAGCGGTGAAGAAGTAAAGCTGCAAAAAGTTAAAATTCTAATTTCTGGAAAAGTCAAGGTGCTTATTCTAGATGGCCAGCGTTGTGTAGTCGAGTCTAAAATTGTAGATTTCTGCACTACTGAAACATTCTATTTATGCGCACCAAAAGGGACGTGCGTACATGCACGTGTAATTGACGGAGAGTGTGATGTAGAGTTAATCAGCTGCAACGATACTGCAATCTTAAGTATCGATATTGCATTCTGTTTGGACGTTCATGTTACAGACTTCATTAAATTAGAAATCGAAGCAGCATATTGCAAGCCTCGTAATGAATTTCCAATCAGCGATATTGTGGTTTGTAAGCCTGAAAAAAATCCACCTCAATGTCCTCTCATTTTTCCAGGAAGACACACTAAATAAATATTGGTTCAAAGAGTCGAGCATTGGTTTGGTTACCAATGCTCGATTTTTTCTTCTTTAATTGATTCATAGACATAGAATAAAAGTAAGAAAAAAAAGGAGGCTCTTATGAATAAAAACATAAAAAATTCACCTCAAAATAATCTTCAAAAACAACAACAGATTATACATTATAAATCTGAAATAAAAAAACTAAGATCTCGTCTTAATAAGAGTGAAAGCCTTATAAAAACTCAACAAGAGACGATCCAATCTTTAATGGAAAATGTATCGAGATTTGAAAGAAATTCGCATAATACCGTAATTGAACAACCTACAGGTAAAAACACCGGCGGTAACAACCTCCCTGTCAGCATTTTTATGTACACGTTAATTATACCTAAAACCGCTAATGAAGAAGAACCAATTATCATTAAAGGAAACTTAGAAATAATTAATAGTACTGCGACTCCCTTAACGTCTCCGGTCATTTGTATTGAATTTGATGACCCGTTACTAACTAACTTAACTGCAAGAATTCAAACTGATCGTCCATCCATGAGTGATGGCATGATTCAAGAAAACAGTATAGAAGCTTGGCGTTTTCTTGAGGGTACTACTTTTAAAGATGCTAGAAAGACCGGTCAATATTGGTTACAGCCTGTTGAGCAGCATAGTATAGATATAAACGAACATCTATCTTTCTCTGATTTTGAAATTAAGATTCCATTCAAGTCTCCATTACTTAATTGTAAAATTCAAAGCTATTTTTATTCTGAAGAATACCCTAAAGGGGTGCCCTCTCTGAACAAGATAAGTTGTGCCTTCATCTAAATTATTCAAAGCACTTGACATCTCTATGTCAAGTGCATATAAATATTTATTTTCGCAACATACTCTCTATAATACCGGCTGCGCCGGAAATAGCGAATATTAACAGTGGAATCCAAATAATTTGATATAAAAAAACAAATGCTATGACTAGAAAAATTGAAACCCAAACCCCCGTGCACCAATAACAACTAATAACATTACCTATTAATTTTCTCAATCCACGCCCCTTACTTTCTATATATTGGTATACCTCACCGTCATCTTGTATCTCTTCAATAATTTCAACAAAAATATTTCTCACTCTATCAAACAATCGATCAAACACAATTAAGTGAGTAAGCCTGAAAACGGCAAGAAAAAGAATTACAAAATCTATCCAATTCACATATTCCCCCATATTCACCCCTCCATTTCAATTATTTATAATTACGCAAAAGCAGACTACTTTGACCATATAAATTAGAAATACATACACTTATTTATTTTATTAACATAGGCTACTGTATAGTTCTTTGTTTCTATATTGAGAGGAGTGTTTTTTATGACTTTTTATGAACAACATAACCTTTACCGCCAGCAACCATCTGTGCAATTTCTCCCCCCATCCGTTATTGACCAATATGTAAATCAGTGGATCACAACATCTATCCCAGGTTACGGCCAAGTCATTGCCTATGTAACTGACTTTAACCGACGTAATGGAATGGTTTCTATGTTTATTTATCAGGCTCCTTACTATCAGCCTCAGTTTATTCAAGTGCATAACAGTGATTTAGTTGGAATTGCTCCATATTACGGGCCGATCCCACCACGCCCACATCAAGGCCCTGGTCCAGGGCCACAACCAAGACCACCACGCCCTAGACCTCCGTTTTTCCCTTGGTGGTTCTGGGGAATCGGTGGTCAGGGAGGTTTTTATGGTCAGCAATCAGGCCAAGGAGGCTTTGGCAGCCAATCTCCTGGCCCTCGTTAATCAACAAAAAAGCAAGCACCTTAAACAGGTGCTTGCTTTTTTGTTATGTTCTTAAAGGGATAATGTATTATACCCGCTATCTACATGTAGAAGTTCTCCTGTTATCCCACGAGAAAGATCACTCATTAAAAATAATGCTGTATCCCCTACTTCTTCTTGTGTTGTAGTTCTACGTAATGGGGCACGTTCTTCAATCTCTTTTAAAACATCATTAAAACCGCCAATTCCTTTAGCTGCTAACGTACGAATCGGACCAGCTGAGATTGCATTAACACGAATATTTTCCTTTCCTAAATCATTCGCTAGGTATTTCACACTTGCATCTAGAGAAGCTTTTGCCACACCCATAACATTATAGTTGCGAACAACTCTTTCTCCGCCTAAGTATGTTAACGTCACAATACTTCCACCCTCAGACAATAGCGGACGCGCTGCTTTTGCTACAGCAGTTAATGAGTAAGCGCTGATGTTTTGAGCAAGGAGAAACCCATCACGAGTTGTGTTTAAATACTCTCCTTCCAACTCTTCTTTATTAGCAAAAGCGATACAGTGAGCAATACCGTGGATTGTACCTACTTCTTCTTTAATCTTAGAAAACGTTTGGTCTATTGCCGCATCATCCGTAACATCACACGGCAGAATTAGATGATCTTCACGATCTAGTGTGTCCATCAAACTGCGCACGTTTTTCTCAAGTCTTTCACCAGCATATGTAAATATTAATCTAGCTCCTGCACTAGCAAGTGATTGAGCAATTCCCCACGCGATACTTCTTTTATTTGCCACACCCATGACAACATATGTACGATCTTTTAGTGACAGCTGAATCATATAATCTCCTCCGTTATAGGTAGTTATTAGTACCAAGTACTAATTATTATATCATACCTCTCCATTACTTGGTACTACCTTAATATCTCTTTCAACAAATTAAGATCTTATCCCTTCTTTGTTTCTATATTTCGTAAGATAAATGCACAATTTGGGCATTCATAGATGATATTTTGATTTGACTGAGCAGTTAGTAAATGTCTAATTTCTTTCTTATTATGACATTTAGGACATATTATATGCGGTTCCATAGGTCATACCTCCTTCTCTTCTAACATTCCCAATTAGAGAAGATTATACATATTAGGTCTATCGTCTTATTTTACCGAATTAGTATAGCTAATGTTTTGACAACTTCGACGGAATAAAGCTAAACTTCAACTGTACATTAGTACAACAAAACTTAAACAAACTGTATAAGGAGGTGACTTTTTGTTGGAAGGCTTTCAAAACAGTAATAACCATACAAAATTAATCAAACACGAGGAGATGATTTCATGTTGAAAAAAGGATTCATTTTATCATTAGTCGGTGCCCTAACCTTATCATTTGGAGGTGCAGGACTGGCAGCGGACCACGGGGATGATAAAGCGAAAGTTCGTGTTGTACATGCCTCTCCCGATGCACCAGCTGTAGATGTTGTATTAAATGGAGATGTTGTCGTGGACGGGGCCGATTTCAAAGCGGCAACTGATTACCTTCATGTTCCATCAGGAGATCATGAGGTAGAAATCTTTGCTGCTGGTACAGTTGAAGAAGAAGAACCTATGCTCTCTGCTACATTATCTGTTGAAGGCGGAGAAGCATACACAGTAGCCGCTGTTAATACGATTGAAAACCTTGAGCTTTCTGTTATTAATGACGAACAAATGACTACAGCGGGACAAACGAAAGTACGAGTTGGACACTTTTCTCCTGATGCGCCAAATGTAGATGTAGCAGTAGCAGGCGGGGATGTATTATTCGAAGATTCACCTTTTAAAGCTGTTACTGATTATTTAGAAACAGCACCCGCTACATTAGATCTTGAAATCAGAGTTGCAGGAACAGAAGATGTTGTGCTTGAGCTTCCAGCGACTGAACTTCAAGCAGACATGCTTTACAGTGTTTTTGCAGTAGGATTTTCTGATGGAGAACCTGGACTTGATATCATTGTATTAAGTGACATGTCCCACGAAGCGATGCCAGCTGAAATGCCTGCCACAGGGATGGGCGGTGCACAAAACAACACTAGCTTCATGCCAATTTTATTTGCAGGAGTACTAGCACTCGGTGCAGCTGTCTTTTTTCTTAATATTCGTCGTAGACAAGAAGCATAATCTACTGTTTATCGTTCTTGTCAGCATATTCATTGTAAGCGGGTGCCAGCAGGCTGATACGGTTGCTGAGCCACCTTCTACTCTTACAACGAACGATTCAACAGCTCTCAATCAAGCGGCCGCACAAGAGAAAGTAATACCATCAGCCATACAACACCAATCAGGGATTGTGCCGGCATCCATCTCTATTCCAAAGATCGAGATAGAAGCTGACGTTTTAGAAGTTGGTTTAAATGAACAACGGCAAATGGAGGTTCCTGAAGACCCCTTTGAAGTAGGCTGGTTTCAACCAGGGACCAAACCCGGCAGTCAAGGGAGTGCAGTACTTGCAGGTCATGTGGACTCAAGAACTGGTCTAGCCATATTCTTTCATCTCGATCAGTTAGAGGTTGGCGATCAAGTGTATGTAACTGACCAAGAAGGCCAGACACTCGAATTTAAAGTGACAAGTATGGAAATTTATCCGTACAATGACGCTCCAATAGATCAAATCTTCGGTTACACTTCTGCTAAGCGTTTAAACTTGATTACGTGTACAGGTGAATTTGACAGAGTAGAGCGGACACACCGCGAACGGTTAGTCGTGACAACGGAACTTGTTAATTAACAATATGTAAGAAGTGTCACCCTTTAGGGTGCACTTCTTATTTTTTGCAATCACTCTGACTTCTTCTTGCATATAGATGTGATATACACATTGCAGGGAGGAGACATTTAAATTGACAGAGCAATTAAAAATTCTAATCCTAATCAAGAGATTTGATCTTTCTCACCCTAAACATAAAATAAAAATGGATATCATTAATGCAATTGAAGAATATGCTCAATTGTGCTATTGGTACGAGGATGGAGATATTAAAGACATTCTTAAAGAAATTCCTTTTACACCAGATTTTATCTTCCATTATGACATTGCATGGAATTATGCCCTATCTCCTAACATTACCGGATTAGAAAATGTTAATATTCCAAAAGGTTGCTATGTGATCGATTTACACTGGGATAATAAAAAAAGAATACAATATTTCAACGAAAATAAGATTGATTTAGTTTTTTCAGTTAGCAAGCATCCATTTTTGGCAGTATTCCCCCAACTGAAAAATAAGTTAAGGTGGCTTCCTTGGTCAATCAATCCTTTGATTATTAAAGATTGGAAAGAGCCCAAGAGTATAGACTATTTACTTCTAGGATTAGTATGGGCTGAAGATTTAAAAGTGAAGCCACAGAAAGGAAGATATCAATTTAGAGATCTAGTTTTGGATAAAATGAGAAACTTAGATAACTTTGTTTTTCATCCACACCCTGGACACAATGCAAAAGAAAATGAAAAGTTATTAATTAACGAGAAATATGCAAAAGAAATAAATAAGGCGAAAATATTTTTCACATGTGGCTGTACAGATAATTTAGGCGGGTTTGCTGTCCTTAAATTTTTTGAAGTTCCTGGTTGTAGATCTTTATTGCTTGCAGAACCTAACCGAGAAATTAATGACTTAGGTTTTGTAGACGGTGATAACTTTGTTGCATGCTCGCGTGATAACTTTTATGAAAAGGCAGAATATTACTTGTCAAACTCTAATGAAAGAGAACGTATTACCAATAATGGGTATGAATTTATCCATTCACAACATACGAACCAAATTAGAGCAAAACAATTTGTTCAAATGATACAAGACTTCCTATAAAAAAATTAGACATAAAAGAACTGCGTCTCAATTCAGATGCAGTTCTTTATGTTAATTATTTTATTCTTCGTAAGATTTATTAGATAACATTGTTCTGGGTACATCTGTCCCTCTAGATCCACGCAAATCCACCGGTTCCCTATCTGGTGGATAAATCATAATAAAGCTCTCTGGCTTCGCTACAGCAAGCACTCGAGGCAGCCGCTCTAATTGTGGATGCCATGCAAGAGTACCTCGTCTTGCACTTAATACAGCAACTAGATCATCTTTACGCAAGTGAGGCATAAAGGAGTGATGTAATTCATTCCATGTAGGAACGCCGATCACTTGAAGCTGCACATCAGGTTTCACCTTGTCAAACATCTTCTCATAGCTTTTTGTCTCATCATGAATCACATAAACCGTAATGATCGCTCCTATTTGACTTGCGAGCTGCTTAGCTGTACGAATGGACTCATACGCGGCCCTTTTATGGTCAAAACCTGAAGGAATAATAACGACAAGTCTTTTCGTCGTATTTAAAGGGTGACCGAGCTTAGACACTAAAATCATTTGGTTCGTTCTTTCAAGCAATTGATCTAATATCCCTCCAAACATCCGCTGCGGGGTCGATAATTTACCATTCCACCCTATCACGGCTGTAGTGATTCTAGACTCTTGCATAGCCCGGATCATACCTGAAGTAATATTCGGATCCACACGCGTTAACATCTGTATAGGCACTTCAGCGCCAGCGGCATAACTAACTGCTTTACTAAGAGTTTTCTCCGCTTGAATGATTTTCTCAGGTGCCTCTTCCCCGCGCCCCTGCGCAACGGATAATGTGTATAGAGGCTCAGGTGAATTCCCTCTAATAATAAATGCTAGCTCAAGCAGGGATTCAATCGTTTTTGGGTTTGCGACAGGCACTAGAACCCTTTGCGGCGCCTCTGAAGGCTCATACGGCCGCTGTTCTTCCTTTAAAGCAATCTTTCTGGCGTACACTTCCACCATATATGGACCGATCATACATGTCACTAAGATCATGACGATCACTGCATTTACTGTGGCTTGATTAAATAAACCAAGGTCATACCCGACTAATGTTGCTGCTAATGTTGCAGCTGCCTGCGGAATCGATAATCCAAACATCAGCTTAATTTCGTCGGACGAATAGTGATAGATTTTACCTGCAATCCATGCAGCCAAAAATTTACCGCTAATAACAAGTGTCACGACAACAGCTGCCATAAGCCATGCAGACGGGTCCGACAATAATATTCTTATATCCATCAGCATTCCAACTGATAATAAGAAGAATGGAATAAATAAAGCATTACCTACAAATTTGATTCGATTCATCAATGTACCCTGCTCAGAAATAAATCTGTTTAACGCAAGACCGGCAAGGAATGCCCCTATAATAGGTTCTAAACCTGCTATTGTCGCAAAATAAGCTGATACAAACAGAACCGTCATTACAAAGATAAATTCAAGTGCTCCTTCACTGCTCAATGTGCGGAAGAAAAATTTAGCTACAATCGGTACTAATATTAGTACCGCGGCTACATAAAGTGCAAGAGATACGAGCAGGATAAACCAGAAATTAGCTGTTAGTTCACCTTGAGTAGAGCCTGCCACTATCGCTAAGATAAGAAGGGCTAAAGTATCCGTCATAATTGTCCCGCCAACAGTGGTCGTTACAGATTTATTCTTCGTTATCCCAATACGGCTGGCAATTGGATAGGCCAGCAGCGTATGAGAACCTAACAGCGAGCCAAGCAAGATAGCGGCGGCTGTAGAATAACCTAGAAGGTAAACAACAATGGTTCCGAGTATGAACGGGATAGTAAATGACATAGAACCAAAAAACAAGCTTCTTGTTCGATATTTTTTAAATCCATCTAAATCAATCTCAAGACCTGCAATAAAGATAATATACAGAAGTCCAACCGTTCCAAGTAAAACAATGGTGGGGTCACGATCAAGCATCCCAAGACCATTAGGACCAATAATGACCCCGGCTAAAATTAAACCTATAATTCCAGGAATACGCAGCTTCGCCATGATTAACGGGGCTATTAAAAAGACAACCATAGCAATAGCAAAAATAAGGACGGGGTTCGTCACGGGTTGTTCAAACAAAATCAGCACACCTTTTATTTTTATTTATCCTAACCATCTTAAAGAAAGCAGCTCTTCATTGTCAACGAAGAGCTGAAATGTATACCCTTACAATTTGATTGAAATAGATATAGTTTGTATATCCTTATCTCGTATGGAAAGATTTATGCTAAAATGCTTGTATTCTTTCATGTCTTAAAATGATTAATAAGGAGTGAAATCATTGAACATAGATTGTATTGGCGATGTGCACGGCTGTTATGAAGAATTGGTATTCCTGCTTGAAAAATTAGGATATCAGAAATCTAATACAAGTTTTGCCCATCCACAAGGGCGAAAACTTGCTTTTGTAGGCGACCTCACAGACAGGGGACCTCATTCACTTAAAGTAATAAAATTAGTTTATAGCTTAGTGAAAGATGAACAAGCGTATTATGTACCTGGTAATCACTGTGATAAACTATATAGATTTTTTCTAGGTAGAAATGTCCAACAAAAACATGGTTTAGAGACAACCGTTGCAGAATTAAATAACGTATCAAAAGAGGAATACAGCCAAATCCGAAAGATGTTTCTATTTCTTGTTGAGAAGTCCCCTCTATACCACGTATTGGATAGCGGAAACCTTGTTATCGCTCATGCCGGGATTCAAGCCAAGGATATTGGGCAAATGAATAAAAGGGTCAAGACATTTGTGTTATACGGTGATATTACAGGTGAAACAAACCCTGATGGCACCCCTGTTAGAAGGGATTGGTCAAAAAGTTATAATGGACGTGCAGTTGTTGTCTATGGCCATACGCCGGTCAAAGAGCCACGCTTTTTGAACCACACCGTAAATATTGACACAGGCTGTGTATTCGGGGGAAAGTTAACCGCCTTAAGGTATCCTGAAATGAAAACAGTAGAAGTTTCTTCTTCTATGCCATATGTCGAAGAAAAGTTCCGTTCATTTACTTAAACGTATTAAGTAAACCTAATTGATTAATTTAGAAAGGAAGTTGAAAAAGATTGAAAGATCAAATTAAAATGAAACTAGAAAAATCAAAAGTGAGATGGTTCTTCCTATTGCTTATCTTCCTATTATCAGGCTGCGGTCCGTCTTTAGAAGTGACAATTGATGAAGAAGCGACTCGTTTAATCGTAGATGAGGAACGGTCATTGCTCACAATTTATACGCGTTTTGAAAATCCTACTGCTATTCCTTCAGGACCGTTAAGTGTTCAGTTTCATATAAATGATGAAAATCTTTTAGACCAATTAGACCAAGAATCTCCATTCGCATTCATGGACCGTAAAGGAAACCTTGAAACATTCGATATAAAACCGAATGGAAGTTATTTCATTTCTGAATCCTTCGCTTATCAAGTTGAAGAGCCGATCGATGAATTACAGGGAATGATTGAAGTAGCTGTGTTAGACGAATCTGAAACGGAACTTGCACGAATGACTGTAAACCAAGTGACAACAGAATAAAAAAAGCATCCTAGGGGTCCTAGCAAAAGGATTCTTAGGATGCTTTTCGCTTTATTTTATGAGTTTGTCTTTGACTTCAATCAAATCTTTAGGGAGTGGAGCAGAAAAGTGAAGATACTTTCCTGTAAACGGATGAATCAATTCAACTCTTTGGCAATGGAGAGCTTGTCTTGCCAACAATTCTATACTGCCCCCGTAAAGGTCATCCCCAAGTAACGGGTGCCCTAAGTGGGCAAAGTGTACACGGATTTGATGAGTTCGGCCCGTTTCAAGATTAATCTCTACTTCAGAATAAGCTTGATTAGTATTGATTACTTTATAATGAGTAATCGCCTCTTGACCATCAGCTGCAACCATCCGCTCAATAATACTTGAGGGCCTTCTTTTAATAGGAGCGTGAATCGTTCCTTCTCTCGGTTGAACATAGCCTTCAGCTAACGCCAAGTAATATCGTTTCAGCTTACCAGCCCTTTGTCCTTTAGACAATTGATCATGAGCTAACCCATGTTTAGCTACAACTAAAAGCCCTGAAGTATCACGATCCAGCCGGTTTACAGCATGAAAGGTAAAGGGAATATGGTGGCTTTCATAGTACCCCATAACAGCATTAGCAAGCGTACGACTTGGGTGCTCTCTAGATGGAATCGTAGGCATTCCATGCGGCTTATTTATCACTAAAAGGTGATCATCTTCATAGTGAATATCTAGCGAGATGCATTCAGGCCTCAGTGATTCATTTTTAGGCTCAGGCGGTACATACACTTCCACTCGGTCCCCACTGAAAATCGTTGTTCGAACCGTGACTTCCTTCTGATTAACGAGGATTTTTCCACCCTTAAATTTTATGTCGGCTAACGATTTCTTAGAAATCCCATTAACTTCCCGCAAAAACGTTCTAAGGAGCATTCCCTCATTAACTCCCTCATTGATTGAAGAACAAGCGTTTGAAGAAACAACATTCGCTGGTACAACCCACTGTATTTTACATGACATTCTTTCATTTTGAGACATGTTACTCACCGATAAATGAATCCTTTACACGCTTCCAAAATGGGAAGGGTCTAAATCTAGCGAATCTGATCTTCTCTTCTGCAACCCGGCATTGAATCGACTTCACTCTTTTGTGATCAAGTGTATAGTGATCAATTGTTACTTGAACATCAACATTATTTAATGGCTTTAACAAACAGGTATGATGCTGCGGCAAGACAAGCGGCGAGCCTACTGTCCGATATACCCTGTTGTTAATCGAAGCCATTTCAGCTATTTGAATCGAAGCAAGAGAAGGGTGCAAAATAGCACCGCCAAGAGCTTTATTATAAGCTGTACTACCTGATGGTGTTGATATACATAACCCATCACCGCGGAAGACCTCAAATGTATCTCCTTTTATTTGTACATTACTTACAAGAGAACCTTCTAAGCTTTTAACCGTACATTCATTTAATGCAAGATGGCGCTCAGACTTCCCTTCGCCCTCATGCCTAATGACGACTTCAAGCAGCGGATATTCAACAATTTGATAAGGAGTCTTAGCGATGTGAATCACAAGCTTTTCCACCTCATCTGGCACCCAATCTGCATAAAATCCTAAATGGCCTGTATGGATTCCTACAAAAGCAGTATCTTCAAGACGTTCACTGTAGTCGTGAAAAGCTTGAAGCAAGGTACCATCTCCGCCCACTGTTACAACCATCTCAGGAGTTTCTTCATCATATATTAATCCAAAATCTAACAAATATCGTTTGATTCGCTGCTGTAATGTGTTAGAAAGATCATCACCACGTGAAGTGACGGTAAATTTCATATGGTCCTCATCCCTTCCTGCTCCTATAGCTTTCTGCCTTGCTCTTGTTTTTGAATAAATATTTCCTGAGCATCTCTTACCTCATCACGTATAATCGACATTTCCTCATCGAGCTTAAAGGCAGCTTCGGCCGCACGCATTAACCTCATTTTTATATCTTCTGGAATTTCTCCGCTGTACTTATAATTAAGAGAATGTTCAATCGTTGCCCAAAAGTTCATTGCAAGCGTGCGGACTTGAAGCTCTACTAAAACTTTCTTCTCGCCTTCAATCGTCTGGACAGGATAACGGAGCACTAAATGATACGAACGATATCCGCTTGGTTTCTTTTCCACCACATAATCCCGTTCTTCTATGATGTCAAAGTCTGTGCGTGTGCGAATTAACTTTATAACCGTTTCAATATCTTCTACAAATTGTGTAACAATACGAACTCCCGCAAGATCCTGCATTTTATCCTCGAGTTCATTTAAAGGAATATTTTTTCGTTTTGCCTTATCTACAATGCTAGAGATAGGCTTGACTCGCCCAGTGACAAATTCAATCGGTGTATGATTAGAAGATCGCTGATATTGTTCGCGCAACCCTTTTAATTTCACTTTCAACTCTTCAACCGCTTGCTTATAAGGCATTAAAAAAGTTCCCCAGTCACTCATTCAATCACCATCCGTCCATTGCTAAACAGTCTTTTTAAACACTTCACAAACAGCTGTCTCTAACTCTTCACCATAATTGCTGTTCCCTTCAATATTCTCTAAAAGAAAATCTAGTTCAGCATGCAGCTGCAGTAACTCAAGTGTATGATTAGAATCAAATTCTAAAATAAGCGGAGCCTCTGTCTTATACGCTTCATTGAGCAAAGGCCATGTATTTTGACCAAAAGATACATAGTAAAACTGCTCATCGTCTTCTATTATGTATATAAGTGCTAACCCATCAGAATCAACCAGCATTCTCTCTCCGGCTTTGATTCCCTTGATTTCATTCTGAGTAAATGTATGCTCACACACTGCAGCATACCCCTCACTATTTTTTGTAATTTCTAATACGTTCAACTTCTTCATAGTACCCTCCAACATTCACATTCATAGAGTATTTATCTTCAATAGTTTACCACACAAGTTTACCACACACTTATGTTCATTCCTATTAGCAGCACAAGGTAATTAAGATCTGTATTGAGTAGACATTGGAGCTATGAGATAATGAGGAAATCTCAAAATATAAGGACGTGAGCCGATATGTCGCAAGAAATTGAAATTGAAGTAAAATCATTAGTTACAGAACAGGCTTTTCACCATTTAATCCAAAAAGTAAACTACTCTGTTGAACATGCTGTTACTCAAAAAAATCATTACTTTGAAACAGCTGATTTTATCCTTAAGAACAAAAAATCTGCTCTTCGCATTCGAGAGAAAGAAGGGACCTATACATTAACCTTAAAAGAACCGAACAAGAAACCCGAACAAGAAGGCTTACTTGAAACCCACCAGATGCTCTCTTTAAATGAAGCAGAGCATGCTATTAATACAGGAGAACTTCCTTCAGGTGAGGTGTGCGAGCAACTCATGCAGCTGGGTGTTAACGTAGATTCATTAACCTACTTAGGTACATTGACAACAAGCCGGATCGAAGGGGAATATGAGAACGGCATTTTGTGCTTTGATAAAAGTACCTACTTAGGTCAAGTAGACTATGAAGTTGAATTTGAAGGCAGTACTTTATCGCATGCACATAGCGTAATAGAAAACCTATTATCGAGCGCCAACCTCTCCCAAGCCCTTACACCGAATAAAGTTGAGCGTTTCTTTGATAGAAAACAACAATTATCATCATAAACTAATTGTTGCCTAGTGAAATATTTGGTAAAGTTAGGTTAAATCTGTTACGGAGGTAACCTTATGGATTTATCATTTTTAAACTCTGTCAACACACAACCTTTTATAAGAAATGTGACTCAGGACACGACGACTCAAGCCGCTTCTTTACGCCCTCTCTTTGCTGCCTTCTTACAGCAAGAGAATACAAATGAAATAAGCAATTCGTTGATGGGTACTTCGATAGGTAGAAACCAAGACTTATTTATGAACCCCTCATTAAGAGACCGTTATTTATTTTTGCAGATGCAACAATCAAGTGTATCTGATCAAGCTAGTCAGGTTCAAAGCCGAACGAGCAAAGGGGATAAGGTTCATTCACAAGAGCATCAATATTCAAAGCCATTAAACAACAGCGCCCCATTTGCCTCCTTTATTGAAGCTGCAGCAAAAAAATACAATGTAGACTCAAAGTTAATTTATGCTGTGATTAAACACGAGTCTAACTTTAACCCATCTGCTAGAAGTCATGTAGGAGCGACTGGTTTAATGCAGCTGATGCCAGCTACTGCCCGTATGCTTAAGGTAGATAATATGTTAGATCCTAAACAAAATATTGAGGGCGGAACTAAATACTTACGTCAAATGCTTGATAAATATAAAGGAGACGTGAAACTTGCTCTTGCGGCATACAACGCAGGACCAGGAAATGTTGACCGTTATAATGGCATCCCGCCATTCAAAGAAACCCAAAATTACGTCCCAAAAGTGTATAATACGTATCTAAATGCATGAGCCCCCCTTTCATCCTTATAAGGGGGTGTTTTTTTACTGTTTCTTCTTTATTTTTACCAATGTAGTGAAATAGGTCGCTCCGCCGCCAAAATCGGAAAGTTTATTCGTAGTTAAAGCATTTGTATTCTTCCCGCCAAATGCTTTATGCGGCCAGACCCCTCTAATCATGATCACCGATTCAGCTACACGATCGTCAACTTTCACCTTCACCTCAATGGACCCGTTTCGATTAAACAGCGAAACCGTGTCGTGCTCAACAACTTTACATTTCCCTGCTGTTTTCGGGTGAATAACGGCAAGAGGCTCTTCTTCCCCCTCGTCATAAAAACTAGTTAGAAATTGACTATTTAAACCCCTTCGATGCGGTGAGGATAAAAGCCACCATTCATCCTCCCCCTTTTTCATCAATTTATTGATGGAAGGGACAGGTGATAAGCCGTGTTGTTTCATTTGTTCGGAATAAAATTCAATTTTACCAGATGGAGTAAGGTAATCTCCCGCCGTCCAAGGTTCCACATCATCTACATCTTCTAATGGCCATTTCACAGCCTTCCCTGCTAACAGATCTTCTTGCCAGTGGTTGGGCTTGTCTATTATGGCCTGTCGGATAAGGGTTTCATCGTCCTCTAAAAAGCATTCTTCTTTAAAACCACATGCATCCGCCAGTTTTCTAAATAATTCTGTATTACAAACCGCTTCACCTAGAGGCTTAATGACCGGTTTCCCTATTTGCCAGTAGCGATGCCAATATGATTTATATAAGTCTAGATGCTCCATCGCTGTCGTTGCAGGTAGTACATAATCTGCATACATGGCTGTCTCAGTCATCGTTTGCTCATGCACAACTGTAAATAAATCCTCTCTTTTTAACCCTTTTAGAACAGTCAACTGATCTTGATTCACTGAAGCAGGATTACTGTTATAGACAAATAACGCTTTAACAGGGTCCTTTCGTGCCACCAATGCCTCACCAAGACTATTCATATTAATAAGCTTTGCTTTTTCTGTCCGAAGATCGGGCCGCTCAAGTGCTTTTGAATTCACCCTGCCTTGACTTAAATTAAAAAAGATCGCTCCCCCGCCCCGATGCTGCCATGCACCGGTCAACGCTGGCAAACATAAAATCGCCCGTGTATTCATTCCTCCGTTTGTATGGTGCTGCTGCCCATTCCCAATACGGATGAAGGAAGCTTTATGTGCAGCATACTTAATAGCTAATTGCTTAAGCACTTCTGCTTTAACACCAGTCATTTCTTCTACATATTCAGGGGTGTATGCCAATGCTTCTTCTTTCAAATGATCTACACCTATTGTATGACGGCGGATAAATGTCTGATTAACCAGCTCCTGTTCAAATAAAACATGAATCAAACCTAAAGCAAGCACACCGTCAGTTCCAGGAGACACTTGAATATATTGATCTGCTTTTTTAGCAGTTTCTGTCCGCTCTACATCAATTACAATAACTTTCGCTCCCTTTTTTCTCGCTTCTTCTATTAGCAGCCATTGATGGATATTTGTTAACAGTGTATTCGCTCCCCAAATAATGATGAGAGATGAATGGACAGTATCTTCAGGATCTATACCGACTTGTGCACCCATCGTATACAAAAAAGCAGCATTACCTGCAGCTGAACATATCGTACGCTCAATCATTGCCGAATTAAGACGATTAAAGAAACGCCGGTCCATGCTGGCATTTTGAATGACTCCAATTGTACCGCTGTAACTATACGGCAGTATGCTCCTCCCTCCGTATCGCTTTTTCACGTTTAAAAGCTCTGCTGAGATCTCTGCCATTGCTTGACTCCAACTTATCTCCGCAAACTTTCCTTCCCCTTTTCCCCCTATTCTTTTGAGAGGTTTTTTCAGCCTTTTTTCTGAATAGATCTTTTTAGGATAATGTCTTACCTTTTCACAAATGACTCCTTTTGTAACAGGGTGGCTCGCTTGTCCGGTGACATGCTGCACAACACCTTGCCTCACACCTACGGTCAGACCGCAAGTATCAGGACAATTATGAGGACATACTGTATGTAACTTGGTCATGTTCATATCTTTTGGATGATTCAAAAGGACCGCTCCCCTCTTTTTAAGACGCTAAAGGCTGTTCTATGCTGTTATTAGCAAACAGATTATTTGCCGAAGTTGTTTGAGGTTGCTACAATATGAAACAGTAATGATTAGCAATTATAATCACAAACAGTAAGGTACAGATAGGTCAAATTATGCAGCTGCTCTTTTATATTAATTATACTAGCTCTCACCCTAAGAGTGTACTGGCTGTGTTAAGGAGCGAGATACATGTCAAACCAAATGACACCCTATGAAGCCCTCGGCGGAGAAGCCGTTCTTTCTGAGTTGGTCGATACGTTTTATTCATACGTAGCTAATCATCCAGACCTAGCCCCCTTATTTCCAGAGGATTTAACGGAAACGGCGCGTAAACAAAAACAATTTTTGACTCAATTTTTAGGTGGTCCTTCCCTTTATACAGAAGAGCATGGCCATCCTATGTTACGAGCAAGACATATGCCATTTCCGATTTCTAAAAAAGAAGCAGAAGCATGGCTGTCTTGTATGAATAAAGCAATGGATACCGTGAAGGTAGAAGGTCTTATACGTGAATACATGATGGAAAGACTAACGATGACTGCTCATCATATGGTTAATAAATAGAGACTGCCTACAATGAAAAAAGCTTTTAAGAAAGGAGAATGACCATTGAAACCAAAAGAGCTCCATTCATCTTGTGATAACGAACACGGCATATGTGGTCTGGATCCTGAACACCCCCTGCAAACAAAACGTAAGCCGCTGGAAATATATACTTTTATTGATCCGCTATGCGCAGAATGCTGGGCGTTTGAACCGATATTAAAAAAGCTCCAAGTAGAGTACGGGGCTTATTTCAAAATTCGATTTCTAGTCGCTGGCCGATTACAAGCATGGAATTTCTGCCAAGAAACAAAAAAAGGCTTAGCCAAAAAGAGTGAAATAGCTAAGGTTTGGGAAAAGATTGCTCATGAAACCGGGATGTCATGTGATGGGGATGTATGGTTAGAACATGAATGGTCTTCTCCATATAAAGCATCTATTGCCATTAAAGCTGCGGAACTACAAGGACCACACGCAGGTGCACGCTTTTTGCGTAAATTAAGAGAGTATTTGTTTTTGGAGAAAAAAAACATTACCGAAGATGAGATCATTATGAATTGTGCCGAATCTGCTTATTTAGATTTAGAAGAATTTAAGAAAGACCTTGAATCACCACTTGCAGAGAAGGCTCTTCAATGTGATATAAAAACAACAAATGAGATGGGCGTTGAAGTGGTTCCGACCTTTGTTTTCTTCAATAATAATGCAGATGAGGAAGGTTTAAGTATTACAGGCTTATATCCTTATCACATCTACGTTCAAATGATTGAAGAACTCCTAGGCTATACGCCGGAAAAAGCCGAGCCTATTTCTATTGAAGAATTCCTTAAGAGATATAAATTCGTGGCGACAATTGAAGCAGCGGTTGTGTTTGATTTGTCTCCTGAGGAAGCTGAGAAACAATTAAAATTGTTAAAACTTCAGCAAAAAGTAGAAGCCGTCCCGGTAAAATACGGAACCTTTTGGAGGTATATCGGCAGCTAAAAGAGTTGATAAAAGAGCGTCTCAATATGAGGCGCTCTTTTCATCCTCTATGGGGGAGAGAATGTGATGTGTTTCACATGTATAGAATATCAAATGAATCAAGGTAAGACAATATTGATTCTGCATCGTTCATCAGATCGTCATATGTGTAAAAACTTGTCTTAAACAGACCTCACCCTCATATACATATGTTACATACCTATTCACTTAATATGACTATTTCCTAATGAAAGGAAGATTGACATTGACTAAGGCAAAGCGCTTTATCGGGATCATTTTAATCATCATTGCCTTCTATTTTTACATCTTATCCCTAATGAGTATGTTCCCGCTGTTTGTTGCAGCTCCACTATTGTTCCTTTCTATTCTATTTACCATTAGTCCTCCATTGAAACAAAATCGATTTAAGGGGTACAGATAGCTTATATCAAAAAGGCCTCGCGTTCATATAGTAAACGCGGGGCCTCCTTACAATGTATACATTTACCTATGCTTCTAATAAACGTTCCATTTCATCAAGTGTTTCTTCAAATAAGCGCAGCGCTTCTTCAATTGGCTCTTTAGACGTCATGTCTACACCAGCTTCCTTCAGCACCTCGATTGGGAAATTAGAGCTTCCTGCTTTTAAGAAGGATAAGTAACGATCAACCGCAGGCTCCCCTTCTTCTAAGATCTGCTTTGAAAGAGCTGCTGCTGCACTGTAGCCCGTTGCATACTGATAAACATAGAAATTATAATAGAAATGAGGGATACGTGCCCACTCTAAACCAATCTCTTCATCTACAACCATTTCTTCACCGAAATATTTCTTGTTTAATTCATAATAGGTTGTAGTTAACAATTCAGGGGTCAAAGCCTCCCCCTCAGCAGACAGTTCATGAATTTTCTGTTCAAACTCAGCAAACATTGTCTGCCTGAAAACTGTCCCTCTAAATCCTTCTAGAAAATGATTTAACAGGTACAGCTTTTGTTGTTTATCTGTTGTCGTTTTAACTAAGTAATCATTTAATAATGATTCATTTAGAGTCGAAGCAACTTCAGCGACAAAAATAGTGTAATCCCCATAGACATAAGGCTGATGCTTACGAGTATAGTAGCTGTGCATACTATGGCCAAATTCATGAGCTAATGTAAATAGGTTATCGATGTTATCCTGCCAGTTCATTAGAATGTAGGGCATCGTTCCGTATGCACCTGAAGAATAGGCTCCGCTGCGCTTACCAACCGTTTCTTCTACGTCGACCCAGCGTTTAGTAAAACCTTCTTTTAAGACGTTCACGTATTCTTCTCCAAGCGGCTCGACCCCTTGGATTACAAGTTCTTTAGCCTCTTCATAAGAAACTTTGACCTTGCTGCCTTCTACTAACGGTGTATACAAGTCATACATATGCAGCTCTTCAACGCCTAGTACTTTTTTGCGCAGCTTCACATATCGATGCAGCAAGTGAATATTTTTATTAATCGTTTCTACTAACTGATCATACACCACCTCTGGGATATGATTTTGACTTAATGCTGCCTCCCTAGCCGAGCGGTACTTCCGTACATTTGCAAAGAATAAATCCTTTTTCACTTGGCCGCTTAATGTTTGAGCAAAGGTATTTTTAAACTGCCCATATGTATTATAAACAGCTTTAAAAGCATTTTCTCTCACATTACGGTCTTTTGACTCAAGTAAAGATATAAATCTGCCATGAGTAATCTCTACGTCTTCACCATCTTCATCCTTTATTGTCGGAAATGTTAAGTCTGCATTGTTTAACATACCAAACGTCTGCCCAGGACTTTGAAGCGCTTCACTCGCTTGAGCTAAGATTGCCTCTTCTGCTTCAGATAACACATGCGGCTTTTCTTTGTACAATTCTTCCAACATATGCTCATATCTGATTAATCCCTCGTGTTCATCCAAAAATTGCTTAATTACTTTCTCATCAAGCTCTAGCAGTTCAGGAGTTAAATATGCTACAGATTGTGCAACTTGTGCACTTAGACTCATTGCTCTGTCATGCAGCCCTTGATAGAGTGAATTTGTTGTATCTTCATCATTACGCATATGAGCATACGTATATAGTCTGTTTAAGCGCTCGCTGATCTCATCTTGCTTTTGAAGTGCTTCGTATAGACTCTCAGCTGATTCTCCTAGTCTCCCTTTATATGCGGTCATTTGCGGGTAAAGAGATTTTACAGCAGAAAACTCTTCTTCCCACTCTTTATCTGTCGCAAAAATAGCTTCTAGGTCCCATTTTGAAGCTTCAGGTACCTCAGTTCTTTTTAAACGTTGTTTAGCCAAGATTAATCCCTCCAAATATGATCGCTCAAAAAGAGAAGGTGTGAAATCATTCCTTCCCAACTTATATTATTCGTCATAAAGGAGGTTTTTCCTTTCTTTATTAACTATCCACATGTAAGTTTTTTCGGGATTGATGCAATAGTTTATGATCAAGCTGGTTCGCTTCCTCTACAGTAAGAGGAATTACAGCATCCCGAAGCCTCATATACGTTTTGGGTTGCTCAGAGATCACCTGCAGAAAGCCTGCTTCCGTTAAAAATGTGAGATACCCAGCTAGCGTTTCTTCTAAATAGACTGGCTGATAAAAAGACCTCATTTTCAGCCAACGTTTCCCTTCCTTTTTAAGAAAGCATGAATGAATCGAACGAAAGGTAATAGGGTGGTGAGTTGGCTTTTGAAGAAGACAGGCATACAATAAATACGTCTGCCAAATATGAGGAGAGGTTTCAATCAAGGAATAGGAAGGAGTGGGCCATCCAGCCTCTATGGGAAATAAAGAAGGCGGGATACGGTGATGATACAATAATTGTTGAAAAAATCGATCAGTTGGGGTGGGGTAAGGATATGCTTTAGCATAGCGCCATTTCTTTTTGACCTCTATCCAGTTCTCATTAAAGGATGAAATAGGGTCTGGCATATGCAATAAGTGGGCTAGTAGAAAGTCCTGATTCGAAACTTCACGAAGAGGAGCTACGTGTTTCATTTTAGAAATTGGAGAGGGATGTGTAAGAGTGATAAATTTTTGAAGGTCGGAACAATAATAGTGAATGACAGAGGGGATATCACGTAGAATCGAACTGGCATACCATTCAAACGATTGGATAGAAAAGACCTTTGCACCTACCCTTTTTAAACGATTGCCGCCAAAAATCCAAATAGGAATGATGCCAAGCTGCTCATACCCTTTCGACCTTTTTCGTATTTGGCTCTCTTCAATAACTGAACATTGATATTCGATAGCATAAAGCTGATCTTTCACTTTGAATAACACATCTGGTCTTTGTCTAATAAGCGGAAGATATACTTCAAGTGCAGCTTTATAGCCCTGTTTTCTGATCCATTCATATAGCTGCTTTTTCCCTCTCAAATGATAAAGGGATTCAGGCTCTCCTTGAACAGTACATGAAGATCCTTTTTTGTGAGCAAAATGCCATTGTTTCTTGTCGCCAATCTTGAGAAGAAGTTCGGCCGTACAGCAGGGACAATAAAAATTCACTTCCTCTCTCATATCCTTTAGCTGGATAAAGGTCCACTGATCACACATTGAAATAGTTGTGCCATCTTTTAGTTTTGCAGTTAACAACTGAGGAACACCTCCATTCTAAGATAAACCTTTATTCGACCTCTTCTTCTCGATCTCCTGTTTATTTCTAATAATTAAATCATTCATTTAATTGAAATAAAAAATCCCCATTCTTAATTAATAATAAGAAGAGGGATTTCTGACTTATTTGTACGTTTACAATAATGGTGATAAAAGCCTTGAGGTTGATTCAATTAGCCGATGGAAAAATGGTCGGTTTTTAAACAATGAAAAGTTAATTTGGTTAGAATGCTCGAGATCGTAAACATAATCACTTACAAGCTTTGTCACACTGCTCGTACGATATAAATAGGCATTCACCTCAAAGTTTAAATGAAAACTTCTCATATCCATATTAGATGTGCCTATTGATGCTATCTCATGATCGACAATAATTATTTTACTGTGCATAAAACCACGGTTATACTCGTAAACCTTTACTCCTGCTTCAAGCAGCTCAGGGAAATAAGACCTTGAGGCATGAAAAACAATTCGCTTGTCTGGACGGTTTGGGACAAGGATTCGCACATCAATCCCGCTTAATGCGGCAATTTTTAAAGCACTTAAGATATCATCATCTGGAATGAAATACGGACTTGCAATCCAAATCGATTTTTTAGCAGAAGTGATCATTGAAAAGAATAGCTTCTTATTCACTTCCCACCTCGTATCCGGCCCGCTTGCAATCATTTGAACGCCGCCATCTCCCTTTGTCATTGATAGTGAAGGAGATAAATACGTTTGGTTTAAAATCGTTTCACCTGTCTGATAATGCCAGTCCTGCAAGAAAATAAGCTGAAGTGTTCTAACAGCTTCTCCCCTTACATACAAGTGTGTATCTCTCCAATAACCAAAGTATGCATCTTTACCTAGATATTCATCACCGATATTTAAACCACCGACAAATCCTACTACCCCATCGATGACAATAATCTTGCGATGGTTGCGATAATTAATCGTATGAGTTAAAAAAGGTAATTTTACAGGTGAGAACGAAACCATTTCCACTCCTGCATCCTGCAGCTCTTCGACATATGACTTCGAAAGCTTCCAGCTCCCTACCCCATCATATAAAAAACGTACATGAACTCCTTCCTTGGCCTTAGAAATTAAAATATCTTTAATTTGGTTACCAAGGTCATCATGACGAACGATATAATACTCAAGGTGAATATGGTGTTCGGCCATTTTTAGTGCTTGCAGGATATGAGCATAGGTTTCCTTTCCATCTGTTAATACTTTCGTTTCACTTGAAAAGGAGATCGGGTTTTTGCCTAATTTATGAGCTAAGCGGAACAATAATTGTTGATGCCCTCCCATTTTCTTCAGCTGCTCTTCATTTAACTGCCGCTGCCCCTCAATTTTTTGAAAGGCTCGTTCATCTTCTATTGCTTTTTTAGAAAACCGCTTACTTTTTCTATGATTTTGACCAAACATTAAATAAAAGAAAAAGCCAACGACTGGAAATGCCGCTAACACTAGAAGCCAAGTAAGGGTTTTTGTAGGATGTCTGTTCTCAAAGAAAATAATAATTCCAATAAATATGACGGATAGAGTAAACACAACGCTAAGCGTTCCTACCATCCAGCTTTGCAGAAAACCTCTTGAAATGTACAGGGCAGCAAATAATAGCGCAAAAAAAGCTAAAACATTTAATCTGTTTTTCATTTTATTCTCCCATGGCAATTAATAAATGGTGGTTGATTAACAACCTTATTTTAACATTGATCAAGATAAAAGAAAGCCGACTTCTTTATGAAATCGGCTTACATCAGTTAATTTTGTGAAAAATGACCTCTTAGGTGTTTAAGAGCATATTCTCCAATAATCTCTTTACCATACTCTTGCATACGGTAAATGGAAAGGTCTGTTTCGTATCCATATTCAAGCATTTGACTTAACATGTCATCCTGCTCATCTTCGTTATATTGATCGTCATTAAATAGCACATGCAAATAATAACGTCCTTCGAAATGATATAGTTCATTTTCAAGATCGTCTATAAAAAAGTTATGGCTTAACGAAATAATATCTTCAAAATCATTAAAACCAATCACAATTTCCAGCTGATCTGTATCAATACCTTCATCGTCTTCACTTGAATGACCTGTCATTAAGTCAACGATGTTCTCGTCAGTTTTTTCTTTATCCTGACTCACAGGGATTTCGAGTTTCACATTGCCATCACTCACTTGTCCGCGGGTAACCACAATTTCTAACCCTTTATCTAATGCATGAACTTGAATCCATAAAGGTCCATCTAATTCAAATTCATCTCGGTCATTTGCCTCATTCATCATTTCGAAGAAGAGCTCTTCGCCACGTTCACGATTATACCAAATTTCGTCTCGGTCAAAGCCCCGGTCCTCAATATCTTTATACGTAATAAAGAATTTAATTGTTGTATCATTCACGCGTTCAATATCCATGTTCGCTCTCCCTCCTATCGAACTTTAATCAAACAGAAAAGTAAAGTCTATATCATTCTTATCGACTCAGCTTGCCCTATTTCATACAAAAATAACCTACTACATCCTTACTGGTTTCAATCTTAGCTGGTTTCAACTATCAATTATTTAAGACATGATTTATAGAGCATATTATCTGTTTCTTATATTTTATGACATATAAGCTCAAAATGGAAATCTAAAAACCTATTTTTCTATGATTTTTCAGAAAAAAGGCGTTCCAATAATCACACTGCTCCATTTATGAGGTTTTCATCATAATTTAGCCTGCCTATAAATATATGTGTTCTATAGAGTGTGAAGACAAGCTAGATCATTTTGTCTCATTAGCTGTTATGACTTTTAATTGTTACAGATCACTTTATGTTATGTCAAGAATAAATATGATGGATTTAGCTTATACACTATAGGAGCTGATGCATAAATGGATATAGATTGGTTCATCTCATTAGTAACCATTATCGGTGTAGATATTATTTTAGGGGGAGACAATGCGATTGTTGTGGCCTTAGCATGCAGGCATCTTCATCCAGATGTTCGTAATAAGGCAATTATTCTAGGAATTACATTAGCCCTTTTGATTAGGATGTGCTTAACCTTTATAGCAGTAGAATTACTAGCAATTCCGTTTTTATTAGCAATTGGCGGTGCTCTATTAATTTACATAGCCTATTCCCTTCTAGCTACACCAGATGACCACACGACTATTAATGGCGGAAACAGTCTTTATTCAGCAATAAAAGCAATAGTCATTGCAGACTTTGTTATGGGTTTTGATAATGTCATTGCTGTAGCGGGAGCCGCTCACGGAAACACAACCCTTGTTTTAATAGGCCTCCTCTTTTCAGTGCCTATTATTATATGGGGCAGCAAAATTATTCTAAAAGCTTTTGATCGCTTTCCTATTATTATTTATTTCGGTGCTGCCATATTGGCCTTTACAGCAACAAGAATGATTAAGCACGAAAACATGTTATCGCCTCTATTCACTCATCACCCATCTTTTTCAATTGCATTTCAAGTTATAGTCATTGGGGGGGTTCTTCTTCTAGGCTATCTTACAAAGAAAAAATACATGCGCCATATTATATAGTGAGATGAGAAAAACCTTCTAGTTTATGTTTTAACTAGAAGGTTTTGTATTAATTAACCATGCGCTTTGCTTCTTCTAAGTGGAAAGAACGAACTTTCCTTGGTAAGAATCGACGAATTTCCGCTTCATTGTATCCAACTTGCAGGCGTTTCTCATCAAAAATAATCGGGCGACGAAGCAAGCCGGGATGATCACTAATTATTTTGAAGAGTGTTTGAAGTGATAAAGATTCTAGTTCTACATTTAACTCTTGAAACACTTTTGATCTTGTTGAAATGATCTCGTCCGTTCCATCTTCGGTCATGCGTACGACTTCTTTCACTTCTTCCACTGAAAGCGGCGCAGAAAAAATATTACGTTCTTCAAACGGAATATTATTTTCCTCTAACCATGCTTTTGCTTTTCGACAAGATGTACAACTTGGTGAAGTTAATAATGTAACCATCGTGTGGACCTCTCCTTCCAAAATTGAGATCTATTGATGAAGATTGTTGGGAATTGTCTTATAGATCTAATTATAATGGATTTTTTAAGTTTTGTATAGGTAAAGTTCAAATTATCTATACAATAGTTGAACAAAGTACTCTATATGCACTTACCTAGTACCCTCATACTCTAAGCATTAAACGTAAAAGTTTCTAAACATTTATGTTTACTTAGTTGATTATACGCTGTTTTTTCGTTTCATGCCTTACTTGTCACAAGATCGTCACATAAATGGTAGACATTTTAAATTCAAGATAATTATTTGCATAAAAACAGCTATGTACATACTTTGTACATAGCCTGTGCGTATACTAGGATGCAGGTGTCCGTTTTGAAGGCTGCGTCATAGGCCTTCTTTTAGGAATTCCTTTTAAATTTTTTGCCTTTTTCTTAAGGAAATCTTTCACCATGTCTCTTTTTCGTTTTCTCAACTTGTTCTTCTGTGAACCTTTCATCTAGAACACCTTCCTTTACTTGGCGTCAAGAGTCCACTTATACAGTCGGCTGATCATCGTCACTTGGGTTATTATACGTAAGAACCTGATCGACATCCTCATATGAAGAACCATATAATTCTTTATCCTTATACGTATGAATATTTTCATACGTATGCTTCATTTTTTCATAGATGCTATGCTCAGATTCATCCGTTGGTGACCAATATAGGATCTCAAGTTCATTCACTTCGTTTGTCGCTAGTGAACGTCGGCGATATCCTATAGACTGTGCATGTTTGAACCCTTCACGATTATAAAAGCGCTGTCTTTTTTCTGTGTCCGTTTCTTCATAATCAATTGGTTCAACTTCAAGGATAATCGGTTTTTGCTTTGCTTTGAGATTATCGAGAAGCTTCTTACCTAACCCTTGACCTCTAGCATCTTTAGAAACAAACAAATAATCTACAAATGTAAAGTCATCTGTTTCTACATACATCATAACATGATTTGGCCCTTCATCTTTATGGTAAATATCTGCTTTCTCTTTTAATAACAGTTCCATATGTTCTTTTGATTTCATTTCTTCAACAGGAAAATACTTATTTAATTTTTCATACCAATTCACAATTATGACCTCCGTAAAATGTACTATTACTAGTATATTCCTCTTTTCAAAAACTATAAACTCGCACTTTACATCATCTTTTGTGAGATAACTTCACACGATGAAGCTAACCGAGATCACACCTCTTTCTCATAGAATCCTTCTAAGATGCTACGATATACTCTAGAAAACAAAAAAGAGCGTCCACTCGGACACTCTTTAATCTAGAGGCTTATAATTCACGCCTTCTGTGTATCGGTTTGATGCATTCCACAATAAGAACTCATCAATTCCTTCCTCATTTAGAGCTCGTATTTGAGCTTCAACTTCTTCCTTACCGTAAACGAGATAATTTCCGGAACCTAAATAACTGGCTGTAAAGTCTTGTATCCATGGACGAGAAACAGGTGGTTCCTCTAATGCCCCTAATACTTGATTTTCAACTTTTGCATACTCCTTTGTTAACTCATATGGATAGAGATCTGGTTTATCAAGTCCAAAATAAGGAGTCCAGTGGCTCGGGTAAATCATAGATGAGATTACATCTACATTCTCAGATATTTTTGAGAAGTTTTGGCCAATGCCAGGCGCTTCTGATATCGTCGCAGCGTAACCAAAGATGTCTACAGATACGTCCACATCATATGGAGCTAATCGTTCTCTAGCATAAGCAACAAAATCGGTTACAGCAGAGACACGTTTTTGAATATTATCACCATCTCCGCCTTCATATTCACCAACTGAATACTGAAGCATCTCATCTCTTCTCTCAAACCCTTCAGGAAATCTTACGTAATCAAATTGAATCTCTTTAAATCCCATTTTGGCTGCTTCTTCTGCAATATCAATATTGTAGTCCCATACTTCTTTTAGAAATGGGTTAACAAATGCTTCTCCTCGTCCATTTTTCCAAACTTGTCCATTATCAAGAAAGGATAAATCCGGACGTTCTTCAGCTAAGATCGAATCTTTAAAAACAACAATTCTTGCAATCGGGTAAATGTCATTCTCTTCTAATGTCTCCATCATTTGGTCCGTATTGGAAATGAAGTTTTGGGAAATTCCATAAAAAGGAGAGTCCTCTTCAGGTCGATAGGTGAGATGCCCATGATCCTCTTTAATATCGATTACCATTGAATTAAGGTCGGTTGAATTAACTAATTCTAAAAGACTTTCAAAGCGTTCTCCTCCAGCTGAATTTCCTGTTACATAAATCCCTCGAACCCCGTCTTCCGGATAAGTAAAGTGGTACCCTGAATCATAAACAAATCGATTTAATTGCTCTGGCAGCCCAAGAGGCGAACGTTCAACCAATTTAAAGGCATGGTCTTTTGCCTGCACCGTAGAAGCCTCTTCTGCCGATACTGGTGACATAACAAATAAGAGTAAAGAAGTCATTACAATCATGACTATGCCGAGATATTTCCCCATTCATACACAACCTTTCTCCCTAACTATTTTCTTTATGTATTAATCTTCATCTTTTGCATCCCAATCTTCTGGAATAGGTTCTGCAAGTTCCTCAGCTAATTGCTTTTTCTTTAATTCAATTTGTTCCTTGTGCTTTGAAAACTGTGCTTTATTTATTAAATACGTATTTCCATCAAAAACGGCACGAATATTGCCTTTTTGAATCTGTTCTTTGATGTAGAGGCTGGATACTCCAAGATATTCCGCTAAATCCTCGATGCTTACATACATGTATAATCCTCCCACTTGAATTATAACGTCTCTAATTCATGAAGTCACCCTTGAAGCTCCTTCAAAAAAAACCGAACAACGACATTCGTTATTCGGCTCTCTCAATTCTCTATCGTTTCGGGCCTATCGTTTTAACCTTCCACATAACCTTTTACCTTCTATACTTTTACCTTCTATAATGGAAGAATAAAAATAATGACGAGGAAGAAGTGCAGTACACTCCCTGCTAAAACAAAAAGATGCCAGATAGCATGGTGATATTTAAATCCTCTCCACACATAAAAGACTGCTCCAATCGTATAACAAAGTCCTCCTCCAATCAGGAAGATCAGCCCTTCTGTACCTAAGTTGGTCATAATAGGCTGAATAGCAAATAGTGCTAACCAGCCCATTAAAATATAAAATACAGTCGATAAGAATAAATATTTCTTAACAAAAAAAGCTTTAAAGACAATCCCGATCGTCGCAAGACCCCAAACAACTCCAAACAATGTCCAACCTAATGCGCCTTGAACAACGATAAATAAAATCGGCGTATAAGAACCTGCAATAAACAAATAAATAGAGGCATGATCTAACACTTCAAATACATTTTTTGCTTTCCCTGGTGGAAGAGCATGTAACATCGTTGAAGAGATATAGAGCATAAGCATCGTTGCTCCAAAAATGGTGAAGCTGACAACATGCCAAGCTGATCCGTGTAAACTTGAGAAGACAATGAGTAATACTAATGCGGCAATACTTAATAATGCCCCAATACCGTGAGTGATAGCATTTGCTATTTCTTCGCCTTTTGAAAACGTATGTGTCGTATCCATTCGTCTCTCCTTTTTGCTAATAATTGCTTTATTATAACAGAGAATGGGATAAAAGAATAACAAACAAATCGTACATTTTCGTTGCATCTACTATTCGTCCTCTATATAATAGTAAAAATACATTTTTTGCTCGTTAGATATCTTACCATACTTGAAAGGAGCCAGTCTCATGAGACATGTCACATTAATTCAACTTTTTAATCACCCAATCACTCAAAAATTCGTAAAACGTTCTGGGATGGCGCACGCAATTGCTTGTGCCTTTCATGCCTATAAATTATCAAAAAAATACAATGTGAACCCTGACCTTGCGACAAAAGCTGCTTTTCTTCATGATATTGGTCATTATACTTGGTATCGCAACGGGAAGTGGGATTATGATTTATACAAACAAAATGATATACATGCGATTAAAGGGGCAGAGCGTGCGCACAAATTGCTGATTCGTCTTGGAGAACATCCGAAATCAGCAAAAGAAATTGCCCTTGCTATCCTTCTCCATACCGATTCATATCTGCCTCAAGGAGAGCTTCATTTAAATCCCCTTCAACAAGTGGTTGCCTTAGCTGATGAGGCAGATGAAGAGCCAAGCGGGGAACATCATTACAGAACGATCTCAGATGAGAGAGCAAGAAAAATGCTTGCCGAACTAGACGACTTAGTAGCACTCGCCTTGTCACAAACCACATAATACAGAGACATGCACTTCATTATAAATAGTACAACAAAAGGTTAATCTTTTTTGATTAACCTTTTATGCTGTTTCTATCCTACTCTGATGTGCGGCCAAAATAAAAATGATTGACGCCCCGCAATCCACATGCTACATTAATACTTAATCGAATACAGTTAGCCCTAAAAAGGGGAGTAGCGACCTATGGTCAATGAGTCGTCATGACAGTGGATAACACTCGGTTCATTGAGCTTTGATTATTCAAAGTACGCAAGACCTTTTTATGAGAGTTTGCTTTATTGGGCAAACTCTCATAAAAAGGTCTTTTTTGTGTTCTAGACAGACTTTTCTTATTTTTATTTTGACTTTGATTTAAATTTTGTTTAATGATTTATATTTTTGATTGATGATTTATATTTTGATTGATATTGAGGAGGTTTTTGTATGGTTTTCGTCTGGTTTATAGTAGCAGCCATTATCACTGTTCTTGCAGCCATTAAGCTATCAACATATGCTGATACCATTGGAGAGAAATCATCACTCGGGGGGATGGTGGTTGGGACCATTTTTCTTGCTGGGGCAACCTCTCTGCCTGAGGTAACAACCAGTGTATCGGCTATTGTACTAGATAACCCAGATATTGCGGTGGGAAACGTTTTTGGCAGTAATATGTTTAATTTACTAATCATCGCTTGCTTTGACTTGTACTTTCGTAAGCAGCAAATATTCCGTCATGCCGATCACTCTCATTTCTTTACTGCAAGCCTTGGATTATTGCTTGCCATAGTAGCTCTGCTTGCATTAACCATAAGAATTGACATATCATTTTTAAATATTGGTGTGGATATATGGATCTTAATTACTCTTTATGGATTTGGTGTATGGTATATTTCTAAAATGTCCAATAAAGAATCTAAAGCTCCTATGCCAGTGGCTGATGAAGAGGAATCTGCCCATGATTTTTCTGCCATTCCCCTAAAAACTGCAATAATCGGCTTTATTATCGCTGCTGTAGTCATTATGGGTGCTGGAACATTACTTACGGTTTCTGGTGATAAAATAGCTGTTGTCACTGGACTTGGTTCAAGCTTTGTAGGGAGTTTTCTCATTGCAGCTACTACTTCCTTGCCTGAAGCAGTATCTGTCTTAGTAGCACTTCAGCTTCGAAATTATAACTTAGCGATCGGTTCGATCCTTGGTAGTAATTTATTCAATATCTTAATATTAGGTGCATCTGATATTTTTTATCAAAAAGGTTCCATTATTTCTGCGGTATCAAGCGTACATCAAATTACCGCGGCCGCTGTAGCGATTTTATGTGTGGTAGTACTTTATTCATTAGTGAGGAAACCCATTAACTCCACGTTTAGATATGCGCTGCCATCTATCGTGTTAATTGCCCTCTACTTTGTTTCTTCCTACTTAATTTTTGTTCAGTAAAAACAATGAAATAAAACGAAAAGAAGAGAGCTGACTGGCTCTCTTCTTTTTTTCTATCTTCATCACTGTCTAAATAAATATAGATCCTCCATCATACTATATGAGAGCCCTCCATTTATCCTTTGAACAATGACTCCATTTTCATCGATAACAACGGTTGTTGGGATACCTATAATTTGATACATATTCATGATCTCTCCTGTTTCATCAAGCAGCACATCAAATGAAGCATTAAAGTGTTTTAAGAACGGTTCAACCTCGGCAATACTTGCTTCCTGACTAGTCATATTAACCGCTATGAACTTTGCCCCTTTTTGAGTCAGGCGCTTTTCTAATTCTACAATGACAGGCATTTCTTCTTGGCAAGGCGGACACCATGTAGCAAAAAAATTAATAACGACAGGTGTGCCGTGAAAATCGTTAAGAGAAACGGTTTCCCCTCGTAATGAATGAAGTTCAAATGACTTCGCCTCATTACCAACTTGTACCCCCTGTTTAACTGAGGCAGCTACAGCTTCTTCAACTTGCTGAAATATACTCTCTGACTGGCTGTACATAAACGCGACTGAACAAAGGATCAATATAAGAGCACTTCTAAACGCCATTTGGCGAACCTTCATTTGTTATCCTCCCTTCTTATTACTAAACAAGATGCTATAATGTAGATTATGTCCATCTATCAGTAATGATGCGAAAGGAGTGGAATAATTTTGACCAAGCTACAAATCTTACAAGTGATTGCTGTAACGATCTTAGGAATTTATGTGATATTAGCCTATACCAACTATACAGAAGCAGATTGGTTCTTCTTTATTATAGCTTCTATTAATATCATTTTATGGGTTTTAAGACTTCGCGAAAGAAAAACAAATAATTAATAATTAAGGTGAGTATTTTTTCTCTTGTTTTGCTTACATTAAATGTAACCACCTAAGAGGAGGAATATATGATGACTTTCAGCTTACGAACAATTAAAAATATTAGTATTGAATTTCTTGAAATTCTTTTTGCCCTTGAATATGAAGAAGTTTTTAACTTTGATCAGAAAACACAAAAAAGATACACTCTTGCTAATAAACTTAATCCTTATAAATCGTAACGAAAATTCATTTCGTTACGATATCACATTTAGTGCCTGCTCTTTAACAGAAATGGTTACTGGAGTTTCTCCAATCATCTCCCCATCTCCATGAATCATTAAGGGCTTTTCAGAAGAGACTTGTATTGTCTTTCCTCTATACTCATTGACTCCTTTTTTTCCCAAATGCTTTCCACTAAATACTAAAGGAAATATGCTCAACAATTTCCATTTTGATAAACTATGAACTACACATATATCTAATAATCCATCCTTGCTCGATGCATTAGGGCAAATCTTCATCCCTCCCCCGTAATAGGGATGGTTTGCTATAGCAATAAGCCATACATTGTCAATCTTCATCTCCTCACCATCAATAGTTAATACAACATTCGCCGGTTTAAAATAATTCAATACTTTTAGCACGCTGTATATATAAGCAGCACTGCCCAGCCATTTTTTTATTTTGATTTCATTAGTAACCTTAGCAACTAAACCGTCAAAGCCAAGCCCAATGACTGTGAGACAACTCTTTTCCCCCATTGTGAGCACATCCATTTTTTCATGATCACTGTTTACTATATGATTGATCTGTTTAATACAATCTCTACTTATACCATGGGCTCTTGCGAAATCATTACCCGAACCCGTCGGAATTATGCTGAATGGGACATCTGTTCCTGCTAATTCATTAATGACGCTATGGCTTGTTCCATCACCCCCAATTGCAATCACACACCTCACCTTACCTCGAGCATTCTCAAGAATTGACCTTAACTGCATTATCTCCTCTTTAGAAACTGTTTTTAATACTTGGTACTTAATTTTATTGTCTTTTAAATATTCCTCTACTCTAGTCCAGACCCTTTCCGCTCTACCTTTTCCAGCTTTAGTGTTCACAATAAAAACGAACATAATAGTTATACCCCCACCTATTTGTGCCTTTTGTCTTAATTCCTCATATATCAGCGGATCCCTTTAATAGGATCACTATTTTGTGCCCAATTCATTCATTTTTTTGGTAACTATATACATATCTAGGCAGAAAATGCACATATTAAAAAAAAGGTTAAGAAAGGGTCGATCTAATGAACGCATTGCAATTTGATTTCACCATTCCTAGATATCTTCTCTCAAAGACAATAGGCAGATTTATACCAACCGTTTTTTGGAACAATCACATCTCTTGTTTACAGTGGAGGAAAATTCATGAACCAACCTTACCAAATGAAGATTGGGTTAAGGTAAAGGTAAAATATGGGGGGATCTGTGGTAGTGATATGAACCTTTTATATTTACATGATAGTCCCTCTACTTCACCTTTTGTATCGTTTCCTTTCACAATCGGACATGAAGCAGTAGGACAAATAGATGAGGTAGGCTCAAACGTGGATAGACTTTCTAAAGGTCAACGAGTTGTGATCAATCCTGTCTTATCTTGTGAAAGCCGGGATATGGAACCTTGTCCTGCTTGCATGCGAGGTGATCAAAGCCTCTGCATTAACAAGAATAAAGGATCCATTCAACCAGGCTTGCTTATCGGCGCCTGCCACAATACAGGTGGTAGCTGGGGACAGTATTTAGTAGCACATAAAAGTCAAATTAAATCTTTGCCTGATGAAGTCGATGATTTAAACGGTGTATTAGTAGAGCCATTTAGCTGTGCCTTGCATGCCGTTCTTAGAAACCCACCTGCACCAAACGATAATGTATTAATTATTGGAGGCGGACTGATCGGCTTATCCGTTTTAGTCGCGCTGCGTGCTCTTGATATAAAGTGTTCTATCACAATGCTTGTGAAGTATTCATTTCAAGGGGAAGCTGCTAAGTCCTACGGGGCAGACCATATTGTTTATTTGGACAAGTCTTACGTAGGGGAAACTGCACGTGTTTTAAATGCCGAAGTCTTAAGGCCAGTTATTGGCGATGAAGTCATACAAGGTGGTGCAGATATTGTATATGAATGTGTAGGTAAAGATAAAAGCATTAAAGATTCTTTACGATTTACTAATAGCGGCGGGAAAGTGGTATTACTTGGACTAGCAAGTGTCATGGAAAAAATTGACTGGACTGCCGTTTGGTTGAATGAACTAACGATTAAAGGATGTTTTGCTTACAGCTATAACGAGTTTGAAGGTGAAAATATAGACACAATGGATATTGCCATTGAACTTATGAAGCGAGGGAAAGTCGACCTATCTCCCCTCATTACTCATCGGTTTTCCTTAGCAGATTATAAACTTGCATTTCAAACCATATCGAGAAAGCAAAAAAAAGATGTCTTAAAAGTTATTTTTGACCATGATAAGACAGTAGGAGGCAGCGCATGACTAACTTTACTTTCAGTTCCCAACCACCAACTTCAACACTAGATTGGTTATCCTCTGGTCTCACTTCAACTTTTATTAAAAATGGCTTTAACCATACAAATCAATCTGATGCACACACAAACCTTGTTTTTCATTTTATCGATCAAGACAATCCAAAACCTTACCGAAGAAAAGCACAAGCTACATTTGTTGTCGCTATCTTAGAAAGTAAGGGAGCACCTTAT
The DNA here is from genome assembly GCF_000474275.2 of Alkalihalophilus marmarensis DSM 21297. Classification (GTDB taxonomy): domain Bacteria; phylum Bacillota; class Bacilli; order Bacillales; family Bacillaceae_D; genus Alkalihalophilus; species Alkalihalophilus marmarensis. Next base: position 91,923 of record NZ_ATAE01000031.1, read on the forward strand.
GATATTTTTAGAGAAGTGTATCCCTTTCTTATACGTTCGTTAGCTAACCATCTCGTTTATGTAAATCATAAGAATGATCAAGTTGATATTCATTTCCTCACTCCTGAGCAGGGTTGTTATTCTATTCAACATAATAAAGGGGAAGATGAACACACATTTTTTATGAAAGTCTTTCAACGCCTGCAGCCATTATCAACCTCTCGTTTAGTCATTGATAATCAATTTTCTGAAGACTTGCCAGCTGCTAAATGGGAAGGAGATCAAGTTACGGTTGAACTTAGTGCTTCGGGGAAAAAATTAGACATGATGGATTTATTGCCAGCCCCATTTCCTCTTGACCATTATTTAAGTGAAAGAGATATGCGTCATTTAAATAAACTTTATGGAATTGGAGGATTAAGCTACGGAAATTTAAGTGCACGTTCTAATGAAGATCATTTCTGGATGAGTGCGAGCGGAATTGATAAGTCAAATATGAATGAAGTAGGTAGAGATATCCTTTATATAAAAGGGTATAACGAGGAATCCAATCAAATGGAGGTTAGTATTCCTCCGAATATTAAACCTAAAAGAGCATCAGTGGATGCCATTGAACATTGGATGATTTATAAAGAACATCCTGATGTTGGAGCTATTGTGCATATTCACGCATGGATGGAAGGTATAAAGGCAACAGAAATTAATTACCCATGCGGTACACTGGAATTAGCAGAAACAGTCGCGCAATTAGTAAGAGAATCTGAAAATCCCAATGAAACCATCATCGGCCTAAAAAACCATGGCTTAACCATCACCGGACCATCTCTTGAAAATATCTTTGAACGCATAGAAGGTAAAATTCAACGTCAAATTCCTATGAATTAGTATAAATAGACATAAAATAAACTGCTTCTTAATCGAGGCAGTTTATTTCCTATGAAGGTTGCAGACGATCACTGTTTATTCCTTTAGTTTGTTGTAAATATTCAATTTTCCTTGCAATTTGCTTTGCAGCATCAGGCTTCTTTGATCTTTTTGCGTTTTGTACAAGGGTATTATAATGCGTATCATTAAAAAGAATATGCTCAAGTAACAATGTTACTTCAGATAATTGATCAGCTTTTACAGCAGCACCTAAACCGGACAATAACGTCGCATTATTTTCTTCATGTCCTGGAACTGGATTATAAATTAACATAGGAGTTTCACAAGCAAGGGCTTCTGACATAGTTAAGCCGCCAGCTTTCGATAATACAACATCACTTGCACGTAAATAATCTAAAAATATTTCTGTAAATTCGATAACTTGGATAGAGTGTGTACTTTGCACCTTTTGTAATTGCTTTGCTACTTTTTGATTTATTCCGGTCATACATAGAATCTGGAGAGGCTCTTTTATTTCTTCTAATGAACGAATGATTTCATTGTATTTACCTAATCCTAGTCCTCCCCCAGTAATAAGGATGGTTTTTGTATAAGGTTCTAAGCCAAGTTCCTTCCTCATTTGAGTTCTGGGTGTTAAAGGTTCTGGAATGGCTTTTATAGGTATCCCTGTAAAATGAATTTGTTCTAGGGGAATGTTATGTTCAGCAGCGAATTCAGCATGATAAGGTGATCCAGTGAAATAAGCGTCTACTTCAGGCCTCACATACCCCGGATGCAAATCAAAATCAGTAATAATTGTATATAAAGGAATATCTAAACATCTTTTCTTCTTTATAATGGAGAGAAAAGATGTTACAAAAGGGTTGGTAGAAATCATTATGGATGTATTTTGTTTTGTAATAATCGCATTTAATCTTCCACAAAATAAAGATGCTAATTTATCTACTAATAAATACCAAGAATGTTCAGCACCATATTTATAAAGACTTCCCCATAGAGTAGGTGCTCTTTTAATCATATTTAAGTAAACTGTGACAAACGATTTGTGAAGGATTGGATGTATAGCATGAAAAGTATCCACAATGTCTACACTTCTACCCTCCTCTTCTAACTGCGCTTTTAATGCTTTTGATGCTTCATTATGACCATGCCCGATTGAAGCTGAAAAAATGGTTATATGGCTCAATGGTAATATCCCTCCTCTAACCTTCTAAAAACTAAGCAGGTAACCATATTATTTCCTTAAATGAGTAAAGGATACTATTCAAATTAATTAGCAAGACAGATAACGCTGACTAGGATTTTCCGTAACAATTTGTTATGATTTTCTTATTACATTACATACATAACAATAATTAGATAATGATTGGAAGGTCGTGTATTATGAAAACAGTTTTTTCAGGCATTCAGCCTAGCGGTACATTAACTCTTGGAAATTATTTAGGGGCAATGAAACATTTTGTAGATATGCAAAATGAAGCAAACTGCTATTTCTGTATTGTAGATCAGCATGCAATTACAGTACCGCAAGATCGATTAAAGTTACGAGAAAACATCAGAAGTCTTGCTGCCTTATATCTTGCTGTTGGAATTGACCCTAATAAATCTACTTTATTTATTCAATCAGAAGTTCCTGCACATGCGCAGCTTGGCTGGATAATGCAATGTGTAGCTTATATTGGCGAGCTAGAGAGAATGACTCAATTCAAAGATAAGTCTGACGGGAAAGAGGCTGTATCTGCTTCACTATTAACTTATCCACCTTTAATGGCAGCTGATATTCTTCTTTATAAAACAGACATTGTGCCCGTTGGTGAAGATCAAAAACAACATCTCGAACTTACAAGAGATCTTGCAGAACGATTCAATAAAAAATATAATGACATCTTTACAATACCGGAAGTGCGTATTCCAAAAGTCGGAGCACGTATTATGTCGTTAAATGACCCTTCCAAAAAAATGAGTAAATCAAACCCTAATGCAAAAAGCTATATATCAATGCTTGATGATCCAAAAACAATCACTAAAAAGATCAAGAGTGCTGTAACTGATACAGATGGTGAAATTAAATTTAATCGAGAAGATAAACCTGCCGTTTCGAATTTATTATCCATTTATTCGTTATGTTCAGGAATATCAATTGAAGAATTAGAAAGAAAGTATCAAGGGGCAGGCTACGGGGAATTTAAACAAGATTTAGCTGATGTTGTTGTGAGTACGCTAGAGCCGATTCAACAACGATATCATGAGCTTATTGAGTCTGAAGAACTCGATCGAATCCTCGATGAAGGGGCCGAAAAAGCAAACCGCACAGCTAGCAAAATGGTGGAGAAAGCGGAGCGCGCAATGGGACTCGGACGTAAAAAGCGTTAATCTAGCGGATGAATTATTCGGATTGGACACACTAGTACATTACAGAAGCGGTCTATAAATACCGCTTCTGTAATGTTCAAACTCCTTTTAGAAATACTTTTGTCTCAATTTTAGTTGCTTTATGTTAGTTCAAACGAAGAGATGTTCCGTCTTCAAGCTCTATAATAAAGCTCTTTCCTCTTAACACATTCTTTTCTACTTCTAAGTATTGTCTAGGCATTTCAAGGTTATCGCTTCCATCACTCGGTTCTGAGTGAATGTCCGTTACAATTTTCACTACGTCATCTTCAAGGAGAACAATCCTTTTTGCACGCAGGTCATGCCCAAGCAAATCTTCATCACTCACCTGATACAATAAGTAATCATTCTCTTCAAAGTCAAATGTATCTGCTTTGTTGCTTGGATGCTCCTCATCCGTATACAGCCAAACTCCCGCTTCCGGTTTACGATCAGGCGAACCAAATGTCCACCAAATTCTTGTGAATGAAACCGTATCCTCAACAGAAGACGTTTCTACTGCTTGGGGTTGTTGAGCATTTTCAGCATTCTCCCCGCCATCTCCATCGCCACCCTCTGCTTCATTTCCATCTTGCTGATCGCTCTCTTCTTCCTCAGTTTCTTGAATATTCGTTGTTTCTTCTCCTGTTTCTTCTCCTGTTTCTTCTTGGTCGTCCACCTGTTCATTTGCTGTCTGATCTGCATTGCAAGCTGTGATGAGGATTAAGCAAAAAATGATAAACACTGCCATACTTAACCTTTTCATATGTGTGAAACCTCCTCCGTTATGATCTACTTCAACCTTATTCAAATTAACACACTGTGTATTTTTGTCAATTAGCACAATTAAAACCATACAAAAGACATACCTCTTTCATCACAAAAAAGCTGCACTCTCCTTTAAGGGTGAGTGCAGCTTCATTTTAATTCAACACTTTTTAATATCCGTGGTTTTTCTTCCATACTTTCCCTACAAAGAAAGAAAGACCTAAAGTTCCCACTAGTAAAACGACCGTAAGGATCTGCATAATTAAATATGCAAAGTTGTCCATTGTCTCCACACGTTTCCCCTCCCTGCTATGCCATAGTCCTTTTTATTATAGGAGAGTTAAAGTAGGTTGTAAATGTTAGAAGCCAATGTTTCACGCGATCCACATATTTAGATCATACATAATGAAAACGATTAATTAATGATAGGACCGTATTCATCTTCTATGAGCAATCACCAGTGTTTTACTTTACACTTTCTCCATGCTCTAGTTCCCATAGCTTTTCAAAGAAGGCTTGTCCCTTCACCATTGCTTCACATAAATGATGATGCTGTTTTGACCACCCTGCTTTGACTTCATTATATAATTCATGCCATGCTTCATCCCTAGTCATCATCTGAATTCTGACATAGTCTCTAGGATTCCATTCCGTGTACCAATAACGTACTTCTGCATCATTCCCTGAATGATAAAGCTGATCTAGCGCCATATATAAAAGCTGTTTCAGCTGACGCTCCTTACGTGTAAGGCCGCGCATATCATCTGGGTCTGGAGATAAGATATGATATTCTTTAGGTTCATGTTTTTCTTTTAACTCAAATGTCTCAAATTGATTTTGTTCTAGCATTTCATAGACAATTTGATCCTGTCTAGGTGTCAGGCGGCTTTTCCTAATCGGTGTTTTGTAGCCCATAGTATCAACAGCGATGATGCCAGCACCATCTGTTGCAATAAAACAATAATCCAATTGAATCCGTGACATATTTTTACGTAAATAACTTTGCTGGTGTACGGCTTCAAGTAAATCTTCTGGCAGGTCTGACAAATGATTTTCAATATAATCGTATAATTCTTGGCTGACTTTAATCAAAATTGCTTGATCGAGTACCTCGATTCGGTCATCACTGCGCCATTCAAAAAAATCGCACACGTTATAACCATTCTCTTCCCCTTCAAACCAATTGACCCATACGTCCCTGATATGGACCATATAAAGCCCCCCTTACTGATTGCGATTTGTATCCACAGTATAGGCAAGCTTTGAGAATTTTAAACACTTTCCTCGATACATTTAATAGATAGCTGACCCTCTTGCTCAGTCGAATTTATTATACCGGCTTACTTTCTGCGATCTGGAATAGCCAGTGATCCAATGACCATTATTACTCCAAGAATAAACAAATAGAACTCAACTCTAGTTGTAATAAAACGCATATAATAGGAGAATTCATAGCCTAAAGTAAGTAAATTCAAATAGGCAAGTAAACTTATTCCTCCTGCAACCGAAAAACCAAATCCAACAAACATAATGAAAATTCTAACCATACTCACCACTGCCAATCCACTTAGTATAATAATAAATTACAAACATGTACCGCCCTCCTTCACTTTAGAAACCCTGATGCCGACAGCCAATCTTCAGCTGGTATTTCAGTCACTGTTTTTATCGAACGTTCATTAAAAGTTTTGTACGCCTGCTCTACGATAAGATGTCCGCAGTGATACCCTAGCCACCTCGGTACATGATAAGGTCCGCCTCCATATAAGAGAGTGTGATGGTCCTTTCTGCCTCTTGTGAACAAATGGGGTTCGAGCCATTCTTTAAATAACCTTTTCATCTGCTTCAAAGAAAGATCTTTCGTCCAAACCGCTGTGTAATCCCTGCCCACTTCATGACTTACAGCTAACTCTGCTAACCCCTCCATGATCATTGATTCTAAGAAAGTAATCGACTCTTCCGTTTCTTCCGTTACAGAGAGTCTGAATATATGATGATATTCATGCGTAATAATGGCTTTTAATTCTGAATTTGATAACCCGTTTGTTAAAAATAGAAAGATAAAACGATCTATGGTTAGTCCATTTTTCCCGCCAAGAGATTGAATAGAAGCTTGATCTTTACTAGCAGGAAAAATATACACCCCAGCATCATGAGCTGACCACTTTTGTTTTAATTGTTGATAATGGGTGGATATCACTTTCCAATAATTGCGTTCGAGCATATCATTGATGTCTTGATGACTATCTTCATCTGGCAAAATGAGACCTGATTGAATGAAAAATTGTTGTAATTTATTTGTATCTGGCAGAGAGTCACTCACCTTCTCTAATGGAGAGATGAGCATTTTTTGATGCCATGCAATCTTTTGCATAAGGTTGGATTTCTTTTTCCATTCAGCCAAGTAAAGAGTTAACCACTTGTCCGTTCTTACAATACCAATCCTTATCACTCCCTCTCTTAGTACTACTTTATGATGAGGGAAGCAGAAATGATTCCGCTTATAGGTAAATTTATTTAGAATGAGTTCTATTTTTTAACTGTGCTCACTCTAAACAAGGCATGCACCTAGTAGGCTTTCTTTTCATAAGATGGAGGAAGAACAGATGGGCATGGAGGTGTAGATAATGTCCGATCAAGAAGAAGCTAAGAGGCTTATATTACTTTTCGTTGTGGTGCTATTGTTTGGCTCGTTTGCTTTAGGTATTGGCACCGTCGACTCTGATACTGCCTCACCTACAGAAGATGTCATCCTCTTAGGTTAACCTTCATACTGGCTAGGATGGGTGGTAAGTGATATGAATCAACAGAACGGACCTTACAGCGGCCAAAATGGATCTTTTTATAACAATCAAAAAAACAACCAGCAGAAAAAAGATTCTAATGCTCTTACTCCTCAGCAAATTGCCGTCATTGCCGCATTGGCAACAAATGCCCTCACCGTTCGAGCGGTACTTGTTGATAATGAGCAAAATGTCGAAATCGTTCTTCAAGGGAATTTGCGTAAACAAACCCAGTTAGAGAAGATCATTGACAAGGTAAGCGAAATGCCGTTCGGGGATGTGATTGATGCATTTATGAATCGTAAAAAATAAAAAGGATGCGGCATTCGATATGTAGCTGCATCCTTTTTGAATGAAAAGAGGTTATTCTTTTTTTTGAAAAGTGATTTTCCCTTCAGGAGTCAAACGAAGGGCGGCATCAAATATCTGCTCCCCTTTTTTAAAACCTTTTAAAACCCTTGTTTCTCCCTTAGATAGCAATGTGTTGACGGTAGTTTCCGTCAGTTTTTTCCCAAGCAGAGTTTTAGATAAAGTGAACGTGCATTTTTTCGACTTATAATTAGAACATCCAAAGAACGTGCCCAGATCCAGGATTTCACCCTGACATAACCGGCACTGACCTACTGTTTTCTTGACTTGCCTGTTTCTTGTGTACGACTTGGAACCTCTTCCGCCTCTTCGCTTGATGCTTGATGTATCAATGTTTGTAAAATCCCATGATCTAGATTGAGATACCGCTTCATTAATTAAATGAACAGATAATTTTCTAGCTTGTTCCATAAAATCGTCCTTTGATGCGGCACCTTTTCCAATTTCACGAAGGCGTTGTTCCCATTTTGCTGTCATTTCAGCTGAAGCAAGGATACTTGTGCCAAGAGAATCAATTAATAACCGGCCCTTCTGAGTAGGGAAAACTATATTTTTCTCTACCTTCATATATCCTCTGTCTTTTAACACCGTTATAATTCCTGCTCTTGTTGCTTCTGTACCGAGTCCGTGTGACTCCATCATAACCTTTTCGAGTTCTTTATCCTCGATTGACTTACCTGCAGCTTTCATCACCGTTATGAGCTGTCCTTCTGTGTATCTCTTAGGAGGCTGAGTCATCCCCTCTTTTACAATGGACTTTGAAACGACGCCTTCTTCACCATGCGAAAGGGGAGGTAAAAGTGTATCTTCCTGCTTTTTACCTTCATAAATGATTTTCCGCCAGCCTTCATTTATCATTTGCTTGCCCTTCGATTGAAACGTTGCGCGTCCATCAACAATCGTTTCCACTTGAGTATGACTTATAATCGCTGAATTTTCATGAGCAGCAAGAAGCGACCGTACAATTAAATCATAGATGTTTCGCTCTTCAGCCCCTAACCTCTCTTGCTTAGGTACTTGCTCTGTCGGTATAATCGCATAATGATCGCTTACCTTTTGATCATTTACAAATCGTCGATTGTTCATTAAGCTTTTAACCGGTAAAGGAAAAAACGATTCATATTCTTTAAATGCCGAAAGCTTTTGAAGGATTGCCGGAAAGGTACTTGCTTCCCCTTTCGTAACAAAGCTTGAGTCTGTACGCGGGTAAGAGATATACCCTTTTACATAGAGCTTTTGAGCAAGGTCGAGTGTTTTTTTAGGGGAATATTTATATCTTTTATTTGCGGCAGTTTGCAAGCTTGATAGATTGTATAAATAAGGTGGAGCGTATTCCTTTTTCTCTTCTTTTATAGCTTGAACAATTGCTGGCTTTCCCTCGCAAAATTGAGCAATTTGGAGAGCTCGTCTACTTGAATCCACCCTTGTTTCACCCTTTTTATGCCAAACACCTTCATATGTTTTCTCTCCCATTTTAAAGGCAGCCTTCACTTCCCAAAATGGTTCAGGCTTAAATGCTTCGATTTCTTTTTCACGTTTCACAATCAGTGCTAGTGTAGGGGTTTGTACGCGTCCTGTGGAGAACACATCATCAATCCCTTTTTCACCAAGAAGCAGTGTATAGGCTCTAGAAGCGTTCATCCCTATCAACCAATCAGCACATGCTCGGCTCAATGCTTCATCATAAAGAGGACGTGTCTCATGTTCAGGCTTTAACGTGTTAAAACCATCAATAACCGCTTGTTTGGTTAGTGATGATAACCATAAACGTTTTAACGGCTGAGATGCCCTGCATTGTTCAATAATCAAACGAACAATTAATTCACCTTCCCGTCCTGCGTCACCAGCCATAATGATTTCTCTCACTTTTCGATTCTCTATTAATTTCTTCACAACTTGAAATTGCTTATATTTTCCCTTACTCACTTTATATTTAAATGTTGGCGGCAAAATGGGCAGAGTATCTAACTTCCACGATTTCCATTTAGAGTCATACTTTTCTGGTGATTCTAATTCACATAAATGACCAACTGCCCATGTTACAAACGCGCCTTTAGGGAACATCTCACATGACTTAATTTCTATATAACCTTGCTTTTTCACCATTGGAAAAGGGGCGGCAAGCTTTGCTCCTTGATCAGGTTTTTCTGCAATGATTAATTTCATTTAAACTCCCCCCTAGACTTATAAGTATACCGCAAGTGAGGGAATCAAGGGAACACTTGTCCTCTTTTTAATACGTTTCCACTTAATAAAAAAGCATACCTGGCCTACTATCAGCGAGGTATGCTTACTATTTCTATTTGATTATTTTTTCCTCAAACCAAGACTTCGCATCGATTACTTCATCTCTTGTTAATTGGTGACCGCCTTCGCCCCAATGTTCTGTTACGTGGGCACCTGCATCGCGCAGATGATTAATCAGTTCTTTTGTTTCTTCTGCAGGGATTAAAGGATCAGCCTTGCCAGCTCCTACAAAAATAGAGAGATCTTCTAAGTTTGGAATGTCTACTCCTCTTCTAGGTACCATCGCATGAAACAGCGCAGCCCCTCTTAATGAAGAAGCATGATGATAAAGTAAGCTAGCGGCAATATTTGCACCATTTGAATAACCTATCGCAATGATATTTTGACGGTCAAATTTATACTTCTTGGAAGCTTCATCTAGAAACTCATTTAATTCGTTTGTGCGATATATAAGATCCTCTTCATCAAATACACCTTCACTTAATCTTCTAAAAAATCGTGGCATCCCATTTTCTAGAACATTTCCTCTTACACCAAGAACTGAGGCATCAGGTGCAATCATATCTGCTAAGGGCAGTAAATCTTTTTCATTCCCACCTGTTCCATGCAGCAAAAGTAACGTAGGCATGTTTTCTTTTGCTGCTTCTTTATAAATATGTTCAAGTTTCATTCAAATCTCCTCCTTTACTAACATCCATCCTTACTTGCTTGTTTTTAACGGTTTAAGGTTTGCTTCAATTTGAGGACGCTGACTTTCAAAGTAAGGAGGCAGCGAAAGTTTTTCACCAAGTGTTTCGAACGGCTCATCTCCTTCAAAACCAGGGCCATCAGTAGCTAATTCAAACAAAATGCCGTTTGGCTCTCTAAAATATAGGGATCTAAAATAATATCTTTCTACAAAACCTGAGTTTGGCAGGCCAATCTCATTGATATGTTCGACCCACTTTTTCATATCTTCTTCATCCTCGACTCTAAAAGCAACATGGTGGACACTACCTCTGCCTGGTCTCTCACGGTCCATGTCCTTACGTTCTTCTAAGTGAATCTCAGCTCCTGATCCGCCTTCGCCTGTTTCAAATACACGCACAGGCTTCTGGCCTTCTACAAGCGGTGCATATTGTCTTGTTTCGCGGAAGCCCATAATTGCTGTAAGAACCTTCTCCGTTAATTCCGGACGAGAAACCGTTAATGTAACGGGACCTAACCCATAAATCGCATGTTCAACTGGTACAGGGCTATCCTTCCATGGAGAACCGCCGCTCACACCGTTGTCATGTTCGTCTGATACTAATACCAAGCGCTGCCCCTCAAAATCTCTGAAAGGAAGAATCGCTCTTCCTGTATGTCTTGTCATTTCATCATGTTCCACTTGATATTCTTCAAAACGCTTCAGCCAGTACTCTAATGCTTTATCGTTAGGAACTCTTAAAGACGTAGCCGTTATACTATTTGTTCCATGGTATGTTTTTCCAGCGTGAGGAATTTCAAAAAAAGTTAAATCTGTACCAGGATTCCCTCGCTCGTCTGCGTAAAATAAATGATAGACGGATGGATCATCTTGATTAATGGATTTTTTGACTAATCTCATCCCTAATATTTCTGTATAAAACCGGTAATTTTCCTTCGCATTTGCTGTGATGGCTGATACGTGGTGCTGTCCTTTTAAAGGCTTTCTACTCATGATTATCACTCCTATTGTTAATCATTTTTATTCTAATTGTTATGACCTTCTACTTTTCGCAATAAACGCAGTAATTCTTTTTGTTCTATTTTTGTTAAGCCATTAAATTGAGAGGCTTGAAATTCTTCTTGTTTTGGCACCACTTCGTCAAACAATGCCTTTCCCTTTTTGGTCAAACTCAATATTTTTGTACGCCACTCTTGCTCACGTAATACTAAACCTTCTGCCTCAAGTTTAACGATTGCTTGTGTAATATTTCCTTTTGTAACAAAAAGCTTTTCCGCTAACTCTTGTTGTGAAAGAGGTTGATGCGTGCCGATTTGAACGAGTAAATCAAATTGTGAAGCAGTTAACCCCCATTGACTTAAATGTTGATTGGACTGTTTAATACTCGCATGATACAGCCTTGCTAAACGAAACCAGATTAGTACGTTTAAGCGATCTTCATGTTTTGATTTGCTAAACACGTTTAATTCACCTCCCACATTTATCAGTTTAGTACTAAACTGATAAATTGTAAAGTCATTTACTTTTTATTGGCCGGCTGATCATACAACTCTATGTTTAATATGCCCAAGTTCGGGAACTTACTTTGTAAGAAAATAAACAATAAAATACTCGAAACAAATGAAGAAGGAAAACAAATAGGAAGGATGATTGACAATATGTTATTACGCGCAAAGACTTTAAAATCGTATTCTATGTTAGCTAGCGACGGAGAATTAGGTTCGTTGGATGATTTTTATTTTGATTCCGATACCGCAACCATTCGTTACTTTGTTGGAGATACAAGGACATGGTTTTTTGGAGGAAAAGTTCTGCTAAGCCCCTTATCTTTTAAAGAAATTGACCGATCGAATGAGCGTATTGCAGTTAATGCAACGAAAGATCAAATTAAAGATAGTCCTAAACCAGAAGAACATGAACCGATCACGAGGAGATACGAACAACAACTAAGCTCTTATTACGGTTGGGAAAATTACTGGGCTGATAACGCCGCAAGAAGAGATATAACTGGCTTTCAAGCTCATGCTCCTATGATGCCTCCTATATTTAATCCTGAAGGCCCGCGTGAAGAGCATGATGGTTTGAAGAGCGATGAGGCACATGCAAGTGAACAGCAATATCGTGAAGATCAGCAGCTGATTAGTGTAGAAGATATTAAAGGCTATAAAGTTCATACAGCTGATGGTGAAGCAGGTAAGATCCACGACTGTGTCATTGATGATGAAGATTGGAAAATAAGATACTTTGTCGTAAATGTTGGAGGCTTTTTCAATAAAGAACTAGTACTTGTTTCCATCGATTGGCTTAATGATGTCAGTTGGAGAGATCACACGATTACGTTTGACCTTGAAAATAAACGAATCGAGGATGCACCTGAATTTGTATCCGACCAGCCTATTACGCGTGAAGATGAGGCTGCATTATATGAGCATTACAATCGCAAGGGATATTGGGTTGATATTCGCTAATTTCCACTGCTTTATGAGATCGCTAAACTTTATTACTAAGTTTAGCGATCTTTTTTAGTAGAAGAAAAATAAATTGATCCTTATCGATTTATATGGAATAGTGTACAATAGAACGTAACATTCATTGGTATGAAAAGGAGACTATCATGACTACCTACCAAATGGTTTCTCGTCCGTCTGCATTTACTACGTTTACAAGAAATGAATGGGCGAATTTATCTCACAAAACATCCATTACCTTAACAGCTGATGAGCGAGAACAGCTGCAAGGGCTTAATGAAACGATCTCAGCCGAGGAAGTAACAGATATATATCTGCCTCTCTCAGAGCTCATATATTTGCATATGAAGCATGCAAACCACTTGCATAAAGATCTAAATCAATTTTTTCAAAAGAAAACAAAAAAAGTTCCATTTGTTATTGGGATCGCTGGAAGTGTGTCAGTTGGAAAAAGTACGACAGCCAGATTGATTCAAACATTAATTTCACGTTTTCCTACGCAGCCTAAAGTTGATCTTGTGACAACAGATGGTTTTCTCTTACCAAATGCCGTATTAGAAGAACGGGGTTTAATGAAGAGGAAAGGCTTTCCTGAGAGCTATGATATTGAAAGTTTACTCGGATTTCTAACCGACTTAAAGTCTGGTTGCGCTTACATGGAAACCCCATTATACTCTCACCTTACGTATGATCGTTTAACTGAAAAACAAATTGTAGAAGAGCCAGATGTAGTGATTGTAGAGGGAATCAATGTTCTTCAAGTAAATAAAAAGAATAAAAAAATCCCACAAATGTTTGTCTCTGATTTCTTTGATTTTTCTATTTACGTTGATGCGGAAGAAGATAACATTTTAAACTGGTACATTGAAAGGTTTAAGCTCTTAAGGAATACCGCTTTTCAAAAGCCTGAATCGTTCTTCCACCGTTACAGACATTTATCTGATGAAGAAGCAGTCGGGTTTGCAACTGATATATGGAAAAGTATAAACGGGGTAAATCTTGAACGTAATATTAGGCCTACTAAAAACCGTGCCGATCTTATTTTGAAAAAAGGGGCCGGACATCGAGTAGAAGAAATAATGGTTAAGAAAAAATAATAAGCCGAGGATGGACACAAAGACGTTCATCTTTCGGCTTTTTTAATAATTAGGGATTAGTAAAAGGGATGACCCTCAAAAACCACTGAATAAACCCTTGCTCAGCTGTTTCATTCACATTTGGGTTATCTATTAGATCTTCTTTATCCTTTTGCTCCTTTAAAGGGACTTCTTTAAGAACCTTCCCTTCCGTATTCTCAATTTGTAACATTCCTTCATTAGTCACTTCCACTGTTGATTCTTTCCCTTTTCCCATCACATAATTAATATCATTTTCTAGTTCATATTTACGCCCGCTCGCATCACTAAACATTCTATCGCTTTTTATAACATGAGGTTCATAGCGCGTGAAGCCATAATCAAATAAGGCTGCCGTATCTTGGTAAGAAACTTTTGCTGCAGGGGCGTTTAAGGTCACTGCAATTAACTCCATATCATCACGCTCTACTGCGGTAGAAAGAGTAAACCCGGAGCGCTGTACGAATCCATTTTTCACACCCGTCACCCCTTCATAATCCCATAACATCCGATGATGGTTGTAAATTGTCGTTTCCCACCCTTCTCCAATCCATTCCATTTCTTTTGTTTGGGCAATCTCTTTAAACACTTCATTTTCCATTGCATATTTCGTAATCATCGCCAAATCTTTCGCGGATGTATAATGGTTTTCATCAAATAGACCATGTGGATTTGTAAAATGGGAATCTTTTACGCCGATCTCTTCTTCAACAAATCGGTTCATTCTTTGTGCAAAGGCCTCTTCACTTCCATCCATATGCTCAGCAATGGCTAGGCCCGCATCGTTTCCTGAGTTAATCATTAGTCCCTGCACAAGCTTTAATAAGCTGACTTCTTCTCCTGGCAAAAGGTATACCCTTGTACCTATAACATCCATTACATTCTCACTGACAGCTACTTTTTCTTCTAAGTTCCCTTCCTCTATCGCTACAATGGCTGTAATAATTTTAGTGACACTCGCTGGATACATTCTCTTCGTACTGTCTTTTTCCCATAACGCTTCGCCTGTTGCCCCGTCTACAAGTACCGCTGTTTCACTTTCGATAGCAGGTGTATCAGATGCTTTTGCTTGTTGTGGAATAGCCTGGGCAATCAAGAACGAAACACATAACAGGAGCATGATACTCTTTACTCTTGTGATGCCTCTCTTGCTCACTGATCGTCCTCCTTTTTTACACTATAACCAATTGATTCATTCCGAAAAAAAGAACTTGGCCGCTTGACCAAGTTCTTTTTTTATCAGTTTTTAAGGTACCTTATTACCCTTTAAATAGTTGAACAAACATTTTTCCGTAAGGACCGCCATCAACAATGCCGATTCCTACTTCACTGTAGTTACCGCCTAAAATGTTAGCACGGTGGCCGTCAGAGTTCATTAGAGCTTGGTGAGCTGCTTCAACCGTTTGGTTACCAGCTAAGTTCTCACCTGCTGTGTTATAGCTCACACCAAATTGGTCAAGCATTTCAAATGGTGAACCATAAGTTGGTGATTGGTGAGCGAAATAGTTGTTATCAATCATATCTTGCGCTTTAACACGAGCAACTTTTGTTAACTCAACATCAATATTTAAAGGTGCAAGACCTTGCTTTTGACGTTCTTCATTAACAAGGTTAACCATTTGCTGTTCTTCAGCAGACAGTTCTTGTGATTGTTCTTCTGAATTTTGCTCAGCTTCTTCAGCTGGAGCTGGTTGTTGTACAGGTTGAGCCGGCTCAGCTTGAGGAGCTTCTTCTTGTGGTGCTTCCTCTTGTGGTGCTTCTTCAGCAGGCTGTTCTACTTTAGGTGTTTCAACCGGCTGCTCTTCTTTTTGTTCTGGAGCTGGTTCTTCTTTTTGCATTTCTTTCTCAAGCTCTGGTAATGTAATATTCCATTTATTTAGTAAGTCTTGTAGATTACTAGTTTGTTTTACTTCTTCTAGTAATTTTTGAATAGACTCTTGATCTGCACCATTTAATGCAATCACATGCTTTTGTGTGAATACCTTTGTATTAGGCTGTTCAGATGCAGCAGCTTGACCAGCAAAACCAGCTGCCATTGTTGCAGCGGCAATTGTTGTAACGATAAGTTTCTTCATGAAAATGCCTCCTTGAAGGTTGTTGTTTTTTTGGTACATCAAAATCCTAGCACAGAATCTAGCTTGTTCCTATGGTAAATCATGCATATTACTGTATATACCAAGCATCAATCCATACTAAAAAACCCTTATATTATAAGGAAACAACTCAGAACCGAACAATAAATATTCATTCTTTTATTCATATTTTTATAGATTTATTCAAAATTCGTTACAGAAATGTAAAAAAACCTAGGTAATCCTTTACCTAAGGGATTTACTCGGTGATTTTATTAAGTTGGAAAAGATTTCATGAAGTATTCTGCCTTCATTTTTGTTAGTTTAGTAGACAGCATAGATTACAGGAGGTTTTCTAAATGAAGAAATACATCTTACCAATATGTGCAGGCATTGCCCTAGCATTTACCGCAAACCAAACTGCGGATGCGGCATCACACAGTCACACCGTTCAAAAAGGCGATACACTCTATCAATTAGGACAACAATACAGCGTAACTGTTGAATCAATTAAAGAACTTAATAATAAAGAAACATCAGCGCTTCAAGTAGGAGAAACTCTTTCCCTTCCGGCTGCTATTACAACGGAAGAGCGTGAACTGTTATCACGTCTAGTTCATGCAGAAGCTCAAGGTGAGCCATATGCAGGTAAAGTAGCTGTAGCAACCGTTGTGCTTAATCGTGTCGATCATCCTGAGTTTCCTGATACGATTAAAGAAGTTATTAATGAAATTGGTCCATCAGGACATTATGCTTTCTCACCTGTTCAAAACGGAATGATTAATCAGCAGGCAGATGATGAAGCAAAACAAGCTGTACAAGAAGCCATTGCCTTTCAAAGTGACAGCCAAGGATCTATCTACTTCTACAATCCAGAAATTGCAACAAACCATTGGATTGGCACACAAACAGAAACTGTTCGTATCGGTAAACACGTGTTTGCAAAATAAATAATAGATCCAATTAAGAAGCTGGCATTTTATGTCGGCTTCTTTTTTTATACCCGCTTTGCTCTAGACTAAACCCCATACTAAACCTCCATGCATTAAACATTTTTCTAATAATTAATTTTTGACGATTAAAGGCGTACAAAAAGGGAATACAACACATAACTTAGAATATGTATATGTATAATAAGTCTCTTAATAGGAAAGGTGGTGCAATGTATTATGGCTCGTCTATCAAGAGTAACCTCACTTCGAGCAAATCGTATCCATACAAGCTTTGTCAATAAAATGTCCAGTTCAAACGGGGTAAATCCAGTAATGCCGGTTGAGAAAACGGAAGCAACGAAAAATCCCACCAAGCATTCTAGCGACCACCAGCTTACAAGCTACGATTATTACTATGAAAAACACCTTACTCAATCAAGTGAAACGAACGTTCACTCCGATCGATTTTCTCGAAATGAGGTTCAAAATAACAGCACAGCTCTCTTAACAAGCGAGAAAAATGATCAAGAGAAAGAATTAGTAATAAAGTTAGTAAACAGCTATAATCAACTCATTCAATCGCTAAAACATACTGATCAAATCAGCTGCCAAAATGATACTGCTAAACTGCATCAAGTATATGCAGGCTTTGCCGCTATTTTTGAAGGGTATGGAGTGATCGAAACCGCTCATTCTCTTTTAACCTTTGATGAAAAAATATACAGTATAAAAAACGAAAATAGAACTAAGGTCACTTCTGAATTCATAGGTTCATTTATGAAAAAAGTTTTGAGTGAGTACCAATCTATTCTTGCAGATAAATGCGAACCGACATTAAACAACAACCCCTATGAAAAACTTCCTTATCATCATACTGGCATATTATTTGAGG
Organism: Alkalihalophilus marmarensis DSM 21297; assembly: GCF_000474275.2. Lineage (GTDB taxonomy): Bacteria > Bacillota > Bacilli > Bacillales > Bacillaceae_D > Alkalihalophilus > Alkalihalophilus marmarensis. The sequence goes on from NZ_ATAE01000031.1 coordinate 109,491, forward strand.
AGAGGCTTTAACCTCTCTTTTTTTATGCAATTTTGCGCACATATTATATCCCCCTATGTCTTCATCTCCTTATTTTTGATACAATAAGGAAAAAACTAGGGAGTGAACACCTGCATGCAAGTTATCGTTTCTCACCAAAATGTTGATTTCGATGGTGTAGCCTCCATGGTTGCTGCAAAAAAATTATATCCAGAAGCAATCATTGCCATTTCTGATAAATTAGATCGAAGTGTCACCACCTATATGTCGATCTACAAAGACCTTTTTTCCTTTTCCACTTATGAGTCGGTTGAATGGAAGCATGTTTCCTCACTAATCTTGGTAGATGTCCAGGCGATAGATCGGACCGGAATTCCAAGTGAAGAACTGATGGATGAGATCGAAACGATTGTATATGATCATCACCCTCCTTTTCTATTACATACAAAAGAAAAAGTGCGTCATCAAATCGAACAAGTAGGTGCCGCTATTACCTTATTAATAGAACACCTAGAACATAGAGATGTTCATCTTACACCTGAAGAAGTGAATTTATTTGGACTAGGTTTGTACTCTGATACGGGCAACTTCACGTTCCCTAGCACTACATCTCGTGATTTCCATGCAGCCTCTTTTTTAATGAAACATCATTTAGATATTGAGATTGTTAATCGATTTGTCACACCAGCCTTAACCGAAGCCGAACAGGCTTTATTTAATCAATTATTTCACTCACAGACGCTGCATCAATTAGATGGACTGCAGATAGTTGTTTCATGTCATGAGCAAGACCGTTTTCAGAATGGATTATCCAGCCTTACAGAAAAATTATTAGATGCTAGCTCTGCCGATGCTGTGATTACTATTGTCAAGATGGGCAAGCATGTCCACCTCGTCTGCAGAGCCAGTTCTACACGCATTAATTTTCAATCATTTATTAAAGAGCTTGGTGGTGGAGGACATAGCCAAGCGGCTTCAGCTATGATGAAGAAATCTACTTTAGAAGAGGCACGCAGGAAAGTACTCCCTCTGATAGATTTGATTGTTAAGCACACCGTTTCAGCTAAAGAAGTGATGAGTTATCCAGTTAAAACAATTCATGAAAATGATACGATAACAGATGCAAAAGAGATGATGATTCGCTTTGGCCATACCGGTTTTCCAGTTGTAAATGACCACAAAGAACTGGTTGGTATTATTTCAAGAAGAGATGTCGACAAAGCGATTCACCATCAATATGGTCATGCGCCTATCAAAGGATATATGACACGAGAGATCGTTACAAAACAAGTAGATTCAACCATTGATGAAGTGCAGCAGGCTATGATTAGTCATAATGTTGGGCGGATCCCCATTATGGACGATCAAAACATTGCAGGGATCATTTCAAGAACAAATATTATTTCCTATCTTCAAAGAAAAGAACAAGAAGCCTCCCTCCCAAATCTTGTGCAACGTTTAGAAGACACAGTAAGTAAAGAACACTTTCATTTGCTTAAGCTGATTGGAAAAGAAGCAGACCGTTTTGGGGTAAGTGCCTATTTAGTCGGAGGGTTTGTTCGTGATCTGTTATTGGAAAGACCTAATGAAGATCTCGATGTTGTCATTGAGGGAGATGGAATTAAATTTGCCAATGTTTTAGCTGCTTCACATGGCGGCAGTATTAAACAACACGACACATTTGGAACGGCTACATGGACGACTCCTGACGATATGAAAATCGATATCGTTACCTGCCGTACTGAATACTACGCGGAAACCGCCGCTCTTCCTATTGTAAGATCATCAAATATTCATGAGGATCTCACAAGGCGCGATTTTACGATTAATGCTATGGCCATGTCGATATCTGAACATTCGTTTGGCAAGTTATTAGATGAATATCAGGGGATAGAAGACCTTAAAGCGAAAAAAATTCGTATTCTTCATCCAATCAGTTTTATTGAAGATCCAACACGTATATTCAGAGCTGTTCGTTTTGCAGTGAGGTTCGGCTATTCCATCGAAAAAGAAACGGCCAGGCTCGCACAAAGCGCGATGTCTCACCTTTTCTCTCTAAGCCAGCAAAGACTTAGACAGGAACTAACCTTAATTCATAAGGAAGCAACAGACTTAGAAGCTTACTACCTTTTGGATACACTAAATGTATGGAAAACACTCTTTCAAAAAGAGCTGCCCGCATCTTCTTGGCAATATGCGGAGCGAGTGTTTAGTCAATCCGGCCATACTGTTTTTCATATGTTAACAGCACTTGCTTCCCCGCTTTCTAATTGGCGTGAAATGATCCAACTTTATATTATGACGGCAAAAGAACGAGTCTTTATCGAACAGTTAAATGAGCTTAAACAAGCACCAATAGAAGAGGTTAAATCGATAGGTGAATTACACAGGTATTTGTATGCTGTGCATGATGAAACATTGCGTTTCTACCTGCTGGATCCAACCCAAGAATTCCACACTCACTTAGATGATTACTTCAAAAAGAGACAGGAGATGTCTTTATATCTATCTGGCGATGACCTGATAAAACTTGATTTTAAACCAGGACCTCATTTCAGAGATTACTTATTTGAGCTTGAAATCAAACAGCTGAATGGGGAAATTTCATCAAAAGAAGAAGCTACTAGGTGGGTACTCGAAGAAAAACAAAAAGCAGAAGCTAACCATTTGTAGTTAGCTTCTGCTTTTTTATAGATAACCCATATCTTTTGCCTTATCAGTAAGTTCATCTCGGAAATTCGGGTGAGCGATGTCAATTAAAGCTTTTGTTCTTTCCCTAATAGTCTTGCCTCGCAGTTTAGCCACACCATATTCTGTAACAATATAGTCCACATCATTTTTTGATGTTGTAACAACAGAACCAGTAGCCAATGTCGGAACAATCTTTGAGATCGTGCCGCCTTTTGTTGTGGAGTGAAGACAGATAATACCCTTCCCGCCCTTTGACATTCTTGCACCAATTCCAAAATCTCCTTGGCCCCCAGTTGATGAATAGTAGCGTCCGCCTATTGATTCTGAATTACACTGACCTAATAAATCGACTTCAATCGTGGCATTAATTGTAACAAGCTGATTGATCTTTGCTATTAAACAGCTGTCATTCGTTTCATCAACCGGATACATTTGAACTTGTTTATTTTGATCCATGAAATCATAAAGTTTTTTTGTGCCAAAAGCAAAAGTTGCTGTCATACTCCCTTTATGAAGTGGATTTGAAAGATTTGATACAGCTCCGCTCTCAAACAAGTCGACTACTTTATCTGGAATCATTTCAGTGAAGATGGTTAAATCTCGGTGATCTTTTAAGAAGTTCATAATCGCGTTCGGAATCGCTCCAAAACCGATTTGAAGGGTATCTCCATTTTGAATTAAATCTGCTACCGTTTTACCAATAATCTCATCCTCAGGTCTTAAAGGAATTTCTGGTGTCACAGGCAGCTCAACATGATTTTCTATAAATGCATCTACTTGATCAATGTGAATGTGGTTTTGTCCGAATGTTCTCGGCATATTCTCATTCACTTCTAAAATGATTCGTTTTGCGTCTTTTAATAAAGGAGCTACATAATCACAATTTGTTCCTAGTGAAAAATATCCGTCCTCATCCATTGGTGAAACGGCGGCCATAATCACTCGGTCGTGTGTCGTCTCTTTTAAAATTTGCGGCAAATCAGAAAAGTGGTTTGGAAGCAGATCCACTTCTTTATCATAAAATGCACGACGCTCATCTTTATTTAAGAACATAGAAACAATTTTCACCTTAGATGGATCGACTGATAAAACAGGGTATAGAGAAAGCATTTGAAATAAACGATTTCCCTCTAATCCATTATGTTCCGCTAATGCTTGAACTAATCCAGGTGGTTCCCCGACTGCCAGGGGTACGATAATATCTTCACGAGGCTGTATTATTGATACCGCTTCCAAGGAAGTGGCAGCTTTTTTTTGTTTGTATAACTCGTGCACACTCATGACAAAAATCCTCCTACATCATACGGGTACAATTCCCCAATATTTCTTCTTATGTTTTGAATCTCCTCAAGCAATAATAATACTATGTTAAATACCTACAACCAAGGCAAACTGAGCCGATTAAATAAAGTAAAACTTTTCTGTATACTCATATTTTTCTTACATCCACCTGCGCATTCATACACGGTTTCTAGAAAAACTCTTTTTTAGTATGAACCAGAGGCTAAATGCCACTCACGAAAATAATACCAGCTTTTGTTGTTAATGTGGTAATTTGTCGAATTCTATACGTTTTTTTTATTTTTTACCGGCTCAAAAGAAAAAATCTGATATAATGAAATCGTTATACCAACAAAAAGAGCAAGAATCTTTTTTGTTGAGATTGGAGGAGTTTTAGGTGGACACACGCAGGAGACGATCCGATAGACATAAAAGAAGACCTAGGAAACGCAAAAAACTATTTGTTTCATTCCTTTTACTTTTTTCTTTATTGTTTATTTCAACTGCTGCCTTTGCAGTTTTTCAATATGAACTAGGAAAAAATAATGCCCAACAAAACTTAACTGAAGCAAACGACAGTGACGATACGTTAGATGATGAAACGGAAGTGCATGAATTTCAATCAAAGGAACCTGAGAATAACGAACCTATTAATGTATTGTTAATAGGGGTGGATACCGCTGAAGATGAACCAGCTAGAACAGACACAATTATGGTGGCTCAATATGATCCTAAAAATGGCGATGCAAAATTAGCCTCTATTATGCGTGACACATACGTTGAAATTCCTGGGTATCGTGATAACAAAATTAATGCTTCGTTTTTCTTGGGAGGTCCTGACCTTTTAAGAGAAACCATTGAACATAACTTTGGATTGGACCTTCATTATTATGCTATGGTTAATTTTGATGGCTTTGTTGAAGTCGTTGATACGATTGCTCCTAAAGGAATAGAAGTAGATGTTGAAGATCGTATGTACTACCAATCCGGAAGTACAGTCATTGATTTTGAACCTGGTACACAAGTGCTTGACGGCCAGCAAGCATTGAATTATGTACGTTTCAGAAGTGATGCTAATAATGACTTTGGCCGTGTGGAACGGCAGCAAGAGATGTTGACTTTGCTAAAAGATGAACTCTTAACGATTTCAGGTCTTACAAGAGTTCCGCGTCTAATTGGATCTGTTGAACCATACTTAGATACAAACATTAAAACAACTAGAATGCTTAGTTTAGGACGTGACTTCATCTTAAATCCAGTTGATGATGTTCAAACATTAAGAATCCCTGTTCAAGATGGCTACAGCGACCAACATTACAGCCATGCTGGTGCGGTACTTGAACTTGATTTCGAAAAAAATAAAGAAGCTATCCATTCCTTCTTCTCCAATGAATCAAAGGGATTTGCTAATGATTCAACAACCGAAGATGATGAAGATATGTAGAGGAAATATACAAAAAGCTCATTGACAACTTATTGTCAATGAGCTTTCTTATTTACTGCATTTTTAACGCTTAATTAAAACTGTTTAAATACGAGCGTTGCATTATGTCCGCCAAATCCAAGAGAATTATTCAAGACAGCTCGTACTTCTTGTCGTCTTGCTTCATTTGGCACATAATCCAAATCACAATCTGGATCTGGTGTATGGTAATTGATTGTAGGCGGGATGATTCCGTCTTTGATCGCTTTTACCGAGAACACAGATTCAATGGCACCTGCTGCTCCTAAAAGGTGACCAGTCATTGATTTTGTTGAGCTTATTGCTAATTTTTCAGCATGCTCTCCAAATACTGTTTTCACAGCCATTGTTTCAAATTTATCATTATATGGTGTACTTGTTCCATGTGCATTCATGTAATCAATATCACTAGGTTGTAAGCCTGCATCTTCAATTGCCTGCTTCATAGCACGAGCACCGCCTTCACCCTCAGGAGCCGGAGCTGTCACATGGTGAGCATCCCCTGTTGCACCGTAGCCGACAATTTCTGCATAAATAGTTGCACCGCGCTTCTCGGCTGATTCTAGACTTTCTAAAATAAGGATACCTGCTCCTTCTCCCATAACGAAACCATCTCGGTCTGCATCGAATGGACGGGATGCGTTTTCTGGGTTGTCGGTTGTTGTTACAGCTTTTGCTGCACAGAAACCAGCGACAGACATATTCGTAATTGGGGCTTCTGCTCCGCCTGTAATCATCACATCGGCATCACCACGCTGGATTACTTTAAAGGCATCTCCAATAGAATTTGTCCCGGAAGCACATGCTGTAACAGAACATGAATTAATTCCCTTAGCTCCAGTGATAATGGAAACCTGGCCAGAAGCCATATCCGGGATTAACATTGGGACAAAAAACGGGCTTACTCTTCTGTGACCTTTATCAAGGAATGTACGGAATTGCTGCTCAAAGGTTTCCATACCCCCGATTCCCGATCCAATCCACACTCCTACACGATTAGCAATCTCTTCTGTAATCTCAAGTTTAGCATCTTTTAGAGCCATTAAAGAAGCTGCTACAGCAAATTGAGTAAAGCGATCCATTTTTCTAGCTTCTTTTTTATCCATAAATTCACTTGGCTCAAAATCCTTTACTTCTGCTGCAACTTTCATTGGAAATTCTTCAGCATTCACTCTCGTTAAAAGACCAATTCCAGACTCGCCGTTAATCGCTTTCTCCCAAGTTGAATCTACATTTAAACCTAGTGGTGTGACTGCTCCAACACCCGTTACTACGACACGTTTTTTCTCCATTACAAAACTCTCCTTTTCAACTACAATTTTCATCATTGTGATCTCAAGTTAAGAATAGTATTAACGTCCCCAGCGAAGGGCAACCGATCCCCATACTAATCCCGCTCCAAAACCTACAAGAACAAGGGTATCTCCATCTTTGATTTTACCACTATTTATTTCATCCACCATAGCCATCGGAATAGAGGCAGACGATGTATTACCATACTTATGAACCGTTTTAGACATCTTTTCTGCTGGTAATTCAAGGCGCTCACGTGCAGCTTCCATAATCCGGATATTTGCTTGATGAGGAACGAGAAAATCTACATCTTCTTTTGTTAAACCTGCCTTTTTCAGTACAGAAAGAGAAGACTCACCCATTTGTCTAACAGCAAATTTAAATACTTCCCGGCCATTCATTTCTAAAAAATCACCTTTTTGATTAATATGCATTGCACCAGCACCGTCTGCACCTAGCTCAAAAGCTAGGAGACCTTTACCCTCAGATACAGGCCCTAGCACTGCAGCACCTGCCCCGTCACCAAATAATACAGCCGTATTACGATCATCAAAATTGGTGATTTTAGATAATTTCTCGACACCAACGACTAGAACATGCTTATAAGCTCCTGTTTCAATAAACTGTTGTCCTGTTGCCAAGCCGTAAATAAATCCAGCACAAGCTGCACTGATATCCATTGCTGCAGCCTTACTTGCACCAAGACGCTCTTGAATGAGCGAAGAAACAGTCGGAAATGGCATATCTGGAGTCACTGTAGCGACAAGAATCAAGTCAAGATCTTCAGCTGAAATATCTGCATGTGCTAACGCCTTTTCAGCTGCTTGAAATGCCATATCAGAGCTGTCTACATCGTCTGGTGCAAAGCGGCGCTCTTCAATTCCTGTACGAGTTTTAATCCACTCATCAGAAGTATCTACTTTCTTTTCAAGATCTGCGTTGGTCACTACCTGTTCACCAATGTAGCTTCCCATTCCATAAATCCCAGCTTTCACCATATGCTGATTCCCCCTTTATAAAAACCGCTACATAATTTACGAGTTATTATTAGTACCTGATACTAATTTTATCTTATTAAAATAAGTCTGTCTACAAAAATTAAGAAGTTCCTATTCATGTGAAAAGGGCATCTGTCCACACACATTAAAGGGACGATGCCCATAAACTAGTAAGGGATAGAGAAGCTGGAGAGTAAGGAGGATTTTCTCATGAGTAAGCATAAAAAAGATGAACGGCAGGTTGATGTGTTTTCTCAACTAATGTTTGGTGCACCGCCGCCTGAGCCGGCTAAAGAAGAGGCTAAACCGACCCAATTAGAACAGATTATCACATTAGTCCAAACCGTTGGACCAGCCATTGATAAATTAGCTCCTTTGATGGGAGTGCTGCAGACATTTTTTAAACACCAGCAACATAAAACAAGTGATAGTGAGGTTAAAGAAACAGCCACTGAAACAACAAATAAAAAAGAAGGCGGCAACGTATAACTCGTTGCTGCCTTCTTTTTATCGATAATAATAAAATTGATTATAAGGTGTACCAAAGTTAGGACCATAACTCGGACCAAAATTCGGGCCATAACTTGGGCCAAAGCTCGGGCCGTAACTCGGGCCGAAGTTCGGGCCATAACTAGGACTGTAATACACAGGCGGCCTTCCGTAATTATTAAACAATAAACCGCCAATCGCTAAACCGCCCAAAAAAGGGATAAAGGGGAAATACCTTTGATCATGAGGGTTCACTTGATGAGATCGCACCATTTGATGATATGGCTGGTAAGGCTGATAATTCATCCATCCCAACTCCTTCACATAGATTCCCTACATCCTATGGACTCTCCCCTCATTTTGAGCGTGTCCTTATTCCGATTGTCCTGATGACTTCCCAAGCTCCTCCATCAGGTCATTAAAAAACCCATCCAGCTGGCCTTTTAATTTCTCTTCTTCCGGCGTTTTAGGTTTCATTTTTTTGACGGCTTCGTACGTTTCTAGGAAGCCATTAAAATCTCCGGTACGAATCTGAGCAAGACTATAGTGAACAAATAATCTAATATGCTCGCCGCCGCTTTTCTTCGTTAATTCAACAAATGGTTTAAGCTTCTCAATTGCTTCTTCATTTCTTTTTTCAGATACTAACCTAAATCCTTCCTTCATTTTATCAGCAAATGCTTGCAGCTTTTCATCTTTTGTCATTAAGGTTCTCTCCTGTCATAGAAAGAGGCTAACCTTAATATCAGGTAAGCCTCTTCTTTTTTTATTCATTTTCTTATTTACTCTCAGATTTACCGTTTTCTAGACCAAGCTCGTATGCTTCAGACATGACATTAAGCAATAGTTCAAGCATGGGCTGTAAATCATCCATGTTTAATTCGATTCCTTTGTCGTCTAGAAATTTTTTCCCTTCCGGTAAATGGTTCATTGCAATTTGCATAAATTTCATATTCATTTCTGGATTATTCACTTATAGTCACCTCTTTATCAGACTTGTACAAAAAGATTCCATGTTAAATTTACTATGACTTCACGTTTTAGGCAAGGAAATGAACAACTAACTTAAAGATTACAAATGGTATGATTCCTTTATTGATTAGGGAGCTCTCCTGTTTCGATGTATGTATTCAAGTCACTTTTCACTTGGTCTTGTACCTCTTGCGGCACTTGAGAACTAAATTCTCCTAGAGAAATAACTCCTTCAGTAAAATCAAATGTATGATTGCCAGGTTCTAATGTTCCTGCTTGATATTGTGCAGCCACAAGCTCATATAGTTCATCTACATGCTGAATGGTACTCGTTAATACGGTCGCTTCTCCTAGATCTGATTGATCCCCAACATAACCGATTGCATACAATCCCTCTTGTTTTACTTTTTCGATTACTTCAACATGAAAACCATCCCCAGCAGGATAAAACACATCAATGTTTTTCTCTTTCAATTGATAAAAATACTCGATGGCTGTTTCAGTATCTGACCAGTCATTTACATACTCGATCTTTACCTCAACTTCTGGATCAATATACTTTGCTCCATCTTTGTACCCTTCTAATTCTGGCTGCCAAGGATACGCAGCAATAGCACCAATCTGGCTGCTTTGAGAGGTTGACGCTCCTACCATCCCAGCGAAGAAACCCATAGCGTAGCTGTCAAACTCTAGGTTCGTCACATTCTCGCCAGTCACTTCCCCATTAAAACTGACAAAGTGTACATCTGGATAATCTTCACTGAGTTGTGAAAAATAATCAGCATAGATCTGGCCATGACCAAAAATTAAATTAATATCTTGTTCTATAAAATCGTTAATTCCATTTATCACATCAACTTTAGAATTCACTTCTTCTCTAAAATCAACATGAACATCCAAAGTGGAATGAATCGTTAATAAACCCTGATACCCTTTGCTATTCCACCCTTGGTCATCAATTGTATCTTCAATTAACAAACCTACTCCTTTTAGCCCATTTTCCTTTGACTCAGCTGAACAACCAGCTGCTACCATCAATACAACTGCTAAACTCACAATTAATCGTTGAATGAACATGCTCGCACTCTCCTGATTGATTTCCACCAACTACTAGTATAAAACATTTGGTAGATTTTTTCTTCCTCGTTGTTTTAAAAATGCTATTTCATTCGTGCTTGGGGTTAATGGCCATACTAACCTATTCGTTATGATTATTTAGACACCCTGCATAACTTGTTAAATTAATTAAAACGTAATCTAAATGTAATCATTTCTGCACCCTCCAAAGGTCTTGCATTGCGTTGTTAAAATTCATTTTTCAAACCATTCTGTGTAAAAGCTGCATTTATAGTTGAATCCAAGGGTGAATCCCGTTTCTAAGACTGGTATAATGAGACGATAATAATTTGATCATATGATTTCTGATATGATTTGTAGAAACGAGGAATACATGATGACCGAACTAAAACCCGTTCAATCAAGACGGACATTTGCAATCATTTCTCACCCTGATGCCGGTAAGACGACACTAACTGAGAAATTATTATTATTTGGCGGAGCTATTCGAGAAGCCGGTACTGTTAAAGGACGAAAAAATAGTAAACATGCGATGAGCGACTGGATGGAGATTGAAAAACAACGTGGAATCTCTGTAACAAGTTCAGTACTTGAGTTTTTATATGATGGCTATCATGTCAATATATTAGATACTCCGGGGCATGAAGATTTTAGTGAAGACACTTATAGAACCCTTACAGCAGCAGATTCGGCTACCATGTTAATTGATGCGGCCAAAGGGGTCGAAGCTCAAACGAAGAAACTATTTAAAGTGTGTAAAATGCGCGGTATTCCTATCTTTACTTTTATGAATAAATTAGATCGTCAAGGACGAGATCCTTTTGAGCTAATGGAAGAATTAGAAGAGCTGCTTGGAATTCGTTCGTACCCTATGGGCTGGCCTATTGGTATGGGTCAATCGTTCAGCGGGGTATATGATCGTCATAATAAGAAGCTTGAACTATATAATCCAGAAAACCCTAAAGAAATTGATGTGATTCAGCTTAATGGTCCGGATGATCCTAAGCTAGATGAAGTGATTGGTGATGAGGGTCTGGTCGCTCAATTTAGAGAAGAGTTAGAGTTACTTGATGTAGCAGGTGATGTGTTTGACCTTGACCTGATTAAAAAAGGTGAATTGACACCGATCTTCTTTGGAAGTGCCATTTCGAGCTTCGGGGTACAAACCTTCCTTGAGCATATGCTTAAGCTTTCACCATGGCCGACACCAAGAGAAAGCACCAAAGGAATAATTGACCCTCTTACCCATAACAAATTCTCAGGGTTCATCTTTAAAATTCAAGCTAATATGAATCCAGCACACCGTGACCGTGTCGCTTTCTTACGTATAACGTCAGGTAAATTTGAACGCGGAATGCAGGTTAAGCATGTCCGCCTTGGCAAAAACCTTAAATTAGCTCAGCCAACTCAATTCCTTGCTCAAAGCAGAAGCATTGTCGATGAGGCCCATGCAGGCGATATCATCGGTTTATTCGACCCAGGCACCTTCAGAATCGGTGATACACTCGTAGAAGGCCAAGAGTTCGAATTCGATGAAATGCCACATTTCTCGCCTGAACATTTTTCTGCGATTACCGTTAAAGAAGCATTAAAACATAAGTCCTTTGAGAAAGGGCTGCACCAATTAACCGAAGAAGGAGCCATCCAATTATTTAAAACGTATAACCGTTTCAATGAACAGCAAATTGTCGGGGTTGTCGGAGTCCTGCAATTTGAAGTATTAGAGCATCGTCTCAAAAATGAATACCATGTTGATATTCAACTAGAACGACTTCCGTTTTCATTTGCACGGTGGGTTGATGGTCCTGAAGAGGAAATGAATACATTCAAAAAAATGCAGCGTAATCTGGTTACTGACCGAGATGGGCGTATTGTAGCACTATTTGATAATGATTTCCAAATGCGAACAGCGATTGATAAATACCCTAATATTCAGTTCTATGAAAACTCGTTTTATAAGTCTCAATCATAATTAAAAGAAAAAAGATGGCCAAAGGGCCATCTTTTTTTATGAGCTTAAATAGGAATAGATCACATCATGGAGATTGCTTTTAAATGTAGCGTCTAATTTTGTTCCTTGTTTATTGAAGTGGAATACCTGTTTAGGTGATAAGCCGATTACACTTGAATGAATCCCCATAATTTGCAGCCTTTGAATAAGATAATAGAAGGCATCTACTCCGTCTTTCTCGAGGTCGCCAATCCCATTAAAATCAAAAAGGATCTGCTCAAATTGTCCATTGAATGCTTGTTCAGATATTTCTTTTTGATTCATTTCAATGAGTGTTCGATCAAATTCCCCGTAAAATAATACGACCCCTGTCGTTTTTGATATGCGTATAAAAGGGGCGGAAAGCATTTTTATTCTTTTTAGTGATTCTTCAAGTTTCTCTTTTTGCTCAAGCAGCTCAAAGTTTGTTGAAGCGAGACGTTTACTGTGCTGCTGAACTAACCCTTCTAGACGTTTAATGTCTTCATCTTTTGGGACACATATTAAGTGATACATGTCATCCTTCCAAGATAATGAGCATTGAAATAAAGCCATAGGAGCTTGCTTTGTATTCATAACCAATTCAAAATCTTGACGTTCATTAGCTTCAAGGGCCCTTTGAAATTTGTTTAAGCTTCCTTGATCGATGATCTCTTCGAGCGCCTGAAAGTGTTTAAAGAGATCCTTTGCATCATCAGACTGATCAATCAATACCAGGTCACGATTAAAAGTAATGTACGGAGCTGGTACATGTTTAATATTTATCATTCACTTTCACTCCAGCTGAACAATTTTCCAGCCATCGGTCTAATTCATTCAAATCTTTTAATAGTAGAGTTTGATCTGAGCAATGACTTCTTAGGTCATATTCTGCTACTAATCTACCTCCTACTAAGACAGTTGGCCGGTGCGGTAAATCTTCTAACGTACGTACGAATTTATTTAGATTCACTAAATGATAAGGTATGGTAACAGACAGCCCGATCACCTCTGGCTTCCATTCAATCGCTGCACTAACAAGAGCATCAAGCGGCAAATTTGCTCCATACAAACGTGTCTTCCAGCCTTTTTGTTCGAATAAATGTGAAGTAAGTTTAAGGCCTATATCATGCTGTTCTTCTTCTATACAAAGAAACATAGCTTTTGGCTGCTCGTTCATATAGCGTAAATTAGCTGTTCGTTTTGAGTGATACAATGAAAGAACAAAATCACAGGTTGATGTAGCTAAGTGTTCATCCGCTACGTTGATTTCGTTTTCTTCCCATAAGCGCCCAATCTCTCTCATTGATTCTGTAATTAATCCATTATAAAGCGGCAAAGAATGACCTTGTTGCTTTAATACCATTTGAGAGATATTCCAAGCCTCTTTTTGATTACCTGAGAGCAGAGCTTTGACAAACAGATTTACTTCATTTTGCATTCTACTTTCACCTCTCTTACTATAAATTAGAGAAAAAATACGTTCTGCTAATCGTTTAAAGGTTAGGCCTTTGCTAGATGTTTGAGACTAGTAGATTGCTATAATAAACGAGATTTCTTGTCCATTCATCCTATTATGTCATACATTCAGGTAAAAAAGAAGTACTACCCTTTTTCCAAACCTTTCAAACTTGCATATCGAGTAGGAGGAGGCTATTAGCCTCCGACCTCTCACACCACCGTACGTACGGTTCCGTATACGGCGG
>NZ_ATAE01000032.1 GCF_000474275.2 Alkalihalophilus marmarensis DSM 21297
GGCTATGTACTTACCGCTACAGGGTCGTACTCGGGACTTTCACCCGTTAGAGTTCGCCCATGCTGGGCGAACAAAAAAAAGACCCCTATAGAGTCTTCTACGACATTCGCTTATGAGCGGTCCATTTTCGGTAAAGAAACTCTGCTGCAAAGCCTAAGACTAACCCTCCTATAACACTTATTCCATCTGAGAAGCCAACTACATTTGTTCCTATATAAAAAAACATCAAGGTGACCACACCAAAAATGATGATCCCGATTAACGATCGACTCCACTCCGATTTATTCCATTCCGATTTAGCCACTTACTTTAGTCACTTCCTTTTAAAAGATCAAGTTGTTTTTGCCATTGTTTCATATGTTCTTTGCATTTTGCAACTCCCGCCTCAATCTCCACCTCAGGCATATATCCGATCTCCTCTGCCTTTTCAATTCCAGAGGAGGATCGGTTTTCTGTTTGATAAAATGACTTTTTTTGATTGAGTTCATAATAAGTTGGCAAATAAATGACCTCATTTTTTTTAGAGCTTTTAGCAGCCAATACTAACCCTTTTACGGCGTCTTTTATATACAATGAACTCTCATCAACATCTAGAAGCCCTTCGCAATGCCAAGGTCCATATAGATTAGGCAGCTCTACGATTTTATAAGCTGATATCAGCCTCATGTATGGTTTAATTTCAGCTTCAATATTAACCAGCTTCGGTTGATCGTTAATGGCAGTATAAATCGGGTAGATGAACGTACATCGAGGTGAGAGATTGTTCATCAATAAATTTAGGATTCTCTTTTCCTCTTCAAGCGCTGTGCTTTCAAGGGGAGTCATATGAAAACAAACATCAAGATCCTTCCATTTGTCTTTTTCCAAATCCTCTATCGTAGTTTTAAACAGATGAAAAAGCGCATTCCTGCCTATTCTTAATTCCATCTCTTCTTGTTCTAACGCACGCTTCTCATCATGTTGATCTATGCCGATGACTTCAATTCCTTGTTCTAATAATTCATTGCAGAGATGAAAACCGGCAAACCCTAATGCTCCCGTTACACATACTTTTTTCATCAAACCCCTCCTTATCCAATTTATCCACGCTACAAGTTGATTTCATGCTTTTTAAAAAATCGACAAGCAGGGTCTATATAAGATGAAAAGGTCTTCCCACCCCCATGTAAGCTAAGGGTTACCTGCATTTCTTTATCTTGTGCCACAAGAGTGAAAGGCCTGCTATGTTGATCAAAAGGAAAACGCTTGTGCAGAACATCATGAATAATATGGATAGGCGGGTATTGATTAGTTCTATTAAATTCATTTTGATCTATAGATAAGGAAAGAGCTGCCGCGTCTTCTTCCATACTATGTGCTTGTGCAAATTCCCGAATAAATCGTTTATAATATAATTTATTATGTTCTTCTTGTTTAGCAAAAGCAAGAAGATCAAGACAAGGATTAATATATAATACAGACCTTATTAATTCAGGTCTTCTTTTAATAAGTAATTGTGAGACTAAGGCACCGCTTCCCTCTGCAATAAGGTGAATTTTCTTATTTAATAAAGCCCTTTTATATATAAGATGGTATAACTGTTCGCTGTAATCCACAGCGCGCTTGCTCCCCCAATGCCTTCCAAATAGCTGGGAAGTAAAGATGGTATAGCCTTCTTTTATTAAAGCCTGGATAAAAAGGAACCTCTCAGGATGTTGGTGCCATATACTTGATGATTCTTCAACGCTTTTTGGGTGATCTCCTATTATAAATACAGCAAACCCATTGGGCTGCCGAGGAAAAAAGAGGAGGTTCCACTGATTTTCAATTTTAAAGAATGTCTCATCTACTGACATTTTTCGCCTCTCCCCTCCCTAATCATATGATCTAAACACTTTTAAATAAGTGTTCATTACTTATTACCCTATGCATATGTTAGGAAAAACGGAATGAGTCAAATGAGGATATTCTTTTTCAAAAAAAGCAGCAGGCATGAATTCACATCATGCTTGCTGCTTTTTGTAACTTTTTCTTATGGTTTCCTTTTTTGAGTCCATTTGCGGTTATGGTTTGAATTTTCCGGGAATGTGTCTCCCGCTTTAAGCTTTACGGATTTAGGGTTCTGTACCATACTCCCTGTTTCACCAATTTCAACATAAATCCCGTTATTCGGTGCTTTTTGACCGTGATCAAATTGTCTATTCTGCCCCATCATGGATCCCTCCTTTAGGTTTAGAATTTCCATATTGAGAAGAATCATGAGCCAAGAACAATATTTTATGAAAGCAGGGAGGCTAAAATTGCTTTTTGAGCATGCAGTCTATTTTCTGCCTGATCATAAATAACAGAATTCCCGCCATCAATTACTTCACTAGTCACTTCTTCACCGCGATGCGCCGGCAGACAATGCAGAAATAAATAATCTGGTTTTGCATAAGCTGCTAACGCCTCGTTCACTTGAAAAGGAGTAAACACTTCCATTCTTGCCGCTTGCTCAGCTTCATACCCCATGCTCGCCCATACATCTGTGTAAATCACATCAGCATCATTAACAGCATAAGCAGGGTCATTGGTCTGCGATAAGATGGCTCCAGTTTCTTTGGCTGCTTCAACAGCTTGATTAAAAATGTCTTGATTGACCTCATACCCTTCAGGCGTTGCAATGGCTACATCCATCCCCGCTTTTGCACCGGCTGCCAAAAGAGAATGGGCCACATTATTCCCGTCTCCAACATAGGCCATCTTTATTTTCCCTTGATTTGGTTTATGCTCTTTAATGGTTAAAAGATCTGCAAGCGCCTGGCATGGATGAAACGCATCAGTCAGCGCATTGATTACCGGAACATCTGCATGAGCTGCTAGTTCTTCGACCATTTCATGGGAGTTTGTACGAATCATGATCGCATCTACATAGCGTGACAAAACTTTAGCTGTATCCATGATCGGTTCACCACGGCCAATCTGAAGATCTTTTGGGCTCAAAAACAACGCATGCCCTCCTAATTGAGTCATTCCTACTTCAAATGATACCCTTGTTCTTGTAGAAGAATTCTCAAAGATCATTCCTAACGATTTCCCGCTAAGTAATGGCTGAATTGATTTTTCTTTTGCACGAGCTTTAAGCTGCATAGCTGTTTCTAGTAACTGATTGACTTCTTCTGGAGTATAATCCAATAACGTAAGAAAATCTCTTCCTTTGATTGATGTCTTGCTCTCTATTGTTTGGTTGCTCACATCCAACACACCTTCACATGATTATTATACTAATTCTTTCGTTCTTGTTCTCCATTCTTGAATCGACAGTAAATGATCGCAACAAGGTTTATTTCCTTTTAAAAACGCTTCTAATGTCGTTAATTCTGTTATAACATTTACACGCTGCTTCAATGCTTCGATTCGTTTATCCATTCCTGTTTTAAATCCTGGCTTAGGCAGGCTGATTAGAAGAGCTGCCCCGTCAGATTGTATCCATTCACTAAATCCCTCTTCTTCGATCGTGAACCCTTCTGCTTCTAATTGTTGCTTGTAGCGATCAAGCTCACTGCTATACATCTCATCGACCTCAATAAAAACAGAACGGTTTACTGTGTTCGATACTGAAGTTCCCATATCCAATGCTTCAAATGTCTTCTTAAATGCCTCATTTAAATCTGAACTAATGCTGATTAATTCACCTGTCGATTTCATTTCGGCTTCAAGAATAGGGTCAACTCCTGAGAGCTTTTGATAAGAAAACACCGGTGCTTTTACTGTATAAAAGCCTGGAATCTCTCCATAACCATTATGTGAGGTAACCTCAGCTAAGGATTTACCTAATAAGAGATGAATTGTATATTCAATTAAATTTTCACCATTGATTTTGCTTAAAATAGGTACCGTTCTTGATGCTCTCGGATTAATCTCGATAACATAAAGACTTTCCTCAAACAAAACAAACTGAACATTAAATATGCCTCTAAGGTCCATTCCTTTTGCCATTTTACTCGTGTAAGTTAAGATTAATTCTTTGACTTCATCAGACACAGAAAAAGATGGTGTGACAGCTATGCTGTCACCTGAGTGCACTCCTGCTTTTTCGATTTGTTCAAATAAGCCTGCAATATAGATATCGTTTCCGTCTGTTAAAACGTCTACCTCTAGCTCCACTCCAGGATAATAAGCATCAATTAACAGCGGGTAAGTTAGATCATGTTGTTTTGAGTCTAGAACCTCTTCTAACTCTTGTTTTGACGTAGCAATCATCATGCCCTGACCGCCAATAACATACGACGGTCTAACTAAAACAGGGTAACCAATCTCGCTTGCTTTCTCTATCGCATCTGATTTGTGTTCTGCCGTCACACCAGGAATGTGAGGCACATCTACCTGATTCATGAACTCATAAAATTTCCCTCTGTCTTCAAGTTGATCAATCGTTTCTGTTTTCGTGCCATAAATGTGAATACCTGCGTCCTCCAAGCCTTCAACTAATGAGATCGCGGTCTGCCCTCCAAGCCCGACTACCACTCCTTCAGGCTCTTCTATGTCAATTATATTGAGCACATCTTCTACTGTAAGCGGCTCAAAATATAAACGGTCAGCCGTGGCATAATCGGTGCTGACAGTCTCTGGATTATTGTTAATAATAATCGCTTCATACCCTAATTGATGCAGACTTTTTGCCCCGTGAACCGAACAATAATCAAATTCAATCCCTTGACCAATACGGATAGGTCCAGACCCAAGAATGATAATTTTCTTTTTATCCTGTGTGATCTCTACGTCTCCTTCACCGCTCCAGCTAGAGTAATAATAAGAGGTGGAAGCCGTAAATTCTCCAGCACATGTATCAACCATTTTATAAGCAGGAGTGACGCCCAACCCTTTTCTTTTTTGACGAATAGCAAGCTCAGATACTCCCCATTGTTTTGCGAGCCACTGATCTTGGAATCCATTCACTTTATAAACATGCATCTTCTCCTTTGTTACAGCTTCGAGCGTTTGTTTTGAAATGTCTTTTTCTATATCCACGAGATGGAGAAAAGCCCGTAAGAAGAAGTGGTTAATTTGTGTTTCATGATGAATTTCTTCGACTGTAACCCCTTTTCTAAGTAAATCCATAATCGCAAAAAAGCGGCGATCGTCGGCTTTCTTAACTATTTGCCATAACTCTTGATCATTCAAGGATTTCAAGCTTGGCAAACTAAGCCCTTCTACTTTAATTTCAAGCGACCTAACAGCTTTCTGAATACCTGCTTCAAGATTTCTCTCGATTGCCATAACTTCACCAGTGGCCTTCATCTGCGTACCAAGCTGTCGCTCTGCTTGAGTCAGCTTATCAAACGGCCAGCGTGGAAATTTGACGACTACATAATCTAGAGCGGGTTCAAAGCTTGCATACGTATGTCCAGTTACTGGGTTGATTAGTTCATGCAGCTGATAACCAATGCTTAACTTCGCTGCCATTCTTGCAATCGGATAACCGGTTGCCTTAGAAGCCAAAGCAGACGAACGGCTGACTCGAGGGTTCACTTCAATTAAGTAGTATCTTTTACTATACGGATCGAGAGCAAATTGAATGTTACATCCTCCGACAATCCCAAGCGCACGAATGATTTTCACAGATACAGAACGCAGCATTTGATATTCAACATCCGTTAAGGTCTGTGAGGGTGCCACTACCATTGAGTCACCCGTGTGAATCCCAACAGGATCGATATTTTCCATATTACAGATTGTAATGCACGTATCATTTTCATCACGCATGACTTCATATTCAATTTCTTTAAAGCCAGCAATGCTTTTCTCTACTAAGCATTGATTAATCGGGCTAAGAGCGAGCCCTCCTTTAATAATGCGCAGAAGTTCAGCCTCGTTTTCTGCAATTCCACCTCCTGCGCCCCCAAGGGTATAGGCTGGTCTTACAATAATTGGGTAGCCTACGCTTTCGGCGAATTGAAGCGCGCCATCAATAGTTGTTACAATGTCACTTTCTGGGACTGGTTCGTTCAATTCATGCATTAATGCACGAAACTCTTCTCGGTCTTCTCCTTTTTTGATCGATTCAATTGGAGTTCCGAGTAATTGAACGTCTAACTCTTCTAAGATCCCTTTATCATGAAGAGCTAAAGCTAAATTTAGCCCCGTTTGACCTCCTAGTGTGGCTAAAATCCCATCAGGCTGTTCTTTTTGTATAATCTTTTTAATGCTTTCAACCGTCAACGGCTCAAAATAGACGACATCTGCACAAGCTTCATCAGTCATAACTGTTGCTGGATTATTATTAACTAGGATTACTTTTATTCCTTCTTCTTTTAATGCAAGGCATGCTTGTGTACCTGCATAATCAAACTCTGCCGCCTGGCCGATCACAATTGGACCAGAACCAATAACGAGCACAGATTGTATCTGTTCTTGTTTAGGCATACGTCTTCTCTCTCCCTTTCTTATGAACCATCTGCATAAAATCATTGAAATAATGAGCACTGTCACTTGGGCCCGGATGAGCCTCTGGATGAAATTGAAGGGTCATAACAGCCCATTCATTATGGATTAACCCTTCAATTGATGAATCATTTATATTCATGAATTTCGGACTAAAACCTGTCTGAATTAAGGAATCTTCCTTTACTACGTAGCTATGATTTTGCGATGTCATGTACACTTTATTTGTCATGCAGTCAATCACCGGCTGATTTGCTCCCCGATGACCAAAACGCAGCTTCTCTGTGTCAGCGCCAAATGCCAGCGCAAGCAGCTGATGGCCTAAGCAGATTCCCATGGTAGGAAATGTCATAGCCAGCTTTTTTATAGAAGGCAGCAAATGGACTAAACGTTTTGGGTTACCAGGTCCATTAGATAACAGCACTCCATCAGGCTTAAGTGCTTCAACCTCTTCAAACGTTGAGTGAAAAGGCATAATCGTCACTTTACAATCAAGATTAAGAAGGTGATCAATAATTGATTTCTTATACCCATAATCCATCACAACAATATGGGTATCACCGCTTCCTAGCCGCATTGGTTTGGTGACAGATACGTCCGCAACGACATCTTGATCAGCTAAATTAGGGATTAATTCGAAATCAACCTCTTTTAAGTCAGTTGTTAAGATCGCCCTCATATCACCTTTTTCACGAATACGTTTTACAATCGCTCGTGTGTCCACCCCCGTTAAGAGCGGGATTTCTGCTTTGGCGCAGCTTGTAGTAAGGTTATCTTCGGAATCATAGTGATACCCCTCATCACTAAGCTTGTGAACAATGAGGGCAGCTGCCTGAGAGCTTCTGCTTTCATTATCCACAGCATTCACACCATAATTTCCTATTAACGGATACGTAAACACGACCATTTGCCCTTTAAATGACGGATCAGTCATCACTTCCTGATAACCCGTCATCCCTGTAAAAAAGACGATTTCTCCATGTACATGCTTTTGATCTCCTGCAAGCTCTCCTTCAAAAATTTCCCCGGTTTCAAGTACAATGTAGCCTTTCATCAACTAATCCCTCCACATCCATCGAATGAATATTCTTTATATAGTATTTTTATACATTCTTTTTCTAAAAAAAGAGCATTACGCAGCTTACCTATTGAGTCAATAGTGTACTTGATTTAAACACATTTTTTACTGCTTCTAAAGCTTGTTCTAATTGCTCATTTGTTACAACTAATGGCGGTAAAAGACGCAAAACATTCGGTCCAGCTTGCAATACGAGAAGCTTTTGCTCTCTTAATGCAGCAACTAATGGCGCTACTTCATGCTTGCATTCAATCCCTATCATCAGCCCTTTTCCACGTACATCAACGATCTCATCGACTTCCTTGCTGAAATCTTTCAGTTCATTGATGACCCATTTCCCTTTATTCGTAACATCTTCTAATAAGTTCTCTGCCACAACTTCTTTTAATACCGCATTCACTGCTGCCATCGCTAGCGGATTTCCGCCAAACGTTGACCCATGACTGCCGGCTTGAAAGTAAGGCGTTAAATGTTCTTTACCAAGCATTGCTCCAACAGGAAAACCATTTCCGAGTCCTTTTGCAGCAGTAATGATATCTGGTGATAAGCCGTATTGTTCGTAAGCAAACAACGTGCCTGTTCTGCCGATTCCCGTTTGAACTTCATCGATAATAAGCAAGCATCCGTGCATTTCAGTCACTTCTTTTAACTTATCAGCAAAAGCTTGAGTCATTGGAGTAACCCCGCCTTCCCCTTGGATGACTTCAACCATAATCGCAGCCACTTCAGGATTAACGGCATCGCTTAGGGCATTCTCATCATTGTAAGGAAGATACTCAAATTCAGATAGAAGCGGTCCATAGCCTTCATGAACTTTTGATTGGCCCGTAGCTGACATGCTTCCTATTGTCCGGCCATGAAACGACTGATGAAAGCTAAGAATTTTATGTTTGCCTGTTGCTTTCCTGGCGAGCTTGATCGCCGCTTCATTCGCTTCTGCCCCGCTGTTACAAAAGAATACTTTATCTAGAACGCTGTAATCAGTCAGTGTTTTTGCAGCTTGTTCTTGTTGTTTAATTTGAAATAGATTGGACACATGCCATAAACTCTCGACTTGTTCTTTCACTGCTTGATTAACTTTTGGATGACAGTGACCTAGATTACAAACAGCAATACCAGCTACAAAATCGAGATAAGTCACACCAGAGCTATCAACTAATAGAGCTCCCTCTCCACTTACTGGTTCTAGCTGCCACCTAGCATATGTAGGAAATAAAGCACTCATTCTTATCTCTCCTCTACATCACCGGCTGATTGCTTAGTGATTTTGAAATTTTTGTTCCTATTAGATCTCCATTAAATAATGATTGATCTGATTTCCCGTTCATGATTGTTACTGATTGCACATTTCCCGTTAAGCTTTTCATAGCGGCTTTTACTTTAGGAATCATCCCGCCATATACCGTACCTTCTTCAATCAATTGATCAACTTCTTCACAGGTTGCAGATTCTATCAAATCACCATTTTTTAAGATACCGTCCACATCTGTTACAAATACTAGCTCTTCTGCTTGAGTAGCTCTAGCAATCGCCGCCGCTGCACTATCTGCATTTACATTATAGTGGTGACCTTCTTCATTCATTCCAATTGGAGCTATCACAGGAACGAGATGTTGGTCGAGTAATTGATAAATAAGGTCCGTATTAATTTGTACAGGTTCTCCTACAAAACCTAAGTTCTCCTCATCCACTGCCTCAACTTTCATCAGTCCGCCGTCTAAGCCTGATAACCCGACAGCTAATGTATCAGCTAGTTGAACTTTGGTAACCAGCGCTTTATTTACCTTGCCGCAAAGAACCATCTCAACTGCCTGCAAAACATCGAGAGTAGTCTTTCTTAACCCATTTACAAACGTAGATTCGATGTTTAATTGATTCAGAGTTTGATTGATGTGGGGTCCTCCGCCATGAACGATGATCACTTTCTTACCGCTTTTCACTAAATCGGTAATTGTGTTAAAAAATGATGGGGTTAACTGATCAAGTGTACTTCCGCCGCATTTAATGACGATAAGATCTTTCATAACAGCTTCCTCCTTATGTCCGGTATCCAGCATTAATTCTGACGTATTCATACGTTAAATCACAGCCCCAAGCTTTGCCGAACCCTTCTCCGACATGAAGGTCTACTGAAATAATGACTGTATCATTTTCCTTCATATAAGCGGTCGCTTCTTCTTCAGAAAAAGCTAATGGACTGCTTGACTCCAACGTCTTAATCGGGCCAATTCCGATATCAATGGTATCTGGATTAATGTCACATTCACTGTAACCGATCGCGCAAATAATCCGTCCCCAATTGGCATCTGTTCCGTACACCGCTGATTTAACTAAGTCAGAACCGACAATTTGTTTGGCAATTTTCCCAGCTTCCTCATCATTTTTAGCCCCATTTACTTGAACTTCAATTAATTTAGACGCTCCTTCACCGTCACGGGCGATCAATTTTGATAAATCCTCACATGCTGCTTCTAATGCTTGATAGAAAGCATCCCAATCCGGGTGGCTTGGAGTGAGCGGCTGATTGTTTGCAAGGCCCGAAGCCATTACTACGACCATATCATTTGTTGATGTGTCTCCGTCGACAGTGATGCGGTTAAAGGTCTTATTCGTAATGGAAGACAGCGCTGCTTGCAGGATATCATGTTCAATATTGGCATCAGTCGTAATAAAGGAAAGCATCGTTGCCATATTAGGGTGAATCATCCCAGAGCCTTTAGCTACCCCCCCGATTGATATACACTCCCCATCAATCGATGTTTGATAACATGTATGTTTCTGAATCGTATCCGTCGTTAAAATGGCTTGATTAAACGCATAAGCTGCTTCTTTTGTTGAACTTGGTACAAGTTGGGTAATACCCTTTTCAATTTTATCCATTTGTAAAAATTCACCAATGACACCAGTTGAAGTGACAGCTACTAGATGATCTTCAATCCCAAAGTGTACAGCGGATAAATGACGCATTTTATAAGCATCCTCTAACCCTTTCTGACCAGTACAAGCATTTGCATTACCGCTGTTAACAACAAGTGCTTGGATTTTGCCGTCTTTTTGAATACTTTCCTGCGTTACTTTTAACGGTGCTGCCTGCATTTTATTCAATGTATATACAGCAGCTGCACTGCAAGGAACGTCGCTGAAAATCGCACCCAGGTCATTTCTTTTTCTCTTAACCCCAGTGTGAACTCCAACAGCACTAAAGCCTTTTGGCGTTGTAATACCGCCTTCATCTATTTTTGATATGTGAACCTCTTTACTTAGTACACTCACTTCATCCACCCCTTTATGGATAGGTTGGCACCACATTAAGACCTGTTGCTTCATCCCATCCGTTCATAATGTTCCAGTTTTGAATCGCTTGCCCTGAAGCCCCTTTTACCACATTATCAATCACGGAAATGACTGTTATTCTATTTGTTCGTTCGTCATAACCGATCCCGATATCACAAAAGTTGCTTCCATATACTTCTTTTGTTGCTGGGTATGACCCAGCTGGCCTTATTCGAACAAAACGGCTCTCTTTATACGTTTCTTCGTATAATCCTCTGAGCTCTGCTTCTGACGTAGGTTTGATGGAGACTCCATACATCGTTGCCATAATTCCTCTAACCATAGGAACAAGATGAGGCTGGAATGTAATAGCGCCTGCCTTATCATTCCAAGACTTCAATACTTGCTCGATTTCAGGAATATGCTTGTGGGTATTCACTTGATAAGCTTTAAAATTCTCATTCATCTCACTAAAATGGGTCATTAGGCTTGGCGTACGGCCAGCACCAGATGTCCCTGACTTCGCATCAATAATAATTGAGTTTGGATCGATCAACCCTTCTTTAATAAGCGGAGCAAGCCCTAATAAAATCGCAGTAGGGTAACAGCCTGGGTTAGCAATGATATCAGCTTCTTTTATCTGGGCCTGATTCCATTCCGATAGTCCGTATACCGCTTGATTTAAGAGATTACTAGATGCAGAAGGGCGCTTATACCAAGCGGTGTAAGTATCAGGATCTTCTAATCGCAAGTCTCCTGACAAGTCGATGACTTGAGCGCCGTATTGAGCTAATAATGCAGTCAATTCACTTGATACCCCAGGAGGAGTAGCTAGAAAAACAATATCTACTTCACTTGCGATCTTTTGTGCATCAAGTTCTTCTAATTTTTGTTCATACATTGCTGTTAAATGAGGATAAGATTCATGAATATGCAAATCCTGTTTTGAAGATGTATACGTGATGATTTCTTCTGCCTCGGGATGCTGCCATAACAGGCGCAGCAGATCGGCTCCACCATAACCTGTAGCACCAATAATTCCAACCTTCACAATTCAACTCTCCATTTCCGCTTCTCGCATTTATCTTGTTTCCCATTATAAGTATGAATAAAAATAAATTCAACTGTATTTTTATTTTATTTTTCATTTATCTAAATTTTCTTCTTTAGACAACAAAAAAACGCGGCATCTAACCGCGCTTCTCTGTTAATTATTTAATTCTTCCAGCTGTTCGTGAATACGTTCAGCTGTCTCTTCAATTTGTTCGCCCCATAAATCATTGATTTCATGATAAACATAAGCACCATTTTCATCAAGGATACTTACCCCGCGATAAGACATTTCATCATTTTTCATGTTGACTTCTTCAAGCACTTCAAATGATTGGTCTGTTAAAAACGAGTACGTAAAAGCACCAGCTTCTTTTAATCGGTTATGATTATCAGGGCTGTCTACGCTAATAGCATATAGATCTGCATCAATATCATCAAATAAATGAATATTCTCCTGCAACTGAACTAGTTGCTGCTGACAGAGTCCTCAACCAACTTCAGTGAAGTGAAATAGCACAGTAGCACGATCTTTATTAGTTAGAGAAACTTCTTGATTATCCTCATTAATAAGAGAAAGTTCACCGCTTGGCTCTCCATCTTCCTCTGTACCGCAAGCTTGCAGCATAAGGGCAATCGCAGCCACAATAAGTAATAAAAGTGAACGGCGTTTTATCCAGTTTTTCATTTTTTCACCTCCACTTACAATCAATTTGAGTTACTCACTAGTAGAAGCTTATGAAAAAGGCTTTGATGAGTCAACTAATCTGTTTGCCAAACACTTTATTTAGTTAACCGTCTTACTTAACCGTTTTAGTTAACCGTCGCCTTTAAATCTTTTACAATTTCAGTTTGGTCGCTTTGCAGTCCATCATATTTTCTAATCACATTTCCTTCTGGGTCTACTAAGTAAAAGCTTGTACTATGCATAATCTCATCACTATCTTCTACATCTTGTACAATCGCAGCGAACGCTTCCTTTGAAAGCTCAGCTATTTCCTCTTGCGAATAGCCAGTTAAAAAATTCCAGTAGTTAAAGTCAGCTCCGACATTCGTTCCGTACTTATGAAGAACCTCTGGGGTATCTTGTTTAGGATCTACTGTAAATGAAATGAATTTCATTTCTTTCCCTTCTGCAATCATCGCATCTTGAAGGCGCTGCATATTAGGAGTCATTGTCGGACAAACAGACGGACATTGGGTGAAAATCATCGTAGCAAGCCAGTAGTCACCTTCAAGATCGCTATTACCAAACGGTTCTCCATCTTGATTTGTAAATTCAAATTCAGGCATTTCCAGATTACCGCCTGAAATATCATATTCGGAGTTTCCTCCCATACCATAAATCCAGCCGCAGCCAGATAAAAAGAACATGCTTATTAAAACGACGATCCATTTCTTCATTTTTTATCCTCTTTCACATTATGATTTTGGAACAGGAATATCACTGATTGTTAATGCTCCGTCTTGCTGCTTCTCTTTTTTCAGCCATTGCTTAAATACGTACCCAATCGTGAAGCCATACGTAATTTCTTGCATGATCTTCATTAGAACCCCTGCAAGCTGCTGGTCCATTCTCGTTTCTAAAAAGGCAAATGAGTTCGGCCCGCTAAACACCGACATCGGCACATCTGCACCGGCCGGCAGACAATAAGCCATCACAGAAGCCCAGACGCTAGGGTCTGTATAGGTTTGATAAAGCGGTTCTGGGGCAAAAATAATTAATGCACACGCTGGTGTAATGAGAATACCATTTGCAAAAATATAGCCAATTCTTCTTAGGTCTGATAACTGTGATGTAGAAGGAACCGGCGCTAACATATGCCACCACATTAACGTTGCTGCAATAAATAGAACTTGCTGATACAAACTATGAAGGATCTCTGATTGCATCAACGTGTCAAACATAAATGGGACATGATACAATGAAAAAAGTCCGTTAAATAAGAATAAAGCCATGATTGGGCTCCATATGATTTTAAAGACCGGCCCTAGAGCTGTGTGCTTAAATTTATTAATAAGAGCTGTAAACATCCATTGAGGCGTGCCAAGCAGCATTAGAGGTACAGCTACAAAATAGGCAAAAACCATTTGCGTCATATGGAAAGTAATCATAATATGCCCAGCTACATACAGTGGACTTCCCCATCCAACATATAAAGCAATCAAACCAAGGGAAAAGTATATTTTCTTTCTCAAAGGAACAACTTCTGCATCCTTAAAACGGACACGCCCTTTGGTTACAATATAAAAATAAATCGCACCAACTATTAAAAGTACAACAATTAACTCTGGAGTCCATAATGCACGCGCTCCAAAGTTAGTAAATAATGTCTCCATCATGCGCTTCCTCCTTTATGGAGAGTAATGTAATTCATACAGCATGTACTGTATACATAAATACTATATCATATAATGCAACGAGATTTTTTGGAGGAATAAGGACATTTTGTTACCTAATTTAGTAATAGATAAAAGGAGAGATAACTTTGTCTAATCAACATCTAATTGCCCTAGACCTTGACGGAACACTGCTTACTGATCAAAAAACCATTTCTTCCCGATCAAAGGAAGTAATAAACAAAGCAAGAGATGCAGGTCATATCGTAGTCATTTCAACCGGACGCCCTTACCGTGCGAGCATGCAGTATTATCATGAACTGCAGCTAGATACAGCCATTGTTAACTTTAACGGCGCTTTTACGCATCATCCGAAAGATTCAAGCTTTGGCACCTATCATTCACCTCTTGACCTAAACACGGCTAAGACAGTAATTGAAACATGCGAAGCATTTGATGTCAGCAATATCATGGTAGAAGTGATTGATGACTTTTATCTTCGTTACTTTGATAAAGTTTTTGTTGATACGTTTACAGCAGGGTCAAGTCCTGTTGATCATGGTAATTTACTTCATATCTTGCGGGATGATCCTACAGCTATTCTCATCCATCCAAATGAACGTAATGAAAAACAATTGCGTGATCTAATTAAAGATGCGCATGCAGAAGTGATTGATCAACGAACATGGGGAGCACCTTGGAATGTAATTGAGATTGTTAAGGCTGGTATGAACAAAGCGGTCGGCCTGAAGAAAGTGTCTGACTTTTACGGTATTCCACGTGATCGAATTATTGCCTTTGGTGATGAAGATAATGACTTTGAGATGATTGAATTTGCAGGTCAAGGAGTCGCTATGGAAAATGGGATTGATGCGTTAAAAAACCTGGCAAATGCGACAACTAAGTCAAATGAGGAAGATGGCATTGCCTTATATTTAGAAGAAGCACTAAATCTCTAAAACCACTGCATGTTCACCTTTACGTTTGGACAACTTATTAGTGAATCCCATTGTCCAAAGGAGAGATGAACATGAGCAAACATTCTAGATCAAAGCGTGCAATCCAGCAAGGTAAGGATGCGGTACAGCCTGCAAATGAAACAGAAGGTTTACCAAGTATGAAGCAAAGAGAACAATCCAACCAGCGTAATCAGCGAGGTGAGCAGTAATGGGAAATATGCTGTATCAAGAAGCTCGCGAAGCTGTTGCACGTGCAGAGTTATTAGCTCTTGCAGCTGAAACAGATATTCAAAGGGAAGCTGTTCAAAAAGAAATTCAACGTGCTAAAAATGCACTGAATTCCGCGTTTCATAATTCCTCAATGGCAGAACAAGAGCAGCTTGGCCACATGCAAACTCAACTGCAAAACATTACGTCTATGGGGCAGTTTGAATAACAAATAACAGATCGCTTTATGAATGAAGGCCATTCGAAGGTTTAAACTTTGAATGGCCGTTTTTATTTAACACAATCAACCAGCTAGGTATCTACTATTCTCCTACCTTCTTTTATGTTACGCTATAATGGATAATGTATATGGTCAAACACGTATAATTGTGCAGGGGGAGCAAAACATGGTTAAGGTTTATGAAATACCCAAGAGTGCAGATAGTGAAACGCAGCACAGAATAGCGGACCTTTTAATGGGTCAAGTAGATTCTATGTGGGCTGAAGATCCGTATAAGCAGCTTCTATCTTCCATTCATTTAACGTTACAAGAAGGGTCTAAGGCTCATATTTTTGTAGCTGAAAAGGATGATACACTGGTTGGAGCGGCATTTTTTAATGTTGGAATCAGTATGGATAAGGGCGGCCACTATATTTGGCTGAATGATCTTTATGTTCATAAGGAACATCGTAATCAAGGAATCGCAAAAAAACTGCTTTTAAAGATTATTTACTGGGCTGAAAATGAGAATATTAAAGGGATTGAGCTAGAAACAGGAATTAATAACGAAGCTACCAAAGCCCTTTATAATTCATTAGGCTTTTATGATATTGTCTCTAAACGATATGGATTTAGATTTTAAACTGATGGGATACACTCCCATCAGTTTTTTTGTTTCTGTGCCCATGCCCATTTATTTGAGAAACTAGGCGAATTGCTTCTTTTTTCTGACTATTAAACATATGATGTAGCAACCTTACAAATTGGTTATCGTAAGCCCGCAAAGGAGTGTGGACGATAATGAGAGAAGCGTTTGTTGATGTTGAATTTTCAGATGTATACATTGAACTAACTAAGCCAGCACTCCATCAATTTATCAAGAGAATGATGAGTCACCATTATTCGCTGTTTTGGCGATACGACTCTAAGACGATTTATTTAATGATCGAACTTGAGGACTCCGTTCACGAACTTCCCTTCATACGTAACACTGAATTTTTAACCCTATCCGCTGAGTGTCTTCACATTTATGATGACGTCCTTGCCAGTGCCCTTGAAAAACTACTTCAACGCGAACGCGGAAATGCGATTGTCAAACGTGTTACAGAAGGTCCCCTCTACATTACGTCGTATCAAGCCGGTGACATTGAATCTATGATAGAAATTGATGGGAGTGAAAAAGTGATGATGAACAGAAATGGATCTATGATTCAATACAAAGATGATGGTAAATCCCTAGAGCCCAAAACTATTTTTAATATGATGAACTTAGAGATTGATTATGTCCTAATGGAACTGCATGAAGCCCTGCTCGATGCTGATGAATCGCAAATTGAATCGCATAAAAGAAGACTAAAGAAGCTTTTGCAAAGACGTGAACAAGTAGAACAGCTGCTCTAGACTCTTACTAAGCTGCTTTGACAAAGCCTGACAACTTTATCCGCTGTTTTTGACAGCGAAAAAAGCAAGCACATCTAAACATGGTGCTTGCATTTTTTCGGGACCTACCGGGACCACTAATCGGGACCTAATAGGAACATCTGCTCAAGATATTATGCCGCTGCTCTTTTCTCCTCGGCTGGCTCATCAATTTCAATATTCATCCCAAGACGCTTTTTGGCTGCCTTTGTGAATAAGGTTATAACAACAGCTGTGCCTGCCGCCGCAACCATATAAGAAACCTCAATTGATAATCCGAATCCAATTTGCGCATTGGCAATATACGTGAACGTGACCATCGTCATAAACGCTGCTGGAATACTTGCAATCCAATGTAATTTACGAGCTAAAATAAGATACATTGCACCAACCCACAGAGCAATCATTGCCGTTGACTGATTGGCCCAAGAGAAATAACGCCATAAAATATCAAAGTTAATGGTTGTTAAATACATAGAGATCGCAAACATCGGAATAGCGATATAAAAACGATTCATCACTTTCTTTTGTCCAATTTTAAAGTAGTCTGCAATAATCATACGTGCACTACGGAAAGCTGTATCACCTGAAGTGATAGGAAGAACAATGACACCAATGATAGCAAGTGTTCCTCCAATTGCCCCAAGCATCGTAATAGAGATTTCAGTTACCACTGCACCAGGACCTCCTGCTGCAAGAAGAGCACTTAAATCTGTGCCATGGAACAAACTCATTGCAGCCGCTGCCCAAATCATTGCAATGATGGCTTCTGTAATCATCATCCCATAAAAAATGCTGCGGCCGTTTTTCTCACGCATCGTGGTACGTGAGATAATAGGTGACTGAGTCGCATGGAAACCAGATAAAGCCCCACATGAAATCGTTAAGAACAATAAAGGAAAAATCATTAAGCCCTCAGGATGCATGTTTGTTAATGTTAATTCAGGAATCGGTGCCCCTGTTACGATCAAGCTTCCCCCAATACCTAAAGCACTAATTAATAGTAACGCTCCTAAAATCGGGTAAACACGTCCAATAACTTTATCAATTGGAAGCATTGTCGCAATAATATAGTAAACAAAAATGGCAGCTACAATCATCCCTAAAGTGACCCATCCTGGTGTGATATTATCAATTAATGAAGCTGGAGCACTAACAAATACCGTTCCAACCAGCAATAATAATAAAACCGAGAAGGCGTTTACAATATGTTTCATTGCTTTCCCTAAAAATTTACCAGCAAGCTCAGGTAAGTGAGCTCCTTTATTACGAATCGAAATCATTCCTGTTAAATAATCATGTACAGCCCCGGCAAAGATCGCCCCTAGTACAATCCATAAAAAAGCTACCGGTCCATACAACGCTCCCATAATAGGACCAAAGATTGGACCTACTCCAGCGATATTCAAAAGCTGAATAAGAGAATTACGTTTTGTACCCATCGGAACATAGTCTACACCGTCCTGCTCTGAGTAAGCTGGTGTAGGGCGATCAGGCTTCACTCCAAAGATCCGCTCCACAAACTTGCCATATGTGAAATAACCTATAATTAGAAGAATAATTGATATTGCAAACGTTATCATTTTTGCTCACCTCTTTAGGTTTTCTTGAAGCTATTGTATCAGCTTGTATCCCTATAGAGCATGTAAGCGGTTTAAAATGTCGAATATTGTGAGTGAGATGTATATTTTTAAGGGTAAAACGCATCTCACTCCGATAACTTTGTAACTTTCCGAATGATTTATAACTCAAATTTCTCCCTTAATGCCCTCACATATGTTCTGCTTGCAGGAATCTCTTCTTTCACTCCCTTAAGCTTAATTTGATAAGCTCCATTGAACCAAGGAATGAGACCGGCAATCTCTGCGGCGTTTACGAGATAACTTTTATGTGTTTGAACAAATGGATACCCGGCTAACTTTTGCTTTAAGTCCTTTAAAGGGGTTCTCAGCCTGTACTCTTTTTCTATGGTTCTAATGACCGTGTCTCTTTCTTCTCTTGCCATGTATATAATCGTGTTCGGGTCGATATAGCTGATCTCTTCATTATCCTCTACAGCAAGCCTAGTAAGCCTGCTCTCTATAGTCCGCTCATCAGACTCTTTATCATCCGTTTGGTCTCTATACCTGCTTAACGCCTCTCTTAGTTCCTCCTCATCGAACGGTTTTAATAAGTAGTCAAAAGCTTGTACTCGGAATGCTTTTGCTGCATATTGTTCATGAGCCGTAGCAAAAATCACTTTCGGTTTCTTTTTTAATTTAGTTAAAGAGGAAGCAAGCTCCAGACCATTTATTTTAGGCATGTCTATATCCAGAAAAACAAGGTCAGGCTCTTTGTTCATTATGGAGACTAATCCAGATTGAGCATCAGTGCAGCGATCAATAACCTCAATATCTTTATGCTCACTCAAAAGATGACTGAGCTCATCCCTGCTGTGCGGTTCATCATCTATAATCATCGTTTTAATTTTAGTCATTAGGCTCGTCCCTCTCTTGATTTATACATAAAGTAAACGTGGCTCCCTGCTCTACCTCACTCTTAACCTTAATCTCAAAATCGCTTCCATACATCATTTCAAGTCTTCTTTTCATATTGTATAAACCAATTCCTGTCCCAACTTCAGATTGAACAGGCCGAGTAAAGAGTTCTTTCTGCCTCTGTGCAGATATTCCGACCCCGCTATCTTCAACATCTATGCACACAAAGTGCTCATGTTGATACACACGGATGAAAAGCGTGCAATGTCCCACTTTATCCTTCAACCCATGTTTCATC
Organism: Alkalihalophilus marmarensis DSM 21297; assembly: GCF_000474275.2. Classification (GTDB taxonomy): domain Bacteria; phylum Bacillota; class Bacilli; order Bacillales; family Bacillaceae_D; genus Alkalihalophilus; species Alkalihalophilus marmarensis. Next base: position 19,724 of record NZ_ATAE01000032.1, read on the forward strand.
GCATTTTCCACTAAAGGCTGCAAGGTCATTGGAGGGACTGTAACATGCATAAGAGAGTCTGATACTTCGTAATAGACCTCCAATCGATCACTGAACCTTGCCTGTTCAATCTGTAAATAAGCCTTCACATGGTTTAATTCCTCTTTTATCGTTGCCTCTTTGGCATGGATTCCAGTTAAGTTCTGCCTAAAAAACTTAGATAAGGATATAAGCAGCTTTCTTGCCTTGTTTGGATCCGTTCTTATTAATGCGACAATCGTATTAAGAGCATTAAATAAAAAATGAGGATTGACTTGTGCTTCTAGTGCATTAATTTCTGCTTGTTTTGCGAATTTTAACTGATCATCTGCATAAGCCAACTGTAATTGCTGACTTAATAATTCAGCTAATCCCTTTGCCAGCTCGATCGTAGTAGGAGTTCTTTCTTTTTCTGATTTAAAATACAGCTTTAACGTACCAACCGGCTTCTCATTTTGGATCAGCGGGGCAATAATGGCTGAATGATGTGGTTCTCGTACATTTAAACCTTCCATATCCCTTGCATCAGCAAGCTTCCATTCCCCAGTTTTTAATACTTCTTTTGTGGCTTTCGTTTTAATTTCTTGTTTTTCATTCCCATTTTCCTCGCCTACATAAGCGAGCACCGTTTGGTGGTTTGTGATCGAAACTGCTGCAACCTTAATCTCTTTAAATAAAATATGACATGCTGCTTTAGCAGAGCTCTCATTGAGCCCCTTGCGCATATACTTTAACGTTTGATTAGCCAGCTTAAACGAACGTTCTGCTTGAAGCTTCCCCATTCTTTCTTCTTCGTTTATCACATTTCTAATAATTAAGATGAAAATAGCCGTACCGATTCCATTTGCAATAATCATTGGTATGCCAATGCTTGAGACCAGCGCCCAAGCAGCCGAGAAAGGCTTTGCAATAAGCAGTATAATCAACATTTGAACAGCTTCAGCTAGCATTCCTATTAATAAGGCATTCTTCCACGTGACCATCCGATGATTACGGTATTTTTTATAGAAATATCCCGCAATTAAACCTGCTAAGACTGTAGAAATCGCACAAGCCAAAGCAGAGAATCCTCCAAGGGTGTAACGATGAATACCGGCAATCAACCCCGCGCCGATACCTACCTTCCACCCACCTAAGAGTCCAGCAACAACAATGCCGATCACCCTCGCATTGGCAATGGCTTCATCATCAGTTAAAGAAAGCGTCCACCTCGTGTAGACCCCTTCCTCAGCATTGATGGTTAAACCTGTATAAGTGCCGATGATGCCAAACAAACCGAACATCAAAATAAAGTGAAGGCGTTGAATCGACGAAACATTTTTTTCTTCAATAATATTACGGACAAAACGGAAGCGAGTAACTAAGAAGGCAACTGTTACAATGATTCCGAGCCGCTCTAGCATGACTAATAACAATTCCCACATAACACTCACTTCCTTTCATCTGCTTAACCTATCAACTTATTTTGGCGGGTAGTAGATCAGCATCGTTACGATACACTCATCCTCCACATCTGTATTTTTATAGGCATGAACTTCATCTGCTTTAAAATGAATCGCTTGTCCCTTTTTTAACTGATAAAGCTGACTCCCTACCGTTAACTCTAAATTCCCCTCTTCTACCACTAAATACTCTTCTACTCCTTTTTGATGAGGTTCTGATACATATGAACTGTCCTTAGCTAATGAGAATGAGAATAATTCAAATGGCTTATGTAGAGGTTTTGGAAACAGAGGATACACTTTAAACGCTTCATCGTGGCCTGTAAGTGGTTCTATCTCTTCTTTTTTCACCACGGTCACTGTGTCCTGTTCTTCCTCAAGAAAAGATGTAAATGAAACATTCAACCCTTTAGCAATTTTCCATAAAGTCCCTACCGTAGGATTCGATTCACCTCTTTCGATTTGACCTAGCATCGGTTTACTAACAGTTGTAACTTGCGCCAATTGATCGAGGCTGTATCCTTGCTCTACTCTTAAAGCCTTTAAACGAACTCCAATTAATTTCGATAACTGTTCCTTCTCCATCAAAAATCTCCTTGTGCAAATGTATTTTATAACATACAATCATATAACATAACATACATTTTGAGAGTAACTTTTGTAATAAGTGTACCATGATCATTTAATAGTAGGGGAGATCAATATGAGTTCAACTGTACTCACACAAGAAAAAACTGAATTTTCACGCGGACTTTTAGCCGGCACAAGCATCGCGATCGGATATTTACCTGCTGCGATCACATTCGGGTTATTAGCGAAAGGCACTGGATTAAGCTTTTTTGAATCAATGGCTATGAGTATGTTCGTCTTTGCAGGGGCGGCACAATATATGGCTCTAAATTTAATAGCGATTGGAACAGGTGCGTTTGAAATTATTTTTACGACCTTTATTGTTAACATCCGTCATTTACTTATGAGCGCCTCAGTCAATGAAAAAGTAGAAAATGCCCACCCTCTTACTAAAGCCATTTATTCCTTCGGGCTGACAGATGAGGTGTTCGCTGTTACCTCGACGCAGGAAGGAAAGGTGAAGACAGGATTTATTATCGGTGTGGCTGTCATGGCCTATACCAGCTGGGTTTTAAACACAGGAGTTGGTTATCTCATGGGGTCTGCGCTGCCTCAGTCCCTCCAAGAAAGCATGGCGATTGCACTTTATGCCATGTTCATCGCCCTTTTAATCCCTTCCCTTAAAAAGCAAAGAAAAATAGTGTGGCTTGCAATCAGTGCTGCAATACTGAACAGTTTCCTTTCTTTATTTATACCAAGCGGTTGGTCGATTATCTTAGCTACATTAATCGCTTCAACAGCCATCGAATACATACGTCCAAAGAAAGGAGTATCTTAATATGAATATGACTATGCTTGTTATTATAGCTGGGATGGCAATCGTAACCTATATACCAAGAATGCTCCCATTGACGTTCATGGATTCCCTGCCGATTCCACCTTGGCTTCAAGCTATTTTAAAAAATGTCCCATATGCCGCCTTAGGAGCACTCATATTTCCTGGTATTTTAACCGCTCATGAAAATGTGTTATTCAGTTTAATTGGGGCACTAACAGCTATTACAGCCGCCTATCTTGGAGCTAATTTAATTATTGTTGTATTAAGCAGCATCCTCATGCTAATGACCTTGACCCTGATTTTTTAGATCTTTTCCTAAGTCTATTCCTAAACTATTTTTTTGAAGTATGCAACGCCCCTCCTCACCGCCTCTCCCCTTTCATTCTTAGAGCGAAAACGATACAATAAAAGAATGCACTTAGAATGAAACGGGGTGAAGGTAATTGGACCACCTTTCAATTGACAAAGATTTTCCAGAAGATAACCTTTTAGAACAAGAATTAGAGCAAGACATCATAAAAACGTATAAATCACTTATTACCTCACGCTACTTCACCAAAAGTCAAATTGAACAAATTGTTATCCAAACACAAAAAAGTATGGAGACAGATCATTTTCTAATGCAAGCAGAGAAAATGTTAATTTATATTAAAGGTGTTTTCTCCTTAGCTAACAGTTTCCAAACATATGAGGAGTATGATCGCCGTTTTTCCCATTACTTCACTTCCTTAATGAGCGACATTCTCCTATTATTAAAGGAAGATACAGAAGATTTACAAGAAGTTGACAAGGTGATTCAGCGTATCCTGTTTTACTTCGTATATGATGCCGAGTTAAGTAAATCCCCTTGGCCATATTTAGTACAAAATCTTGCTGATCTCGTTCCACCTAGACAGCTTGAAGCGATAGAGAGTTTCTTACAAGAAACTTTACATGAAGCTGAGTGTGCAAGGTCTACCTTAGTGGCCTACAGCTACATTCTCTTATTAGTCGGCAAGGAGTCTAAATCATTATCCTTGTTACGCAAAGAACAGCATCTAAGTCAACAGGAAGTAACACCACATTTTACTTGTCTAAAAAAACGAGAGCGCTTTAAGACCATTCAGTTATGGTTTAATCAATTATTTCCTAATAGAGGCGACAGAGGTTACGGTTCTCTCCAAGGAATCGCTGATGAGATGAATGCTTCCCTCCATAAATCAGCAAACGAAATGTCAACGGTTTGGAGAAGGTGGTTATTATCACCAAGTTTCACACGATTTCAGTCTTTATTTGTCCATGTACCAGAAGAAGACCAGGAAACGTTACTCTACGAATTGTTAGCTGAGCTCAAAAAGTCCTTGCACCAGACAGAAACAACTCTAACTTATTTACGAATATTAAGGGAATACAAGATGTTTAATGAAGCTGCCTCTTATTTTTTGATTTTTGAACATGATCCGCTCAGGCTGCATCAGGAGAAAAAAGATTTGCTTAAAGATATAGAGCTTTCTTATCCACAGCTCGCAAAGCCGATACATCATCAATTTATTGTCAGGCTGGTGGAGAAAAAATCACGTGTACATTATGAAGCAGCGGTCTCATCAATTAAGTTATTGCAGAAAATTTATGAGAGACTAGAGGAAAATGAGCAATTCTATCATTATATAGCTAAAATGAGGAAGCAGTATCGAACGTATCGGGCGTTTGTTGAGGAGTTGAAAAAGATTGAATAAACAAATCATGGTACATTGCGGATGGTTAGAAGGGAACTTTTTTCTTTGGGCAGAAAAACTGAATCGATCGAAATTCGATCAAATCGTTAGTTTTCAATACCCTTTTTTAGTTCCTGCATTTGAACTCAAATTAGCGCTTTACCGCCATGATCAAAATAGTTTCTATGGGACGTTTGTTGAAACAGAAAAAGCGGTTATTGATGTACCGTTAAAAAACAGGGAGTTTGTTTCTCCTGCAGGACAAATGACGATTTATCAAGCACAAGAACAAATGAAATCTTACTCTTTTCCTATTGAAGGTATTCGTTTATCAATTAATGAGCTTCTAGATCAATGGGAGCTCATCGACCATTGGGATGAGCAAGAAGACCTTATCCTTTCACCAGATTTAAAGTATTGGATGAGTCTTTTTTCTGAAGTTAAATCCTTGATCGCACGTGGAGATATCGAGCCTAAAGCAAGCGGAGAATGGAATCTATCATCATTTCGCTTTAATGAGTGGTCAGAAGCTCTGCCTAAAGTAAGCTTTTCGTTAAGGCCGACAACAGCATATATTCAATCCAAATCAAGCCAGACTACCTTGTTAGAAGACTTTAAGGACGTTCTACGGCGCTTTACTGATTCGGCGATCCGCTCTCTTCTTAATGATCCTAATTGTCAAGCTGCCTATCAAGAGTGGATTCATGCAGCAGACGAGGAGCTAAAACCTTCACTAGAAGCATTAGCCACAAGCAATCAAGCGCATGTCCATTTATCTGAACAAGCTTTTGGAGAGCGACTTGGTACAGTTAAGGTAGAACCTTTCAAAACAGCACTTGCCCTCGTTGAACCGAATGACCAAGATGACGATTGGAGCATTTCTCTTTGTGTAATTGACCGTGAATATCCGAGCCAAGTCATTGAGATGAGTGAGTTAGAGCGCGGGGAACATCCGTGGAGAAGCAATCCTATCAGCCAACTAAAAAAGGACGTTACAGAGCTGCAATCAAAGATTCCCATCCTTGATGCATTATCTGTTTCTGCTCCTACCTTAAAACTTAGCGCTGATCAAGCGTATGAGCTTTTTACGATCCATCACTCATTACTTAAATCAATGGGCATTCACCTTATTGTGCCTAAATGGTTAAAAGAGGGTAAAAAAGTAAAAGTCGAGCTCACAGTAGAAGGCATTCATCAACCAGCAACAAGTGAACCTTTACTCGACTGGCAAAGCCTGGCTTCATTTACTTATCAGGTTGCTATTGGAGACAGCACCTTAACAGCCGAACAATTTGATCAATTTGTTAAAGGCAGCAAACCATTTATATATGCGAACGGGGAATGGATCAGCTGGGACCCAAAGCTTGCCGCAAAGCTTCAATCCTACCTTAACAGTACATTAAATGAGACGACGTATTTTGAGGCCCTTAAAAAGGATCAAGATGCAGAAGAATGGATAGATGAACTAGACGTAGAATGGGATTTTAACTGGGGAGAGACGCTTGAGAAATCTTTAGAATTATTATATAAACAAGCCCCCCCTTTAATTGAGCTTCCTGACAGCCTTCAAGGGGAGCTACGTCCTTACCAGCATCAAGGTGTCTCTTGGATCGCTCAATTACGACACACAGGATTTGGCGGCTGCTTAGCTGATGACATGGGTCTTGGAAAATCGATTCAAACGATTGCTTATATCCTATATACGTTAGAAAATCAAACAAAAGAGCAACGAAAACCATTCCTGCTCATTTGTCCAACTTCACTTATTTATAACTGGTTAAAAGAGTGTGAAAAATTCGCTCCTAGTGCGCGAATTTTTGTTCATCACGGGCAGTCACGCCTGACAGAACAAGAAGTTGATTCGTTGGAAGAATGGGATATCATTTTAACTTCCTATCAATTAGCAGTCAGAGATACAGACTTGTTAAAGAACACTCATTGGAACGGGCTCATTTTAGATGAGGCTCAGCACATTAAAAATGTGGATACAAAGCAGCGGCGCGCTATTAAGCAAATTAAAGCCGCTCATCGGTTAGCCCTGACTGGAACACCTATTGAAAACCGATTAAAAGAATTATGGTCGTTAATTGATGTGATCAACCCATCATTCCTCGGCTCTTTCAAGTCGTTTCAAGATACCTATATCAAGCCGATTGAAAAAGATCAGGATCAGGATAAGCTTAAGACACTGCAGCAGCTTATTTATCCATTTATTTTAAGGCGGAAGAAATCGGATGAACTATTGCAGTTAGGGTTGCCGGAGAAGCTAGAGCAGGTTCATAAGGTGACATTATCAGTCGAACAAGCTGCCCTGTATCAGGCAGTAGTGGATGATATTTTATCCCGGCTGAATCAAGTATCACAGCTCGAGAGACGCGCTTTAATCTTAAAAAGTCTAACAAAATTAAAGCAAATTTGTAATCATCCTGCCCAATTTCTTAAAACCGATGAAGTAAGCAGGCATGACTCAAGAAAGTGGGATGAATTATTTGCTTTAGTTGAAGACATTCACAATCGAAACGAGAAGGTATTAATTTTTTCTCAATATAAAGAAATGGGCCGGTTAATAGCCGAGGAGCTAGAGCGTCGCTATCAAAAAGACGTCCCTTTTCTACACGGCAGTCTAACAAGACCGAAGCGGCAAGAGGCTATTGAGAGATTTCAAGAAGACCCGGAAGTCACTGCTTTTGTTCTTTCTCTTAAAGCAGGAGGAGTTGGCCTAAACTTAACAGCGGCAAATCATGTGATCCATTATGACAGATGGTGGAATCCTGCAGTCGAAAATCAAGCAACGGACCGTGCCTTTAGGATCGGTCAGACAAAAGATGTGACAGTTCATAAATTAATGACTTCAGGTACACTCGAAGAGAGAATTGATAAGATGTTAACTCAAAAGCAATCTTTGGCAGATCAAGTGCTGCAAGCAGGAGAACAGCAGGTAACGGAATTGACCAATGAAGAGATTCATCATTTAATACGTTTGACTACGAGTCCAGAAAGGAGTTTATAAAATAAGATGAAAGCAGAATATGAAGAGCCGTATAAAAGCTATTGGATCGGCTCAAAAAATATGCCTACCACCGAAAACTCCCCTAACTCAACAACTCCAACGCCGGCCCATCACTCTGAGATGTGGAGTAAAATGAAGCAGTCTATTCAAGAAGCCGCAAAGAAAAAATGGAATATTGTAGATGAATAATACACCCCAAAAAAGACTAAGCGATATAAACTCGCTTAGTCTTTTCTCTACATTTATTCGATCCCAATTATTTAAACTCAATTACTCTAATTCAATTACTCTATTTCAATGGAACTTTCTGCTTTAAATTGTTCCTTATTCTCTACTTCTTCTCCGTCAACTGCAGCAGCAACCACTTCAATATAAATGGTATGAGTGCTTGATGACCATTGATCAGTTGAAAGAGTTTCTTGATAAGACTTTGTTTCACCCGGCTCAAAGGTCTCAGAGGTTAACGCCATGGTAAACATCATCTCATTGGAGTAACGGTATACTTCATTTCCTTCTTCATCTACAACAACCAATTCATATTTTTGACCCGATGTAAAGTCCAATGTAGCTGCTTCATCCATCTGATTTGTTATTTCGATATCTACAACGACCTCGCCCTCACCATTTTGTTCAGTAGTAACATTAACAGCCCAATCTGAATTCATAGCCGCATCGTTCCCTTCTGCTTGGTCTCCTCCTGGACTGGTAGCTGTTTGTCCACATGCTGTCATAAAGATCAACCCAAGCGCCATAAGAATAGAAAATACATGTTTCATGTACATCCTCCTTTTTACTCTTTGCGAAACAAACCATATATTCCTGTTGTTTCGATTATATTTGTAAATGCTTCAGGATCGACAGAATCGATGATATGCTTAAGATCATATAATTCATATCTAGTAATCACGGTCATTAGAACTTCTTTTTCATCCGCCATATACCCGCCTTTAGCAGGCAGTCTCGTTATTCCTCTAGTAATGCGTTCGTGTATTGCCTGTCTTAATTCTTCTGGTTTCTTCGTCACAATCATTGCTGTTAGCTTCACATGACGTGTATGAATGGCATCAATAACACGTGATGTCACATAAAGAGTAACCAGTGTATATAATGCTTTTTCAGGATCAAACAAAAAGCCGGAAGCTAGAACAATCACTCCATTTAGTAAAAAGAAATAAATTCCTACGGGGCGGTCACTTAACCTTGATAAGATTAACACGATGATATCAATACCGCCTGTGGATGCACCTACTTTCAAAGTGATGCCTGCTCCTATTGCGGCAATCACACCTCCAAATACGGCATTTAATAAAATATCGCTTGAATAGTTTGTGATAGGTACAATTTCAAGAAATAACGTAGTAAAAGCGACGTTTAAAAAACTATAAACGGTGAAGCTCTTTCCAATTTTCAACCATCCGATAATTGCTACAGGAATATTCAGCAAGAATAACATTATACCAGTTGACAGGGGTAAAATTGTTGCCAATAATTGGGACACCCCTGTAAAACCACTTGCAAACACATTAGCTGGTATTAGAAAAAAGTTCAAAGATATTGCTAATAAAAACGCTGAAAAGATAATGACCAACAGTTTCTTTAATTCGTTTACCATACGATCACCATACAGATGCTTTCACTTTTTCATTTAAGAGGTGAGTACAAAACCAATCTACACCTTGCAACGTTGCGTGTCTCGTTACCTTATGAGATGTATTCGGTTCTTGAATAAACTGAATTCGATCTGTTTGATCATATTGATCATAAAGCTGTTCATACAGAGCTTTTGAATAATCAAAAGGTACAACTTGATCTTGTTCCCCGTGCCAAATCAAAAGCGGTCTCTCATTTAATGCTTCTAGATTTTGTGATAAGTCCACTGCTTTTAACTGACTTAACATCGCTTGCTTCATTTTCTCTTCAAGCGTATGCCCAGAGTCTTCAATCATTTTAATTTGGGCATTAGCAAATGACTGGAAATAGGCAGTACCCATAAACGAAACAGCCGAATGAATCCAAGAATATTGACTGAGTGCCCCATACATTGTGATCGCGCCCATTGAGGTTCCTGCAACGCCGATGCGATCATTATCGATCAATTCTCGTTGCTGCAGATTATCTTTAATCAGGCTGATTTCTTTAATTGATTGTAAGACAATATTCCAAAAAAGAATATCACGATCTTTTCCGCGCACATCCCCCTCACGTTCCCCGTGATGGAGGGCATCAGGCAGGATCACCCGAAATCCTTTCTTTGCTAATAAATAGGCTATCGCTAAATTATGTTCTTTAGCACTTGTATACCCATGAAGGAAAAAGACTGTAGGAAGTTGTTTGGTATGATCATTTTCTGCTTTCACTACATGTAACGTAGGGATGTTATGGATCGTTTCATTTTTTATTGTAATCAATTTGTCTGCTCCTTCCAATAATTAGATTCCATTTGTAATACGGATTATTATAGCACCGGAATTTAATTATTTCATTAAAATAATTCTTACGATAAGAGCCCAAGTTACCTTTACTACACAACCTGCCCTGATTTATCAAAAAACAAACAAAAAGCCACCCGCATTGGTGACTTAATATTGATTCTGCTGTTGTTTTTCATTATATCTTTGAACACTGTAGAGGGCACCTTCATTCACCATTTTATTATCATCTACATCATACGGGTCAGGGTGTCCTGCTTTAATCTCGGTTTGACCATTTTGATTTTCTGCTCTTTGCTTGGTCACTTTTGTGTACATTTGCTTTAATTGACGTTTTGCTTTTTCTCTTCTTTCTTCATCTTTTAGAAGGATAGTTGTAGCACTTGCTACTCCTGCGACAACAGATGCAACTAGAGTTCGCTTCATATTCATAAATGATCTCCCACCTTTTCAAATTGTTACAATATGTTTTCCCTAAATAAATCAAAGTAAACATTTATCATGATTTCCGGTGAGAATGCACACACTATACTATCATTTATGAAAGCAGGTGAATTATGTCACACACTGGCGATTCAAACAAAAAAAAGAAAGATAATAATGCAATCAATGCTAAGAAAAATCAACAAGCAATGGAAAATGCCCGCCGCGGCAAGTATACTGACTCAAAAGAACCAGACCACCTATAAAAGAGCAAAGCAGAGGATTAGTTAAAGATCTCCTCTGCTCCCTCTATTTCTTCTTGCTGACTGTCTCCAAAGCCTCTTAGTTGGTGATCCCAATAACCGATACGTTCAATCGATTGATCACTACCTGCTATAAACCAAATGGAACCAAACTCCACATCATAAATGATCACTTGTTTTCCATCAATCGATTCTCTCACATACTGATTACCATACGCACGAACGGCATCATTTAATCGGTCTCCTACAGAAATTCCTTTTGACGTTTCGTAACCAGCATCTGAAACGATCAAATGTGATAGAGCATTATCTGTGATTTCAATTTGAACATCAAAGGCGTTTTCTTTTCTTTCATACCCGTACCGATCTCTATATGTAAACTCATTTTCTGATCCATAAAAACCAACATAATCAGCAGTCATTCCATACCCTGTATTCCAGTGAATGGCTCCTAATACACCGTTTACTTGTTCTTTATTTAATCCGATAGACAGGCCTGCCATATCCATCAGACCTGGCGAATTAAGGTGAATGATCCCCGTGTCTTGATACATGTAATAATCAAAGCCTAATTTTCCTACATCTGCCAGCCGAATCATATCTCGATTTTGAATATAGTCAAGAGAAAAACTAGATAAAAAAGAAAGGATCTCTTCATGTTCTTTCTCTTCTTCTGTTATTTCTCTGTTTTCAATGCTTTCAATGCTCCCAACCCTTGTATCCTCATCTGCCAGAGACATTTTATGACGCTCTTCATTCAGCACTCGGATAATTTTTTGAACATATCCATATCCATCCTTAAGCTCTCCATTAAAATGAGCTGCCTCCATTAACACCGGTCTCAAAGGAAGCCACCATTCACCGTCTATCTTTACCGGTTCTCCTACGTACCTTTGTTCTTGACCATCTATATAAAACCAAGTCTTTGCTGTTTCTGATGCGTAAGAATGAGAAGGTGAAACGAAAAACAAACAACTTAAGACCAAAGACAAAATACCTATTTTTATTATATTCAATCTTTCCAACCCCTATTAATATTCTCTATTGTCAATAGTTTACTAGAATTTAACCTTTTTTCCTACAACAATCTACATTATTTTTGGGGTTAATGTCATTTTATTGATCAAAAAAAGAACTCAGATACCTGAGCTCTTAGCGTGAATTCAACTATGCTTTTCTTCCCGTGATTAGACGGAATATAAACAAGACTAATGCGATCACCAGAAGGATATGGATTAAGTTCCCTGCAATTTCAAAACTAAAGCCTAACAGCCATAAAATGAGCAAGATGATTAAGATTGTCCACATTTATACACTCCTCCTTTCTGCATTCAGTATGTTTAGCATCACCCATCTCGTTAAAATTACTCAAAAGAAAGCACAGTGCCTTTTGACACTGTGCAGCTTTTTAACGATATAACTCTTCGGTATTTTCAACCATCCATTCAAGACCTTCCTGACGATCCCCATCCCAGCTCAACATACCGCCGTAGAAATTTCTAACATCATTAAATCCGTTATTTTTTAAATAAAGAGCTACATTTTGACTTCGCGCCCCGCTGCGACAAATAAATACGTAGCTTTTTGACTTATCAAGCTTCTCAAGATGAGCAGGGATTGTTTGCATAGGGATTAAAGGAACGCCAGGGATATGACTTTCTTCGTATTCATCTATTTCACGAACATCAATTAGTATAGGTGAGGCTGAATCGTTCACCATTCCTTTTAATTCATTCGTATCGACTTGGATAATACCATCTAATTCATTGCTCATTTATCTCTCTCCTTACTCTGCTTCATTTATTCGTTTAATCATTAATCATCATTAATCATCATTAATCAATAGGACGTCTGCGCAGCATAATTAATCGATAAGTGTGCAGAACAATTACTTTTCCGACTGCATATGTCGGGACGGCTAATAATAAGCCTAACAGACCAGCAAATCTGCTCGCAACAAGCAATAATAAAATAATCGTTAACGGATGAATATCTAATTTTCTTCCCATAACTTGTGGAGAGATTAAATTACTTTCAATTTGTTGGACAACAACTACCACTATTATTACGAGTAACGCCATAAACGGGGAATCAAGGAACCCGACGATCACACCAGGAAACGTCCCGATCCACGGACCTACAAATGGAATCACATTTGTAAACATGGCAACTAGGGCTAAAACAAGCGGATACTCGATCCCGATGATAAGGTAGCCTATGTATACAAGAACACCCACACAAATACTAACAATAATTTGCCCTTGAATATAAGAGCTCAATGCATAATCCATATCAGATAGGATTCGTTGACCTTCCTTCTGATGTTTTCTAGGCAGCAGCCTGAGAACTTGGTTAGGAGCTTTCTCTCCTTCTTTCAACATGTAATATAAAACAAATGGAATAATAATCAAAACAATGACTACATTTGCGATAAATCCAATAAAGCTAGCGACATTCGAACCAATGCTAGACATTATATTGGTCATATATTCTTCTAAGTTTGATGTGATCTCTTCTAGTGAGAAGTTTTCACTTTCTTGGAACCTTGAAATATATTCATTTTCTTGAATAGCTATAATCATGTTTCTAATTTCATTCATAAAAGTCGGCCAGTTACGTGTTAAGCTGGTAAACTGACGCTGTAATTCAGGTCCTACAAGTAAGATCAGCGACGTTATTAATCCTATTGCCATTAAGTAAAGGATTAATATTGATATACTTCTCGGCAGTTTTTTTGATAATAAATTCACAAATGGCCTTAATAAATAAAACAACACTCCTGCAAGAACAATAGGAGCAAAAAGAGTTTGAACAAGAACCACGATCGGCTTAAAGATCCAATCAACTAGAGATCCTAAATAAATAATTAAGAAAACAAGAGCAAGGCCTACTCCAAATCGAAATGCTTTATTTTGTGGCAGCATAGATTTCTAATTCCTTCCTTTATACTTTTTCGTTATTATATCACAGCACTTCTTAACTGATCGAAACAAAAGAATGTACCTTGTATCTATACCTTAGAAATGTAACTCTAAACATAAAAAAAGAAGGAAAAGCCTATGAGCTGATTTCCTTCTCTGGTATACGCTTTCTACAAGTTTGACGCTTAATGAATTTATGCGGAACGATTATTTTTTTTGTCGGCTGCTTTGGATCATGAATTTTCTTTATCAGGCAATCAGTCGCTTGAAATCCCAATTCATAAATATGAATATCAACCGTTGTCAAAGGCGGAGATGATAGTTCAGATAGCATTACATTATTAAAGCTTACAACCGACATCTCTTCTGGCACAGAGATCTCCATTTCATCAAGCATTCTCAACACTCCAAGAGCCATTAGATCATCTGCAACGACAAGTGCGGTCGGAGGTGTTTTCAATGACATCAACTCAATAACCGCTTCCTGTCCGCCTTCTTGTATTTCATCGTAATAAACGATGTACTCTTCTTTAGACTCTACGCCCGCTTTCTTTAATGCTTGCTGATACCCTTCTTTATGATCACGTGTTACAACGTAATCTAAATTACCGCCGATAAATCCAATATTCTCATGACCTAATAATAGTAGATATTCTGTGACTGTTTTTGCAGCTTTAAGATTGTCATTGTTCACATAACTCACATTCATAGCTTCCGCTTCATAAGGTCTGCCGATTAAAACAAACGGAAAATCTTCTTCAATTAAATAATTAATGACCTTATCATCCACTTTAGAATAAAGTAATAAAATTCCATCGACTCGGCGGCTTTGGACCATCTGTCGAACTTCCTCTAGTATTTCATTCTCAGTTTGCCCTGTTGATAGATAAAGACCGAACTTCTCTAGATATGCTTTAGAGGTGATCCCTCGAATGACCTCAGGAAAGAATGGGTTTTGAAAGGCTATCTTTGCTGAGCTTGGAATAATCACGCCTAATGTATTTGTCTGTTGATTAACCAGGCTTCTCGCATTAAAGTTTGGATGATAGCCAAGCTCTTCCATCGCTTCCCTCACGCGTTCTTTCGTGCGTTCACTAATTCTTGAACTGTTTGCAATTACTCTTGAAACGGTTGAAGGAGCTACATTAGCTAGCTTTGCAACATCCTTGATCGTAACCGCCATAACAAATCCCACCTTTAATTTCCTGTCATCTCATATTCTTATATTGTAGCGAGCTTCTCACCCAAGAACAATGCCTTCTTTTAGATTAGGCCGCTTGTTATGATTCTGATCTCCAAATCCCTACATAGAGAATGCGGTGGAGCCCCCACCGCATTTGATCGTTACAGCATTATGTTTACCCTTTTGTCGCTCCTGATGTAAGGCCTGTTACAAGATAACGCTGCAGAAGCAAGAATACTGTTGCAATTGGAATCGCAATTAAGATGGCCCCTGCTGCAAATCGTGTGAAGTTATTAGCAAATTGATCGTTAACAAAATTGAATAACCCTAGAGCTAATGTGAAGTTTTCAGGACTTCTTAAAATGATCCGCGGTAATATGAAATCCATAAATGGAGTCATAAAGTTAAATAAAGCAACAACCGCTAAGATCGGTTTAGCAAGCGGAAGCATAATCGTAAAGAAAATACGGAAATGTCCTGCCCCGTCAAGTTTAGCCGATTCATCAAGTTCATTAGGAATGGTATCAAAATACCCTTTTACTAAAAAGGCATTCATCGGAATAGATGTACCGACATAAATGATAATTAATCCTGTTAACGTATCTAGCAGGTTCACTGTGTTTAATAAGATATAAAGAGCCACCATCGCCATTAACACAGGGAACATTTGCAGCATTAGGAAAGCATACAATCCATACGTACGCCCTTTAAAACGATAGCGTGAAAATGCATAGGCAACAAGTGCTACAGTAAATGTAGATAACACAGACGTACATACAGCAACAATCAATGTATTTTTATACCAAGTTAAATAGTTACTGCGCGGGTTTGTAAATAACCACTCATAATGCGTAAATGACCAGTTTTGAGGAAACATTTTTGCCCCGTATAAGCTTGTTCCGGGATTTAAAGATAAGCCGATCGTCCACAATAACGGGTAACCGATAATAATGAACATAACCAAAAGAACGGCATAGATTCCAGCTACCTCAAGATTTGATTTTAATTTCCGGTTATTTTTCCGGCTGTTTGATTTACGATCCATTATACGCTTCCCTCCTCTTTAAAGGAACGACTTCGACGGAATTGGAAGAAGGCAAAGCCAGCCACCATGATACCAATGATAATTGAAATTGCTGCAGCCATACCGTACTGTTTTGTCTCAAACGTCAGGCCATACACCCATGAAATAAGAATGTCGGTTCCTCCGGCATTTTGTCCTCTTACCGCTGGGCCGCCTTGGTTAAATAAGTAAATAATATTAAAGTTATTGAAGTTAAACGAATATTGCATAATAAGCAGCGGTGCTGTAGCAAACAAGACATGCGGTAATGTGATGAAGCGGAACTTTTGCAGACGATTTGCCCCGTCCATATCCGCAGCCTCGTACCAATCACTTGAAATACTTGTTAACACCCCTGTAAATAGGGCAAATACAAAAGGAAAGCCTAACCATACTTGGATCATAATTAAAGCTGTTTTTGCCCAGAATGGATCACTCATCCAAGGGACCCCGTCTCCACCAAAGAGAGGAATAATAATATCACGGTTAATCGTTCCAAAATTATCATTAAACATTGCTGAGAAAATAAGAATTGTTACAAACCCCGGTACAGCCCAAGGCAGAATTAAAATCGTACGAATAAACTTTTTCCCTTTAACACGGGGATCGTTAACAAGCAGTGCTAAAAACAATGCTAGAGCGATTTGTAAAGTAGTAGCTACAAACGTCCACACGAGCGTCCATGATAAAACAGAAAAGAAGGTGTCACGCCAAATCGGCACAGTCACTAAATCGATAAAGTTTTTAAAACCAATCCATTCAAGCAGATTTCTTGGAGGCGCATTATACAATCCGTAGTTTGTAAAAGCGAGCCCTACCATGTACATTAATGGAAAAACGACAGTGAAAATTAAAAGCAATAGTCCTGGTGCTGTTAATAAATAAGGAAAGCTCTTGTCATATGCATGGCGAAACCCTTCACGGACACTTGGGGCAGCCCAGCCTTGTTGAATTCTCTTTGCATCCTTACGTGCATCAACTAAATTGATCACATAAAATAAAATGGCAAATGTAGTGAGAATTAAAGACATAATTCCTTGAGCTAATAAAAGTCTAGAATCATCAACTCGGGGAATGGTTCCTAATGTGAATAATCCCCAAAAGCCTATATTCAAAAAGTTATAAAATACGCCAAAGAAGGCTGCAAAGAGAATAAAGAAGGCCGATCCTTTTGCATAACGGCGGTTATAAAATTGCCCTAAACCAGGCACAACAGATAGGAGCGTGGCAAGATTTGGGTTATGCGAACGTGGTTCACGATTCGAATTTTTCATGTTATGTGTCCTCCTCTAATGCTAGGATAAGGAGGAGGGTCCACTATAGACCCTCCAGCCTCCCTATTAGGGCAGTCAGAGATTAATTAGCACCTTCAGAAAGTTGAATTTGCTCCTTAATTTGATCCACTGCTTCTTCTAGAACTTCTTGTGCATCTTGACCTTGAGAAATAAATTCAAACGCATCTCCCATTGGATCCCACACTTGAGACATTGCAGGGATGTTTGGCATAGGAACTGCATATTCAGCTTGCTCCACTAAACCAGCACGAAGCTCGTCATCTATTTCAACATCTGTACGAGCAGGAAGCTCACCAGCAACTTCAAAATATGTTAATGCATTTTCAGGGTTTGTGATAAATAAAGCAAGTTCAGTAGCCCATTCAATGTTTTCACTGTACTCATTTACAAGCCAGCCCTTAACACCTGAGAATGAAGCCATATTTTCACCATCAATTGAAGGAAGCGGAGCTACTGCTAAATTGTCACCAAGTGCAGCAGAGTAGTTTGGAATATTCCAAGGACCTGTAACTACTGCCCCTACTTTTCCATCTTCAAACAGACCATTCATAATATCGCCAGTGATTCCTTGTGGAAGATATCCCGCTTCAAACCAAGATTGGATAAGCTCTGCACCTTCTTGTGCACCTTCGTTTGCAAGACCAATATCTTCAATATCATACACACCATTATCATCTTGGTTAAATACATAACCGCCGTATGCCTCTAGGAAAGGATAAAGGTAGTAGAAGTTCGTTCCTTCCATTAAAAACCCGTATTCATCAGCTGATGCATTTGTCAGTTCTTCTGCAATTTGCTCTAACTCTTCGATTGTTGCAGGAGCTTCTTCAACAAGCTCTGTGTTATACATTAAGCCATATGTTTCGATAACAGCTGGAATTCCAAGTTGAGCACCCTCGTAGCTAAGAGCTGTGATTGCGCCTTCTGGGTAACCTTCTAATTGCTCTTCTGTTAATTCAAGCTCTGCAGCTAAACCTTGCAAGTAAATATCACCCATACGATCGTTTGGCTGGAAGAATAAGTCCGGTCCGCCGCCTGATGCAGCATCAAGAGATAATGCATCTGTTTGGTCAAGCATAGAGAATGGAGTAATGTCTACATTAATTCCCGTTTCTTCTGTGAAGCGTTCTGTAATTTCTTCATATGCATCAAGTTGTGCATCTTCATCATTTACCCACATTGTTAATGTATCAGGCTTTTCTGCCTCTGTTACCTCACCTTCAGTTTCACCTTCTGATGGCGCAGGTGCAGCTTCTTCTTCGCGATCTGGACCACATGCAGCTAAAACAGCTAACACAAGACCCATTACTAGCAATAGTAAAAATGAACGCATTTTCATTGATTCTTTCCCCCTTAACCTTTTCATTGTTTGTGTCATACCTGGAATCATTCGTTAAATCCATCTAGCAGTCCATTCATTTGCTATCTCTTTCATCACTCCCTTCATGTAGTAAAAGAAAAAGTGCATTGATTCAGCCTTTCATAACATACACACGAGCTTCATAAGGTGAGAGCTCTATTGTTCCATCTTCTAACGATGGATGGATGGCCTCATTACTAATCAACAACTCACAGCCGCTTTTTATCCATTTTGGTGGTACCTTATATGCTTGGGGTATGGCAGTGAAGTTTAGCATGACTAAAAGCTTCTTGCCTTCCCATTCTCTTTCATAACTGTATACAGCCTCTTTATTTTCATTTAATGTCCTATACGCACCATAAATCATGATTGGATTCTCTTTTCTTAGTGCGATCAGTTTTTTGTAATAATGAAGGACTGAGTTTTTGTCTGTCTGAGCTTCCTCTACATTAATTTCTTCATAATTCTGATTGACAGCCAGCCAAGGCTCCCCCGTTGTGAAGCCTGCATGTTTTGTTGGGTTCCACTGCATAGGTGTTCTCGCATTGTCACGACCCTTAATATAGATCCGTCTCATGACCTCATCATGTGATATTCCTCTTTCTTCTGTTGCTTCTTTGTACATGTTAAGAGTCTCAATATCGCGATAATCATCGATCGAATCAAATTCCACGTTCGTCATACCGATTTCTTCGCCTTGGTAGATGTAAGGAGTGCCTTGCAGGGTGTGCAGCAGGGTCGCTAACATTTTGGCAGAGTTCACACGGTACTCTTTATCATCTCCGAACCTTGAAACCATTCTTGGTTGATCATGATTATTCAAATACAAGCTGTTCCAGCCACGCCCTTCAAGTCCCAGCTGCCAGCCGTCTAAAATTCTTCTAAGTTCACTTAAGGTCCATGGTTGAATATCCCATTTCCCTCCAGGTCCTGAATCCACATCCATGTGATCAAATTGAAAAACCATATTTAATTCATTGCGATCTTCTCCGGTAAATAATGCTGCATCGTCTGGCGTGACTCCCGGTGTCTCACCGACCGTCATGACATCATATTTCGATAACACTTGTTCATTCATTTCCTTTATATATTCATGAACACGCGGACCATTTAGAAATAGATCGCCTGCCGGCTGATACGGCGTGTCTCTTACTTCAGAAGCATCAGGGAGCCCCTCTGCTTTAGAGATCATATTGATGACATCCATCCTAAAGCCATCAATCCCTTTATCGAGCCACCAAGTCATCATCTTGTATAGTTCACTGCGTAACGCTTCATTCTCCCAATTGAAATCAGGCTGTTTTTTTGAAAATAGGTGCAAGAAATACTCATCCGTTTCTTCGTGATACTTCCATGCAGAACCGCCGAAATGAGATTCCCAATTATTGGGTTCTTGACCACCATTACCTGGGCGCCATATGTAGTAATCCCGATACGGGCTTGTTTTTGATGAAGCTGACTTTACAAACCACTCACATTCGTCACTCGAGTGATTTATGACTAAGTCCATAATTAACTTCATCCCGCGTTTATGGACTTCACTTAGCATTAATTCCCAGTCGTCCATTGTCCCAAATTCCTTCATAATTCCGTAATAATCACGGATATCGTACCCATTATCATCATTAGGAGAATCATAGACAGGACTTAGCCAGATCACATCAATCCCTAACCATTCTAGATAATCAAGCTTACTGATTATTCCTTTTAAGTCACCAATCCCATCACCATTGCTGTCAGCAAAGCTGCGGGGGTATATTTGGTAAATCACACTTTCTTTCCACCATTGTTTGCTCATCACTTCATCACAACCTTTATGCCATAATTAGAGCAATCGTTTGCACAATCCGACAAAAAAATATGCAATCGCTTTCATCTATCTTTATAGGCAATTATACATAGAGTCATAGATTTAAGCAACCGTTTTCACATATTTTTTATTTCGTAAAAAATCACAATGACAAACGTTTGCATTCTTAACGTGACAGTATACAATTATATACATAGGCTTAGATTAGTTAGAGGTTTAAATTATTAAGGAGGGGTTGGATGCAAAAGGAAGCCATTTATCACCGTCCAAAAAACGAATTCGCTTATGCTTATAATGAAAAAGATTTACATATTCGTTTAAAGACAAAAAAAGATGATGTAGAAGATGTCGAACTCCTATACGGAGATCCATATGAATGGGATAACGAAACAGGTTGGCTGTTTCAAGCCGAAAAGATGATAAAAACAGGAAGTGATGACCTTTTTGATTATTGGTTTAAAGAAGTCTCTCCCCCTTTTCGCCGCTTAAGATATGGATTTCGCCTTCGTTCAAAGAATGAGTGTTTAACATATACAGAACGAGGGTTTTATGAGGATTCACCAGCTGATGCTGGATTTTACTTTTGTTTTCCATTTTTAAATGAGGTTGACGTTTTCGCGCCTCCAGAATGGGTAAAGGACACAGTCTGGTATCAGATCTTCCCTGAAAGATTTGCTAATGGTGATAAGTCTCTTAATCCTGATGGCACCTTGCCTTGGGGAAGCACGTCTCCTACACCGACAAATTTCTTTGGCGGCGATCTTGTAGGAATTGAGAATCATCTAGATTATCTATCCCAATTAGGAATTAGCGGCATCTACCTCACTCCGATTTTCAAAGCCCATTCCAATCATAAGTATGACACGATTGACTACATGGAAATTGATCCGCAATTCGGTACTAAGGACACGTTTAAACACTTTGTCAAAGCTTGTCATGCTAGAGGAATTCGAGTCATGTTAGATGCTGTATTTAATCACTCAGGCTACTATTTTGAACCTTTTCAAGATGTCTTAAAAAATGGGAAGGCTTCGAACTACCGTGAATGGTTTCATATTCATGAGTTTCCAATCACTACAATAGAAGAAGCTGCCGGTGACGTGCGTCCAAATTATGATGCGTTTGCTTTTGTTCCAACAATGCCTAAGTTAAACACAGAACATCCTGAGGTGAAAGAATACCTGCTAAACGTAGCTGCTTATTGGATTCGTGAATTTGATATTGACGGCTGGCGTTTAGACGTTGCAAATGAAATTGATCATTCCTTTTGGAGAGAGTTCAGGAAAGTAGTAAAAGATATAAAACCTGATGCGTATATATTAGGAGAGATTTGGCATGATTCAATGCCTTGGCTTCTAGGAGATCAATTTGACGCAGTAATGAACTATCCTGTGACTAACGCCATTATTGACTTTGCAGGAAAACATTCAATTAACAGTAAAGCGTTCATTGAACAATTAACAAAATTACTGCATATGTACCCTCGTTCTGTTCAAGAAGTTGCTTTTAATTTATTGGGAAGTCATGATACACCAAGGATATTAACGCTCTCAGCCAACGATGAAGATCTGGTTAAGCTTCAGTTGTTACTCCAATTTTCTCTGCCTGGAACTCCTTGTATTTACTACGGAGATGAGATCGGTATGACTGGCGGTGCTGACCCTGGGTGCAGAGAATGTATGGTTTGGGATGAAGAAAAGCAAAACCAACCATTATTCAAATATGTACAACAGCTCATTCAACTTCGTACTCAGTCTGAAGCCTTTGGCACGAGAGGTGATTTAACGTTTGTTCCAACAAACCTTGCCTCCCCCCTCCTCTCTTATATAAAGGTCACAAAGAATGAGCAGCTGTTATTTGTCATAAATGCAGAAAGAGAATCTCATGAATTCGAGTTGCCTGATGAGTTTATTAACCTGCCAACGAAGGAATTATTTTCTGAGCAGGTTATGGAGCCATCTGCTAAAATCAGGATAGGTCCTAAACAAGCCATTGTTTTAAAGAAGCTTTAAAAGGAATGAGGCAGCAGCAAGAAGAACGGTTTCATCCCGTCCCGTTCTTCTTGCTTTGTTATTTCATTCCAAAAATAACATAGTCCATATAGGTGGGATGTCATATGACCAAGAAAGCAAAAACAGCACGTAATGCCACCCTCTTCGCTCTCACATGGCCGATCTTCATTGAAATTCTTCTACATATGCTGATGGGTAACGCCGATACGTTAATGCTTAGCCAGTACTCTGATGATGCGGTTGCAGCGGTTGGGGTTTCAAACCAGCTTCTGATGGTGATCATCGTCATGTTCGGCTTTATAGCTACAGGAACAAGCGTACTCGTCGCTCAGCATTTAGGGGCAAATCAAGACGAAGATGCCGGCAGAGTAGCAACCGTTTCGATTATAGGAAACTTTATCTTCGGCTTATTTTTAAGTCTGCTATTATTCGCTGCAGGGCCCGCCATCCTTCTTATGATGGGGCTTCCAGAGGAACTTTTAAAAGAAGCAACTCTCTATTTACAAATTGTCGGCGGCTTTTCATTTATTCAATCAGTTCTTATGACGATTGGAGCAGTTCTGAGAAGTCATCAGTTCACTAAAGATGTGATGTACATTACGATTGGTATGAATATTTTAAACGTAATAGGAAATTATTTATTTATTTTCGGACCGTTCGGGATTCCGGTTCTAGGGGTTACAGGGGTAGCGATTTCAACTACCATTAGTCGAACTTTGGGGTTAATCGTTATTGCATTTGTCCTGTTTTACCGACTAAAAGGGCGTCTGCCTTTTTCTTTTATGCGTCGTTCTTTCCCTTCATACGAATTAAGAAGTTTGCTTAAGATCGGAATTCCGTCAGCAGGTGAACATCTTTCTTATAATGGCTCACAACTTGTGATTACCTTTTTTATCGTCATGATGGGTACAGAAGCCCTGACAACAAAAGTGTATACACAAAACATTATGATGTTTATTTTGTTATTTGCGATTGCTATAGGACAAGGAACTCAAATAATCATCGGCCATCAAGTAGGGGCAAAAAAGTTAGACGAGGCATACGAGCGATGTATTAGAAGCTTAAAGATAGCGATTGCCGTTTCAACCTCGATGGCTGTGATCGTTTACTTTTCAAGCCGCCCTCTTCTCTCAATATTCACAAATAACGAACAGATTATCACAGCGGGTGCAACCCTCTTACTTCTAACGATCATTTTAGAGCCAGGAAGAGCCTTCAATCTCGTTGTCATCAATTGTTTACGAGCGGCTGGAGATGTTAAGTTTCCTGTGTACCTTGGGATTTTATCCATGTGGGGAGTAAGTATCCCTGTTGCTTACTTTTTTGGTGTACACATGGGTCTTGGACTTGTTGGAGTGTGGATAGGTTTTATTGCGGATGAATGGCTGAGGGGCCTGTTAATGTTATGGCGCTGGCGTCAAGGTCATTGGAGAGAAATGTCCTTTGTGCGTCGTTCTAAAGAAAATCAACTTGCATAGGTCTAAAGTTTGAGTCTTAATTAATGATTTGAAAATGAACGGCGATGTTGTAAACTTTAATTACAGGGTTGTCTTACCAAATGAGGAAGCTTTCTCTATTAACCTTGTAAGATATTAATTGATTGGCTTGAATAGGAGGACCTACAATGAAAAAAGTCACACTAATGCTAGCTGCATTACTACTTGTTATCTTTTTAGCAGCATGCGGCCAAGGGGAGAACGCCATCGATTCAAATGAATCGACTGGAAATATCGAAACTGAGGAAAATGCAGATGCTGTTGAAGAAGAAACTGAAGTAGAAGAAGAGCTTGCTGCTGATGAAAGTACGGAGGAAGAATCAACTGAAGAACCAGTCGAAGAGGAACATGGTGTAGAAGAGGAAACAGCCGCTGAAGATTCAGAGTCTGTTGAGACGGAAGAAACACCTGCTGTTGAAGAAGCAACTGCTACTCCAGTATATCTATTCTTTGCAGATGATCAGGTAATGGATATTTATAAAGAAGAACGTTCTATTGAAGCATCTGATGAAGAGCTTTTTAAAGCGACATTCGAAGCTTGGGTAGAAGGACCAGAACATGCTAATCTTGTTTCTCTCATCCCGAGCAACGTAGAAGTCCAATCTGTTGAAGAGCATGAAGGTACAGCTCATGTCTCTTTCTCTTCTGAACTATTAGATGCTCAGCTTGGCTCTGGTACAGAAGCTATGCTTATGCAACAAATTGCTCTTACAATGAAACAATTCGGCTTTAATCAAACGAAGGTATTAATTGATGGTGAAGAACATCCTGAAATGTTCGGCCACATTGATACAGGCGCTGCCATTGAAGCTGAAAATACAGAAGATATTCCAACAATGGAATAAATCATCTTGAGGCTGTCTATGAAGGCAGCTTCTTTTTATCTCCTTTATTTTCACATTGTTAGTTTACATGACAAAGAGATTTCGCGTTACACTTTGACATTCTTTTAGATTTTTGATTAAATGATAATGTGGTATGAACACGCCTTCATACTGATAACTACATATATAAGGGGGAAATTCGATGAAAAAGAAATTTGCTTTTTTATCAGCTGCATTGCTTTCTGTAGGAATGCTTCTTGGTGCCTGTGGCGGCTCTGATAATGCTGGCGGGGACGAAGATTTCAAAACAGACTTGCAAATGGGAACAGGTAGTACAGGTGGTACGTACTATCCATTAGGTCAAGAGATGGCTAATGTCATGAATGACAATGTTGATTTCGAAGACTTTAATGTTAGTGCAGTAGCATCTGGTGCATCTGTTGAAAACCTTGGAGGAATTTATCAAGGAACGATGCAGCTTGGTATGACTGTACACATCCCTGCTCTAGAAGCTCTTAACGGTGAAGCTGATTTTGAAGGTGCTGCTGTTGAGAACTTTGGATTTATGGGTCATATCTACCCAGAGGTTATGCAAGTTGTTACGACTGAAAACACTGGAATCACTTCAATTGCTGACCTTGAAGGTAAGCGTGTAGCGATTGGACCTGCAGGTAGTGGTACACAAGCTGCGGCGAAATTAATTCTTAGTGCTTACGGTTTAGAAGATGGTGATTATCAAGCTTTTGAAGAAGGTTTTGGTGACGCTGCTGCTCGTCTTCAAGATGGTCAGTTAGATGCTTCATTCGGTTTACTTGGTCTGCCTGCAAGTAACATTGAAGAACTTGCTTTCCAACGTGATGTAGTATTACTTCCTGTTGAAGGTGAAGCGCTTCAAACAATTCTTGATAACAGTGACTACGGACACTTAGAAATTCCTGCTGATACGTATGAATTTTTAGATGGTCCAGTTGATGCGATTACAGCTTATGCGATTCTTGTTGGTTCTACAAACCAAATCAGCGAAGACCTTGGTTATGAGATTGTAAAAGGTCTTTACGAGAACGTTGACAGCATTTCTCACCCACAAGGTGTGCACTTAGATCCTGAGAACATCTTAAATGGTTCTGATGGTCTTCCATTCCACCCTGGTGCAGAAAAGTACTTCAAAGAACAAGGCATTATTAACTAATAAGATGGATAACATAGGGACTGGGCATCCAATCTGTTCAGTCCCTTTTTAGGTACAAATCTTTTTTTGAAAATAATGGAACGAACGGATTTTCGGCGTTATCAGCACTGACCTCACAGCCTGCTCACGACACGTGGACGTTGCTTTTAATTTAATTAAACCCAACTTCACATAAAGAAGGCTCGACTTCTAGAATGAAGCCCGAAGAAAGGGTAAGCACGATACGATGCTCTAGAGAAACGACTGGTCTGTTTAAAGTAAAAAGAATATGTAAACAGATAATTGATTTTACCGAAATACGTGAATGCCGTGTTGTACGTTTTGTCAAAAATCAAGTCAACCATGAAGTCAACTGTCGACTTGATTGACGCGTACTTTTTCTTCGAGATTTCAATTTTTTCTAGGTGGTGAAAGATATATGACAGAAACAACTGATAAAAATCAAGACCTGCTCGCTAAGTACGATAAAGAATCAGCCTATCGTACCGACTTACAAAAGTGGGCGTGGATTGTTACGATTCTAGCCATCTCCTTAACAATCTTTCAGCTCTACACGTCTTTTCGCGGTCCTTATGTAACATTAATTCAAGGCGCAATCCATTTAGCTGGGGGACTTTCTCTTATTTTCATCCTTTATCCGGCTAAACGATCATTCTTAAAAAAGCGTGGAGTACCTTGGTATGATGGAATTTTGGCCTTGCTTGCACTTGCGGTCAATTTCTATATCGTCTTTGAATACAGCCGTTTAACAAGTAATCAGGTAACGATCTTAGGCTATTCTGACCTAGATATTATTGTCGCCACACTCGGTGTTGCCTTAGTGCTTGAAGCAACTAGACGAGCTGTAGGTCTGCCAATTGTCATTATTGCATTAATCGCCCTGTTATATGGGTATTTAGGAAATGTCTTTCCAATTAGAGCCTTTCAGCACTCAGGCTTTACCTTCGATCGATTAATGACGAGTATGTTCTTTAACACTGAAGCCATTTTTGGTACACCGATACGAATTTCATCTACATTTATTTTCCTCTTCCTCTTCTTTGGAGTCATGTTAACGAAAACAGGAATCGGAAAATTTTTTAATGACCTTGCATTTGGTGCAACTGGACGAATGACTGGTGGTACAGCAAAAGCTGCCGTTACAGCTAGTGGATTGCAAGGTATGGTAACAGGATCATCGGTTGCCAATACAGTTAGTTCGGGATCATTTACGATCCCTATGATGAAACGCGCCGGCTTTAAACCAGAATTCTCAGCTGCCGCGGAAGCTTCTGCTTCAACAGGTGGTCAAATCATGCCGCCGATTATGGGAGCTGCTGCCTTCATCATGGCAAGTAATACAGGCGTTCCTTACCGCGAAATTATCTTAATAGCTATTATCCCTGCATTACTTTATTTCGCTGGTGTGTTTATGGGTACACATTTCGAAGCCAAAAAACAAGGGATTCTAGGTCTTCCTAAAGATCAGCTTCCTACGTTTGGAGGCATTGCTAAGCGATTAGATTTACTTGCACCGCTTATTACGATTATCGTTATGCTTTATCTGGGCTTCACAGCAACCACAGCTGCCCTTTGGGGAATTGGGGCTGCATTCTTTGTAAGTTTGTTCCGTAAAGATACAAGAATGGGACCTCGTGACATTCTAGATGCTCTGGAGCAAGGGGCGCGTGTCGCCCTGCCGGTTATTGCTGCCTGTGCGTCAGCTGGTATTATTGCTGGTATCGTGACGATGACTGGTCTTGGTGGAAAGATTGCCGGTGGAATTATTGATCTTGCCGGCGGTGTATTCTTCCTAGTTCTATTCTTTACAATGATTGCTTGTATTTTATTAGGTATGGGACTTCCAACAACAGCGAACTACGTAGTTACAGCTTCAATGGCTGCACCTGCTCTTGTCGCTTTTGATGTTCCAATTATTGCAGCTCACTTCTTTGTATTCTACTTTGGAATTGTAGCTGATATTACGCCGCCTGTTTGTCTGGCCGCCTATGCCGGAGCCGGTATAGCGAAGGCCAATCCAATGAAAGCCGGTGTGACCGCCTTTAAGCTTGCAATCGCAGCATTTATCATTCCTTATGCCTTTGTTTCCAATCCTGTTTTATTACTTCAGGATTGGACATTTGCAACGTTAGTACCGGCGCTTATTACTGCGCTGTTAGGAATGGCTGCTGTGAGTGCTTCATTAATGAACTACTTTGTTGCAAAACCATATATGATCGAGCGTATTTTATTATTTGCATCTGGTCTTGCACTGATTTATCCAAATAACTTAGTCATTTCTCTATCTGGTTTAGGAGTTTTTGTAGTGATTGCTGCTCTTCACATCTTACGCAATCGTAAAAACGACTCAGATAAAGGATTAGCTACTTCTTAATATCTTAATGGAGGCTTGCCATGAGCAAGCCTCTTTTTTATATTTAGGTCTGGCCTTCTTACTCGTAAAATACATCAAATGCTTCCCATAGTTCTTCAAGCTCTTGAAGCCTCTTTTCAACTTTGACATGCTCACTTCTTGTTACCGCCGTAAGCAGGGCATTAATCACACTCATCGGAGCTGTAAACGAATCAATAAAGGAATTGATTTCTGTAGATGTATGAAGGGTTATGGTCCCATAAGGAGCAAGCGGTGACAGCGGATGGTCCGTTATCACAATTGTCTTCACATCTTTTTCCTTTACATACTTCAACGCATCTACTGTTCTCTTTGTATATCTGGCAAACCCAAAAGCAATGACTAAATCCCCTTCTTTAATATCAAGTAAATGTTCACTCATCCCGTCAGCATGCTCAATTAATTCCGTATTCTGTAAAACGAGATCAAGGTAGAAGCTTAAGAATTTGCCTAGACTAACAGCACTCCTATAGGCAAGGATATAGATGCGATTCGCTTTTACAATTTCTTCTGCCGCCTTATTGAAAGCTGTGTGATCTATTTGATTGAGTGTTAATTGAAGATTGGTGATATCATCTTTAAGCATATCGGTGAGCAAGTTCTGTTTTTCATTATGGTCTGGAATCGTTTGAGCAAACATTTCAGCAGATGTCATCTTCATTTGCAAGGCATTCTGCATCTCTTTTTGTAATTCAGGATAGCCGCTAAAGCCTAGTGATACAGCAAACCTTACAACTGTCGCCTCTCCTACTTCCGTTAATTTAGCTAGTTTAGAAGCTGTTAGAAAAGGGGCTGTTTCTGTATGTTTTAATAAATAGGCTGCAATCTTTTTTTGAGACTTGCTCATCTCCCCTTGCTTGTCAACCATGCGTTGATATACTTCATTTTTTATCATTATGAACTCCTTAGTTATAAATCGTTTAGCACCCTCCTAAACGCTTCAATCGTCTTTTCCACTTCAACAGCTGTATGTGCTGTTGATACGCTGTAACGATTCAGGGGCTTTGTATAGATACCTTCAAGCAGAAGGCGCAGATCAATTTTCTTACGAAGTTTAAAATCACTCGCCTGTAGATCACGGTAATGATAAATGTTCTTTTTATCTGTTATCACAATATTGAATATAGACCCTTCGCCTACTGCAAGCATTGGGATCGAATACTGTTTAAATAAATGCTCTAGCTCCATTTTCAGCTCATTTGTCAGGTTGCATACATCAGCCGTTTCTTTTTTTAACACTTCTAATGTAGCAAGCCCGCAAGCTAAAATGGTCGGATGCCCATTATAGGTTCCGCTGTGGAATAACACGTCTGAAGCATTAGAAGTTTGACTTTGACTAATATCAAAAACGTCAGCTGAATGAGATGGTGAAGTGATATTCATGATTTCTTTTCGGCCTCCCACAATACCTACCGGAAATCCACCGCCAATGACTTTTCCAAGGGTTGTAAGGTCTGGCTGCACCTCATATAATTCCTGCGCACCGCCTAAAGCTACCCTGAATCCTGTTTTCACTTCATCAAAAATGAACAATATTTCGAGCTCTTTCGTTAATTGACGCATACCTTCAATAAACGATTGGCTGGCTCTAATAAACCCGCCTTGCAGAGGTTCAATAATGACCGCTCCTATTTCCTTATGCTTCTTTCTTAAGATTGCCTCGCAGCTTGCAAGGTCATTAAAAGGCAGTGTAATCGTTGTGTTTTTGTGGCGTTCACTCATCCCTTTTGATTCTAACACGGAGTTTGGTTCCTGCTCTGGACCGGCTTGTTCTAGGGATGGATTTACACTGACCAGCACTTCATCAAATCCACCATGATAATGCCCTTCAAACTTTGCAATTCCCTCTTTGCCTGTATAAGCTCTCGCTAAACGGAGTGCTAAAAGAGTCGCTTCTGTACCTGAATTTGTATAGCGAATGTTCTCCATACTGGGATATAGCTGTTTAATTTGCTTAGCCATCTCAACCTCGTAATGATGAGGTGTGCCAAACAAGCATGTACCCTGCTCTTCTAATTGATCACCTATTGCTTTTTTAATAGCTTCATGACCATGACCAAGTTTGAGAGCTCCGTAAGATAGCAGATAATCTACATATTCATTCCCATCTACATCGTACACATAAGCTCCTTTTGCTTTATTCATCACGATTGGATGAGGCGTGAAATATTTGATGTTCGCTGTCACTCCGCCCGGCATATATTCCGAGGCATCATTCATAAACGATTGAGACTTCCGGGTTCTTTCCCTATACCGATATCCTTCATCAACAGAAGATGTCATACTCATCTTTTGTCACTCTCCTAAAAAGAAGTATATATTTCATGAATTATTAAAATGAAATATATATTTCATTATAGTTATATCTTTTCAAAATTAATACTCTTTTTTTCTAAAAAATAATGAAATTTTCATTTAAGCAGAAAACTGCATCATGCTAGAATAGAACGAGTTAGTATGATCTAAAGGGTATAGATAATAGAGGTGTAGTTTGTATGAGACGTCAAAGTTTATTGGTAAACTATTTCTTAATGCTCCTGATAGTTATCGCCGGCTGCGAAAGCAATAAAGAAGAAGATCTCTCTTTTGAAGCCACCGTAGAAAATAGCCATTTAAAAGTAGAATTAGTGGATATTGAACCAGCTGTGCAAGACAATCAAACTGGCTTCTTTGTAGATGTGCTCGTCACTTCTCTTCATCCTTCCTATGATGTTAGAACAGATTTCAACTATGCGATGGATAAGGTTATCGCGACATCACTAGATAAAAAGCATGAAGCAGCAGCGATTTACACCTACGATTCCACAGCTTCTGCGACCTCCCTTGAACCTGATCAAATACTTATTAGGCAGTTTTATACTCCCGGACTAGAAGAAACTGCACACGTATTACATGTTCCCTTTTATGCAAAGCCTCTTTATCACAAAAGAAATATTACATTTAAAGAGTTAAGCCACCAATCAAACCATATTGAGCATAATGATTTTAAGATTATCTCACTTGATGTCGAGCAGCATACACTGAGTTTGATTGCTTCTGATGTGCATGAAATGAAGGGCTTAGAAGTGACGCTGCTTATTGATGATGAAACGATTTATCCAGCCTTTCAAACAACAAATGTTGAGGAAACGACTAATCTATTGCATGGCACGTATGAGTTTACTCAACCTATAAGCGAGCCATTCACTCTAAAGCTTCAACGTCCTAGATTAGACGACCTTATCTGGACTTTTGACTTAAGTACACCTATTCCATCCCCATAATAAAAAAGCTTGAGAATAATAAATTCTCAAGCTTTTCGCGTTATTTAATACGCTTTTGTTGCTCCCCCGTCCACTACAATGGACTGGCCTGTTACATAGGTGTTGGCAAAAGATCCTAAAAAGACAATCGTCCGTGCAAACTCGTCTGGTGTTCCGTACCTTCCCATCGGAATTGCATCCATTAATTGCTCTTTAGCCTCATCATAACTAAGACCAAGCTTAGCTGCTCTGATATGGTCTAAGGCCTCAACGCGATCTGTTGCAATTCTTCCTGGTCCTACGGTATTAATCAAAATATTTTCCCCGCCAAGTTCTTTTGCTAACGTTTTTGACATGCCTACAATGGCCGTTCTAAACGTATTCGATAAGATCAACCCTTCTA
This sequence comes from Alkalihalophilus marmarensis DSM 21297, assembly GCF_000474275.2. Classification (GTDB taxonomy): domain Bacteria; phylum Bacillota; class Bacilli; order Bacillales; family Bacillaceae_D; genus Alkalihalophilus; species Alkalihalophilus marmarensis. The sequence continues at coordinate 51,601 of NZ_ATAE01000032.1, forward strand.
CAGGCTCTTTGATCGATGAAGAAGCTATGTTTACAATACGACCTGCTCCGCGTTCTCGCATCGAAGGAAGCACTGCACGTATCGCTCGCACAAAGCTTAACAGGTTAAGTTCAAACGCTCCTTGCCACTCCTCATCACCAAACGCATCAAATCCACCTGCAGGAGGGCCGCCAGCATTATTCACTAACACATCAACCCCGCCATGAAGAGCCGTCGCTTTCTCGACCAATTTCTTAATTTCATCAGCATTTCTAATATCACAGACAACATAAGCAGGCTTTGTCCCTGTCTCTTCTTCTATTTCAAGGGCCGCATTCTCAAGCTCGCTTTCACTTCTGCTAGAAAGTAAGACCTGTGCCCCCTCTTCTACATACAGTTGCGCAGCGGCTTTTCCTAAACCTTTACTAGAGGCGAGTACAATAACAGACTTACCTATTAGATCAGTATTCATTTCTTCATATCCTCCCTTTATGCAGATAGGCCAGGTGCAGTCTCTGGTGTGTTCTTTGATTTTCTCCACTGCCATAATACGACGACTAAGATGATTCCAAGTCCGATGATATCTTGCACCATATTCGGATTCATGAACAGAATCGCACCGGCAAATAAAACAATACGCAGCACCCAGTGTATCGACCTGAACAAGTATCCTTCAGCAGCAGTACCAAGCATTACGACACCTAAAATGGCTGTAACCGTCACCGCAGCTCCTTCAGCAAAGGTCGTATTAATTAACAATAGTGAGTCATTGTAGACAAACATAAACGGAACAATAAACCCGGCGATAGCAAGTTTCATTGAGACAAAACCAGTCCGCATCTGATCGCCGCCTGATATACCCGCGGCCGCAAAGGCAGCAAGCGCAACAGGAGGGGTAATATTTGCAAATAACCCAAAGTAGAACACAAATAAATGAGCAACAAGCGGCTCGATTCCATATGAGATAAGCGCAGGAGCTGCCATTGTCGCTGTAATAATATATGTTGGAATACTAGGCAGACCCATCCCAAGAACAATACATGCAATCATCGTGAATATGAGGGTTAGCAATAAACTGTCGCCCCCAAGTGTTACAATTCCATTAGCTAGCTTTAGACCAAATCCAGTCATCGTCGCTACCCCTACGACAATACCAACAGTCGCACAGGCTACAGCCACACCAACCGCTGTTCTTGCCCCTGACTCAAGTGCATCAACAATATCTTTTACACTCATTCTTGTTGTTTTTCTAAGCATTGCTACGACAATCGTTACAAGAATCGTTAAGAATGCAGAATAAATAATCGTACGTCCGCTAAAGAACAACATATATAAAAGGAAAAATAACGGAATTAATAAATGTCCTCTTTCTTTTAAAACAGCCATTACTTGAGGAAGGTTTTCTTTTGAGATTCCTCTTAAGCCTTCTTTTGTAGCACGTAAATGGATCTGTACAATGATGCCTAAATAGAATAATAGCGCCGGCAGCAAAGCTGCAAGGGCGATTTGACTATATGGAATACCAAGCATCTCTGCCATAATGAACGCAGCAGCACCCATAATCGGAGGCAGAATCTGACCCCCTACAGAGGCCGCAGCCTCTACAGCTCCAGCAAAGTTACGATGGTAACCGATTTTTTTCATTAACGGGATCGTAAATGATCCTGTTGTTACCACGTTTGCTACCGCAGCACCATTAATACTTCCAAGGAATCCACTGGCAATAACCGCTACTTTTGCCGGGCCTCCTCTGGTCTGACCGGCAATAGCAAGCGCCATATCATTAAAAAACTGTCCCATCCCTGATTTTGATAAAAATGCACCGAATAAAATAAACAAGAAAATATACGTAGCTGACACACCAATTGCTGTGCCGTAAATTCCTTCTGTCGTAACGTACATGAAATTAACGAGTTCATCCCATGTGTACCCTCTATGACGGAAAATACCTGAGAGCTCTCTTCCAAATAGTCCATAAAGAAAGAATAGAATAGCAAGTACTGGAAGCCCCCATCCAGTTACACGTCTTGCTGCTTCAAGAACTAGAACGACTAGAATCCCACCAAACAGGAGGTCTAGGTTGTTAGGCAGTCCGCCACGGTTTACAATCCCGGTGTAATCGATAAAAATATAAATCGTCGTTGAGAATGCCATCAGCGCGAAGAGAAAATCATACCAAGGCAACGTTTTGCGGCTTGATTTTTTAAATGGCGGATAAAGCAGGAAAACTAAAGCTAGAATCGCCGCCACATGCAAAGAGCGATGCTGAAGCGTTACAGGTGTACCAAAGTAAGAAGTATACATATGATAAACGGATAATGATATCGCTAAAAGTGAAACAATGATAGCAATCGACTTACTTTTAAATGTACGGAATCTTGATTCAGCATCATATTTTTCAAGCAGTTCTGCTTGTTCTTTTGTTAATTCTTCTGGTTGTGGATTTTGTTTTTGATCCATTTCAATCACCTCACTTAAAGATTAACTCTAACGCTTCGTGATGAGGCAGTTCCTCTGCCGCAATTGATAACTCGTCATTGATATACACCTCAAAGTTTGCATCATGCGAGTGTATCCAGCGAAACGCTTCGATCGTTTCTTCTTCCATATCCCGACTGACAACTTTTCCTTCTTCTACGCTCATACTTCCTTTTTCGTGCGGTACTCCTGCTCCAAAAGAATAAAAAATGGCTTCGATTAAACGTAGGGTACCATCTTCCTGCAACTCATACGTTTCTTCCCATGGTGTTTTCTCCACCGAATGAATCCACTTCACTGTCACTTTATCTCCAGGCTCAATGTCTGGAATGGTCATTAAGACATTATCCGTACGCTGGATTTTCACTAACCCCGCATACCCTTGATAAGAACAGGCCGTTAACAAAAAAACAAGTATGATTGCCAGAACGAGGTTTTTCATCTTATCACCTAACAAATGATCTAAGCGCACTGCTCTCTTTTAATTGAACAGGCGCTTAGACTACTTTATCTCACCCTTGCTTACTCAATAGCACCAACTTCTTTAAGATAGCGCTCCGCTCCTGGGTGGAATGGAATCGGCATACCCACATCTACTGTTTCTAATGTGATTTCTTGTGCTGCATTATGAGACCCTTGAATTTGGTCTAAGTTCTCAAATAGAGTTTTTGTAATTTCATAACCAGCCTCTTCAGAGATTTCAGTGGACATAATTAACAAGTTTGTAATCGCTGCTGTAGGAATATCTTCTTCGTTATCATAAGACCCTGCAGGAATGGATTCAGCAGAGAAGAACGGGTAGTTCTCTTCTAAATATTCCATTGCTTCGCCTTCAATTGGAATAATCTTCGCATTATGAGTTGTATCTAAGTCAATAACAGTTGCGTTCGGTACACCACTTGTAACAAACGCTGCATCGATCATTCCATTTTTAATTTGATCAATCGCCTCGCTGTATGAAAGGTAGTCTTCGTTAATATCGTCATAGCTCATCCCATGTGCCTCAAGCACCATGCGTGCGTTCAGCTCAACTCCAGAGTTGGGTGCCCCTACTCCAACACTCTTCCCGCGAAGATCTTCGACACTTTCAATACCAGAATCTTCTGTTGTGACCACTTGAACAAAGTTTGGATATAGAGCAGCTAATCCAGCCATTGATTCAATCGGATCTTTCCCTTCAAACTCGCCGCTGCCTTCATATGCTTGTAAGACCGAATCAGCCATTGTAATAGCAAGTTCAGCACGGCCCGTATCAATTAAGTTAATGTTCTCTACAGAAGCTCCCGTTGCTTGTACAGAAGAATCAATTCCAAGCTCTGACTCAAGGATTGTTGAGATTGCTCCTCCAATCGGATAATACACACCAGATGTACCGCCAGTAGCAACCGTTACGAATAAATCGCTAAGGTCTGCTCCTTCTGCCTGCTCACCAGCATCTGCCCCATTATCTTCAGCTCCGTTATCTGTATTTGCATCGTCTCCCCCGCATGCGGCAAGAACTAGTAAAGATGCCAATGATAAGCTCGCTATAAATTTCTTCATAAGAAATCCCCCCATTTTGTTTTGTACGCTTAACTATAATGCAATTAGTGTGCCAATTTTTAAAATAGACAATTTGTTAGCGCTTTCAGTGTTTCGGTGTTTTCCAACGCATAAAAAACCGGCAAAAAATGCCGATGGAGCATTTTTTGCCGGTTTTTATGTCTCAGTTAATGTATATTGTTTAAGTTTATCTCTTAGGCTTCTTTCACTTATTTGCAGCATTTCAGCCGTTTTTTTGCGGTGCCCGTCATTGTATTCTAACGTCTCAAGGATAAATTGCCGTTCTAGTTCTTTTAAAGTCAGTCCAACAAATGCAGAAAGGTCACTATCACCTGATTTAACTTGTGGTTTAGCAGATCTTAAATGGAGCGGCAAATCCTCGACTTCGATTGTTGCTCCGCTTGCAAATACCATTGAAGACTCTAAAATGTTGGCAAGCTCCCGAATGTTCCCAGGATAAGAATAAGAAGAGAGAATTCGGTATGCTTCTTTTGAGATCCCGCTTACTTCTGTGTTCATCTCTTTATTAAAGGATTTAATTAAATGAGAGATAAGCAGCTTGAGATCTTCCTTTCTTTCTCTGAGGGGCGGCAGATGAATCGGGATGACATGGAGCCTGAAATAAAGATCTTCTCTAAATTCACCCTCCCTCACTGCTCCCTCTAAGTCTTTATTCGTAGCAGCAATCACTCGTACATCTAATGATTGAGTAGAATTTGAACCAAGCTTTGTTACCTCCCTGCGCTGTAAAACTCGAAGCAGCTTTGCTTGCAGAGCAAGGGGCATGTCCCCAATTTCATCTAGAAAGATCGTCCCGCCATTCGCCAGTTGAAATTTCCCATCCTTGCTCGAGACAGCTCCTGTGAATGCCCCTTTCTCATAACCAAACAGTTCACTTTCTAAGAGATGCTCTGGAATAGCTGCACAGTTTACCGTTTCTAAGTGCTGCTGCTTGCGCTTCCCTGAATAATGAATCGCACGGGCTACGAGCTCTTTTCCTGTCCCGCTCTCTCCTGTTATCAGCACATTAGAATCCACATTTCTTACCTTATCAATCAATTTGAACACTTGCTGCATACCATCACTTTGGCCGATTAACTCCTCATATCGATACTTCTTTTCAAGCTCATTGCTTAATTGCTCCACTTGCTCATGTAAATATTTAAAATGAAGCGCTTGCTTTATGACCGTTTGTAATTCATCCATATTGATTGGCTTCGTTAGATACGAATATGCTCCCTTTTGAAGCGCTTCAACAGAAGAGGAAATGGTACCGTATGCTGTAATCATGATCACTACTAACGATGGATGCAAGCCTTTGATGTCTTCTAAAACTCTCAACCCGTCTACTGCCCCGATTTTCAAATCGAGCAAAACTAAATCGGGTTGGACGGAGGCTATTCTCCTTTTTCCCTCTTCCGGGTCGGTTGTAGCCTCTACGTGATAATCATCTTCAAGGGCAAATGTCAGTGACGAACAAATCGATGCTTCATCATCAATGATTACGATTTTTTTCATGATTATCGCTCCTAAACTGTAATGTTACCTTTGTTCCAATACCTTCTTTGCTCTCAATTAATAAACTGCCTTCATTCTCATGCACATACTGGTGTGCAATGGCTAAGCCAAGTCCTGTTCCTTTTGATTTAGTTGTATAAAAAGGCTCTAAAACTTTCTGTGTCTCCTCCTCTGTCATCCCTACTCCGTTATCTTCTATTACAAAGACTACATCACACCCTTTAGCAAACAAACGTAAGCCCAGCTCTCCGTCTCTTTCTTCTTCTCTTTTTTCGACTACCTCTTCTATCGCATCAATTCCGTTTATCATTAAATTCATGATTACTTGCTTTACTTGGTTCGCGTTGGCATAAATAAATTGCTCTTCTTGTAAGTCTAAACGTAACTTGATTCCTTTATTAAGCAACGTCCGCTCAAAAAGAATGGTGCAATCACTTACTAGGTCTGTCAGCTGGACAGACTCTTTTTCATGTTCTCTTGGGCGGGCATAGTCAATTAATCCTTCAATTAACTGATTGACTCGATCGATTTCTTTAGGAACATACGTCGAGATCTCCCGTTGAAATCGTTCGTTATGAAGTTTTTTGGGAATCAGTTCTGCAAATGTTTTTATAGAAGTAAGCGGGTTCCGGATTTCATGGGCGATACCAGCTACTACTCTGCTTAGTGCCTGACTTTTTTCTTGTTCAAACACTTGAAGCCTCATCTGCCGCTCTTCTGTTATATCCTCAAACGTTACAATGACCCCAATCATTTCTCTTTGTATATTGAATAAAGGGTAAATATAATACCGTAAATAATAGACGCGGCCATCCTGCCGTCTCCACGTTGTCTCTTTTCCTAGGATGGATTCCTGCTTTTCAAATACTTGATGAAACGCCGCTTGTAACAATTGTGATATAAGCTCTACTGATTGATACGATTTGGTGAGAATACTCTTATCTTCACCTGCAATAGTTAAAGCTTTTGAATTAAGAGAAGTTATCATACCCTCTTCATTCACTGTCACAATTCCCCTTGGTGAGCTGTCTAATATTTGACGTTGGTACTCATCACTATTTTTCGTCTGAGTGATTTGCTCTTGCAATGTTTTATTTAAGTTTTTTAAGACATGTGTTTTTTTATCTACTTCTGCTTGGAGCCTTCTATTCCACCTGATTGCTAAAAACGTAATAATTAATACAACGAGAAGCAGTCCGGCTGTTACTTTTACTGCAAGCCATAAACGGTCGGTTAAGAGGTTTTCATTACCAAACCACTGTTCATGTATTTCGGCATACGTTCCGTTTTGTTTGACGGTTGTGATTGCTCGGTTTAATTCATCGACTAAATCAGGCCGCTCTCTTTGAACAGCCATAGCATAATCAATTGGCAGAAGATAATTTCCGACAATTCGGAATTCAGAGTCCGTACCGCTTTCTTTAAGCAGATAATCAGCGGTTAAGACATTTCCAACAAAAGCCTCCGCACGTCCCATTAATAATAATTGCATCGCTGTTCTTTGATTGCTTGTCACATGATATTGAATCCGTCTAATTGTTCGCAGGAATTCATATTCTGTTGTCTCTTTTTGCAGTGCTGTCTTCACATTTGTCAGCTGCGAAATCCCTTCGATCGTTTCATCTGCTTCTTCCGCTACAACAAGACCGACAGACGTGTTCAGCACCGAATCAGTGTAATTCATTGTCGCTGTTCGCTGCTCATGAAACGAAGCGGATAAAACAATATCAACCTCTTGATTTTCAAGAGCATGATAGGCTTCTTCTTGTGTCATCGGCTCATAAATGAGTTCTTTTCCGAGATAGTGATTTAACTCCTCCATCAAATCAATGAGAAAACCCTCATGCTGAATTCCCTCTAACATATGAAGGGGAGGCAAATTAGGGTCATATGCGATCCTGAGTGCTTCTTCTGCTCTTACGCTTTGGCTCAATAGAAGCATGGCCGCTAGGAGAAATATAAGTAGTTTAGGTGCATTCATCCTGGTGTCTCCTTATGTATTATGCTTGCGATTACGCTTATCCTTTTGACTCGTTGAAAAATGACTCAACACTCATGATTATTTCGCAACATGCCTAGTCGTATGGTATCATACAGTACGTAAGGAAAACAGAGAATTGAGGGATAAACCAATGAAAACCGTCGTTACGACGTTGAATGCCAAATATATCCACACTTGTTTGGCACTTAGATGTTTAAAAGCTTATGCAGAACCTGAATTTCCAATTGAAATGGTTGAATATACGATAAAAGATCCTGTCATGAATATTGTTTCTGATTTGTTTGAACGTAAACCAGATGTGATCGGCTTCAGCTGTTACATTTGGAACATAGAAGAAACACTTAAAGTCATTGAAATGCTTAAAAAGGTCATGCCTGAAGTAAAAATCGTATTAGGCGGACCAGAAGTTTCTTATGACACGAAAGATTGGCTTGAGATGACCCCTGATGCAGACTTTATTGTCGTTGGTGAAGGGGAAGAGACCTTTAAACAGCTGCTTGAAGAATTATCGACAACTGCTAAGTATCACATGGTCTTTGGCCTTGCTTATCGAAAAGGGGAAGAAGTGATCATTAATGCTCCCCGTCCGAAGTTAAAGTTAGAAGAGGTTCCTACTCCTTATCGCTTTGATGAGGATTTAGACGGGTTGTCAAAAAGAGTGACCTATTTTGAAACAAGCCGCGGATGCCCATACAGCTGTCAATTCTGTTTATCTTCTATTGAAGTAGGCGTGCGATATATTGATATAGATCGGGTAAAAAGTGATTTATTGTACTTGATTGAAAACGGGGCTAAGCTGATCAAATTTGTAGACCGCACGTTTAATATAAAAAGAGACTATGCGCTAGAAATCTTCCAATTCCTAATTGATAACCATCAAGGCTGCGTCTTTCAATTTGAAATCACCGCAGATATTATGCGTCCGGAAGTATTATCCTTTTTAAATGAACATGCTCCTAAAGGCATTTTCCGTTTTGAGATCGGTGTTCAGTCAACAAATGATGCGACAAATGAACTTGTACAACGCCGTCAAAACTTCCAAAAGCTCACACGTACTGTAACGATGGTTAAAGAAGGCGGCAAAATTGATCAACATCTAGACTTAATCGCTGGCCTTCCTGAAGAAGATTATAACTCTTTTAGGAATACTTTTAATGATGTATTTGCTCTTCGTGCTGAGGAACTGCAGCTAGGTTTCTTAAAGATGCTAAGAGGTACCGGTCTTCGTCTTCGTGCAGATGACCATAATTATGTGTATATGAACCATGCGCCATATGAAATTTTAAGCAATAATATCCTGCCGTTTTCTGATATTGTGCGTATTAAGCGAGTAGAAGATGTATTAGAGAAGTATTGGAATGCCCACCGGATGGATACAACAGTCGAATACCTTGTTGAAAAAGTATTCGACTCTCCTTTTGACTTCTTTCAAGAGTTTGGTGACTTCTGGGAATCAAAAGGCTGGTCTAGAATCGGCCATCAATTAGAAGACTTATTTACACGTCTTTATCAGTTTTTAGAAGCGAGATCGATGCCTAACCTCGATTTCATTAAAGGGCTCATGATGATTGATTACTTCAAAAACCATAAACATAAACCTCGTAAAACATGGTGGGGCTTTTCTTTACCTAAAGAGCAGCAAAGTGCTATTTTACGCCGCTTAGCAGAAGCACCAGAGCAAGTAAATGAAGAGTTCAGCTCACTTAAATTAAATGAAAAAGAACTTCACAAGCATACAATGATTGAAGTACTGCCATTCTCCTTGAAATCGTACCTAGAAGATGGCACGATTGAAGCGACTGAAGAGCTGTTAATTGCCTATTTTAACCCTAAGGTAGAAAAAAGCTCATTGTATACTGCACCTCTCCATTCAATGGCAGTACATTAATCTCACATAAAAACACTGTAAAAAACCAATGTCTTAGTGGCATTGGTTTTTACGTTTGATTGCTTTTGATTTGGGTTAGCCGTTTATTTATGTAATAATAAAACAATTAACTTATTCGTTCAGGAGGCAGATATAATGAATACAATTATTAACACTCAGTTAAATCATCGTTCTTATCGTTCTTACACTTCAAAAAAAATAGAACCAGAAAAATTAGATGCAGTTATTAAAGCTTCACAAGCTGCCCCTTCATGGATCAATGGCCAGCAAGTATCGATTATTGCTGTTTTTGACGATCAAAGAAAGAAACGCTTGTCTGAGTTAGTTGGCAATCAAGCCTACGTTGCTGAAGCACCTGTTTTTCTCATCTTCTGTGCCGATTTTTATAGAGCTCAACTTGCAGGAGAGGTGCATGGTAAAACGCTCGAAGCCATCGATGATGTCGATGCCCTTCTAGTAGGTGCCACAGATGTTGGACTAGCTATGTCAAATGCCATTACTGCTGCTGAATCTCTTGACCTTGGCACCGTGCCGATCGGAGGCATCCGCAAAAATCCGCTTGAGGTGATTGAATTGCTAGAACTGCCAAAGCATGTCATCCCTATTGCGGGCTTATGCGTAGGGTATCCTAGTGAAGACCCCGGCTTAAAACCTCGTCTCCCAAAAGAAGCGATCTATCATGAGGAAAGCTACCAAACAAATGTAGCGGCATTGATTGAATCATATGATCAGTCTATGAGTGCATACATGCATAAGCGGACGAACGGAGCCCAATCTACCTCGTGGACCGAGCGGGTTTCAAGCTTTTACGAGAAACCTTACTATACGTCTATTGCCCAAATGCTTGAGAAGCAAGGCTTTACATGTAAAAACATTAAAGAATAATGATTAAAGAAAACCCGCAGAGCTCTGCGGGTTTTAATTTGCATATGGGTATACATTTGTAACAGGATTTTTTTGAGGCCTCCCAAAATAGTACCCCTGAGCAAGTGGAATGTTTATGTCCAAACAGAACTCTGCCTCTTCCTTCCTTTCAATTCCTTCTGCAAGTAATGTAATGCCGTACGCGTCTGCCACACTGACTATTTCTTTGATTTTAGCCTGGTTGGTTTCATTTTGATCACAGTAATCGATAATAGCACGATCAATCTTGGCAAAATTAGGCTTAAGTTCTTTTAACACTTCAACTGTTGCGAAACCAGCTCCTAAATCATCTAGAGCCACATGAATTCCCTCACTTTGATAAACCGTAAAAATCTTTTTCAAATGGTTTACATCATGAATCTTTTCTGTCTCCACCACTTCAAACACTAAATCTTCCGGACGAACTTGATGACGTTCTACTGCTTTTAACGTGCTCTTCAGACAGTGAGCAGGATCATAAATTGAAGAAGGCAGAAAATTAATAAATCGTTTCATCCCATTTTCTAACAATTTTGCGCTGATTTCAATTGAAGAGATCCGTGCTTGGCTGTCTAGAATAGATTGTAAACCTGCTTTTTGAGAGAAAGAAAACAGACTGCCTGGATTAAATGATAGATGAGGCGGTGTAGACCTGACTAGAAATTCATACCCGTACACGTCATTCGTTTGTAATTTGATGACAGGCTGAATATGCTGGGTAAATAACCCTTCGTTAATAACTTTGACTAGAGGCCACTGCATAATCCGTTCTCTTAACTGGAGATAGGGTATAAATCGGGCAAAATGTGCCTCCCCGTATGCTGAATATGTCGCTTGCACTTCTTCACTTGAAAGTAACTCTGCATCTAGCTGCTCTATTAATTGAAGCAGCTCTTCTTTGCCAGCATACTCGATATAAAAGATATCATTTTCATTTACTATGTATGTAAACTGCTCATGCTGTAATCTCGTAATGAGCTTCATCATCTTATGTTCTTCCTTCATTCTCACAAGCAACTGTCCTTTATCTGGAAGATTAGGGATATGACCACATCTGGTGCAACTGTTCAAACGAACTCCTCCTCTAATGTATATTGTAAGTACTATACCACCTTTATAGTTATTTAAAACTATTACTATTGTAATATGTTTATTCAGTTTTGACATGTATGATGCACTAGAAAAAGCCATGTTATCTAAACATGGCTTTCACTTTTTAATTACTGCTCCCTGATGAGGCTATTTTTTTGTCATTTCTAACAGCTCTAAAGCTGCTTTAGTAGCTGAAGCCTCACCTGATAAGACTTGGTGCTGCATTTCAGGAAGGCGGCTTTTAATTATCTCCTGTTCATAAAATTGTGCAAGAACTTGCTCCTCAATCAAATCTTTAAACCACCGGAGAGCTTGTTCATTTCTTCTTTTTAAGAAAAGGTCATTCTCTTCCATATGCTCTTTATGTTCTTTTATAACAGACCAGATATGATCGACACCCTCACCTGTCAAAGCAGAAACAGTGTAGGCCTTCGTTGCCCATCCTTCTGTGATCGGCGGCAGCAGGTGAAGCATTCGATTCAATTCCACCCTGGCTTGTTGTGCTGCTTGTTTATTAGGTCCATCGGCTTTATTAATAAACATCGCATCGGCCATTTCCATAATCCCTTTTTTCATTCCTTGGAGCTCATCTCCTGCTCCAGTCAGCATTAATACAAGAAAGAAGTCTACCATTGAACGGACGGCTACTTCGCTTTGACCAACACCGACAGTCTCTACAATAATCACATCATAGCCTGCCGCTTCACATAAAAGAAGCGTTTCGCGGGTCTTTCTAGCTACACCGCCAAGAGTGCCACCTGCAGGGGAAGGTCTGACATAAGCATTAGGGTGGCGCGATAATTGCTCCATTCGAGTTTTATCACCTAAAATACTGCCTCCAGTTAGAGTGCTAGAAGGGTCTACGGCTAATACCGCTACCTTATGTCCCCTCTCACAGAGCATCATTCCGAATGCTTCAATCAGGGTGCTTTTTCCTGCTCCTGGCACACCTGAAAAGCCAATCCGTATCGAGTTTCCTGTATGAGGCATTAACTCTGTTAAGACATCCTGAGCTAATTTCAAATGTTTCTTTGCATTGCTCTCCACTAGGGTAATCGCTCTTGCCAAGAGGGCTCGATTTTGCTCTTTTACACCCTTTACATACTCATCAACTGTTAACTGCTTTCTTTTAGGGGGCTGTGCCATACCTTTTCTCCTCCCTTTTCGAACGAAAAAACTAAATCTAAAAAGAAAGAAGAAGTGTTACTCCACTTCTTCTTCTAAGCCGAGCCGCTCTATTAATTCTTCAAGAATCTGCGCTGCTGCAACCGGGATCACTGTACCAGGTCCGAAAATGGCTGCCGCTCCGTTTTCTTTTAAGAATTCATAGTCTTGAGCAGGAATAACTCCGCCTATAATCACTAAAATATCTTCACGTCCATGTTTCTTTAATTCTTCTACTACTTGTGGCAATAGCGTTTTATGACCGGCAGCAAGTGAACTCATTCCAATGACATGGACATCATTTTCTACTGCTTGCAGAGCGGCTTCTGCTGGTGTCTGGAACAATGGCCCGATATCAACGTCAAATCCCATATCAGCAAATGCAGTGGAAATCACCTTTGCTCCGCGATCATGTCCATCTTGTCCCATCTTTGCAATCATGATTCTCGGCCTGCGTCCTTCTGCTTGCTCAAATTCATCCGTTAATTTGCGGATATTTTCCATCTCTTCATTCTCTCCAAACTCAGAACGGTACACCCCGCTAATTGATCGGATGACCGCTTTATGTCTGCCTACTACTTTCTCATAAGCCATAGAAATCTCACCTAAGCTAGCACGTGCACGAGCAGCATCTACTGCTAATTCTAACAGATTTCCTTCACCTGTTTCTGCAGCTTTGGTGATTGCAGCTAAAGCGGCTTCTACTTTCGCTTCATCACGCTGTGCACGCAGCTTTTCTAAACGGCGGATCTGCGCCTCGCGAACGACTGTATTATCGATATTTAAAATATCTAACGGCTCTTCTGCATCCAGACGATAAGTATTTACCCCAATGATTGTTTCTTTCTTTGAATCAATATGCGCCTGCCTTCTAGCCGCAGCTTCTTCAATTCGCATTTTCGGTAGCCCTGTTTCGATCGCCTTAGCCATCCCGCCAAGCTCTTCAATCTCCTCAATATGAGCCCATGCCTTTTCTAGAAGCTCAGCCGTTAGAGACTCTACATAATAAGAACCTCCCCACGGATCAAGGACGTTAGTTAAACCCGTTTCATCTTGTAAGTAAAGCTGAGTATTACGAGCGATCCTTGCAGAGAAATCCGTAGGTAGGGCAATGGCTTCATCTAATGCGTTCGTATGAAGGGATTGCGTGTGCCCCATTGAGGCTGCCATGGCTTCAATGCAAGTACGCACAACATTATTGTATGGATCTTGCTCTGTTAAGCTCCACCCTGATGTTTGTGAGTGAGTGCGAAGGGCAAGGGATTTATCATTTTTAGGATTAAACGGCTTAATCAGTTTCGCCCAAATTAAACGAGCTGCACGCATTTTCGCCACTTCCATATAATAATTCATGCCGATTGCCCAGAAAAAGGACAGCCTAGGCGCAAATGAATCAATATCAAGCCCTGCTTTTATACCCGTTCTTACATACTCAAGGCCATCAGCTAGTGTGTAGGCAAGCTCGATATCCGCTGTCGCACCAGCTTCCTGCATATGATAACCGGAAATACTAATACTATTAAATTTCGGCATGTACTTTGAAGTATATTCAAAGATATCAGCAATCGCTTTCATAGAAGCTTCTGGAGGATAAATATATGTGTTTCGTACCATATACTCCTTCAAGATATCATTTTGAATCGTACCAGTGAGCTGTTCTGGCTTAACACCCTGCTCTTCTGCTGCAACAATGTAGAATGCCAAGATCGGCAGTACAGCCCCGTTCATCGTCATAGAAACAGACATCTGATCAAGCGGGATCCCGTCAAATAATATTTTCATATCAAGAATAGAATCTACGGCAACGCCGGCTTTACCAACATCGCCAACTACTCGTTCATGGTCACTGTCATAACCACGGTGGGTAGCTAGATCAAAAGCAATCGACAATCCTTTTTGGCCGGCTGCTAGGTTTCTGCGATAAAACGCATTACTTTCCTCTGCTGTTGAGAACCCGGCATATTGTCTAACCGTCCAAGGTCTTGTTTTATACATAGCTGGGTAAGGTCCGCGAAAGAACGGAGCAAGTCCCGCCACATAATTTAAATGCTTCATTCCCTGTGTATCATCTTTGGAGTAGCTAGACTTAACTGCAATCTTCTCCATTGTTTCGATTGTGTCAACTGTTTGTTCCACTTGACTCTCTGTTACTGACCGGCCGTCAAATACAGGAAACGCCATCTTATCAAAGGATGGTTTTGTCATTGTCTGGCCCTCCAATTCCATAGATTCATCAGCTGCTCATAATGATTGGCCCTCATGTGTATATATTCCGTTGCTCCTGCTTCATTTAAGAGGGCTGCTGCTTCATCTTTTTGTTTACCCGTTATATAAATGCGTACATCATGAGAAATCATCTGTTTCAGCTCGCTAATTAGAGCCGGTGCATGCTCTTTTAAATCTTCATCGGTGCCGCATATAACAAAGACATGTTCTTTTGCTAAGTTGCTTGCACTATCTTTAATGGAGTCTGCATTAAATGGTGATTCCACTTCAAAGCCCCCTGCTCTAAAGTATCCCGCAGCAAAATCAGCTCGAGGCTTATATTTTGCTAAAGGCCCGATTCCGATTAATACAGCAGATGCACGCTCTCCTTTTTTCTGCTCAAACTGCTTACTCAAATCTCTCATCTGCTCATAAGGCATAGAGAGTCTTCTAGATTCAACCGGCTCGGAAATTCTAGCCTGCTCATCGCTGTCTTCAACTATCACCTTATACATGGCAGACAGTGAATATCCATCTTTTGCAGCATGTAACCATTCATCAAAAGAAGCAGGCTGTACCTCAAGTGATTTTTCTGCCGTTCTTGTGCGATCAATGGCCCATTCTGCGGCCTCTTTATTTTCATGAAGCAGAGTTTCATCTAAATTAGCATACTGGTTTACTCCAACTACTGTTTGCTTTCTCGTTTCAACATCCTCAAGCCTTGCTTTCCATGTCTCATTAATCCAAGCCTGAGGCAGCCCCTCTGTTAATGCTTGAGACATCCCTCCGCACGCTTCAATCTCTTGAAATTTCTCCCATGCTTTTTTAGCGATCTCATCTGTTAAGTGCTCCACATACCATGCACCGCCTGATGCATCCTGAGTAGCTGCAAGATGACTCTCTTCCATAAGAATTAAGGAAGTGTTCCTTGCAATTCTTCTTGAAAATGAAGTAGACGGCTGAATCGGCTCATCAAACGGGCTTACTTGAATGCTGTCTGCTCCTGCTACTGCTGCACTAAATGCCTCACTTGTCCCGCGCAGCATATTTACATAAGGATCAAGCTTTGCTTTTGTAAAAGCAGATGTCCGTGCATGGATAAACATTTTAGATCCTTCTTCGCTTGCTCCGAACGCTTTCATAATCGCTGCCCATAGTAAACGGGCGCTTCTAATCTTAGCAATTTCTACAAACGACTGGCTTCCAATCGAAAATGAAAAAGCAATCGTACTCCCGGCTTGATCTGCTGAGAGCCCTCGGTTCATTAACTCTGACACATACTCCACGCCCGTTGAAAGAGCGCATGCCAACTCATCCGCAGTTGATGCTCCCCCGTTATGATAGGCATCACTCTGCACTAGAACCGTACGGATGTCTTTTTGCTTATCGATGACCCACTTACTCGCTTCTGCCATATCGTCATAGCTTGCTGATAGACTGAATGAAAGCTCACCATGCTTAGCTAATTCACTTAAAGGATCACAAGCAATGATTCCACTTAATTTTCCTTCATCAATAGAAGCAGCTACTGTAGACAACACCGGACTTAATAAAGCACCCGTATATAGATGCATCGGGTACTTTTCTACATCGATCCCTTCAAAAATCACTTGAAAATCTGCAGCTGACTCTACTTTCACCCCACGGTCATCATCTTTTTTGGGGTTGCCTTTTGCTGCTTCATCAAGCACTAGATGAAGTACATTTTGACCTCTTGCCAGATCATTACGAGCATGTTCATTTAAGACCTCTGGAGTGGCACCGCTTAACTCTTGACTGACTTTCCATTTGTCTCGTTTATGCTCAGTACCTCTCGTAAAAGGGAACTGTCCGGGCTGCTCAGATAAAGCAGCTAGGTTTTCTACATCTTTTTCTTGATACATTGGCTCAGTCGTAATGCCCTCATAAAGATGTGTTAAAAGCTTCTTTTCAAATGGAGCACCCTTTAAGGAACGTTCGGCTGCTTGCCGCCATTCTTCATATGTTGGTATCGGAAATTCGCTAAACTTATCCAGGTCCTTAGGCTTCATAGCGTTCCGGGAGCCTGTTTGAGGCTCACCTGCTCACTCCCTTCTCTTCTTAGGTCTGATCTAATCGATTTATAGAGGAATATTCCCATGCTTTTTCTTTGGAAGTTCTTTCTTCTTGTTACGCAGCATATCTAATGCTTGCGCTAGACTCTTACGTGTATCTCGTGGATCGATGACGTCATCTACCATTCCATTGCTGGCTGCAACATATGGATTGGCAAAACGTTCGCGGTAGTCAGCAATTTTAGCCGCTCGAGTCGCTTCTGGGTCATCGCTTTCATTAATTTCTTTAGCAAAAATAATATTAGCTGCGCCTTCAGGACCCATGACGGCAATTTCGGCATTTGGCCATGCATACACAACATCGGCTCCGATCGCTTTACTATTTAAAGCAACATAAGCGCCTCCAAATGCTTTTCTTAAAATGACCGTAATTTTAGGTACAGTCGCTTCTGAATAAGCATATAAGATTTTTGCCCCATGCCTGATAATACCTCCATGCTCTTGCTGTACTCCTGGAATAAACCCACTTACATCTTCAAATGTGATGAGAGGGATGTTGTAGCAGTCACAAAAACGGATAAAACGTGAGCATTTATCAGAAGAATCAATATCTAACCCGCCCGCCATCATTTTCGGATTGTTTGCAACAATTCCTACGGTCTCTCCTTCAATACGAGCAAAGCCGCAAACAATATTTTTAGCAAACTTAGGCTGAACTTCTAAGAAATCTTCATCATCTACAATTTTTTCGATCACGTGACGAACATCGTACACTTTTGTTCCATCTACAGGTACAATATCAATTAATTCTTCAATTCTCTCATCAAGAGGTTTAGTGTTCTCTGGCTTTTTGACTGGTGTACGCTCTTCATGATTTTGCGGCAAGAATGAAATAAGCTTTCTAACATCCTTTAAAACCTGCTCTTCAGAAGGAGACGTGAAATGTGCATTTCCGCTCACACTTGAATGAACTTTAGCTCCCCCAAGATTCTCGCTGTTAATCTTTGCACCAGTTACACTTTCAATGACCTTTGGACCGGTAATAAACATTTGGCTCGTTTTCTCCACCATAAAAACAAAGTCAGTAATTGCTGGAGAATAAACTGCTCCTCCTGCACAAGGTCCCATAATAACGGAAATTTGAGGCACTACACCTGAGTAAATCGCATTACGGTAGAAGATATGGCCGTACCCATCAAGTGAAAGCACTCCCTCTTGAATACGTGCTCCGCCTGAGTCATTTAACCCAATAATAGGCGCACCGTTTTCAGCTGCAAGATCCATTACCTTAGCAATTTTTCTAGCATGCATCTCACCAAGGGCTCCTCCAAATACAGTGAAGTCCTGGGCAAACAAGAAGATTAAGCGTCCGTCTACTTTACCGTACCCAGTGACAACTCCTTCACCCGGTGCTTCTGCAGATCCGTAATCAAGGCCTCTATGTTCAATAAAAGGATTTAATTCAACAAATGTCCCTTCATCTACTAATAGGTCAATACGTTCTCTTGCTGTCATTTTGCCGCGATCATGCTGGGCATCAATTCTTGCTTCACCGCCGCCTAGCTTCACTTTTTCTCTTCGCTCTTCTAACTCATTGATACGATCAAGCATATCCATACGTCATCTTCCTTCCTATTCCTATGGTTGAACGATCTCTTACTTAATAGATTGACTTACGTTTACTTAGGTTTGATTTATTTAGATTAGTTTATTTAGATTGATTGATTGATTTATTTAGATTGAAGAGCGAACAACGGCTGGCCGTATTCAACAAGCTCCCCGTTTTCTACTAAAATATCAACAATTTTACCGTTCATTTCTGCTTCAAGCTCATTCATAAGCTTCATCGCTTCGACAATACAAACCACTTCCCCTTCTTTCACTTCAGCCCCAACTTCTACATACGGCTTAGAATCAGGCGATGGGGAGGAATAGAACGTACCTACCATTGGTGAAAGGATGTGTTCTACATCTTCTTTTGCAGCATCTTTCGGTGCGGATGCTTCCTCTTTTACTGGTGTTTCTTCTTTTACCGGCGGCGCGGCAGTTACTGTTTTGGCAGCAGGCTGTGCTTCTGGAGCGGATGCTGTAACAGGCTCGGCAGCATCAACTAGCTGTACTCCGCTGTTCTTTTTAAGAGTGATTTGTTCCTTTCCTTCTCCTTTTACGGTTACTTCTGATAAATTAGAACGGTCAAGCGCACGGATAAGTTCTTTGATTTCACTCACTTTATACATGTTGGTCATCTCCTTTGCTTATTTAACAATTTAATGAATCCGGTTTCAAAAAGAACCGTTGATTTTCAGGTTTTTGCAGTGCTTCTGGCGTTAAAACAGAGTGCATTACTAAGTCAGCATAAATTAAGGCAATATCATTTATTGAATATTTACCTGTATCCTTATACCACTTGTACGTCCAGTTCGTCATTCCAAAAATGGCCATAGATGTAATTGGAACTGGTATTTCTTTTCTAAATTCTCCTTGCTGAATGCCTTCTTCTACCACTCGAAACATCATTTTTTTATAACGATCACGCTTCACTTTGATCGTTTGAAAGTAATCTGAGCTCAAATATAGGGACTCTTGGTAAAAAACCGTTACGTGAGGACGATATAATTCAAACATCATAACAAAGGACTTTACGGTCTCGTACAGCCTTTCTGCAGGTGTATTATAGCGTGTGTATGCATCTTCTGCTTTGGTTAAGATGTATGTAATAAACGAGTCATGTATCGTATATAAGAGTTCATCTTTAGACCTGAAGTTATGATAAAATCCACCTTTTGAAGTCCCGCTTTCTTTCACAATCTTATCAACGGTTACAGCATGGAACCCTTGTTCTTCAAATAATAATAAAGCAGCCTCAATAATCCGATCTTTTGTCGGCTTTACACTCATCTCGTTCACTTCACCTCTCTCTGTTATTTTCGACCGACTGGTCAGTCTGTTAACAAAATTGTACGAAACGTTCCGACTATTGTCAATATTGTTTCTGTAATCGCTTGCAAATTTATTTTTATTCACTCTAAAAAACCGCTATTTCCGAGGAAATAGCGGTTTTTTCTACATACATTATTTTCGGTAAAGAGGCAGCGTCACACAGCGAAATGCTCCTCCTGATTTAATTATTTCAGATAAATCTACTTCAATAATCTCGAATCCTGATTCTTTGATTTGAGCATTTGTCGCTTTATTAAGGGGCAAAGCAATCACTTTTTTATTGCCTATACTCAATACGTTTGTCGCTAAAGTAAACTGTTCTTCTTCTGATACTTCGATTAATTGATATCGTTCCTCTAACAATCTCACTGCCTCATCATCAATTGCCTCAGGGTAAATTAATGCCGAATCATTGGAAAGGGGATTAAATACACAATCTAGATGAAGATACTTCTCATCAAACTTTATTAACTGGATCTCATGATTCGGGTGAGATGCTCTGAGCTGGTCGACGGTCAGCCTTGATGTACGGCTGCTGTCCCCAACAAAAATGTGGCTTCCATCTATTATGACGTCACCACCTTCAATCGTTCCTCCTTCTACCTCTGTATAGGAGTACTCATGATCTTCTAGAAATTGTTTTAAAACTTTCTCCTCACCTTGACGAATCGTTCTTTTCAACGCTCCTACATAAATCGTATCATCAATCGTGAAACCAATATCTCTTGTGAAGACCTGTTCTGGATAATCTTTTCTTGCGGGAAGTAAATGGACATCGACCTGCTCTCTCTTTAATGTTGAAACAAGTGCTTCGTGCTGCCTTTTCGCTTTTTCAACATTAATATTCTCTTCTTTGTAATGCTCTTGTGTATCATTAATCGCTTCTTCTATTTTCATATAGTCTGGTTCACAAAGTAAGACGGTTTTTAACGTGTCATATTCTGTTTGGCATCCTTTTTGCTTCATCATTCTCACCTTTTCATCATGATTTTTATTAAAACGTTTACTTTTTATATGTAGGGAGGGCACGTATCTTTTTTCGATCTCATATGATAATGAGGAGAGGGTGTTCGTAAGGAGGCTAGATCGACGATGGAATTTCAAGTCAATCGTATGAAAAAATTAATCGAGCATGATCGCTTTTTAAAGTCCACCTATAATGACCTGTTAGATAAGCAATCGTTAGATAGTCACTTGCATGTAAAGCCGATGAATGAAGAGGAAGCTCTTCAATATGTGTTTAAAGTATATGTACAGTCTGAGCCAATTTTGCTTAATGCATACAATCATTTAACAAACGATTAAGTGTAGATTAGAGAGAAGTGGCTGGGAAAACAAAGGCTCTAACTGAAAATGTGAACAATGTGAGGAGCATACACACCGCTCTTGAAATATACTTCGCTTTTCGCGGGGAGCCAGTGAGCTTCCTCATGCTTTCCCCTGTGGGATCTCACTCCTGCTCTAGTCACCGCAGAAGTCTACGTATATTTCATCCGCTAAGTTATTGCTTTGTATAGAGATGTCGTGGAGTGATCTAGATATCCTTCAACCCATTTACAAAACAATAAAGTCTGGCCCTTTTCGCGTACTTTTCAATTAAGAAAGTACGCGATAAGGGCCTTTTTTTGCTCTAAGTAAGGTTCACTTCTTGTAAAACACTTCTGTCAAATCCTACTCGCTGTTCTTGCCTACGATAGGACCGCTAAGCCCTTCTACCCGTTAACATGCGAACGATAAAGACAATAAGTGCAATCACTAATAAAATGTGAATTAGGTTACCGGCTATCTCAAAGCTAAAGCCCAACAGCCATAGTATTAAAATAATAATGAGGATTGTCCACATACAGTTTCACTCCTTTGTTATCATTTGCTCTTATGTTGTTTGTTCCCTGAATACACATTTTGAAACCTAAAAAAACAAACGGCAGCGATAAACTGCCGTTTGTTTCTTTAATACGATTGAACTTCATGATTGCACTTTATGATTGAACTTCAACAATATCTGTCCATGCTGGAATGGGGTCGTTAAATGTTGTCCAGTCTTGGTTCATTTCTTCCTCTGTTACTAAGCATTGATCAAAATACGCTTCTATTTCCTTTCGATCCAATTCAAGACCTATAAATACTAACTCGGTCATTCGATCTCCATATTCCTTATCCCACCGCTCACGAATCTCAGGCTCTTCTTCAAGGATGATTGCTTTATCCGCATCGATCATAGCATCCACCCATAACCCGGCAGGTTCAAATACCATAGATGGCCCTGCCTGGCTTAATAGAGCGGCAATATTATTTCTTGTCGCAATCCAGGCGATCCCTTTAGCACGCACGATCATACTTGGCCAATCTTGGATAGCATTCATAAGTCTTTCAGGATGAAATGGTTTACGCCTTCTATAGACAAAGCTTGATATACCGTATTCCTCTGTTTCTGGAGTATGTTCTGTTTGAAGCTCTTTTAACCAGCCAGCAGATTGACTGGATTTCTCAAAATCAAACAGACCAGTATTTAAAATATTTTCTGGATCTACTTTTCCTTCTGCAATCCTTAAGAACTTTGCTTGAGGCTGTAACGTACGCAGCACTTGCTCCATCTCATCTAACTCTTCATTGCCTACTAGATCACACTTATTTAATAGCAAGACATCACAAAATTCAATTTGATCAATTAAAAGGTCAACAATTTCACGTTCATCATCATCATTGACGGCTTGTCCTCGATCAAGCAATGATTCTCCTGATTCATAGTCATGCCAGAAGCGATAGGCATCAACAACTGTAACCATTGTATCTAAGCGACAAACTGCTGTCAGATCAATGCCGCTTTCTTCGTCTGCATAGGAAAATGTTTGAGCAACTGGCATAGGCTCGCCGATTCCTGTAGACTCGATCAGAATGTAGTCGTACTTTCCTTCGTTTGCCAGTCTTTCGACTTCAACGAGCAAGTCTTCTCTTAACGTACAACAAATACAGCCATTCGACATTTCTACTAGTTTCTCATCTACACGTGAAACCCCTCCGCCACTTTTCACCATGGACGCATCAATATTTACCTCACTTAAATCATTTACAATAACAGCAACTTTAAGCCCATCTCTATTATGTAAAATATGATTTAAAATTGTTGTTTTCCCTGCTCCTAAATATCCGCTTAACACCGTTACAGGCAGTTTATTCATTCTAATCCACACCCTAATACGTAATAATTACGATTTAAACTTTATCATTTTATGCTTGGCAAATCAATCATTTTTCTGTAAGATTAGAAATTAAATCGTAATTGTTACGTTTTGAAAGGAGAGTCCGTTATGAAAAATTGGGTAATTATCGGTGGTGGTATTCAAGGGATCACGTTAGCCAGCTACCTCTTGGCTAAAAAAGGAGTTCCGATTGAGCAGCTATCCATTATCGACCCGCATGAAGAACCTTTAGCGATGTGGAAACATTGTACAAAACAAGTGGGGATGTCTTATTTGCGCTCTCCTTCTATTCATCATCTGCAGCCAGAACCATTTGGACTAGAGGCCTTTGCGAAGAAAAAAAATCTATATAAGCAACAAGCTTTTGTTCCTCCTTATGACCGGCCAAAGCTCTCATTATTCAACGAGCATTGTGAACATCTAATTAAAGATCATCAAATTAAACAAAGCTGGGTTCAGGGGCGTGTAAACGGCTTAAAGAAGAATACGGATTACTGGATGATTCAATTAGAGAGCGGTGAGGTGATAGCAAGCAGACATGTTGTTCTTGCTATAGGAGTAGGTGAACAGCCTATTTGGCCAGATTTTGCCTATAGCTTAAAAGAAGAAGGAGCGAAAATTGAACATATATTTGATCAGACCAAGTGCATAACCTCCGAAGAAGATCGAGTATTAGTAGCAGGAGGGGGGATCAGCGGTGTTCAAACCGCATTAAAATTAAGTAATGAGTTAAAAAATCCGGTAACCCTTTTGACTAGACATCCATTTCGAGTAAAGCAGTTTGATTCACATCCAGGATGGCTCGGACCAAAATATATGCGGCATTTCTTGAAGAAAAAATCATACGATCAAAGAAGATCGCTGATTAAACAGGCTAGAAACCGCGGTTCGCTTCCGGCTGAGCTGCGCACTATGCTAAGAAGGGCTGAATCAGAAGATCTAGTGCAATCGATAGTGAATGAAATAGCTGAAACGTATTATGATGGGCGTATTCATTTGACCTTTCAAGACGGCACTTCTTGGTACGGCGACAAAGTAATTTTAGCTACAGGCTTTCATCCTAATCCGCCTGGTATGGATTGGCTCACCCAAACGATAGAAGAAGAGCATTTAACTTGTCATACTTGCGGCTATCCAATTGTAGATGATCATACGCTAGAATGGAGTGAAAATCTTTTTGTCTTAGGGGCACTAGCAGAATTATCCTTAGGACCAGTTGCTAGAAATATATCCGGAGCTAGAAGAGGCGCAGAAAGAATAATAGCTGCACATAGCAGCTGACAGCTTGAAAAAGCATCGTATGTATGAGCAGATGCTTTTTCAAGTGTAAACTATTCAAATGTGAGGTGAAGCTCATATCCATTTTCTATAATCATTTTCCCATTTTTATGGTTTTCGATGTGCTCTTTATATGCTAGGGAATGAGCAGAGAACGCTTCTCGATCTCCGCACTCTAGTGCTTGATCGATTGAATTCAGCAATTGAGATTTTTTAAAGTGGTACATTGAATATTCAAGAACGGCCTGGGCGTAAAGAGACTGGACTGTTGATTCTGTACGTTTTTGAAGTGACTTAATAATTTCTAATTGTCGGTAAACGTTGTTATCCATCGCAAAGTGATTATTCATTGCGTATCCCTCCTTAGCTTTCTCTTTGTTCTACTATACCCTTCACTGCTATTTTCAAACCATTCACACATCTTTCTTGAGAAAAAGTTATCCTTTTTAACCTTCCTAAAACTACTAAAAAAACAGGCAGCTTTATTTCTAAGCCTGCCTGTCTCTCCTTAAAATTACATTGATTTTTCCCTTTTTATTTCTTCGCCGCGGGCTTTCCGTTCTTCTTTCGTTAGTTTAGGACATGCATAGCACTTCTTGCCATTTTCCTTAACATAACTCATGCAGCACGCTGCTTTCACTCTAACCGGCTCTACGGGCTCCCACCAGCTGTCCACATAGCGAAAGGTTACATCATATGGATTTCTTTTTAAGCCAAAAACCTCGCAGTCGACCTCTCTTAACGTATGCAGATCGTCATTTATTTGTTTCTTTCTCTCATTATCAGCGGTCACCATCCACGCCTCTTGCTGCTTATAAAATGGATTACATAGAAGCCCAAAAGCCTGCTGAATAGGTAAAGTCGAGGTAAGGGCAACCATTTCTATTACCGGACGAAGATGGTCAAATAATGCTTCATACTTCTCAGTTAACACTTTTTCTCGATCGCCTTCAGGAAGCTTAATGCAGTCGGCTTTAATTAAGGAAAAGCCAACTTCATCTCCCTTTACATAGAAGGCCAAATCTTCGTAGTCAAGCCAGGAGTCATAATGAGATACGGTGTATTGATGAGCTGTACATAAATAAGCGATCCACTTCATCATATTCGCGCCGCCTGCTCTTTCATCAAGCCCTTTGCATGCTGCTGTTCGCTCTTTCATGATCTCCTTCATTACCGCTTCTTTTTGAAGTTCATTTAACTTATAATATGAATCCGCTTCTTTGTTTAATTGATTTATCTTAATAAAGAACGTTGCCTCAAGCTCTTTTTTTAGATCTTGGGTAAATCGTTGCCCATCAGTCATACTAGCAGCTCCCTTCTTTTATGTAGCGCTCTTTCTCTATTACCAATCTTTTTAGATTAATGTTTTCGTTTACACTATATCATAATCGATTCAACGTGATCATGCAGGAGCTGTGCAAAAGAGTTCCTTTTTAATAAGTTTTCTTTTTCCATTATTAACTAGTTGTTTTTTTAAAGTCTTTTGCATATAATAAGAACATAAGTTCGCATAAGGAGGATGGAGATAATGGCGAAGCTGACTAGTGACGAGCATCAAGCCCTTCATCACTATATTTTACTTTTAGTAGCCAGGCAAGTTCTTGAACGCGACTTTTCGTACCTAGAGCAGGCTAATTTAAAATTAGCTCACCCTTATCTCGAACTAACTAAATCCGTTCTTGATCATATCAGTAAAGAACTAAAAGCGATGAAGACTTATTTACACGCCCATCACATTACCATTGACAGCAGAAAACAAGAGGGGTTATTTAGTGAATATTACTACCGTCATAAAGGATATGAAGGCGTAACTAGGGTTTTAAATGCTCATTTAAAAAACCAAGTGCATGATTATGTTACATCCTGCTTTACTACATTTAGAAAGCCTTCTTAATTAAAACACCCTTCTTACTCTCCTGACAAAAAAGAAAGTGAATCACGCAAAGTGACTCACCTTCCTGCTTTTTTAGGTTTATTTTTTCTTGAAACGGCTTTTTTGATTCGCTTTTAGCTGCTTAAGCATATCAGTGACAGGAGATTCGAAAATTCGCTCTTCTTTTTTCATATGCTTATTAATGACCAGACGTGCATGCTCTCTCTCACCTTGCATGTTTACTTCCACTTCAAAGGAATCTCCTTCACATACACCAGGCGGTAGATCACTTAGTGGTATAGTATATTCTTTTTCGCTTTCACCAACAAGCAGCACGGCTGCTTTGTTATCTACAATACGATCAAGTACAGCAATCATTTTATCCCTCCTATACAATCAGCAGTTAGTTCTTCAAACAAGCTAGCTCTTCTTCTATAATTTCAGAGAGTCTCCCATCACCAATTCCATTAATATCTGTTAATTCATGGAGGTTTGTAATAGGTCGCATGTCTATAAGCTGCTGGGCTCTTTCTTCTCCGATATGAACAATCGTTGTTAATTCGCCTATAGAAGCTTCATTTATATTTATACAGCTGTCACTAGGTAAATCCCCATTTAATGCAGACTGCGGATTATTTTCTGTGTGTATTGATATACTGCTGCCGTCGCTGATCATTTGAATCGACCCATGAAGATCTGTTCCATACCACTCAAGATTTAATCTATCAATTCTCTCGATCACTTCCCGGTGAGGATGACCATATTCATTATCTGCTCCTGCAGAGTAAACGGCATACATTGGATCCACCTTACGTAAGAACGCCTCCTCGCTTGAGGTAGAAGACCCATGATGCCCTAACTTGATAACATCGGCCTGAAGGTTCACTCCATTATCCACTAATTCCAACTCAATTTCTTTTTCAATATCAGCCATAAACAGCCACGCTGCCTCACCATGCACCATTCGAAGCCCAATAGCTCCTTCATGAAAATCACCTGTTAATTCAGTGGGATTAATCACTTCAATCGTTAAAGAACCAATTTCAAACTCTTCACCTGCTCGCGGCTCATAATAGTCAGCGCCCGAAGCTGCAATAGCCTGAATCGCTCTTTCAAACGTTCTAGTCGTATGATTGTCACCAGACATCCACACTTCTGCGACCGGAAATTCAGCTAGTACTTGAGCCACTTGGCCGATATGATCAGCATGTGGGTGAGTTCCAACAAACAAGTCAATTTCAGTAACTCCCGCTTCTTTAAGAAGAGAGACCACTTCATCTCTGTCATGTCTGCCTGCATCAATTAAAACCGTCGAGTCTTTCGTTTGCAATAACGTTGCATCTCCTTGATCTACGTCTAGAAACGTAACGATCAGTTCATTTTCGCCAATTTCTATTGTTGCTTTTTCTTCTGAGGTTTGACTTAGCTCACTGCACCCGATAAGAAGCAGCATCAAACAAATCGTAAATAATACCGTTCTCATTTCAATCTCCCTACTCTTTTTTCGCCTGTTTATATCAAAGCTTGATTCATTACAATCATTAATTATACAAGAAAAAAAGAAATCATGGCACGTGGCTATGATTTCTTTTTGACGTTTATCCTAAAACTTTATTAATGGATTCTAGCACACGGTCTGCTTGAAACGGCTTAACAATAAAGTCTTTTGCACCAGACTGAATGGCATCAATAACCATTGATTGCTGTCCCATTGCAGAACACATAATCACTTTTGCAGAAGAATCAGTCTCTCTAATTGCTTTAAGAGCTTCAATTCCATCCATTTCCGGCATAGTGATATCCATTGTGACTAAATCAGGCTTTAATTCTTTATATTGATTGACTGCTTCTGCTCCATTAGCCGCTTCTCCAGCAATCTCAAACCCATTCTTAGATAAGATATCTTTAATCATCATTCGCATAAATGCCGCATCATCTACAATTAATACAGACGCCATCTAATCACCTCTTCACCTTTGCTCTATGTATTTATTATTCTTTCACTTTACGATTCTTGTATCACTTTTTCCAAATTTAAAAGTGTAAATAAACGTTTATTAAGCTTGACTACACCTCGTAAGTATTCAGCTTCAATACCGCCGACCACTTCAGGAGTCGGCTCTATTTTATCAACTGGAATATCAATGACATCGTTTGCCCCATCAACGATAAATCCAATTTCAATATCACCTTTTTGGATCACTAGGATTCTCGTTGCTTCATCTAACCCTTTTTCTTCAATGCCAAATCGCTTTCTAAGGTTAATAATGGGTGTTATGACACCTCTTAAATTCATTACTCCTGTGACAAAGGGATATGTGCTTGGAATTCTAGTAACGGGCTGCATCCGTTCAATCGATTGAATATAATCTACTTCGATGGCATATTCCTCGTCTTTTAATTGAAAAACAATGACTTTCATTTCTGTTTTCGCAGCTGTTTCATTAGACACACGAAGGCCCCCTCACTCGTTCATTACTTAATTAATGCGTTGGTATCTACAATAAGAGCCACTTGGCCATTTCCTAAAATCGTAGCTCCTGAAATGGCAAACACGTTTGTCAGATAGTTTCCTAGAGATTTTAGTACGATATCGTGCTGTCCAATTAATGAATCAACGACAAGCCCCGCTACTTTATCACCTTTATTAATGATAACAAGTGAATAAAAGTCTTCCGTTTGCTGCTCACCAGGAACTTCAAATATATCTTTTAAGAAAACAAGCGGGACCACTTTACCGCGGAAATCAATCACTTTTTGATTGTGAGCGCTGTAAACATCCTGCTTATTAACAATGGCTGTTTCAACAATAGAGGATAACGGAATAGCGTATTTCTCTTCTTGTACTTCTACTAACATGACATCAATAATAGATAGCGTAAGCGGTAGTTGAATAGAGAAAATAGAACCTCTGCCAAGTACGGAATTAACCGTGACAATGCCGCCTAATGATTCAAATGTATTACGAACAACATCAAGCCCCACGCCTCGGCCTGACACATCTGTTATTTTCTCAGCTGTACTAAATCCAGAGGAGAATAACAGTCCAAAGACCTGCTGATCTGTCATCTTTTCTGCTTCTTCTTCTGTTACCACTCCATTAGATAAAGCTTTATTTAAGATTTTTTGACGATCAATACCGGCTCCGTCATCTTCAATTTCAATAAACACATTATTTCCGCTATGGTAGGCCTTTAATTTAACCGTACCTTCTTCTGGTTTTCCATTTGCCACACGAATATCAGGCGTTTCAATTCCATGATCGATTGAGTTTCGCAATAGATGAACTAATGGATCGCCAATTTCATCAATAATTGTTCGATCAAGCTCTGTATCGGCACCAACAATCTCAAGGTTCACTTTCTTGTTTAAGTCTTTTGACAAGCTGCGAACCATACGAGGAAATCGGTTAAAAACTTGTTCAACCGGCATCATTCGCATATTTAGAATGATCTCTTGCAAATCTCCAGAAATTCGTGACATTCTCTCAACGGTTTCATTAAGTTCATTATTTTTTAATTCACTAGCTATTTGCTCAAGTCTTCCGCGGTCGATAACAAGCTCTTCAAATAAATTCATTAGTACATCAAGGCGTTCAATATTCACTCGAATCGTTTTATTTGATTCATGTCCTGCTTTTTTAGTTTCCGCTTTATTTTCAGCTCCTGCTTCGCTTTTTGTCGCGTTCTTTTTATCGTGTTGTTGTTTAGACGGTACTGCTTGCTCTGTCGGTTCAGAGCTGATGTTTTTCTCACGGTCTACGAGCATTTCTTCTTTACTCGCCAAGTCAGCTTTTTCAACCGTCTGCACCATAACATTCGTAATCTCTGAAATTTTTAAGATACGCTGCTGTATTTCCTCTGCCTCAACTTTTGAGACAAGAGTCACCATAAATGTCTCATCAAACTTTTCTTCTTCTAATTGATCAGCACTTGGTGTGGATTTGATCACTTCCCCAACCTGCTCTAATACTTCAAATACCATAAATACCCGCGCTGCTTTCAACATTGCTTGTTCATCTAGTGTCACTTCGATCTGATATGCATAGTACCCTTGTTCAAAAGACTGCTCGAGCACCGTTCTTTCAAACTCATCATACACTTCAGTCAGCTGAACATTAGCAGCAGCTGGAGTTGCTACGGCCGCAGCCGTTTCTTTTTCCGCAAGGGATGCTGCTTCTATGCTCTCACCTTTCTCAATTGCCTCAAGCTTTGAAACAACGGCAGAAACATCACGCTTGCCTTCTCCGCCAGAAGCAATGTCTTGTACCATAGCTTCAAGGTCATCTACTGCCAAAAAAACGACATCCATCACTTCGGACGTAACACTTAATTTTTGATTGCGAATAAGGTCGAGTACATTTTCCATGTTATGAGTTAAGTGTGCTAAATCTTCAAAACCCATTGTTGCTGCCATTCCTTTAAGTGTATGAGCAGAACGAAAAACTTCTCCGACAATAGATAGATCATCCGGAGTTTGTTCTAATTTTAGTAAATGGTCGTTGATCGATTGTAAATGTTCTTGACTCTCATCAAGAAACACATCTAAATACTCTGAATTCATCAAGCTCTTGTTCACCTCAATGGTCACTTAGTCCCTTCATGTTAAGAGGAACCTGCCGACTGCTGTTTCTTTTATCATAGCACATTTTCCTAAAACATGAGTATTTATTCATAGTAAAAAATGAATATCTTTTCTCTATTATCTTAAGACACTTTCTTGTTTATATAGGGCGATAACATGTAATATAACAGGTGTTCAGGTGAAAATTCTGCAAGTAGCCACAGCTTTTTAGTTTAGAAGATATTCCATCAACATAGGTCTTTATACCTTAAATATTGTTCATATTCCTCTGTGGAAAGCGGCTTCGTATAATAATAGCCCTGAACAAGATCACAGCCTTGTTTTTGTAAGAAATCAAGCTGCTCTTTTGTCTCCACTCCTTCTGCAATAACCTTTAACTCCAGGGAACGGCCTAGATGAATGATCATTGATATGATCGCTTCTCCTTCTTTCCCCTTCCCGATCTTCTTGACAAATGACTGATCAATTTTCAATTCATGGACGGGCAGCTGCCCCACATACTGCAAAGAGCTGTATCCAGTCCCAAAATCATCTAAACTGATCCTGACTCCAACTTTAATTAATTGGTTTAAAATATCCAGCGTTCGATCTAAATCAACGGTTACACTTTCTGTAATCTCTAAATCCAAATATTCTGGAGGCAGTTTTGTTTCTTTTAAGATCTTTTCGATGGTATGAACAATATTGTGTTGTAGGAATTGTTTCAAAGAAAGATTGACTGACATCGGTACTTTAGGGTAGCCTTCATTAATCCACTTAGCTTTCTGCCGGCATGCTTCTCTTAAGATCCATTCTCCAATCGGAATAATAAGACCGGTTTCTTCTGCAATCGAGATAAACTCCCCAGGGCTAATCGTCCCTTCTATTGGGTGCTTCCATCTGACAAGAACCTCTTCACCACAAACATCCCCTGAATCTAAACAGAATTGTGGTTGATAATAGAGAGCAAATTCTCCTCGGTCAATTGCTTTCCTTAAATCATTCTCCACATGAAAATACCTAGAGAATTCTTGATACACATCGCGATTATAAACTTCCAGCCGATCCGATCCCTTCGCTTTGGCACGGTACATAGCTGCATCCGCTGAAGTCAGCAAAGATTCTGCATCAATTCCATTTTCAGGAAACAACGCAATTCCTACACTGCCTGTTAAAGTAAATTCAAACCCATCCATAATCAAAGGTTCACGAATAATCGTTAAGAGATCTTCCGTTAATGTAACAGGCTCTTCTTTTACCTTCACATCTGTCATCACTACCACAAATTCATCTCCCCCAAGACGTGCAATCAGAGATTGCTTAGGGAGGTGAGCTTGCAACCGTTCAGCAATATGTTTGAGAACCCGGTCTCCAAATAGATGACCAAGCGTATCATTAACATATTTAAAACGATCAAGATCGATAAACAGAACGGCTAGTTTCTCCTTACTGCTGGCAGCATGATGTAATTTATTCTCTAAATAGTTCATAAAGCAGCGTCTATTCGGAAGGTTAGTCAATGGGTCTTCGTTTGCGAGACGATAGACTTCATCTTGTTGTTCGCTGCACTCAGCTGCTGATTTTTTGATTCCAAGAACAACTGCCCCTGCCGCCTTATGCTCAATGATGGTTGGAATCCAGGTATATACATAAGAGTGGGTGTAATCAACACTACCAGCCTTCTCCGAGTGGGATACGTTCCCACTCATCACCTCATCCCATGCCTTCTCATCATATATATCGGTCAGATGTTCAATTTTTTGATTGATAATTTCCTTACGTGACCATTCATTCATATGTAGCCCTGCTTCATTCACCCTCACACATTCACCCGCTGCATTAATCACAAGCAACAGATAGGGGCTTTGTTCAAATAAAGACATATATTCTTTTTCTAAATCGGAGAACCCGGGTTGTATATCATCGAATTTCATCGTGTTATCCACTCTCTTCTTAGAAATCTTTTCCATCCATTATATACTTCATTATACCATGATCAGAACTCACTAAAAAAAGCCAACCAACAGGTTAGCTTCAATGAAAACAATCTACAACAGACGAGATGACTTTTACATTCCTATGAAAAGAAGGGGGCGTATCCGGGTTTATGTATATTCCATCCATGCCTAGTAAAACAGCGGGAGCCACATCATTAATGTAATTATCACCTATTGATACCGTGCGATCTGGTTCGACTTGATACGCGGCAAGCAGCTGTTTGAACAACCGGCTCGTCTCAGCTGGCTTTTTAGCTGAAGGAATCACTTCTTTGAACATATCTGTTAATTGTAGTTCATGTAATAGACGGTTGACGTCATCGATATCGCTATTTGTCACAAGAACGACCGAAGTTGCAGCGGCAAGTCTTTCAAGTGAGTCTTTTAACCCCGGCAGCGGATCGAGAGTGAAAGCATCAGTCACCATAAATTCTTTTGTTGCTACATAACTTGAATAGCAATCTTCTACTCCGTAATGCTTCGCACATACAAAAGGAAGCCACCAGCCATCTCCTATTGCAATCATCGACTCAAAATCAAAAATAAGCTTTTCTTGATAAAGATCCCGTGTTTCTTGTTCTGATAAAAGAGAGCCATCCCATCTTAAGGCCTCCGCTACAAGGAGAGTCATAGGATCGATTGTTAAAACAAGATCCTTCTCTACATCATAGGCTTTCCCAATCGTAACGGGGTGCTCCCCTTCTTTCATCTTCTCGTAATCAGAAGCAAACTCTTTTTGTTGATCCTCTTTTACTTTTTGTTTTAAGTGATTCGCATAATACTCAAAATGTTCCCCTCCTTCATATAACGTTCCGTCTAAATCAAAAATAATCAAATCATACCGTTCTAGCACAGACATTCTCCTTCCAAAAAAATTAAACACATATAGTCATCGTATCATTGATCACACGCTGTTCTTTTACAGTTTTCTACAAAAAACTTAAAGATATTGTTAAAGATGTAAATTTGTAAAGCCACTATAAACAATGTGTAAAAATACGGCGCAATGTGTAGATTTGTCATTACCTATCCCCCATAATCACAGCTGTAAGACAAACAAATACATACGAGGTGGGGAAAAGAAATGAAAAAAATGATGACGGCTTTACTCATGATGCTGCTCGCATTAATGCTCGCTGCTTGTGGGGAGAGTAATGAGGAAACAACAGCAACCCAAGATCCAGAGCCACAAGAGGAAGATACAGAAGTTGAAGAGGATGATGCAGCTGCTGAAGGCCTGCCTGATGAACTGATTATGGGCTTTGTACCTTCACAAGATTCAGACAAGATTGCCGACACAGTAGCACCACTAGCTGATCGTCTATCTGAAGAATTAGGCATTCCAGTATCGGGACAAGTAATGACTAACTATACGGCACTAGTTGAAGCAATGGGAAATGATCGAGTTCATATCGGCTTTATCCCAGCTTTCGGTTATGTTCTTGCGACTGAGCGTTATGACAACGTGGAAGCTATTCTAAAATCTGTTCGCCATGGCTCTTCTACTTACCGAGCACAATATACTGTTCGTGCAGATTCTGGCATTGAGTCAATCGAAGATCTTGAAGGAAAAGTATGGGCATTCCCGGATAATGTTTCAACAAGCGGATACTTATTCCCTGCTGCTCAATTAATGGATGAGTACGGTGTAGAGGCTGTAGAAGATTATTTCAGCGACTTAATCCAAGCAGGTTCACATGATAATGCCATGATTATGGTTCTTGAAGGCGATGCTGATGTTGCGACTACATTTGAAGATGCACGTACAGCGATTGAAGGCGATTATCCTGAAGCAATGGATGAGCTGGTGCAGCTTGATTTTACAGCTGATATTCCTAATGATACGATCAGCGCTAACACAAACATGCCAGCTGACTTTATCGAGCAGATTCGTGCAGCTTTCTTATCATTCAATGATGACGAGGAAATGCTTACGATTATGGATGAAGTGTATAACTGGACAGGCATCGATGAAGCAGCAGACAGCGACTACGATGTGGTCCGCAGCACTTATGAAAAGTTCAAAGATGACGGAGCGATTTCTTTAGATTAACAGGGTGTACAAATAACCTTTAACATGACGAAGGAGGAGGGATGTTTCTCCTCCTTTTTATTTGTCAGGTTTACATCAGGAAGGGGTACGATCATGATTGAATTTAAACAGACATCTCTTGTTTACCCAAATGGTACACAAGGCTTAAAAAATATTAATCTCAAAATTAATGAAGGAGAGTTTGTGGTCATTGTTGGATTATCCGGTGCAGGAAAGTCAACTCTTATACGGAGCATGAACCGCCTTGTCACACCTACAGAGGGAGAGCTTCTTATTGATAATGAGAACATCCTGTCATTTAATCAACGGAAGCTTCGTGAACTTCGCACAAAAGTAGGGATGATCTTTCAAAACTACAATCTCGTTAAACGCTCGACTGTGATGAAAAATGTCATTTCAGGCCGCCTTGGTCATACGGGAACTCTAAAAAGCTTGTTAAGCCTTTATTCACAAGAAGATCTTTCACTTGCTCACCGCAGTCTAAAACGTGTGAACATCGCTGAAAAAATGCATCAGCGCGCCGATCAACTTAGCGGCGGCCAGCAGCAGCGCGTGGCAATCGCCAGGGTTCTTACGCAGCAGCCTAAAATCATTCTGGCCGATGAACCAGTAGCTAGTCTTGACCCCCCTACATCTCATCAGGTGATGACGTATCTTAGAAAAGTAAACCAAGAAGACAAAATTACAACGATCGTTAATTTACATTTTATCGATATGGCGATGGAGTATGCTGACCGCATTATCGGCATGCGTGCTGGTGAAGTTGTGTTTGATGGTCCTGCGAGTGAAGTAACGGAAGAAACCTTTGAAGAGATATATGGACGAAAGATCAGAGAGGATGACCTTGTAGGAGGTCAAGAAAATGAATAACGGATCAAATAACGAAACTTCTATTGCTCTCTATTCTGCAAACGTCAAACGTCAAATGTCGGTTATTCTCCTTGCTATTATTGGTTTATATATTTATACCTCGATTGCAACAGAATCGTCTCTCATAGATTTTATTGACGGCTGGTCAGGATTTGAGCGAGTAGCAAAGGACCTCTTCCCTCCCAATTGGAGTTATGCACCGCAAGTATGGGAATACCTTGCAGAGACTATTCAAATGGCAATCATTGCTACCACCTTTGCGGCGCTCGCGAGCATCCCTATCTTTCTTTTGTCCGCTGCTAACTTGTTTCCTAGCAAATGGGTTCACCAGCCTGTCCGCTTTATCATGAATGTTTTGCGTACAATCCCGGATATTCTATTAGCAGTTATTTTTGTGGGGATCTTTGGAGTAGGGGTCTTCCCCGGGATTATGGCGCTTTTTATTTTTTCATTAGGAATTCTAGCAAAGTTAATGTATGAAACGATTGAAGCCATTGACCTTAATCCGCTTGAAGCCATTCGTGCATCAGGAGGGAACACGCTGCAAGTGATTTGGTATGCTGTCATGCCGCAAGTACTGCCTCAATTTGTTTCATTTGGTTTGTATGTATTTGAAGTTAATGTGAGAGCTTCTGTCGTCCTCGGATTTGTCGGGGCAGGCGGTGTGGGGCTGCTTCTTCAACAGCAAGTGAGTTTCTTCAATTATCCGCGTGTGATGACGATTATTCTCATCATCTTTATTGCTGTTGTTATCATTGATTACATCAGTAATAAAATAAGGGAGAGACTTGTCTAATGGAACATAAGCTGACACTCAAGAAACGAAGAACGAAGAAACAATGGATTGGATTTAGTCTTATTACAGCTTCAGTTATTGCTCTTTATATGTGGACCTTTATAGGAATTGATATTAGATGGGCACGGGTATTCAGCGAGCGTTCGATTGATAATTTCAGCCGGGTCATACCCCAGCTGTTCTCACCCGATTGGTCGGCTTTTGGAAAAGTAATGGAGCTGATGTGGCAAACGCTGCAAATGGCCTATACCGGAACTTTGCTTGCAGCTATATTAGCCATTCCCTTTGGTTTCTTTGCTGCGAGTAATATGGTCAAAAGCAAACTATTAAATACCTTTTCAAAATGGCTGCTAGATGCCATTCGTGCCTTCCCGGAGCTGGTTCTTGCGTTAATGTTTGTTGCAGCAATCGGACCCTCTCCTTTTGCAGGGGTTTTAGCAATTGCCATTGGTTCGATCGGAATGCTCGGCAAATTATATTGTGAAGTCATTGAATCAATTGATATGAATGTAGTCGAAGCTCTTGAAGCAAATGGGGCAAATAAACTTCAAGTCCTCTTCTATGGGATTATCCCTCAAATCATTCCGGAGTTTTTATCGTATGCCATTTACCGGTTTGAAATTGATGTTCGTGCTTCGACGATTTTAGGTATTATCGGGGCAGGCGGTATTGGAACATTAATTACCATTGCTACACAAAATCGTAACTGGGACGAAGTTGGAATGATTCTTGTTGTTATCATTGTGGTCGTAACAATCATTGACTCTTTAAGTGCCATGATTAGAAAACGAATTGTATAAAAAATGCGGACAAGCCACTCGCTTGTCCGCTTTCTTCTACATTACATAGTCTGTAAGATCTGCATTTGATTTACGTAAATGAACCAATCTTTGAATCGCTTTTTTTATCGATTCTTCTTTTTCTTCCTCTACACGAATGGTGTGCAGCGGCTGTTCCTTATCTCTTAACACATAGAGGGACATAGTAGAGATGTGATGTCCTGTCTCTTGTTCATAGGCCATTTTGTAAAGGTATAATTGGACATCATACACTGCAAGCCATTCACTGCCCGATTGCTTGATTCGATTCGTTTTAAAATCGATGATATGCAAGCACCCATCTTTTTCAACGATTTTATCAATCTCTCCAATAACTTCAGCTCCGGCGATTTCTGTTGCAAATGACCATTCATTTTTAACAGGAGTACCTAGTTCCTTTTGCTGAGCTTCATTGTATGTTTCCATTAATTCAGTCACTTCTTGTTCATAGGAGTCTTTAACAGAAGCTGTGTCATTAAGCTCATCCACATAGTTCATCGCTTCTGTGATTGCTTCTTCTGCTCTAAAGCCATAATCCCTTAGTTCGCAAGCGCGGTGAACGAGCGTCCCGACAACTGCAGGGTCTACGTGCGACACTCGCGTTTCTTGATCTGCAGCCACATCACTTCTTAATCGCCGAGACTCATTTACTCCTAACACGTACTTCTCATAGTATTCTTCAGGTTGGTGAATAAACGTCATGATCTCAGACACTGACAGAGGATAGAGAACTTCTTTTTTCTCCGCTAGCTCCGTTCCCTTATACACACGCTTCTCTGCATGATGCGGGAGCTGCTTAGAGATCTCATTTACGACCGTTATATAGTCTTCTAATGGACCACAGTCCCTTGCCTCTTCAAGAAGATGAAGCCAGGATTTTTTTGCACCATCCCCGTTCCCAATCATGACTAAGTAATCTTTTGCACGTGTCGCTGCCACATAGAACAGGCGTTTAGACTCTTCTTCTGCTTCAAGACCTGCTGACTCCTTAACAAGTTCAAAGCCAGGAGTGACAAGCTTTTTAGGACGGACTTCAAGGTTATCTGTCTCTTCTTCTAAGCTCCAGACCACACCCAGCTTTGCATCAAAGCGAACCGAACCCTTATCTCCTTGTACAGAACGCTCTAATTGCGGCAGATATACAATTGGAAACTCCAATCCCTTTGAGGCATGGATTGTCATAATATTAACTGCATCTCCCTCTGTGCGCTCCATTTCCGCTTCGCCCTCTTTATCATTTAAGGCCATTCTCTCATCAATAAAATGAATAATCTCCTCTAAGCTTCTTAAGTGTGATTGCTCAATCATCTGAATTAATTTTTCTACATTTTTCACCTTTTGGAGGCCGTTTGATTGAATAAGCAAACTATGCACAAGCCCTGTTTCTTTGATCATCCTATCAAAGGTTTCACCAGGCGATCCTTTAATAGAGAATGGTACATAGTTCAGGAGCCACTCTTTCAATTTAAGGGCAGCATCCAAAACTTGTTGAGGGGGAAGATCGTCTGAATCAACTAGACCCGTTTTGGGCGGTGATTCAGATAGTTGATACAGATAATCCGCAAAGCTTTGTGTCGCTTCTTTTTGTTTTGCAATCGTGACAAAATCATTCATCGTAAGGCCAATAAGCGGGCTTCTTAATAGAGATAACACATACACATCTTCAAACGGCCTGTTCATCCATCGCAACAGGGTAATGAAATCAATAATTTCCTGCCGCTCATAAAACCCAATTCCCCCATACACTGTATAGGGAATGTTTTGCTTACTAAACGCACGCTCGAGCTTTAATAAATCTGTACGAGCAGGTATGAGTACCGCCATGTCTTTGAATGCTGGTGCTTGCCAGCTCTCCCCTTTAAAGACACGCGGCTGTTGTGATGTGATCATCTCATTGATCCGGTGAGCGAGCGCTTCGTACGGGTCCGCTTCCTCTTCTGTTTCTTCCTTGTTAAGAAGCAGTAATTCCATTTGCTTTTGACCAGGTTGCTCTGCCTCTCTATTGGCACTTAGAGCTGCATACCGGGTTTGGTAGCTTTCTGTAATGTGATCAGTCATTGCACTTTGGAATAAGGCATTCACTCCATCAATAATCGGTTTACACGTTCGATAATTAATATTCATTTCAATGGCTTCAGCATTTTCTTGTTCGACAGCAGCTTGTTCAAGCTCATTCATCAATCTTACATTCGCCCCGCGGAAACGATAGATCGATTGTTTCGTGTCACCGACAATGAAGCGGTACGAAGGATTAATCCGCTCAAGCATCTCAAGCTGCAGACGGTTCGTATCTTGGAATTCATCTACAAGCATATGGCGAAACTGCTTTTGACAAGCCTCTTGTATCTCCTTATTAAGGAGGAGCGACACCGCTTTTTGCTGGAGATCACTAAAATCTACTACTCCCCTAAGCTCCTTTTCTCTCTTATAAGCGAGATGAAAGTCACCCAGTAGATCTAAAAAATGCCCTAAAAGCAAGCTGGTGGTTTCATCCATCTCCACTTCTCCGCCAATCGCCTTCCAGTCATCCTTTAATGGCTTCCAGTGCTCTTCAAACAGCTGAAATAGGGCTGGGATCGCTTCTTCCCACTTTTTATCAGTACGTTTAGGCATTACTCCGATCAGCCAATCCATATACTCATTCGGACGAGACGTGGAAGGCGGTGATAAAAAGGCTTCTTGAAGTCTCTCAACATGTCCGGCTTGAGCTTTAGTTAACCCTTCTGCCGGCGGAAATTGAGGGAGCAGATCAAGTGCAGCCCTATGGAATGCTTCAACTTTTTTTCTTTGCTTTTCTTTCACGGCTTCTATCTGAGCATGCAGCATGTCTTCTGCTTGCAATTGGAGCACAGCATCTTCTCCTATCACGAGCTCTGATATAGATGCATGAATGTCTTCCATTGTAGAGATAAATTGATCTTTGCTCATATAAGAAAAGAACTCTTTCGCTGAAGCTGTAAATTCAACATCCTGCAAATGCTTTTTTAAGACGTCTCTTTTTAACTGCTTGGCTTCCACCTCATCAATAATTCGTATTTTAGGGGGGAGCTTTGCTGCCATCGCATACTGACCTAGCAGCTGCTGACAAAAGCTGTGAAATGTAGATATGTGTGCTCTTTCCACTAATTCTTTTTGTTCTCTCCAAAACGCTGCCTCAGCTTCCGTCTGTGCTAAAGCCTCTTTCTCACTAATACGTTTACGAACACGATCCTTCATTTCACGCGCTGCTTTTTCGGTAAACGTTATTGCTGCAACTTCTTCAATCGTAGCAGCTATATTTGAAGCGGGCTCATGAAATGCTTTTTCAAGCAAGTACATGATCCGCTCTGTTAATACGCGCGTCTTACCAGAACCTGCCCCTGCCGCGATGACCACAAGAGATTGCTCATTGGTAATGGCGGATGTTTGTGCTATATTAAATTCCATTTATTAAAGCCCCTCCTTTTGATCTTCTGTCACTCGACAGACTGATTTATAGGGACAATAAGACGAACAATCGAGCGGTCTCACTGAAAACTCCGTATGCGTACCCTTCCATAAGGTCTGCACTTTATTTCTTAATTCGTATACTTCCATAAATTCATCTCCTCCAAGATCATCCTCTTTGTTTTTGCAAGAGTAATGAACAAGGAATTTAGAGCTTTTTCCAATTTGATCTGAACGCCAAATACCATTACCTGCACGCTTCTCCGGCTCTCGCAGTGAAATATACGAGGCCCCGTGAGCACGAATGACAGCGTCAGAGGTACTTAATTTTTCTTTAAGAGCTCTAGCATACAGAGGCAATTGAAGCTTCAGCCCGCTTCGCACTTCCTCTTCAAGCTTCACCTGTGCAAATCCTGTTTTATAGTCATAAATCGTGAATCCTCCCTGATCAAGATCAACACGATCAACTTTACCGGTCAAATGAAGCGTTGTACCTTCATCTAATTCAAGCTCTAAACGAAGGGCCGTTTCAAGCGAATGAATCTTCATTTCACTAAGATGAGGATTGTCCCAGAAATGCTTTCGCTCTGCCTGCCACCATCTGTTGATCTTCCGCCACCACT
Source organism: Alkalihalophilus marmarensis DSM 21297 (assembly GCF_000474275.2). Lineage (GTDB taxonomy): Bacteria > Bacillota > Bacilli > Bacillales > Bacillaceae_D > Alkalihalophilus > Alkalihalophilus marmarensis. The sequence continues at coordinate 92,842 of NZ_ATAE01000032.1, forward strand.
TTTCTTTCTCAAGAAGTAAATCAAGCCTGGAGATCTCAAGGGCGGTTGATTCAATTTGTTCCCATAACTCTTCAAATTTCTCTTCCAAAAGAACTGGGACCTCATTTTTTATTTCTTCTGTACACTCTCCAAACGGAACCCCAATCAAATCTAGCTCTTTATAGATCGACTCTATCAACGTATGAATCATCTGGCCGATATCGATGGGAGAGATCCGCTCTTGTATACTCTTTACTTCCCCTACCTGAAGCACCCTCTCTAAGCCATGTTTGAATGGACACCTAGCGTAACTTTCAAGCTCTGTAATCGATACAGTATTCTTCATGAGAGATTCTTGATGAGCTTCTTCTACCTTCTCCTCGCCCTCACTTAAGTACTGATGCCTTTCTGAAAGCTGTACGAGTTCAGCGACCGGTTCTGAAACCTTCATACCAAGCCCCATATGATAGGCGGTCTTTTCTATTTGATCCTCTTTGGAAAAGCTTATTGAATGCTTCATACGACCTTCAAACGTGCACTCTCTTCCATCTTTTTGCACCCACTGTTCGATAAACGGGGAAGGAAGATGCGGATGATTAGGGTCGAGCCCTTTTGTGTACGTACATACAATCGATTTCGCTGCTAGCAGTAATTGCCTAAAATAAGCTTGTTGCTTGTTTCTGAAATGCTCTTGCGTCGGGAGTGCTCCTTCAACAGGAAGATTATATAGATCCTTTTCATGAACATATCCGCCAAGCTGATGAACAGCAGGAAAAGCCCCTTCATTCATTCCAATGACATACATTTTCTGCCCTTCGAATAAGCCAATATCACGCCATGTGTGAACTTGAATCCCCCTTCTTGAGCCTCTAGCTGTAAACAACTCTGTTCTTTTTGCAAGCTCTAATACCCAATCAGCGAATACATCAAGTGTCATATGAAGATCAGTTAAATGTTTTGTTTCGAGCTTTTCGGCATAATCACGCACTGCTTCAGTCAGTCGTTCGATGGTCTTAAGTTCAAATACGATGTCTTTTAATTCACTTGTCCTAGTTTCCTGACCTTGCCTCTGTCTCCATTTCTCCTCTAATTCGAGGCCGTTGACAGCTTGAACGAGCTGCTTTAGATAATGGTAGAAGCTTGACGACTTCCGCCAATTGAACTCTTTAATCCTTTGATAGAGTTCTCTTGATTCCTGATGAATAATGTCACCTGTAGTTAGGAATGCTTCTTTCCCCTTTACATAATCTATTCCTTTTAAGCCATGAAGACTGAAGATTTGATCGATCAATGGCAATAGCTCAAAACGATTAGTTTTAGAATAATCCCAGGTGAGCAGCTTATGAATAAATTGAAAGGATATGGAGCAATCAAGTGATTTTTTTTTCGGCACATTTAAAGGAATTTTATATTGTTCGGCGTAATATCGCAGTAAGGAAGCTCCATCTTTTTCATCTACCACGATAATCCCCGTTTCCTCATATAAAAGTGGCGACATTCTAATTTCTTCTAAAACAGCACGTATCTCTTCATTTTTTGTGCTTGCAGCGATCACATTTACATCCTCTGCTGGCTCGGCAGAAAGATCTGTTTCTGCATGCATCTGAAACCCTAACGCCGTTAATTCTTTTTGCGTTTGTTGAATGATAGCGAACTCCTGATCCATTGGCAGATAGATCGTAACCGGTATACCAGCTAAAACAAGAGCTTTTAGCATAATAAATTGCAGCGGTCCAAAATCAATGAAGCCATCAATATAAACTCTGGCTACACTTGACTTTTGATTGTCTAGAAGTTCTACTGCTCTTAATACGGTGTTCTCAGGGTCGTACATTTTTTGGTTATGAACCGTTTGCTCTTCATATTGCTTAAAGAGCGGCTTAAACTCTTCTAGAGACCGAGGAGCATCTTCTAACCCCAGCCCTAGACGTTTGATTTGGCCGTATGTGTCAGCAAGTCCACGAACCTTGCTTTGATTTTGATTAAATGAACAGTATCTTTCATCGGTTTTCATCATATTTTGGAAAAATAACGCTCGTTCATGTTCATCGAGGTAAATAGGCTCCCCTTCTGCCTCATTAACAATAAACGCCGCCAGATCATCAAATGTCGTATAGCGAACACCAGGCTGTCTTTTCCTAGCTTCTTTAAGCCAGCTCCCTGATGGCAAGAGATAAAATACGGAACCTTTCTCCTCCTGCTGTTTCGCACAAGCTTCTTTTAAACGGTCAATCTTAGCAACATCTTTAAAAGACGTTAGTTTAATTATTCGCACGTTCACTTCACTCCTCTCTATGGCGGGCAGATCTCATCATATCAATATGTGGAATACCGTCTTCATCATATACGTCAGAGATTGAATAAAAACCAAACGACTGATAAAAGCGAAGCAGGTACTCTTGAGCCTGAATCTTAATATTAGCTCCCTCTGCAAGCTGTTCTAAGCGAGTGATCGATTGCATCAGCAGCTCTTTTCCATATCCAAAAGAACGCACATCCCGGCGCACAATCACTCTCCCAATTGAAGCTTCTTCGCCGTAGGAATCACCGGGCTTAAACAGACGACTGTATGCTGTAAGACGGCCATCTACGTAGCCTAATAAGTGAAGCGCAGCTTGATCCTTATTATCAAGCTCCTTATAGGGGCAATTTTGTTCTACAACAAACACATCAATTCGTAGTTGAATCAATTCATATAGTTCATTAATTGTCAGCTCATTAAATGTCTTTAACATCCATTCCATACGTAACACTCCTGCCTGTATACAATCCTGTTATCAGTTTACCATTCATCTTGTTGATCCTGTAGTCTCAGGCAGGTATTTACGTGGTAGAATAATAGAAAAAATGGGTTAAGGAGGGAAACGATGAAGTTTTATGTTGCTTCAAGTTTCAGTAATAGCGCAGCCGTTCAACATGTTAGTGAAAAGTTAAAAAAGGAAGGTTTTATTCATACATATGATTGGACTAGAAATGGCCGGGCAAAAACAAAAGAGGATTTAATCTCAATTGGCCAGAATGAAAGAGACGGTGTGAGCGAGGCAGACCTTGTCATCGTTTTGCTGCCGGGGGGAAAAGGAACTCATATTGAACTGGGTATGGCAATCAGCCTAGAAAAGCGCATCTATCTCTATTCTCCAGATGATCAAATAAATGATTTAGAGGTTACGAGCACCTTCTATCATCTGCCAGAGGTCACTCAATGCATCGGGAGCATTAATCAGTTGATCGATCAGGTTGTTGCTGATCAAAAGTCCTATCATTAATTTGCACATCAAAAAACACACAGTCTGAGCGGACTGTGTGTTTTTTTGGATTAAAATGAAATGACTCCATACCCAAGCAATACAACTAATACAAGGGTAATAATAAGAATCGCCCAGTACATTGTCGCTTGTGAACCAAGTGTGCCCTTCTTTGTGCGAACAAGGATCATTTCCATTGCGTAAATTAAGAAAAAGGCAAGTGCTCCCTTTACTACATACATAAGCGGGAATCCTAAATTGATCAGCATGCCGATTCCTGTAACAAGCATAATAATATAGAACAAACGTAGAACCATATGTACGATTTTTGCACCTTTTGCTTTACCTGATTTCATTAAGAAATAACAGATAAAAAACAGTATAACTAAAATGGCCCAAGAACCGATATGAGATTGATAAAGCGCATTATACATCCTATTCACCTCTTTTCCTTCCATCACTCGTTCCCATTATAATCTAAAAAAGAAAGAATGAAAAAGGATTCCTCATAAAACTAAAGAATGTTTGCTGAATTGCCATAAGATGACCGAAAACCTAAAGAAGAGAGCTCATCACTCTTTCCTACCTAATCGTTATAAAAGTTTTTCACCGAATAATGAACCCATTAAGGCAACGGCCACTTCTGCTGTTTTATTACGCTCATCTAAAATGGGATTCACTTCTACAAATTCCGTAGAGGTCAAAATGCCAGCCTCAGCGAGCATTTCCATTGCAAGGTGACTTTCTCTGTACGAAATCCCGCCAAGTACAGGGGTACCGACACCAGGGGCATCGTTTGGATCAAGCCCGTCTAAATCGAGGCTTAAATGAACACCGTCCGTATTCTTCTTCACATACTCGATGGCTTCTTCCATAACTCTTGTCATACCGATTCGGTCAATTTCATGCATCGTAAAAATCTTAATCCCTTTTTCTTGAATTAATTCCTTCTCCCCCTCATCTAATGAACGGGCTCCGATAATGACAATATGCTCAGGCTTAATTTTAGGTGCAAATCCTCCAATTGAAGTGAGAGATTCATCCCCAAAACCTAAACTTACTGCGAGAGGCATTCCGTGAATATTGCCTGAAGGAGAGGTTTCTCCTGTATTCAGATCTCCATGCGCATCATACCAGATCACGCCAAGATTTTTGCGCTCTTTTGTCACTCCTGCGAGTGTACCGATGGCAATACTATGATCACCGCCTAAAACAAGAGGATAATATCCTTCCTCTTCGATTGCTTCTACTTGCATGCGCAAAAGGTCATTTGCTTTTATTACTTGGGATAGGTTTTTAAGTCCAGGGGAGAATTCTTCTTCTGTTCTACGCTCAATGGTAATATCACCAAAGTCTTTCACTTCATGCCCTAAAGCTTCAAGTCTTGAAATGAGCCCTGCATATCGTATCGCACTTGGCCCCATATCAACCCCGCGTCGGTTTTGTCCTAAATCCATAGGTACCCCAATGACACCAATTTTTAAATGCTGCATAAAAAACGCCCCTTTTTCCTATTTTCGTAGTATGTATGTATAAGCAGAGTGAATGTATCACTCTGCTCTTAGCCTGAACTTATGCAAATACTTGCTTAATCTTAGATAAAGCAAACTCTAAATCTTCTTCAGAAATAATGAGCGGCGGTGCAAGACGAATTACGTTCTCATGTGTCTCTTTGCATAATAATCCTAGTTCTTTCAGCTTCTCACAATACTCACGAGCAGGGACATGAAGTTCGATTCCAATAAATAACCCTCGGCCGCGAATTTCTTTTATATCAGCATGAGGAATTTTACGAAGTTCCTCCATCACATACTCTCCAAGATCATGAGAACGTTTCACAAGATTTTCTTCTTCGATGACTTCTAGTGCTGCAATAGAAACGGCACATGCAAGAGGATTTCCACCAAATGTTGATCCATGTGACCCTGGCTCAAATACACCTAATACATCACGATTTGCACACACGACAGAAATAGGCATTACTCCGCCGCCTAGTGCTTTTCCTAAAATATACATATCAGGCTCTACTTCTTCCCAGTCACATGCAAATAGTTTACCAGAACGAGCTAGACCTGATTGAATTTCATCGGCAATAAATAATACATTTTGTTCCGTACAAATCTCGCGTACCTCTTTTAAGAAGCCATCTTTAGGAATAATGATTCCTGCTTCGCCTTGAATCGGCTCTACTAAGAACGCAGCTGTATTTGGCGTAATCGCTTCTCTTAAAGCATTCGCGTCACCATAAGGAATAATTTTAATTCCTGGCAGCATCGGCCCGAAGCCGCGCTTGTATGCCTCACTTGATGATAGCGAAACTGCTGTCATTGTCCGGCCATGAAAGTTATTTTCACAGACAATAATTTCTGCTTGATTATCTGCTACACCTTTTACATCATAAGCCCAGCGGCGTGCTGTTTTCACAGCTGTCTCAACAGCCTCAGCCCCAGTATTCATCGGCAGGACCATCTCTTTATTCGTAAGGCTCGCTACTTTCTCATAAAAAGGAGCCAATTGATCATTGTGAAACGCACGTGAAGTTAATGTAATACGGTCCGCTTGATCCTTTAGTGCTTGAATGATTTTTGGATGGCGATGTCCTTGATTTACCGCAGAATAGGCACTAAGCATATCGATATAACGATTACCTTCTGGATCTTCTACCCAAACTCCTTCTGCTTTTGAAATAACGATCGGAAGCGGGTGATAATTTTTTGCCCCAAATTGCTCTGTTTTTTCAATAATAGTTGATGTTTTTGTCATGATACACATCTCCTCTCAAAATTTCGCGAAATATCTCTATAAAACCTAATGCAAGAATAATGCCAATATCTTAAGGGTAATAGTACGGGACTTTCTCCTCATTCCACAGCTAAACAGGTGCAAACACTACTAAAAAGTTTGCGCTTTTCTGCAAATTTTTTTGCACTTTTGTCCTGCCTTTCATATACTTACAGTAGGAGGTGCCATATGAACCGTGTTAGTCCCGAACAACTTGAGCAAACTGTAGACATTCTTACACAAGTGTTAGATACCATTGATGTCGGTGTTCATATCGTTAATTCTCATGGGGAAACCATTATGTACAATAAAAAAATGACAGAAATTGAGTCTATGCCCCCGCATGAGGTATTACATAAAAATTTATTAGATGTATTTCTCTTTAAAGAAGAGCAAACCAGCACGCTCCTGCAAGCATTACATAAAGGTCAGCATTCCTATAATATTAAGCAGCAATATTATAATAATAAAGGGTTTCCAATAACGGCTGTGAATGACACTCACCCACTTAAAGATAAAAACGGGGAGATCATTGGTGCATTTGAGTTATCAAAAGATATCACCCGTCTAGAAGTATTAATGAAAGATCAATTGCACAAATCCGATCAAACCCGCTATACGTTCTCTAAGATTATCGGCCAGAGTGAAGCAATCTCACAAATCATTCACGAAGCAAAGCGTGCGACGCGGACGAGTTCTTCTGTTCTGTTAACAGGCGAGACTGGCACAGGCAAAGAAATTTTTGCTCAAAGCATCCATAATGGCAGTGAACGGGCTGGCGGTCCGTTTATTTCTCAAAACTGTGCAGCCCTTCCTGATAATCTTATTGAAGGTATTTTATTCGGTACAAAGAAAGGTGCTTTTACAGGAGCCGTTGAACACCCTGGCTTATTTGAGCAAGCAGAAGGTGGAACCCTTCTTTTAGATGAAATCAATTCATTAAACCTGCCCCTGCAGGCAAAGTTATTACGAGCAATTCAAGAGAAAACCATTAGACGGGTTGGCGATACGAAAGATACTCCGGTTGATGTGCGGATCATCTCAACGATGAATGAAGATCCGTTTGAAGCCGTATCAAACGGCCGCCTCAGAAAAGACCTGTTTTACAGGCTCGGTGTTGTCTCCCTGTACATCCCGCCGCTTAAAGATCGTTACGGGGATATCCCCTTACTGGTCGAACATTTTTTAGCTAAATTTAATAAACGATTTCAAATGCAGGTTGATTGGATTTCAGCAGATGTTCTTGAATTATTTGAGCAGTATGAATGGCCTGGCAACGTGCGTGAATTAGAGCATGTGATTGAATCGGCGATGAACATTATGTCAACAGAGCGTCAAATGGAGCTTTATCATTTGCCTATGCATATTAGAAGAAGGTTCACTGCACAAACAGAGCCCACAGAAGGGGAAGCCGAACATGTGAGTGAACCTAAGGAAACATTCTTACACAAGCCGCTTAAAGAACATCTTGCCGAAGTAGAAAATTACTATATTAAACAGGCATTAACTGTACATAAAGGCAACATCTCCCAAGCAGCTAAAGCGCTTGGAATCAGCCGCCAAAACCTTCAGTACCGATTAAAGAAAATAACGTTATCTGAAGAGGAATTATAAATACTAGAGCGACTATTCAATAGTCGCTCTTTATTTAGATAATAGACCTCTTAAGACGAAGCTGACGTTCTGCGGTCTTTCTGCCAGACGTCTCATGTAATAGCCATACCAATCCGTCCCATAAGGAACATAAACACGCATCGTGTATCCTTCTTTTGCAATCGTCTCCTGCAGTTCTTTTCTGAACCCGTAGAGCATCTGGAATTCAAATTGCGTCTTAGGAATCCCCTCTTCTGCACAAAACGTTTTCACCTTATCAATAATCATATGATCATGAGTTGCGATTGCTGTATAACTGCCGCTAAGTAAGTGCTGCTTAATGATTGCTAGGTAGTTGTCATCAATCTCTTTTTTATCTTGAATGGCAATTTGACTAGGTTCTTTGTAAGCCCCTTTTACAAGTCTTAAGTTAACACCTTGAAGATCAGTGACATCTTGGCTTGCACGGTATAGATAGGCTTGAATGACCGTTCCTACTGAATGTGGAAATTCTTCGCGCAGCTCGTTTAATAAATCAAGCGTTTGCTGACAATGAGCAGAATCTTCCATATCAATACGAACAAAATTTCCTAGCTCCTCTGCCTTCCCTACGATTTTTCTCATATTCTGATAGCAAAGCTCTCGCTCTACATCAAGACCTAGCTGAGTGAGCTTTAATGATAAATTGCATTTCACACCCGTATCTGAAATCGCTTTCAAAGTTTGCAAACAATAATCTGCAGATTCTAATGCTTCCTCACGTGTTGTAATAAATTCACCTACATGGTCGACTGTTGCTACGAGCCCTTTATCATTAAGTTCTCTCACTGCAATCATTGCATCATTAATTGTTACCCCCGCGATAACCTGCTTTGCCCCCATCTTAAGTCCCCAACGCTTAGCTCCACGGTTTAGCACTTTATTTTTTGACAAATACAGAAACATGGGTTTAAGTACCATGCTAACCACATCTCCATTCTTCATATTCATAAGGTAGGAGGCACGGCAAAGCCTGCCGTGCACTCACTGTATCATTTTATAACGACTCAGAAATCGTCTTTGCTTGTAAGAAAAGTTGTAAATAGTCTGGACCACCTGCTTTAGAGTCCGTACCAGACATGTTAAATCCGCCAAATGGGTGATAGCCGACAATTGCACCTGTACAACCGCGGTTAATATACATATTTCCTACATGGAAGTCTGTTTTTGCCTTTTCAACATGCTGGCGGTTGCGTGTAATAACAGCACCTGTTAATCCATATTCCGTGTTATTAGCAATGTCTAGAGCCTCATCAAAGTCCTTCGCTTTAGAGAAAGCAACAACCGGTCCGAAAATCTCTTCTTGCATCAGGCGGGCATCTGCTTCCACATCAGCCACAATGGTTGGTTGGATGAAGTAACCTTTAGAAGAGTCACCTGTTCCACCTGCTACAATACGGCCCTCTTCCTTGCCGATCTCAATGTAGCTCATAATTTTATCAAATGCCGCTTGATCATTTACCGGCCCCATATTTGTATCGTTAATGGTTTCACCAACTGATAATTCCTTTGTAAGGGCAATCGATTTTTCAAGAACCTCATCATATACATCTTCCACAATGACTGCCCGTGAGCATGCTGAACATTTTTGACCTGAGAATCCGAATGCAGAAGCGACAATCGATTTTGCAGCAAGATCTAGATCAGCATCTTTATCTACAACGATCGTGTCTTTTCCACCCATCTCAGCAACTACACGCTTCAACCAATACTGTCCTTTATTTACTTTTGCAGCACGCTCATAAATACGTTCTCCTACTTCACGTGAACCAGTAAAGCTGATCATACGAGTTTTCGGGTGATCGACGATGTAGTCACCAATTTCAGATCCGCTTCCTGGAATGTAGTTGATGACACCTGCAGGCATTCCCGCTTCTTCAAGCACTTCCATAAATTTCGCAGCGACTACAGGGGTTGTACTAGCCGGCTTAAGAAGAACTGTGTTTCCTGTTACTGCTGCTGCAACTGTTGTTCCTGCCATAATCGCAAAAGCAAAGTTCCAAGGGGAAATAACAACAGCCACACCTAGTGGAATATATCCGTACTGATTGTTCTCGCCGACACGGCTTAAGACAGGGATACCATTTTTAAGTTCAATCATTTGGCGGCCATAATACTCTAAGAAGTCAATCGCCTCTGCTGTATCTGCATCTGCCTCATTCCAAGGCTTACCTGCCTCATATACAAGATATGCTGAAAATTCATGTTTGCGACGGCGGATGATCGCTGCTGCTTTAAATAAAATTTCAGCACGAGCTTCGGGATCCCAGCGCTTCCAATCTTCAAATGTTGTTAGGGCTGCTTGCATAGCCTGTTCTGCATGATCTCTTGTTGCTTTTGAAACTCTCCCTACTACTTGTTCTTTCTTAGCAGGATTTTCTGATGTGATTTTATCATCCGTATAAACAAGTTCGCCGCCAATACGAAGCGGAAAATCTTGACCTAGTTCTGCTTCAACTTTCTTTAAAGCCGCCTGGAATTCTTTACGGTTTTCCTCTACCGTAAAATCTGTAAATGGTTCGTGTTTGTAAGGTACTGACATGTATAACCACTCCTTTAAGTCTAGTCACCCTATTTATAGTGCAAAAACTGTGCCAATTATGAATCTTCCTGAAGTAAGCGTTATTATTAGGCTTGTCTCTAGAGCAGTATGCAAAAAATGTTGCAGGTGCAAACTTTTCATCAAAAAGGCGCAATATTTTTTGCACGAAAAAAGCCTGTGCACATGCACAGACTTCTTTCTTTAATTTAAATCAAAATGCTTGCCATTCACTTCATAGACAACCCATTCCGAGATATTCGTTGCGTAATCAGCAATCCGTTCAATATAACGTCCGATGAATGCCAGCTGTGTAATTTGATCCACTTCAACACTTGCATCCTCTACTTTAAATAATTCACGAATCAAGTCACCATACTGTGTATCTACCTTATCATCAGTTAACGCTATCTTTTGGGCCATTAAAATATCAGACTTCTCATAAGCCTCTAATGACTTAGTAATCATATCTTCTGCAATTAAAAACATAGCAAGAAGCTGTTCTTTATATACTGGCAGACTATATTTATTCATTCGGATCGACTGTTTAGCCATATCCACAACAAGATCTGCTACTCGCTCTAAATCACTTGAAATTTTCAATGCTACAATTAATTTTCTTAAATCTGTCGCTACGGGCTGCTGCTTAGAAATAAGAAGGGTGACTTTATCATGCATATCAAGTTCTAATTGATTAATTGCTGAATCCTCTGCAATAAGCGCCTCCATCTGGGCCTTATTATCAGATTCAAAAGCTTCCTTCATTTCGGCAATAACCTCTTCTACTCTATTGCCCATTGTTAATAGTTCTTGCTTCACATAATCTAACTGAGAGTGAAACGTTCTAATCGTCATATGACATCATCCTTAACCGAATCGACCGGTAATATAGTCTTCAGTACGCTTATCAGATGGATTTGAAAAGATCGTATCCGTTTTGTCATACTCAACAACTTCTCCGTTTAAAAAGAATGCCGTTCGATCCGAGATACGAGCTGCTTGCTGCATATTGTGAGTGACAATGACAATCGAATATTCCTTCTTCAGTTCCTGGATTAATTCCTCTACTTTTAATGTCGATTTTGGATCGAGTGCTGAGGTTGGCTCATCCATTAAAATCACATCAGGTTCAATAGCGAGACAGCGCGCAATACATAGACGTTGCTGCTGACCACCAGACAGCCCATACGCATTCTCGCTTAAACGATCTTTTACCTCATCCCAAATCGCGGCGCCACGAAGACTGCGCTCAACAATTTCATCTAATACTTTCTTATTTTTAATCCCGTGAATTCTTGGACCGTACGCCACATTGTCATAGATTGATTTCGGAAATGGATTCGGCTTTTGAAATACCATTCCTACTCTTGTACGCAAGTCTTCTACTTTAAATGATTTGTCTAAAATATTTTGGCCGCGGTATTCAATATCACCCGAAATTTTAACAGTCGGTACGAGCTGTACCATGCGGTTTAACGTTTTAATGTAGGTTGATTTCCCGCAGCCAGAAGGTCCGATAATAGCTGTTACTTCTTTTTCATATACTTCTAGATTAATATTTCTTAGCGCGTGATCTTTGCCATACCAAAGGTTCAAGTTCTTCGTGTCATACACTACTTTTTTCTCTGCTGGAACGGTTTCGACCCTTGAATTAGATTTAATTTCAACACTTACCTTCTTTTCTGCTGTTAACATCCCCATCAGTAATGCCCCCCTATTAAAACCTTTGTTGAAACTTATTTCGAATAATGATCGCTGTTGAATTAAGAATAAATAACACAATCAAGAGGACGATAATGGTTGCGGCTGCAAGATTTGCATACTCTGCTACAAGAGCTGCATCAATCGTCCAGTAATAGATCTGAACCGGAAGAATAGTGAATCGGTCCATTAAACCTCCTGGAAACGGGATAAGAAGCGCCGGAATTCCGATAACAATCAATGGAGCTGTTTCCCCGATCGCTCGTGATAAAGAAAGAATCGCACCGGTTAAAATACCAGGTAGTGCTGCCGGAAGAATGACATTTTTGATCGTCTGCCATTTTGTAGCTCCCATTCCGTATGAAGCTTCACTTAAATGATTAGGAACGGCACGGATCGCTTCTTGACTCGCTACTACGACAATTGGAAGAACGAGTAAGGACATTGTTAATCCCCCTGCAAGGACAACCCCGCCTAAATCTAGTGCACGAACAAAGATTGTCATCCCTAAAATCCCAAATACGATCGAAGGTACGCCGGCCAAGTTGGAAATATTCGCTTGAATAAAGGAATGGATCTTGCCTTTTTTTGCATACGCTTCAAGGTAAATAGCGGTCCCAACGCCAAGCAGCATCGTGACTGGAGCAACGACTGCCATTAACCATAACGTACCAAGAATAGCTCCCATAATCCCCGCACGATCTGGATTATTTGAGAGACGTCCAGTCAAAAAGTCTACATTAATCCATCCGATCCCTTGCGAAAACACTCTGAAGATAAGAATCGCTAATACTACTAACCCGAACATTGTTGAAGCAAAGAACAATCCTTTTGCCAAGTTATTCTTTATTAATCTTTTGTTCATCCGTTTTTGAACGGTATTTTGATCAATGTACTTTGGTGTTGTATTCGTTTGTGTTGTCGTATCAATGTTCATATTAATATTCCTCCCTAAAGCGGCGAGAGATATATCTTGCTAGAAGATTCATTAAGAAAGTAAAAACAAATAATGTCATTGCTACAGCATATAAGCTGTAATATATAGTCGAACCAGCAGGAGCGTCTCCTCCAGTTACTTCAACAATGTATGCAGTCATAGTCTGCATCGATTGAGTGATGTCAAAAGTAAAGTTTTTGGTACTTCCACTTGCAATCGTTACAATCATCGTTTCTCCAATTGCACGTGAAATACCAAGAACGAATGAAGCAATGATGCCTGAGATCGCAGCAGGAATAACGACTTTCCCTGTTACTTCAAGTCTAGTCGCACCTAATGCTAGTGCCCCTTCACGCATGGCACGCGGCACAGAACTCATCGCATCCTCTGATAATGAGGCAACCATTGGAATAATCATGATCCCCATGACAATACCTGGGCTTAGTATATTTGTTGCCTGCAGCCCTGGAATAATATCTCTTAAAATCGGTGTAACAAACGTAAAAGCAAAAAAACCATAAACGATTGTTGGAATACCTGCTAAGATTTCTAGCATTGGTTTTAATGTTCTTCTTACTTTATCTGAAGCATATTCACTTAAGAAAATAGCTGTCATTAATCCAATTGGAATCGCCACAAACATCGCGATGACAGACGAAATAATGGTCCCTGTTAATAAAGGCAGAACTCCAAATTGCGGATCTTGACTTAACGGCCTTAATACTGTTCCTGTAAAGAAATCAACGATTGGAACACGTTGAAAAAATTCGAACGTCTCACTCAATAGCGTATACAAAATTCCCACTGTGGTAAGGATTGAAATGCTCGCAATCACAAAAAGTAATTTAGGCATTACTTTTTCAATGAGATTGTTAAGATTTCTTGAGCTCTTTTTTTGTTCAATCATTTTTCTTACATTCACAGCGTTCCCCTTATTCATTTCGCTGTTTACATCCATTGCACGTGGCACCCCTTTTGGCTTGTAACCATATACTTTACATGTAAGTGGATGAGAACTCACAAGCTCCCATCCACCCATGCAGTACAATCAAATTAATTTAGATCATCTAAGAAACTGTTATACTCTTCAATTTCACTTTCTGGCAGTGGAGCAAATCCAGTCTCACCAGCAAATTCATTAACATTGTTTACAACGTATCTAGCAAAATCTAGTACTTGCGGCTTTTCTTTAGCCATATCAACGTTTAAGTAAGTGAATACCGGACGAGTGAATGGCGCATAGTCACCATCTTCAGCAATTGTGTCAAGTGATGGCTCAACTGGACCCTCACCGAAATCAACGTTTACTGCTTGAATTTGATCTTGGTTATTTACATAGTAGCCAAATCCGAAGAATGCAATGGCATTTTTATCTTCTGCTACTAGATTTACTAAAGTTGAGTATTCTTGCTGAAGGTTAACACCATCTACTAAGTCACCTTTATCAAGAATGTTCTCATAGAAGAACTCATATGTTCCGTGGTTTTCATTTGGACCCATTGGCTTAATTTCTTCATCTGGAAATTCAGGTCGAATATCAGACCACTTCTCTACGCCGCCATCAGCACTGAAGATGCTGATTAACTCTTCTTGATTCAGCTCTTTTGCCCAGTCATTTTCAGGGTGAATAACAAATGTAAGACCATCTAATGCTACTTTAAATTCTTGTACTTCAATTCCATTTGCTTCTGCTTCTTCTAACTCTTCATCTTTAATTTCACGAGATGCATCATTAAAGTCTGTACCGTTTGGAACTAAGAATTTACCAAAACCAGCACTTGTACCAGAGCGGCTTACTTCAACTGATACGTTAGGTTGTTCATTAATCATGTATTCTTCAGCAAGTACTGACATTAATGGATAAACCGTACCTGAACCATCAACGACTACGCTTCCGTCAAGATCTTCTGCTGCTTCCGCTGCATTATCTTCTGTCGTATCCTCTGAACCTGTGTTATCTGTCTCAGCCGGTTCATTAGATCCCCCGCCACAAGCTGCGACAACAACCATTAGTGCTGCCATTACTAAGAGCATTAAAAATTTCTTCACTTCATTGTCCTCCCTTTTCTCTAGGAAAAATAGTTGCGTAAGTGGTTCTCCCTCTCACAATTGCTAGTATAGATGGGTAATATTAAGCAGGTATGATTGCTGTGTAAAGGTTTTGTAAACCGGTGTAAAAATGGAGTGAAATATGCCTAACCTTGCTAGATAAAAAAGCACAAAAAGCCTCTCTATTAATACATAGAGAGACTTTTTGACCAGAGACCGGCCTACTTTATATGAAATTTCATTAAGAGATCAGAAAGAGATTGTGAGAGATTAGTTAATTGCAGTCCGATCGCATGAGTAGATTTCAATTGTTCAATCTGCTCCTTGCTAGATTCTAACATCACCTCAGAGCTCGCTGATGTTTCCTGTGATACGGAGGCAAAACTAACAGCTGCGGCTTCTAGTTCTGGTACCATTTCTTTTAACTCACTTAATTTCAGCTGCATCCCATTAATCGTACTGCTTACCCCATTAATGCCTCCCATTAATTCATCAAATGAATCTCTTGATTGATTCGCCTTCCCGAGATTGATTCTAGTTTTTTCCAGCATATGTGTAAATTCTTCATTTGCTTCAATTGTAACTGTGTCCATTGTATCGATTGCTTGTGTAATTTCTACCGCTGCACCTGATGATTGCTCGGCAAGTTTACGCACCTCATTAGCAACCACAGCAAACCCCTTGCCAGATTCTCCAGCTCTCGCTGCTTCAATCGTTGCATTTAAAGCAAGAAGCTTTGTTTGTTCAGCAATCCCTTGAATTAATCCAACTAGCTGTGAAATTGAAACGGAGTACTCTCTTACCTGCTTGACCGTTGTTGTTAGATGTCTGAAATCTGCTTCAAATGTTTGAATCGTTGAAATCAATTCTATCATCGTTTTCTCACCCTTATAGGCAGACTCGTTCATCTGTTTTGAGCGGTCTACAACCATATCCATGTTACTAGTTAAAGCATTCACCTTTTCTCTCATGTCTTTAAAGTGATACACACTAACCTCAGAGCTTGACGCGGTTTGCAGGGCTCCTTCTTTCACTACATGGATCGACTCTACTAGTTCAACGCTTGTTTCTAAAGATTCCTTTGAAGAAAAGGTTAACTTATCACCTGTTACTGCTAAATTTTTTGTGGTATCTGTTAACTCAACTAATAACTCTCGCATATGTACAATCATCGCATGGTAGCTTTTATGTAGAGACTGTATTTCTGGTAAAGTCGTTTGTATTGGATCAGGTTCTCTAAATTGACCATTTCTTACAGCTCTCATTGTTTCTCGTAAATCTGTCAGAGGCTTAGTAATAGATCGAACGAAAAGCAAAATAAATATGGTAGAGATAAATACACTAATCACAACTACAAGCAGATTAAAATAAGCCATGTCAACTACCGCACCCATATAAGAGGCTTCAGGAACGGCTAAGGCAAAGATTCCGCCGATTTCATTTATTGTCTGAAATGAAATTGAATACTTGGATCCATCTATTTCTACATGGATGACTCCTTGATCTCTTTGTTCTATTTTGCTTATCACTTCACCAGGGATAGGCGGCAAAGTGTCTTGACTTACTTGAAACGGGACAGCTTCTTGATTAATGACAGAAAAAAATTCAGCACTAATTCCGTCCTCTTCAAGTTTATCCTGCTGTGATCTAATATTTGATTCTAGCTGCTGCATAAAATACTCTTCATCACTCACATAGAGGAATTGAAGATTTTGAGCAATCACTTCCATTAAGTCCACTTCGCGCATCAGCCTGTTTTCAATAGAGTTGACTGTCATCTCTTTTGCTTTTAAATAAGAAGCAAACCCTCCTATTGATAAAGATACTGTTAGCAGCAATATAAATAATAGAAGTAATCTGCTCCTCATGGAGAACTTCTCTAAAAACTTGCTGTTTTGTCTTGTTCTCTCTGTTTTTTGTTTGTTCGATCCACTCTTTTTCTTATTTAATCGTTTCCTAAACACAACCAAACCCCCACCCAAACTAAGTCTTTTATACCAGATGAATTATACCAATGTATTATTAAGCGATTGTAAAGACTGGGTAAATATAGCATGTAGTATTTTTGGATGTGACTAATATCAGGGTAGAGATTTCTTTTAGAAAATTCTTGATTAATAAAATAATCTAAGTTAGGATATAGTCTAAGTATTTGATTAATTTAATTTTATAAGTACATGCAAGAGGTGGTTTAGAGTTTGCCTTCTAAACCTTAAAAGGGAAGTCCGGTGAGAATCCGGCACGGTCGCGCCACTGTAAGAGCGAGCTGCTTATCATTGCCACTATTCATCATTTAGTGATCTTAGCTAAGTTGAATGGGAAGGGATAAGCAAGCGATGAACTTGAGTCAGGAGACCTGCCTTTTGTACGCACTAGTACCTACGCGTTTATTAGGGAGGAGTGATCGATATGTTTTGGCCGATGGTTTACGATCATCCAGGTTGAGTCTATGTATGTGATCTCTCTTTCAATCATGAAAGAGAGTTTTTTTATTTGCTGATTTAACACATCAGCTAAGTTCAACACATCAATAAAGACGACAATCTGGAGGGATTTAACGATGAATATAGTGACATCAAACACAGGCTATCCACGCATTGGGGAAAATAGAGAATGGAAACATATATTAGAAAAGTATTGGACAAAGAAAATAACAAGAGTGGCATTTGAACTTGAAATGAAACAGCTTCGCATTAATTATTTAAAAAAACAGCGAAGTAAAGGTATTGAACTTATTCCAATCGGTGATTTTAGCTACTATGATCAAGTTCTTGATACAGCTGTAATGTTCGGGCTTATCCCAGAGAGGTTTCAATCGATGGAAGAAGCTTCTCTTGAACAATATTTTGCAATTGCCCGCGGAACGGATGAACATGTTGCTTCTGAAATGACCAAATGGTTTAACACGAACTACCACTATATTGTTCCAGAATTACAAGACGCAACACCAAAACTAACGCATAATAGACTGTTAGATTTATTTAACGAAGCCAGATATGAGCTGGGCATTAAAGGGAAGCCAGTCATCTTAGGTCCGGTTACATTAATCGCCTTATCAAAAGGATACGAAAACAGTGAATTTAAAGAAAAAGTAGCTGAACTTATCCCTCATTACATCAAAGCGTTCCAAGAATTAGCCGAAGCGGGAGCCGAATGGATCCAAATTGATGAACCGATTCTTGTTCAAGATATCGACCAGCCTACAATTGAGGTTTTTCAAGAAGTGTATAGTCGCTTTAATAAGGAGCTGCCAGAGGTAAAACTTCTTTTACAGACATATTACGGCTCGGTTGAACGCTATGAAGAAGTGATTCAATTACCTGTAGATGGTATCGGACTTGATTTCGTCCACGATAAAGGATCCAACCTAGAGAAATTAAGATCCTCTGGGTTTCCTAGTGATAAGCTGTTAGCATGCGGAGTCATTGATGGCCGCAGCATTTGGAAAAGCAACCTGTTAGATAAACAAGATCAAGTAGCAAAAATTACATCCTACATCCAGCCAAGCCAATTGATCATTCAGCCTTCATGCTCATTGCTTCATGTACCTGTTACGACGGCTAATGAGAAGTCGCTGCCAGAGCAATTAGTTGACGCTCTTGCCTTTGCTGATGAAAAGCTAAAGGAAGTAGTCTTGCTTAGTGGGTCACTCAAATCTCCTGAGAAAAAAGATGAACTACGAGCTTACAGTTGTGCTATCACTGAGTTTCATAAAGATACAGGCAGAGTTCATACAGATGTGCAAAGAAAGCTTTCTCAATTAAACGAATTAACAGCAACAAGAACTTCTTTTGAAGTAAGAAAAGAACAACAGAAGAAAAAGTGGCAGCTTCCTCCCCTGCCTACTACAACCATCGGAAGCTTTCCACAAACGAAAGAAGTAAGAGCTGCCCGCTTAAAGTTTAAAAAAGGCTCTTTGTCTGAGGCCGATTATGAAACATTTATTCAAGAAGAAATCCAAAAGTGGGTAAACATTCAAGAAGAACTTCAGCTTGATGTTTTTGTTCATGGAGAATTTGAACGCACAGATATGGTCGAATTTTTCGGTCAACGCTTAAATGGTATGGAAGTCACTACAAACGGCTGGGTGCAATCTTATGGTTCTCGTTGTGTTAAGCCACCTATTATTGCGGCCGATATCTCTTTTGACCAACCGATGACATTAAAGGAAACTCTGTATGCGAAGTCATTGACTACAAAGCCAATGAAAGGGATGCTGACCGGACCCGTTACGATTTTAAATTGGTCGTTTGAACGAGATGACATCTCACTTAGAGAAATGCTCAATCAGCTTGCCTTAGCCATACAAGAAGAAATCCGTCAGCTAGAAGCAAACGGTATCGAAATGATCCAAGTAGATGAGCCTGCACTGCGCGAGGGGCTGCCACTCAAAGAAGATGAAAGAGCTGATTATTTAGCAAATGCTACTTATGCATTTAGGCTCGCCACAAGCAGCGTAGAGCCTACGACTCAAATTCATACACATATGTGTTATTCCGAGTTTGATGAAATTATTGAAACGATTGATGCACTTGATGCCGATGTCATTTCAATCGAAGCTTCAAGGAGCCACGGAGAAATGATCCATACATTTGAACGGTATGAATATCAAAAGGATATCGGTCTTGGGGTGTATGATATTCACAGTCCGCGTATCCCTAGTAAAATAGAAATGAAAAGAAATCTTGAGAGGGCGCTTCGTGTACTTAATCACGAACAATTCTGGGTTAATCCTGATTGCGGCTTAAAAACAAGAACAACAGAAGAAACGATTGATGCTTTAAAAGTTATGGTAAAAGCGGCTGAAGAAGTACGTACGAATTTACAGGTGGGGACCTCAAAATGACGACATCACACCCTACTAGTTATTCGAGAACGATTCAAACAAGACTCGTTCTTCCGCCCGACACGAATCACCTTAAGACGATCTTTGGAGGACAAGTTCTTTCCTATATAGATGAAATTGCGGCAATCACCGCGATGAAACATGCAGGAAGTGTTGTTGTGACAGCTTCAATCGACTCCGTTGACTTCCTCTCATCAGCTACAGTCGGTGATGTATTAGAGCTTGAATCCTTTATTACTTCAACAGGCCGTACATCAATGGAAGTGTTCGTAAAAGTACATTCTACTAACCTTTTAACAGGAGTGAAAACGTTAACGACCAAGTCCTTTTTGACCATGGTGGCTGTAGATGACCAGAAGAAACCCTTGCCTGTCGCTAGCATCCTTCCTGAAACGGATGAGGAGAAACAGCTCTTCAAAACAGCAGCTGCAAGAAAAGATAATCGATTGAAACGAGCAATGCTTCATTAAATGAAGAGAGGCATAGAGAGGAAGAGTTAGATTAGAATTGCGAACGGAATGATATGAGATTGGATATTAGCCGCTCCTGAAATATACTACGCTTTCCGCAGGGAGCAATTTAGTAATGGTTTAAAAGCTATTAAACATTAAGTGTCTCAAAGAAGGGTTATAGCATAGTCTTCGCT
>NZ_ATAE01000033.1 GCF_000474275.2 Alkalihalophilus marmarensis DSM 21297
TGGTTTAAAAGCTATTAAACATTAAGTGTCTCAAAGAAGGGTTATAGCATAGTCTTCGCTACTGAAATATGCTTCGCTTTCCGCGGTGAGCTGCTGAGCTTCCTCGGGCTTGTGCCCTGCGGGATATGCGTGACCAGGGAGATCCCACAGGAGCAAAAAGCGACGAGGAAGCTCCCGGACCGCCCGCGGAAAGCGAGCACCTGCAGCGGAAATCAACCACTATCGCAAGGTAAACTCATTCAGTTTGTGCGTGGCCAATAGTTATCCAAAAAAGCAAGGCGAAGAGTAAGCTCCCGGACCGCTGCCTGCAGAGGAGATCAACAACCACTGCAAAGAGGACTTTTTCATTCGTTTCCTTAATTGTGGCGTTCTTGCACAAAAAAGACGACTAGTTCAAACGGTTTTGAACTAGTCGTTTTCTTTATTTCAACATACATAATGATCTAATAATACTTTCTATAAATACTCTAGTAATGCTGTTGCGATGGAGAAGTAGATGAGCAATCCTAATATGTCATTAACAGTTGTAATAAATGGACCAGATGCGATGGCTGGGTCGAGTTTCATCTTATTGATGATGAGAGGCACAATTGTACCAATAATTGTAGCGATGCTTAATGTAAGAAAGATAGAGATACCAACTATGAATGCAAGCATCATATTACCGTGCATCACTGTCACAATCCCTGCGATAACAAGCATACAGATGAACCCAAGCATCAAACCTGTCCCAAGTTCACGCTTTAACATCTTCCAGACACCATCTCGCTCAACAGTGCCAAGCGCTAGACCACGAACCGCTACAGCAAGTGACTGTGTACCAGTATTGCCCGCAGAGTCCATTAACAGCGGGATAAAGGCAGCCAACAGAACAATCGCTTCTAATGTTTCTTCAAACTGGCCGATCACTTCAGCCGTAATAAGTCCAAAAAACATCAATAAAATGATCCAAGGTGCGCGCTTTTTAGCTGCTTGAAAAGAAGACACATCCACATCTGTCGCTCCTTTAGATGCAGAAAATTCTCCTAAGTCCTCCGTCGCTTCCTCTTCTAAAATATCGATGATGTCATCGACTGTAACAATTCCGACCAGCTTTCCTTCACTTGAAATAACAGGTGCTGCCAAGAAGTCGTATTTCTTTATTAAACGAGCCACATCCTCTTGGTCAGTTTTAGCCGAAACAGAAACAACCTCCCGGCTCATCACATCCTGTACTAAATCTGTCTCCTCAGAAGTAATTAAATCTCTTAAAGAAACAACGCCGACAAGCTTCTCGCGTTCATCTACTACATATAAATAGTAGATCGTCTCCGCATCAGGTGCTTCTTTTCTAAGCCTTCCAATTACTTCAGCTACCGTTTCTACAGCAGAGACGCGGATAAATTCTTTTGTCATAATTGCTCCGGCAGTTTCAGGCTCATAGGATAATAATTCGCGGACTTCACTTGCTTCTGATTCTTCCATTGAATTCAAAATCGCTGTTACTTCCCTTTCACTTAAAAATGATAAGAAAGTTACCACATCATCGGCATACATATCATTTAACATCGCTGATCCGTAAGTCGGATCAAGCTCTTTAAACACATACATCTGCTCTTTCTTTTCAAGTCCTTCAAATACTTCGGCAAATTCATTCGGAGATAGGAATTGATACACTTTTTGGCGCGCTTCAATTGCTAGCTCAATGAATATATCCGCTTGATCTGTTGGGTGGAGTGCAAGAAACCACTCACGAAACTGCTCAACATCTCCACTTTTTAATAGATCATATATTTGCTTTGCATACGTCATTCTCTTTTGTTCGTTTAATTTCACCATGTTGTAGTCCCCCTATTATGGGACCCACTTCCCTTTTCACCCATGAGGGGGGAAATGGATCATCTTGATTCGTTTCATTGCTTGATTTTACTGTTATGACTGATTGCTTTATCCTACTATCCATTTTCGCACCACCTCACTTTTCTATTCCTTTAAAAAGGGAAAATAAAACAAAAAGCACCTCCTACGAAAGAAGATGCCAATACTAAATAACAGATATCAATTACTTGATGATCAATATTATCGAAATCCTCCATTCGTAGAGCTTTAGCACTGTGCGGCATAGGAATCTCATTCCAGCTACATTAAAAACCACCTTATGTCGATGGTTCCTGTTGACCCATTGGCGTCTTTGGACGTTTTTGGGCAGCAGCGTATCTCCAGCACAGGAGCCTCACCTAACGAGGAACTATTTAATTACAACGAAGACTTTACAGGACATAAGATATTCTGTCAATACATCGAATCTAATTTTCTATAAAGAAGTTAGCTGCTTTCTTCCCTTAATGGCTTCAGCCTGCCAAGGAATAACCACGGTTTGTTTTGTATGAGTGGTCATAACTTCATTGATCCATTTTATCTCACTTTGTGCTCGCTCAGATAAAATTGGGTCAATTGTATTCGTGCCAGCAAAACTTTGGTTAATCACCCACCAGCTCGGTGTAATGTCAGCGCGAATAAGATCCTCTTGCAGCCTTGATGCCTCAAATACCGGCGTGGCTTCTGGCAAGGTGACGACAAGTACATCTGTCTCTTTTGGATTTCGCAGTCTTGGAAGTAACTTCTTTACCGATTCAGGCACTTCCCCTGTACTTCGTTCCATTTCCTTATGATAGGAATGTGCAGCATCTAGCAAGAGGAGCGTGTGGCCGGTTGGTGCCGTATCAATGACAACAAACGCATCATCGGCTTGTTCCACTACATCAGCAAATGCTCTAAAGACAGCAATTTCTTCTGTACATGGCGAGTTTAAATCTTCCTCTAAATAGGCAAGTCCATTTTCATCTAAATGTTCACTAGATGCAGACAACACTTCCTGTTTATACGCCTCTACTTCGGCTTTCGGGTCAATTCGGCTGATCGTAATAAGCTGATCCTCTTTTTCAGAGAATAAATCACTTACATGCGCAGCCGGATCTGTAGTTGTTAATTTCACTTTATGCCCTTTGTTTGCAAGGCCTGCTGCAACGGCCGCAGCGACCGTCGTTTTACCGACTCCCCCTTTTCCCATTGTTAAGATAACTCCTTGCTCTTTTTTCGCAAGGTCATTAATCAGGACAGAAAGAGAATCAGCCTGAACGTCTGAACGAGGCACCAATCGCGCATTGCTTTTAGGCAGCTCCTTAAAAAGAGAGCGCAGCGACTCTATTCCCGTCAGCTGATAAGGGACATACGGCAGCTCATATTGCTTTGTTTCTTGTAATTTTGCAGGCATTGATTGCAATGCTTTTTCTTGGCGCTTATAAAAAGCAGTTGATGTCAGATCCTCATTTACATAGGATTGCATTTTCCCATTTATAAGCAGCCATTGATTAACAAGGCCGAGCTCCTTCAGCTCTCCTGATGCACGGTCTGCCTCTTTAAGTGTAGACGGTTCTGGTCTTGCCACTAAAATAAGTGTTGTTTTCGCTGCATCTGACAGGGCTTTAACTGTATGGTCATAAAGTGCCTTCTTCTCAGCTAACCCTGATAATGGACCAAGACATGAAGCTCCATGAGTGCTCGTATCTAAAAAGCCAGACCAAGCAGTTGGCAGCTGTAAGAGACGAAGGGTATGTCCGGTCGGTGCCGTATCAAAAACAATATGATCATACTCATTTGTTCGTTCCGGATTTGTCAGGATCGTAGCAAATTCATCAAATGCGGCAATTTCTACAGTACATGCACCCGATAACTGCTCTTCCATTTGAGCAATCACTGGTGCTGGCAGCTTATCTCGAAACGGCCCAATCATTTTATTTCGATAAGCAGCAGCTGCTTCCTCGGGATCTAAGTTAATCGCTGTAACGTTAGGAAGTTCATCGATTTTCGTTTCGTGATAGCCAATTTCCTGTTCAAAGACATCTTGCAGATTAGAGGCAGGATCTGTACTAACCAAGAGCACTTTCTTCCCCTGATCAGCTAAGGCAACAGCTGTCGCACAAGCTGTAGAAGTCTTCCCCACTCCCCCTTTACCTGTAAAAAATAAATAAGGAGTCAGCTCTTCTTTTACTGGGTTAAATCGACGAGAGGTTGATTGAAATTGTGTCATTATAATAACTCAATTCCTTTCATTTTTTTAGGTTCTTTGGTCAGCTCTTGCACGCTTATTCCAGTCCATTTTGCCAGCTGCTCGTTAGTAGGATACTTACCTGTTAATTCAACTTTATCATTAACAACGACAACAGGAAGAGCCTCCGTTCCTTTATCATTAAGAAGCTGATTTACATTTTTCTCATCAATAAAAGCTTGCGGTTCACTTCCTAGGTTATAGCGGGCAACATCTGCTCCCTTTTTTTCCAGCATAAAAAGTGCGGTTGCAATTCTTGTTAACTCAGGATCTACACTTGGTCCACATACTCCGGTTGGACAACATAGTGCAGGGTCATAAATTCGAATCTTAGCCATTACAGTCATCTCCTTTATTCTCATGTGTAGGAAAAGGGTCAGACCATTTCAGTCGACCCTTCTAACTTGTTTATTTACCTGTTTCAGCGAATGTTTTAATACGGTCGCCAATTTCATCACGAACACGTTGGAAGAATGCCCATTTTTCTTCTTCTGTTCCTTCTGCTTTTGCAGGGTCATCAAAGCCCCAATGTACACGCTCTTTATTTGGCGGTGTAGCCGGACAAACGTCTGCTGCATGACCGCATAATGTCACTACAAGGTCTGCTTTCTTTAAGATCTCTTGATCAATCGTATCAGATGTTTGATTTGTAATGTCCACATCTACTTCTTTCATCGCCTTCACTGCATTTGGATTGACGCCATGTGCTTCAATTCCAGCTGAGTACACTTCATATTTATCACTAAGGTAATGCTTTCCCCAGCCTTCTGCCATTTGGCTGCGGCAAGAGTTTCCTGTACATAAGAAGTAAATAATTGGTTTTGACATGTTTAAAACCCCTTTGTTTATAGTAGTAGTAATGTATGTGCAGCTTTACGCTACAAGATAATAATTAGCCAGAGGTATAGTCCGACTAAGGTAATAAATAGTGTTGGCACAGTTAAGATAATACCGACTTTAAAGTAGTAGCCCCATGAAATCTTCATTCCTTTTTTCGAAAGGACATGCAGCCATAGCAGTGTCGCAAGGGAGCCTATCGGCGTAATTTTAGGACCTAAATCAGAACCGATCACATTAGCATAGATTAATGCCTCACGCATGATACCTGTTGTATTCGTGTCTGCAATTGCCAAAGCATTGATCATCACCGTCGGCATATTATTCATAATCGATGAAAGAATGGCCGCGATAAAGCCCATCGAGATCGTTCCAACAAATAATCCTTGATCAGCTGTCATTTGGATAAATCCAGCTAGAACATCTGTTAATCCAACATTTCGTAAGCTGTATACAACGACATACATACCGATGGAGAAAACAACGATCGCCCACGGAGCACCTTTTATTATGCCTGCTGAGCTTAAACTTGGGTTGTCTGCACTCATGATCCGGAAAATAATATAGAAAATAATGGCGATCGGCATAGCTACAAATGAGACTGGCAAGTGAATAAATTCACTTACGAAGTACCCAATTAAAAGGACAGCCAAGATATACCATGAAAGCTTAAACAGCTTCTGATCTTTAATTGCTTCAACAGGCGCCTTTAATTGAGACATATCATATTTTAGTGGAATGTCTTTTCTAAAGAATAGATACAATACAAGAATACTTGCCCCAAGTGCAAAGAAGTTCGGCACAATCATTCTTGTTGCATATTCAACAAATCCAATTCCGAAAAAGTCAGCAGATACAATATTAACGAGGTTACTTACAAGCAGCGGCAAACTTGTCGTATCTGCGATAAATCCGCTTGCCATAATAAATGGAAGCACCATCGCTTCTTTAAAACGCAGCGCCCTGACCATCGCTAATACGATGGGTGTTAAAATTAAGGCAGCACCGTCATTTGCAAACAATGCGGCAACAACTGCTCCTAGTAATGAGACATATATGAACATTTTCAAACCATTACCATTTGCAAACCTGGCCATATGTAAGGCCGACCATTCAAAGAAACCAATTTCGTCTAATATTAATGAAATGATAATAATGGCAACGAATGTTAATGTTGCATTCCACACAATTCCTGTTACCGTCACGACATCGCCAAAATCAACCACTCCAACGATTAAAGCTAAGATCGCTCCAATTGTTGCTGACCAGCCGATAGACAAACCTTTCGGCTGCCAGATGACGAGAACAAGCGTGAACAGGAAAATCAGTGATGCTACTATCACAGATGTCATTGTTTCCCCCACTCTCTTTTTTTTCTATTACTTTTTAATCACAACACACTCGTAACCCGCGTTGTTCTAGTTCAATTAATTTAACCTGCTGACTAGGCAGGTGTTGTAGTAAACTTTTGACCATAGGGTACGCCAAGTGGTCAGGGTTTACCCTAAAGAAAATCCATTGGCCGCGTCTTTCTTCCACAACGAGCCCTACATCCCTTAATTTTCGTAAATGCTGGCTCACTGAAGGCTGACTCATGTTAAATAGTTCGACAAATTCACATACACAGCATTCATCTTCTTCCATAAGCGCCATCATCGAAAGACGTGTTTTATCTCCTAAAAGCTTAAGAACTTTAGCAGCTTCTTCTATTTCCACTTGAGATTTTGTTTCCTCCATATCTCTCAGCCCTTTCTTAAGTACAAAGTTAGTATATAAGCATATACTTATATACGCAAGTGATAATCATATTCTTTACATTAACTTAACATACATTCAGTATAGATGAAAAATTATTATATCAACTTTTTTTGATTTATTGGTTGCATTTAGTGAAATTAGGTAGTAACATACAAATAAATCAATTTATTCTGATTTAATAATAAGGAGGCAAGAATCATGAAGTTAACTATTCCCTTAGCTGCTTCTGTAGAAAAGCCAGACTTTACGTTGTATGAAAAGCAGTTCAAAGCATTAGCTGATCAAAAACGATTACATTTATTGTCTATTCTGTGCCAACAAGGCGCTTCATGTGTATGTGATTTAACTGACATTCTTAATCTTACCCAATCTAAGCTGTCTTATCATTTAAAAATCTTACTTGATGCAGATATCATTACAAAAGAGAAAAGAGGCACCTGGAATTATTACAGTATTAATTCAGATGTGATCAATCATTTATTATCAGAAGAGTTATGCTGCTTGCTCCGCCCAGCTGAATAATATTATTAGCTGGGACTACTAATTACAGTTTACATCAATTTATTTTGATGTATCATAGCCTATTAATCAAAAAAAAATTGATATAAAAGAGGGGTTCAAATGAAAGAAACAATGATCAGCTTTAGTATGATCGCTCTACAGTTAACAGTGTTGTTTATCGGTGTCTCATTTTTACTGAACTTCCTTCAATCCTACATACCTTACGAACGAATTGAAAACAAACTCAAGCAGTCTCATCCTATTTTAGCAAGTGTCATCGCTTTATTTTTTGCTTTCCTTACACCATTCTGCTCATGTTCCACTATACCCGTCATTATTAATCTTCTAAAAAACAATGTCCGCTTCGGTGTAGTGATGGTTTTCTTATTTGCTTCCCCCGTACTTGACCCTACAATTCTCTCCATTATGACAGTCATTATGGGATGGAAAGTGACGATGATTTATATTCTTATTACATCGTCCCTCTCATTAATCATTGGACTGTTGCTAGAAAAGCTGGGGTGTGAACGTTATGTCAAACAAGTGATGATGAGTGGATATGAACAATCGAATAAGGCGTTTTCCTTTAAAGCTGCTTGGCTAGAGACATGGCAGTTAATGAAAACCGTTTATCCGTATTTATTAATTGGTGCGGCTATCGGAGCTGTCATACATGGTCTGGTGCCAGCTGAATTTATCAGCAACTATTTCGGCGGCGATGCTTGGTGGCTTATCCCACTTGCTGCAATAGTCGGCATCCCTTTATATATTAGACTCTCAAGTATGATTCCGCTCTCTCACATTCTTATCATGAATGGAATGGCAATCGGCCCTGTCATGGCAATGATGATCAGCTCTGCAGGTGCAAGCTTACCAGAACTTGTTTTACTAAAGTCCATATTTAAAAAGCAGCTTATTATTGCTTTTGTCTTATCGGTGCTTAGTATGTCAACCATCTCAGGCTTTGTATTTTACTTTATATAGGGGGTGATCTTATGTGGAAAAAAATATTGAAGTCAATCCGTCAGCAGCCAACTAAACCATCCTCTTGCTGTAAGATTGACATTAAGGAAGTAAGTCAGCAGCCTAAAGAAAAATAGAAAGCGGCCAAACGCCGCTTTCTATTATTTATAACTCAAGCACAAGCCCTGCCTTTGCTAGTACAACATCCCCGCTAAATGTCTCTTCTACCTCCCGCTTTAATTGCTCATGATTCCCGTGATGCGGCAAGTGGGAGAGGATGATTTTTTCTACCCCTGAATGTACAGCTAGCTTCGCAGCATCCTTACTGTTCATATGACCATATTGTCCTACGTGATCGCCGCTGTAGCCGCTGCATTCGGTAATGACTAAGTCACATCCGTTTGCAAAATCAGCTAACCCTGCAAAGTAACTAGAATCAGCGGTATAAACGATCTGTTTTCCATCACATGTTATTTTCATCGCATAGCACGGAACAGGATGCTGCGTCTTGAAAAAGTTAAACGCGAAAGGGCCGATTTTAAGCGGTTCTCTCTCATTATATGCTACTGATTTTACAAGATCTTTGTATGCTAATTTATTGAAAGAAGCTGTATCTTCTTGATGGGCATATATCGTAAAATTCTTCTTCCGCTTTCCCATTCCCTTGTTTACAATCTGGGCATACTGAAGCGGGCCGATATCGGCGAAATGATCATGATGATAATGCGACAGCACAACACCATTTAAATCAATAAGATCTATGTATTTTTGCACGTTTGAGACGACTCCGCTGCCACAGTCGAGTAACAACTTTGTGCTGCCATGTTCTAGTAAATACCCAGACGTCGCTTCGCCTCTTTCAGGATAAGCATGCCAATACCCAACGACTGTAATGTTCATCAGCATTCCTCGCTTTCTTTCTATTTATAACTCTCCGTACACAGTCTTTCCATTAATAAAGGTTTGCATCACATTGGCATGAACATTAAATGGATGATGAGACCAAATAACAAAGTCAGCATCCTTGCCTGGTTCAAGTGATCCTACACGATCGGCAATCCCTAGATGCTCTGCTGCTCTGATCATTATTGCTTTAAAGGCAGATTGCTCAGACAACCCGTTTTTCACAGCTGTATGAGCAGATGTGATAAGATGCTCAATCGTTACAACAGGATGATCGGTTGTAATTGCAAAAGGGACCCCGTGTTTCTCAAGCTCAATCAGGGTATGCCATCCTTTATCATTCAACTCTACCTTTGTACGCGACGTCATTGTCGGCCCAACCGAAACACGGATTGGATGATTTGAAAGATATTCTGCAATAAGATGTCCCTCTGTGCAGTGTTCTATGGTTGCCTCTACTTCAAACTCTTTTATTAAACGAAGGATGGTTACAATATCATCGGATCGATGCGCATGAATTCGGAGTGGAATTTCCTTTTTGATGACTTTAGCCAATTGCTCCATTCCAAGGTCGCGCCGCTTTAGGGTGCCTTCCTTTTGTTCCTTTACATAATCCTGAGCCTTCATCAGCTGACTGCGAAAAATCGCAGCTACACCCATACGAGTCATCGGCTCCTTCCCTTTTCCTCCATGGACTCGTTTTGGATTCTCACCGAAGGCTGCTTTCATACCTGATGGAGATTTAACGATCATCTCATCGGTGATCGTTCCAGCTGTTTTTAAGATTGACATTTCACCGCCGATGACATTCGCACTGCCAGGCATAATCTGAACAGTTGTAACCCCTGCTGCACGTGCATCTAGAAACCCTTGATCGAATGGATTTATACCGTCAATCGCTCTTACATGCGGTGTTGCGGCAGCAGATGTTTCATTAAAATCATGTCCTGCAGGCCCAATCCCTTCTTCAAATACGCCAATA
Source organism: Alkalihalophilus marmarensis DSM 21297 (assembly GCF_000474275.2). Taxonomy (GTDB): domain Bacteria; phylum Bacillota; class Bacilli; order Bacillales; family Bacillaceae_D; genus Alkalihalophilus; species Alkalihalophilus marmarensis. The sequence continues at coordinate 10,032 of NZ_ATAE01000033.1, forward strand.
TGTGTATGGACATCAATTAAACCAGGAGTTATGTATTTCCCTTCCATATCAATGACTTCGGCTTCTTCAGGAAGATCAATCCTCTCTCCCGCATCTACTACTTTTCCTTCATTAACTAATAAGGCTGCCTTCTCTAATACTTCACCTGTTCCAGTTATGATCGTCGCTCCAACATATGCTTTCATGCTTAGTCACTCCTTGTTTCGGATACCGAAAAGTTTGAATACTTAAACTATACATGCTTTAGTGAATAACTTCTACCCATAAAAAAATCGACCAGCCATGTTCTGACTAATCGATTTATTCGTTCTTTTATTCTGCTTCAATAACAACTTCTGCGATATTCACTGCGTGGTCACCGACACGCTCTAGGTTACTTACCATATCAACATAAATAACACCAGCAGCACCTGTACATCTATTTTCATTTAAACGAATGATATGTTTCTTTCGAAGATCACGTTCCATCTTATCAATTTGTTCTTCTTTCAGTAAAACAGATTTCGCTTCTTCAATATCGTCTGTTTCTAATGCTTTAACCGCTTGTCTTAACGTAGATAAAGTTAGGTCAAACATCTCATCTAGATCAGCAACGGCCGAGTCTGAGAATTTCACTTTATTCGTAATTTGATATTCAACAAGCTCCATAATGTTTTCCATATGATCACCGATACGCTCTAGGTCACGGATCGTGTTCATCAACGTAGAGTGCGTTTTTGAATCCTCATCTGTTAGTGAGTGAGAAGAGACTTGAATTAGATAATCCGTAATCTTTTTATCTAAATTGTTAATCGCATCTTCATATTGAGGAATAAGCTCTCTGTGCTTTTTCCCTTGTGTTTTAAAATACTGACCAACTTCTTCAATTCCCTTTTCAGACAGCTCTGCCATACGTAATACTTCTTTTTTTCCTTGCCCAAGAGCAATAGAAGGTGATTGTCTAATGAATCGCTCTTCTAAGTGAACTGCTTTATATGCAATCGCTGAATCTTGTCCAGGGATTAATTTCACAACGATCCATGCTAGTACACCGATGAACGGCAGTTGAATCAATGTGTTCGACACATTAAAAATACCATGAGCAAAAGCAATCGTCATCTCAGGATTTAGATTTAAGCTGTTTTGGAAATATTCAACGACCCTCGTAAAAGGAACTAGTAAAATCAATACTAATATCGTTCCAATTACGTTAAAAATAACATGTGTTAATGCTGCTCGCTTTGCTGCAACTGATGCGCCGATTGCTGCAAGTACAGCCGTAATGGTTGTACCAATATTATCCCCGAATAAAACAGGAAGAGCAGCATCTAAACTCAAAGCTCCTTGAGCAAACAATGTTTGTAATAAACCAATAGCAGCAGAAGAACTTTGGATAATGACTGTGAAAATCGTTCCAATTGCCACACCAAGTAATGGGTTATCACTCATACTAACCGTTAAATCAGCAAATGTTTGCAGATCGCGGACAGGCTTCATTCCATCTCCCATTAAATTCAGTCCCAAGAATAAAGCACCAAAGCCAAATAGAACTTGTCCATAATTATTAACTTTATGATTTTTAAAGAAGAATATTAAGAATGTACCTACTGCGATGATTGGAAGTGCATATGCGGAAATTTTAATCCCGATAATAAACGCCGTAGCTGTTGTACCAATATTCGCTCCAATAATAACCCCAATTGCTTGCTTTAAGGTCATAAAACCGGCATTAACAAGCCCGATCGTCAGTACAGTCGTCCCTGTACTTGTTTGAAGTAAAATCGTAACAAAAATACCCGCAAACACACCCATAATCGGATTTGTTGTAAAACGGTCAAGTAGATCTCTCAGGCCGTCTCCAGCGACCTTTTGAAGGCCATCCCCTAAGTACTTAATCCCGAAAAGGAAAATACCTAGTCCTCCAAAGAACATAAACAACAGTTCTTGTAAATCCATTACTACATCCCCTTTAGTTGTTGTCTGAAGTTGTCTTCAATAACTCATCCCTTGACCATAGTAAGTAACTTTTATAAAGAAGTAAACGATATTATTATTAAGATTTTGTAAAGGAATTGTAAAGGCGCTCATTATCGTCTTATTTACAACATTCTACACCTTCTATACTGCCCAAAAAACCTTTAAATGTTGAGCTGTTTATAACGTTCCCAGATAAAACTTTACCCTTTCATAGAAAATAATAACTTTTAAACACAACAAAAAAACCCTCAATTAGATATACTAACTGAGAGTTTTCTTTACAATTATGCAGGGTATACGCTCACTTGTTTGCGATCGCGTCCTACACGCTCGTATTTTACAACGCCGTCTACTTTCGCGAAAAGAGTATCGTCGCCGCCTTTACCAACGTTTGTACCAGGGTAAACACGTGTACCGCGTTGACGAACTAAGATAGATCCGCCTGTTACGGTTTGACCGTCAGCACGTTTAGCACCAAGACGCTTAGAACGTGAGTCACGTCCGTTCTTTGTACTACCTACCCCTTTTTTCGATGCGAAAAATTGAAGGTTCATTTTTAACATGGAATTCACCTCCTGGATATTTACTTTATTTCAATATACTCACTGTATTCTTCAGCCATCGATTGAAGAGAGACAATCATCCCTTCAAGGAGGAGCTGAACTTTCTCATATGTGGTGTTATCCAAACCAGTTGGAACACCGCAGCGGAGAAACCCGCCTTCCTCTTCCATTTGGATATCAAGCTCTACACTGCACAGGGCAGAAATCGCATTGACCGCTCCAAAAGAAACAGCTGAAGCTCCAGCGCAAACGAGGTCATGACCATGCGGACCGGAGTCAGCATGTCCACTCATCGTAAAAGAATCAATCTGTTGATTAGCATTACGTTCAATAAGAACAGTGATCATCTCTACACCTTAAGCGTTGATCTTGTCGATAACTACTTTAGTGTAAGGTTGACGATGACCTTGCTTACGACGATAGTTCTTCTTAGCCTTCATCTTGTAAACGATGATTTTCTTTTGACGACCGTGTTTTTCAACTTTAGCCGAAACAGTTGCGCCCTCTACTAAAGGAGCACCAACCTTCACATCGTTACCACCGATCATAAGTACTTTGTCAAAGCTAACAACATCACCAGCTTCAGCATCTAATTTCTCGATGTAGATTTCTTGACCTTCTTGAACCTTGATTTGTTTACCACCAGTTTCAATAATTGCGTACATACCTGCACCTCCTCATATACTCAGACTCGCCATTATAGGTAAGGGCTATGCCTTTTAAAAACCTAATCTGCGCGGTTGTAGTTGTTTGGGTGCGACCAAATAACTAACAAAAGCTATTTTATCACATAAAAATTCAGGGTGTCAATCGCAACTTTACGGTTGAACCTTTTATTTACCCTTTTTTCTGTTTTAACCGTTCAAGCTGGCTTGCTGCTTCTTCTAAGTCTCCCATAAAGCGAATCGCAAAGGCTTCTTCCGGCATATGCTTATTTGGCATAAGTAAAATTCTAAAGCCTGCCGCTTCTTCAAGCTGCTTTAATAATTCCCCTTTTGGCCCAGCCAGAACAGCAGACACGGCGGAAGGAAGTTCAATCAGAATGGCTTCATGGTCCATTCCGCGGTATTCCCATATTAATCGTTCAATTTTATAAGCCTGCGCTTCATCTGACAAGACAGACCCTTGCTCCTTGCATGTCGGACAAGCTTTTGACAGACTTGCCTGCAGACTTTGGCGCACTTTTTTACGTGTCATCTCTACAAGACCAAGCCCGGTTAAACCTACTACATTCGTCTTAGTCCGGTCATTTTTCAGCCCTCGTTTAAATGCTTCTAATACGTATTCGCGATCTTCTTCTTTTTTCATATCAATAAAATCAATAATAATAATCCCTGATGTGTCCCTAAGCCTGAGCTGCCTTGCAATTTCCTTAGCTGCTTCTAAATTGGTTTTCCGCACCGTATCTTGAAGGTCCGTCTTTCCAGTGAACTTGCCGGTATTCACATCGATGACCGTTAACGCTTCGGTTTGATCCACGATAAGATAGGCACCATTCTTTAGCCATATTTGCCTTCTTAATGCCTTATCTAGCTCTTTGTCTATTCCATATACCGAAAAGATATTTTCTTTTTCATGATAGAGCCTTACTTTTTCATGAACGTCTGAATAAGGAGCCAGGAGAGCTTTCAACGTCTGATAGTCATCAGCATCATCAATTACGATCTCATCAATTTGATTCAAAGAAAAATCAAGCATCATTTTCTCAATTAAACTCGAGCCCTGATGAATTAAAGCAGGAGCTCTCTTTTCTTTCCCCTCCTGCCACACACTTTCCCAGCTCGTTCGGAGAAAATGAAGATCCTGCTCGATCACCTCCGGCTTCGCATCTTCGCAAACTGTTCGGATAATCATTCCTTCGTTTTCCTTAAGAAGAGCTTCTCCAATCCCGCGCAGCCGCTCTCTTTCTTCTTCTGTCCCCATACGGCGGGACACTCCAACATACCCGCCTTCTGGCATATACACAGTGTATTTACCAGGCATTGAGACCACTCCTGATAAACGAGGTCCTTTTTGCCCGAATCCTTCCTTTGTGACTTGAACTAAAAGTTCTTGCCCTTTAGTCACAAACTCTGTAATATTCCGTTGTTTTTTCACCTCATCCGCTTCTTCTGATAAATGAAAACTTAGAAGATCATCCCGATAGAGGAACCCGTTTTTTTCGCGCCCGATATCGACAAATGCTGCCTGCATTCCCGGCAGAACATTAACGACTCTGCCTATGTATACATTACCTACAATTCGATTTTCTGCAGGGCGCTCTACTAGTAACTCTACTACCTGCCCATTCTCCACTATTGCAGCGCGGCGTTCTCTTGTCGCTGTATTAAAATAGATGTTTCGATTCACAGGCCACCCTCCTTACGTCCAATTCCGTCCCTTTCATTGTACCTTATCACAGCCTTTTATGCAGTCTTTCGATTACACAACTACTCCAAAGAATTAATAACAGTACAACAAAGAGAAGCGGTCTGCAATCAGCCGCTTCTCTTACCTTGATGCCAGCTCAGCAAATGTTATCTGCCACTGTTTTTTTTTAATAAGGGCATCCAACACTTGTGCCTCGCAAACCGTGACCCTCTTTTTCGTCGCAGGATCAAGATAGTGAAATTCATGAATATATCCTCTATACATTTTTTTGATTCCATCAAAGAGTGAGAGCTGTCCTGATACAGCGACAGATTTGATTTTCTTTTTTGGAACCTTTTCGGTTTTAGGTCTCCCAATTAAAAATCGCATCATTCGATAATGCCTCTGTTTCCACTCCAGATAATGAACGATCATCAGAAAGCTTAATACGACCCATAAATTTAAATGAAAAGGAAATAGCGCTGCACTAAAGATCGTAACCACTCCCAACACTGCACAAGAGGCGGACCACGATCTTTTTAATGCCGTATGATAAGCGAAGTATTTCATATAAAGAAGTTGAATGAATCTCCCCCCATCAAGCGGCAAGATAGGAGCTAAATTGACGAGCAAAATGGTGAGGTTATGCCAAACAAATAATTCATGTGTAGACTGCGACCATACGTCCAGATAGAGCAGGATATAAGATAATCCAATCATCCAAACATGCTGAAGCGGCCCTGCGAGAATGACAATTAACTCTTCTTTTATCGGCCGATTCCCGCTGTCTTCCACCTCCGCTACTCCGCCAAAAGGGAGCAGCTCAATTTTGTGAATCCTCCACTTAAACGAATGAGCTGCTATGGCATGACCCATTTCATGTATAAACACGATTGCAAAAACGAGAAGCACTTCACGAAAATATCCAGTGATTACCCCTCCTCCAAGCACGACCCAGAAGAAGGGGTTGATCTTCATTTTAGAGAGAAGATACCATAGACTACTCAAATGAAATCACATCGCTAGGATCAATGTATTGATCTCCCTGTTTTAAAGCAAAGTAATAAACTCCTCTCCCTTCCTCATTAGTTGATACCGTGCCAATTTCATGGCCTGCTTGAATGTGGTCATACATATTTACATGAATGTCATTTAACAGCCCATAGATTGATTCGGTTCCATCATAATGCTGCACGACAACTGCCTTGCCAACCTCCTCATCATCGATTCCGCCTACAGTAATCACATAGCCGCCCTTTGCCGCTTCTATACTTGTATTAGCGCCTGTTTCAATATAGACGCCTCGTCCATTCTGTTCAAAGCCTTCACTAATCTGGCCGGATGCTGGTACGGCATAGACCATCTCCGCTTCCGGTTCCTCTTCATTTACGTCACCTAACGCCACATCTCTTGGCTCTGGCAATAGAGCGAGCGGCCGTCCAAATTGATTTTCATACCAATTAGCCACAGCAGCAAATTGAAATTCTTGTTCATACGAACCTTTCACAAACTGTCTGACTCCTTCAAATTGAGGAGCTCCTGTTTTAAACATGATGGCAATGACAAGAAAGATGCAGACAGAGAGCATAGCCCGGATTAAGAAATGATCTTGTCCCTTCTTTAATGGCGGAGTACTTTTAAACGATCCTGGTTCGACGTAAAAATCAGGCTCTTCTCTTGCATCCTCATGCTTATGAACGAGCATCGGAGCGGTTCTTTCTCTTTGTTTAACATTCCCCTGTATCTCTCTTCTCCTTGATTCTAAACGCTTTTTGACTTTATTCAGCTGCTTAGACATCCCTCATTCCACCTTTACCTTTAACTTGTTACAATAACTATATGACTTGTCCGTTTTTGATATGACAGAATTGGGAATAGGAAATAAGGAGGGGTCTTATGGAGAGAAAATATCTTGGAGTTGTTTTGGCTGGAGGGCAGTCAAGAAGATATGGACGTCAAAAAGCCCTAGCACACTATCAGAGCAAGCCATTTTTTATGCATAGTTTAGACGCATTGAAGGACCTTACTGAAGAACAGCTCATTATCTGCCATCCTGCTATCTTAAAAGACATTAAAGCCAAGACAAAAACATCCGTTGTTCTAGACCACCCTAAATATCAAGGGTCAGGACCATTAGCCGGATTATACACAGCTATGAGTACAAAAGATGCTGAGTGGTATGTAACAGCCCCTTGTGATACACCTTATATACATACAGATGTCTATAAAAAGCTGATTAAGATCCAACAGGAAACAACTTCACAAGCCATTATTCCGATTATAGAAGGACGAAAACAGCCATTAATCGGTCTCTACCATAAAAGTCTGCAGCATTCGATCAGCGAGCTGCTAGATCAAAAAATATATAAAGTAGGAGCCTTGCTAGAAGCGGCAGATACCTATTTAGCAGCTGATTCTTCATTCGACCCGGAAGCGTTTCACAATGTCAACAAACCAGAAGACTGGCCAGAAGCAAAACTTGATTAAAGGAGAGATATGTGTTGAAAAAAAGAAAAATAGGGACAACAGATTTAGAAGTAAGTGAAATAGGACTTGGCTGTATGTCACTTGGAACAGACCAAAATTATGCCACTCAAATCATCGATGCGGCTCTAGATGCTGGTATCAATTATTTTGATACAGCCGACCTTTATGATAAAGGATTAAACGAACAATTTGTCGGCAATGCCATTAAGCATCGTAGAAATGATCTGATCCTTGCAACAAAGGCTGGCAATCGGTTTGAGAGGGACAAGGAAGGCTGGGAATGGGACCCTTCTAAAAAGCATATTAAATCAGCCGTGAAAGACAGTTTAATTCGTCTGCAAACAGATTACATTGACCTCTATCAGCTTCATGGCGGAACCATTGAAGACCCGATTGACGAGACCATTGAAGCGTTTGAAGAATTGAAACAAGAAGGGTTAATTCGCCATTACGGAATCTCTTCGATTAGACCTAATGTGATTAAGGAATATGTGAAACGTTCGAATGTAGAAAGTGTGATGATGCAGTACAGCTTGCTTGACCGCCGTCCAGAGGAGTGGTTTTCTCTATTAGATGACCACCAAACCTCTGTTGTCGCAAGAGGGCCGCTCGCTAAAGGATTATTAACCAAAAAACCTCTCAGCACAGCAGGAGAAAAAATCCAAGAAGATGGTTATCTTGACTACTCATTTGAGGAATTAAAAGTAGTGCTCGATAAACTTTCATCTCATGATGAATTCAAGCGCCCATTGTCTGAGCTTGCTTTGCATTACTGCCTGGCGCACCCTACTGTTGCCGCTGTCGTATGCGGGGCTAGCAGTATTGAACAAATTGAGGATAATGTGCGCGCAGTAGAAACAAATCCGTTAACAGAAGAGCAGGTAGCATTGCTAAAATCTCTTACAAAATCCTCTACCTATGAGCAGCATCGCAGCTAAATAAAAAGAGTCTACAAGATAAGAGAATAGAACAGAGAAAAGAGAATTCTGGCAACTCAGCAGATGAACTATCGAGAAAATTCAACTAGAACTAACGGGGGACGCTGAATAAGCGCCTCCCCTAAAGTGGTGATTGATTTCCGCTGAAGGCACACGCTTTCCGCGGGCATTGTAGAAACTTCTTCATCGCTCAGCTCTTGTAGGATACCTACTAGCCACGTACACAATGAAAAATCCCTACTTGACATAAGTGTTGATCTCCGCTGCAGGCGCACGCTTTCCGCGGGCGGCCAGGGAGCCTCCTCGTCGCTAACGCTCCTGTGGGGTCTCCCTGGTCACGCGCATCCCGCAGGAGTCGGCGCCTTCTCTCTTATCAACGGAGGAAGGATGATATATAGTGCACCCTCATAATAAGCAGCTGTTCAGTGATCTTAGCAGATGAACCCAAGGATGTCTGTTTTTATTAATTTGAACTGAACCATAACTAAATCGCTCCACTTGATAATTAATCAATGCAGTCCTTTAGCGGATGAACTATACGGAGACTTCTACGGGGCCTAGAGCAGGAGTGAGATCCCACAGGGCTTTGCCCGAAGAAGCTCACTAGCTCCCCGTGAAAAGCGAAGTATAGTTCAGGAGCGGCGAGTTTATACCTACACTGCATTTTGTTTTTCACTTGAGCTAAATTGTAACCTATCTAAAATCTTCTAACTCCCCGAAAAAAAAGCTATGCGGGACTTCTGCTCGAGTCCCCATGAAAAGCGAGGTATAGTTAAGGAGCAAAATATCCAGGCCGCATTAGTGATGGTAAATTCTACAGTTACATCCCTAACTCACTTATTTGCCTGCTCTATTACCCGCCGCTAACTGGAGGGATAAACGCAATCACATCACCATCTTTAAGGATTTCTGTATCTTCTGCATATTCTTCGTTTACAGCAATCATCGATTGATCAACTACATGCGCAATTCCCTCGTGCTGCTCTTTTACCATTTCTTTCACTTCTTCAAGCGTTTTTCCTGAAGCATCGATTTGCATTTCTTTTGTGTTCAGACGCTCCGCTAACTCAGCAAATAATAATAACGTAATCATCATTCGTCTCCTTTAGGTGGTTTACCAGTTGGATAGGCTACTTTTTCAAGCTGATCGCCCATCCATTTTTCTCCGTCTTCCCAATGCTCCTTCTTCCAGATCGGTACAATTTCTTTAATACGTTCAATCGCATAACGGCTCGCTTCATAGGAGTCGTTACGGTGAGGAGTAGAAACCGCAATCACAACAGCTATTTCACTAATTTCAAGCTGTCCAATCCGATGTGTGATGGCTATTCTTGTATCCGGCCACTTCTTCTGAATCTCTTCCCCAATTTGTGCAAGTTTTTTAACAGCCATTGACTCGTATGCTTCATAAGCTAAATAAATGGTACGCTTTCCATGTGTAAGCTCTCGAACCGTGCCGATAAATGTGTTAATCGCACCTGCATGAGGATGTTCTACTTTTTTCACGATTGCTTCTATACTAATTGGATCTCTTGTAATCTCGTATAAATTCTCCATTATTTCTTCTCCCAACGCGTTATAATCCATTCACTAATCCGTGCGGCATCATTCAAATGAAACACCGGCAAGTCCACTCTCTTTATTGGCAAGGCAGTCACAATTGCTTCTACCTGTTTTAATGTATCGACTAGCTTAAGATCACTCTCTTCCTTTACAATGATTAGTTTCGGGTAATCTTCTTGCTTAAACCCTTCCACAAGGACTCCATCAAGATCAAGAGTTTGATACATTGCCAGCAGTTGATCTAGTGATGGCTTTTGTTCTTGGGCCGCCTGCAATTGCAGAGCACCATCTTCATTCATGACGAGACTTGCAGCAGCACCAGCTTGACGATGTTTCCATGAATCTGTGCCATAATCTAGAGATACAAGCTCGGTCGCATGTCCATGGTGCTTGATAGTCCCTATCCTCATACCTCTTTCAGCTAGGTCAGCAATGACTTTCTCGATTAACGTTGTTTTTCCGCTGTTTTTATACCCTACCACTTGAATGATAGAATTTACTCCCACGGCCACTTGCTTCCCTCACCATCCAATAAGAGCACCTCAACATCCATTCCAGTTGTAAATCCTCTTGTCCCGCCCGGCAGCAAGATCAAAGCATTTGCATCACTAAGCGAGGTAACAGAACCTGATTTATCAAGACCGGTAGGAATCACGTGAAGACGCCCCTCTTTAATGCTTACCCTGCTGCGCACAAAACGTGTAAACGGGTTAGGTTTAGGAAAGTCAGCATCCAACACAGCCTTTTCCTTTTGCAGATGAGGCTTGTCATAGCTGAAGCTAGATAGAAGGATCGGACGAACAAAAAGCTCAAAGCCGACATAGCATGCCGACGGGTTGCCCGATAAACCGAATAACAGTTTATCGCCTAGCGCAGCGACCGTTGTCACACTACCTGGCCTCATACCAACCTTATTAAATAATACCTCTGCTCCTAACTTCTCATAAATGGCAGGCAGATAATCATAATCGCCTACAGATACTCCCCCAGTTGTGATTAAAAAATCAACTTGATCGATCGCATTGCTTATTGCTTCATAGCATTGATCAAAATCATCTACCAGCTTCCCAAAATAAACAGGCTCTGCTCCCGCTTTTTTTAGCTGTCCGGCTGTCATGTAGGCATTGCTGTTACGGATCTTTCCAGGTACAAGTTCATCACCCACATCAAGCAGCTCTGTTCCTGTCGCAAAGATTCCTACTTTAGGCTTCTGAAACACTGGTACCTTTACATATCCAAACGTTGCAAGCAGCGCCTTGACCCCGGGTGTGATTTTAGCTCCTTTTGAAACTAATTTAGATCCTTTGGTCGTATCTTCACCTTGCTTTGACACATTGTCCCCTGCTAGAAACGAACGCTTAATTTCTATAAAATCCCGCTCAGCTTCTTTAAATTCTCTTGTTAACTCAAACTGCACCACCGCATCTGCAGTAGCTGGAATTTGAGCGCCTGTCATAATCCGGATTGCTTCTCCCTCTTTTAAGGATTTGAAAGCAACCGACCCTGCCCCTATTTCTTCAATTACTTCTAAAGTGACAGGGTGTTCTCTTGTTGCAGAAACCGTATCTTCTGCACGGATGGCAAATCCATCATATGGAGATTTGTCAAAAGGCGGCACATCATGATCTGCCTTTATTTCTTCCGCTAAATAGTATCCATCACATTCGTCAATGGAGACCATCTCTACTCTTCCTTCTTTTATGTACTTCATCACTCGTGTAACCGCTTCAGAAACTGCGATCGGCTTTCTTCTTTCTACCAAATGAAACACCTCGCTATCTATCTTTCTATCTTTGTATCTTTCTATCTTTCTATCAACAGGACTCTCTTTTTTACACATAAGAAATTCCTTTCATTATACAAAAGAAAATAGTTTTATTAAAGCGGAATAAGCCCGCAAATCATCGTTGCGGCCTCATCTGTATTCTGACTATTAACGATCTTTTAAAATCTCTCTCATTACATGGCCAAGCTCTGGCACAATGATTCGGTTCATTGCAAGCTTGACCGCACCTGGTGATCCTGGCATTGAAAAGATGGCTTTTCCATCTCTGACACCAGCAATCGCGCGGCTTAAAATAGCTGCTGTTCCAATATCTTCGACAAAGCTTAAATAACGGAACACTTCCCCAAACCCAGGCATTTCTTTATCCAAACTGTCACGAACGGCTTCATACGTCGTATCACGCAATGCAATTCCTGTACCCCCATTAATTAAAATGGTATCAATATCAGCACGGCTCGCTGCAATCTTTAACCAATGCTGGATTTGGCTGTATTCGTCACGGACAATCTGGTATTCTGTTACACTATGCCCGCCCTCTTCTAACATTTCACGGATTAACGTTCCGCTTTTATCTGTATCATACGATTTTGTATCTGAAACTGTTAAAATCATACAACGCACTTCAGCTGGCGCTTCTTTTTTATGTTGTTCTACTGACATGTTGATTCCCCCTAAATTGACAAAAAAATAACTTTTCCATTATGATAACACAGATATCCAACAACAAAAGGCAATCCCCTCAAATGACGGGAAAGCAGCTTAAAAAGGAGCGATGAACTAGGATGAGTGAACTGACCCATTTTAATGAACAAGGACGCGCCAAAATGGTTGATATTTCTGATAAACAAGAAACAACAAGAACAGCCATTGCTCATACAAGCATTCAAGTAACAAATGAGATTCATCAAAAGATTGAGGAAGGAAAGATTGGAAAAGGTGATGTTCTCTCTGTTGCCCAAGTGGCTGGTATTATGGCGGCTAAAAACACGTCACAATGGATCCCGATGTGCCACCCACTCTCCCTTACTGGCATCAACATCCACTTTTCATGGGAACAGCAAGAACAAAAATGGGTGCTCAAGATCGAAGCTGAGGTGAAAACAAAAGGGAAAACGGGAGTAGAAATGGAAGCATTAACAGCTGCCAGCGCTACAGCCCTTACCGTTTATGACATGTGTAAAGCAATAGATAAAGGAATGGTGATCGGTCAAACGTACTTAAGCCACAAGAGCGGCGGTAAAAATGGCGATTATCACCGCGCTTAACAGAACGAATGCCCCCAATAAAATGGGGGCATCTTTTTATCCTAATACCTTTAATGATTCTCTGTTAAATGCCGGAAGATCATCTGGCGTTCGGCTTGTGACTAAGTTACCGCCGCAAACGACTACTTCCTCATCATGCAGTTTCGCTCCTGCATTTTTCAAATCTACGTGAATGGACTTGAATCCAGTCACATCTCTGTCTTTCAATACTTCTGCTGTTATGAGTAACTGCGGACCATGACAGATCGCCATAACAGGCTTGCCATCATCTACAAATGATTTAGCAAATTGAACAAAACGGTCATCACCGCGTAAAATATCAGGTGAGAAGCCTCCTGGAATGAAGAGGGCATCGAAGTCACCTGGAGAAACATCGTCAATCCCTTTATCAATTGTTACAGTTTCTTCATCATTTTTGCCTGTTACTTTATTGCCTGATTCTTTTTCAACCGTTACAATCTCATGTCCTGCTTCCTTAAAAGCATGAACTGGATCTGTGTATTCAACATCCTCAAATAAGTCTGTGACAACTACTGCAATCTTCTTACTCAACATAATCACTCCTTCTAGTTTAACTCTAGTGATAGAATACCCTTTGTTGAAGTGATTAAACATAAAGATAAGCAAGAAAAAAACCACCCGAGAACAGGTGGTTTAACGAACGCCAAAAAATTGTTTAATTTTTGCAAAGAGTCCCTTATCCTCTTCTAAAGACATTAACGGAACAGCTTCACCTAAAATTCGTCTAGCAATATTGCGGTATGCAATAGATGCTTTACTTCCAGTATGTAAGGCGATCGGTTCTCCTTTATTGGAGTATTTGATGACATCTTCATCATCTACAACGATTCCAATTAAATCAATTGCTAGAATCGAAGAAATTTCGTCCACATCAAGCATTTCCCCGTTTTTCATCATATGCCCGCGGATTCTATTTACAACGAGCTTAGGAGCTTCAATCTCTTCTTGTTCTAAAAGTCCAATAATACGATCGGCATCACGAACTGCAGAAACCTCAGGAGTCGTAACAACAATTGCTTTGTCTGCTCCGGCTACTGCATTTTTAAATCCTTGTTCAATCCCTGCCGGACAATCAATTAATACATAATCGTATTCTTGTTTTAATTCGTTTACGATTTCTTTCATTTGTTCAGGTTCAACTGAAAGCTTATCTTTTGTTTGAGCTGCTGGAAGCAAATATAAACATTCAAAACGCTTGTCCTTAATTAACGCTTGCTTCAGTTTACAGCGGCCTTCAACGACATCTACTAAATCATAAATGATTCGGTTTTCAAGCCCCATCACCACATCAAGGTTTCTGAGTCCGATATCAGTATCAATAAGACAAACTTTCTTACCATTAAGCGCAAGGGAAGTACCGATGTTGGCAGAGGTTGTTGTTTTTCCAACGCCACCTTTACCACTTGTAATGACTATTGCTTCTCCCATGCTCATGACCCCTTTCTATACCACGCTTCATCCATCAATAATTTGTGAATCATTCTTTTGAAGATTAGGACGCTGACGCATCAAGTCTTGAACTCTCTCAAGCTTAAAACTCTCGGCCTCGCTATCAAGATAAGCACTCGCCATTGCCACTCCTTTGTCACCCTCATCAAACTGGTGAATCTGATCGGCAATCCTGAGTTGCGTGGGACTCATAAGTGCTGCTGCAACAACTGCTTTCGTATCTCCTTCAAAACCTGCATGAGCCACTCCTTTTAGAGCACCCATTATATACACATTTCCTGTCGCCATCACAGTCCCGCTCGGGTTCACATCTCCAATTAACAAAAGGTCGCCTCGGACTTTTAGAACTTGTCCGGAACGAACCATTTTCGTAAGGGTGACGACTTGTGATTCCTGCCTTAACAGCTCAGCTTCCGCTTTCGTTAATACATCTGAATGGATTTCTTCAATAGCCAGGTTTCGGCCTTCCGTTATAATGCTTGATATTTCTTCGGCTTGACCTTCTGTTAAATACCGATGTCCTACTTTCACATTGACCATCACATCAGGTTCATCTGATCCTTGGTAATGCTTTGTTGAAAGCTTTTCTTTCAGTTCCTCTAGTAAACTTTCATAGGAACAGCGGTCATCTAATAAAAAGTTCAGACCATCTTTCGTTCCTTTTATCGTAACATGTTGTTTTTTCTGCGTCATTCAACGTTCACCTCAGACACACACGCATTAAAGCCTGTCTCAAATCTATTTACTACTAAAATATCGGAAGAATCTCGCATCGATTTCTGTCGTTTCCATTCATTCGTTCGACCGTCTACTTCGACCTATTCGTTCAACCAAATTATTCAACAAGTAAGAACATGAGTATAAAGGCTCAAATCGGTGATTGATAGTTTTATTCAACATGTAAGGGGCTAATCCCTCTTTCCTAACTAGAACTCTGTTAATATTTTTTTGTTTTTGTCGATTTAGAGCCTTAACGCTCACGAAGCCTCGAGTTATGCTGAACATGCATGCAAAGTTTCTTCACCGGATAGAGCACCACAATGGCTAAAGCTCCGTTTAAAAGCAGGGTAGGCAAAAGCCGGTCAAACACAAAGGCTTGGCCGCCCATATCTGTAATGCCGATTAAACGAAACAATCCATATTGATAATAATCAAATAATGCCACAGCGACAAGGGCAAGAAGAATTGGCACGAGAATACTATCTTGGATCTGCTTATAAGACAAAGCAAAGACGTAACCAACAACAGCAAACCCAAACACATACACACCTAAAAGTTCGGTATACACTACATCATATATAACCCCAAAGCAGAGCGCATAAACTAAGCTTGTGCTTCTTCCTGTATAGATACCAATAAACACAAGCAGAACAACAAGAAATCTCGGAACCATGATGAGGTCAGAACCGTATCTTTCCGGCATGAAAAATGGATATAAACTTCCTTCAATGACTAGAGCAAGCAATAAAAGTGTGGGAAGATAGGCACGGCTCACTACTGATCCTCCTCTAATATCTCTGGATCAACAGAGGTACTCGTACGCTCGATTACGTAAACATAATTTAATGAATAGTAATCTGCGGTCGGTTTAATGTAGGCATTTTGAGTCAAGCCGTATTCATCCGGCTCTACCTCAACCACTTCACCAATTAATAAACCTTCAGGGTACACTCCCCCAAGTCCAGAGGTTGTAACCATTTGCTCTTCTTCGATCTCGGCCTCAATATCGAGCTTCCGCATAATGAGGAGACCACGATCCTCGTCATAGCCTTCAATAAAGCCATTTAATGCTTGATCACCGACAATTTTCGCTGAGACTCGGTTAGTCCTGTCATTATCAGATAATAATTGCACAAATGAACTAAATTGACTTGTCCGTTTCACTTTACCAATTAAGCCGCCTTGAGAATCAACGAGCGCCATATTCGGTTCAATACCATGCTGGCTTCCGCGGTTGATGGCAATAAAATCATTCCAGCGGTCAGGATTACGGTGAATCACAACAGCTGGTCTCATTAAGTAATCACTTAAACTTTCTTCAAGGTCGATCATTTCGCGCAAGGTTTCATTCTCATCGCGAAGTAAATTACGTTCTACGGAGATTTGGGCGTATTCTTCAAGACGTGATTTGAGAAGTTTATTTTCTTCATACACGCTGCGAATATCAGATACGCTCTCAAAGAAACCCGCGACAGAATGTGCGGGTTTTGAGAACATAGACTGCACCCATCCAACCGTATCTCTCATAAACTGCTCTGGCCGTGTTGTATTCTCACGATCAGAAAGCGAATAACCAATCAGCGCCATCAAAATGATAATGCTGACAAGAAGAATAATTAATTTTTTGTTTGAGAAAAAGGATGGCATGCTAGACACCTACTTACGATTTTCTATCAGAACGAGACGTTATCCCAGCTTTTGAACGGAATAAATGTAGATTTTCAAGCGCTCTGCCTGTTCCGATGGCCACACAATCTAGCGGATTTTCAGCTACGATTACCGGCATGTTTGTTTCATCGCTTAATACGCGGTCAAGATTGCGTAATAAAGCTCCGCCGCCTGTTAATACAATTCCGCGGTCGATAATATCAGCTGCAAGCTCAGGCGGTGATTGCTCAAGCGTATTTTTCACTGATTCTACAATCGTCGTAACTGTATCTTCAAGAGCTTTGGAAATTTCTTCTGCTGTTACAGAGATGGTCTTAGGAAGTCCTGAGACAAGATCACGTCCGCGGATATCCATATCATCTACGCCTTCTGGTGCTCCTGCTGAGCCAATTTCCATCTTTAACGTCTCAGCCGTACGTTCACCAATCATCAAATTGTATCTCTTTTTCACATACTGAATGATTGCATCATCCATCTCATCACCAGCCACACGGATTGATTGGCTCGTAACAATTCCGCCAAGTGAAATAATCGCGACTTCTGTTGTACCGCCGCCAATATCAACAACCATGCTCCCGGTCGGCTCCCATACAGGAAGATCTGCCCCAATCGCTGCTGCAAACGGCTCTTCAAGTGTATAAGCCTCTTTTGCGCCCGCTTGTTTGGTTGCATCTTCTACGGCGCGTTTCTCAACCGCTGTAATCCCTGTTGGCACACAAACCATCACTGAAGGCTTACGAGTGAATACCGAGCGATTCTTAACTGTTTGGCGAATAAAATATTTAATCATTGTAGCTGTTGTATCAAAATCTGCGATAACGCCGTCTTTCATCGGACGCACAGCCACAATATTTCCTGGCGTACGGCCAATCATATTCTTTGCATCATTTCCTACTGCTTCAATTGAACCTGTATCTGTACGTAATGCAACCACTGACGGCTCACGCACTACGATGCCTTTCCCTTTAACATAAACAAGTGTATTAGCTGTTCCTAAATCAATTCCAATATCTTTTGAAAACCCACCAAACATCTATGTATCTCCCTTCAGACTTATCTGAAATCATAACCTTTATTATATCGAACATTTCTCAAAAAAAATAGCCTTAAGTTCCCCGACACAAAATTTCCACCTTTTGTTTCATTTTAAAATAATGTGAAACACGTGAACTTCTACCAAAAGGGCTATCTGCCCTTGATGAGACCCTTAACTACCTAGCATCTTTTTCTAAATAATATGGCCCTGCTCTTTTAAACTAATGAATTTGCGATCACCGATAATGACGTGATCTAATAATTCGACACCTAATACCTTGCCTGCTTCATTCAGCCGCTTAGTCACTTCTATATCTTCAAGGCTTGGTGTGGGGTCGCCTGAAGGATGATTATGCAAACAAATGATTGAGGCGGCAGAGCGTCTTAACGCTTCTTTAAACACTTCTCTGGGATGTACAATACTCGCGTTCAGACTGCCAATAAATAAGGTATGACGATGAATGACACGATTTTTCGTATTCAGATAGAGAGCGATAAAATGCTCTTGCGTTAAAAATCGCATATCTTCCATGACAAAATTAGACACATCCTCAGGAGATCGTATCACATATTTTTCTTCAGTCGGGACTGCGTGGATCCGTTTGCCGAGTTCCATCACTGCTTGGATCTCTACTGCTTTCGCTGTTCCAATTCCATTTATATGACATAATTCTTCGATCGTCGCTGTCCGCAATAAAGTCAGGCCGTCAAACGAATCTAACATTTTGCCGGCAAGCTGCAGAGCAGACTCTTTTTTTGTCCCATTTCGAAGAAGGATCGCAAGAAGCTCTTGATTGGTTAATACATTGGCGCCTTCTTTAAGCATTCTCTCTCTTGGTCTTTGATGGGTAGGAAGATCTCTAATGAGGAGGGTGGGCAGCGTCATGGCTTTCTCCTTTCGGTATAGAAGAGTATGGGGTTGTCAAAGATCAGTTCGTTTATTATCAATATTAGGGTGAATCAATATTAGGGTGAATATTGAAGCGCTTGAGTTCTCTCATCGTTTTCGCTAAAGGCAGACCGACAACTGTATTATAGTCTCCTGAAATCGAATGAACTAAATATGCACCGAATCCTTGGATTCCATACCCTCCTGCTTTATCAAAGGGTTCACCTGTTTCGAGATATTGATCAATATCTTCTTCAGATAATGGATAAAAATGAACAACGGTTTCTTCAAAGAACGTCGTCACTTCTCCCTTTTCACAAATAGCTACACCTGTCAGAACGGAATGATCGCGGTCAGATAAGGAAGTGAGCATCGCTTTTGCTTCCGCGGCATCACTAGGCTTACCTAAAATCTGATCATTACATACTACAACCGTATCCGAACCTAACACAACCGCATCAGGATGATTCTGTGCCACAGCTTCAGCTTTTTTACGTGCGAGTTCACAAACAACTTCACTTGGGGTTAACTGGGGATTTACGGTTTCATCTACATCACTTGTTTGAATGGAAAATGTATAACGAGCCTGCTTAAGAAGCTCTTTGCGCCTTGGGGAACCGGAGGCTAAAATAAAGGGTTTCATGAAGGGTCACCTCAACAATGTTTTTCTTCATTGTACAAGGTTATGTACAGAATACCAAATAATCCTAATAACCACAATCGTATTCAGAACATTCAAACGAAAAAGCCTAAAAAAGAAAAGAGAGTCTTCTTTTTTAGGCTGAATGATCTTAATAAAATTCTACGACCTGCTCGTATGCCAGTAATACACGCAGTAACGACTGCTGAGCCTTCCATAATTCTTTTTGGTCGTTTGAATTCATAAAACCAGCGAGATGTCCTAGTGATGAATCAAGCTCGGTACCAAGCAGCAATGTCGAAGCTTGCGCCGCCTCAGGAATTTCTGCAAGAGCCTCTTCTCTTCCTTCATGAAGAACCGTCAGCTCCTTTGTAACAGCTTGAATGTCCGCATCTGAAATACCAGAACCTTTTGCTAAGCTGTTTGTCGTGAGGGTCAGCATGCTGTTAAAGATAGATAAGGCATCGGTGTACCATGCCGCAGCATTCTCACTAGCAGCAGCTAACCCTTCTCCGCTGACTTGATAAGATTTTAAATACGTTTCTTTACCTTCGTTCTCTAGAATGGCAGCAAGCGACGTCGTATCTCCTCTGTCAGCCCCTAGTCCGACAAACAAATAAAGAGGATCCGTCGTATCTGTTAACACAGCAGCTAGTCCACTGTTTTGAAACACCGACACCATTTCTTGCCCCTTTTCAACTGTGGAGAAGGCGCCTCCTTGAATCACTTCTACACTTAAAGTGGGCAAACCGCCGTCTATCGCTTGGAAAGTAGGTGCCGCCTCAGAACTCGCTTGTTGGACCGGCTCACTTACCGCTGCATTCTCCCCGCCGCCTGTGAAGACATTTAACACAACGACTCCGAAACTAATCCCGACAATAATGGCAGATAAAATAATGGCAATAGGTATGAGTGAAAATGATTTCAGCGAAGAAAAATTAGGCAGCGAGGGAAGCGAAAACGTAAACGAACGCTGTGATTTCTTTTTTCGGTTGACCGGAAGCTTCGGTCCGCTTTCACGGTTTCCATCATCCCAAAAAGGACCTTTCCCCTTTTCTCGCTCTGTATGCCGCTCGGTAAAATCGATCACATTATCAGGCTTGGGTATAGGTGCATCCTCTAGCTCTTCATCGTACCGTTCATACCGTTCATCCCTAGCCGCCGTAATTTCTTCTTTTGCTTCATTAAACACTCGGTCTTGGCTTTTGTATTCTTGTTCTTCTTCATGCAGATCGTATTCATGTTCTTTGTATTCTTGTTCTTTGTATTCTTGTTCTTTGTATTCTTGTTCTTTGTTGTTCAAGCGAATTGATATGGTGCGCTTGTCCCTCTCCATACAGCACCTGCTCCTTTCAACATGTTCTTACTCCTAGTCTATTAACGGAGGTGAAATGATAGAACGAGAGAATAAAAAAACTAGAATAAACTAATTAAAAAAAAGAGACGAAGAAATGGATGTCTTCGTCTACTGATTGTATAATGGCGAACTCTTATTAGCCGGTCTTGGATAATCAACTTGCGGAAGTTCTTGTTCTAAATCAGGCTCATCTAATGGATAATAAAAAGCCGATACCGTCATCAAAAATTCAAGCGCTTCCTGCTCATCTTCGACTAACACTCGTTCATTCGGTGCCGCGTACGTAATCGAATCAATACTCATTAATCGATCATTACGATCTAGTTCTTCAGCAAATCGTGCCAGCCCTGCATATTCATTTGTACGGACACGAAGCACAAAACGAATCACTTCTAGCCCTTCTACTGATGAGGCAGCTTCAGGAGGGGCTGAAGGTACAGGTTCTTCCTCTTCTTCAACCTCAATAAAGTCCTCTAACTCTTCGGGCTCATTATCTTGCTCTAGATCCTGCTCAACCTCGATAGATGTCTCTCCTGTCTCGCCAAACCAGACACCTTCTGCTTCATCTTGGATATCGATAGAGAGGATGTAAGCATCAGCCATTCCTTCTGCTCTCGCAAAGGTCAATAGCAGCTGGTCAACAAGCGGACGCACCGGAAGCTTACGCTGGATCATCATCGAGGATTCAATCACTTCTAACGGTTCCTCTTCCGCCTCTTCAATCACGCCAGCTAACTGCGCCTGTTCATATTCAAGCTCCACTAGGGCCGCTTCTTTTTCTAGCTGGATTGGACGGATAAAACTAAAAAACAGCCAGATAAGAAAGCCGATTAACAGCAAACTGCAAAGAGAAATCCATATTCTTTTATCAAGCCGTATTTCTCTCATTGTTCATCACCTAAAGATCGACCTTCTTCTCGGTCTAAAGTTAATTCAAAGCTGGCAAGGTAACGTGATTTCACTTCATCAAAGTTTATATCATGCTGCTCATCATCGAGCATTTCATGGCTGTCAATGACAGAGAGTCGTACTGAAGTTGTAAGTGAACTGCTCTCTAAAGCTTCATGGTACTGGGCAATTTCTTCTAATCTATCAAAATGCACATCCACTAGAATGGAATGCGGCTGTGTGTAAGTGAAATATTGAATGAAACCGCGCTCAGGCAATAGAGATACGATGTAGCTCGTGACAGAGGATGCGGGGATGATCTGCCCCTCAACAGCGGCAGCTGCCGTCTCAATCTGCTTAGCATCTGTCCATTCAAGCCCTGTCAGCTCCTGCCTTATTTGAGCAGACTCCAGCTGAACGTTGTAGACTTGGTCATTTACCACCTGCACCTCTTGTGTCAGATGACGCTGGAATAAGAACGTCGTTAACACCGCTAAAAGCAATAGAAATAAAAAGGCCCCTGCATATAAAATACTCGTATAATTTTTTTTAGGCTTTTCGGGTAATAAATTTACTTCAACGAGCATTAACGATACACCTCTTTTTTCAACACAAGGCCTTGGGCATCATAGTACCTTACCGGCGCATCATTTTTCGTTTGCTCAGACAAGCCAGCAATTTCAAGCATGAGCCGTTCACTAAACGCTGCCTCAAATTGAGAGAGATAAGGATGATCGCCACAAAGCAGCATTTGGCTCATTTCTCCCTCGCCTTTTAAAACATTGAACTGATAGAAATTCATCACTTTTTCCACTTCACGGACACATTCTTCAATGGCTTCTTCCATTTCTTCCGCTTCATTTGTCCATGCTAGACGGGTCACGTCCCCTTCACCTGTTAAAGACCAGCCTTCCTGGTCAAGTTCTGAGAGAATCGTGCTTAAAAATAATGGATGATGATCTTTAAAAATAGTAATCGTTGTGACCATTGCGTCAATCTGCACTTGAATCACATAGGCACCCGTCTCAACTTGTCCATTTTCAAAAAACAACCGGTAGGCTGAAAGCGTTGATAGATCAGCTGCATTCGGCTTCAGGTGGACTTCAGAAAAGGCATCTATGTATTGATTAAGAACGGATTCTCTTGAAGCAAAGAGCAGCACTTCCTTCTGACCGTCACGCATTCCAATTACTTTAAAGTCAAAAATCGGATCATCAAACGGCAGCAAAAGGCTCTCTCCTAAATCTAAATAAAGCTGCCCCTTCACTTCTTCATCGGGAATCGTTCCATCAATAAAATGAGTGCGAATAATTGTATGCTGCTGCGGCAGACAAAATTGAATCCGTTGTCTTTTCAGCTTCCACTCTTCCACGCACTCTGTCAAAATCGTCACAAAGGTCGTCATGTCTTCAATCTGGCCGTTAACGACAATCCCAACAGGTAAATAACGCTCTTTTATTTGAGTGATGTGCAGGAGATCAGGCTGCTTGCTTCCTATATAGCGAATAACATGATCTTTAATAATAAAGGCATGCCGCTTTTGATTTGGTTGTTGAAAAAGGTTCATCTGCTATTCACCATTTCTCTATAAAAATATCTTCTTATACGTAGTTTACTATAAGAATAGACCTATGTACCATTGGACTAGAGAATTTCCATAAAAATAAGCCGTTAGAGCTCCGAGTACGATAAAAGGACCGAATGGAATCGGCTTTTTGCGTTTTACTTTTCCAGCCGCCATCCCAATTCCAGCAATCACTGTTCCGTATAAGCATGAAAAGAAAAAGGCAAGCAGCACGTCCTGCCAGCCAAGAACAAGTCCAAGCACGGCAAACAGCTTAATATCTCCACCACCCATTCCTCCTCGACTGATCACCGCAATAAGGAGAAGCAACCCAAATCCAACAGCCGATCCCACAAGACTAGACCACCACGGATCAAGCGGTGCTACCGTCAAACGTAAAAGCAGAAAGAACGGCGTAAAAAATAATAAGATCTTATTTGGAATTAACATGTAGCGAATATCGCTGACAAAAATAATAGCAAGAAGCGAAACAAGTAAAAGAGCCACAATTAATTCATACGACCAGCCAAGCAGCACGTACGCCCCGCTGAACGCCAAGCCAGTTGCGAGTTCTACAAACGGATAAAGCGGAGAAATTTTTGTTCCGCAGCCGCGGCACTTTCCCTTTTGAAAAAGATAAGAAAGAACAGGGATCAGCTCACGCGTCGATAAATCCCGGTCACAGGTCGTACAATGCGAACGCGGGGCGACAATTGATTCCCCCGCTGGCACACGCAGCCCGACGACATTAAAAAAGGACCCAAACGTCAGGCCGAATACAAATAAATAACCAATAAACAACCAATCAACCATCAAGGCCTCCTAAGGTGTAAGGATTTTCAGAATTTGTGTAGTGAAAAAGCCTATCTGGGGGATAGGCTTTTTTGCTGCTTATTCAGAACAAATATCATCTCTTGAATTACTACTGAGGAACTGAGCATTTACCGCGCCGTCTGTCCCCTGTCCAATATCACATTTTCCACCTGAATAAGTCATTTCAATTAAAGGACTTCCACCTTCGAATTCTACTGTATAGGTTACTTCTCCATCTCCCCAAGGGTTAACTAAACCCTCATGGTATTCTGCAATTAGATTATCAGCATCCTCATCGGTGTTACTATAATCTATTGTTGTTTCATCATCAATCTCTCCTCCACCTGCAGCATACAACCTCGCAGCGTTTAATACCTGTTGGGCATTTGATATTGCTGAGTCCTTCTTACTATTCTCAATAATATTCCCAATACTCGGCACTGCTATCGCAGCAATAATACCTAAAATCACAACAACTGCCAACAGCTCAACCAGCGTTAAGCCTTTTTCATTTTTCGTCTGTTTTAACCATTTTTTCATCATCATCGTGTCCTCCATTTTTCAATTTTCATCTGTTCACGCGTCTTTAGTAACTCTCTGCATATAAAAAACCAATCCTGCATGTAGTCATGACAAAATTGGCCGGTTGCACTAGCTGCTCCAAACTACCCAAGTGCCCATGTACAGATAGCTTTTCATCACGTTCCATATGAAATTCATATACTTTTATAAGTATAAATGTCTAGTAGATTGGTTCTACAGAAATCATACTGGCAAATCCTTCATTTGTCTAGCAAAATTTTCTATCCCACCGCATCAAATATTTCAAACATCGGAATGGCAATCGCTGCGACAATCACACCGACCACAGCTGCCAAAATGACAATCATAACTGGCTCTATTAAAGCTTTAATTTGGTCTGTTCCCGCTTCTACTTCTGATTCATAGAAATCTGCTACTTTATCAAGCATCGTATCTAGTGACCCTGTTTTTTCACCGACTGCAATCATTTGCGTCACTAAAGGAGGGAATACCCAATGCTTATGCATCGGCTCAGCAATCGATTCCCCTCGTTCTAATGAATTACGAGATTCACGGATCACTCGGGCAATCACTTCGTTTCCTGCTATCCTCTCTACAATTGAGACAGACTGTAAGATCGGCACAGAGCTTGAAAACAGCGAGCTTAAGGTTCTCGTCATTCGCGCGAGCGCTGCTTTTTGCAGCAGCTTTCCGAATATCGGCATACGCAGAATAAACAGGTCACGGTAATACCTAAGTTCCGCTCGATCGTTCACGATTTTTAACAGCACGATAAATAAAATCGCTGCAAGCGGCAAAATCCACCATAACATGCTGAACATCTCGCCTGCCTGCAGCACAAGCACTGTAATCATCGGCAGCTCGGCATTAAAGCTTGCGAACATATCAGCAAATGTTGGCACGACATAGGATAAGAGAAAAATCACAATGATGATCGCCACAAAACCAACCACAATCGGGTACGACATCGCAGACATCACTTTTTGCTTAGTTTTATGCTGTTTCTCATAATAGCTCGCAAGCCGCTCTAGGATATCATCTAAATTCCCGCCAAGCTCCCCTGCTTTGGCCATATTAACAAATAGCGGAGGGAATACTTTTTTTTGATTTTCAGCCGCTTGTGAAAACGGATTTCCTGCACGCAGCTCATCCTCTACATCATGCAAGGCTGCTTTGAGTTTTTTAGAAGACGTCTGCTCACGTAAGATCACAGTCGCATCAACCACTGAGATCCCCGCTTTTAAAAGTGTTGCAAACTGCCTTAAATAAATCACAAAATCTTGTGAGCGCACTCCGCCCGCGCCTAGCTCGATTTCCATATCGAGAATACTTTTGGATTCACTCAGCTCTCTCACGGCTACTCCGTCTTCTCTTAGCATGAGACGGGCCTGCTTTTCAGAGGGGGCTTTCACTTTTCCGTTTTTCACTTGTCCGCGCCGGTCACGTCCTGAATATTTATAAACGCCCATTTACATCCCACTTTCACTTACGTACGCGCTCACTGTTTCAAAGTCGACCGCACCTGAGTCAACTAATTCTTTAATCGACATCTCAAGAGTATGCATTCCGCTTGCCCGGCTTGTCTGCATCACACTTGGAATCTGGTGAATTTTCTCGTTGCGGATCAGGTTTTTCACAGCTGCATTATTAACGAGAATTTCCGTTGCCGCTCGTCTTCCTTTTCCATCTGCTGTTTTAAATAACCGCTGAGAGATGACGGCTCCTAAGACAGAAGCTAGCTGAATTCTAACTTGCGGCTGCTGCTCTGGCGGGAACACATCGATCACACGGTCAATCGTTGCCGGGGCATCCGTGGTATGCAATGTCCCTAATACAAGATGCCCTGTTTCTGCTGCCGTGATTGCAATCGAAATTGTCTCTAAATCACGCATTTCTCCTACTAAAATAATGTCAGGGTCCTGCCTTAAGCAGCCTCTTAGCCCGTTTGCGAAATTTTGGGTATCAAATCCCACTTCACGCTGGTTAATAATTGAGCGCTTATGCTTATGTAAATACTCAATTGGATCTTCAAGCGTAATAATATGTTTATTTGATTGTTCATTGATCTCATTAATCATTGCAGCAAGAGTAGTCGATTTCCCGCTTCCTGTTGGACCTGTTACAAGCACTAGCCCTTGAGGTTTTTGGGCAATCTCTTTTAAAACGTCAGGCATCGAAAGGTCATCTAGGGTAGGGATTTTCGTCGGCACAACTCGGATTGCAAGACATACACACGAGCGCTGGAAGTAGGCATTGATACGAAAACGCGACACTTTAGGAATGCCGTGTGAGAAGTCAAGCTCTCCCCGCTTTTGAAACACCTTCCATAGATGCTCCGACAAAATCGCACGCGCCATCCCCTCGGTGTCAGCCGGCTTTAGCACCGCTTCACCGTGATGAGCAAGTTCCCCGTTTATACGGATCACAGGAGGCACCCCAACCGTTAGATGAATATCAGATGCCCCCATTTCAAACGCTTCAATTAGTAAAGATTCCAGCTTCTCTTTCATCTTATCACTCCTCATATCTCTCCTTTACTCATCCATCGCCACACGCAGTACTTCTTCGATTGTTGTTAACCCTTGCTTTACTTTGAGCAAACCATCATCTATTAAGAAGATCATCCCTTGTTTCATCGCATAATCACGGATCGTGCTCATTGATTTGTTGTTCATCATCATTTGACGAATATCATCGGTTACCATTAATACTTCCTGAATAGCCAGTCTTCCTTTATACCCTGTCGCATTGCAAGACGGACAGCCGCTCCCTCTTTTTACTTTAGAAGGTTTGATGCCGCGTTTTTCAAACAAATTCCGCTCCATTTCAGTTGGCGTAAATTCTTCTGCACACATCGGACATATTTTTCTCACAAGACGCTGCGCTACAATACCAGATAGCGAAGAGACGACTAAATACGGCTCGATCCCCATATCAATCAGACGAGGAATCGTTGCAATCGCGCTGTTTGTATGAAGTGTGCTTAATACGAGATGTCCCGTCAGAGAAGCTCGGATTGCTATTTCAGCGGTTTCCGTATCACGGATTTCCCCAACCATGACGATATTAGGGTCTTGTCTTAATACCGATCGCAGGCCGGCAGCAAATGTCAGCCCTACTTGAGCGTTCACCTGCACTTGATTAATGCCCTCAATTTGATATTCAACCGGGTCTTCAATCGTAATAATATTCACTTGCTCTGAGTGCACGTGGTTAAGTGCTGCATACAGTGTTGATGATTTACCAGACCCAGTAGGCCCCGTAATTAAAATAAGCCCCGACGGCTGTTCAATCATTTTAAGAAACCGTTGATGATTAATTTTATTAAAGCCGAGTTGTGAAAGCTTATTCAGCGTGCTGCCAAGGTCTAAAATCCGGATCACGACCTTTTCTCCGTACACGGTAGGCAGTGTTGAGATCCGCAAATCAATCGGTGTCATTTGAATCGATGTCTTAATCCGGCCGTCTTGTGGGAGGCGGACTTCTGTAATGTTTAGGTTCGCCATGATTTTCAAACGGGCTACAAGTGAATTTTGAATCCGCTTTGGATACACCCGCTCCGTTTTTAAGACCCCGTCCACACGGTAGCGAATAACTATTTTCTTCTCCATTGGATCAATATGAATATCACTCGCTTTTTGAACGAGACCCGCTTGTAAAATTTGATTAACAAGCTTTATGACAGGAGCATCTTCCTCATCTGCATCAGCAGGATTCGCATTTGCAAGCGCTTCTAGATCCTTTTCATCGAGTTCTGCCTGCAAGAATGCATCGTCTAATTGATAATGGCGTTCAATCGCTTGTTCAACCTCATCTTTTGTCGCAATAGCCGCCTCTATTTGAAACCCCGTCGACATTCTCAGATCATCTATCGCATAGTAATCCATCGGATCGACCATCGCGACATACATCATGTTCCCTTCTTTTTTAAGAGGGATCAGTTGATTTCTCATCGCAAATTCTTTTGGCACCATTTTCATCAATGAGGTATCAATTGGGTAACGAAAAAGGCTGACATGCTTGATGCCAAGCTGGACCTCAAGTGCTTCAATCAGCTGTGCTTCTGATATATAATTTAATTCTAAGAGGGCATCACCTAATTTCTGCCCTGGCTTCTTACTCCCAAGCGCCTGCTTTAACTGCTCGCTTGTTAAAAAGCCGGCATCTACTAATAAATCCCCTATCCGTTTACGTACACGAGCCATCTTTATTCACCTCTATTCTTCACCCTTCACTTTAGGCTTCTCTGACTCACCATTCTCATCGTGGGAAGTTCCATTATCAGACTGTTCCGGGACTTTGTTTGTATCGTTTCCATTTCCGTTTCCACTCCCGCTTCCACTACTGTTCCCATTGTCGTTTCCACTCTCAGACCCATCAGCACCCTCATTTCCGCTGCTTGGTCTATCAGATGGCGGGTTTGCCTCACCCGAACCATTATCTACCGGCGGTACAGGAGTTATGACTGCATCTCCTCCTGGCGGCAATGGGTATATGACAGACGGCGGCAGAGCTGGGTTAGTGTCCTCAATCAGTTCTTCGTCAACAGGCGTTTCTTGTAAGCTCCACTCTTCAATTTTGTGCTGAGGCGGGTAGTAATCAATGCCGATTTTCTTTTTCACAATGACGTCGCCGTCTAACGAGCGTTCAATATGATACACATGAACAGAATATCCTGGCGCACCCTCACTTATAACCTCTTTATCCCCAATGCGGCGGTCAGGTGAGAATTGAACGATTGTACGCGGAGCGATCTCCTCTTGCTGCTCTAGTAACAGCTGATAGTCATGGATAAAGGATTTTCCAATTAACTCAATTGATAGTTGACTGTTTTCATAGCTCGTTTGCAGGACATAATCATAGTAGTTAGGGTTGTATACTTTAAAATCCATCGATTGAGCCGACACACTTGCTGCGTAGCCTGCTTCGGTGTAAGCCGGCAAAGTCAGCCCCGTATGACGTTCAACGACTTGAATATTCGTCTGGCCAAACAATTGAAACAGGGCAGCTGCCAGCATATCGAGTCCTTGACTATCAACTAAAGGCTGCCTCAGCTCTCTGAGCGTTTCTTGCACAGAAAATACACTTCTTCCGCTTACTTCATAGCCGTTTAATGCCTCTGTCCATTGCGGCAGATAAGTAGATTCCACCTGAGAAAGCTGCACGGATGCCACACTCACCTCTTCTAATTGAAAAGCTTGTTCAAAATGTCTGCTCAATTCAAATGACACTCGCTTCTCCTTCATCGACTGAAGTTCTTCTTCAATCGATGAAGCCAAAGAGTCGTAATCTACCCACTCCGATATTTGATAGCGGGAAAGAGACTGGACCGCATCACGCAAACGTTGTTTATTCACAACAGCATGAATCTCTGCCTGCCTTTTTGAAGCAGCTTCCGTTAGAGCCTGATCGACTTGAAATTCAATGACATCACTAGGCAGGATGGCTGTTTCTTCAAATAGATATAGAGAAAGACTCGCCTGTTCGTACCATGTATTCACTTCATCTTCTATTATTTGTTTGGCCGCGCTTTGCTCCATACCGGTTACTGATACACCAGCAATTTCCGTCCCTGTTTCATAAGCACCTTTCTTCCACCACAAGTCTCCCAACACGGCCGATCCGCCAACTGTGACAGTAAAAAGAAAAGCAGTAGATCCTATAAGAAGCAAAAAAGCGCGCAAGAATGGTTGCTGCATCAACATTCGTCAGTCCTTTTTATCGTCATTTTCTAATTCCTCAAACAATCGCTGTCTCGCCGTTACGAAGTCTTCTTCAGTATTTTTTTGTTCATAGTTTGCAAGATTTTCCTCATTCGTTTCATCTCTACGTAGAGGTGATTCGTCACTCATCCAATCATCCTCTGGTGCCACTCGTATCGGTAGCTCATGATCATTACTTTCTTCATGGCTTTCTTCTATTGATGAAGCAAGACCTAATCTGCTTATACCAAGGTCCTCGTCCTCTTCCATTGAATCGGTCTCCTCTTCAGTCAATAAACTTTTGGGGCGATGTTCAAAGAAATCAAATATGTCTTCTTCTACGTCTCCCTTTTCATCTAGAGCCGTTGCAGATTCATCCATAGCTGTTTCTTCTGATTGCGTGATTGGTTGGTTTTCTTCTTTTTCATTAGAAGGTGGTAGTTCTTCTTGTCTGACCTCTTCTAGCATAGCTGCTGATTCGGTTTCTCGAAGCTTTTTTTCAGGAGCCGTACTAAAAGAAAAGACTGGCTCTCCCTTTTCAGAGTGACCTTCCGTTTCTGCCGTTTGCTCCTCTTCCCATTCGTCTATCTCAAATTGCTTTCCTAATACGGCAATAAACAACAAAAGCAGTCCCATAAAAGCTAACGCAGCAATCATCCATGTATAAAGAGCAGCGAGTAAAAGCGTTAAACCAACAAGTAAACTTGAGATCATAATTACTTGAACGCGCTGCTTCATTGAAAGGTTAAAAGGAACCTTCCAGAAAAAAATAACGAGCAGTATCATACCTGCTGCTAACATTACGATCGGATACATACGAGTTAACGTCTCCTTCTTCTTCAAATCACTTCCATTTTCATTCCATCATTCTATAAAAACTGACTATCATCATAGTATGATAGTCACTTCATCTCCTTAAGTTGATGATAGTAGATCAACTGAGACCAAGCAAGAAAAAAATTGAAAAAGAACGAAATGATCATAAAAGAGTCAGATTTTCCCTAAATTAAGAGAACCACATTTCTTTTCTTAGAAATGTGGTTCTCTTTTCTCTTATTTATTTTCTATTAAATGCGGAGATAAAGCAGTTGATTTCTTCAGCCACCTTCTCACATCTGATACAAAATACAGTGAGCCTGATACGATAATGATTTCATTATCAGTTATATTTGCAACAGCATCCTTTATCGCTTCACTCCATGAAATAGACATCCTCTTATGCGGCACTAATGCTTGTTCATACAACTCACGCTCAGAAGCGGCTCTGAAGAAATCAAAAGTTGTAAACGTGAAATCTGCATCCATGGTCTCAAAAGGAGCGAGCAGTTTTTTCATATCCTTTTCTTTCGTTGCAGCCATAACGAGCTTATAATGCTTATCTGGATAATGAGAGGTCAGCGTTTCAGCGAGTGCGCTCATCCCCTCCTCGTTATGAGCTCCATCAAGAATGATGACCGGCTCCTTGTTGACCACTTCAAACCGTCCTGCCCAGCTTGCGTTTTTCAACCCCTTTAACACGAGGTCTGTATCGAGTTCAATAATTCCCAGCTCTCCTAGCGTGATCATTGCTTCAAGTGCTAGTGCGGCATTATTGCGTTGGTGATTGCCAGCCATTTGAATTGTGCAAGTGTCGAATGAAAGACGTTGCGAATAGAAAGAGAACATCTGACTTGTTGCATTTCGTGTGATAAGTACTTGTTCAAAGTCTTCATTCAACTGTTTCAGTGCAGCCTTTTCCTCCGCTGCTTTTTCTTTCAGTACTTGTTTTGCCTCTGGTTGACTGACACCAGAAATAACCGGTTTGCAGTACTTTATAATCCCAGCCTTCTCAAATGCAATGTCCTCAAGAGAATCACCCAAAATATGCATATGATCATGACCAATGGATGTAATGATCGATAGCAGAGGATCAATCACATTGGTAGAATCAAGCCTGCCTCCAAGCCCTACTTCTACTAACACGAAATCCGGCTTGCTTACTGTTGCAAAGTATAAAAAGCCGATTGTCGTAATCACTTCAAACTCTGTTGGAGAACCTAGTTCGGTTTTCTCAAGCTCTTCTACAAGCGGCTTCACTTTACTCGCACACTCAAGTAAGTCATTGCCTGGGATCGGCTCGCCATTAACAGAAATCCGTTCTTCAAAACATTCAATATATGGTGAAGTAAAGGTACCGACTTTATAGCTGCTTGCTTCTAACATATGACGAAGATAGCTTACGGTTGATCCTTTCCCATTTGTTCCTCCGATATGAATCGTTTTTAATTCTCGCTCTGGGTGTCCGAGACGCGCAAGCATCCACTCCATCCGCTTTAAGCCTGGCTTTATTCCAAAAGGCAGCAAGCTATGAATCCATTCTATAGACTCTTCTACATTTCTCATGCTACAACTCCCCTATCTGTCTGTGCGCGATCAATCTACTATCTCTCATTATAGCGATGACTCCTCTATCAATTCAATAACTGCATCTATTATCTAATAATTACCTCTCGTCTTAACAGAGGAATAAAAAGAAGCCGCCAATCTCTATAAGATCGACGACTCAATGAATACTATGCTTTTAATTCTGCAATACGCTCTTTAACGGTTTCGCGTTTCGCTTTGTAATCAGCTTGTTTTGCTTTTTCTTCTTCAATTACTTTTTCAGGAGCTTTAGCAATAAAGCCTTGGTTGCTTAGCTTCTTATCTACACGCTCTACTTCTTTATCTAATTTCTTAAGTTCTCCTTCTAAACGCTTAATCTCAGCATCAAGGTCTAAGAGTCCTGCTAATGGGAGGAATAATTCAACACCTGTCAAAACTTGAGACATTGATTTTTCAGGAGCTTTAAGGGCTGTACCTAATTCGAGCTTGCTTGGGTTACAAAATTTCTCAATGTAGCTCTTGCCACGTTCTAATTGAGCGAGTGTATCTGCATCCTTTGCACTGACAATCAGCTCAATTTGCTTACTCATTGGTACATTTAATTCTGCACGAGTATTACGAACCGAGCGGATCATTTCTTTTAGAAGCTCCATATCTTTTACTGCATCTGCGAAGATATATTCTTCTTTACGCACAGGCCATTCTGCAACAGTGATGGAATCGCCTTGATGCGGCAAATGCTGCCATATTTCCTCGGTAATAAACGGCATAATCGGGTGAAGAAGTCGCATTGTCTGATCAAGCACATAAGCGAGAACAGAACGCGTTGTACGTTTTGCTTCTTCATTATCACTATTAAGAGGTAATTTAGCCATTTCGATATACCAATCACAGAAATCATCCCAAATGAAGTTATACAATAGACGGCCTACTTCACCGAACTCATAAGCATCAATTAAGCGTGTCACATCTTCTGTCGTTTCTTGAAGACGAGTTAAGATCCATTTATCTGCAATAGATTTTTCACCGCTTAGATCGATCTCATCATACGTTAATCCGTCCATATTCATTAGGGCAAAGCGTGAAGCATTCCAAATCTTATTGCCGAAATTCCAAGTAGATTCGACTTTTTCCCAGTAGAAACGTAAGTCATTTCCCGGGGAACTTCCTGTAGAAAGGAAGAAACGCAGGGCATCTGCACCGTATTTGTCGATAACATCCATTGGATCAACACCATTGCCTAATGATTTACTCATCTTACGGCCTTCTGAATCTCGAACAAGACCATGAATTAATACATCATTAAATGGACGCTTGCCTGTAAACTCAAGACCTTGGAAGATCATACGTGATACCCAGAAGAAAATAATATCATAACCAGTCACAAGGACATTCGTTGTATAGAAACGCTCATAATCAGCAGCGTTTGTATCCGGCCAGCCCATTGTTGAAAACGGCCATAATGCAGACGAGAACCATGTATCTAGTACATCATCATCTTGCTTCCAGTTTTCAGGATCTTTTGGAGCTTCGTGACCTACATACACTTCGCCTGTTTCTTTATGATACCAAGCCGGAATACGGTGTCCCCACCATAGCTGACGAGAGATGCACCAGTCACGAATGTTCTCCATCCAGCGTAAATATGTTTTCTCAAAGCGATCTGGAACAAAATTCACTTTATCCTCTGATTTTTGCAGTTCGATTGCTGCATCAGCAAGGGGCTGCATTTTTACGAACCATTGGGTTGATAAATAAGGCTCTACTACCGCGCCGCTTCGCTCAGAGTGACCGACTGAATGAGTATGCTCTTCAATTTTGAAAAGAACACCTGCTTCTTGAAGATCTTTAACGATTTGCTTACGGCATTCAAAGCGGTCCATGCCATCATATTTTCCAGCTTTCGCATTCATTGTTCCATCTTCATTCATCACAAGAATGCGCTCTAGATTATGGCGGTTTCCAATTTCAAAGTCATTCGGGTCATGGGCTGGAGTGATTTTCACTGCACCAGAACCAAATTCCATATCTACATAATCATCAGCTACAATCGGAATTTCGCGGCCTGTAATTGGAAGAGTAACTGTTTTTCCAATTAAATGCTTGTAACGCTCATCCTCAGGATGAACTGCTACAGCTGTATCCCCAAGCATCGTTTCAGGGCGGGTCGTCGCAACTTCGATCTCTCCGCTTCCATCTGTTAGTGGATAATTCATATGATAGAAGGCACCTTGTACATCTTGGTAAATAACCTCAATATCAGATAGTGCTGTTTTCGTTTGCGGATCCCAGTTGATGATATACTCGCCGCGATAGATTAAGCCTTTTTCATAAAGCTTAACAAATACTTCATTAACTGCTTTTGATAAACCTTCATCCAGCGTAAAGCGCTCGCGTGAGTAATCTAGTGAAAGACCAAGCTTTGACCATTGGTTGCGAATAAAGTCTGCATACTCTTCTTTCCACTCCCACGACTTTTCAAGAAACTTTTCACGGCCAAGGTCATAACGACTTACACCTTCTTCGCGGAGTTTCCCTTCTACTTTCGCTTGAGTCGCAATACCAGCATGGTCCATTCCCGGCAGCCATAACGTATCATAACCCTGCATTCGTTTAACGCGAGAAAGAATATCTTGTAACGTCGTATCCCATGCATGACCTAAATGTAGTTTTCCTGTTACGTTAGGGGGTGGAATGACGATCGAATACGGTTGTTTTTTTGAATCTCCTGTTGCTTCAAAATACTTGCCCTCTAGCCAGTATGAATACCATTTTGATTCTGTTTCTTGCGGATTATACTTTGTAGGCATTGTCAGCTCTTTTTTCTCCATTAAGTATCCCTCTTTCTTTGCTCTAACTTATTCATCCATCTTTATGAAAATAGAAAAAACCCTCTTCCTCCAAAGGACGAAGAGAGTTTGTATTCGCGGTACCACCTTTGTTTGCAGCTGCCATTTAACCTACTTCAATAGTAAGCATTGCGGCTGCACACTTCATTTGATAACGGCATCTAACCGACCACGCTTACTAATCGTTCAGCGGGGCTGCTCCTGGGCGACATTCAATTCCTACATCTTAAGAAATCTCACAGCTAATGATTTCTCTCTCTGAAAGGTTCAGAATTTACTCTTCCCATTCTACGCATCTATTTTCAACTGTATGGTTAACTGTATAGGTTAACTCATGTGGTTAACTTAATTGTGTATTCCCGTAGGACAATTCTCATCTATTTTAGCTTGTTTGTTATTCATTCGTCAATATCAGCTTTTCCACTCTTGCTAAATCATATACTAATCTATGTACAAAACCTAAGAAGCGCTACGGCAGAATGTCTAAAAGCAGCTTGCACACATACTGAGGCATACGCATAGAGTACAGTAATGAGAGATTGGTTTAAAGATTGGTTTAAAGATTGGTTCGAAGATTGGTTCGAAGATTGGTTCAAT
This sequence comes from Alkalihalophilus marmarensis DSM 21297, assembly GCF_000474275.2. GTDB lineage: Bacteria > Bacillota > Bacilli > Bacillales > Bacillaceae_D > Alkalihalophilus > Alkalihalophilus marmarensis. Next base: position 46,038 of record NZ_ATAE01000033.1, read on the forward strand.
TGAAGGAGGGCTCAACATGATGGGCCGAAAATACCGTCGTCATTATCATCGTCCCCCTTGGTGGCTTAAAATACGAGCGATGTTTGCCCAGATATTGCTGCCGTTAATCTGCTTTCAATTTTTACGTACTCTGCTGTTTCCAACGACTTTTGACGTTATCTTGCTTACATTAATGTTCGTTCTATATTGTTCTCTCTTATTAAAGTTATTCTAGCTTAATAAGAGAGTTTTTTTATAAAAAAACGTTCTCTACGCTTAGGCAGAGAACGTCAGCTTCCTTCTGGCGGAATAATTAATTTTTGGCTTAATCGTTGGACTTTACGCAAAGAGATGAGTCTTTTTTCTAAACGTTGGACATGCTGCAGCTCGCTAAGCTCAGAACGCTTATTAATGTATGACTCGACAGCAAACACTACTGGTTCTGGAAACATTAAATACCCGCAAAGCAGCTCTTTCTCTTCATCAAGTAAAGGCAGATGGCGCTCATATCTCATAAACCACCTTAATACCTCATCTTCATTCCACATCGTATAACGAAAATTTTGACGGCAGAAGCTGGCTAGGTCTCTAGCTGGCGTATCGACGCTGGCCTTTTCAAAATTTATAACTGTTGGTTCATTTTCCATATTGAAAATGGCATGTGCACGAGAGATCCGTCCGTGGCATAAAACCGTGCGGTACTTTTCTTTTTCAAGACATGCTTCATACCAGTTTTGCAGATGTTCGCTCGCTTTAACAGCCATTTGATCAAGCATATGCGCATGAGTGATAAATGTCAGCTCAAACGGCGACATATAATTTTTTCGTTCTACAAAATCAGCAAAGCGATTCAGCTCAAGCCGCTTCATTTCCCATCTTTTTTGCAGCTCATTAAATGACTGATCTACTTGTTCTTTCACAAACGTTTGTGTTTTTACTGTCAAGCGGTGAATGACAGCCATTTGTGTAGCGAGCTTCTCCTCTTGAGATTCCCGGCCCATATATTCTACTCCCTCATACCAAGGCATCACATAATACGTATGAGTATTTGTGGCAACCGTATACTCCCCGTATTTTGTCGGCATGATTGGGATTGCTTGTTTATAATTTAATTTCGATAGCTTTCTCATCGCATGGATAAATTCATCCGCTTCCATCCGGTTCATCGTTGTTTCTTTCAGGGCAAATATTCCTCTAGATGTGGTAACTTTTTTGACCTTGCCGAAATCTTCAATATGATCTGGGTAAAGGTCGTAATAAAATAAAATAGAGGCATAGGGACTAACAACGTGTTGCCTCATGTAACCACCTTCTTTTGTTCATCTATCCACCTAGCTAAAATAACGACAAGATGTTTAGCAGCATCCCATTCAAGCGTCATCTGTGTAAGCTTCTCTTCTATTTCTCGTTCACTGCGATTGCTCATCAGCGCATTCGCTGCGCTTGCCCATTCATAGGGTTCAAGACATTCTTGAAGTAGGAGCAATGCTTGATCTTTAGTAAACCCTTCTGTTTGTCCCATCGAATGAATGAGATCTCTCAGGGAGTTGGTACCATTCTCTTTATGCCACTGCAGTAAGAACGATCGTAAGGAATGATAGCCTAATTCTGGTTCTTCATTGGTACCTTGCCATATTAAAACATCATAAATGCATCTGGCTTGCTTTGCAGTATGAATAGGGTCTAGGACTGGCTTTTTAATATGGCTTACTTTAACCGAAAGAGCTTTTGCTTTCTTTATACGCTCTAGGGCTTCTTTATGGTATTTTCTCATCTGAGCTTGAATGTCTTGTCTTAATCCATTTAACAGAATAGGATTCCAATGATCGTCCTTCCATTCAACTTTTGGGTCAGCCGGTCTTCTAACAGCTTGTTCACCTTTTGTTTGAATGCCGTTCGTGATCATTAGTCCAAATAATACCCCCCATGCTTGTTCGTGACCTAGCTGCGGATATGGCTCTTCTAATTCATCATGAAGAGTAATCCATTGGTCGCGCCATTTAGCTGAGGCTTCTTCCTCTTTGGTGCGAATCATGCGATCACATAAAACAAGCGGTGTTTGGGTGCAGTTGTCACGCCATTTGATATGCCAGTCAAGTAAGGAAGAATCCGACCAAGAACGAATTCGTTTCCGTCCTTGGTCGGTAAAGATGACTGCCTCATTAATAAATTCAACCTGCTTAAATCCATATTGTTTTTTTAGCCAATCCACAAGTTCTATCATAGCAGCTCCTTTTAGGACTTGGCGCTTGTTGGAATATAGAGAATTTGACCTTCTTCCACTTTCTCTTCTGTTAATTGATTCATGCGAGCAATTTGACTCGTACTGATGTTGTAGCGGTCAGCAATCGTATTGATGGTTTCATTCGGTTGAATGATACACATTCTCCATTTAGAAAAGCGCTCTTCACCTTTAGTCAGCATTTTTGTTAAATACAATGCATTCTCTTCACGCGGTTTATTTGCTGCAACAACTTGCTCTGCTTCCTCTGCCTCTGCTGCTTCTGCTTCTGCTTCTGCTTCTGCTTCAACATAAACAGGCTCTGGCGCTCTTGCTGCCATTTTAGTTAGAGGACCAACCGATTCTTCCTCCGCTTCTACTACTACCTCTTGTTCAATTTCTTCTACCTCTTCCACCATTTGTTCTTCTACTTGTTCCTCTACTTGTTCCTCTACTTCTACCTCTTCTACTCTTTCTTCTGCCGCCGGTTCAACTTCATCTTGCCGATCATCTTCTACCTCATATTCCATATCTTCTTCCATATCTTCTTCCACATCTTCTTGCCCTTCATCTACTACTTCTATTTCTTCTTCATATACGTCAGCTTCTTCTTGCTCTTCTGCTCGTTGTTCCTCTTCAGCTTCTTCATAAGCGTCCTCACACTCCGATTCATCTAGCTGCCCATCGAGTTCATAGTCCTCAACTTCGTGATTCTCCACCTCAACCCGCTCTTGTGGCTCAACTGCTTCTTCTGTTTCTTCCTCAGTAGGCAAAGGCTGCTGATAACCGTATTGTGAGAAGGCTGATGGCTGCCACATTTGTGTTTGCGGGGGCTTCGCTCGTTGTTCTGGATGAAATTGCGGCGGACTAATTAACTGTTCGTTTGAACCCGCTCGCTTTGCATCAAATGCAAAAGATGGATCTACGCTTTCCTCTTTCTTTACCTTTTGTGCTGTAGGAGGAGCCTCTCTCTTTTTTGCAACTTCTTGATGCTGATTCATTCCGCTGATACTTATATCTGCAGTTAATTGAATGCAGCTTCTCTCAGGCAGATCATAATCGAACGAATCGATTTGAACATAGACATCATCTAAATTATGAATTCTGCTGATTGGGATCGTTACGTCAATAGGAAAGAAATGAGTGATTTTCCCGGTTCCATCCTCACTCAGTGAGACATCACCGACAGAACGAAAGGCAACTTGGTCTTCAATTGACCCTTCAAGGTCAATTCCTGATTCCGTTTTTGCAGGATGGTACTCACCAACTAACCTTAGGCCGCCTTTAATATAAACATGATGGTCCCTCTCCTCTATGGAGATATCTGGTTCAAGCGACATGCCTACAATCTCCTGTACTTCTTGCCCTTTATTTAACCAAACTGATTCCTCAATTGAAAACGATAGCTTCGTTGGATGTTCTTGTGTCACATTACATTCCTCCTCTAACATGATCAATCTACAACCGCTTATGTCTACACTATTCAGTACAATATCACTTTATGAGCAAGCCTTTGTAAATATGACCACAGTTTGAAAGAGAAGAGGTTTCAGTCCATATCGAGTAGGAGGAGGCTATTAGCCTCCGACCTCTCACACCACCGTACGTACGGTTCCGTATACGGCGG
>NZ_ATAE01000034.1 GCF_000474275.2 Alkalihalophilus marmarensis DSM 21297
TTTTGGGCTATCGCCAAGCGGTAAGGCAACGGATTTTGATTCCGTCATGCGTAGGTTCGAATCCTGCTAGCCCAGCCATTTTTAGAGCCATTAGCTCAGTTGGTAGAGCATCTGACTTTTAATCAGAGGGTCGAAGGTTCGAGTCCTTCATGGCTCATTTTTATATCGTTCATCTTCCTAAGGTGAACTGATGCGGAAGTAGTTCAGTGGTAGAACACCACCTTGCCAAGGTGGGGGTCGCGAGTTCGAATCTCGTCTTCCGCTCCATACATAAGGGGCCTTAGCTCAGCTGGGAGAGCGCCTGCCTTGCACGCAGGAGGTCAGCGGTTCGATCCCGCTAGGCTCCACCAAACTTACATATTTCAACCCTTAGCCTGTCAGCTAAGGGTTTTTTATTGTTTTATTCTTCTTTTAATAACAAATCATATTCGTTCAGTAATTCATCTAAATGTTGACTTTGCCAAACAATTAATTCTGAATGTAATGGCATTGTCTGTGCAAGTTCATTCAATTTATGTCTAGCTGCTTCAATTTGATAAAGAAGATCGTTGTGTGAGCATGTCATCATAAGCATATTTTACACCCTCCTAACGGAAATAACTGGTTATTATTTTAATACCCATTATTATCAAATTAAAACATCATTAGGAAGTTGGTCATATTGTTTTATGATAAAATAAAAGATGCAAAGAAAAAAATAAAACCTAATAAATAAAACCTGATAAATGAAACCTAATAATAAATCCAAACGTAAATCACTATAGATTGAATATAAGCAGGGGATAAATAATGGAAGCGATTGTGAAACGAATCATCCTAGAAATAAAACAAGGTGATGAGCAAGCATTTGCAGAGTTGGTAGAGTTATATAAAGACAAAGTATATCAAGTAGCATATCGTATGGTTGGTAACGCTCATGAAGCACAAGATGTCGCTCAAGAGGCTTTTCTCCGTGCTTATACTAATCTCGATCGCTTCGATACGAATCGTAAGTTCTCAACATGGATTTTCCGCATTGCTACAAATGTGGCGATTGACCGTTTGAGAAAAAAGAAGCCTGATTTCTATTTGCAAGATCAAGTTCAAGGGTCTCAGGATCTAACCTATGAAAGTCAATTAGCAGCAAGTGATGATCTTCCTGAAGAACAAATTGTCACCGCTGAAATGCAGGAGTGGGTTCAAGGTGAAATCAATAGGCTGCCTGTTAAATATCGAACAGCTATTATATTGAAATATCTAGAAGACCTCTCATTAAAGGAAATTAGTGAGATTATGGACCTGCCTGTATCTACTGTGAAGACTCGTATTCACCGTGGCAGAGAAGCGCTAAGGAAGCGAATGCGTCATTTGTAGAAAGGAGGACTTAATGATGAAATGTGAACAAAGCTATGAGCAATTAATTCATAAATACTTAGACGGTGAAGCCACTTCAACAGAGAGACAAACGTTAGAAAAACACCTTAATGAATGTTCTCATTGCAAGATGCATGTTCGTGAATTAAAGAAGGCTATTGCCTTTGTCCAAAGTGCCTCCCATATTGAAGCACCTAAAGATTTTACAGCAAATGTGATGGCTAACCTGCCTCAAAAGAAAACCACATCAAAAACCAAATCTACTTGGAAGCGGTGGATGAAAAACCACCCTATTCTTGTAGCTGCTGCTGTATTTATTTTACTCATGTCAACAAGTGTCTCTACTTTATGGCAAGGGAACAATAATGATCAAATTAGTTTTACAGGCTCAGGGAATGTTCAGATTGATCATGAAAGTGGACGTGTCATTGTTCCAGAGGGGGAAGTGATTGATGGCGATCTTGTCGTTCGAAATGGAGAGTTAGTGGTGGAAGGTGAGGTGCGAGGCAATATCCTATTAGTGAACAGCCAACCGTATTTAGCTTCTGCCGGTAGTGTTTCAGGAGAAATTGATGAAGTAGACCAAGTGCTTGATTGGATATGGTATCACACGAAAACTTTCTTCAATGAAGTACTCTCAATTATTCAACGAGACGATGAATAGTAAGGCCTGATAACTGAGCTCCGATAAGGGGCTTTTTTTAATGACCTTTTTTAATGATCTTTTCTAATTGAGCGAGAAACGGACCTAAAAAGAAATGATGAATGTATGGTATAATGATACAGTTGATGAAATGAATTCAATGAGTTATTGCTTAGATTGAAGACAATTCGTTTTGAATGAATAAAAGTTGTGTAAAATGACTAATACCTACAAAGTTATGTATAGATGACGGGTAAACAATGAAAGTGTAGTTGAATGCTAATGGTTTGGAGGAAAGTGCCATGTTCCCATTCGAGGATTATACGTGGCTCAATTATATTGGGCAGGTTGTAGATATTTTACTTGTCACATACGTTGTGTACAAGCTCATTATGATCATACGCGGCACACGAGCAGTACAGCTTGTTAAAGGGATAACCGTTATCCTCGTTGTATGGTTTATAAGTAGATTTTTTGGCCTTAGAACGCTTGAATTCCTCATGTCTCAAACCTTAACTTATGGTTTGTTAGCGATTATTATCATCTTCCAGCCGGAATTGAGACGTGCCCTTGAACAACTGGGCCGAGGACGCTTTTTCTCAAGCAGAACACCACCAGAAGATGATTCTACGAAAAAATCAATTGAAGGCATCGTAAAGGCTTCTGTTTATATGGGGAAACGTCGCATTGGAGCGTTAATGTCTGTTGAACGAGAGACGGGGATGTCTGATTATGTGGAAACAGGTATTGCAATGGACGCTCACTTAACATCAGAGCTATTAATCAACACCTTTATCCCGAATACTCCTCTACATGACGGGGCCGTTATTATTAAAGGAGATAAGATATTGGCTGCAGGTTGTTATCTTCCTTTATCTGAGAATCCATTTATCTCAAAAGAACTCGGGACGCGTCACAGAGCAGCTCTTGGAGTCAGTGAGGTTACAGATTGTCTAACGATCATTGTCTCAGAAGAAACGGGTGCGATTTCATTAACTAAAAATAGTGAATTGCACAGAGATCTAGATGAAGAACAATTAAGGCTATTGCTAGAAAATAATCTGTTAACAGAAAGCAAGCAGCAAACATCTTCTCGCTGGAAGTGGGGAGGGAAGAAGAATGGATAAACTATTTAACAGTCATTGGTTTGTAAAAATTATTTCCTTCTTTATTGCTTTGATGTTATTTGCGATGGTGAATATGGATGATTTGACCAGCCAGCCTGGCATATTGCCATCCTTAAGTGATAGAACTTCAACGCTTGAGGAAGTGGAAGTTTCTGTTTTATATGATGAAGAGAATTTTGCAATTGTCGATCAAACCGAGCATGTTCAGGTGAAATTAAGCGGCTCTCAAAGTGCAATCGCGTTTTTTCAGCTGATGAGACCGACATATGAGGTTTTTGTAGATGTTACAGAGAGACAAGAAGGAGTACATACACTAAGCATTCAACATCGAGGGTTTCCGGGTGATTTATCCGTTTCTATTGTCCCTCAATTTGCTAGAGTAGAGCTCCAAGAAAAGCAAACCGTGTCTATCCCGGTTGATGTAGAGCTTGTCAATACTGATGGGGTAAAGGAAGGCTATTCAGTAGGCACGCCGATGGTTTCTCCTGTTAATGTCACAGTAACAGCAGCGAGGGAAGTAGCTGCTGAAGTAGCAGATGCTAAAGCTTATGTAGATGTGACAGACGCAGATAAAATGCTTGAGGAAGCCGTACCGGTTAAACTGTATGACAGCAGCGGAAATGAGCTTCACTTAGATGTAGAACCAGGAATTGTTGATGTAAGGGTGCCTGTCACAAGCCCTAATAAAAGTGTGCCGATTAAAGTCTCTCGCGAAGGCGAGCTTGAAGAAGGCTTAAGTATCGAGTCAGTTAACGTTGAACCAAAAGAAGCGGTTATCTACGGTCCCTTTGATGTGATAGAGTCGATTAATGTGTTAGAAGGGTTAACGATTGATCTTGATGACATAACAGAAAGCGAGACGTTCACAATGGAGCTTCCTGTACCAGCAGGAGTGCAGACGATTGATCCTGAAGTGGTGGAAGTGACTGTGAATGTAGCAGAAGAAGAATCTAGACAATGGTCAGATGTACCGATTGAAATGATTGGTGCAAGCGACGAAACAGATGTCCGTTTCAATGAAGGAGAGGATGATACCCTTTCTATTATTGCTCACGGAGCAGAAACGAATCTCGACCAATTTTCTGTAGATGATATTCAAGTCTATATTGATGTTAGCGGCTTAAGTGAAGGGGAGCATTCTGTTCCTATTAAAATTAACGGCCCTCAAAATATTCGGTTTAGTGTGAGTAAAACAAATGTAGAGGTAATCGTCTCAGACCAATCAGAATCTGAGTGATGATAGCTGAAGGAGAGAGTTAAAACATGGGTAAATATTTTGGTACAGATGGTGTAAGAGGAGTTGCAAATAAGGATTTAACGCCTGAGCTTGCATTTAAGTTAGGGAGAATGGGTGGTTATGTCTTAACTAAGCAAACAGATAAACCGCGTGTTGTCATTGGACGTGATACGCGGATTTCAGGTGAAATGCTTGAGAGCGCATTAGTTGCTGGCCTCTTGTCTATTGGTGCAGAAGTTATGCGCTTAGGCGTTATTTCAACTCCTGGGGTTGCTTATTTGACAAAGGCGTTAAGCGCTGATGCTGGTGTAATGATTTCAGCTTCCCACAATCCAGTGCCTGATAACGGCATCAAATTCTTTGGTCCTGATGGCTTTAAATTATTAGATGAGCAAGAAAAAGAAATTGAAGACCTTATTGATCACACAGAAGATGTTCTGCCGCGTCCTGTTGGTGATGCTATCGGTCAAGTAAATGATTATTTTGAAGGCGGACAGAAATACATTCAGTTCTTAAAACAAACGGTTCAAGACGATTTTTCTGGCATCCATATTGCGCTTGATTGTGCTAACGGGGCAGCATCATCCCTTGCACCGCATTTATTCGCAGATCTTGAAGCGGATATTTCAACAATGGGTACCTCGCCAAACGGTATAAACATTAATGAAGACTGTGGTTCCACTCACCCAGAACATCTTGCAGAGCTTGTAGTAGAAAAGGGAGCACAAGTAGGACTGGCATTTGATGGAGATGCTGATCGTCTGATTGCAATTGATGAAAACGGCCAAATCGTTGATGGGGATCACATTATGTTTATCTGTGCGAACTTCATGAAGGAGCAAGGCTGGCTTAATCATGGAACCGTCGTTTCAACAGTAATGAGTAACCTTGGCTTCTACAAAGGCTTAGAAGAGGCTGGCATTGATACGAAACAAACAGGTGTTGGTGATCGCTATGTGATGGAGGAAATGAGAAAGGGAGGCTACAACTTAGGTGGTGAGCAGTCCGGACATATTATTTTCCTAGATCATATTACAACAGGTGATGGGATGTTATCAGCGCTTCAGCTGGTTAATATCATGAAAGTAACGGGCAAGAAGCTGTCTGAGCTGGCAAGTGAGATGGAAACATTCCCTCAAACGCTTGTAAATGTCCGTGTGACGGATAAGCATGCCGTAACGGATAATGAGAAGGTTCGTGCATCTATTGAAGCGGTAGAGGCAGATATGGCAGGAGAAGGACGTGTTCTTGTACGTCCATCAGGAACAGAGCCGCTTGTCCGCGTGATGGTAGAGGCTAAAACAGAAGAAAAATGTGAACAATATGTAACAGAAATTGCTAAGGTCGTTGAAGCAGAAATGGGCTTGGCTGAATAAAGATTATGCATGAGAGGTGAACCAAATCCACTTCTCATGCATATTTTTTTAGTATTGCAAGGTTCTCTCACTCTTTCATCTAATCTTCTAAAAATCTTCTAAAATAAGGTGTAAAAATCTTACCAATGATTGACGTTCATACATCAATCTTGTATGATAATGTTTGTATTTATAACGAGGAGGGTAGAGGTATTTTGGTAGAAATAAAAAGCGCCTGAACTACACATGGACGGAAATCTGTGTAGTTGACGAGGAGAGGGTTTATCGATTGTTCGGCGGATGCCCTCCGGTTGTAGCATGACAGCCGTTAAGTTTCTGTAAAAAACAAAGGGGTGACTCTTTGCACAAAATCAGAAACAGCATGCCACAATAATTAAAATGAAAAGAGTGGGGGCAAGTATGCCCTCTAGGTTTCTTGCCCCTGACTTCAGGAGGTAATTTATTATGTGTGGTATTGTTGGATATATTGGTACAGAAGATGCGAAAGAAATTCTATTACGTGGACTTGAAAAGCTTGAATACCGAGGCTATGACTCAGCTGGTATTGCTGTAGCGAACGATAACGGAGTTCATGTATTTAAAGAAAAAGGGCGTATTGCTTCATTACGTGATGTAGTTGATACAACTGTAGACGGAACGGTAGGAATTGGTCATACACGTTGGGCAACGCATGGTGTACCGAGCAAGGTTAACGCTCACCCGCATCAAAGTACAACAGAACGCTATACGCTTGTTCACAACGGTGTTATTGAGAATTATGAACAGCTTAAGCGTGAGCATCTAACAAATGTAGAACTTAAAAGTGATACGGATACAGAAATCATTGTTCAATTAGTAGAGAAGTTTACAGCTGAAGGAAAATCAATTGAAGATGCTTTCCGTCATACGCTGTCTTTATTAAAAGGTTCGTATGCGATTGCTCTTCTTGATAACGAAGATACTGACACTGTATATGTAGGGAAAAATAAGAGCCCGTTACTAATTGGGGTTGGCGATGACGTAAACGTTATTGCCTCTGATGCGATGGCTATGCTTCAAGTAACGAATCAGTTTGTTGAAATCATGGATGAGGAAATTGTTATTGTGACACGTGAGAGTATTACAATCAAAACTCTTGATGGCACGGTCATGACACGTGAGCCTTACACAGCAGAGCTTGATGCAAGTGATATTGAAAAAGGAACGTACCCTCACTTCATGTTAAAAGAAATTGATGAGCAGCCATTTGTTATCCGTAACATCATTCAAAAATATCAAAACGAAGACGGCTCTGTACGCCTTGATGACGACATTCGTGCGGCTATGAAGGGTTCAGATCGTATTTACATTATTGCAGCAGGAACGAGCTACCACGCTGGTCTTGTTGGAAAGCAGTTAATTGAAAAAATTGCACAACGTCCGGTAGAGGTTCATATTGCAAGTGAATTCTTGTATAACATGCCTTTACTATCAGATAACCCACTCTTTATTTTCATTTCGCAAAGTGGTGAGACAGCTGACCTTCGCGGAGTATTAGTTGACGTGAAGAAACGCGGCCACAAGGCATTAACGATTACAAACGTACCAGGTTCAACGCTTTCTCGTGAAGCTGACTTTACGCTTCACACGTATGCAGGACCTGAAATTGCCGTTGCATCAACAAAAGCTTATACAGCTCAAATGGCTGTGTTAACATTGCTTGCTGTTGATACGGCAAAAGCAAAAGGAATCAAGCTTGACTTTGATCCATTACAAGAGCTAGCGATTGTTGCTAATGCAATGGAAACTCTTACGAACCAAAAAGAGCAGTTCGAACAAATTGCACGTGATTATTTAACAATCACTCGCAACTGCTTCTTTATCGGCCGCGCAGTAGACTTTTATGTAGGATTAGAAGGCTCTCTGAAGCTGAAGGAAATTTCATACATTCAAGCAGAAGGCTTTGCTGGCGGAGAGCTTAAGCATGGTACGATTGCCCTTATTGAAGACGGAACGCCGGTTATTGCTCTAGCGACTCAAAAGCACGTAAGCCTAAGCATCCGCGGGAATGTAAAAGAAGTAGCAGCACGTGGTGCGAATGCATGCATTATCAGTATGGAAGGTATGGAAGAAGAAGGCGATGCATTTGTGCTTCCAGCGGTGCACGAGTATCTAACGCCGCTTGCAGCCGTTATTCCAATGCAGCTGATTTCTTACTATGCAGCCCTTCACCGTGATTGTGATGTAGATAAACCACGTAACCTTGCGAAAAGTGTTACTGTAGAGTAGTAAAAGAATAAATAATCAGATCACCCCTTTGGTTTTCATCCAAAGGGGTTTTTTATTGTAGGAAACGAGACTGCAAAAAAACACCTTACATGGCTTCTGGCCTGAGCGTTCAGACCAGAAAGCCTATAAAGTGTTTTATTTAATGCTATTTTATTTCTTCACATCAAATCGATCTGCATCCATTACTTTCACCCATGCAGCGATAAAGTCACGAACAAACTTCTCTTGGCTGTCGTCTTGTGCGTATACTTCAGCTAGAGCACGCAGGATTGAGTGAGAACCAAATACGAGGTCTACTCTTGTTGCAGTACGTTTGAGTTCATCTGATTTGCGGTCATATCCTTCATATACACCGCCATCTACTGGCTTCCACTCAAGTCCCATATCAAGCAGGTTAACGAAGAAGTCGTTCGTTAACGTACCGACACGATCAGTAAATACTCCGTGCTGTGTATCGCCATAATTCGCTCCGAGTACGCGCATTCCGCCAATTAGAACAGTCATTTCAGCAGCTGTTAAATCAAGCAGCTGTGCTTTATCAACAAGGAACTCTTCTGGTTTAATGCTGTACTCCTTCTTCTGATAGTTTCTGAATCCATCTGATACAGGCTCTAACACCTCAAAGTTTTCAGCATCTGTTTGCTCCTCCGTTGCATCACCACGACCTGGAGTAAACGGAACCTCAACATCAAAGCCGGCATCTTTAGCTGCTTTTTCAACCGCTGCACTACCACCTAGTACAATTAAATCAGCCAGGCTGACTTTTTTATCTAGGCTGCTTTGAATCTCTTCATAAACGTTTAATACTTTAGAAAGCTTTTCAGGCTCATTCGCTTCCCAATCTTTTTGCGGAGCAAGACGAATTCTGGCGCCATTTGCACCGCCCCGTTTATCAGAATTACGGAAGGTTGAGGCTGAAGCCCAAGCCGTTTTAACAAGCTCGCTTACAGTAAGTTCAGATGCTAAGATCTTTTCTTTAAGCTCTTTAATTTCTGCAGCAGACAACTCGTAGTCCACTTTTGGAATAGGGTCCTGCCAAATAAATTCTTCTTCTGGCACTTCTGGTCCTAGATATCTGTCACGAGGCCCCATATCACGATGAAGCAGCTTAAACCAAGCCCGAGCAAATGCATCAGCAAACTCGTCTGGATTCTTGTGGAAGCGGCGAGAGATTTTCTCGTATTCCGGATCCATACGCATTGCCATGTCTGCTGTTGTCATCATCGTTGGAACCTTTTTAGATGGATCATCAACTTCAGGTGCTAGATGATCTTCATCTGGATTAATCGGCGCCCATTGATAAGCTCCGGCAGGGCTCTTAGTCAGCTCCCACTCATAGCCAAACAGCATATCAAAATAACTCATATCCCATTTCGTCGGAGTAGGGGTCCAGGCACCTTCAATTCCACTTGTAATCGTGAAAGGACCATGGCCGACTTCATGTGTGCTCTTCCAGCCAAAGCCTTGGTGTTCAATTAAAGCTCCCTCTGGTTCTTCTGTTACATGAGAAGGGTCACCTGCGCCGTGCGCTTTACCGAATGTATGCCCGCCTGCAGTCAGTGCAACCGTTTCTTCATCATTCATTCCCATTCGTTTAAACGTATCACGAATATCGCGCGCACTTCCAAGAGGGTCAGGCTCTCCGTCTGGTCCTTCTGGATTAACATAGATTAAGCCCATTTGAACAGCTGCAAGTGGATTTTCTAAATCACGCTCACCTGAATAGCGGTTATTACCGAGCCATTCATTTTCAGGTCCCCAGTTCACATCTTCTTCTGGATGCCAGATGTCTTCACGACCTCCGCCAAAACCGATCGTTTTTCCACCCATTGATTCAATTGCTACATTACCAGTGAAAACGAGCAGGTCTGCCCAAGAAAGCTTATTTCCATATTTTTGTTTGATCGGCCATAAAAGCCTGCGAGCCTTGTCCAAGTTTCCGTTATCAGGCCAGCTGTTAAGAGGAGCAAAGCGCTGCGAGCCGCTTCCGCCGCCGCCGCGGCCATCTACTGTACGATATGTACCAGCTGCATGCCATGACATACGAATAAAGAATGGACCATAATGACCGTAATCTGCAGGCCACCAATCCTGGCTGTCTGTCATGAGGTTAAGAAGATCTTGTTTCAGAGCATCGTAATCAAGCTTTTTAAATTCCTCTGCATAATTAAAGTCCGCACCAAGCGGGTTTGTCTTTGTATCATGTTGATGAAGCACATTCAAGTCAAGCTGATTTGGCCACCAATCCTTATTTTTAGTACCTCTAGATGGTTTGTCGCCGCTTTCGCCTGTAAAAGGGCACTTTCCTGCATTTTCATTGTTTTGCGTGTCCATTCGTATTTCCCCTTTCTGTAGTAAAGAATGTGAAGAAAACGATCTGTCTTAAAAATGAAAAGACAATATCGATTATTACATTATAATTATAATAAATAATAACCTGAATAAAAAGCAATACGCATCGATGTCCCAAAAAACAATCGAAGCGAGTGACTTATACCTAGTTCATTCTAAAGTCAGGTTATGGATTCCTGCATGTTTAACAAAAGTTCAAAAATTCCTGGATACATATCATATTATTTACAGTTTCTTTATTTAAATTCACCATAAATTCTAGATGCCTCGTACATACTAATGGTGCGAGGAGGGTTATGAATGTACCGATTATACACACATAACGATTTAGATGGGATAGGCTGCGGGATTGTAGCAAAGCTTGCTTTTGGTGATAAGGTTAAGGTTTTTTATAATTCTGTTCAGAGTCTAGACAGGCAGATTGAACGTTTCTTTGAAGAGGAAAAAGAGACAGAACGGCTTATTATCAGTGATTTGTCTATAAATGAAGAGAATACAAAGAGGGTGGAGGAGTATGTACAAAAAGGAGGGAATGCCGTACTAATTGATCATCATAAGACGGCTCTTCACTTTAACGAGTATGACTGGGCGAAAGTAGAAGTAGAATATGAGGACGGACGGCTTACGTCGGCAACTTCTCTATTGTATGAGTATTTATGTGAGCAGCAATTATTAGAGCCAAAACCCGCAATTGATCAATTCGTTGATCTTGTCAGGCAATGGGATACGTGGGAATGGGATGAAAATGAGACAGTCGATGCTAAACGTTTAAATGATTTGTTTTTTATGATCTCGATGGATGAATTTGAAGAGAGAATGGTCACCCGTTTAAAAGAAAATAATGCGTTCTCCTTTGATGAATTTGAAGGAAAACTACTAGCGATGGAAGAAACAAAAATTGAGCGTTATATACGCCGGAAGCGACGTGAAATGGTCCAGACATTTGTCGGTAAACATTGTACAGGCATTGTTTATGCAGAGTCGTATCATTCAGAGCTAGGGAATGAACTTGGTAAGGAAAGTCCGCACCTTGATTATATTACGATATTAAATGCAGGAGGCCGGAAGATCAGTTTTAGAACGATTCATGATGATATCGACGTTTCTGAAGTGGCTAAAAAGTTTGACGGCGGGGGTCATGCAAAAGCCTCTGGATGTCAATTAACGAACGAAGCCTTTCAATTATTTGTGACCAAGCCTTTTGCTCTTGCTCCCTTGCGAATGGATGCCAGCCGCAACTATTTGAATACCAAGGAATCACAAAATGGCAGTTTATATGCCAGCCCCGATGACAATCAATACTTTATCTACCCAACAAAAGAGAATCGGTGGGTTGTTGATTCTAAGGATAAAGTAGTAGACAGTTTTAATTCGTTTGAGAAAGCGGAGCGTTTTATTAAACGTAAATATGCTGCTTGGCTTCTGCCTGATGACCAGTTTGTAGAATATCTTGCAAAGCGCGTGATTAGGCATAAACAAAAAGAAAGTCAGAAGCATTGAATTAAATAGAACTAAAAATGAACCTCTTGCTCATAAGATGTAGTAATACTTATAAGGCAGGAGGTTTTTTATGTATCAGCATATTGTACTCCCAGGGGAAACATTGTTTTCCATTTCTGAAGATTATCGCACGCCATATCAAGCAATCCTTGCGGCCAATCAAATCCCCAATCCAAATATGATCTATGTCGGCCAGCCGATTGTTATTCCTGGAATTCCTGACCCTGCGTTAATACCGTATTTCATTGATGTATCCATCTCTAATAGAACCCTCTCTTTATATGAAAATGAACAGCTGCAGAAGGTGTACCCTATTGCAGTAGGACGCATGCTTTATGATACTCCTGTTGGCGAATTTATTATTGTAAATCGTGAGCCAAACCCAGGCGGACCGTTTGGAACCCTTTGGCTGTCCTTATCTAAGAAAAGTTACGGCATCCACGGGACCAATGATCCATCCTCAATCGGCCATGCCGTGTCGAAAGGGTGTATTCGAATGTTTAACCAAGATGTAGAAGAGCTTGGCAGTATTGTTCCAAACGGGACTAGAGTAAGAATTCGTCCTTAAAAAAGAAGTTTAACATTATGATTTATAGGTAATTAGACTTATTAGGGAGGATTGGCCATAATTATGTAGAACTATGTCAAATTTTATTTATAATGAAGAAAGAAAGTATCCTATATTTAAAAGGAAAATGATGCGATATGAAGATGATAGGCAAGAAGACAGCGCTTATTTTTACAGTAATCACTATTTTGATCACTCTTTCCCTGCTAAGCTATACGTGGATGGCAACAGTAGTACTTTTGTCCATTCCTGTAGTGTGGTGGCTTGGAGGGATTATAGACGATGCCTCTTTGAAAATGGAGCAATTGGAAATAAAAACAGAGACTCTCGAAGCTGCAAACGAAAAATTTCAAGAGAAAAAAGAAGAATATGAAACGTTGCTAGATTCATTAGAGGGAGCTATTTTTCAATTTTCTCTTTCTTCTCATGAAATGTATGTATCAGAAGGTATGAAAGACTTGTATGGTACTGATTATACTCCCGAGCGATTAAAAGATTGGAAGGCTTCTATTCTGCCAGATTATCAATTGAAAGTAGAAGAGCATGAACAGCGCTTACTAGCTGGAGAATCCTCCAAGGTTGAGTTCGAGATTGTCCACCCAGAACAAGGGCGTAAATGGATCATGCAGATTGCGACACCGATTGCAGATAATGACGGTGAAGTGACCAAAATCATCGGACAGATGATTGATATTACAAGCCGTAAAACTCTTGAAAATGAGCTGAAGCAAATGGCTTTTTATGATGATTTAACAGATCTGCCAAATCGAAAGTCATTGTATCGTCATATCGAAAAAGCCCTAGCTAGATCGAAGAGGCATCAACATACATTCTCTTTAATGTTTATTGATTTAGATGATTTTAAAATCGTTAATGATACAATGGGTCATGATGCAGGAGATATGTTATTAAAAGAAGTTGTAAGCAGGTTAAATGAAAGTATAAGGGAAGAGGATTTAATATCTCGTATTGGCGGGGATGAATTCATCGTTCTTTTTGAAGAGACATGTAAAGAAGAAATTGAGTCGATTGCTGAAAGAATATTAGAACGGGTTGCTATGCCGTATAAAATTAATGAGAAGGAAGCGAATATCTCACTTAGTATTGGGGTCAGTATGTATCCTGACGATGGAGAGGATAAAGATTTATTAATTGAACATGCGGATCAAGCGATGTACTTTGCCAAATTTAATGGTAAAAATTCATATAAACTCTACACACCGGACTTATCAGATATGGAATACAAAAAAGTTAGCCTCTTAGATAAATTTAAACACACGTTCCAAAAAGCGAAACTGTTCAGCTGAGCAGTTTTGCTTTTTATTTTTCGTTTATCATCGATTTATGATGGCTTTCTATGTTAGCCGTTTGTAGAAAAAGAGCGGTTCTTGTACACTACTACTATAAATGAAGGAGAGTCAGGTGTTAGTAGATGATGAAGTCAGTTATTGTAGTAGGAGCAGGTATTCTTGGTGCATCTGCCGCGTATCACTTAGCGAAGTCGGGTGCAAAAGTGACGATTATAGACCGCAGGGACAAAGGACAAGCAACAGAAGCAGCAGCGGGAATTGTGTGTCCGTGGCTTACACAGCGGAGAAATAAAGCATGGTATCAGCTCGCCAAAAATGGCGCGAAATACTATCCATCATTAATAAACGAATTAGAACAACTAGGGGAAACACAGACAGGCTATAAAAAAGTGGGGACAATCAGTTTACATACAGATGAGGGCAAGTTAGACAAAATGGAAGAAAGAGCAAACAAAAGGCTTGAAGATGCTCCGGAAATCGGGGAAATTACCCGCCTTTCCAAAGAAGAGGTGAAAAGCCTCTTTCCACTGTTGTCTGAGGACTTTAGTGCGGTACATGTAAGCGGAGGAGCTAGGGTGAATGGACGTGCACTTAGGGATTCACTGATTGAGGCAGCCAAAAAGCACGGGGCTGAATTTGTGGAAGCAGATGCGCAGCTAATCGCAAGAGACAACCGAGTGATAGGAGTGGTCTGCTGTGGTGAAGAGCGTCTAAGTGATCAAGTCATTGTAACAGCTGGAGCTTGGGCAAAAGAGCTATTTAAGCCTCTCGGAGTTACTTTAAAGATTGAACCTCAAAAAGCTCAAATCGTTCATTTGGAAGTCCGAGATGAGGATACAGAATCCTGGCCTGTTGTGATGCCGCCTAATAATCAATATTTACTGGCTTTTGAAGATGGAAGGATCGCGGCTGGGGCCACTCATGAAGATGAGATGGGCTATGATATGCGTCCGACAGTTGGCGGGCTTCATGATATTTTTGATAAAGCACTGCACATTGCCCCTTATTTAAATGATAGTACGTTTTTAGAGGCGAAGGTAGGCTTTAGGCCGGTTGCACCAAACTTCCTTCCTATCATTGGCCCGCTTCCAAGTTGGGAAGGCGTCCTGCTTGCCAATGGATTAGGAGCTTCTGGATTAACGGTCGGACCTTATTTGGGCCGTGAACTAGCGAAGCTTGCACTTGAGATTCCAACAGATATTGATCTTGAATTATATGATGTAGAAGGTGCGATTGAATAAAATAAGTAAAGATAAAAAGAACTCTTCCTTTTCTTAAAGGAGAGTTCTTTCTTTATCATCGTTAGATTTAGTTGTACTAGATAACGCTTTTGCAAGTGAGGAGGCTGTTGTTAAACGATTAAAACGAAGTCCAAGCTTTATCGACATTTGCGCAATTTCAGGTCTGATTCCAGAAAGAATCGTTTCCACACCAGTTAAGCGCAGCGATTCGATTAAATGATACAGCTGTTCTGCAACGAGCTCATCTATTGTCAACACTCCAGAAAGATCAACAAATAATGTAGAAATTTCTTTTGCGGCACATTGATTTAAGGTCTTTTCTAAAATAACTTTCCCGCGAGCAGAATCAATCTTCCCGACTAATGGAAGGAGGGCAGTTTGATTTTGAAGAGGAATTAAAGGTGAGCTTAATTCATTAATAACCTCTTCCTGTGCAAGAAAGCGCTTGGTTGTATTTTGATGATAAGCCTCGATAAAGATCGTGACGGAGATATTAACAAATTTAATGACGATTTCAGTCCAGCTGAAGATATCATCAAAATCTACTTTATCTTTATTTAAAAGCGCATATTTTTTAATGTAGGATAGGAGCACTTTCTTTGTAGAAAAGAACTCGCGTATGACATAGTGCAGAGGCGTGTCTAGATGCTTAACATCTTTGGCAAGTTCTTCTGACCAGGCTTTAAACGCGTTATAAAATTCACATTCATCATGAATAAATAATTGAATGATTTGTTCGACATACTCGTGATTTTTACTTCGTAATTCGTTAACCACCGCTTGGTTATTTGAAGCATAAATAGAGGCTGGGTCCTGCTAATCGATGGATGCATACCAATCCTGTGATATTTGATGAGAATGTTCTTTTAGGAAATCATATAGTTCTCTATTCTGATGCATATAGAAATTCTCCTTCATGTTTGTTTATATTAATATAGCATAAATACGTCATTGAAACAGGTGAAGGAAATATTTAACTGTAGTATAATGGGGGTGATCTTAAAAGGAAAGAGGGTACATAACATGATAAAAGCATTTAAATGGAGTCTTTTAGCTATGCTTCTCATGCTGCTGACTGCTTGTGGACAAGCAGATGAGAGCGAGACAGTTGATAATGAAGAGGAAGAAAGTTCGGATACTGGATATGAGGCAGGACCGGTTGTTACGATGGAAATGGAGGACGGGGGAGAAGTGGTTATTGAACTTTACCCAGAAGTAGCTCCACAAACTGTCGAGAACTTTGTTTCGCTTGTAGAAGATGGTTTTTATGATGGACTGACGTTTCACCGAGTCATTCCAGGGTTCATGATTCAAGGCGGAGACCCAGATGGAAATGGAACAGGCGGCCCTGGACATTCAATCGAGGGTGAATTTTCTAGTAATGGATTTGAAAATAATTTAAAGCATGAACGTGGTGTTATTTCTATGGCAAGATCACAAGACCCTGATTCAGCAGGTTCTCAATTCTTTATAATGGTTGCTGATACGCCTTCACTAGATGGTGAATATGCTTCATTTGGCAAGGTAATCGAGGGAATGGACGTTGTAGATGACATTGTATCAGTAGAAACAATGCCTGGTGATATGCCGGTTGAAGGACAAGAACAAATCATTAAGCAGATGACAGTAGAAACAAATGAGTAAATCATTTGATTAAGTGAAATAGTGAAGCCCCGCAATTGCTGCGGGGCTTTCTTCTATTCACCAGGTGTAAATGTTCGTTTTGCAAACTCATTATCCATCATGAAGAACGCATTGCTGTCATTATCAATACGCTTTAGTTTTTGAATAATGCTGTCAAACATATCTTCTTCTTCTACCTGCTCTTCAATAAACCATTTTAGAAAGTTAATTGTGGCATGCTCTCTTACATCCCATGCTAAATCGGAGAGATGATAGATCCGTTTTGTGACTACTTTTTCTTGAGTTAACGCTTTTTCAAACACATCTAAAATGGAATGAAATTCGTTATTAGGTGCCTCAAACCCTGAAATGACAGCTCGCTCTCCTAAGGTATTAATAAAGTTATAAAACTTCATTGCGTGAAATCTCTCTTCTTCTGCTTGGACTAAAAAGAAGTTAGCAAATCCGTCGATCCCCTCAGCAGAACAGTAGGCTGCCATCGCCATATACGTGTGAGCAGAATAAAATTCAAAGTTCATTTGCTCATTTAAAGCTTCGAGAAGTTTATCATTTAACATTAAAAGCCCTCCTTAAAATTCCTATTAAGTAGTATGCCTAATACCTTGTACCATTACATTCTAGTTTTATTACTAATTTCCTTTCCCTTCTTTTATGAATCTGAATCATTTTCCTTTATGTAATGAAACCTCTTCTTTTTTCGTCTCTCTAAATGTATGCTTAAGAGGTAGACTATAAAAATTCGTAGTGATTAAAACGTGGTGATTAAAATGAGGAAATGGGTATCAGCTTTTACACTGACATCGTCTGTTCAATGGTTATTTTTTATTTTTGCCAACACGATCGTTGTCCCTCTTTCAGTGGCACAAGCCTTCCAAGTCCCTTCTGAAACCGTTACGTTAATGCTTAGCAGTTCACTGATCTTTACAGGGCTGGCATGTATGATTCAAGGGCTTTTCGGTCATAGGTATCCTTTAATGGAAGGGCATTCTGGGCTTTTATGGGGAGTCATGCTCAATCTTGGTTTATCAGCTTCTGCTATGGGCATGTCGTACACGCAAATAGGCGGGGGGCTTGCAACTGGCATTCTTTTAGCCGGGGTAGTAACGATTCTTCTTGTTGCATTAAACTGGATTAAATATGTCCAGCGGATCTTCACTCCAATGGTCATGACTGTATATTTATTTTTGTTAACTTTTCAATTAATTTTTGTATTCTTTCAAGGGATGCTTGGCATTACAGAGCAGGGGGTGATCAATATTCCCGTCAGCATTCTTTCCTTAGTGCTCGTTGTTTTCGTTAGCATATTGAAAATAAAAGGGTCAAAAATGATCAGCAACTTTTCCATATTAATAGGAATCGTAGTAGGCTGGATCATTTATGCTGCGGTGTTTCCAAACGAGGGAGAGCCTGTGGTCATGCAGGGACTTTCTTTTGCTCTTTATCCATTAGGACCGCCTAATCTTGAATATGGTATTATCGCTGTGGCTTTTTTTGCAGGAATGTTAAATTTGACGAACACGGTTGCCTCTATCCAAGCAGCCGCAGAATTATTTAAGGATACACCTAATGCAGGGCAGTACCGCAGATCGTTTTTTTGGACCGGCTTTTTCTCGATTATCGTTTCAGGCTTTGGTCTTGTACCATATACGCCATTCACTTCATCGATCGGCTTTTTAGAAAGTACACAAATTTACCGGAAAGAACCTTTTTTACTGGCAGGAGGAATGCTCTCGTTAGTAGGGCTGATCCCACCAGTTACAGCCTTTTTGATTACTCTTCCTATTTCAGTTGGGAATGCCGTTCTTTTTGTAGCGTATCTTCAATTGTTTGGAACTGCATTTAACAGCTTAAGGGGAGAACGTTTTACTTCTAATACTATTTTCAGACTGGCAGGTCCTTTGCTCTTAGGTGTCAGTTTAATGGCGATTTCGCCTGCAGCATTTAACGGAATTCCTAATCTCATACAACCAATCATTTCAAATGGATTGATTATGGGTGTTGTCTTATCTATCTGTCTCGAACGTTTTATCTCCTGGGAGGATATAGATCAAGAGATGCAAAAAGCTTCTTAATATAGAGGCTTTTTTTATTTACACTTTTCTAAAAAGCAGCATAAGCTAAGCTCTGATGTGCATAGAATGGTAAAATGAATGGAGGTGAGCGGATGAGGCATCAATCCAATGCATTTACAGTACATGATGTAGAGCAATGTGATCTTCCCTTTTGTGCACAAACGAACGATATGGCCCCGTTGTTTTCAGCCGAGGCTTATCACTCGAAAACCGATCGCATTGAAAAAATAAACCTTGTTGATTATAGAGGGAAATGGGCGATTTTATTATTTTATTCGAGTGATTTTACCTTCGTTTGACCAACCGAATTAGCAGCGGTCGCTGCTCTTTATCCTGAACTTCAAGCCCTAGGAGCAGATGTCCTTGGGATTAGTACAGACAGTGTGTATGCCCATAAAGTATTTACGAAAGTCTCGCCCAATGCAGCAAGAGTAACCTATCCGCTTGTTAGTGATCGAAATCAAGCGATCTCAAGAGCCTATAGAGTATTAGATTCAAAAGGTGGCTATGCCATGCGTGGCACGGTCATTATAAGCCCTGAAGGAATCATAAAAGCAAGAAGCATCTATCCCCCTGAAGTAGGGAGGAATGCTTTTGAAATCCTACGCTTAATCCAAGGCCTGCAGCATAATCAGCAGACAGGTCAAGGCATACCAGCCAATTGGGTTTCTGGGCAAGCAGCCATTACACCAGACCAAGGCCTGATTGGCGAAGTTTAGCAAGGGTTTTGAACGATATGCGGACCCAGGTGAGTGACATAGCAAACTCGTAATTGCGTGAGGTCAAGCTGTTTATGCATAGATTAGAGAGCATATTGCGCGGGTTCATTGAGTATTTGATTTTATTGCCGGCTGAATTGCGCTGATTCTTTTTTATTGCGTCAGTTCAGATCTGGTATGTGTCAGTGAGGGGAGGAATTGTACACCTTCTAAGGATCATTACGCCGATTAACCTTCACAGAACGAACAAAAGCTGTTGTTCTTGTTTATTTAAGCAAGAACAGTTTTTTTACCTCTTTTAATTGAAAATGATTATCTATATCAATTATAATAATATTATCACCATAAGGAGGGATTTTCCATGTTTGTTCAAGTAAAAACATTGGTAGTAGAAGAAGGATACGCGGATAAAATGGTTGAAAAATTTGCGACGGAAGGGATCATTGAGGAGCAGCCTGGTTTCTTAGATCTCACAGTTTTACAAAAAAAGAAGCGTAGAGGCAATGAAGAAGTTATGGTTTTAATTCGTTGGGAGTCAGAAGAAGCATGGAAAGCTTGGGAAACAAGCGAAGTGCACCTTGCTGGCCATAGAGCCAATCGCGGTAAGCCAAAGCCTGCATTTATTCTTGAGGGCGGGCAAGATGTATATCACGTAATCGGAACAAAAGAATATAGAGAACCTGTTTCAAAATAAGCCAAAGCCCATCCGTAGGAACTTGCACGTACTTATTAACGGATGGGCTTTTTTTAGGCTTTAACTCCATTACCTCGTTTAGTAAGAAGCATATAAATTAGATAAGGCGCTCCAATCACAGAAATGACGATACCAACTGGAATATCAGCCGGAGCTAACAGATTCTTTCCTACAAAATCCGAAAAGAGCAGAATAAGCATGCCGATTAGCGCTGAGGCGGGCAGAAGGCTGTAGAAGTTTGGTCCGGTTAAACGCCTTGCAAGGTGAGGTGCTAATAATCCTAAGAAAGAAATACCCCCGCCAACTGCCACACAAGCACCAGCTAATGCCGCAGCAAGCAGTAACAATATTCTTCTTTCACGCTCTACATTCATTCCAAGTGCATATGGTACAGGGTCACTAAGTTGCAGCAGATTCATCGTTTTCGCTTTGAAAAATGCAAAGGGAAGTAAAACAATGATCCATGGAAGAAGGGCATTAACATAGCGCCATTGGGTGCCCCAAATACTTCCTGTTAACCAAATGGTTGCTTGTTGAAAATCTCTTGGGTCCATTTTCAGTTGAATAATAATAAGAAGTGCCCCGCATAACGCATTAAAGCCGATCCCAATTAATAGCAGCCGGCCAGGATCTACACCACCTTTAAAAGACAATGAATAGATTAACAAGGCGACTGTAAGTGCACCAATAAACGCAAAGACAGGCAGTGCAAATGGAGAGACAACACCTGATGAGCCAGCCTGTTTGAAAACAAAGATAAACAATACAACGGCAAGGCCTGCTCCGGCGTTGATTCCTAAAATCCCTGGATCCGCTAATGCATTACGGGAAAGTCCTTGTAAAATAGCACCAGAAACAGCAAGACCTGCCCCAATTAATAGCGCTATAATCATGCGCGGCAGCCTTAATTGATAGAGGACAAGTTCTTGATTAGCTGTTCCATTTCCAAGGAATGTATGGATAATCTCAGATAAGGAAAGCGGCATAATTCCAGTAGAGAGACTGAGTATAAAGGTCCCGAAAATCAAGAATATGATGATCAGCAGAGCTTTCTTTGATTGATGGTACGCATTAATCCATTCCATTACATGCTTCTTCCTTTCACACGAGCTAAATATAGAAAAAAGGGTACACCGATAAGAGCAGTGATAGCGCCAACAGGTGTTTCAAAAGGCGGGTTAATCATCCTAGCCCCTATATCAGCAACAACTAATAAAAATGATCCTAGTATAGCACTTAGTGGAAGGATATACCTGTAATCAACACCTACAAGAGACCGAACAATATGAGGCACGACTAAACCGATAAAGCCAATAGCTCCAGCAATTGATACCGCAGCTCCTGATAATAAAACAACCGCTGCTAGGCTCAGCCACCTTACTAGATGAAGTGAATGCCCGAGTCCTGTAGCGATGTCATCTCCCATTGTAAGCGTAGTTAGAGAGCGGCTCATGAGAAAGGCTATTACTAAACCAGCAACGACTGTAGGTAAAAGTATGTACACATGAATCCATTTTGCTCCCGATAATCCCCCAGCAAACCAAAAACTTAAATCTTGAGAGACTTGATAGTAAAGAGCAATGCCTGTAGATAAAGAACTAAATAACATACTAAGAGCAGCTCCGGCGAGTGTAAGTGTGACAGGAGATAACTGTTCTTTTGATACCACAGAGAATAGTAAGACTAAAATGGCTCCAAGAGCTGCACCCATAAATGACCAGCCAAGAAGAAGCCAATATGATAGATTAGTAAAAAAGGCTAATGCTATAGCAATAAAGAGAGCCGAACCTTGAGTGATCCCGATTATGGAAGGGTCAGCAAGAGGGTTTCGAGTTAACCCCTGCATAAGTGTTCCTGCCACAGCTAAAGCGGCTCCAACCAAGGCCGCAGTTAAGGCTCTAGGTATACGAACCTCGTGAATAAGCTGATGCTCAATTAAGTCAGGGGTAAAGGATATGAGTGAATCTAGGATGACCGATGGGGGAATCCATACTGCACCGAGGCCAATTGATAGTATGAGACTAAACAATACGCCACATAATCCTGCAATCATCCAGCGGCCGGGATGACCATTTCTAGATAAAAATTTTCTTGTTTTACTTGTTTTCGATAGTATTGACATGATTGTTAATCCCTCTTATAAAATAATTAATGAAAATGATTATCATTTTCGTTATGATTGATTATAAATCTACTATTCATTTGGTAAATTTGTCAATTCATTTTTTGAGAGGGTTTTGATATGACTATAAGTAATGCTTGTATACTTCAGCTGAAATCTATCTCCTTCCAAACGCTGGAATGTGAGAAGCTGTTGGATGTTGGGATAGAAGATAATGAGATGTTATTGCTATACATAGAGACAGGGAAAGTACAGAGAGTGCAGGCTGAGCAACCAGGCAAGGAGGGTATTTATCAGAACGGAAACATTTTATGGGTTGATAAAACAGATAGAATTTATGGTTTAAACCAAGTAACTACCCTCTTTTTTGCTGTCGTTTGGATTGATCGTAAGAGGTTGATAGAACCGCCTGTACTATATAAAGCATCACAAACGAAAGTTGATCCTTTATGGAAACAGCTGTTTACTGTTGCAAAGGACTCGTTTAATCAATACTGCAAACAACAGACTCTTTTCTGGAGCTTGCTAGATTTAATTACGCAAGAGCATACATCGTATCCTGGTAAAATGGAAATCATTATTGAAGAAATTACTAATCATATAGTTGAACCTCATATGGAACCTCTTACTGTTTCAGAGCTTGCAAAGAAGGCTAATATGACGCCTGCATCATTTTCAAGAGCGTTTAAAAGACATACGGGGTTTTCTCCTAAAGAGTTTATCAACAGCTGTCGTATAAAAAAAGCAAAGGAGCTAATGAGAGAGAAAAAGGATATTACATTAAAAGAAGTTGCAGACCTTGCTGGATTTCAAGATGAATTTTACTTTAGTAAATTGTTTAAGAAAAAAGAAGGAGTAGCTCCATCTATCTTTAAAAAAGGATTACCGTGATCAACTAATTAAATATAGAAATAGTCCGTGGAAGGAAAGAAGCAGGGAATCATTTGTACAAGAATAAAGGTAAAAATGACCATGTTATTTTTAATTGATAATACTTATCATTGATAATGAATTTCATTATTGATTGTACAGGGGGAAAAAAGATGAGAAGAAGATGGACACTATTGGCTTTGTTATGCTTGATTGCAGTGACTTTATTAGCTGCATGCGGTAATAGTTCGGAAGAGTCTACTGGGGCTGCGGCAGAAGAAGATTCCGAAACAGTAGAAGAGACAGAAGAGAATAGTTCAGAAGAGTCAAGTGAGAATGAATCACCTAGCAGTTACACTGTTGAACATTTGTATGGTGAAACAGAAGTGCCGGCTAATCCAGAAAAGGTAGTAGTATTATCACATGTGTCATGGGAAGGTTCATTAGTTTCTGTTGGAGTCGAGCCTTATGCTGTAATGGCGTATGACAACGAGTTTCCTCCGCATTTAACAGAAGAGTTAGAGAACGTAATGGCACTGCCGTTTTCTGATGAAATAAATCCAGAAGAAATTGTTCAGTTAGATCCTGATTTGCTTATTATCAGCGACCGTTATCAACCGTTATATGAGCAGCTTTCTGATTCGATCCCAACTGTCGTAGTAGAAGTTGGCGGGGACTGGAGAGATGACCATTTAAAAGTAACTGAAGCTGTAGGGAAACTTGAAGAAGGTCAAAAAGTGATTGATGAGCTAGAAGCAGAGGCAGAAGATATTGGCGAGCGTATTCGTGAGGCGGTTGGTGAAGAAACATTTATGGCTGTTTCCATTAACAAGCAAGACATTCGTGTCTATGGTAGAAACAATCATGCAACCAATGCTTTATTGTTTGATGATCTTAAGCTGACGCCAGCAGAGAACATTCCTGATGACTTTGGTGAAAATATCTCGATTGAGGGCTTAGTGAAGTACAATCCAGATCATATTATTGACGTCACATACTTTAATAGCGGTGAATTTTATGACAACGTCACTCAAGGTGAGGTATGGAATGGGTTAAATGCTGTTAAAGAAGATAATGTGCATACATTAACAACAACTTGGGGATTTTGGGATCCAATTGAACGTCAAAAAGGTTTAAAAGAAATTGAAAACCTTTTATTAGGAGAGTAGTGAGTAAACAGATCTCATTTCACGAAGGAAAAGCGGGGAAACCCGTTTTTTTCTTCATTCTAATTGAGAATGAGTATCAATTACTAGGTAAATAGAAGTAGAAAGGATGAGAGTATGCAAAGCACAGCCAAGCTAATTGCAGAACAAGCTTCATTTAAGGCATTCTTGAATTGCTATGTACGTGAGATGGATGTTAGAGAGGTAGTGAGGCTAGAGGAGGCAGAAGATCAAGAGGTTAAAAAACAAATGAATGAACCCTATATCCTTTTTATATCTTTGCCCCATCAATCACTTACATATGCAATTGGAGTAACGTATAAGTCCCTTGTAGGCACTCATTCTTTCGGGAACGTATATAAGCAATCCCCCTATTGTAGTGAGTGGGTACAAGAAGAGAAGCTGCAAGCAATGATTACACTCATCCGAGAATTACATATGAGAGCAAATGCTGAATCAAGAGCAGGCGATTCTCATTTCGATGAATTACTCCTTAGACTAATAGATAGCTATCAAACAATGGCTCAATTTATTGACCACGCAATAAAAAAAGAAGAAACAGCCTCTCCTAGAAATCGAGAATTTATTGATTTTGAGCAGTCGCTGGTATTTGGTCACTGGCTTCATCCTACTCCAAAAAGCAGACAAGGGATCGCAAGCTGGCAGCATGAACGCTTTAGTCCAGAGAAGAATGGACATTTTCAATTGCATTATTTTAAGGTGAACAATTCTCTCATTGTTGATCAAAGTGATGGCGACGCATCTTGCGGAGAATTACTTTTACGTGAGTTAGAAATTAGAGAACAGACACCTGGTTGGTCCTTGCTGCCAGTCCATCCATTACAAGCACAATGGCTTATAACTCAGCCTCAAGTAAAAACATTAATGGATAAAGGCTTAATTGAAGAAGCAGGTGCAATGGGGCCGGAATTCTATGCTACTTCATCGATTAGAACAGTGTATAACAAGAAAAGTAACTGGATGTTTAAGTTTTCCATACCGGTGAAGGTAACGAATTCACTGCGTAATAACCAAAAACATGAATTGTACGCAGGACGCAATATGACAAAGCTATTAAAGAAACTCCCTTTGCTTAAAGAATACCCTTCTTTTCAATTTATTCATGACCCAGCATTTCTTACTGTAAGTATTCCAGGAATGAAAGAGAGCGGGTTTGAGGTCATTATTAGATCAAACCCTTTTACAAATGGAAATGAAGCCGGTGTGACTCCAATCGCAGCACTTATTCAAGATGCACTTCCTGGTAGGAAATCGATGCTCCAACAGCTTATAGAGGAACTGGCAATGGATGAGGGGAGAAGTCAAGAAGATGTTAGTTTTGATTGGTTTAAGAACTATTTTGAGAAGACGGTCATACCACTCATCCATTTATATGATACGTATGGAATTGCCTTAGAAGCTCACCAGCAAAACAGCTTAATTAATCTTTCTGCCGGCTACCCTGCTTCTTTTTATTACCGCGATAACCAGGGGTATTACCTATCCACACAATATAGAGAACGACTCTTGAAAATGGAGGAATCCTTACAGAAAACACCTGAGCTCTTTTATGAAGAGAAGCTGATCGAAGAACGGTTTACGTATTATTTATTTATAAATCATTTGTTTTCTATTGTTTATCGTTTCGGAGCAGATGGTCTACTAGAAGAGAATGTAATACTTGACTATATTCAAGATCAACTCAAAGAGATGTATACCTTATGTCATGGTGCTGGCAAGAGATTACTAGAGATGCTTCTTACGAGAGAAAAGTTAGCTTTTAAAGCAAATTTACTCACTAGATTTCATGATGTAGATGAACTTACTGCAGCTCTAGAACAAGCTGTTTACGCAACGCTTGATAATCCATTTACATCTAAAGAAAAAGGAGAGGTCCCTTATGCAGGTAGAGAAAGTGCCAAAGTCTAAAGCTGCTCTTAGAGTAAGGAAGCAGCTAGTTGAAGCAATACTATTTGAGAAGATGCTTCCTTATAAAGAGGAGAAGGTTAGTAGGGAGCTTAGTCACTTTTTTATACATGGAAGGTCAGCTACGTTTAGGTGTACAGGAAAGATATCTGCATTTGGACGGATTCGTATTGAGGAGGAGCTGGTTTACAAACTAACCTCAAGCGGGGAGATCCATCAAGCGGTCATTGCTGAATTTATTGCAGAGTTAAATCCAGAGGCAGAGATAGGCCGCCTTCTTCTACAAGAACTAGAGCAAACGATTTACTTAACAGATTGGAACGAAGAACACATACCCCAGCTTTTATCGAGAAGGCAGGTAAATGGACTTGAGTTAGATTCAGCTATTATAGAAGGACATCCGTATCATCCGTGTTTTAAATCAAGAACTGGATTTACAGTGGAAGACCACAAAAGGTATGGTCCGGAGGCCGGACAAGAATTTTCGTTAGTATGGCTTGCTGTGAAAAGGAAAGACCTGAAATTTAATTATCCTAAAGAAGAACAAAGCTTCTGGCAGAAAGAGTTAGGCACGAACCAATGGAGGGATCTAGTCTTAGCCTTATGCCAAAAAGGGGGGCAGCTTGATGAGTACACTTTTTTACCTGTCCATCCTTGGCAATGGGACGCAATAAAGGAACAATATGCGGACTCCCTAGAAAGCCATGACATCATTGAATTAGGTGAATTTGGAGATTTATATAGAGCTACACAATCTGTTCGAACGCTCATGAATCGGTCTAATCCACAGAGAGCCATGATCAAGCTATCTATGAATATGGTTCATACCTCCTCTGTCAGGACGCTGGTGCCGCACTCTGTTTGCACAGCTCCGGCTCTATCTGATTGGCTGCATAAGGTCCTTTTATCAGATGACTATTTACTAGATAAAGGTGTAGTGATGTTAAAAGAATACGCAGGGGCATTATTTGAGCCAAAAGGTTGTCAAAGCAATGATTCGTCTGGTCAATTAGCTGTTATCTGGCGGGAGAACATAACAAACTATTTGAAGAGTAATGAAGAATTTATTCCTTTTAACGCAATATTGCTAAAAGAGAAAGATGGTCATTTATTCATCTCCGAGTGGATCAAAAAATACGGAGTAGAAAAATGGGCTACTCAATTAATTAAGTCGGCAGTTATTCCTGTTTGGCATCTATTAGTTAACCACGGCATCGCTCTTGAGGCGCATAGCCAAAACATGCTATTGATTCATAAAGAGGGCTGGCCGCTCAGGGTGGCACTGAGAGATTTTCACGAGAGCGTTGAATATGTCGATTCCTTTCTTAAAAGCAAGGAAGGTTTGCCCGATTTTACGCAGCTTGATGAAGTATATAACGGAGCAAAGGACAATCAATATTATTGGATGCAAGAAGTAGAAGCCCTACGCGAACTCGTGATGGATACGTTGTTTGTGTATAACCTTTCTGAGTTGTCATTCCTGCTTGATAGGGAAGGTTTCATTTCTGAAGAGCAGTTCTGGGAGCTTGTAGATAAAGAACTAACTGACTATATAAGTTGTTTTCCGGAAAATAGAGAGAGAGCGGCCCATATCGACTATAGAAGAGAGAATATCATGGCGGAATCATTATTAAAAAAGAAGCTAAATCGAGAAAGCCAGATCGAACATAGGCATTTGGTGTCAAACTCGCTTGCTATAAATCAAGACACACGGAGGGCAGAACATGTTCTATGTTAACGATACGTATTATTCACACCAAGACCTAGACGAGCAATTTAAGGTATTTGACCAGCTTGATTACTTAAAAGAGTGCGATCGTCATCGAATCGCTGTCTGTCATGAAGATGCATTTATCTTATTAGCGTTGTACTTTTATATAAAGAAAAAAGGTGGGTCAGTCGCGCCGATACATGCAAAGCATCCACTAGGGGCAGCAATTCGGACGGCTGAACATACCAAATCACATTATTTAATTCATCATGATATCGAAAGTCCGATTCAATTAAAGAAAGAGGGAGATGATCACAGCGGCTCTCTAATTCAATTGAGTTCAGGGACCACGGGAGAGCCTAAGTGTATTGAACGGTCCTGGGCCTCTATTGATAGGGAACTAGAGAATTATAATGTCAAGCTCTCTATTAATATGGTCACAACATCGATTGTCGCATGCCCTGTAAATCATTCGTACGGGTTAATAAGCGGGGTGTTGGCAGCAATGAAAAGAGGGTCTGTGCCAGTCATTATTACGAATCCCAATCCAAAATACATTGTGAAAAAATTAAAAGAATACCCTGTACATATCCTCTATGCTGCACCGACATTATTGTATACCTTGTCAAGGTTGCTGCCAATAGAGGAACGTTTTTACGCTGTTATGACCTCTGGCACACTTTTACCGGATGCTTGGTTTCGGCTGCTTCAAAAAAAATCACAACGAGTGCTGCAACAATACGGCTGCTCAGAAGCAGGATGTGTAAGTGTGAATGCAAATGTATCAGAAGCAAATGCAATCGGGAAGGTATTGTCTCATCTAGATGTGACGAGCGGGCAAGGCAAAGAAAACCCTGAAGAGATAGTCATTAAAATAGACAAACAAACAATTCAAACAAAAGATTTAGGATATTTTGATGAGCAAGGGACTCTTCATTTTCTTGAGCGAATCGATGAGATGATCAATGTCGCTGGATTAAATGTGTACCCGCATGAAGTGGAAAATATCATTCGTTCGTATAAAGGAATACAAGATACAGTCGTATTTAAAAAAAGAGACGACTATGCTGGTGAACGTGTATGTGCGCTTTATTCTAGTGATGAAGAAATTGATCCCATCAATCTTAGACAATGGTGTCAACATAATCTAGCACCTTATCAAGTGCCTGTTGAGTGGGTACGAGTAAAGAAAGTTGATAGAATGGCGAATGGAAAAGTGAGCCGTAAAAAGCTTGGAGGGGTTTATGCATGACAGAAGAGAAGGCAATTACACTTTTATATGATATTTTAGAAAAACATCTTAATTTGCCTGCTATAGATGCTTTTCATAAGGAAGCTAGATTAAATGAAGATCTATGCATGGATTCAGTGATGATCTTACAGCTTATCCTGCACCTTGAAGTCGATTATGGGATAGAGGTGCCAGACGATGAGCTGGCTCCTAATGATTTCTATACAGTCTCAAGCTTGGCACAGTTTATTTCTTCTGTAACAAAGCAAAGTAGTATAGGTGATATGTTGTGATTAAAGTACATTGTTTTGTGAGCTGTGTGTGTGAAGTTATTAAAAAAAATGAGGGATTAGATCACCGGCCATTCTACTTCGGTGTATGGGATGCGGACTTTGACATTACAGAGGATTATGTGCTTTCTTATCACTCTGAAATTATAAATCATGACTTTTTTTGTACTTGGTATGAGCATCTATATGGAATCAAGTTAAATCGCTGGTATCAAGATGAACTGTCTAAGGAAGAGAATGTAGAGAATATGCTTAAGCTTATGGAAGATAAGCCTAGTGGACGCCATCTCATGGTCATGCTTGATTTATCGTTGCTGCCAGAGCGTGAAAATAAATTTCACCAACGCCCTTTTCCTCATTACGTCATGCTGGATACCACTAGCAATCCAGAAGAGTGGATGATGTTTGACCCTGACTTTCGATGGGAAGGCACTCTTTTAAAAAAGAAAATTTTAAATGCGATTATGGAACCTACAGTGGGCGGCGGCTATTATTTTGATGAAAGAGAGCTGGTAAAGCCAACAGATGAAACGATTGAAGCTTATTTTAATACATGTTTGAAACTTGATTGCAACCCGATGACTGAAGGGATACGTTCTATCGTGGCTGCCTTTACAGAGGGGGAGCGCAGAAATGAACTTCATGAATTAGGTAACAGTTTAAAACAAATTCCGGTCCTGGCTATCAGGAAATATGCCTATGAACATGCATTTGCTTATTTTTTCAACGAGCTCAAGTTAGATGAGGAAGAGTTTGAGATGTGGTGTGATGAAATTGAACGTTTAGTTAAAGGATATACAACGGTTCAGTATCGTGCCATGAAGTTAGCGATGACTAGAGACGAGAAACATCAAGAAGCGATCCATATGCAGCTTGATCATCAAGATGAGCGTGAGACAGCCATAAAACATGCACTCAAGCAGTACTTTGAGAAATGGAGCAACAGGCAGAACCAAGTTGGTCAAGATAATATGAACAAAAAGAGGCTAGAAGAGGAAGGGCACCAGATCCTTTCGCTTTCATGATGAAACGGAGGCATTAATAATGAATGTATCATTATGTACGATTACGTTTAGACATCATTTGCACTCATTACAGGAGATTACGACTTGGGCGAGTGACCAAGGATTCAGCGGCATTGAATTATGGGCGGTTCATGCTAAAAATGCAATAGAGGATGCAGCATTTCATAAGAAGAATATGGCTGAAAAAGGGCTGACCGTCAGTATGCTCAGTGATTACCTGCCGCTTAATCAGTCTGTCGAACAATTAATAGGAACCACAGAAAGGAAAGCTGATTTACTAAAGCTTTGGGGTACAAATAAATTACGAACCTTTGCAGGACAAAAAGCAAGTGGAGAGGTAACTGCAGAGGAAAGGAGTCATATTGTAAAGCAGCTCCAAGCCGTTTGTAGAAGTTTAGCAGTGCATAATCAACTCCTATTAATTGAAACACACCCTAATACGCTGGCTGATACGCTTGAGTCAACGTTGCAGTTAATAGAGGAAGTAGATCATCAAGCCCTGCGAATAAATTACGATGCTCTTCACATGTGGGAGGCAGGCGTGGATCCAGCTGCTGGCTTCATTGCGCTAGAACCGTATATCGAACATGTTCACTTAAAAAACATTACCTCAAGAGATCACTTACGAGTATTTGCACCTGAAAATGTTTATGCTGCAGCTGGAACCCGGGAAGGAATGATTCCATTGTTTGAAGGATGTATCGATTATCAGAGGTTTTTCAGGCTGTTGAGTGATTCTCTTGAGAAAGTTGAGGTCTCACTTGAATGGTTTGGAGAAGATGTATTTAGTGTGCTGACAAACGACCTAAGACAACTCCTGAAAGTGAATCAGAGGGTAGGAGTGTAATTAAAATGAGAGAAGGAGGCCGCCAGCTGCAGCCTCCTTCTATTTATTATCTATCCTCTCTAGCCACGGTACGATCAAACTCTTCTTTAATTTCTTTTACATAAGCTGGGTTGGTTAATAAATCATAACCTGTTGCAGCTAGTGTTTTAATACCTAGAATCATCGCTTCAAATCCCCTAGAATCACCAGTGGCATCACGGAATCCTTCTGTATGGGCAGAATATGGACAATTCTCCATCTTGATGTAAGGGTGAATAGATGGTGCCACTTGGCTCACATTTCCCATATCTAGTGAGCCATGGTCTTGGTCTTTTAGAATTTCCTCTGGTGCAACACCAAGAGCTATAAGATTCCGGCAATAAAGCTCAGATAACGTTTCATTCGTCGTAAGGTTATCGTAGCTAAGTTCATGGTTTGAAATCTTGAATTCACATCCTGTAGCAATAGCAGCAGCTTCTACGCAACGCTTTACCTTTGCTGATGTTTCTTCTAGCACCTGCTTTTCGTTTGCGCGTACATAAAATTGTGCTTGTGCTCTAGCCGGCACAACGTTTACAACGTCTCCACCGTTTGTGATAATGCCATGAATTCTCACATCATCAGGCAAGTGCTGTCTGAGAGAATTAATTAAATTAAACGTTTGTATAACTCCCTCTAGTGCATTTACGCCCTGATCCGGGCTTGCTGCTGCATGCGCTGGCTTGCCGTAAAAATCGAATTGTACAGCTTCCATTGCCATTGATGAGCCGCTTCTCTCATGAACACCAGAAGGGTGAACCATTAATGCAGCATCAAGGTCGTTTAGAAGTCCTTTATCGGCAAAGGTTACTTTAGCTCCGTTCGTTTCTTCAGCTGGAGTGCCAAATACGATTACTTCACCTCCGAATTCTGCAACCGCTTCTTTTAGAGCAATGGCTGCACCGGTGCCCATCATTCCAATAAGGTTATGTCCACAAGCATGTCCAATCTCAGGCAGGGCATCATATTCAGCAAAATAGCCAAGTGTAGGGCCTTGTTTCTCCGAGCGGAATTTAGCAATGAAAGCAGTTTCTAAATCAGCAACGTTTGTCTCTACTTCAAAACCATGGGTGCGAAGCTCATCAGTCAGAGCTTCCATCGCTTTAAATTCTTCATTTCCAAGCTCAGGGTTCTCCCATATGTATCGGCTGATTTGGATCCAGTTATCTTTGTGCTTTTCAACAATTTCAAAAAGAGTATCTTTGTTTAGAGTGTCCTTATTCATATTCGCATCTCCTTATATTTCCTTTTAGTTATCCTAGCTTCAGTTTAATAGAAATAAAAAAAGAAGCAAATCTTTCTAAAAAAGGTGTTTAGACTTTTTGAAAAGAGGGTATGAGTACACAAATAATTGTTGTAAGGTGTGAGGAGACATGAAAAGTCATAAGCATCATAAATTAGAGGATCCATTTGTTGCGACCATCCGTGATCCGCTGGTGAGGGAGCAGATAAAGCAAATGCTTGAATCCTATTATAAAGAGGGCTACCGTAAAGGCTTAGAAGAAGGCCTGCAAAAAAGAAAAGCCCCTATTGAAGAAGCGAAATTAGGCTAAATATAAAAGAGGCAGACTCATCAGTTGAGTCTGCTTTTGTTTTATTCAATTTCTAAAATGCGAAATCCATGCTTATCAATTTCTGAGGTGACTTTATCAAGGTGAGGAGATTTTTCAATCTTTATTAGAATCCGGCGAAGATAGGAAGAATCCGCTTCAAATGCGATATCGGATATGATATTAATATCATACTTATGTAGAATTTTTGTGATCGTATGCAGGGTGCCGGATTGATTATGAACCCCGATCAGAATACGTGTGCCATCAACACCTACCCCGAAACAATCTTCAAGTGTACGCTCTATGAATGAACGTTTAACAATCCCCACAAATGTTCCGTTATCTAATACAGGAACAAACGGATATCTTACAATAATGGGAAGACAATCTTCAAAGTGGCTTGCATGAAGATCAACGCTGTCATTTGCACTGACATCAATACAGTTTGAGATTTCATGCTTATAAAGGGTTGCAAGTGTCATTTCATCATCTTGAGTTTCCATATACTCTAAAATAGATCTCTTGCTCAAAATACCAAGGTAGGAGCCTTCTTCATTCACCACTGGTAAACTGTAGTGAGAGCCTTGCATTAATGATAAAGCCTCTTTAATCGTTATTGAAGACTGAAGTAAAGTTAATTCATTCTTTGGAGTCAGACAGTTGCGGATAAACATAAAAATCCCCCCAGGTTGTATAATGTATGTCTATTATACTTTGTTTTGAGTTATTATAATATCATAATTTTCAGATTAATTTTCGAGGGAGAAGGGAATGGGAAACGTGGGGCAGGAACGAGAGAGCCAAACTATATATAAATCAGCGAAACCGTTGGTTGAACAATATGGACTCGAGGCGGTACCAAGAGACTTACAAACAACCAAGGCATTACAATATACATTTATTCAAATGGCCGTCTCAGTTAATGCAGGTAATGTATTGGTTCCTGCTTTAGCAGTGACAGCAGGGGGGCTCACATTTATTCAAGCCGTCTTCTCTACAGTAATAGGAGCAGCGTTAGCTTTCTTATTTGTCTCCTTTCTATCATTGCCAGGAGCAAAATACGGCATTCCAGCCCAATATTCAATACGAGCTATTCTCGGATATAAGGGAGCGCGTTATGTGGCCTCTCCTATACGGACGCTTACCTCTATGTATTGGTTTGCTGTGCAAACAATAGGAGGAGCTTATTTACTAAAAGAACTGATTCTGCGATCTTTTAATATAAATGTACCTTTTCTGCTCATCGCCCTGATTGCAGCTACAATTATGGCTGTATTAGCGCTAATAGGGTTTGATGCGGTAAAAAGAGCAGCTAACTATTTCTTGCCTTTTCTTTTTGTGGGTGGTTTGGTCATGTTGTACATCCTTCTTACAAGTGAAGTAGAGGGCAAGAATTTCTCTTTTCTCATTAGTGGTGCTGAACGCTCCTATTCTTTTGAAACTGTGACGATGATGTTGTTCTTTGCAAGCCTCGCTTTCGTTCAATATATATCTGGAGTGAGCGCAGCTTCTGATATGGCTCGCTATGCAAAGAGTGGAAAACATGCATTTACTGGATTATTTATCGGCAATACTGGCGGCTTCTTTTTAACTGCCGTCCTTGGGGCCTATACAGCAGCTTTAACTGGTGAGGTTAATCCATACGTAGTATCGAGTCAATTGACAGACTCACCACTTTTTTTATTCCTTATTTTAGTGGCTTCCATTGCATCGATGGTGATGATAAATATCAGTAATGCCTATACTGGTGGATATAGTTTACTAAACAGTATCCCGAGTCTTGGCAGGGTGAGAAGTGCTTTGTTGTTTGGAGCTTGTGCAGTCACGTTAAGTGCGTTTCCGGCTCTTGTAAATGAAGCGCAGTTATATATCTCTTATTTGGGAGTACTTATTATTCCCCTGTCAGCTGTAATTGTAGCTGACTTTTTATCTTTGAAAAAGTTAACG
Organism: Alkalihalophilus marmarensis DSM 21297; assembly: GCF_000474275.2. Lineage (GTDB taxonomy): Bacteria > Bacillota > Bacilli > Bacillales > Bacillaceae_D > Alkalihalophilus > Alkalihalophilus marmarensis. The sequence continues at coordinate 34,790 of NZ_ATAE01000034.1, forward strand.
TTTGAAGAAGAAGATTTTAGAAAGTTAGCAGAGGACAGCTACCGGTATAATAAATCAGGATTGATTGTATCTGCACTTGGAGCTGGAATCTATATACTCATACCTGATCACTGGTCCCCAGGATTTATAACCTTTGTAGTGACAGGCCTCATCTACCTCGTCACGGCTCACTGCATTCATAGAAAAGAAGTGAGACACCCTAATACACGGGCAAGCTGAATGGGTCAAGGCGTCTGCGTTGTTGTTTTCTTAATGTAATTCTATAATTTAACTAAAATAGATTAGGGGGATTATAATGAAAATTGAAGTGTGGTCAGATTTTGTATGTCCGTTTTGCTACATCGGCAAACGTCGGTTAGAAAAAGCCTTAGAGCAATTTGAGGATAGAAATAAAGTAGAGTTAATCTTTCGCAGCTATCAGCTAGACCCAGATGCAGAGCGTAACAGTGAAGATCATTTATATGATGTATTAGCCAAAAAATATGGAATGACTAGAGAGAAAGCAAAAGAAATGAGTGATCAAGTGGCTATGCAAGCAAAAGAAGAAGGGTTAGTATTTAACTTCGATACATCCATTCGTACAAATACAGCTGATGCCCACAGGCTTACCCATTTTGCTTATGAACAAGGAAAGGGGCTTGAAGTAACTGAGAGACTGTTAAAGGCTTACTTTACTGACTCCCTGCACATAGGTGACCGTGATATTTTAAGCAAACTGGCAGCTGAAGCAGGAATAGATAAGGAAGAAGCTGAGGAACTGCTATCAAGTGATCGGTTTAAGGATACAGTTGAGAAAGATCAGCAGGAGGGAATAACACTTGGAGTCAAAGGAGTTCCTTTCTTTGTATTTGAGAGAAAGTATGCTGTGTCAGGAGCGCAGCCAACTCACGTATTTTTAGATGTATTACAAAAAGTAAAGGAAGAAGCTGCCGTAAATATTTCTACTGAGCAAGAAGTTAGTAATAATGATTGTTCAGATGGTACATGTAATGTATAAGTGAACTGTCGTCAGAAGCTCTGTATTCATGCAGAGCTTTTTTATTTTGATTATTAGTAATTGACATATGAAAATTTTCGTGGTAATTTAAGTTTACTATTCAGATTAATTTACTTGGTTTTAAGGAGGCTTATTGCATTGAAAAAATTATTATCATTGATGACTGCACTTATTTTAGTATTGGTGTTGGCTGCTTGCGGCGCAACGGAAGATTCAGAGCAAGATAATGAAGAAGTGACAGATAACGAAGAAACAACTGGTGAAAGTGAAGATACTTCTTGGACGGAAGTTGAAGAGTCAGGCAAATTAGTGGTGGGTACATCTGGAACATATGCCCCTATTACGTACTACAATGAAAGCAATGAGTTAACAGGCTTTGAAGTAGAGCTTGTCAAAGAGGTAGCAGATAAATTAGGTCTTGAAATTGAATTTAATACAATGGACTTTGATGGGATTCTTCCTTCATTACGAAATGGTCAAATTGATGTAGCGGCACATGATTTTGCGATTACTGAAGAACGTAAGGAAACATTTGATTTTGTCATTCCTCATAAATATTCTTACGGATCGGTTGTAGTCAGATCTGAAGATGCTGATCGCTTTAGTGACGCTTATGATTTAGAAGGTGTAGATGTGGCACTTGGTTCGCTAACAAGTAATTATGCAATTTTTGCTGATAATATTGGGGCAAATGGAACAGCTTATGATGGTGGAACAGAGGCTATTTTACGTGATGTTATGAACGGAAATACGGATGCCTACCTAAACGATCGTTTAGTCCTGCAACGTACGCTTGATGAGTTTGGTGATGACCGCCTAGTAGTGGCTGATCAAGTGAAATATCATGCAACAGAAAGTGCAATGGCTGTGTTAAAAGGGAATACTGCTCTTAAAGAAAAACTAGATGAGGCTGTACAAGAGTTAATTGAAGACGGTACAGTAGCTCGTTTGTCTGAGGAATTTCTTGGTGAAGATGTTTCAGAGCCTGTTGATGAAGAAGTCGTTGGTTTAGACGGAGAATAAGACAGGTTCCGTAGTACATTATAAGAAGAAAGAACAAGAAATACAAAGGAACTTCCTTTGTATTTCTTTTTTTGAGAACCTTAATAAAGGAGGGGTAGTATGCTTGAATGGTTTAATCAAATTCAGTGGGAGTATCTATATGATCCGGAATTAGCGATGAATTCACTTCCTTTTTTACTTGAAGGATTAAAAGTAACCATGATAATTGCTCTGTTCAGTATGGTTTTTGCTCTCATTTTAGGATTGCTTTTAGGGATTGCGCGGATGTCGAAGTTCTGGTTTATCAGATGGCCCGCTAGAATCTATATTTCATTTATGAGGGGAACGCCTTTACTCGTATTTATCTTTATCCTTTATTATGGCATTCCGGTACTAGGTGTTGAATTTAAGAGTGCTATTGTTGCAGGGATTGTTGGAATCAGTCTTAACTTTGCTGCTTACAATGCCGAAGTGGTTAGATCAGCCATCATGTCCGTTCCGCGTGGTCAATGGGAGGCAGCTGCTTCACTGCAAATGAGTTATGTTCAAACATTAAGAAGGGTCATTATCCCTCAAGCAACACGAATTGCCTTGCCGCCTACTTTTAATATTTTTATGGACATCGTGAAAGGTACCTCTCTTGCGTCGGTTATTACTGTCCAAGAATTATTGTACAGCTCAAGACTTGTGGCTGGCCGTACGTTTGATAGTATGACGATGTATATAACAGCCGCTCTTATTTATTGGGTGGTATGTATTATTATCGGTTATTTCCAAGAAAGATTAGAGAAGAGATATAATCGTTACTTAAGTAAGCGATAAAGGAGGACTCAAAATGATTAATGTATCTAAGCTTAATAAAAAGTTTGACGACAATACCGTTTTAGAGTCTATAGACTTTTCTGTTGAAAAAGGGGAAGTGGTTTGTTTAATAGGGCCTTCAGGTTCCGGTAAAACAACTCTTCTTCGCTGCTTAAATGTGTTAGAACTGCCTAACAGCGGTACGATCACAATAGGTGAGAAAAAAGTAAAATTTGGAGCAAAGAATGTTTCCAAAAAAGATATAAGTGAGCTGCGCGCTTATAGCGGGATGGTCTTTCAAGGCTTTCATCTCTTTCCGCACAAAACGGTCATGGAAAATATCATAGAGGCTCCTTTAACCGTTAAGAAAGCTAGAAAGAGTACTGTTCTTGCAGATGGGGAGAAGCTTTTAAAGAAAGTAGGCATGTTTGAACATAAGGATAAGTATCCAGATGCGTTATCAGGAGGACAGCAGCAGCGCGTGGCTATAGCTAGAGCACTAATGATGAATCCTGATGTCATGTTGTTTGATGAGCCAACTTCAGCACTAGATCCGCAGCTCGTAGGTGAAGTTCTCAGAGTTATCGAAGAGCTGGCCAAAGAAGGACAGACGATGGTAATCGTAACGCATGAAATGAATTTTGCAAAACGAGTGGCTGATAAAGTATTCTTTATGGATGGCGGGTTCATAGTGGAGGAAGGTAAGGCAAGAGAGCTGCTTGAACATCCGAAAGAAGCTCGTACGCGAGAATTCTTACAGCTATTAGGCGAATAACTCTGAAAACTATTGACATTTCTTTAATCCTTTATTATGATGAAATAACTTAGAAAATTTGAATAGTTTAAAACTCTTATCAAGAGCGACCGAGGGACAGGCCCTATGACGTCCGGCAACCTCTAAGTTTATACTTAGTCGGTGCTAAATCCTGCAGAGCTATGGCTCTGAAAGATAAGAGGTGCGATCTTAATTGTCAAACCTCTTTCTGAATAGGAAGAGGTTTTTATTTTTGGTTTTACGGAAGTGGATAAGAACTAGAACCAACATATTTACAAAGTTGAGTTTTCAAATAAGATTACTTAGTTTCTGAGGTGGAAATCATGATAGCGGTCAAGAATGTCATCAAAGAATATAAAACAAAAAAGGGCCTGATTAAAGGTGTGGATAATGTCAGCCTTGAGGTTGAAAAAGGAGAAATTTTCGGTATTGTCGGGTATAGCGGAGCAGGAAAGAGTTCACTTTTACGCTGCCTTAATCTAATGGAGAAGCCAACCTCTGGAGAAATCTATGTAGATGGGGTGAACCTAGTCTCATTAAAAGCTAGTAAGTTGCGAGAGGCTAGACAGAAAATAGGAATGATCTTTCAACATTTTTATCTCGCATCATCTAAAACGGTATTTGATAATGTCTTTTTCGCCTTAAAGGCTGCTGGGAAATCAAAAGCTGAAAGTGAAAAGAAAGTTCTAGAATTACTTGATTTAGTCGGCCTTTCTGATAAAGCGCAGCACTACCCGAGCCAGTTAAGTGGCGGTCAAAAGCAGAGAGTCGGTATTGCAAGAGCGCTGGCAAATGATCCAAAGGTTCTCCTTTGTGATGAAGCAACCTCTGCCCTTGATCCAAGCACAACCCAGTCCATCTTAAAACTGTTAAAAAGTATAAACGAAAAGCTAGGTCTTACGATTGTTCTCATCACTCATGAGATGGAAGTGGTAAAAGAGATATGTGACCGAATGGCTGTGATGGAAAACGGGAAGGTTATCGAGCTTGGAAGTGTGTATCAACTGTTTGCTAAGCCAAAAGAAAAGCTGACAAAAGAATTTATCGATGGCGTCATGCAGTTTAAGCTCCCGCAAACATTAATGAACACATGCCTAGGGACGATCATAAAGATTCATTTTCAAGGAGAGGTCGCGCTCGAATCCGTTGTTTCTGATGTGTTAAAAGGATTTGATATAAAAGGAAATATACTGCACGGGAAAATTGAATACATCAAAGAAGTGCCGCTCGGGGTCTTCATTATGGAACTGATAGGGGACCAAGAAGAAATTGATAAGGTTATCTCTTACTTAGATGAAAAAGCGGTCGGGGTGGAGGTGATTACGAATGACAATTGATACATTTATTCAATTGCTGCCAGAATTAAATAAAGCTTTTATTCAAACAGTCATTATGGTCGGGATCTCCCTTTCCATTGCTATTCTTGTCGGCCTTCCTGTAGGAATTCTGCTATATGTCACGGATAAAGGGTTATTTTTAGAAAATGTATGGATCAAAAGCATCCTTGGACTGATTGTAAACTTAATTCGCTCGATCCCATTTATTATCTTACTAGTCGCATTAATTCCATTAACACAAGCCATTGTGGGCGGTACAATTGGGCCGGTGGCAGCCTCTGTTTCTTTATCGGTAGCAGCGATTCCTTTCTTTGCAAGGTTAGTAGAATCATCGATGCGGAAAATTGATAAGGGGGTAGTTGAAGCGGCTATATCAGTCGGAGCAAGCCCTTGGCTGATTATTAAAGATATTTTATTAACTGAAGCAAAACCAGGAATCGTACAAGGAATTACAATTACAACCATCAGTCTTATCGGATACTCTGCTATGGCCGGGGTTGTCGGCGGCGGCGGGATTGGTGACTTAGCCATTCGTTTTGGCTACTACCGTTATGATGAGGCTGTGATGTTTACAACCATTATCATTTTAATTGTGCTCGTCCAGGTTATCCAATACACGGGTGACTTGATTGCAAAAACAATAGATAAGAGATAAAAATAGGAGAACAGGGGAGATAAAAGATGAAAAAATTAAAAACAGTATTACTATCAGCATTATTAGTAGGAGCACTAGCAGCGTGTGGTTCAGGGGAAACAGAGGAAACATCAGCTGCAGCAGAAGATAAATCAAAGATTACATTTGGCTCAACTGCCGGTCCATACAGTGATATGGTAAGTAAAGCAATCAAGCCTGTGTTAGAAGAAAAAGGGTATGAAGTAGAAGTCGTAGAATTTAGTGATTATGTACAGCCAAACATTGCATTAAACAACGGTTCTATTGATGCGAACCTATTCCAGCATAAAATTTACATGGATAACTTTGCTGAAGAAAATAATATGGAACTTTCAGAAATAATTGTTGTACCGACTGCACCAATGGGAATTTACTCTAATAAGTATGACTCTCTGGATGAAATTGAAGAAGGTACGCAAATTGCTATCCCAAATGACCCAACGAATGCTGCTCGTGCCTTTTTAATTCTTGAAGAAGAGGGATTAATCAAGGTCGATCCAGACGTGAATCCACTCGTCATTTCAGAGCGTGACGTAATCGAAAACCCTAAAAATATTGTGTTCCAGCCAATTGAAGCAGGCCAGCTGCCACGAGCTGTAGATTCTGTAGACTTATCAGCTGTACCAGGAAACTTTGCACTCTCAGCTAATATGGACCTTCTTGATGCATTAAAGCTTGAAACGATGCCTGATGAGTATCGAAACCGTGTCGTTGTAAGCACAGAAAATCTTGACCAGTCATTTGTTGAAGATATTAAAGAAGCTGTAGAATCGAGTGAATTTGAAGAAGTAATTGATAGTGAATTTGAAGGCTTTGGAAAACCAGAGTGGATGGAGTAAAAGTCACTTAGAGAAGGCGCTGTAATCAGCGTCTTCTTTTGTTTATAGAGAGAGGTGAAGGTGAGTACTATACAATTTGAAGTTAGGAGGGTACTTGATGTGTATCTCATTTACAGCGGGGTATCAGCAGGTTAAACAAACGTTTAATTAATAGAAATTGAACCATCCATTAAAGGGGAGAATGATGAGGGAAAAGAGTCATGCTCCTTACACAGCGAGCAATAAGAAAGCTGACTTATGAAATAACATAAGTCAGCTTTTCTACGTTTTAACGATTCAATTCTACATCACGTAAGAATAAAGTTGTACTTGGGAACTGCCAGAATCCTTCTACATCATCACGCACACCTGCGATAATTTCAGGGAAGTAAAGGTAGGCATATGGAGATTCTGCGGCTAGTTCATTTTGTGCAGCCTCATAAAAATCTAGGCGTTCTTGATCATCAGTTGCCTCACGTGCTTGTTGTAATAAGGAATCAATTTCTTCGTTATCAATAAATGAACGGTTGCCAGCAGGACCTTTGTTAGCTGAGTGGAAGACTGGATATAATCCGTAGTCGCCATCAAGTGTAACGGTCCCCCAGCTGCCTAAGAACAGCTCAGATTGGCCTTGGCCTGCACGTTCTAAATACGTACCGAACTCATAGGTGTCAATTTCAATGTCTATCCCAATTTCAGCAAGCTGATATTGCAGAGCTTGTGCAAGATCTTGGCGTTCACGATCATCGTCAGTCAAAATGGTTGTTTGGAAACCATCAGGGAAACCAGCTTCGGCTAAGAGTTCTTTTGCTTGTTCAGGATCATGCTCAATACGGTCAATATCATCACTGTATCCGAATACATCCGGCGCAATTGGTCCGTCTGCAATGACTCCAGTACCATCTAACACCCCATCAATTAGGGCTTGCTTATCTACTGCCATATGAAGAGCACGTCTTACATTTACATCGTCAAATGGCTCTACTTCAGTATTGAATCCTAGGTAAACCATCCGCGTTGAGTTTGATTGTTGGACAGACGTTTCAGCACCATTTTCTACTCGTGAAACATCACTTGGGTTTACAGGAAATATGATGTCCACGCCGCCAGTTTCAAGCTCGGCAATACGCGTCAAGTCTTCTGGGATAACGGTGAATGTGACAGAGTCAACTTTCGCTTTTTCCTCATGCCAGTAGTCCTCATTTTTTACTAAAGTAACAGATTGTCCAGGGCTGCGTTCTTCAAATTTAAAATACCCTGTACCAGCTGGCGCTTCATTAACAGTAGAGAAAGGCTGGCCGCCGTTTTCCATTGCCTCATATGAAGCTTCAATTGATTCTAGACTGATAATGCTCCCGCCTGGGTGAGCAAGATGTGCAGGCAGAGAGGCGAATGGGAATTCCGTTTCAATATGTACCGTATACTCATCTTCTACTGTTACGTCCGTAATCATCCCAAATAAGAAAGAGACAGGAGAGGCCACTTCTGGATCGCGAACACGATCTAAGTTCGCTTTAACTACCTCTGCATTTAATTCAGAATCGTCATGAAACGTAACACCTTGACGGATCTTAGCTTCCCACGTCGTGTCATCAATCTGCTCAAAGCTTTCTGCTAATGCAGGTTGAATGGTAAGGTCTGTTTCCATATGTACGAGTCGGTCATAAATTGTTGAGTTAATAGAGTTTGACACATTCTCGTTGGCACCATGAGGATCAAGTGAAACAGGGTCTGACATAACGGCTACTTTCAGATCGCCTCCTCCTGTATTTTCTCCTGTTTCTCCTCCATCACTAGAAGGGTCATTAGAGGGTTCACTGCTGCAAGCAACTAGCCCTGCGCTTAGTACCGATAAAATGGCTGCAGACTTCAAAAATTTTGATAGTTTCTTCATGATTAATCTCCTCTCAGATGAATTAAATAGACAATAATCTACTAAAAGTACAAAGAATTGCTAAGAAAACTATAGCTTAATAGTGTGGATAAAGTCAATTTAGTATTTTCAAAATAATAAATTTTCTAACAAATTAGCGCACAAAAACTGAGCTCTCTATTAATTTCGACATGTTTCACGGGAAACATGTCAATTAAATGGTAATGACTATCAATTCAAGTAGATATATGTTGAAGGATTCTTCTACCACACAAAAGGGATTCATCAGATCTTTCTGGAATGTTTCATGAGTGAAGACGACAACAAATGTTTAAAGATTGAGAGATAACCTTACATTAATACGAAAAACAGCCTAGCTGCGTGGTAGGATAACGCTCAAGGAAATGTGCTTTTTACAAAATGATAAACAAAAGTATTCAAGGGTTTAACACTTTGTATGATGTATTTGTCCTGACTCACACGTAGAATTGATATTGAAGTCAAACTATTCTAATAATTTCGATTTGTATCATTTTACTTATTGTGAAATAACTTAACTTTGCTTAGGGGGAATTAAGATGTCAGATCACGTAAAAATTGGACTAATTCAAGCCTCAAATGATGTACACGGCGATGAGCCAGTAGCGGTTCATAAAGAGAAAGCCATTGAAAAGCATATTAAGTTAATTCGTGAAGCTAAAGCAAAGGGTGCTCAAATTATATGTCTGCAGGAAATATTCTATGGCCCGTACTTCTGTTCTGAACAGAAAACAAAATGGTATGAGGCGGCAGAAGAAATCCCGAATGGCCCGACTACACGGTTGTTTCAAGATTTAGCAAAGGAACTTGAAATTGTTATTGTTCTTCCAATCTATGAGCGGGAAGGCATTGCTACTTACTATAATACGGCTGCAGTGATCGATGCGGACGGTTCTTATTTAGGGAAATACCGCAAACAACATATTCCTCATGTAGGTGTCGGGGAAGAGGGTTACGGTTTCTGGGAGAAGTATTACTTTAAGCCAGGAAATATGGGTTACCCAGTCTTTGATACAGCTTATGCAAAAGTAGGGGTCTACATCTGTTATGATCGTCATTTTCCAGAAGGTGCTAGATTACTAGGCTTGAACGGGGCAGAGATTGTCTTTAATCCATCAGCCACTGTTGCTGGTTTATCTGAATACTTATGGAAGCTAGAGCAGCCAGCCCATGCTGTTGCAAATGGCTATTATTTAGGTGCCATCAACCGTGTCGGAATGGAAGCGCCATGGAATATGGGCGAGTTCTACGGACAGTCCTATCTAGTAAACCCTCGCGGACAAATGGTTGCTGTTGCAAGCCGTGATCAAGATGAGGTCATTATTGGTGAAATGGACAAGAAAATGATTCGAGAAGTACGAGATACATGGCAGTTCTACAGAGACCGCAGACCAGAGACATATGATGATATGACGGCTCTTCTTCCTTAAAAATAACATAAGAGCGTTCTGCATATGATCGTAGCTTATGCAGAACGTCTTTCCATCTTAATTAGTTTAGATATTAAAGGAGGTCTTTCATTGAGTGAGCAACGTTTAATGTTAACGGTAGAAGACTTAGAAAAGCAGTTTCAAGAGGCTCATCCTGGACTGACAAATAGAGAAGCAGTTGAAGAAGCAAACCGCTGTTTATTTTGTTATGACGCACCCTGTATTACCGCTTGTCCGACAAGTATAGATATTCCTAAATTCATTAAGAAAATCTCCTCTGGGAATATGTTGGGATCTGCTAAAACGATTATGACGGCAAACCCAGTCGGTGCAAGCTGTTCACGTGTATGTCCAACAGAAGAGCTCTGTGAAGGGGCATGTGTCCTAAACCATTCAACTAAGCCGATTATGATTGGGGATTTGCAAAGGTATGCAACTGATTGGGCAATGAAAAATGAACAAGTTCTCTTTAAAGCCGGAAAGAAGAACGGAAAAACGGTTGCAATTGTTGGAGGGGGTCCTGCCGGCTTATCAGCTGCTCGTGAACTAGCTCTTATCGGGTATGATGTCACGATTTATGAAGCTGAAAAAGAAGCGGGCGGGCTGAATACCTATGGGATCGTTTCTTTCCGCTTGCCACAGCGCGTGTCTTTCTGGGAAGTAGATCAAGTAAAGAGTCTTGATGTGAAGATTAAAACGAATATGCGAATTGGAGAAGATGTTCCTGTATCAGAGCTGGTAGCCAATTATGATGCGGTTGTCCTTGCGATTGGAATGTCTAAGGTGCCGGATTTAGGAATAGAGGGTGAAGAGCTAGATGGTGTTCATGATGCGATTGACTTTGTTAAAGCAACGAAATCAGGCCAGCTGACAGAAGAGTACATCGGTAAAAAGGTAGTGGTCATTGGTGCTGGAAACACAGCGGTGGATGGTGCGACATGTTCTGTTCGTCTTGGCGCAGAAAACGTTAAAATCCTCTACCGCAGAACACTGGCAGAAATGACGGCTTATGATTTTGAATATGAATTTGCAAAGCAAGATGGAGTCGAATTCCGCTGGTTAACTGCTCCTAAGCGTATTATCGGTGATGAGAACGGGAAAGTGAAAGCGATCGAGTGCATCAAAATGGAGCTGGGTGAACCGAGTGAAGATGGACGAAGAAGACCAGTACCTGTAGAAGGGTCTGAGTTTACGTTAGAAGTTGATGCGGTGATTAAGGCAATCGGCCAAACTCGCTATATTGACTTAATCGAGCAGTTTGGATTAGAGCATGACGGCGGAGTAGTAAAGGTAAATATGGAAGACTTTACGACATCCAACGAAAAGGTCTTTGCATGTGGTGATGTGATCTTCGGTAAAGGTCAAGGAGAAGCAATGGTTGTAACAGCGGCAGAACAAGGAAAACAGACAGCATATGCGCTGCATCAAAAACTATCTAAAAACATGCAGGAAGAATCGGCTTAACCCAAATTACGAGGAGGTAGTTGAATGGCTGACTTACGAATTGACTTTGCAGGAATTAAATCCCCGAATCCTTTTTGGCTGGCATCCGCGCCGCCAACAAACTCAGGCTATCAAGTGCAGCGTGCCTTTGAAGCAGGGTGGGGTGGAGCTGTATGGAAGACACTCGGAGACCCTATCTTAAATGTATCCTCACGCTTTGCAGCCGTAAGTTTTAACGGGCAAAAGGTTGCTGGCTTTAACAATATCGAGTTAATTACAGACCGTCCACTAGAAGTAAACTTAAAAGAAATCTATGAAACAAAGAAACGTTTCCCGGATCATGTGATTATTGCCTCCCTCATGGTAGAGCCGAGGCAAGAGGCGTGGCATGAGATTGTCAAACGGGTAGAAGATGTTGGGGTAGATGGACTTGAGTTGAATTTCGGCTGTCCGCACGGAATGGCTGAGCGCGGGATGGGTGCCGCTTCCGGGCAGGTTCCTGAACTCGTTGAAAAGCAGACGTATTGGGCAAAAGAAGTTGCCCAGACTCCTGTTATTGTTAAGCTTACGCCGAATATCACAGATATCACTGTAACGGCAGAAGCAGCCGTTCAAGGCGGGGCAGATGCGGTTAGTATGATTAATACGATTAATAGTTTGGCGGGAGTTGATATTGATTCATGGAATACAGTTCCCCATGTTGCCGGCAAGGGAGCGCACGGCGGCTATTGTGGTCCGGCAGTAAAACCGATTGCGCTGAACATGGTAGCTGAATGTGCTCGTAACCCGCATGTTAATGTACCGATCTCAGGTATGGGCGGTGTCTCCAACTGGGAAAATGCGGTGGAATTTATGCTGATGGGGGCAACGGGTGTTCAAGTGTGTACAGCTGCGATGCACCACGGCTTTAGAATTGTAGAGGATATGTTAGATGGATTGAATAATTACCTTGATGAAAAAGGTATTGAATCAGTTATGGATATTGTCGGAAAATCGGTGACTAATTACTCTGATTGGGGCAACCTTGATCTGAATTATAAAGTTGTTGCACAAATTAATAATGATGTCTGTATCAATTGTAATAAATGCCACATTGCCTGTGAAGATACCTCTCACCAATGTATTGATATGTTAAAGGACGACCAAGGGAAAGATATCTTAAGAGTTCGCGAGGATGATTGTGTAGGCTGTAACCTATGTTCGATCGTGTGTCCAGTTGATGGAGCCATTGATATGGTTGAGCTGAAAACTGAACTGCCGGCCATGACGTGGAATGAACGTCAAGCAGCAATCGGGGCAGCAGGTAACTGCAGTATCCCAACCGTAAAATAACAGACTAATCATGTTGAATTGACACACACATGAGGCATGAACGTATAAAACTGAAGAAGGTCAAAGGAGGACTAACGAATGAAGAAGTTGATTAAGAACGGCACAGTTGTAACGGCATCTGAAACGTATGAAGCCGACCTTCTCATTGAAGACGGTAAGATTGCAGCGATTGGTTCAAATCTTTCGGCAAATGGCGCTGAAACAGTAGATGCTAAAGGGTGTTATGTGTTTCCGGGCGGAATTGATCCGCACACGCATTTAGAAATGCCGTTTGGCGGCACTGTGTCAAAGGATGATTTTGAATCTGGCACAATTGCTGCAGCTTACGGCGGAACGACGACAGTCATCGATTTTTGCTTGACGAAAAAGGGAGAGCCAATGCAATCGTCCATTGATGAATGGCACGCAAAATCCAAGGACAAAGCAGTGATTGATTACGGTTTCCATTTAATGATTGGTGAAATAAATGATGACGTATTACAAGAGATCCCGAGAGTGATTTCTGATGAGGGAATCACTTCATTCAAAGTCTTCATGGCTTATAAAAATGTCTTCCAAGCTGATGATGAAACACTTTTCAGAACGCTTGTTACGGCAAAAGAGCTGGGCGGTTTAGTCATGGTCCATGCTGAGAATGGGGATGTAATTGATTATTTAACGAAACAAGCGATTGAAAAAGGGCAGACAGATCCTATTTATCATGCGCTGACCAGACCACCGGAAGTAGAAGGAGAAGCAACAGGCAGAGCTGCTCAATTAACAGGTCTTGCTGATTCACAGCTCTATGTTGTGCATGTATCATGCAGTGACGCTGTCGAGAAAATTGCGGAAGCTAGACGTAAGGGCTTTGATGTGTGGGGCGAAACATGTCCACAATATTTAGTTCTCGATCAAACGGCATTAGAGAAGCCAAACTTTGAAGGGGCGAAGTATGTGTGGTCACCGCCACTAAGAGAGAAGCACCACCAAGATGTGTTGTGGAATGCTCTGAAAAACGGGGACTTACAAACGCTCGGCTCAGATCAATGTTCGTTTGACTTTAAAGGACAAAAGGAACTAGGAAGAGGTGATTTTACAAAAATACCGAATGGCGGTCCGATTATTGAAGACCGTGTAAGCATCCTCTATTCGGAGGGGGTAACAAAAGGGCGCATCTCGTTAAATCAATTTGTTGATATCACTTCTACTCGTATTGCGAAGTTATTTGGTCTCTATCCGCAAAAGGGGACGATTGCGATTGGTGCGGACGCGGATCTTGTCTTGTTTGACCCAACGGTTGAGCGGACAATTTCGGCTGATACCCATCATATGGCGGTCGATTATAATGCCTTTGAAGGAATGAAAGTAACAGGGGAAGCTGTTTCTGTCTTATCTAGAGGAGAGTTTGTTATTCGAGATAAGCAATTTGTCGGATCTCCTGGTACCGGAAAATATGTGAAGAGAGCTAAATACGGTCAAACATTGACCGCTAATGCAGATGAAGTGATATCTAAATAACAAATGAAAAGCGAGCTGCCGCCAGAAGCATTCTATATAGAGAAGATATAGAGAAGCTGGGGAGAGGGAAGCCAGTCACGCATGAACCTTTCTAAAATGATCGTCCATTTATCATAAGATCAACCAACCTGATAATGGCGCGGTTTAACAAAAGTATGACTGCTAGGTTACTAGCACATAAGAGGGGGATCACGTGATGAAGAAAAACTCAAGCTATTTAAAGTCTCCTGACCTGCTTCCGATAACGCATGGTGACCGAAAGATCAGCACATTAGGTTTCGCTATTATCTGGGTAGGTATGGCGGTTGTTTTAGCAGCATTTGCAATTGGTGGAGAAGGGGTTCAATCCTTGCCTCTTGGAATGGTTATTTTAGCCACCATCATTGGATCAATTGCTATTGGATTATGTATGACACTAACCGGTGATATCGGTGTGGAACATGGATTATCATTTCCGGTCTATATGAGGGCACCCTTTGGGACGATAGGCACTCATATTCCATCTCTTATACGAGGGTTTGTGGCCTCATGTTGGTTTGGGATTAACACCTACTTTGGTGCAACGGCCATGAATGGAATCTTGTTTGTTTTAACCGGCTTTGATAACTGGTTTGTTTGTTTCTTATTCTTTGCTACGATTCAGGTCATCAATACAGCCCTTGGAATTAAAGCAGTAGAACGTTTTGCAGATCTTGCAGCACCGATCATTATTATTATATCTGCATGGATGTACACTACCTTATCAGACCAGGCTTTGGCAGCAGGGCGTGACGTGTGGAGCTGGATTGAAAGTCCGGTAACAGGCGGAGCAGCCGTTACAGCTTTTGCCATTGTTATCATGAGTAACATGGGCTTTTGGGGGACGCTTGCGGCAGATATGCCATCTATTTCAAGATTTATTAAAGCGCCAAAACTTGAGAGAAATTGGTTTAAACGCAATAAAGGACAAATTGTGGGCAGCTTAATCACACTGCCAATTGTCCAGACGTTTATGGTAGTGATTGGTGCAGTGTCCTTCATTGCCGTATCCAATTATGACCCGGTAATCGCTCTTCAAGAAGCGGCAAGCGGTATCGTTCTTGGTGTCCTTCTCTTAATGATTGTCTTTGCTCAATGGTCTACGAATATATCTGCAAACCTTGTTCCTGCAGCAACAATTTTCTCAAATGTCGGAGGCCCTAAGCTTCCATTCTGGACAGGAGTAGTAGTAGCCGGTTTAATCGGTGTGCTTGTACAGCCATGGAGTTTATTTGGGATTATTATTCCGGCGCTACTTATAGTAGGAGGGATCTTATCGGCGATCGTTGGAATATTAGTAGCAGATTATTATTTCATTCGTAAGCGTCGTGTAAATGTAGTTGATCTTTATAAAGAGGATGGTCAATATCACTACTGGAAGGGTCTGAATCTTGCTGGACTAATTGCCTGGGTTCTTGGCGGAGGTGCAGCGTACTTCATTCAAACGTATTCTTTTGCTGTTGGTTTTGTTGTCGGAGCTGCCGTGTATTATGTTCTTGCGAAGTACTGGTGGTTTGAAAAATATCAGCAAGCCGAGCTGAACGATCCGAGTGATGAAAAGTATTTAGGGATCACAGTGGGCAGAGATTGGATTATAGAGGATGATGATGAGAAAGAACAAACAGCCAAAACAGCACAAAATGCATAGAGAGGGGACTGTTTATGTCTGACTATCAAGAATACTTGGCCGAAAGGGATGAAATCGATTATTTAATCCAGCAAGGCTATGTAATTAAGGGAGTTACAGAAAATCTAAGCGGCGCTTTTGTAGAATTTGAACTGCCTGCTTCAAGCATGAGCCGCGGTCAACAGCAATATGAACGTCTTCATATTAAGACAGCGGATGCGAGAAAATACTTTTCTGTTCTCCTATTAAAGCAAGCTCAAAAAACCGGTTAAATAGTATGCTGTACTGAGATCAATCGTCTTAGTACAGTATTTTTTTATTTAGGGAGGTTTTCTTACATATCATTTTTAGAGTGAGGCAGGAGATAGTGGACGAGTTATAGAAGTAAGTACAACCTAGATTAATATCGTAATGTTTACTGATTTCTCTACTCTTTAGAAGAGGTGATATTTAGATAATGAAATCGTATATATCAATTGAAGAGATTGTGAAACGGAAGCATTTTGACCATATTGAAGTGGTGGCGGGGGCTTTAGGGCTTGATCGTTTAGTCAAGTGGGTCCACGTTGTAGAAGTCGTACAAATCAAAAACCTTTTAAGAGGTCATGAATTAATTTTAACAACGGGACTCGGCTTTAAAGATGATCCCTCTTTATTTGTGCAATTTGTAAAACAATTGATTGATTGCGAAGCTGCAGGTCTATGTATTGAAATCGGCACAAACACATCCACGATCCCTCCAGATGTTATTGAAATAGCAAATACTCACCAATTTCCTATCATTGTATTTAATCAAGAAGTTCCTTTCGTAGAAATTACACAAGATATCCATTCAACCCTTATCAATAAACAATACCAAGTCATATCAGATCTTGAGCATTACTCTCAGCAATTAAATAAGAAACTCTTAGAAATAAGCGAATATGATGAGATTTTAACATTTTGTCAAATGTACTTAGATGTACAAGTCGTAGCAAGGTTTAATGAGAAAGACCTTAAATTCTATCCTGAACCTCCTAAAGGAAGGAGGAGACAGCTGTATAAATTAGCAGAAGAGGCTGCTATGGATAAACAGCCCAAAGTGGCAAAGCAACCGGTCATGTTATTAGGAAATCAATATGCAGAAGTAATGATTATTTCAAAAGATCGTGATTTAACGGAATATGATTTTTTAATTTTAGACAGAACCGTAACAGCCCTAGCTCAACAGCTCCTTAGAACGATGTATGTGGAAGAAAGAAAAAATGCCGAGGAGTCACAGTGGATGTTAGATTGGCTGGAAGGCTCCCATAGAGAGGCTGTCATTGATGAACACCTCGCTTCCCTTGAACCGGGCTTGAAGCTTAACGGGGCAGTGGTGTGTGTGTGTAAATACCAGCCGGCAAGGCATGGTGCAGATACTGACTGCACCTATTTAAAATTATGGATCCGTACCGTTTTTGAGCAGTATGGTTTTCATTTATTTACGATTGATGTCAGGCAGGACCTAGTATTGGTTTTAGGGAATAAAAGGGCTGGTGATGATTGGAAAGAACGAGCAAAAGAAGCGTTTGAGCGAGTTAGAGCACAAGAAGGCACAGGTGGAAAAAGTGTTTCTTCCTACAGGTTTGGGGTGGGGAAATACATTTATCAGCTTGAGGATGTAAATGTTAGCTACAAAACAGCAAGAGAAGCACTGTTGCTTACTAATAGAGCACATCATAAAGAGATGAGCATGTTTTATGATGACCTTCATTTATACCGTATCTTATCGGTCATTCACCAGCATGCAAACCTTGATGAAATCGTCAGTGATTACTTAGCACCGGTTATTGAATATGATAAGCGATATAATGGACAATTGCTTGAAACGCTAAAAGCCTATTTAACATGCAGCGGGTCGAAGCAAGAAACAGCTAAACGATTATTTATCGTACGGCAAACGTTATACCATCGGATTGAAAAGCTCGAAAAGCTTCTTGGATCTGACTTTATGGAAGCGGAGAAAAGGCTCGCACTTGAATTTATGCTTCTTGCAAAAGATTATTTAAATGTAGAAGAACAGCTGCAAAAACGGACAGTTTAATCACTCTTATTTGCACTCCTTAAAGGGAGTGTATTTTTTATTTTGTTGATGATCATTATGTGGAAAAATTTATAGTGCTTATTTGACACAATGTCTAATGCAACCGCGAGCCTTATAACAGATAATAGAAGCATGGATCAAATAGTGTGAAAATTAAAACGATTGAGGGGGAGACAGGCATGGCTGTACTAAAAAAATCAACTGAGCTTAAAAACTATATTAATGGTGAATGGGTTGCATCAAATGGGAAAGACACTCTTGAGGTGCCCAATCCAGCGACAGGTGAAATTCTTGCTTCTGTACCCATCTCGACAAAAGAAGATGTGGATCAAGCAGTAAAGGCAGCTAATGAAGCATTCAAGAAATGGAAAAATATTCCTGTACCAAAGAGAGCGAGAATCTTATTCAAATACCATACGCTTTTAACTGAACAGCATGAAGAGCTTGCAAAGCTGATTGTACAAGAAAATGGGAAAGCATTTAAAGAGGCATACGGAGAAGTTCAGCGCGGGATCGAATGTGTAGAGTTTGCCTCTGGGGCGCCTACATTAATAATGGGTGAAACCCTCTCAGGGATTGCTGAAGAAATTGATTCAGAAATGTTCCGTTACCCGCTAGGAGTAGTAGGCGGTATCACGCCGTTTAACTTTCCAATGATGGTGCCATTATGGATGTTCCCGCTGGCTATTGCTTGTGGCAACACTTTTGTATTAAAGCCGTCTGAGAGAACGCCTTTACTCGCAAATAGATTAGTAGAGCTGTTTACAGAAGCTGGTGCGCCAAAAGGAGTATTAAATGTGGTACACGGAGCTCATGATGTCGTAAATGGTTTACTAGATCATGAAGATGTAAAAGCCATTTCTTTTGTAGGGTCACAGCCGGTTGCTAAGTATGTCTATCAGCGTGCTGCAGCCGAAGGGAAACGTGTTCAAGCTCTATCTGGAGCGAAAAACCATCATATCGTGATGCCTGATGCAGATATGGAAAAAGCAGCTCAGCATATTATCAGCTCGACATTTGGAAGCGCAGGGCAGCGCTGTATGGCTTGTAGTGCGGTTGTCGTAGTCGGCGATAATGATAAATTTGTGAACCTGTTAAAGAAAAAAGCAGATGAGCTGACAATTGGAAGCGGCCTTGAAGAGGATGTACTTCTAACACCAGTGATTCGTGATTCTCATCGTGAGAAAGTGCTTGGCTATATCCATAAAGGGGTAGAAGAAGGCGCCTCTTTAATCCGCGATGGACGCAAGGAAATGGATGAAATAAAAGAAGGAACATTTTTAGGGCCGACGATCTTTGATCATGTCACGCCGGATATGACGATTGCAAAAGAAGAAATTTTTGCACCGGTTTTAAGTCTCCTTCGTGCAGAAGATCTTGATGGAGGACTCGAATATATCCGCAAATCCCGCTACGGAAACGGGGCAACTCTTTATTCCAAAGATGCGGCATCAGTAAGGAAGTTCCGTGAAGAGGCAGATGCAGGTATGCTCGGAATTAATGTAGGGGTACCAGCTACGATGGCCTTCTTCCCATTCTCAGGCTGGAAAGATTCATTCTATGGTGATTTGCACGTAAACGGAAAAGATGGAGTGAACTTCTTCACACGCAAGAAGATGATCACGTCACGTTTTGACTTTTAATCGATGAACAAATATAGGAAGGGGAAGGTCACTTGGAGAAGACGAATCAGAAGTTGGATATGAAAGCAGCTGATGAGAAGTACCTTTGGCATTCCATGAAGCCATATAACCCTAACGCTACCATGGTAGTGAAAAAAGCAAATGGAGCATGGGTTACAGATAGTGATGGCAATCAGTATCTAGATGGGATGGCCGGTTTATGGTGTGTAAATGTTGGCTACGGGCGTACAGAGCTTGCAGAAGCGGCTTATGAGCAATTAAAAGAACTCGCTTATTTTCCATTAACTCAGAGTCATGAACCCGCTATTAAACTAGGTGAGAAGTTAAATGAAATGCTTGGCGATGATTATGTCATTTTCTTTTCCAATAGTGGTTCAGAAGCAAATGAAGTAGCTTTTAAAATTGCTAGACAGTATCATCAGCAGCGCGGTGAAGGCTCGAGATATAAATTCATCTCTAGATACCGCGCCTATCACGGCAACTCGATGGGGGCACTAGCTGCAACAGGTCAGGCACAGCGCAAGTATAAGTATGAACCGTTAGCACCTGGTTTTATACATGTTCCTCCTCCTGATATGTACAGAAGGCCTGAAAATGAAACAGCTGAACCGCGATCTTTATCGTCTGTAGGTGATATAGAGCAGGCAATGACGTGGGAATTAAGTGAAACCGTAGCGGCTGTTATTATGGAACCGATTATCACGGGCGGAGGAGTGTTAGTTCCTCCTGAAAATTATATGAAAGGTGTGAAGGAGGCTTGTGAAGCTCACGGAGCCCTTCTTATCTCAGATGAAGTAATTTGTGGATTTGGACGCACAGGAAAGCCGTTTGGGTTTCAGCATTACGGGGTGCAGCCGGATATTGTTACAATGGCTAAAGGGATTACAAGTGCCTATTTACCGCTGTCAGCAACAGCGGTAAAGCGAGAAATTTATGAAGCATTTAAAGGCACAGAAGAGTACGAATATCTCAGGCACGTAAATACGTTTGGCGGCAGCCCTGCGTCATGTGCACTCGCTCTAAAGAATTTAGAGATTATGGATAATGAAAAATTATTCGACCGTTCAGCTGAGCTTGGTAATCAGATGAGAGCCGATCTTCAGACATTACTGCAAACTAACCCATATGTCGGTGATGTCAGAGGCAAAGGGATGCTAATTGGTATTGAGTTAGTAAAAGACAAGAATACTAAAGAACCTCTTGATGTACAATTGGTCAACCAGGTGATTGGAGCATGCAAAGATAAAGGCCTCATCGTAGGGAAGAATGGAGCAACTGTAGCAGGATTCAATAATGTTCTCACGCTCTCGCCTCCATTATCCATCGAAACAGAGGATATCCGTTTTATCATTGAAACGGTTAAAGATGCATTAAACGGATTAAATTAAGTCATTAAAATAAAAGGGTATAAGAAACGAGAGGTCACTCGATAGACCTCTCGTTTCTTTATTTGGTATTAATATCCATGATTTGTTGTGTTCAGGCGACACAATTATCTTATATAATAAAAAGATAGACAGATTCATGGAGAATGGTTGTGATGATCGTGCCGGAGCCAAAAGATCTAGTAAAAGATGAACTCTTTCTCTCGTGGTTTTACCAAACGAGTGATAGTGTGTTTATTTGCAGAAATACAGATAAAGAGATCCTGCTAGCCGTATACAACCAGCCAGCAGAAAAATGGGTAGACGAATTTTTTATGCATGGTAAGGATGGCTTTGTATGTAAGGAGAATGAGTTTGAACGCACATGTAAAAATACATTTAAAACTCAAAAGAAGGTGTCTTTTTCGTTTTCTCTTGAAGATAAAGGGATTTTAACGGTAAGCTGCAGCCCTGTTTATGTAGAAGAGATGGAAGAATGGATCGTGTTAGTCGTTGGGAAGAATAAGCAGAATTTAATCGGCTCCTATAATGCTTCCTTGCTTACCTACTTATCGAATACAGAAGATGCGGTATTAGTTCGTGATGTCAACGGTACAATTACGTTTGTGAACATTGCCTTTAGCGACATGTTCGGCTGGAAGAGTGAAGAAGTGTTAGGGAAAAAAGTATATGAGATTAATATACTTCCTGTCTCTTTAATTGAAGAGTCCTCAAGAATTAACGAAATGTCTTTGAGGGGCTCGAGTTATTCTCATATTACTACTCAAAGATTAAGAAGAGGCGGGGAATTATTTGATGTCTCAATTACGTATTCGTACGTAACAGATGTAGACGGGGAAATTGTTGGTTCATTAAGTGTCTTTCGTGATATGTCTGAACAAAAGAAGATTGAATCCCTGCTGCGGGAAAGTGAAGAGAGATACCGAAAGCTAGTCGACCTTTGTCCTTTGCCGATTTTTGTTCATCAAGAGGGAACGGTTCAATATGTGAATCATGCGGCCCTTACCTTAATGGGGACGGATGATGAATCCAAATTAATAGGCAACTCCATCTATTCGTTTGCTAACATGGAGCATCATGCTGAAATAAAAAAACGCTCTACAGAAGTACATCAAGAGCCTGTCCAAGGCATTAGTGAATACACAATTAAAACGTTAGACCATCAATATAAAATGATTGAGGCAATGGTTACCTCAATCAGCATAAGAGATAACAAGGTGAATCTTGTGCTGCTAAATGATATAACTGAAAAGAAAAGGCAGGAAGAAGCATTGCGTGAGAGTGAAAAACGCTATCGCTTAATTGCTGATAACTCCTATGACCTTATTTCGATTATAGACAGGAATGGGATTGGAAAGTATATCTCTCCATCACATGAGAAGCTGCTTGGCTATAAAGAAAGTGAGCTGATAGGAGATACTGCAACGATGAGAATCCACCCTAATGACCGGGAGCATACCTATGAAACCTTTCAAAAGGTTTTGGAAACAAAAGAACAGCAACGAATGGAATACCGTATGTATCGTAAGGATGGAAGCATCATTTGGATCGAATCTATTTTAAGGATGTTTGATGAAGGAGATCAATCAGATATATTAATCGAAAGCCGTGACATTACCGAGCGGAAAGAAAACGAAAAAATGATTCGCAGGTTAGACAAACTATCCGTGGTTGGACAGCTTGCAGCAGGAGTTGCACATGAGATACGAAACCCATTAACATCAATAAAAGGCTTTCTCCAATTATATCAAGAACAAAATCTCGAGAAAAAAGAAGACCACTATTGGGAGATTATTTTCTCTGAATTAAATAGAATTGAAGAGATTATTAATGAGTTCATGGTTCTCGCTAAACCGCAAGAAGTGGATCGTAAAAGCGTTCCAATTCAAGATCTGCTTTCTCATACCATTGTCTTATTCCAATCTGAGGCCCATTTAAATAATATTGAAATTGACGTCATCTATGTAGAGACAGAGCAGATGTCCATCTATGCAGTAGAAAATCAGTTAAAACAAGTATTCATCAATTTATTGCGTAACGCTATAGAAGCCATTAAGCCCCAAATGGGCAAGATACGAATTAAAGTTGAAAGTAGAGATGGAGAAGAGAGTGTTAGATTTAGGTTTATTGATAATGGACCAGGTATCCCAAAAGATCGTCTTGCTCATTTAGGAACGCCTTTTTATACAACAAAAGAAAAGGGGATTGGGCTTGGATTAACGATCAGTCAAAAGATTATCCACGAGCATAAGGGTGATTTTAGGATTCGCAGCGGACACAAAAGAGGGACGTTGATTGATATTGTTTTGCCGCGCTATAACTTAAGTCACAGACAGAGCATTTGAGAAACATCTCAAATGCCTTTTTCTATGGAATAATTCGACATTTTCTATGTTCTTAGCTTATTGTTTGAAAATTTCATATAAAACTATTTATATTACTATATTTATTAAATACGTAATAATAGACGTGAATCCTCCTATTATTCTAGTAAATAGGTTGTAATAACTTGTCACAGAAAATACATACTTTTTTGAATTTTGATAGATTATTCATAGGAGGTGATCGCCTATGAATCTTCAAAAAATACGCTCAGCGTTGAAGGTTAAGCAATCGGCATTGGTCAGCAGTTTAACTATTTTGTTTCTAATCATGTTAGTAGGCACGGCTAGTGCAAATGGTGCGAAGCAAGAGTACTTAATTGGTTTCAACTCAGACAAGGCAAAAGGACTTATCCAAAATGCAGGTGGAGAAATTCAACATGAATATACAGAGTTTCCAGTTATCTATGCAGAGCTTCCAGAAGCAGCGGTAAGTGGATTGAAAAATAATCCTCATATTGATTTTATTGAGGAAAACGAAGAAGTTGAGATTGCACAGACTGTTCCTTGGGGGATCCCTTATATTTACTCGGATGTTGTTCATCGTCAAGGTTACTTTGGGAACGGAGTAAAAGTAGCAGTACTTGATACAGGAGTGGCTCCTCATCCTGATTTACATATTAGAGGAGGAGTAAGTTTTATCCCTACAGAAAACACTTATGTGGATTATAATGGTCACGGTACTCATGTAGCTGGTACTGTAGCTGCCCTAAACAATTCATATGGCGTATTGGGAGTGGCTCCTGGAGCTGAACTATATGCTGTTAAAGTTCTTGATCGTAACGGAAGCGGTTCGCATGCATCCATTGCTCAAGGGATAGAATGGGCAATGAATAATGGGATGGATATTGCCAACATGAGTTTAGGAAGTCCTTCTGGATCTACAACCCTGCAATTAGCAGCAGACCGCGCTAGAAATGCAGGTGTCTTATTAATTGGGGCAGCTGGAAACTCAGGACAGCAGGGCGGTTCAAATAACATGGGCTACCCAGCGCGCTATGCATCTGTAATGGCTGTTGGAGCGGTGGACCAAAATGGAAATAGAGCAAACTTTTCAAGCTATGGATCAGAACTTGAGATTATGGCGCCTGGTGTCAATATTAACAGTACGTATTTAAATAACGGATATCGCAGTTTAAATGGTACGTCGATGGCATCTCCACATGTAGCTGGGGTAGCTGCATTAGTTAAACAAAAACACCCTCACTTAACGGCGGCACAAATTCGTAATCGTATGAATCAAACAGCGATTCCGCTTGGTAACAGCACGTATTATGGAAATGGCTTAGTGGATGCTGAGTATGCGGCTCAATAATCCCTAAGGAAGTATTGGATGCAGAGAGAGCTCTCTGCATCCAACTTGCATTATGAGTACATTTATATTTTAAAGAGATATACGAGTTATTCGCTTATTTACGGCTTTAATTAGTAAGATATAGGTTACTGTGAAGAATTCAGAAAAGTGGAAAAAGATGTATACTAAACGTAACTTAAAGAGAAGGCAGGGTGAAGAAGATGTCATTAAAACGTTTTGTTTGCGCATTACTAGTAGGAGCATTTATTTTAGGAGCTGGTGCATTATCCGCCTCAGCCAATGAAGCTGCTTTTGACCTTCCGCATGCAGGTGACCTGCCACATGCTGGAGACTTACCGCATGCCGGTGATCTACCACATGCAGGTGACCTTCCACACGCAGGATAATAACATACAAAATAAACATTAAAAAAGAAGCGATAGGGTTATCCTATTGCTTCTTTTTTTTGTTTCTCTGCAATTTCAGCCAATCGCTTTTTTCCCTCAATGTTAAATAAATGAATGGCATCGTTGATATGTTTTTCACCTTGTTTATATTGGTTTGTTAATAAGAGGCAGTAACCTTTTTGGTACAAGCACTCTCCGAGTAAGTAGAGCAGCTCATTCTCAATACAGAGCTGAATCCCTTTTTCACTCAGTTCAATCGATTTAGCGAAGTCACCAAGGCTTTTTACTGCTTTGGCATAATTATAATATACTCTAACTTTTATTCTTGGGTTTAATTGCGGAATGGTTGAAGTACCATGGATCGCTCTCTCATATATTTCGACCGATGTTTCTGGCTTGCCGCTTAAATCATAGACAATGCCGATCGCATTTAAAATTTGAATTTCTTCCTGAGAATAGCCGTCTTTTCCTTTATAGGTTAAATTAAGTGCGTTAAAAAGCATTTTAAGGGCTTCTTCATAATTCGTACTAATATAGGCCAGTGAGAGTCCTTTATGCCAAAGGATAAATTGTTTTAAATCTACACTTTCAAATAGAGGATTTTTCTCTTCTGCCAAAATCAGTTCATATACCTCTTTATAATTTCGGTTGACAGTTTGTTTTCTTACATCTTGAATAAAGTCTTGAATGTAGTCGTACCGGGGGTTTGATGCTTCATGAAAGAAGTGAGTCATATCTACTCCAAGGCGCCTGGATATCTCAAACAAGGTGGTTGAAAGCGGGATGAATTTTCCAGCTTCGATATTACTGATCTGTGCTTGGGTACAAATACCTTCTGCTAGATCATTTTGAGTAAGGCCCTTTAGGGTGCGATAAAACTTTATATTTTTTCCAATTGTATGTATATCCATATTCTCACCCTTTTTCTTTTGATAGATGACATTAGCTCTTCGACAATCGAAATACTTCCTTATTATAAGAATATCAGTTTCTCGCCTTTTCGTCATGTGCCGATAGGACGGGGGTCATTCCTACTTACAAAAAATCCATCCGTATGCAGGGGTTTTTAGTAAAAGAAAAATCTAAAAATTTACAGTATAAAGTCTTAGGATTATAATACTATTTATAGGGTATTATTAGTAAAAAAGTTAATAATGTTATAGTTCTTTTTTGTGAGTTTAAATAGTGACGAATAAAGGGTGAGGAATAGGATGGCGAGGAAAAAAATAATAGATCTTCAAGAGTTAATGAAAGTAACAGAGGAACTGCTGTTAGAAATAGGGTATGATCGATTGAACTTTCGGCTGATATCAGGTCGATTAGGAGTAGGAAGAAGTACAATCTATGAATATTTTTCGAATAAAGAAGATTTAGTATGTGAGTATATGTTAAGAGTAATGAATTTAATCACTCAAAGAATGGAGCAGATCTCAAGCGAATTAACTGCAGAAGAACAATTAAAAAAGGTTATAGCTATTTTGATGGATTATGCACAGATCCACTTAATTTTAGAATTAACAGGGGAGTTACAGACCGCGTTTCAAGATGATGATGAGAGATTGCTGAAAATAATGAGGGAAAAAGAAACGCTGCTTGATGGAATCAATAAGTACGTTCTTATCGCTGAGCAAGCTTGTGATCTCAGGGAGGATATTCCATCTAGTGTCAAAACAAGCTATATCTTTCAATTGATCACTCTTCAAAGAACACATTTACATATTTCTGATAAAAAGGAAGACATTGATTTATCAGAGTGGGTATCATTAATGTTCTCATTGTTTATGCAAGGCTTAAAGAAATAAAAGAAGAGAAAAAATGAGGTCCTAGAACGGACGTTATTTTTTCTTTAATGAAATCGACTAAAGAGTCGGATTTGAAATAGGAAAGCAATCTTATATTGCTTCCCTACATCCATTTTTCTCCCCAAGTTTGAATAGAGTGAATAACTGGTTCTAGATCTAATCCTTTTTCAGTTAACTCATACTCAATCCTAACTGGTGTCTCTGGGTAAACATTTCTCGAAATAATCTCGAGCTGTTCTAGCTCTTTCATCCGCTCTGTTAAGATTCGATCACTCATATATGGTATTTGTTTTTTGATTTCTTTAAAACGTTTAGGACCATCAAGCAGCACTCGTATAATTAAGCCAGTCCACTTTTTTCCTAATAATTCTGCTGCATGCTCGTATTTAGGACACATTTTACTATAATCCATAATGTTCACCTCAAGAACGTTGACCTCAATAATAGGTTTAGTTTACCACAAACAAGTGGTATAGATAAGAAACCAAGGGTAATTAATTGACAATTAAAAATGATTAAAATAATATAAAATGTATAGTAACTTTAAAAAAGTTAGTTAATAAGGAGTGTTCAATAATGGCGAAGATTCTTGTACCATACTACAGTGCATATGGACATATTTATGAAATGGCTAAAGCAGTAGCAAAAGGAGCAGAAGAAGTAGAAGGCACAGAAGTGAAGCTTGTAAAAATACCTGAATTTGATGCGGTTAAGGAGGCTATGTCTAGTCAGGACGCCTACGTATCAGCTCAAGAAGAACAAGGTCAAGTAGCAGAAGCAACGCATGATGATCTTAAATGGGCTGATGGTATTGCTTGGGGCGTACCAACAAGGTATGGCTCGATGCCAGCTCAAATGAAACAATTTCTTGATTCAGCCGGCGGTCTGTGGGCTAACGGGGAATTAGAGGGCAAAGCAACATCGATCTTTACGAGTACCGGTTCTGTACATGGCGGACAAGAGACTACGGTAATTACGTCCCTTATTCCTATGCTTCATTTCGGAATGATTTTTGTAGGCCTTCCATATGGTGAGAATCCCGAGCAGCTAACAACTGATGGTATTGGCGGAAGTCCTTATGGGGCATCTACTATCTCAGGACCGGATGGATCTGCCTCGCCGGACGAGAGAGATTTTACAATGGCTAAGCGCTTAGGTGCAAGGTTAGCTAAAGTTGCACATAAATTGAATCAATAAAAATATTGTCTAAAGCATCCTAGTATCTATTCCTAGGGTGCTTTATTTTATAAATTAGTGCCACTTTGTGATATCCGCTCGTATAATAAAAGACTCCATTTATTTTGCAGAGTGTTTGATAGTAAGTGAGAGGGGGAGGCTTATGTTCAAACAAATTGTAGTAGCAGCTGATGGTTCTTGGCACTCTATGAAAGCAATTGAAAAGACAATTGAACTTGCTACAGGGAGAGATACGAAGGTATTTGTTGTTTATGCAGTCGATAGCTCGACTTCTAAAGCAGACGTACTGCATAATTGGGATACACTTGGCATATCCGAAAAGCGCAAGGAGAGGTTAACTGCGATTTGTGAAATTGCCAAAAAAGAAAAGATTAATTATGAAATAAAGATCCTTAGAGGTGAGCCTGTTCAAGTAATTATAGGCTTCGCTAGAACAACCAACGCAGATTTAATTGTTATTGGATGCAGAGGACTAAATCCGCTTCAGCAAATGGTTCTTGGCAGTGTCAGTCACAAGGTAATGAAAAAAGCCTCCTGCCCAGTGCTGATTATGAAATAAACTTCAACCTTGTTATTCAGCAAGGTTTTTTCTTGTTAAAAAGGGCTTTATAATCATATTAAAAAAATTGAAAGAAATGATTGACCATTTCGAATCTTCTGTTATATAATAATAAAAAATAAATGAAGATGTATTAATACAGAAAGGGTGATTAATATGAGCAGACAAGAACGCGAAAATATGATTCAGTTTCTAACAAAGGTAGAGGGGATGACTGAGCGTAAATTAATGGTGATGACGGATGCGGACATTGAACATATCTACACAAGAGCATACACGATGCAGGAACGTATATAAGGAAAATAAAGCCCTTTAAATCTTCGTATGAGGATTTGAAGGGCTGTTTTATTTGATGTGGGTTCATTGTTCAAAAAAAATTCAGTAACAAACTAGTCTAAATAAGGTATACTACGAAAAGAATAAGTATGAAGGGTGACCATCATGAAACTTTCAAACAAAGCCTTATTTATTATTATTGCGTCAGTTACAGCGTTGTATGGAATTCTTTATTGGGTAATCGGTCATTTTCTTACAACATAATTTGAATGGGTCTAACATGAGGTTAGACCCATTTTTGTTTATTTTCTCAACAAGCATCGAGTTATTTCCCCGGCAATTTGTCGAAAAAAACAGCCTCAACTTAAACGAGGCTGTTTCAAATAAAATTATAAATGCTGCAGTTGAGATAAGAATGCTGTAGCAATTCCAAAGTAAATCATTAAGGAAAAGATATCGTTAATTGTAGTGATGAGTGGACCTGAAGCAACTGCCGGGTCTACTCCAAAACGATATAACATAAGAGGAATAACAGTTCCTGCCAATGTACCAACAATCAACGTGATTAACAAGGAACTTCCTACAACGATCCCTAATGTTAGACTTCCTATCCATAGAGTAGCTACTAATAAAATGAGTGCTCCGCAAGTTAAGCCGATAATTATTCCAACTCTTAGCTCACGAAAGATCAATTTAAAGACTGTTTTACGGTCTACATCGCTTGTAACAATACCACGAACAACAACCGCTAGTGATTGAGTACCTGTATTACCAGTCATGCCTGCAATCATTGGCATAAAAAAGATCAGTGCCACGACTTGGTCTAGAGTTTCCTCAAAACCACTAATAATACTTCCAGATAATAAACCAATAAATAATAACAAGATAAGCCATGGGAGGCGTCTAAACGAAGCGGTTGTTGCTTTTGTGTTGAAGTCAATATCTTTACCAGAAGCTGATAGCTTTTCTATGTCTTCATTGGCTTCTCTGATAACAATATCGATGGCATCATCAACAGTGATAATCCCAAGTAGTGTATTTTGTGCATCTACAACAGGAACAGCAATGAAATCATAACGCTCGATTGTTTGTGCAACCTCTTCTTGGTCAG
Source organism: Alkalihalophilus marmarensis DSM 21297 (assembly GCF_000474275.2). GTDB lineage: Bacteria > Bacillota > Bacilli > Bacillales > Bacillaceae_D > Alkalihalophilus > Alkalihalophilus marmarensis. The sequence continues at coordinate 64,572 of NZ_ATAE01000034.1, forward strand.
CATCGACTGATACAGATACAACTCGGCTGAACATGATATCTTCAATGCGCTCATCTTCATCAGCAATTAACAGATCTCGGTAAGAAACCACTCCTACCAGCTTTTTTTCCTCATTAATAACATATAAATAATAGATGTTTTCTGAGAAACTGGCATATTCTTTTAGCTTATTAACAGCTTGCCTCACTGTTTGGTTCACATGAATCCATACAAACTGATTGTTCATTAATCCGCCTGCTGTGTCAGCTGGATAACTCATTAAAGAGCGGATTTTTTGAGAGTCTTCTTTTCTCATGACCTCTAAGAACTCTTGGATTTTGTCTGCTGACAATTCGTTAAGTAAGTCAGCAAGGTCATCATTATCCATCAAGTTCATAACTTTTGAGGAACGTTCAATTCCAAGTTTGTGTAAAATTTCAATTTGCATTTCATACTCTAATTCCTGAATTAAATCAGCTATTTGGTCAGATGTTAAAAATGTAAGAAACTTGTGATGATGTTTTTCAGGAAGGCCTCGATATAGTTGGGCGACATCATACGGGTGCAACTCTTCTAATAACTGTTGGAGTGCCGATCGTTTCGCTTCTTTAACATACTTAATCACTAATACAAGTAATTGGTCTTCAGTCATATTTGCAACCAATGCATCCACCTCACTTCCACACCTTATATACTTTACAAAAAAAGCGTAATGATGTAAAACCCTGCTTTGTAGTTATTTACAGTATTTATTTGTATTCCCTTCAGGAGAATTGGTGAAACAACCCTACAAGAATTTTGAAATTACTAAAAATATTGAAAGTGACGCTTTTATTGGTGGTTTTACATTGACGCTTGAAAATGGGCTATGCTATTATTAATCTAGATTGAAATTCATTCTCAAAGAAGAGTCTGAGGGGGACTACATAATGAGCTTTATCCACCTTCAAAACTTAACAAAGACGTATTCTAATGCTGGAAGTCCAGCAGTTAATCATATTGACCTATCAATTGAAAAGGGTGAAATTATTACTCTGCTTGGTCCGAGTGGGTGCGGAAAGACCACGACGCTTCGTATGATCGCAGGATTTGAACAGCCATCAAGCGGGTCTATTCGTATTGATGATAAAGTTGTCTTTGACGAAAGTTCATATTTACCTCCGGAAAAAAGAGGGATTGGAATGGTGTTTCAAGATTATGCATTATTCCCGCACTTAACAATTGAAAAGAACGTAACGTTTGGATTGAATAAATGGAGTACGCTTAATAAAAAGAAGCGTGCTAAAGAAGTACTTGAGCTGGTTGGTTTAGCTGATTATGCTAAGCGTTTTCCTAATGAACTCTCTGGGGGACAACAGCAGCGTGTAGCTCTTGCGCGTGCTCTTGCTCCGCGTCCGAATGTGGTTTTAATGGATGAACCATTTAGTAATTTAGATGCAGGATTGCGAGAGAGAATGCGTTATGATGTGACAGCTATTTTAAGGAAAGCCAATACAACTGCAATTATTGTTACGCATGATCAAAAGGATGCATTTGCCGTATCAGATCGTGTGGTCGTCATGAATCAAGGTGTGATTCAGCAGATTGCATCTCCACGTGATATGTATCGCTGTCCTAAAAACTGCTTTGTTGCTCAATTTGTTGGAAAAACAAACTTATTAACAGGGACACTGTGTGAAGATATGAAACATGTAGAAACGCATATTGGGCGTGTTTGTCTGCCCTCAGAATCTAATAAAGTCTTGGAAGATGTTCGCGTTTCGATCCGTCCTGAAGGGTGTCGTTTAGTGGAAGACGGCCGCTATTCCGGGCGTGTGGAGCGAGTAACTTACAGTGGTGAGTACCAAGAGCTTGAAGTGAGACTTGGCGATGAGCATGTGACAAATGAACCTATGATTGTCTATGCGCCTGTAGAACAGGAAATTGAGGTTGGTTCTGTTGTGTCGTTTGATATTAAGCCAGAGCTAGTTGCACTTGTTGAAGCATAAAACAAAAAGTCCTCATTTTTCGAGGGCTTTTCTTTTTTTACAAAGTTTTCCGCCTGAAGTTTGATTTGTTACAAAAATATAAAAATACGTTGACAATGATTCTCACTCAAAGTATAGTATGGTTTGTGAGGGCAAATGAGAATGAAAATCATTAGCTTAAAAAATACATAACAGGAGGAAATCTTATGAATAAAGCACTAAAACTTTTTTTACTTAGTTTATTAGCACTATCTTTATTTGTAGTTGCAGCATGTGGTTCTACTGAAGAGCCAGCTGAAGATGCGCCTGCAGTTGAAGAAGATACTGAAGAATCATCGGATGAAGCAAATGAGGAAGCAGCCTTAGAAGAAACTGGTGAGCTTGTTGTTTACTCATCTCGTAATGAAAACTTCGTAAATGCTCTTTTAGAGAAATTTACAGCGGATACAGGAATTGAAGTGAAGCCGCTTCATGCTGGAGATAATGCAGTAAGCAGAATTAAAGGTGAAGCTGGAAATACACAAGCTGATGTTTTTATTTCAAACGATATCGGGGCGCTTGAAAACCTTCGTCTTGAGGGACTTTTAGAAGGATCTGATCCTGAAGGAATTGAATCAATCGATGAAAGATATCGTGCAGATGATAATTCTTGGTTCGCTTTATCAGCACGTACACGAGTTTTAATGTATAATAAAGATCTAATTACTGAAGAAGAAATGCCGAAAACTATCGAGGAACTAACAGATCCTAAATGGCAGGGTGAGTTCGCTATTACTCGCGGAGGAAATGGTGGAATGATTGGTCATGTATCAGCGCTTCGTAATGAGTGGGGCGATGAGAAAACTAAAGAGTGGATTGCAGATGTGAAAGATAATGCAGGAGCTATCCTTCAAGGCCACGGTGATATCCGTCGTGCGGTTGGGGCTGGTGAGTTTACATTTGGTCTAGTAAACAACTACTACTATCACCAACAGCTTCAAGAGCCTGCTGATAACAACGTTGGAGTTATTTATCCAGATCAGGGTGAGGGAGAAATGGGAGCTGTTGTGAACGCAGCTGGAGTCGGACTTGTGAAGGATGCTCCAAATGCTCAAAGTGCTCAAGTATTCCTTGATTGGATTTTAGAAGAAGAGAATCAACGTGAATTCTCATATGAGTCACTTGAGGTTCCAATTAATCCAGAAATTGAAGCTGTAGAAGGTGCCGCAACAATCTCAGATTATAAAACACATGATATGCCGTTAAGTCAATTAGGCGAAGTGTGGGAAGATACACGTGAACTTATTGAACAAGCTGGTCTTGACCTAGACCTGTAAGAGATAATTATTGGGCGAGTGGGAGATGTGACGTCATGAGTCAACACCTAGATAACGAAAAAAATAATAGGAAAACCCCTCAGGTTGGAGACGATATGTCTCCAACCTCTCGCCGTTTATTTAAAGGGATCCGTTTCAATAGGAATCGAGGAAGCAGGCCAGGCGGGGTTTTATTTACATTTGCAGCGTTAACCGGTTTATTAATGGCCATACCAGTCTTTTATGTCGTATGGAGATCATTGTTTGCTGGTACAGACAGGTGGATGCGCTTACTTGATACTCGGATTCCGCAGTTGATTTGGAATACGATGTCTTTAACCTTTATGGTTACTTTATTTGCGGTTTCAATCGGCGTGTTGCTGGCATGGATTGTTAATCGTACAAGTCTGCCTGGGAGGAAAATGTGGCAGTGGCTGCTTGCTCTTCCTTTAGTTATACCGCCATACGTAGGGGCTGTTACTTATATTATTGTATTTGGGCCTAGAGGATGGCTATGGAGAGAGTGGCGTGAGAACGAGTGGCTGCTAAATGTATTCGGTGAATACCCAATTAATGTTTATTCGTTTTGGGGGGTATTTGCGGTTCTTACCTTATTCACCTATCCGTATGTATTTTTAATTGCCAGTGCTTCGCTTAGAAAAATGAATCGGAACTATGAAGAAGTAGCAAGGTCCCAAGGAATGACGACTTCACAAATTTTTTGGAAAGTGAACATTCCATTTCTTCGTCCCGCAATTGGTGCTGGAGCTGTCCTAATTGCTTTGTATGTACTGTCTGATTTTGGTGCGATTGCGATGATGCGGTATACAACATTTACAGCAGCTATTTACTACCAAATGGGAAGTTATGATAATGTTTCAGCTACTGTTTTAAGTGTGGTCTTAATTGTCCTTACACTAGTTATTTTGTGGATTGAATCGAGAACTAAGAAGAAACAATCGTATTATCAAACAAGTAATACATTTAAAGAGCCTGACATTTTAAGTCTTGGAAAATGGAAATGGCCTGCCCTTATATTTGTAAGCACAATTTTCTTCATCTCGGTTATCTTGCCGGTCATTGTCCTCATTTATTGGTCGGTTCTTGGCCTTGAGGCGGGGGCATTGGATTCAAGATTCTGGGAATATGCATGGAATAGTGTGAAGGTCTCTGGTATGGCAGCTCTCATTTGTATGATCTTAGCTCTGCCAGTAGTTTATTTACGCTCTAGGTATCCTTCCAAAGTATCTGCTATTATTGAAAAGATGAGCTATGCAGGTTATGCGTTACCTGGAGTCATTGTAGCACTTGGAATCATCTTTATTTTTAATCAGTATATACCTATGCTTTATAATACATTTTATTTGGTGGCCATTGCTTTTGTGATTCGGTTTTTACCACAGGCAATGCAGTCAACAGATGCTTCGCTCAGCCTCATTTCTCCACGGATAGACGAGGCAGCGAGAAGCCTGGGCCAGCCTCCTTGGAAGGTCATGATTAAAGTTATTATTCCATCTATTCTGCCTGGTATCTTGGCAGGGGGCGCACTCGTATTTGTAAGCAGCATTAAAGAGCTTCCGGCTACTTTATTACTCAGACCTCCTGGGTTTGATACACTTGCAGTACGTATTTGGGTAGAGACAAGCGAAGCCATTTACCATATGGCGGCACCCGCGGCTTTGCTTATTGTTATCGTTTCTATCATTCCTTTGCGCTATTTGCTTAAAAAGTATTAACGATTTCCTTAGTAACTTCGAAAGGGTCCTTTTTCAGGATCCTTTTTTTATTTGACTGAAAATTTAATTGACAATGAGAATCTTTTTCATTTAAAATAAAGTGAGAATAATTATCAATGGAGGGTGTTATAAATGTCTTCTTTACTAATAGTCGGAGCGGATCGTCTTGGGAGTATTCCACAGAAGCTAGAAGGGTTGGGTTTCAAACAGATTACACATGTGGATGGGAGAAAAGCGCAGATGGTAAAGAAAGAAATCCCATCTCATATTGACCTTATATTAGTTCTTACCGATTTTATTAATCATAATTTAACTTCTGTATTGAAGAAAAAGGCTGCTGAACAAAACATTCCGATTTGTTATGCGAAACGCTCATGGTGTTCTATATATCAATCAATTGGACGGTGTAATTATGGGTGTGATAAAGAGACTCCATGTCCATTTAAATAACCAAAAAGTGAGGTGGAATGAAGATGGTTAATACGAACCTTCAACTGATATATTCGGAATATAAATTGTCTCAGCGTTTATTAAATAGCATTCATAAAGTAGTGAATAAAATTGTTAAAGAGTATTGTCTCCAACCAGTTGAAGAACGTCACGTAGTTACATTATTGAAATTGATTACTACATATAAAAGAGACCTTGATAAAAGTTTATTTGCTACTATAAAGGAGTACATTGAAGTGTTAGCTGTTTTAGTGGACCATTTGATCTTTGTACTTACTGAAATAGATGGCGACGTTCAAATTGAAGGAGTTGGAAATGACCTTTGCGTGGTTCAAGAGGTAAATGGAAAGGTCAATCTTAAAAAGATGGTTGTTCAAGCAGATCCACAAAAAGTTTCAATTTATTTAAAGGAGTTAAGAAAGATTGGGATAAAAGTGTGTGATGAAGGCGATTTAACTCTTGAGGTTATCGATATGATAAGTGGCAAAAGATATACCGGTCTGCAAGATACGGGTTATATTCATCAAGAGGTATATCCTTATCAGACCACAAATTTAATAGCCGAAATAAACCATTTTTGTTCATAATGAAAAATGGTTTATTTTTTTGTTGCTTTATATACTATTTTCAAGTCTTTTTACATAGGAATATTTTATAAAGAGGCACAGAACAGGAACATATAGGACTGCTTTTTCATACAATCAATAAGGTACAAGAAAAATACCCAAAAAGGCTAGACAATACTTAATAAATGTGACAAAATAAAGTTGCCCTAAGACAAAATAGTTTTCCTTGGTGAAGAAAAGAGGCTATTTTTTTGTCCTATTTTTTGCCTGTACACAACTTTTTTAGTGAGAGTAAAAATCGAGAAAGGATGATGAGAGTGCGTAAGTGGTTTTTTGCTTTAGTTGTTTTATTGATGAGTCTATTTGTTGCGGCGTGTGGAGAAAATGGTGAAAGTGAAGGAAATGGCGAGTTAAAGGTCGTTACGAGCTTTTCGATCTTAGCTGATATTACAAAGAATGTGACCGGGGACCTTGCTGCTGTTGAGTACTTGGTACCTATCGGCGAAGAACCTCATGGATATGAACCTATTCCGAGTGATTTTCAGAAGGCCAGTGATTCCTCTGTCTTTTATGTGAATGGTTTAGGCCTTGAGGAGTGGCTAGAGCGGCTGGTTGCGAATGCTGGTGATGCTGAAATTGTTACAGTTTCTGATGGGATTGATGTAATTCCAGTGGATGGTACGGATGAGGATGACCCCCATGCATGGTTAGATGTTAAAAATGTGATAGCTTATGTAGAGAATATTCGTGATGATTTAATGGAGAGAGATCCTGATAATGCTGAGGCGTATGAGGCTAATGCTGAAGCCTATATTCAGGAATTAACTGAATTAGATGAATGGATTAGTGAAGAATCAGAAGAAATTCCAGAAGATAAACGAACCATTGTAATAAGTGAAAATGCGTTTAAATACTTTGGTGCAGCCTATGGGTATGAAACAATTGGAATCTGGGAATTAAATTCCCATGAAGAAGGGACGCCTGGCCAAATTTCTCGAGTAGTAGATTTGATTGAGGAAAAAGAGATTCCGGCAGTCTTCTTAGAAACAACGATTGACAGCCGTTTTATGGATACTGTTTCTAGTAATGCTGGTGTAGAGATTGCAGGTGAGGTTTACACAGATGCGATCGGGGCTGACGGCAGCGGGGCAGAAACATATGTAGATATGATGAAGCATAATGTAAACACTTTTATAGAAGGCTTAAAGAATTAAAGATGAACCCTCCAATTCATTATAGGATTGGAGGGTTTTTATCTGCTTATCTATTGAATATGCCATATAATACGAGTAAAGCGAGGACAATCCAAAACACGTTCTTAAAAAGCTTTTGATTCCTTCTCTTTTTTTGCCAACGGTTCGGATTAAAGGTTGGCTCGCTCGCTTCGTGGACATGCTGATACATATGATAAGGCTTCACTCCAGTTAAAAATAAAGGAGCAAGTGCAGCACCGCCTAGTAAGCCAAACAGGTGCGCTAATACGTTAATATTAGAATTTACAAATGTCATAACAAGGCCAATAATAAGAATAGTCATTACAAGCTGTGAGTTTGCTTGATCAATTAAATCTTTTCTAAATAAGACAAGGTAGACAAACATCCCGAATAAACCGAAGATAGCACCAGAAGCACCTAAATGAGGAGGGTAACTCAAGCCTCCTAGATAATAAGTAGCGATATTTGCGATGACACCTGTTCCGAGATAAAAAATGATGAAGCGGAATTTGCCTAGCATTTGTTCTAAGGCAGGACCAAAGATAACGAGAGAGAATGAGTTAAATACAACATGCCCAATCGTTAAATGCATGAAAATAGGTGTAATCAGTCTCCACCATTCACCATTGGCTACAGCCAAGTTATAGCCAATCCCAAGATTTCTAACAAGAGAGCCTCCAGGAAGAAAATTCATCCATACAAATAAGGCTAAATGGATTACTAACAAACCAAAAATAATAGGGTAGTTCTTTCTAAAGGAATAGAAGCTTTCCTGACGAATAAACAAGCTTAATCCTCCTAACAAAATCGTATTCTTTCTATAAGTATATCAAAAAAGAAAGAGGAAATGCCCGATTTAAGAATTCAGACTAGAAAAGGAGAGTTTACATGATTATAGGCATCGGAATAGATATTGTGGAATTAGAGCGAATAGAACAGATGCTCACAAAGCAGCCAAGATTTGTTCAAAAAGTGTTAACAAAAGAGGAGCAGTCCGTTTACCAAAAGCTTGCTGAAAAAAGAAAGATTGAATTTATGGCTGGACGCTTTGCGGCAAAAGAAGCTTTTGTTAAAGCGTGCGGGACTGGCATCTCAAAAGAGTTCGGATGGCAGGATATTGAGGTATTGAATGAAGAAAACGGAAAGCCGGTACTCACTGCGAATGTTGAGGCAGCTATCCATATATCCATATCTCATAGTGAGAAAAATGCTGTTGCGCAAGTAATTTTAGAGCGCTTGTCAAGCTAGTCTGCATATTGTCCCCCCTTGCCTCATATAGTTGTAATGCGGATGGGAGAGCTTGTGCCATTTCAAGCAGAGTCAGGTCAAAATTTCATCAAGAACCTAATTCGTTTATTCTTTGAATGTTAAACGCGTTTAAAGATTTGGCATTCTTGAGTGAACGAACGGGACACAATCATGATTGCCGTCTCTTGATTGGTAGAATTCTCTTCTTTGGCGTTAATTGAGACAAAGGGGTGAAGGTATGAAAAGAGTAAGCTGGTTTATCGCACTTATTGTGATGGTGACGTTTGTTCTTGCAGCGTGCGGTGAAAAAACGCAAGATGATATTCTAGAAGACCTTGAAAGTAAAATGTCCGATATTAGTGGTTATAAGGCAGCTGCTACGATGACATTACAAACAGGGAATGAGCCGCAAACATATGAGGTGGAAGTTTGGCATCAAGAAAAAGATTACTATCGTGTAGCACTTAAAAATGCTGCCAAAGACCAAAGCCAGATTATCCTCCGCAACGATGACGGGGTATTCGTGTTAACTCCGGCACTTAATAAGAGCTTCCGTTTCCAAAGTGATTGGCCGATCAACAGCAGCCAAGTGTACTTATACGGCTCACTGATTCAAGATGTGTTAATGGATCCTGAAAGAACCTTTACGGCGACGGAGGATGCGTATGTGTTCCAAACGAATACAAACTATCAAAATAAGAACTTAAGCACACAAGAAATTACATTTAATAAGAAAGACTTAGCTCCACTGCAAGTGAAAGTAATGAATCCTGATCTTGAAGTTCTTGTTCAATTAGATTTCACAAGCTTTGAAGAGAATGCAAGCTTCAATGAAGGTGATTTCGATATGGAGCGTAATATGACGGGGGCACAAATGAATGAGCAGCCAACGATGGCTGAACTTGAAGCAGAGATGGCAGTACATTATCCAATGTACACTCCGGACGGTACATCACTAGATTCTTCGCAAACAGTGGAAACTGACCGCGGTGAAAGTGTTGTACTGCAATATACAGGAGAAGCTCCATTCACGCTTATTCAAGAGAAAAGCAAAGTGGTGCCTGCGACCACTCCGATGAATGTAAGTGACGGCGAGCCGGTAGATTTAGGCTTTACGATTGGCGTTATGACTGAAGAGTCCTTAATGTGGTCGTATAACGGTGTAGATTTCTACCTTGCTTCTTCTACTCTAGGAACAGAAGAAATGGTTTCAATTGCAAGATCTGTTTACGGTACACAAGAAAAATAACGATCCAGGGAGGCTCACATATAATGTTGGGCCTTCTTTTTATGGAGATTAAATAGTATTTGTAAAACCTCTTTGCATTTTACAGAAGTCAATGCTATCATTAAATGTGGATAAAAGAAGTTCGTTTTTTGCCAAGTGATTAGGCATGAAAGCGTTATGAAAACATATAATATTTAGGTCGTTGGTTGATGCTGGGGGTGGATGTTCGTGTCAGAACAGAGAACGAAACGCATTGTAGTGAATTTGCCACAACATTTGTTAAACGAGGTGGACGGTGTGATTCAACAAGAGAATGTAAATTACAGTGAGTTTTTATCGCAAGCAACGAAGCTATATCTTCGTGACCGAAAGAAGCGTCAAATTCGTGAAACGATGCAGCAAGGCTATATGGAAATGGCTAAAATCAACCTTAACCTTGCATCTGAAGCCTTTCTTGCCGAGGAGGAAGCAGAGAACACCCTTGATCGCTTAGTAAGTGGGGTGTAGCGGTTGATTGTAAAAAGAGGTGACGTTTATTTTGCCGACCTTTCACCTGTTGTTGGGTCTGAGCAGGGTGGGGTAAGACCTGTTTTAATCATCCAAAATGATATTGGGAATCGTTTTAGTCCTACTGTCATTGTGGCTGCAATCACGGCACAAATTCAAAAGGCAAAATTGCCGACTCATGTTGAAATCAATGCAAAAAGATACGGATTTGATCGTGATTCGGTCATTTTGCTAGAACAAGTAAGAACAATTGATAAACAGCGCCTGACCGATAAAATCACCCATCTTGATGATGATATGATGACGAGGGTTAATGATGCTTTGTTTATTAGTTTGGGATTAATTGACTTTTGAATGAGGGAAAACTCCGCTTTTAGCGGGGTTTTTTCTATTATGTTACATCAAATCATGCCTTTAACGGTTTGTTATTGATCAAAAGCAGTAAAATAAGGTTTAATTAATATGAGGAACTTTTCTGAAGTGGGATTTCTTACATGAACTTCTAAAACCTTTAATCTGAAAATCTTTGCAACATCAAGCAAGTCGTGAAATAATAACTGTAACAAACTGTAACCACTTTGAACTGGAGGAAAGTAAGATGCAACCTTATATAGTATCCTTTATATTCGAGAATCGAGAAGTGTTAACGAAAAGATGGGAAGAGCAGCTCCAAGAAGTTCGTAAGGAGAATTATTTAAACTCTATATCTGATACGGTCTATGAAAATACAAATCAAGAGTTTATGAATTTTATCTTTGAGTCGGTAGATCGAAACCAAATGCAAGCGAATGAACGGCTGACAAATTTTACAGATCGATTTATTCAGACGGGTTGGCCGCTAGCTTACTTCACTCGAGGCCTACAGGCGTTCCGTCGCGCTGTCTTAGCGACACTTTCTGAAACAGAACATAATGTCGATCAGCTTTTAACTCTTTTTAATGAAGTGGAAGATTGGATTGACGGCATTATTAATCAATTGGTAACAGATTATACAGGTTCTTGGGAAGATATTTTCGAAATGCAAAAATTGTCTCTTCTTGAACTTTCGGCACCTTTAATTCCAGTTTTTGAGGGGATTACGGTAATGCCGCTTATTGGAACAATCGATACAGCAAGAGCGAAACTAATTATGGAAAATCTGTTGGACGGCGTTATTAAAAACCGCTCACAAGTGGTGTTAATTGACATTACGGGTGTTCCTGTTGTGGATACAATGGTTGCTCACCACATTATACAAGCTTCAGAGGCAGTTCGTCTTGTAGGAGCAACATGTATTTTAGTTGGTATTCGTCCTGAAATCGCTCAAACGATTGTCAACCTTGGAATTGACTTAGGTAAATTCCCTACAAAGAGCACTTTGCGTAAAGGGATGGAAACGGCTTTAGAAATGACGGATAAAAAAATAGAAGAAATATAAGTTGGAGGAGTTAAAAATGAGGATCCCAATCTTAAAACTTCATCAATACTTGCTTATCAGTATCCAAGTAGAGTTAGATGATCAAACAGCACTGCGTTTTCAAGAGGACCTATTAAATAAAATTCACAAAGAAGGGTCGATAGGAGTTGTTATTGATCTGACATCTGTAGATATGATCGATTCATTTATCGCTAAAGTGTTAGGTGATGTCGTCGATATGTCTAATTTAATGGGTGCTCGCGTTGTGTTAACAGGAATACAGCCTGCGGTCGCAATTACATTAATTGATATGGGTATTAAACTGGATGATGTTCCTACAGCTCTTGACCTTGAGCAAGGTTTGGACAAATTGCAGCAGGAACTGGAGGGATGATCATGGAAACCCAATCCTGTGTAGAAGTAAAAAATGAATGGGGGATTGTTGCTGCTAGACAAGCAGGTCGTACCCTCTCAAAGGAAATCGGGTTTGGGAGTGTCGATCAAGCGCGGATAACAACAGCCATTTCAGAACTAGCGCGTAATATTTATTTATATGCGCAGCGTGGAGAAATATGTTTAGAACTAATTGAGGCACCGTCGAAAACGGGAATGGTTAAAGGAATACAAGTGATTGCTAAAGACCAAGGTCCCGGAATTTCAGACATTAGACAAGTGATGGTAGATGGATTTACCACCTCTAGCGGTATGGGAGCAGGACTTCCTGGAGTGAAGCGTTTAATGGATGAATTTTCTATTGATTCCGAGGTAGGGGAAGGGACGGTCATCACAACGACGAAGTGGCTTCGTTAAAGGAGGGCCAGCGTGAATAATACTGTTCAAAAGCTAGAAGAATCATACAAACATATATTGCAGACATTCCTTCATGATAAAAGTGAACAAGGGTTATATGAAGCACAGCAATTTAGTAAAATTTTACTTGAGCATCAAATATCACCTGAGGAATTGGTCAGTATTCACCGCTCTATTTTAGAAGAGTTGTTTCCGAATGTATCAAGTGAGGTGCAGGATTCTTTTGAGTTACTCTTAGAAGTTATGATGGGCTATGGACTTGCCTATCGTGAACATCAAAGTTTACGTGATCGTCAAAAAGAACTTGAATCAGAGATCGATGTAGCTGCTAATATGCAGCAAACATTGCTGCCTAAAGAAATTCCGTCTGACGATGTGTTAGATATCGGTGTAGTGAGTGTACCGGCTACAAAAATGAGCGGAGACTACTATCATTTTGTTCGAGATGAGCACGGTAATGTAGGGGTAGCCATAGCAGATATTATTGGGAAAGGTGTTCCTGCTGCTTTGTGTATGTCTATGATTAAATACGCCATGGACAGCTTGCCTGAACAAAGACTTAGGCCAGGCGCGCTGCTTGAGAACTTGAACAGGGTCGTCGAGCAGAACGTTGATGATAGTATGTTTATTACGATGATGTACGGGGCATATGATACAGGGACGCATGAATTCCATTATTCTGGAGCGGGGCATGAACCTGGATTTTATTATTCATCTTCTGAGGATCGTTTCGAAGAATTGTATGCAAAAGGCTTAGTTTTAGGAGTCTCACGCCATACAAAATTCCGTGAGTATCATAAAAAGGTTGAACAAGATGATTTTATTGTCTTTTTATCAGATGGTGTAACGGAATGCCGAGTAGATGATGATTTTATTGAACGAGAAGAAATAGTGAAGTTAATAAGATCCTACATGCATTTAAGTGCTCAAGAAATTGTCGACAGCGTCTATAAGGAACTTGTGAAATTACAAGATTTTACCTTGAGAGATGACTTTACATTAATGATTTTGCGTCGAAAAGTTTAAAAATGATTGTTTTGTGGTATTTATAAACTATTGTAGATGGGATACCAGGAGGAGATTATAGATGAACTTAGATATTCGTCATGAACAGTCAGAGGGCGCAGAGCTTGTATATGTAACAGGAGAAATTGATGCCTATACCGCGCCGAAGCTTCGCAGCACACTAACACCGCTTGCTGAGCAAGGATCAAATAAGATTATCGTCGATTTAACAAACGTTCAATATATAGATAGTACAGGCTTGGGGATTTTTGTAGGAATTCTAAAATTAACAGACTCGAAGGACAGTTCGTTAGTGTTAACGGGGTTGTCTGAACGGGTACACCGCCTGTTTACGATTACTGGATTAGATGAGGTTATCCAGATCGAACCGATTAAAGGGGAGGAAGCGAAATGAACCAACAGCAAGTAGATCACATCGAGATGAGTGTTCCGGCTAAGCCTGAATTTGTTGGTGTCGTGCGTTTGACGGTTTCTGGAATTGCCAATCGCCTTGGATTTACGTACGACGATATTGAAGATATTAAGATTGCAGTTGCAGAAGCATGTACGAACGTAGTAAACCATGCGTATGAAGATGAAGGGTTGATTTCCGCTTCTTTTGTGCTGCACGAAGACCGTATGGAAATTGTCATAGCGGACCGCGGACAAAGTTTTGATATCAATGGTTTACGTGAGCGTTTAGGTCCAGTTGACTCGACTAAGCCGGTCGGTGATTTGAAAGAAGGGGGGCTTGGCCTCTTCCTCATCAACACTTTAATGGACAAAGTGGAAATCAATGATGAATCAGGGGTTATCTTAATGATGACAAAGTTCATTCGCGGAGATGAGGTGGAGAAAAATGTCGACGGAGTCCCTTCCACACAAACAGAACAAAGATGAGGTATATGAATGGATTCGCCTTTATCAGGAAACAGGCGAAGAAGAGGTTCAAGTAAAGCTGGTTAAGCATTATGAGGCTCTTGTCCGTTCATTAGCTCGAAAGTTTTCTAAAGGACGGGAATACGACGAAGATCTATACCAAGTTGGAATGGTAGGTCTGCTCGCTGCCCTAACTCGATTTGACAGCGAGTTTGGACGTAGTTTTGAATCTTTTGCCGTGCCAACTATTGTCGGTGAAATTAAACGATTCATACGTGATAAAACGTGGAGTGTGCATGTTCCAAGACGTATTAAAGAGTTAGGCCCTAAAATCAAAAAGGCTGTAGAATCCTTGACGGTTGAACTTAACCGCTCTCCACTTGTTCATGAAATAGCTGCGTATCTAGAGGTTTCTGAAGAGGAAGTTCTAGAGACAATGGAGATGAGCAAAAGTTATCAAGCATTATCTGTTGACCGTTCGCTTGAGGCTGACCAAGAAGGTGGAGAAGTTACATTGCTTGACCTTGTCGGCAATGAAGACAGCGGGTTTGAGAAAACTGATCAAAAGATGCTGCTTCAAAAAGCATTCCAAGTGCTTAATGAACGTGAAAAACAAATTCTCATGCTAACCTACTATGACAATTTGAGTCAAAAAGAAACAGGAGAAAAACTCGGTATTTCTCAAATGCATGTATCACGTCTTCAACGTAGGGCGTTACAAAAATTACGAGATTCAATTAAAGTCGAGCCTTCGGAGATTTTATAATATGATTTCTCTTTATGAAAACAAACACATTGAGGTAGCTGCAGTTCAACAGCCTAAACCGGGAAATGTTCACTGTGGTGATGCTCATGTCGTAGTTGAAGAAGAGGATTTTACATTATGCGCGGTGGTTGATGGTTTAGGCAGCGGTGAGGGAGCTTCTGAATCTGCTGATGCAGCTATTGAAGTCATCAAAGAAAATCGTTTTTTAGAAGTTGATGAAATTGTCACTCGTTGTAATCAAGCAATGGTTAACAAACGCGGTGCAGTTCTAACATTAGTAAAAGTTGATTTTCAAAAAGAAGAGGTTATTTATTGTAACTTCGGCAACATCGGGTTTGTTATGTATGAACCAGACGGCACTACGCTTCAGCCTATACCCATTAGGGGTTATTTATCGGGAAGGCAAGTTATGATTAAAAGTAAACGTTTTTCCTATAAGAAAGGCAGTATTTTTATGCTTTATTCTGACGGGGTAAAGATCCCTTTCTCTAAGAAAAATCTACTTGCGATTGGCTCTCTAAAGGAAGAATTTAAACATTTAATAACACTAGATCGCTTTGCTGTTGATGATGTGACGTTACTAGTAGGAAAGCTTAATTAATAAACCTCCTTAGCTAATAAGGGGGTTTATTTTTGTTTTGTAGAGCTAGCAGGATATTCACGAAAGATAGGGAAGTTAGTTACGTGAAGCGGCATATGGTATGATTAGGGTTACAGGCTACTAGTAAAGGAGCTCGATGAGATGAATGATTTTCATAATAAGTTAATTCAAGAAATAGAAAAAGAACTGTCAGTAAATGAAAAGTACATAAGAAATTTAATTGATCTAGTTGAAGAGGGAAATACAGTGCCTTTTATTGCGCGCTACAGAAAAGAATTGACTGGATCATTAGATGAAGTTCAAATCCGTACAATCGTTGAGAAGTGGGAGTATGCAAATCAGCTTCAGCAGCGAAAAGACGAGGTTAAACGCTTAATCGGTGAACAGGATAAGTTGACAGATGAGCTCGCTTTGAAAATTGATCAGGCTATGAAGTTACAAGAAATAGAGGATCTATATAGACCTTATAAGCAAAAAAGGCGTACAAGAGCTACAACCGCAAAAGAAAAAGGGTTGCAGCCATTAGCGGAATGGTTAATTACGTATCCGAAACAAACTGATATTGGCAAAGAAGCACTTCAATATATTGATGAAGAAAAAGGTGTGACTACGATTGAAGAGGCGCTCGGTGGTGCTCAAGATATCATTGCTGAATGGGTGTCTGATGATGCGGATTTAAGAAAGTTCATTCGCGAACGTTCGTTTAAAGATGGTCAAATTAAAACGGTTGTTAAAGACAAGGAACTTGATGAAAAAGGTACATATGAAATGTATTACGAATACTCAGAAGCAGTCCGCTCCATCGTACCTCATAGAATTCTTGCTATGAACCGCGGAGAAAAAGACGGGGTTTTAAAAGCGGGAATTGAGTTTCAGGCAGAGAAGATGATAGGGGAGATCGAGAAGCGTTATATGGCTCGCGCGGGAGACTCACCAGCTGCTAAATATGTTAAGCTGGCTATTCAAGATGGATATAAACGTTTAATAGAACCATCAATTGAACGAGAAATAAGAAGCGAACTGACTGCAAAAGCTGAAGAACAAGCAATTCATATCTTTTCAGAGAACTTGAGAAACCTCCTTTTACAGCCGCCTATTAAAGATAAGGTTGTGCTTGGAGTGGATCCTGCTTACCGTACAGGGTGCAAGTTAGCTGTGGTGGACGGGACTGGGAAGGTGCTCGATATAGGAGTTGTTTATCCAACGCCACCTAGAAATGAAGTTGAAAAAGCAGCAGCGAAAGTAAAACAATTAGTTAAAGAACATAAGGTAGAAATGATTGCTATTGGGAACGGCACAGCTTCGAGAGAGACGGAGCAGTTTATTGCTGACCTTATCAACGATTTACCAGGAGAATTGTATTATTTGATTGTTAATGAAGCTGGAGCGAGTGTATATTCTGCTTCTGAGCTAGGTCGTGAGGAATTTCCAGAATTCCAAGTTGAAGAAAGAAGTGCTGTTTCTATTGCAAGAAGGCTCCAAGATCCATTAGCTGAACTCGTAAAAATTGATCCGAAGTCCGTTGGTGTGGGTCAATATCAACATGATGTTGCGCAAAAAAGATTATCTGAATCATTAACTTTTGTGGTAGAGACAGTAGTTAACCAAGTTGGTGTAAATGTGAATACCGCCTCCGTTTCATTATTGCAGTATGTTGCTGGACTGTCGAAGTCGGTTGCTATAAATATTGTGAAACGCAGAGAGGAAGAAGGGCGGTTTACTAGTCGGGCACAATTAAAGAAAGTACCTAGACTAGGTGCGAAAACGTATGAACAGTGTATCGGCTTCTTACGCATTCAAGGAGGGAAGAATCCGCTTGATGCTACAGGGATTCATCCAGAGACCTATAAGGAAACCGAAGCACTCCTTGATAAGGTCGGTGCGTCACGAAAAGATGTAGGTACAAAAGAGCTGAGCGAAAAACTGTCTGGATTGAATGAACGGCAAATAGCAGAGGAGCTTGGACTTGGTATTCCGACTGTTAAAGATATCATCGCAACACTTATCAGACCGACTCGAGATCCGCGTGATGAAGTAGCAAAACCTTTGTTAAAGCAGGGGGTTCTTCAATTAGAAGACTTAACTCGCGGGATGGAACTTCAAGGGACTGTGAGAAATGTAGTCGATTTTGGAGCGTTTGTTGATGTAGGGGTAAAGCAAGATGGGTTAGTTCACATTTCTAAACTAACTAAAAGGTTCGTGAAGCATCCTCTTGAAGTAGTGGCTGTTGGAGAAATTGTAACGGTATGGGTTGAGGATGTCGATATAAAAAAAGGCAGGGTTGCTCTCACAATGCTAGAGCCGGCTGCGCAAACCGTATAAATAAAGAAAGGACCATGCGAAAATGCATGGCCCTTTCTTTAACCTAAATGCTTATTCATTTGTTCTTTACGTTGATAGTAAAACCAGCATTGATTAAGGATCTTTATTTGATGGCGGTTCTGCTCTTTGAAAGCCTTTTGTAGTTGAGTGCGTAACCAGGTAGGCATTTCTCCCAACTCCTTATTAGTTGTGGTAGTATATTTAGTATATGTAGGAGAGTTTGTCAGTGTTGATTGTATTTTGTATGGAGGCGGGTGACATTGAATCAGAGTGAACTGCAAAAGATGGTTGAAGAGATCTCTCTAACGAGTTTTAAAAAACCATTTGTACACGAAGCGACGTTTAATTCAAGACTACGTACGACTGGCGGCAGGTACTTGTTACGGTCGCATAATCTTGAATTTAATCCTAAACAGTACCAACTGTACGGAGAAGAAGAATTAATAAAGATTATTAAACATGAGTTGTGTCATTATCACCTTCATATAGAGGGAAGAGGCTATAAACATAGAGATGCTGACTTTAAAGAGCTGTTGACGCATGTAGGTGGAGCTAGGTATTGTAGAGAAATACCAGGAGCTAAGAGACAAACGAAGGTTCTACATGAGTATGAGTGTCAAGATTGTTATCTTTTATATAGACGGAAGAGAAGGATCGATACGTCTAAATATGTGTGTGGAAAATGCAGAGGCAAATTGAGAAAAAAATTATAAAAAAGTGTTGCCTATATTAAATGAGCTGTGCTATATTATAGAAGTCGCTGAACGAGACAAGCAAATCGAAAAGCGATTCCAAAAAAAGTGTTGACATCAAAAAACACTTTCGATATAATGTTTAAAGTCAGCAACACAAACACCACAATATTCCACAGTAGCTCAGTGGTAGAGCAATCGGCTGTTAACCGATCGGTCGTAGGTTCGAGTCCTACCTGTGGAGCCA
>NZ_ATAE01000035.1 GCF_000474275.2 Alkalihalophilus marmarensis DSM 21297
GGCTATGTACTTACCGCTACAGGGTCGTACTCGGGACTTTCACCCGTTAGAGTTCGCCCATGCTGGGCGAACAAAAAAACGAACCCTCGCTAAAGGATTCGTTCCTCTTATTATTTTAAGACAGCGAAGGCTGCCTCTGCCGCTTCAATCGTTTTTTCAATATCCTCATCTGTATGTTTTGTCGATAAGAACATACCCTCAAATTGAGAAGGAGGAAGAGAAATGCCTTGCTTGAGCATTTCTTGGAAGTAGCGAGTAAAGTAATCTAAGTTTGAAGAGGATGCCTTTTCAAAGTTCGTTACTTTCTCATCTGTAAAGAAAAAGCCTACCATCGATCCAGCTCGGTTAATTGAGTGAGGGATGCCGTGTTTTGTCGCTGCTTCTGATAAACCATCTGCAAGCTTAGCTGCTAGGACATCAAAGCGATCATAATCTTCTGGTGTCAGCTGTGACAGTGTTTCATATCCGGCTGTCATGGCTAAAGGATTTCCTGAAAGGGTTCCCGCTTGATAAATTGGTCCTGCCGGGGCAATTTGTTCCATAATTTCTCGCTTCCCGCCGTAAGCTCCTACAGGAAGACCGCCTCCAATAACTTTTCCAAGACATGTTAAATCAGGTGTCACGCCTAAAACCCCTTGTGCACAGTTGTATCCTACACGGAATCCAGTCATGACTTCATCAAAAATTAACAGCGTGCCATTTTCTTCTGTGATCTCACGAAGAGATTCTAAAAATCCTGGCTCTGGAGGGACAACGCCCATGTTGCCTGCTACCGGCTCAACGATTACACCAGCAATGTCATCGCCGAATTGTTCAAACGCATACTTTACGCTTTCTAAATCATTATACGGCACCGTTAACGTATTTTGTGCAACGGATTCCGGCACTCCAGGTGAATCCGGCAGACCAAGTGTAGCAACACCCGACCCAGCTTTAATTAACAGGGAATCGCCGTGGCCATGATAGCAGCCTACAAACTTCAAGATCTTGTTACGTCCTGTATAACCGCGTGCAAGGCGAAGAGCACTCATTGTTGCTTCTGTTCCTGAGTTCACCATACGCACAACTTCAATCGACGGTACTCGCTCAATCACTAATTCAGCTAGTTTTGTTTCAAGCTCACTCGGAGCACCAAAGCTTGTTCCTTTTTCCGTAGCCGCTTTAAGCGACTCCACTACTTGCTCATCTGCATGACCTAAAATAAGCGGCCCCCACGAAAGAACATAATCAATGTATTCATTTCCATCGATATCATAAATTTTTGACCCTTTTCCGCTCTCCATATAAACAGGGTCCATTTTCACTGATTTAAATGCACGTACAGGGCTGTTTACGCCACCTGGCATTAATGGTTTTGCTTTTTGAAATGCAGCTTCTGATTTTTTAAATGTACGCATTTTCATCTCTCCTTTCGATTCCACGTTTTTATTACGGTTTCATTTCACGTATTTGAACCAACGCCCAAAGCTTACTTCGTTTCTTGAAGCCAGCGTGCCACATCTTTTGCATGGTACGTTAAAATAAGGTCAGCTCCAGCACGCTTCATGCTCGTCATCTTCTCTAGGACAATGGCTTTCTCATCCACCCAGCCGTTTTGACTAGCTGCTTTAACCATCGAGTATTCCCCGCTAACATTATACGCAACTACAGGATAGCCTGAATGATCTTTTACTTCACGAATCACATCTAAGTAAGAAAGGGCCGGTTTAACGATGAGAAAATCTGCTCCTTCTTCCACATCAGACTGTGCCTCACGCAGGGCTTCTAGTCTGTTTGCAGGGTCCATTTGATACGTTTTACGGTCTCCGAACTTAGGAGAACTGTGAGCAGCGTCACGGAAAGGTCCGTAAAATGCTGAAGCGTATTTAACGGAGTAAGCCATGATCGGTACATCATGGTACCCTGCTTCATCTAGGCCGTGGCGGATCGCTGCAACGAACCCGTCCATCATATTAGAAGGTGCAATAATATCTGCTCCTGCCTCTGCTTGTGAAACCGCTGTTTTGGCTAGTAGATCTAGAGTTGGATCATTTAAAATCTTCCCACCTTCAATCACTCCGCAATGGCCATGATCTGTAAATTGGCACAGACAAGTATCCGCGATGACAGTCAAATCCGGATAGTTTGATTTAATTTGACGAATCGCTTTTTGTACAATTCCGTGATCATGATAAGCAGATGTGCCGACTTCATCTTTTACATCTGGCACACCAAACACGATGATCGATGGGATGCCAAGGGCTGCTACTTCCTCTACTTCGGCATCAACAAGATCAAGTGACCACTGATAGACACCAGGCATTGAGTTTACTTCATTCTTAACACCTTCGCCCTCTGTAACAAAAATTGGGTAAATGAGATCATCTGCTCTTACATGCGTTTCTCGGACCATGCGGCGAACACTATCTGAATTGCGCAGACGGCGATGACGATTAAATTCTACATTCTTCATACCTTTTTGGCCTCCTTATAATAGGTAATGATCGCTTCAATTAAACCTTCTATTGTGTATGTACTAGCTGTTATATCTACGCTTAAATGAAACTCTGTTGCCGTTTTTTCTGCAATCGGACCAATACAAGCAATCTTAGCATCCTTAAATGGCTTTTCTATTTTAAGCTCATGAAGAACCTGAGCAAAATGTCTAACCGCAGATGAGCTTGTAAACGTAATGACATCTATAGCCTGACCGCTTTTTATAAAAGCTCTAAACTGATCTTTAGCTTCAGGCGGACAGACCGTTTCGTATATGGTAAGGTCTGAAACCTCAATCCCAGCCTTTTCGAGCTCTATTGGCAATAGAGTACGTCCTAGGTTTCCTCTAGGCATTAGAATCTTCTCACCAGCAGTGATATGTGTGGTTAATGCTACTACTAAATTTTCTGCTACATAACGGTCAGGCAGCAGATCTGCTTTTAATCCGTATTCATCTAATACGGCTTCTGTTTTTTCACCTACTACCGCAATGCGTGCTTTCAATGAGGATGGTAAATGCCTTTTTTTCAATTCCTCTAAGAAGAAACGTACCCCGTTCGCGCTAGTAAACACAAGCCAATCAAATTCATTTATGTACGTAATGGCTTTCTCAAGCTGATCACTCTTGACTGGCTGAAATAAGAGAAGCGGAATTACATGAGAAATTCCGCCTGCCTCCTCGATTCGATTAATAAATGGTTCAGCTTGATCTTTTGCACGTGTTACAAGGACATGTTTACCCGACAGTGCATTTGTAGCCATTATGAGTCCAGCTCACGTTTTACTTTATCTAAAATTTCTTTAGCCCCTTTTTCAAGAAGGCGCTCTGAGACTTCTTCGCCCACTTTGACAGGATCCTGTCCAACTACAGTATCTTTTAGGATCGTCTTACCATCAGGCGAGCCCACTAATGCTGTAAGAGAAACCTGCCCGTCTTCCTGCATCGTTGCATATCCCGCAATTGGTACTTGGCACCCGCCTTCCATCTTGTGCAAGAACGTTCGCTCTGCTGTAACTGTAAGAGCTGTTGCTTCATCATTTAACTTTTGAATTAACTCAATCACTTCTTGGTCATCACTGCGGCATTCAAGTCCTAGTGCCCCTTGACCTACAGCAGGTACACACATTTCAGGCTCTAAATACTCCGTTACTAACTCCTCTGAGTAGCCTAAACGATTAAGTCCAGCTGCTGCTAAAATAATTGCAGAGAAATCCTCTTCTTTTAATTTACGTAAACGAGTTTCAACATTCCCTCTGATCCATTTCACCTCTAGGTCAGGACGCTCTGCTAACAACTGAGCAGAACGACGAAGGCTGCTTGTCCCAACAATCGCCCCGCTAGGCAAGTCTTTTAATTTCACATGATCGAGTGAAATAAACGCATCACGCGCATCTTCACGTTCCGTAATCGCTGCTAATGAAAAGCCATCAGGCATAACAGACGGGACATCCTTCATGGAGTGTACAGCTATGTCAATCTCTTTATCTTCAAGAGCCTGCTCAATCTCTTTTACAAAAAGACCTTTCCCGCCTACTTTTGAAAGAGTGACATCAAGAATTCGATCTCCTTTTGTCACAATCTTCTTCACTTCAAAGTTATAAGGGACTTCTTTTTTCTTTAATTGATTGATAACCCAATCTGTTTGGGTTAATGCTAAATTACTGCGGCGTGAACCAATAACAATCGTACGCATTTCATAAACCTCCAATTAATACACCGGTCAAGTATCAAGATAGGATCATATGAGCAGAACCTGAAAAAAATTAGTTACACCCATAAATGAAACTCTGAATATTGACCAGATAAGAAATAGTTAATTAATAGTAATAAAAAGCATGCTATATTTAGCAATGCCATATTGTATCCTCGCACGTAGTGAACAGCTCGCTGATAAAGATAAACCGCATAAGCCGCTAACACGATCAATGAGCTGATGACTTTTGCATCCGTTAATGGAATAAAGCCAAACTGACTGTACGCCCATACAAAACCTAGGATTAAGCCAATTAAAAAGAAAGGGAAAGCAAAGATCGTCATTCGATTAGCGAGTGTATCAAGATTTGTTAAGGAACCAAACCTTACTAACCGTTTTCCCCACAGTTTTTTCTTCAGCATTTGATGTTGGATGACATACATAATAGAAAAGGCAAATGATAAAGTAAAAGCTGCATATGATAGGAGAATAATGGTAATATGGATGATTAACAGCTCAGATACAAGCAGCGTGTAAAGTGATTCTGGGATTCCGCTGTCGTCTACAAATAAACTGAATGCCATCATACTAAAGCCAATCACATTGGTGAAGAACACAAGGAAATCGACTCTAAAGTACCAGTTGATTAACAACGATGAACTAACAACAACCCATGCATAAAAAAAGAGCCCTTCAAACGGGGTAATTAACGGCAATCGATTTAACTCAAATGCTCGGTACACGAAATACACCGTTTGCAAGACCCATACTATAGAAAGCAACCAGAAAGCCAGTCGATTGACTTTCCGGTTTTGCTGTAAGAAATCAATAAAATAGCCAAATACACTTAAACTATATAAAACAATCGTTAATGGATAAATCCAATTCATCCGCCAAGGTCACTCCTTTCGTTAGGAGCGAACGACTGCATCTTGCTCTTTTGAAATGGTTGCATACTCTTTCTTCTGTGCTTCCCACTGCTGCTCAGCCTCGCGCACACGAACCTCACGCTCATGAGCTTCAAGCTCATCTTCTAACGCAAAGATCTTAGTAAATAACTCAAGCGCATCATCAGAACCAGGCTCACCTGCAAGTTCCTTTACTCTTGTAACAGGGTCTCTTAGCAGTTGATTAACAATACTTTTCGTATGCTTACGCAGAACTTTCTTCTCACGCTCTGTTAAATCAGGCAGCTTGCGCTCAATACTCTCCATCGTTTCCGCTTGTACTGCAAGCGCTTTTGTACGAAGAGCCGTAATGATCGGCACAACTCCTAACGTATTAAGCCATGATTTAAATTCATCAATTTCCATTTCAACCATAAGCTCAATTTTTTCAGCTTCGCGCTTACGCTCTTCTAAGTTAGCTTCTACGATATTTTGCAGATCATCAATATCATATAAATACACATCATCAAGATCTGCTAAGGCAGGATCAAGATCACGTGGCACAGCAATATCCACCATAAACAGCGGACTGCCTTTACGCTTTTTCAGTGTTTGAGCCATCATATCTTTAGACACAACAAAATCACGAGCTCCTGTTGAGCTGATTAAGATATCAGCATCAACGAGCGCCTCTTGAAGCTCTTCAAACGGTCTTGCTTGTCCGAGAAAACGCGCAGCAAGTTCCGCGGCACGAGCTTCTGTACGGTTAATAACCGTAATCTTCTCTGCCCCGTTCGCATGCAAATGCTTTGCAGTTAACTCACTCATTTTACCGGCCCCTAAAATAAGAACATGCTTGCCAGTAAAATCCCCGAATATATTTTTACCAAGCTCGACAGCTGCGTAGCTGACTGATACTGCATGTTGTCCGATCTCTGTACCAGAATGTGCACGCTTGGCTAATGTTACTGCCTGCTTAAATAGATGATTAAAAATCGTTCCAGTTGCTTGTTCTTTTTGCGCTAAGAGGAAGCTGTCTCGAACCTGTCCTAGAATCTGCGTTTCTCCTAAGATCATAGAATCTAGTCCACATGCGACTCTAAATAAATGCTCAATCGCATGATGGTCTTCACGAATATCTAAATACGGAGACACTTCGTCTTTAGATAATTGAAACCAATCTGCAAGGAAGGTTTTCGTGAAATGACGTCCTGTATGAAGCTGGTCAGCCACTACGTAAATTTCCGTTCGATTGCACGTAGAGATAATCGTGCACTCTAAAATACTCTTCATATTACGTAATTGATTAAGAGCAATTGGCATTTCAGCTTCTTGAAAGGCAAACTTCTCACGCATCTCAACTGGGGCTGTTTTATAATTTAAACCAACAACTATAATATGCATTCTTCCTACACCCCCACCGTTCGATATCTCTCAATTAATATCTATCATGTCCTTCATACACTCAAGTGAGAGCATAACAGGATCTTACAAAAATCGATCAAATTAGGTAATAGTTTATCCTTTACCCTTTACTGAACTTATTATAACATGTCTGTCTAAACACACAAAAAAGAATTTGTGAACAGATCATGAAGCCTATGCTATTATGTTGGTATTACATAAAGACACTGGCACGTTAGTGAATTCTTTCCTTTTAGCATAACCATTTCTTTGTTACTATATGTCAGATTACCATAGGATTGATCCGCTTATGACATATGAAATGTGACCAAATTAATAACTGATTATTTTTGGGAGGACCTTAATATGAAGCAGCAACGAAGCGTAAAGCCGAAAAGAATCTTTCCTGGAGTATTACTTATAGGACTTGGGCTCTATTTTCTCGTGAATCAATATCAATTCCCTTATAAAGAACAGCTAGCAAGCTGGCCGTCGATATTAGTCATCATAGGGGTTGCCTTCTTACTGCAGGCCACGCTCGGAAAAGAAACTCATTCCTTATTCCCTGGCCTCTTATTAACTGGCTTAGGAGTTCATTTTCACGGACTAGCCCTTCTTCCATCATGGCCCGATCATTGGGGAATGTATACCCTCATTGTCGGTATTTCTTTTTTATTCGTCTATCTCCGCACAAAAAAAGAAGGGTTGATCCCAGGTCTCCTTCTCACGGTTATTGCCATCATAGGTTTTATGTCATTTAACCCACTCGACGCTATTGAGTCAACCACTCAATCAACCATCGGATCAATACCAACCATTTTACTAGATTTATGGCCTGTTGTCCTGATTATTCTTGGCGTTGTCTTTATTTTAAAACGAAAGTAATAACAAAATCAAAAGGTCTGCATCAATTTGATGCAAACCTTTTGATTTTTTATCTCGTTGCGTAATGCATTATTGTTTTCCATGCTTGTTCTTTCCCATGACCTGATTCAGATGAGAATAACAGCAGCGGATCTTCCTCATGCTTTGACAACTCTTCTGAGATGACCTTCAAATGCTTTTGCCACTTGCCTTTAGGAATTTTATCGCATTTCGTCGCAATGACAATAACGGGAATGTCAAAATGCTTTAACCACTCATACATGAGCTTATCATCTTCTGTTGGCTTATGACGAACATCAATTAACTGAACAACAGCGCGCAGCTGTTCACGCTGCTGAATGTACGTTTCAATCATCTTTCCCCATGCTTCACGTTCTTTTTTCGACACCTTTGCAAACCCGTATCCCGGAACATCTACAAAATGGAGCTGCTCATTAATCGCATAAAAATTTAACGTTTGTGTTTTACCAGGACGCTGCGATGTACGGGCAAGGCTTTTGCGGTTAATCATTTTATTAATAAAAGAGGATTTCCCCACATTTGAACGCCCAGCTAAGGCAATCTCCGGTAATGGTGTATTAGGGTACTGCTCAGGTTTTACAGCAACTGTAAATAATTCTGCTTTTGTTACTTTCATTTCTTCTCTCCCAACGCATGCTTTAAGACGTCATCTAAGTGCCCTACAAGGATATAGTTTAAATCTTCACGTACACTCTCTGGCACATCTTCTAAGTCTTTCTCATTATCTTTTGGGATGATGATGGTTTTAAGCCCTGCTCTGTGAGCACTCATTGACTTCTCTTTTAGACCGCCAATCGGTAAAACACGGCCTCTTAGCGTAATTTCTCCAGTCATCCCCACTTCTTTTTTAACCACTCTGCCTGTTAATGCAGAAATTAAAGCGGTGGCCATCGTTATACCTGCTGAAGGGCCATCTTTAGGCGTTGCTCCTTCAGGTACATGAATATGGATATCATTTTTCTCATGGAAGTCAGGCTCGATCTCAAGCTCCTTAGATCTTGCTCGAATATAACTAAAGGCCGCTTGAGCAGACTCTTTCATCACATCACCCAATTTTCCAGTCAGCGTTAACTTCCCTTTTCCTGGGGCTAATGAAACCTCAATAGACAGGGTGTCTCCTCCTGCAGAAGTATAAGCCAGACCAGTAGCTGCTCCCACTTGATCCTCTTCTTCTGCCTGACCATAACGAAAACGAGGTTTTCCTAACATGTCTTCTACTGTCTTAGCTGTAAGTATAACACGCTTTTTTGTACCTGTTACGATCATTTTTGCTGCTTTACGACAGAGGGTTGCCAGCTGACGCTCTAAATTACGAACCCCTGCTTCCCTGGTATAATAGCGGATTACCTTTTGAATTGCTTCATCCTTTACTTGCATCATCGACTTTTTAATACCATGATCTTTCATTTGTTTTGGCAGCAAATAATTTTTGGCGATTTGCATCTTTTCGACTTCGGTATATCCT
The DNA here is from genome assembly GCF_000474275.2 of Alkalihalophilus marmarensis DSM 21297. Taxonomy (GTDB): domain Bacteria; phylum Bacillota; class Bacilli; order Bacillales; family Bacillaceae_D; genus Alkalihalophilus; species Alkalihalophilus marmarensis. Next base: position 8,832 of record NZ_ATAE01000035.1, read on the forward strand.
GCAATATGAATCATTTCCATTCTGTCACGAAGAGGTCCTGGAATCGTTGCAATATTATTCGCTGTTGTCACAAACATGACTTTAGATAGATTATACGGCTCTTCAATATAATGATCACTGAAATTATGATTTTGCTCAGGATCCAGCACTTCTAGCAAGGCAGACGAAGGGTCTCCACGAAAATCATTAGCCATCTTATCTATTTCATCTAGTAAGAAAACAGGATTAATGGATCCAGCTTTCTTCATCCCTTGTATCATACGGCCAGGCATAGCCCCCACATATGTACGGCGATGGCCGCGGATCTCTGCTTCATCCCTTACCCCGCCTAGAGAGATTCGTACAAATTCCCGATCAAGAGAACGTGCAATTGAGCGGGCTAACGACGTTTTACCTACCCCAGGAGGGCCGGACAAACAAAGAATTGGTCCTTTTAACTCATTCGTTAATTGCTGAACAGCTAAGTATTCAAGCACACGTTCTTTCACTTTTTCAAGCCCGTAGTGATCTTCATTTAAAATCTCTTCTGCGCGGTTAACATCTAATTGGTCTTCTGTTTCATATACCCATGGAAGTTGAATCAGCCATTCAATATAATTTCGTAATACAGAGCTTTCTGCAGAATTAGCAGGCATCTTTTCATACCGGTCAAGCTCTTTTAATGCTTTTTCTTCCACTGATTCAGGCATCTCAGCTTCTTCAATCTTCTCACGCAGCGTAGCGACTTCTCCGCCTCGTCCTTCACGATCTCCAAGTTCCTTTTGGATCGCTTTCATTTGTTCACGCAAATAATATTCCTTTTGCGTCTTTTCCATTGATTTCTTCACTCGCTGGCCGATCTTCTTCTCAAGACCTAACACTTCTTGTTCGTTATTTAATATATCGATTAAATGAAGAAGTCTTTCAACAACATTATTCATCTCAAGAAGTTCTTGTTTTTCAGCAAGCTTCAATGGAAGATTAGATGCTAAAACATCTGCAAAACGACCTGGTGCTGTAATGTCAGAAACAGTCGCAAGCGTTTCTTGGGAAACTTTCTTGCTTACTTTTGTATATTGTTCAAACATCTCTAACAAGCTTCGCATAATCGCTTGCGTTTCTGTTGTACGTTCTTTTTGTTCTTCTGTTAATGGAGAAATGTCTACTTCAAGAAATTCCTCATTGTCTACATACTGTTCAATCTCAGCACGATAAAGTCCTTCTACGTGAATACGAACCGTACCGTTCGGAAGCTTTAACAGCTGTTTAATTTTAGCGATCGTTCCAATTGAATAAATCTCATCTTCAGTCGGCTCGTCAATTGAAATTTCCTTTTGAGTAGATAAAAGGATTTCTTCATCTTCATTCATTGCAAATTCTAATGCCTGTACCGATTTTGCCCGTCCCACATCTAAATGCAGAACCATCGATGGAAAGACGAGCAATCCGCGTAAAGGCAGAAGCGGAATTCGTCGTTTTGTCTTTTCTGCGACCATCCGCATACACCTCCAAATTTCCTAGTTCCGAATCAATACCCTAATCACCCATACGTTAACCTAAACAAATCGTTTAAGTCTATAATGTGTTGGATTGTTCTGGCTTAATTGCTAAAAGATTCGAATTTGATCTTCATTAATTTTATCTTATCCCCCATTCTTTGTCTAATGATAGTCGTTAGATCAAAGTTTCTGTCCTATACCGGCGTAACCGAAGAATCAAGAGTTGTACTTGCTGGAATAACTGCTTCCTCTGTCTCAACCGCTTCTAAAGCAAGATCTAACACTTCATCTAAATGAGTGACTGCAACAATCTCAATGCCCTTTACCTCTTGCAAGATTGCTTGTTCGTTTTCTTTAGGGATAATCACGGTTGTGGCACCGGCAAGCTTAGCCGCTTCTACCTTGGCTACCACTCCTCCGATCGGCTTAACCGAGCCATGGATCCCAAGCTCTCCTGTCATCGCTACAGTATTTTTTATTTTTTGCTTTTGAATGGCAGAGAAAATACCAGTGGCGATGGCGATTCCGGCAGACGGGCCATCAACAGGTCCTCCTCCTGGAAAGTTCACATGGACATCATAATCCTGAGTGGGGATGCCCATTCTTCTAAGAACCGTTACGACATTTTCCACAGAGCCTTTAGCCATACTCTTTCTTCTTATTGAACGCATTTGATTGCCTGTACTTTCTTCCTCTGCAATACCTGTTATATTTACCGTTCCTTTGCCAGGGTTATCGATCACATTCACTTCAATTTCAAGCAAGGCGCCCATATTCGGTCCAAATACTGCAAGACCATTCACTAACCCTACCGCTGAATCTTCGTGAATCTTTCGCTCCGGACGAGGTGTAAGCTGACTGGCATGCAGCACCCATTCTACATCACGCAGTGTGACTTCTTCTCGCCCTTCTGAGGTCGCGACACCAGAAGCGATTTGAACAATATTTACAGCTTCACGTCCATTTGTTGCATATTTAGCGATTCTCTCTAGTGCACTTTCTTCTGCTTTAAAAGAAAGTTTATTAATCGCTTTTTGAGCAATCAAGATAATTTCCTGTGGCTTTAAGGCACGGAAATACACTTCAAGACATCTTGATCTGATGGCCGGAGGCAGCTCTTGGGGTGTTCTTGTTGTTGCACCGATCATTCTAAAATCTGCCGGCAGTCCTTTTTGAAAAATCTCATGAATATGTTTTGGAATTTGCTGATTTTCTTCACTATAATACGCACTCTCTAGGAATACTTTACGATCTTCCAGCACTTTTAATAATTTATTCAGCTGAATGGAATGAAGCTCACCAATTTCATCAATAAATAATACCCCGCCATGAGCCTTCGTCACAGCTCCGTGCTTAGGCTGGGGAATTCCGGCTTGTCCCATCGCTCCTGCTCCTTGATAAATCGGATCATGAACCGATCCAATTAACGGATCAGCAATTCCTCTTTCATCAAATCTTGCTGTGGTTCCATCTAATTCAATGAACACAGCATCTTGACGAAATGGGGATTGGCTGTTCTTTTTTGCCTCTTCTAATACTAAACGTGCAGCAGCTGTCTTACCGACACCAGGCGGTCCATATACAATAACGTGTTGAGGATTTGGTCCGCATAACGCCGCACGCAATGACCTGATTCCTTCTTCCTGCCCCACAATATCATCAAAACTGATCGGTCTTACTTTCTCCGATAGAGGTTCGCTCAACTGAATTTCTCTCATCTTTCTTAATTGTTCCATCTCTTTTTTTGAATCTCTATCAATGGTCACACGTTGGTTGCGTTGAGTTTTTAACAAATTCCAAAAGTACACCCCGATAATCACGCCAAACACTAACTGAATGATTAAAGCAATACCTGTCCAATTCATCCTGTAACCTCCTGATGTCGTCATAAATTGTTTTTCTGATTAGAATGTTCTTCTCAGTTAAATTGTCTTTTTACTTTAAATTGATTTGTTGCTTAATTTGTTTTTATTAGTATGACCGACAACAACGACACTAACCACAAAACTCATTACTTCTATAAATTCATGCAGGAAGGCTGAGATTACAATATAAAAAAACACATCTCCTCATTGGGAGATGTGTTTAAGAAGCATTAAGCACTTTCCTTAGGCTCTTCTTTAGACAGCGAAATTTCAGTACCATCTTCTGTTTTTAAGATTGGCAGTGCATTTTCAGTGATGCATTTATCATGAATCACACATGTTACAACATCGGAACGCGAAGGAAGGTCAAACATTACATCTAGCATGATTCCCTCAATAATCGAACGAAGGCCACGGGCTCCTGTTTTACGCTCGATCGCTTTTTTCGCAATTTCCACTAATGCCTCATCAGTGAACTCTAATTCAACATCATCAAGCTCAAGCAATTTTTGGTATTGCTTTACTAAAGCATTTTTAGGCTTCGTCAGAATCTCAACAAGAGCATCTGTATCAAGCGGCTCAAGACTTGAGATAACCGGAAGACGGCCGATAAATTCTGGGATCAGACCAAAGCGCAGAAGATCTTCTGGTAATACTTTGCTTAGGTATTCGCCTGGCTTTAATTCTTCTTGCTTCACTTCTGAACCAAAACCGATCACCTTTTTACCTAAACGGCGTTTGATAATCTGCTCGATTCCATCAAATGCTCCGCCGCAGATGAACAATACATTCGTTGTATCAATTTGAATAAATTCTTGATGAGGATGCTTACGTCCGCCTTGAGGAGGAACGCTTGCTGTTGTTCCTTCAAGGATCTTCAGTAATGCTTGCTGCACACCTTCACCTGAAACATCTCTTGTAATCGATGGATTTTCAGATTTGCGAGCTACTTTATCAATCTCATCAATATAGATAATTCCTTTTTCTGCTTTCTCCACATCATAGTCAGCAGCTTGAATTAATTTAAGTAAGATGTTCTCGACATCTTCCCCTACATAACCTGCTTCTGTAAGCGATGTTGCATCAGCAATCGCGAAAGGAACATTTAGAATGCGTGCTAATGTCTGAGCAAGAAGAGTTTTCCCGCTTCCTGTCGGTCCAATCATCGCGATATTACTTTTAGCCAGCTCCACTTCTTCAGAGCGGTTCATGGAGTTAATACGCTTATAGTGATTGTAAACAGCGACTGAGAGCGACTTCTTCGCTTGATCTTGACCAATTACATAATCATCTAAGATTTGACGGATCTCTTGAGGCTTAGGAACCTCTTGGAATTCAACTTCCTCTTCACCGCCAAGCTCCTCTTCTACGATTTCTGTGCAAAGTTCAATACATTCATCACATATATACACACCAGGACCTGCAACTAACTTACGGACCTGATCTTGAGTTTTTCCACAAAAAGAACATTTAAGCTGTCCTTTATCTTCATTAAATTTAAACATCAAATCACCCCTCACGAATATTTTACCATCAAGTGTCATCTTTTGCCTATTGATGACCCTTCATGGAGAGTTATACACGACGTAAATGAAAGTATGATGGGCATGGTTCATTAGCTTCGTCAAGCCATTGTAACACATAACCCGTAAAACCCGTTAAAAAAAGCTCTGCTGCTATGTACAAATAATTCAAACTACTTACTTTATCATGCTGACAAGTTCTTTCTTTATTTAGTTTATGTGTGGATTTAGTATACATTCAAGATTCACCCTAAAAAATCCTCTTTCTTCATTCAAACTTTCTTCGTTCAACGTTTTAAAGAATGATACGATTTTCACCTTAGGAGAATATTGATCTGACGAGTATACACGTATGGATTACTTGAAGCGCTACATACATCTTGTTCATAAGAGATTAGAAACATACCTCACAACGGACAGATTTCTTAGAAGTCTTTTAAATGAGATAAAGACAAGGCACAAATTGTGCGCCTTGTCTTATTTATCACCTTTTGATTAAACTCAAACCTAAAGTTATGCTTTTTTGCTGTTTTCAACAAGCAGTTCAACAGCTTTTTGGATTTTAAGGTCGCCTTTAATGCCTTCAGTTCCGCCTTGCGCAGCGAAGATTGTTTTTAATTCTTCAACAGAACGTTGGTACATTTCAGCCATTTTTTCTAGTTCAGCATCAACATCTGCATCTGTTGCTTCAATGTTTTCTGCATTAGCAATTGCTTCTAGAGTAAGGTTAATGCGTACACGTTTTTCTGCATCTTTTTTGAACTGCTCACGCATCGCTTCCTCATCTTGACCAGCGAATTGGTAGTACATTTCAAGGTTCATACCTTGCATTTGCAGGCGTTGTTCGAACTCTTGAAGCATGCGGTCTGTTTCAGTTGTTACCATAGCTTCTGGAATGTCAACTGTAGCATTTTCAGCTGCTTTTTCAACTAGAGTGTCACGGATTTCAGTGTCAGCCGCTTGCTCTTTTTCTTTTTGAAGCTTATCTTTGATTTCTTTTTTAAGCTCATCAAGAGTTTCTACATTTTCATTTGCATCTTTAGCAAACTCATCGTCAAGTGCAGGTAACTCTTTACGCTTAATATCGTGTACTTTCACTTTGAATGTAGCAGCTTTACCAGCTAGATCTTCAGCATGGTATTCTTCTGGGAAGTTTACTTCTACATCTTTTTCGTCTCCAGCTTTAAGACCAACTAATTGCTCTTCAAATCCAGGGATGAATTGGTTTGAACCAATTTCAAGTGAATAGTTTTCAGCTTGTCCGCCTTCAAAAGCAGCGCCGTCAACGAAACCTTCAAAGTCGATAACAGCAGTATCGCCGTTTTCGATTGCGCCGTCTTCAACAACAACTAGTTCAGCATGACGATTTTGAAGCTGAGTAAGTTCTGCTTCTACATCCTCATCTGTTACTGTTGTATCTTGCTCTTCTACTTCAAGACCTTTGTACTCGCCTAGAGTAACTTCTGGCTTCACAACAACTTTAGCAGTGAAAACAAGGTTGCTTCCTTTTTCCATTGTTTCGATATCGATCTCAGGACGATCTACAGGCTCAATGTTTGTCTCATCGATTGCTGCAGCATACGCTTCTGGCAGAAGAATATCTAATGCATCTTGATATAGAGCTTCTACACCAAATTGTTTTTCAAATAAAGAACGAGGTACTTTTCCTTTACGGAATCCTGGTACGTTTACTTTCTTTGCTACCTTTTTGAATGCAGCATCAAGTGCAGCATCTACTTTCTCTGCTTCAACATCAATTGTTAAAACGCCTTCGTTTCCTTCTAACTTTTCCCATTTTGCAGTCATAACTCTTTCCCTCCAACTATACACATGTTCGCAATGCGAACGATTTTTATACTGTTCATGATTTACAACCATTCTATTATAACATAACACTATGTGTTTTCAAATCAATCTTGTTTTGATTATCCCCTTGACTAAAATCTACTTTTTAGTGATGCGGTCTACCCATCTTTTATTGCATAAAATGAGTATATGCCTCAAATACTTTTTCTTCTAGTTTAGCAACTTCTCTAGCTCTTTTTTCTAATGCATCATCATCAGTACTATACAAATCGGCTATTTCACTGATCGATTCATCAAGCCCAAGTCTCTCACTTGCAAGAAAGTGATAAACGGCAGCCCATAAAGAAGCATTTTCAGGGGTCGGAATAAATGGATACCAGGCAAATAAATGCAAACCGCCAATTTGTTCAGCCATCTCTTTTAATAGAGGATCTTTATGCTCTAAGCTGTCTTGCAGCGCCTCTTTTACTTCTACAGCAAAAGGCTGCTCATTCACTGCTTTTAATTGACTAGGGATGACTTTTTGTTCTTTTTTAGATTTTTTAATATAGACTTCTGCGTGGTAGTTCTTTGTATGTAAAATCTCTAAGGCAAAGCTTCGCAGCAGCCAATCTTTTTGTGAATCTTCTATGTATGTAACTAACACTTCCAAGGCATCCTTATATGGGCGATCCTTTAAAACCTGCAAGGCCTTCCACTGTATCTCAATCGAACCGCTTTTTAAATCATTGCTTATTTCTTGGATGACAGATTGCTCATCATCTTGACTTTCATTCATCGTTTCGTCATCAATATTTGCAAGTAATACAGAATCATCGATCATCTGTCTGCTGAAATGAAGCAGCTGATAAAACGATTCAGCAAATTGAGCAGGCACATTATTTTCACTCAAAACTGCTTCTAGCATATCTACTACTTCTTGATAGTGACCTAATTGTACCAACAAAGAAATATGTACTTGAAGATTATCGTAATATTCCCCAATTCCTTCATTTAAAAGAGCACTCGTATGAGTAACCGCTTCTTCTAATCTACCAAGCTCCACAAGACTCAATACTTTTCCAAATCTTACTTGCGGGTGATCTGGTTCATATTGCTCTGCTGTAAGGAAATGATTATAAGCTGCCGTTGCATCCTTCGCTTTTAGAGCATCCATTCCCTTTTCAATTAAGCGCTTAACAAGACCTGGGTATAAGATTACATTTGTATCTTTTTTATTCGTTTTTTTGCCGTCCATGGAATCGCTCCACTCTTTTTGACATGTTGCTTACTATTCTGTGTTTACTAGCATTAACCATTTATTTTAAGTTATTCTTTTCAGTTTATCAGCTTGATCCCTGAATTACAACGAGAACAGACCTTTAGGAGCATTCAGAAAAAACATCCCTACCAATATTTTAAAAACAAACGAGTCATTTGACCTATTTTCTTTGACAAACACCCCTGTCTAAATTCATAATGATTATACATTAAATAAATAAAACTTGTACGAGTTGTATAAATAAGACTCGTGCATAAGGGAGATGGACAAATGGTTTTCCCATTTAAAACGAAAAAATCCGATTACAAACCAAGCTTTACAATCAATACAGGACTGCCTCATACAATCAAAGATAAAGAAATAGATATGCGCATGGCCTATATGGGATTTACAACACAAAGTACAGAGCACTTGCAGGAGTTGCAGGCGTTTGTTGATGAACATGCAGATGCTCTTTTAGAAGCAACATTAGATCATGTGTATTCTTTTCCACACTTAAAGAAGATAGCTGAAACACATTCAACTAGAGAGCGGCTTAAAGGGGTTTTTCTTTATTATTTAAAAAACGTTGTAGAAGGGGATGTATCCTTAGAAGATATAAGAAAGAAACAAAAAGTAGGAAGTGTTCATAATAATAGTGACCTTCCGATTGCGTGGTTTTTAGCAACGTATCAAGTCTTTTTACAATTAATCATTCCACAGCTGGTATCGAACTTTTTTAAGGAACCAGATAAATTAACAAATTACATTCTTGCTTTAACAGGGCGATTTAATTTTGATTCTCAATTAATTGTTGAGGAGTATCTTCAATCAAAAATGAGACAGCTAAACGATTTACACGAGTCAAATCAAGTCTTGCAGCAAGAACTCTTATCTATTAGCCAGGAACTCGCATCAACGATTAACAAAACAGAGGCATCAACTACTTCAACGACTCACAAAGCGAAGCAAATAGGATTAGAAACAGACAATACGGTGAAATCGAGTCAGAATTTACAAGGTCTGCTACATAAAAATGTAAATGATGTAAACAGCATGTTCACTACTTTTGAAATGTTAGAAGAACAAGTCATACAAACGATCACTCAAACAGATCAATTAAAAGACATCTCAAAAAACATTATGAAAATGACGAACGAAATCGAAACAATCTCTGACCAAACGAATCTATTAGCATTAAATGCTTCTATTGAAGCTGCTAGAGCAGGAGAACATGGAAAGGGTTTTTCAGTCGTAGCGCACGAAGTTAGAAAGCTTGCTGAACAATCTAAAGAAATGAGCAGCTCCATTTCACACTTAATTAATGATAGTAACAAAACGATCCAAGCTCTCGTCTCGCAAATGACGACAATGAATACCGCAAGATCAGGTTCTAGTGAAAAGATGACGACTGTTAAATATGGTCTTGAAACCGTTCAAATGGAAATGGAACATTACATTGAATTATTTAAGAAAAATAAAGAAGATGTTGACTACGTGATCTCTTCTATAGAGCATATTCACGAGACGGCCCATGAAATGGCTTCGCTCAGTTCTGAGCTTCAACAAAAAGCAGAGGAAATTAAATCAAAGTAAAAGTAAACGGATGAAGGATAAAGGACAACATTTAAGATGCGGCCTAAAGCGCCGCTACTGAAATATGCTTCGCTTTTCGTGGGGAGCTTGTGAACTTCCTCGGGCTTTTGCCCTGTGGGATCTCACTCCTGCTCTAGTTCCCACAGAAGTCTTCACATATTTCATCCGCTAAGTTTCTCTACTGTTCTGAAGTGTAGTAGAAATTTGGTTAATTTAGCTTAACTAAATACTTATTATTATATTTTTCACAGTAAAAAAGCACCTGGAAAAGGTGCTTTTTTACTGTGAGGGGGAGTAACTAAACAATATTCTCGCTCCGTTGATTTAGCGGAAGGGCTGCGTCTATTTCAGGAGCGGCGAGTATGCTCTCTCCCAGCCCTTTTTCTTTCTTATACAGGCTGACCTGCCATTTTGTCTTCATACTCTTTGATTTTCCCGTCGTATTTCAGCGTTAAGCTGATCTCATCCCAGCCATTTAGGAGCATTTCCTTCCAGTATGGGTCAATGGCAAAAGAAGTCTCAAAATCCTCTGATTGGATCGTTTGGTTTTCAAGATCTACGGTCAATCTTAATTCTTCGTTCTCCCCTTTTTGCAACAGCTGATAAACATCCTTTTCATCTAGTCTAATCGGAAGCATCCCGTTCTTTAAGCAGTTGTTATAAAAAATATCGGCGAAATTAGGAGCGATCACGACTCTGAAGCCATAATCATGCAATGCCCAAGGTGCATGCTCACGAGACGAACCACAGCCAAAATTATGACCTGCTACTAAAATAGTCGCTCCTTTTGCATGTGGTTGATTAAGCTCAAATTCTTCGTTTTCACTTCCATCTGCCTTAAAGCGCCAATCAAAAAATAAAAATTGACCAAATCCCGTACGTTCAACTCTTTTTAAGAATTGCTTAGGAATGATTTGATCCGTATCCACATTCACTCGGTTCATTGTTGCCGCCTTACCTTCATGCACTTTTAATGGTTCCATCCTATATCCCTCCTATGTTGTTAGTGTTTTTCCTTTTTTGTAGTCACGTACATCAACAAAATGGCCAGCAAGAGCTGTTGCAGCTGCCATCTCAGGACTAACCAAATGTGTTCTAGAACCTTTTCCTTGGCGTCCCTCAAAATTTCGATTGGATGTAGAGGCACAGCGTTCTCCTTCCGGAACGACATCAGGGTTCATACTTAAACACATGCTGCACCCAGAATCGCGCCACTCAAAACCAGCTTCAATAAATAATTGATCCAAGCCCTCTTTCTCCGCTTGTTTCTTTACTTTTTGAGAACCAGGTACGACCAATGCACGCACGCCGTCCGCTACTTTTCTTCCATTAATGATTGATGCTGCTGCACGAAGATCGCTTAGACGGGAATTTGTACAGGAACCGATAAAGACATGCTGAACTGCTACTTCTTGAATTGGTGTTCCTGGTTTTAAATCCATATATTCCAATGCTTGCTCGATCCCACGTCTATCTGCCTCAGATACCGCTTCACTTGGAGATGGAATTAACTTCGAAACACCGATCCCTTGCGACGGGTTTGTGCCCCAAGTAACCATTGGTTCAATCTCTTCGGCACGAATCGTTACTGTTCGGTCGTATTTTGCTCCCTCATCCGTGGCTAGTTTGCTCCATTGTTGCGTTAGCTCTTTGAATGCTTCCCCACTCGGAACATATTCGCGGCCTTCTAAGTAATCAAATGTAACTTGGTCTGGGCTGATTAAGCCAGCTTTCGCGCCAGCTTCAATGGACATATTACAAATAGTCATTCTCTCTTCCATTGTCATTCCGCGAATTGCTTCGCCTGTAAATTCGATGACCGAACCCGTTCCGACATCGACCCCGAATTTTGCGATAATCGCTAAAATAACATCTTTTGCTGAAATGCCAGGTTTAAGCTTGCCGTCAATGTTCACTTCCAATGTTTTTGGCTTTGACTGCCAAAGGGATTGTGCAGCCAAGACATGCTCTACCTCACTTGTACCAATACCAAAGGCAAGCGCCCCAAAAGCCCCGTGTGTGGATGTGTGACTATCTCCGCAAACAATCGTTTTCCCAGGTTGAGTAAGGCCCAGTTCAGGACCAATTACGTGGACAATACCATTCTCCGGATGTTCAAGATCAACTACATCAATTCCAAATTCATCACAGTTTTTCTGAAGGGTTTCAATCTGCGTTTTGGCAATCTGATCTGTAATATTGTAACGATCCACCGTCGGAACATTATGATCCATCGTTGCAAATGTTAAATCCGGTCTCCTTACCTTTCGATTGTTTAGCCTTAGGCCTTCAAATGCTTGAGGAGATGTCACTTCATGTACCATGTGCAGGTCAATATAGAGCAAACTCGGCTTACCTTCCTCCTTAATGACTTCATGCTGATCCCATATTTTCTCTATAATCGTTTTTGGGGTCATATGATTTCCCTCCCTTTTCTTTATTAATTGTTTATATACAAATGTTTTACGTACAAATATTTCACGTCCAAATGTATCATTTAGATGATCAAGGTATTAAAAGAGGGCAATGGATGAATCCACTGCACCTGCTTTTATTACACACGAATATGGTTTAATTGCTTAATGACCTCATCTGTCACTTCATCTGTTGAAGCCTGCGCCTCTCCCTCTTTTGCAAGGTCAGCTGTACGAACTCCACTTTCAAGCACCGCGCTGACAGCTTCCTCAAGCACACGAGCTTCCTCTTCTAATCCGAATTCATATTTTAGCAGCATGGCAACAGACGAAATTGTCGCAAGCGGATTCGCTTTGTTTGTTCCAGCAATATCAGGAGCTGATCCATGAATTGGCTCATATAAACTTGGTCCAACTGCAGAGAGACTGGCAGACGGCAGCATCCCAAGAGATCCAGTCAGCATAGAAGCTTCATCACTTAAAATATCACCAAACATATTCTCTGTCACAACGACATCAAAGTAAGCCGGCTGACGAATTAACTGCATTGCAGCATTATCTACAAGCATATGTTCATAGCTTACATCTGGGTAATCAGCTGCTACCTGCTCCACTACTTCTCTCCATAAACGGCTTGATTCAAGTACATTCGCTTTATCTACTGAGGTTACTTTTCCGCGTCTGACTTGAGCCAATTCAAAGCCCTTACGAACGATACGTTCAATTTCATAACGTGTATAGGTAAGCGTATCAATGGCTATTTCATCACCGCCTTCCCCTTTACGCTCACGAGGTTCGCCGAAGTAGATGCCCCCTGTTAGTTCCCGTACAATAATAAAATCTACTCCTTTGATTCTCTCAGGCTTTAAAGGCGAAGCATCCAGTAAACTTTCATAGCATGTGACTGGTCTAAGATTTGCAAATAATTGCAGCTCTTTTCTTAATTTGAGCAGCCCTTTTTCAGGACGCATTTCAGGTGCTAATTGATCCCACTTAGGGCCCCCGACTGCGCCAAGGATGATCGCATCACTCTGACGGCAAACTTCAAGAGTCTGATCAGGAAGCGGGTTCTCGTGCTGATCAACAGCACACCCGCCGATATCTGCAAACGTATAGTCAAATTGATGATTAAATTGTTCAGCAAGCTGGTCTAACACTCGTAGTGCTGAGCCTACTACTTCTGGTCCAATCCCGTCTCCAGGAAGGACAGCAATGGTCTTTTTCATACTGAGCCCTCCTAGGCGTTTAACTGTTTCATCCGCTCTTCATTATAAGCACGGCGGTTAATCGTACGGTTAATGGCGTGAATATACGCTTTAGCAGATGCTTCTAATACATCATGCGCTGTACCACGGCCTGTTGATTCTACCCCGTCGTATTGAATTTTCACGAACACTTCTGCAAGTGCATCGCGTCCGCCGTTAATAGACTGAATGCGGTAATCTTCTAGAACAACCGGGCCTTCAATCATACGCTCAAGCGTATTGTAGATCGCCTCAACACTACCCGAACCTGTTGCAGCTTCTTGAATCGTTCCCTCAGTTGGTACATTCAATGTAATCGTTGCAGTCGGAATATTGTTGGTACCATAGTTTACTTGCAATGCCTCTAGCTCGTAATGAGCAACAGAGCCGCCAACAGTCGCTTCAGTCATAAGGGCAAATAAGTCGTCCTCTGTGACATCTTTCTTTTTATCTGCTAAATCTTTAAATGCTGTAAAGATTGTTTGAAGCTGCTCATCTGTGCCGTTAAAACCAAGCTCAACGACTTTCTCTTTAAAGGCATGACGTCCAGAATGCTTTCCAAGAACCATTCGGTTAGAAGACACACCGACTAATTCTGGCGTGATAATTTCATATGTTTCTTTATTCTTTAACACACCATCTTGGTGAATGCCTGATTCATGAGCAAAAGCATTCGCACCTACCACTGCTTTATTGCTCGGTACAACCATACCTGTTAACTTGCTCACTAGTGAACTAGTGCGTTTGATTTCTTTTAATGTTAAGCCTGTTTCAGCTTGATAATGGTCTTTACGAATATTTAGGGCAACAGCAATTTCTTCAAGCGATGCATTTCCTGCTCTCTCACCAATGCCGTTTACTGTACATTCCACTTGGCCTGCCCCGTTTTGAATCGCCGCCAGTGAGTTTGATACAGCCATTCCAAGGTCATCGTGGTTATGAGTAGATAAAATCGCACGGTCAATATTCGGTACATTTTCTGTTAAGTAACGGAACATATTCCCGATTTCATGAGGTGTAGTATATCCGACTGTATCCGGCAGATTAATAACCGTTGCTCCAGCATTGATCACTTCTTCAATAATCTTAGCCAAAAAAGGAAGTTCAGAGCGACTCGCATCCTCTGCTGACCACTGGACTTGCGGGAATTTAGCTTTAGCATATTTAACTGATTCAACCGCCGTACGAACCACCTCATCAGGCGTCATACGCAGCTTATAGGTCATATGAATTGGTGAAGTTGCCAAGAAAACATGGATGCGAGGTTCCGCACTGTCTTTTAGCGCTTCCCAAGCTGCATCTATATCTTTTGTTACAGAACGCGCAAGGCCTGTCACGGAACTTCCTTTTACCGTTTGTGCAATTGCCTGAACGGAGCGGAAATCTCCTTGAGAGGAGGCTGGAAACCCAGCCTCAATCACGTCTACACCAAGTCTTTCAAGCTGCTTAGCTATCTCAAGTTTTTCTTCAAAGTTTAAATTGACGCCAGCCGATTGTTCACCATCACGAAGCGTGGTATCGAAGACGTTAATTTTTCGCACTAGCTACCACTCCTTTTGCTTTTGGCTTTGCTTTAACAAATGGCATCATTTCACGCAGTTCACGTCCTACTACTTCAATCGGATGATTTTTCTCCGCTTCGTTGATTGCTGTAAATTCAGGACGATTCACTTGGTTCTCAAGGATCCAACCTTTTGCAAATTTACCTGTTTGGATATCTGTTAATACTTTCTTCATCGCTTGCTTTGTATCTTCAGTCACGATTTGCGGACCTGCTACAAAGTCACCCCATTGTGCTGTATCAGAGATCGAGTAGCGCATGCCTTCTAATCCACCTTCATACATTAAATCTACAATTAATTTTAATTCGTGCAGACACTCAAAGTAAGCAACTTCTGGTTGATAGCCTGCTTCAACAAGCGTTTCAAATCCTGCTTTAACAAGAGCTGTTGTACCACCGCATAGAACCGCTTGCTCACCGAATAGATCCGTTTCTGTTTCTTCTTTAAATGTAGTTTCAAGAACACCTGCACGAGCAGAACCAATCTGCTTAGCATAAGCAAGTGCAATCTCTTTTGCTTGGCCTGTTGCATCTTGGAATACTGCAATTAAGCCAGGAACGCCTGCACCATCTTCAAACGTACGACGAACTAAGTGACCTGGTCCTTTTGGTGCTGCTAAGAATACATCCACTGTCGCAGGAGGTACGATTTGATTGAAGTGAACATTAAATCCGTGTGCAAATGCTAATGCTTTTCCTGCTGTAAGCTCTGGTTCAATTTCTTCTTTGTACACCTTTGGCTGATGCTCATCCGGTAGAAGGATCATGATTAAGTCAGCTTGTGCTGCTGCTTCTCTTACTGTATAAACATTAAAACCATCCTCTTCAGCTTGAGCCCAAGACTTTCCTTGACGAAGACCTACGATTACATCTACTCCGCTCTCACGCATATTTAGCGCATGTGCATGCCCTTGTGAACCATACCCGATTACTGCTACCTTTTTCCCGTTTAATACTGCCTCGTTTACATCACCGTTATAATATACTTTTGCCATTTCTCATCTCTCCCTTGTTTTGGTTGTTTTAGTTTTTTAATTTATTAGTTAATTAAGGTTAAACGATAGGAATCATTGAGCGGTTTTTTATGACCGCGATTAAATGCTGTGATACCTGTACGCGCCAATTCTTTGATCCCATACGGCCTCAAAAGATCAATAAATGCTTCCACTTTTGGATGGTCTCCAGTAATTTGGATCGTCATGCTCTCACGGCCGATATCAATAATCGACGCTCTAAATGGATTCACTAGAGCAGCAATCTCTCCCCTTTGAGCCGTAGATGCCACAATTTTAATTAAAGCTAGTTCTCTAGCTACAATCGCCTCATCTGTGATGTCTTTTACTTTTAACACATCCACTTGCTTATTCAGCTGTTTAATGACCTGCTCTACATTTTCCATTTGATCAGCGTTTACGACAAAGGTCATTCTTGAAATAGAAGGATTCTCTGTCACGCCAACTGTAATGCTCTCAATGTTGTAATGCCTTCTTGCAAATAAACCTGTAATTCGATTCAGCACACCAGATGTATTGTTTACTAGGGCTGTGATCGTACGTTTCATGGCTTAACCCCCTCCATTTGGTGCTGTCCTTTCCCTGGTGAAATCATAGGGTAGACATTTTCTTGTTTCGCTACCCTGCAGTCCATTAAGACTGGTCCAGGATAGTCAAACATTTCTTTTAGAGCAGATTCTAGCTCGTGCAGCTCATTTACCTGCATTCCTTTAATATCATAGGCTTCAGCTAGCTTCACAAAGTTTGGCTGAATCGGGAATAAAGAGTTTGAGTAACGCTCTCCGTGGAATAACTGCTGCCATTGTCTAACCATTCCAAGAGCGGCATTGTTAACAATCATGATTTTAATTGGCAGGTTCAGCTCTTGCAGGATAGAAAGCTCTTGGGCTGTCATTTGAAATCCTGCATCTCCAATGATCGCTACAACCGGTTTATCCGGCTTTGCAAATTGAGCTCCAATGGCCGCCGGGAAACCGAATCCCATTGTTCCAAGGCCGCCTGAGGTTACCCATTGGTTAGGATGATTGAACTTATAGAACTGAGCAGACCACATTTGATGCTGACCAACATCTGTTGTCACGACCGCTTCACCTTTTGTCACTTCATAAATCTTTTCGATTAGGTGCTGCGGCTTGATTGTTTCACCGTCTTGGACATACCATAATGGATACTCTTCTTTCAGCCCGCTCAACCAAGTTTTCCACTCCTGATGGTCACCGCGCTCTCCCTGTTCTTCAATCAACATTTTCAGCGCTTCTTTGGCATCCCCTACTACTGGAATCTCTGTCGGAACATTTTTGCCGATTTCAGCAGGATCGATATCAATATGAGCCACTTTTGCGTTTGGAGCAAAGTGTGCCAAATTTCCAGTTAATCGATCATCAAAACGTGCACCGATACTAATTAAAAGATCAGCTTCGTGGAGAGCCATGTTCGCCGTATACGTCCCATGCATTCCAGCCATCCCAAGATGTAATTCATCTTCACCTGGGAAGCTGCCTAACCCTAATAGAGTGTTCACTACAGGAATTTGCTGTTGCTCTACATACCGAGCGAGTTCTTCTGAAGCTTTTGCGTGCAGAACTCCTGCCCCAGCAAGAATGACTGGCTTTTTAGCCGTTGTGACGGAATCAACCACCTTGCGAATTTGCAATTTGTTTGGAATAACCGTCGGCTGATACCCCGGGAGGTCAACCTCTTTATCGTAATCAAATAATCCTGTTGCTAAAGATACGTCTTTAGGGAGGTCGATTAATACAGGTCCTGGTCTTCCAGTCGTTGCAATATGGAAAGCCTCTTTAATAATTCTTGGCAGCTCATCAACAGAGCGTACTTGGTAGTTATGTTTAGTGATTGGCATCGTAATTCCAATCATATCCGCCTCTTGGAAAGCATCTGTTCCAATGACTGTTGTTGCTACCTGTCCCGTAATAACTACAAGCGGCAGGGAATCAATCATCGCATCAGCAATTCCTGTCACAACATTTGTCGCTCCCGGCCCTGATGTCACAATACAAACACCAGGCTTTCCAGATACTCTTGCATACCCTTCAGCTGCGTGAATCGCACCTTGCTCATGTCTCGCTAAAATATGTCTGATTCCTGTTTTATAGATTTCATCGTAGGTTGGAAGAATAGCTCCTCCTGGGTATCCAAAAATGACATCAACATCCTCACAGGCTAATGCTTTAATCAGCATACTAGAACCCGACATTTCTTTTGCATGTGCATTTGTTTCGGTTTCCATACTTTGCAACTTTGTGCTCACATCTCTTCCTCCTCACAAACTATCTTTTTGAACATTCTGTATTTTCTTTGTGAATTAGTATCTTGTATCTTTTTTATCAAATAAAAAAATCTTTCCACTCCACAACAAGCCGTTAAGGTAACGACTGAAGGGGTGAAAAGATTTTTTTCACGGTACCACCCTTGTTCGCTGAATAAAATGCATTCAGCCTTATGGACAAGCCAGGCTTATCACGTTTTGATAACGAGTGCTTTTAACACTCGACCAACCCTAGTAGAATATTCGTTCAGGTTGACACTCAGAGGTGAGCTTCTTCATTAGAGCAACGCCGCCTCTCAGCACCAGCAGCTCTCTGTAGTTGCTACTTCTAATGAATACTTTTCCTCTTCTTCGTTTTAACTATTAAATTTTCATAACTCCGCCAGTATTCGCGGATGTAACTAATTTTGAGTAACGTGCTAAATATCCTTTTTTCACCTTAGGTTCAGGTGCTACAAAACCTTCTTTACGCTCTGCATGTTCTTCAGGTGTAACTAACCATTCCAGCGTACGGTTCGTTAAATCGATGCGGATCTTATCTCCGTTTTCAACGAATGCGATCGGACCGCCTTCCGCTGCTTCAGGAGAAATATGACCAATCGAAATTCCTCGAGATGCACCTGAGAACCTTCCATCTGTAATCAGAGCAACCTTTGTACCAAGTCCTCTACCTACAATCGATGATGTCGGTGCGAGCATTTCTGGCATTCCTGGTCCGCCTTTAGGTCCCTCATAGCGGATAACGACTACATGACCTTCCTTAACGGTTCCCTCATCAATTCCTTTTTGAGCATCATCTTGAGAGTTAAAGATAATTGCTTCTCCTTCAAATACCTTAATCGAAGGATCAACAGCCCCTACTTTGATCACTGCCCCATCCGGTGCAAGGTTTCCATAAAGAATGGAAAGGCCGCCGACAGGACTATAAGGATTATCTTTGCGACGAATAACATCGTCGTTTGTAATTTCTGCATGTGCTACATTTTCATATAAGCTCTTGCCAGTAATCGTAATTCGATCAGGGTGAATCGCTCCGTCAATATGACAAAGCTCTTTCATAATCGCACTTACTCCCCCGGCTTGATGAACATCATCCATTGAATAATCAGAAGCAGGACTGATTTTAGATAAATAAGGCACTCTCTCAGCCACTTTATTAATCCGATTTAAGTCGTACTCAATTTCTGCTTCATTCGCAATAGCTAATGTATGAAGAACTGTATTTGTTGATCCGCCCATTGCCATATCTAGAGCAAAGGCATCATCAATTGCTTCTTCTGTAATGATATCGCGAGGCTTAATATCTTTTTCAATTAAGTTCATTAAATGCTTAGCTGCATCCTTAATTAATTGGTGGCGAGCTTCGCTTGTCGCAACCATAGTACCGTTACCAGGCAGGGCCACACCAAGCATTTCCATTAAGGAGTTCATCGAGTTTGCTGTGAACATTCCAGAACAAGATCCGCAAGTCGGACAAGCACTCTGTTCAATTTCAAGCAGCTCTTCTCTTGTCATAGCCCCTGATGAGAATGCCCCGACTCCTTCAAATACAGAAGCAAGTGAAAGGCTTTTTCCATCTTTTGTACGCCCTGCTTCCATCGGTCCTCCTGATACAAATACAGAAGGGACATTCGTTCTAACAGAAGCCATTAACATCCCTGGTGTGATTTTATCGCAGTTTGGAATGTAGAATACTCCGTCAAACCAGTGCGCATTGATTACTGTTTCTGCTGCATCACAGATAATTTCTCGGCTCGGAAGCGAGTAACGCATCCCGATATGCCCCATAGCAATTCCATCATCTACGCCGATCGTGTTAAATTCGAATGGAATTCCACCTGCATCTCTAATTGCTTGCTTAGCTACTTCTGCAAATTTATTAAGATGCATGTGGCCTGGAATAATATCAATATATGAATTACACACTCCGATAAATGGTTTATCCATTTCATCTTCTCGTACACCAGCGGCTCTCAGTAAGCTTCGGTGTGGTGCGCGATCGATGCCTTTTTTAATCATGTCACTTCTCATATTATCGCCCCTAATTTCCCTTGCTTCTCTCCACTCCGCTCGTCTATTACTATCTCTATATAAGACTAACTAGTCTCAACTGACTTCTATCTGTTCTTTTTCTGTATATACTTTCTCTCCATCTTCTACAACACGCTTACGGAAGGCCGCTAACAACTTATTCGTTTCCTTTCCTGGTGTCCCATCTCCGATGACTCTCCCATCTACTTTTACAACAGCAATCACTTCTGCAGCTGTACCTGTTAAGAAGACTTCATCAGCAACATAAACATCGTGTCTAGTAAAAGGTTCTTCCCTCATGTCGTAACCAAGCTCATTAGCGAGCTCGATAATTGCATTACGAGTAATCCCTTCTAGAGCTCCAATATATCCTGGAGGAGTGAGAATCTTGTTGCCTTTTACGATAAATACATTGTCCGCAGATCCCTCTGCAACATAGCCTTGATCGTTCAGCATAAGTGCTTCACTTACTCCAGCTAAACTGGCTTCAATTTTTACGAGGATATTATTTAGATAGTTCAGTGATTTCACTTTTGGACTTAGTACATCAGGCCGGTTTCTTCTCGTAGCAACCGTTACAATTTCAAGTCCTGTTTTGTAGAGTTCTTTAGGGAATAAAGCTAATTCCTCTGCAATCACTATGACTTGCGGCTTTGCACAAGATGATGGGTCAAGCCCGAGATTGCCTACACCTCTTGAGATCACTAAACGAATATAAGCATTTTTTAATTCGTTTTTTCTTAATGTTTGGACAACAATGTCCGTCATTTCTTCTTTCGAATGAGGAATCTCTAACATGATTGACTTTGCTGAATAATACAATCTGTCAAGATGTTCGTCTAGTCTAAAGACATTTCCATCGTAGACACGAATGCCTTCAAATACGCCATCACCATATAGAAATCCGTGATCATAAACAGACACTTTGGCTTCATGTTTCAAAACAAATTGTCCATTTAAATAGATCCACTGTTCACTCATGCTGCTCACTCTCCAATCAGGCAAAACAATGTCACAAACCATGTTGCCAAGCTCGTTTTACAACTAAAAAGGAACCTAGAATGTATCTTCCCTGAGCGGACATTTGTTTTTTCTAAGTTGTTTATTTGAGGTTTATAATACGCTCATTTTGGGAAAGGGTCAACCACTTTCGGTAAAATAATTTGACAATTTTGATTTATCCGAACTATTGTATACGCTTACACTTATATCCTGCTTGCGTTACAGCTCTTTAAAATTCTTTTTATTTTTTATTCATAGAATCTGTCGAAAGCGGAAAAGATATAGTTGGGTGATGAAGATGAAATGTAAGCAACTGTTCCGCTTGGTTTACTTATCTAAACGCTTTCCTTACATTCGATTGAGACAAAAAAGGAAAGCCTCTTTAATTTTAGTTCAAGAAAACGAGAATAGCTGCCGGACAGAAGGGGAACGAATCCTCTATGAGAAATTAAGAGAATCCGGATATTATCCGACCCCGCATTATAAGATGTTGGGCAGTACGGTAAACATGGCTCTTGTACCATTCAGGCTTGCTTTGATGGAACGGACATCAGGAGTTGATGAAAAGAAGCTTGTAAGATCGTTCAAGAAAAAAGGCTGGAGTGTATTGTTTTACGAGGAAGATACGATGCTTTCTGACACACACAATTACTTAAGAGAAATTAGACAGCAAGCAAGACCAACAAAAAACGTCTCCGTATAAATACGGAGACGTTTTATTATATTTATTATGTATTACAGAAATGGCGTCCCAGGAGAGATTCGAACTCCCGACCGACGGCTTAGAAGGCCGTTGCTCTATCCTGCTGAGCTACTGGGACAAAGCGGGTGATGAGAATCGAACTCACATCATCAGCTTGGAAGGCTGAGGTTTTACCACTAAACTACACCCGCATGTTAAATTAGCTTTCGCGAAAACGCATGTTACTCATTAAATTCGGTCAGATCAGTTACTGACGACGCTTATAAATATACCTTATAAAACAGTAAGTGTCAATAAAAATCCTATAATTTTTTTGGATAAAATTCCACTTATTAAGAAGACGGTCAAAATGGACCGTCTTCCCCTTGCTTCTTCATCTCGAGTAAGTGCGGGATAGATCTGTTAACTTCTCACCGCTGGCTCTTTCATAAAAGCTAACCTCTACCTGAGTATCCGTTATGTCACAGATAACATATGTTTGCTCTTTAGGCTTTCGTGGCAGACGCATGCTGCCTGGATTAATGAATAGCACTCCTTGCTCCATAAAACAATCTGCTACGTGTGAATGACCGAAACAAACCAAGTTTGCTCCTACTTCTTCTGCACGATAACTCAGAGGAACATACGTCATCTTTACGTTATAATGGTGACCATGAGTAACATACACCGTAAGCGACCCATAAGTTTCTTTTATTTCTTCAGGAAAATCTGCTCCAAAATCACAGTTTCCTTTCACTGTCTTCACTCCATTTAGCTCTTTGGAATCAACCTGCAATTCAGAATCTCCGCAATGAATGAGCTCATCAACTTCATGCTTATGGCGGTCGACCACTTGAACAACCTCATCTGTCCACCCGTGGCTATCACTCATAATTAACAGCTTCAAACGATCTCCTCCCTTGATTGCCATTTATTCTTTATTTCCATTGCTCCATAAGCTTCTCAAGTGCTCTGGCTCGATGGCTGATCTGATTTTTTTCCTGTGGTGAAAGTTGAGCCATCGTTTTCTCAAATCCAGGTAAGAACATAATAGGGTCATAGCCAAATCCGTTTGCTCCTGCTGGTTCTAGTGCAATGATTCCCTCACAAGTTCCCTCTACAACATAAGTCGGTTCCCCTGGAGAGGCTACGGCTATCGTACAAACAAATCGTGCCGTTCGATCTTCGCTTGGGATATCCTTCATTTCATTCAACACTTTTTCGTTGTTTGCCTTATCACTTTTTTCCTCACCGGCATATCTCGCAGAATACACACCCGGACGTCCATCTAAGGCGTCAATCACTAAGCCAGAATCATCCGCAATTACTTTTTGGTTCAAAGCTTTTGCAAGTGTCTCTGCCTTTAGGACCGCATTCTCTGCAAACGTTTTCCCTGTTTCTTCAATATCAGGTATTTCCTCATACTCAAAGAGAGATGTTACCTGATAGCCATCATTGGCAAACATTTGCTCAAATTCTCTTACTTTCCCTTTATTTTTAGTCGCAATTATAATTTGATTTTTCATTAATTATTCATCCTTTTTATATGTATCAATCTTCTCTGAAATCTCACCTAATGCAGTTTTTTGATGGGAGATTAACTCGTCGATTCCATGTTCAGCTAAGTCGAGCAGTTGATTCAGCTGCTCCCTTGAGAACGTAGCTTCCTCACCCGTACCTTGAAGCTCTACGAATTGATGAGCGCCAGTCATGATGACATTCATATCTACTTCTGCAGCAGCATCTTCTACATAGCATAGATCAAGCACCTCTCCATGAGTCGGCACAACTCCTACTGAAACAGCTGCTAAATAGTCTTTAATTGGCCAGCTTTTGATCAGACCTCGCTCGACTGCTTTGTTAACAGCTATTGATAATGCGACAAAAGCGCCTGTAATGGAAGCGGTTCTCGTTCCACCATCTGCTTGAATAACGTCACAGTCAATCCAAATCGTTCTTTCACCGAGCTGGTCTAAGTCTAAAATGGTTCTTAGCGAACGCCCAATTAAACGCTGGATTTCCATCGTTCTTCCCGTCACTTTCCCTTTTGATGATTCTCGTATTGTACGTTGTTCTGTCGCGCGCGGAAGCATAGAATATTCTGCTGTAATCCAACCTTTGCCCTGCCCTCTCATAAAAGGGGGGACTCTCTCTTCTATACTTGCTGTACAAATCACTTTTGTATCACCCATCGAGATAAGTACTGATCCCTCTGGATGTTTTAAATAGTCCGTATCCAACTGGACTGCTCTAAGTTCATTTACTTGTCTTCCATCTGATCTCATATTGCATTCCTCCTCTACCATATCATAACATCTATCCCTTTGTAGAATCACACAATATCCAATCTCCTATCCATGGAAATCAATGAGATCAAATGATTATCTAAAACCATACTCAAAAAAAGAGACAGCATTTTGCTGTCTCACTCAATTAGAAACTCCCTGTATTCACTTTTTCCGGTCTAGATACAGGCTGCGTCACCTGACCCGATTCATGTAAAATATTTGTTTCCCCGTTTACTTGTACTGCGACCTGCTCGACTCCTTCTTGTTCTGTCAGGGTAAGCGCGAGCATATTCAATGCTGTATCAGATACTGCTTTTGCATCCAGCTGGCTTAACAATGATTCATTAAAGTTTAAGGTCACGACCCCATTTTCATATAAAGGGTCGGATAACAGCTCAACGCCGTTCCTAAAATCAGTTAATAGATTAGACTTATAAGAAGGTCCCTGCAAGAGTTCATTGACTGCTGCTTTCAATGAATCTTCACCAAGTCCTACCCTTCTTGTGACAGGAACATAATACGTGTTTTCGCCTTTTTGATCTAGAAAATATAGCGTAACGCTTTTACTGTTGACCATATCTGCTACACCATTTGATTCAATATTAATCCCATTGGCACGGCTTACCCCCTCACCAATCGGAGTGCCATTTTGCGGCATCATCTCTTGGTCATAGCCATTAATTCTAATTTTCACTCTTTCAACTGTATCAAACTGTGTTAATGTCCACGTGATCGCTTGAAGAATCTGCTGTTCTTGTTCAGGGTCATACTCTTTAAATTCATTTGAGAAATCAGCAATAGCGACTCCATCATCATCTAAATGAACATCCACTTCCGTTCCAGCAGGTATAACCGCTTTAAATCCATTTGGCAATAATTCAGTCACAGGTCCACCGTCAACTAAATATTGAAGAGACTGGCGCAGGACACTTTCCGTTTTAGGCAAAGTTAACGTTTGAGGGACGACTAAGCCATTCTCATCGATTAGATACAATTCTCGCTGCACATCTTCTACAACTGCATCTGCCTCAGCTTCACCTTCACCCTCATCACCATCTTCGCCTTCTTCACCTTTACTAGGAGCTTCGGCATCCCCTTCGCCGTTTACTCCTTCTCCACTCTCTTCTAATTCAAGCGAATCTCCCTCATCAATATAGCTAACTGGCGGCGCATCCATTTCATTTGCTGCTTCATTCGCTCCAAACGAACACCCTGTAGCTACAAGGGTTGAAATGACTAATACAGGAACACCTTTACGAAAGAACTTACGCATTGTTTCCCCTCCTAAAAAAGATGGTTTGTACTACATGTATACGAGCACTTTTGAACTTTAGACCACTTGTCTACAAAAAATAACAAGCACAAAAAAACCACCTAACGTAATGTTAGACGGTTTCTTGTCTGCCTAGACGAATCGACTCGACTTCAATATCGATTTCAAGCCATTTATCAGCAAGTGTTTTGAATTGGTCTTTATCTCCTGTAGTAAAGAAGCGGTGGGTTGGTTTTCGTTGGTCGGTAAACAGTAAATTATTATGATAGAGGAGCCCGCTCACTTCTCTTGCGGTTTCATCCCCAGATGAGATCAATTGCACATCCGGACCCATCTGCTTTTGAATAGTGTCTTTTAACAGCGGGTAATGAGTACAGCCTAAAATCATCGTATCAAAACCTCTATTTTGTAATGGCTCTAATACTTCTTTTACAATCAGATCAGCTTCTGCTCCCTCAAATACTCCACGTTCTACTAGCGGAACAAATGGAGGACAAGCTAGACTTTCCACTCTCACTTCATGATTAATTGACTTTAAAGCTTTTTCATACGCACCGCTCTCAATCGTCCCAACCGTACCAATCACAGCCACATGATCCTTTTTTGTAACCTTAAGTGCACTTGTTGCACCAGGATGCACAACACCAACTACGGGAATGGAAAGTTCCTTTTTTACTTCTTCTAAAACAACGGCTGTTGCTGTGTTGCATGCGATAACTAACATTTTCATGTTCTCTTCAAGCAGCCGGTTAATCATTTCCCAAGTGTACGTGCGAACCTCTTCGCTCGTTCTCGGGCCATAAGGACATCTAGCTGAATCGCCCAGATAAACAATCTCCTCTTTTGGAAGCTGCCTCATCATCTCTTTAGCTACTGTTAATCCCCCTAGGCCCGAATCAATCACTCCTATCGGTCTATCCACTATGTTTCCCTCAATTTCTATGCAACCTTGACGTTCTACACTTTAGCCTTCATTTCTTCATGTAGTACATGCAAGCTCTTCTCGAGAAAATCGACTTCTTCTTGAGAAAAATTCTGCAAAATATTTTCTAAATACTCTTGTCTTTTATTGATCACTTCATTAATAATTGTCGTTCCTTTTTCTAACAAGTGAATCCTAACGACACGACGATCATTTTTATCTTTCACACGTTCTACCAGCTCGTTTTTCTCCATCCTGTCAACGAGATCAGTCGTAGTACTGCACGCTAAATACATCTTGTTAGATAGCTCTCCTATTGTCATATCACCATATTCGTTCAACCATTGTAATGCGACAAACTGTGGCGGAGTAATAGGAAACTGCGTTAAAATTTCTCTTCCTTTTTGCTTAACCATTTCTGAAACTCTTCTTAAAGATCGTTCAATTTGTTCAATTTGTTGATGGTCCATCTAATGTACCTCCGTCTATTAAACGTGATTTCGTCTATGACGTCTAGACGAAAATCGTCCTAATTTATTTTATATTTTATACGCATTTCCAAACCCGCAGCCGGCAAGCTCCAGCATTTAGTTAGCGATCTCATTTCGTTACATCGTTCCACACTTAAAATATGTACCTTATTTCCTCATTGTCTCTGTTTTCTGCAGGAATTGCAAGCTTTGATCTAACTGTTACGAGAAATGTCAAATGATTTTGCTCATAAAAAAGAGCAACCGCCAAGACGGTTACTCTAAGTATATTATGCTTTCACAAATGCTTCACGGACACGAGCTTCTACTTCATCTGCTGTATCTAAGTTAAGCATTTCTTGCGCAAACGTTGCTAATTCTTCTTTTGACAGGTCAAGTAATTGACTTCTAGCAGGTAAGATAGATGTTGCACTCATGCTGAACTCATCAAGACCAAGACCTAATAATAACGGAATAGCAATCTCGTCTCCTGCCATTTCACCGCACATTCCAGCCCATTTTCCTTCTTTATGAGCTGCTTTAATGACCATATCTACTAATCGTAAAATGGAAGGGTGATACGGCTGGTACAAGTATGAAACTCGCTCATTCATACGATCTGCTGCCATTGTATATTGAATCAGATCATTTGTACCAATACTGAAGAAATCAACTTCTTTGGCAAAACGATCTGCAGCTACTGCTGTCGAAGGAATCTCAACCATGATTCCAACTTCGATCTCATCTGATACTTCTACACCTTCAGCAGTAAGCTTGTCCTTTTCTTCAGCAAGTAAAGCTTTTGCTTCGCGAAGTTCTTCAAGAGTAGCAATCATTGGGAACATAATCTTCAATTGACCATACGAGCTAGCACGCAAGAGAGCACGCAGCTGAGTACGGAACATATCGTCTTTTTCTAGACAAAGTCGAACGGCACGGTACCCTAAGAAAGGATTCATCTCTTTCGGAAGATCTAAATAAGGAAGTTCTTTATCTCCACCGATATCAAGAGTACGAATAACGACCGGTTTTCCGTCCATACGCTCAACTACTTCTTTATAAGCTTCGAACTGCTCATCCTCAGTCGGAAGTGCGTCACGTCCCATATAAAGAAATTCGGTACGGTATAAGCCAATACCCTCTGCACCATTATTAATTACACCTTCAAGATCTTTTGGTGTACCAATATTTGCAGCAAGCTCTACATGTTGACCATCCTTTGTAACAGATGCTTCATTAACAAGCTTAGCCCATTCTTCCTTCTGCTTTTGATAATCAGCTTTCTTCTTTTCGTATGTAGCCAACTCATCAGAAGATGGGTTAATAATGACATCACCATCGATACCATCTACAATAATTGTCATTCCATTCTCAATTTTTGCCGTTACTTCTTTAGCCCCTACGACCGCAGGGATTTCAAGTGAACGAGACATAATAGCTGAATGAGATGTTCTTCCGCCGATATCTGTAGCAAATCCTTTAATGAATACAGGGTTTAACTGCGCTGTATCTGATGGCGTTAAATCTTCTGCAATAACAATCGTTTCCTCAGCAATAGTTGCTAATGATTGAGCTTCAACGCCTAGAAGATGTCCAAGCACACGCTTTGATACATCACGAATATCAGACGCACGTTCTTTCATATATTCATTATCCATGTTCTCAAACATATCGATGAACATATTAGCGATTTCATTTAATGCGTATTCGGCATTTTGACTTTCATCGTTAATTTTCCCTTTTACTGCATCAACAAGCTCAGGATCACTTAAAACAAGCAAGTGAGCCGCGAAGATCTCGGCTTTATCAGCACCCATTTCAGCTTCAGTCTTGTCTTTAATGACAGTCAGTTCATCTTTTGCTGTTTTAAGTGCCGCATCAAAACGCTCAATCTCAGCATCACGATCAGTCACTTTTTTTAATTCAATATTCAGGTCAGGTTCAACGTGGACAAAAGCTTTGGCGATTGCTACTCCGCTAGAAGCAGCAATCCCAGTTAATTTTAATGACATTATTCGCCTAACCCTTCTTTAATAACATCCTCAATTGCTTGTAATGCTTCATCTGCATCAGAACCTTCTGCCTTAATTGTTACTTCAGCACCTTGACCTACACCTAGTGACATAACACCCATGATTGATTTTAAGTTAACAGACTTACCTTTGTACTCAAGAGTTACATCTGATGAGAATTGTCCTGCTTTGTTTACTAATTGTGTTGCCGGACGAGCGTGAATTCCTGTTTCTGCTGTAATTTTAAATGTTTTTTCTGCCATTGTTCATCAACCTCTTTCATTTATTTTAGAATGGGGTTGGTTTGATGCACCCATTCTGTTTCATAATTTTGTCGCTGCTCTTTGCATCCTCCTAACGTTAACTATGCAATTTGCATCTGCATGAAAACGTTTTAAAGGGAATCCTACAAAAAACAGGCATCAGTAAAGAAACGCACATGATGATAACATGGACTACACTTGTATCGTACCCCATTTAAACCTCATATACACTTCCATACTCATGCCTGATCTTGTCAGTAACACGTAACCTAAGTGCAACATTTATTTACTTAGTAAGACAACATATTATTTATTTAATAAATCGTTGTAAGTAAAACACAACTTCCGGCAGCTGTTCTGCCTTGTAATGTGTGTTAAAACGTTGATTTAAAACATTAATTAACTCACTAGAGACAGTATAGCACAACTCAAATTCTTCTTTCAACACATCTGATAGCTTGGGAGAATAGTTGAGTATGTCAGTTGATTGAAAACGATCAATCAGTTCGCACAAAAAACTAACTAAACGCATATACTCAACTGAGCGCCTATTCAAACTGACATTGCCTTTTTCCATAATAATTTCTACAAGCTCTGAAATGAGCTGAGGATGTTCATTCATCTCAGATAGTGGCTGATTAGATGAAGCACTATAAATATGCAATGCGACAAATCCAATTTCAGCTTCTGGCAGTTCGACAGCCAAGTGAGAGTTTAAGTAATCTACCGCTTTTCTAGCAAGGTGAAACTCGTTTGGAAACATCATCTCAGTTTCAGTTAAAAATGGATTAGAAATTTCGATCCCCTGCTCCAGCCTTCTTATCGCAAATTGAATATGATCCGTTAAAGCAAGATGAATCCGTTCATAAAGAGGCTTAGGCAGCTCTCTTTGAATCATGCGGATAATCTCATTGATATGAACGATTAATGCTTCATCTAGATCACTTAGGAGCTCTCTGTATTGCTTTTGTTCTTCTTTGTCTTTTAACACAAATAATTTATCAATTGCATCGGCTTGTATGTGCTGTCCTTTTTTACGGCCAAAGCCAATCCCTTTGCCAATGACAATCACTTCATTAAGCTCAGGACTTTGTGCGATTACCACATTATTATTAACTACTTTCTCAATTCGATAAGTTCCATTCATGAACTGCCCTCTTTTGCATACATTCTATATACCATCTTATCTAAGGAGCAAATCACCGTCAATAAATATAGTCATTCGTATCATGCTTTATTTATTTAGAGATTATGCTCACATGTTAGAAGTTCTTTACATATACTATCAAGACTAAAGCCCTTCAACAGTGGGATTGAGTTACCCAAATTCGCTCTTAGCCCGAGCAAGAAGGAGTGAACTCATTGAAAGGAGCAGAATTCGGACCTAAACCATTACTTACGAAAAGGGAACGAGAAGTGTTCGAACTACTTGTACAAGATAAAACAACGAGAGAAATTGCACAAGAACTTTTCATAAGTGAGAAAACAGTACGAAATCACATTTCTAATACAATGCAAAAGTTGGGGGTTAAGGGGCGCTCTCAAGCTGTTATTGAACTGATCAGATTAGGTGAAATCGAAATCTAAACAGCATTAAACGCAGCAGGTGCACAAACATCATATGACAGCCTTCTCGGTCAGCTTACCTCCTAATTTGGAAGTAAGCTGACTTTTACTGATTTATAAAGCCTCTGTAACCACACTTTTACCATTGCTTATGAACAAACCATTTCTCCTTTGAGAGCTTGACGCATTTCTTCATTCCAAGGTACTGCTTTGCCGCTTTCTTTACCTATTTGGACAATGGCTCCTCTTCCAGTTAAGCACACCTCTTGATCTTGATTAAGAACGAGATAGTGAAGATCCAATGATGAACTTCCTAATTTTTCAACTTTCACATACACTCTTAGCTGCTCGTTGAATTTAATTTGTCTTACATAATCGCATTGAAGGTCAGCTGCTACGATCATCGTCTCAAAATCGGCATCGGCCCATTTTTGCATTAACCCTAACGAGCTGAAATATTCAAGCCTGGCATCTTCAAAATAAACAAGGGCGTTTTTGTTGTTCACATGCCCGAAAGCATCTGTTTCTGAAAATCTCACACGAACCTCGCTTGAGAAAGTGAACCCATTTTTCCATTTATCAAAATCAGTAATATACGCTGGCAGTCTCATGTTAGTCCCTCACTTCAAATAGTAAATAGTCTATTAAAAAAACTCACCCTCTATTGACCTATATACCTACTTAAGGGTAATAGCTCAATAAAAGGGTGAGTGTTAAATTTCAATCATTAACCGATTAATTCTTATTGTCCACCAAAGAAGTTCTTAAATGATTGTAATGTTGTTTGACGGTTTAGGTCCGCAATGGATGTCGTAAGAGGAATCCCTTTTGGACAAGCTTGTACACAGTTTTGTGAGTTACCGCAATTAGCAAGTCCGCCATCACCCATAATAGTCTCTAAACGTTCTGCTTTATTCATTTCACCAGTTGGATGAGCATTGAATAAACGAACTTGAGATAACGGCGCAGGTCCGATAAATTCAGATTTACTGTTTACATTCGGACATGCTTCTAAGCAAACCCCACAAGTCATACATTTAGAAAGTTCATAAGCCCATTGACGCTTTGTTTCTGCCATACGTGGCCCTGGCCCTAAATCGTATGTTCCGTCAATTGGAATCCATGCTTTTACTTTCTTCAATGAATCAAACATTCTGCTGCGGTCAACCATTAAGTCACGTACAACAGGGAATGTTTTCATTGGCTCAAGGCGAATTGGCTGCTCAAGCTGATCCACTAGTGCCGTACATGATTGACGGGGCTTCCCGTTAATCACCATTGAACACGCTCCGCATACCTCTTCTAGACAGTTCATATCCCATGCGATTGGAGTTGTTGTTTCCCCTTTTGTAGTAACTGGGTTACGACGGAACTCCATTAACGCTGAGATAACGTTCATATTTGGACGATATGGTACCTCAAACTCTTCCACATAAGAACTGCTGTTCGGGTCATCTTGACGAGTCACTTGGAATTTGATTGTTTTTTCACTCATGATTTAACAGCTCCTTGCTTCTTTTGTGAGTAGTCACGTTTACGAGGTTTGATGAGTGATGTATCAACTTCTTCATACGTAAAGTCTGGTGCGTTCTTCGCTGGGTTGAACGTAGCCTTTGTTGTTTTTAAGAAGTCTTCATCATTACGCTCAGGGAATTCAGGCTTATAGTGTGCTCCGCGACTCTCGTTACGATTGTAAGCACCAAGAGTAATTACACGTGCAAGGCTTAACATACCATCAAGCTGGCGTGTGAATGATGCACCTTGGTTACTCCATTTAGCCGTATCATTAATGTTGATGTTTTTGTAACGTTCCATCAACTCTTGAATCTTTTCATCTGTTTTAAGAAGCTTTTCGTTGTAACGTACTACTGTTACGTTATCTGTCATCCACTCACCAAGCTCTTTGTGAAGGATATAAGCATTCTCTTTACCATCCATTTTCATGATGTTATCAAATGTTTCTTGCTCTTTCTTCACTTCATTATCAAATAATGATGAAGACATAGCTTCTGCAGACTTCTCTAGTCCGTTCATGTATTCAATAGCTTTAGGACCAGCAACCATTCCACCGTAGATCGCAGAAAGCAGTGAGTTTGCTCCTAAGCGGTTTCCACCATGCTGAGAGTAATCACACTCACCTGCAGCAAATAGACCAGGGATGTTTGTCATTTGATCGTAATCAATCCACATTCCACCCATTGAATAGTGAACAGCAGGGAAGATCTTCATTGGTACTTTACGTGGGTCATCCCCCATGAACTTCTCATAAATCTCGATGATACCGCCAAGCTTAATATCAAGCTCTTTAGGATCTTTATGAGATAAGTCAAGGTATACCATGTTTTCTCCATTAATACCAAGCTTTTGCTCAACACAAACGTCAAAGATTTCACGCGTTGCGATATCACGTGGAACAAGGTTTCCGTATGCAGGGTATTTTTCTTCTAGGAAGTACCACGGCTTACCATCTTTATATGTCCAAACTCGTCCACCTTCACCACGTGCTGACTCACTCATTAGGCGAAGCTTATCATCACCTGGGATTGCTGTAGGGTGGATCTGAATGAATTCACCGTTTGCATAATGAACACCTTGTTGATAAAGTTTCGCAGCAGCAAAACCAGTGTTGATTACGGAGTTTGTTGACTTACCAAAGATAATTCCAGGGCCGCCTGTTGCCATGATTACAGCATCAGCTGGGAAGCTCTTAATTTCAGAAGACTTCAGATCTTGTGCTGTAATTCCACGACAGGTACCTTCATCATCAACGATAGCTGATAAGAACTCCCATCCTTCATACTTTGTAACAAGACCGCTTGTCTCATGACGGCGAACCTGCTCATCTAGTGCATACAGTAATTGCTGTCCTGTTGTAGCACCTGCAAATGCTGTACGGTGATGCTGAGTTCCACCAAAGCGGCGGAAATCAAGAAGACCTTCTGGAGTACGGTTAAACATAACTCCCATACGGTCCATTAAGTGAATAATCCCTGGTGCTGCTTCTGTCATTGCCTTTACAGGAGGCTGGTTTGCTAAGAAGTCCCCCCCGTATACCGTGTCATCAAAGTGCTCCCAAGGAGAATCCCCTTCACCCTTTGTATTTACCGCACCATTAATTCCGCCCTGTGCACACACAGAGTGAGAACGTTTTACCGGCACCAATGAAAATAAATCAACAGGCACCCCTTTTTCTGCTACTTTAATTGCTGCCATCAGACCAGCTAGTCCGCCTCCGACAACAATAACTCTGCCTTTACTCATCCTGATCCACTCCTTAAATGTTTGCTAAGTCTGGATTAATGAATGCGAGGATTGCGCGAATCCCAACAAACGTTAATGCGACGAAAATACCGATCGTTACATATGTTGCAATTTGCTGTGAACGTGGTGTAACTGTAAGTCCCCAAGATACTGCAAATGACCACAAACCATTAGCAAAGTGGAACGTAGCAGCAACGACACCTAAAATATAAAACGCAAGCATAAATGGACTGCTTAAAATATCGGCCATCATATTGTAGTTAACTTCTGCACCAAATGCAGCTGCGATACGAGTTTCCCAAACATGCCATGCAATGAAAATTAATAAGAAGATACCTGAAGTACGTTGTAAACGGAACATCCAGTTACGGAAGAAACCATAACGTGCCGTGTTATTTCTAGCTTGGAATGCAATATAGATACCATAAATAGCGTGGTATAATAGTGGAATAAAAATAATGAAGATCTCAAGCGCATAACGGAAAGGTAAGCTTTCCATGAAATGTGATGCTTGGTTAAATGAACTAGCTCCTCTTGTAGCAAAATGATTGACTACCAAGTGTTGTACTAAGAATAATCCAACTGGAATTACGCCTAGTAAAGAATGCAACTTACGATTAAAAAACTCTCGATTACCGGCCATACCTTTGTCCCCCCACAATTGTTTTTTGACTACCCATACAAAAACTCTGTCTACATTCTCTCTTTTTCCGTATAACGTGTACCTCCCCACTGTGAAAACAACGTGATATGGAAATTAAACGAAATTTGTGAAACTTACGTAAAGTTTCTGTGAAAAAAATCCGACAAATTAATTGTACTCCCATCAGTTTGCCTCGTCAAGAAAACGTATACAAGTCTTTTATCCAAAGTTTTTCGCGCTTTGTAACCCTTACTGGGCAAGAAACCCTTGGTATTTCGCACTTTTTGTAGAAAATAGTCTGTTAATTTTAATGGCTCTAACTCAATCTCCTGAAAAAAATTATAAAAAAAATCCTGTTTACCCTGAATTTCTCAGGATAAAACAGGATTTTTGTTCTTTAACCAATAATAATCCGCTCAGTTGGATATTTAAAATGACTCTTCGTTTCTCTTCTTCTAATAGAGAATAAGAAGGCGATTAGTCCAACCCGCCCAATAAACATTAATACCATTAATACAAACTGGCTAGGCAACGATAAATCAGGTGTAATCCCTAATGATAAGCCACATGTTCCGAACGCAGAGGCAGTTTCAAAAATAATCGCTAAAAGCGTGATATCACTTTGCGATTCAAATGCAGCAATTAAAGTAACAGCTGCAAACAACATGACTAGAAACACGGATAGAACAATGAAAGCCTTTTGACGATCTTCAGGATGAATCTCTCTTCCAAATACTTTTACATCATCCTTACCCAGGGCAAAGCATTTAATCGTTAAAAACATGACCGCTACCGTCGTCGTTCGAATTCCCCCGCCCACACTTGAAGGACTGGCCCCTATAATCATAAGGGCAGACATAAACAATAATGTCGCAATATTTAATTCCGACACATCCATAGTCGAAAGGCCGCCGCTTCTCGTGGTGGCTGAATTAAAGATGGAATAAAACAACTGCTGATGCCACTCAAGACCTACGTAATAGGATCCCGTCTCAAGCGCCCAGATTCCAATAACCCCAATAATAAAAACAGCAAAATAAGTAGTCGTTGTAATTTTCGTAAACAAGCTGAATTTAAAATGAGGGTTATCTTTAGAGAAATACTCCTTTAGTTCCATTAACACAGGGAACCCAATCGCACCAGCAAAGATAAGCAAAATCACCACAAGCTGAACATAATAATCGTTCGCAAAAGGAATTAATGATTGCCCCGTGACATCAAAACCCGCATTTGTAAATGCACTTAATGAAGCAAATGCCCCTTGATAGAAGGCTTCTCCAACCGTATCAAAGTAGCGTATATAATATGTACCTAGAATCAATGCCCCAATTAATTCGATGATTAACGCTACAAAAAGAATACCTCTCATCAAATTCACAAGGCCGGAAAATTTATTTTGGTTTTGATCAACCATAATCAGCATTCGCTGAGATAAATTGATTTTCTTTCCGAAAAGCATCCATACAAATGTGCCTAGTGTCATAATGCCAATTCCGCCAAGCTGAATAGCCAATGCAAGAAAGAATACACCTATATAACTATACGTTTCTGACACATTTACCACCGTTAACCCAGTCACACTTACCGCACTTACAGACGTAAATAACGCTTCAGAGAAAGTAAGGTCGACTCCTTCTTTATGTGAGATAGGTAGATAAAGAAGGATACTAAAGACAATCATTGCTACGATATAAGAAATGATAATAACCCTAAAGGGGGAAAGAAATTGACTTAACCCTAATTTCATCGCGTAGTACCTCCGTATTCATTCGCGCTTAAGTATACCATTTCTGTATAAGAGAAACTATAAGCGCTAGGAAAAAAGTAAGCACTTTTCCTTATCTTTCCCACTGATAATCTCTCAATACTTCTGAGATTCCTTCTATATTCATTTGGACAGCTAGAAAGAGACCTTTTATAATATAAGAAGAGGAGAGGTGTTTTTCTACATGGAATCTAGAGATGAGACATTCGGTTACGATTTACTTAGAAATGATATTTTAAAGGAGGTCTTCGGGCAAGAGCATGATTCTATTATGTACTGGGTTGGAAAAGCCCTTGCTCGCAAGTACCCGTTACATACAATCGAGGAAACCATCGATTTTTTTGAAAAAGCAAATTGGGGTACCCTGTCATTAGTAAAAGAAAAAAAGCAAGAGCGGTTATTTGAACTGCGCGGCGAATGGATGGATAAAAAAGATGATCGCTGTTATCAATTAGAGGCTGGATTTCTTGCGCAGCAAGTAGAAACATGGCTGTCCTCTTATACAGCTGCTACTCAGACAAAGAAAAAAGGAATCATTCACATTCAAGTAGAGTCTGATCTGCATGATACGATTGAAGCGTAAAAAAAGCGATGCATGAGTGCATCGCTTTTTCCTTTATACTAATTGTGCCGCTTGTTCTTCATGTACTTCGTCTAACTTAAACGCATCATGTAAGACCTCAACAGCCATCACCATATCGTCTTCAGAAACAACAGCCGACACTTTAATCTCAGATGTACTGACCATTTTAATGAATATTTCATTTTTAGCTAGAGCCTCAAACATTGTAGCTGCCACACCAGGATTTGAAATCATGCCTGACCCTACAATCGATACTTTTGCTAGATCTTCTTCATGATATAAGTGTTCAAATTCAAGTTCGTTCTTTGCTTGCTCTAAACATGCTACCGTTTCTTTCAGTGAGCATTGAGTAATAGAAAATGAGATATTAACATGATCTTCGTCATATTGGTTCTGAATAATAATATCTACATTTACTCCGTTGCTAGACAGAATAGAAAAAAGTTTTGGCAGGGTATCCATACGGTTTGGCAGACCTGCAACCGTTACTTTTGTGACGTCATTCTCAAATGCAATCCCTCGTACAATTAAATTTTTCTCCACTGTAACTTCCTCCTCAATCATTGTTCCCGTTTCTTCTACCATGCTTGATGCAACCATTAATGGGACTTCATAATTTTTCGCAAACTCTACCGCTCTTGGATGAAGTACGCCTGCCCCCAAATTAGCCATTTCTAACATTTCATCGTAGGATACCGCCTGCAGTTTACGTGCCTTCTTCACATACCGTGGGTCCGTCGTGAAGACTCCTGTTACATCTGTATAAATCTCGCAACGATCGGCCTCTACAGCTGCAGCTAACGCAACCGCTGTTGTATCTGAACCGCCTCTTCCTAATGTTGTAATGCTGCCATCTTCTGTTACACCTTGAAACCCTGCCACAACAAGCACTTTTCCTGCTTCAAGCTGATTCTTTAAACGTTCTGAATCAATTTCTTTTATTCTAGCATTTCCATGAGTTGCTTCTGTTAAAATTCCTGCCTGACCGCCTGTATAAGATACGGCTTCTACTCCGCGCTTTAAAAGAGCCATTGTAAGTAAGGAGATCGTGACCTGTTCTCCAGTGGATAAAAGCATATCCATTTCTCTTTTACTTGGATGCTCCGTAATATCATTTGCTAAACCGACTAACTGATCCGTTGACTTTCCCATCGCTGATACAACAACAATCAGCTCACTCCCTGCCTCCGCTGCTCGTGTAACACGGTCTGCAACATTTTCAATCTTTTCTACAGAACCAACTGATGTTCCGCCGTATTTTTGTACAATCCTTGCCATTTCGCCTCATCCTTTCAATCTCTTCACGCGCGATACTTTTGATCGACTGGATGTGTTATACCTTTTTTGCGTACAAAAAAAGCAACAATAAGGAAAACCCCTCACCGTTGCTTGTCATACCGTACAGGTACCACACTACTCCCTTTCTCACGTGAGATAGTTCTCCACAAGACTATTGGGTATAGTCAAGTGACAGCCTTATCCCTGTTTGAGATAAGTCCAGCATGTATAGCTATGAGCTCTATACAAACTTCGGCGAATTCCCCTTTTAACCAGCGTCTTAGAACCTCACCGCTCTCAACTGGTTTACTAATGGTTTTCGCTCCTCTACCATCACTTCATTGTTTTGAAGTGCGGCATATTTAATTGGTTTTCATTCTAGCAGAGGATTACGTATGTTGCAATAAGAAATTTAATCTTTCTCATGCAGCTTTTCATAAATAGCTTCTGCTACGTTCCTTGGAACCCCTTCTACTGCTAATTCTTCAATCGTCGCTTCCTTCATTTTTTTCACGGACCCAAAATGTTTGAGCAGCTGGCGTTTTCGTTTCTCTCCTACACCAGGAATCTCATCAAGCACAGATTGAAAGAAGGTTTTTGACCTTGTTTGTCTATGAAAGGTAATCGCAAACCTGTGAACCTCATCTTGTATTCTTTGAAGTAGATAAAATTCATGGCTGTCTCTTTTTAACGGAATGACTACAGGAGGGTCGCCCATTAATAATTGAGAAGTGCGGTGCTTTTCATCTTTAGCAAGTCCGCAAACCGGTATGAAGAGTCCTAATTCGTCTTCAATTACTTCTTGCGCAGCAGCGATTTGACCTCTCCCGCCATCAATGACAATTAAATCAGGCAGCGGTCTTTCTTCTTGGAGCAGCCTCACATAGCGCCTTTTTACAACCTCGCGCATTGAACCGTAATCATCTGGACCTGTCACTGTCTTAATTTTATATTTCCGGTAATCTTTGCGGCTTGGCTTCCCATCTAAAAAGGTCACCATTGCAGAGACAGGATCTGTTCCTTGAATGTTTGAGTTATCAAAGGCTTCTATGCGATAAGGTGTTGCAATCCCCATTGCTTCTCCTAATCGTTCTACTGCTTTGATCGTTCGATCTTCATCCCGCTCAATTAAGGAAAACTTTTCTTTTAGCGCAAAAGAAGCATTCTGGTTGGCTAAATCAAGCAGTTCCTTTTTCTTACCTCGTTTTGGATGAGCTGTTTTCACTTCTAATAATTGTTCAACCAATTCACGATCTACTTCTTCTGGCAGGAGTATTTCTGCTGGCTTAATATGATCTTTTTGAAGATAAAACTGCCCTACAAATGTAAGCAGATCATCCTTAGCTTCTTTATAAAATGGAAAAATCGACACATCCCGCTCGATCAGCTTTCCTTGACGTATAAAGAACACTTGCACGCACATCCAGCCTTTATCATAAGCAAAGCCAAATACATCTCGATTAATGTGATCATTAATGGTCATCTTTTGCTTTTCTCTGATTTGGTCCATATGCTGCAATAGATCTCTTAATTCTTTGGCCCGCTCAAAATTCAACTCTTCTGAGGCTTTCATCATCTTCTCGGTCAGATCTTCTTTAATCTCATCATGACCTGAACGCAAAAATTTAGTGATTTCTTGAACCATCTCTTGATTTTGCTCTTTGGTTACCTCATAAACACACGGCGCTAAACATTGACCAATATGATAATATAAACACACTTTATCAGGCATCGTTCTGCATTTACGCAATGGATATAAGCGGTCTAATAACTTTTTCGTTTCGTTAGCCGCCCCTGCATTAGGATAAGGACCAAAATACTTTCCGCCGTCTTTTTTTATATTTCTTGTCGTGATCAAACGCGGATGCTCTTCGTTCGTAATTTTTAAATACGGATACGATTTATCATCTTTTAACATGACATTGTATTTTGGGTCATGTTTTTTTATTAAGTTCATCTCGAGAATAAGTGCCTCGATATTTGATGAGGTCATAATATATTCAAAGTCCACAATTTCACTAACAAGCCTTTGTGTTTTCGCATCATGAGAACCGGTGAAATATGATCTCACTCGGTTTTTCAAAACCTTTGCTTTTCCTACATAGATAATGGTTCCTTGACGATCTTTCATTAAATAACAGCCAGGCTGATCAGGCAAGACCGCTAGCTTTTCCTTCAGGTAATTTCCATCTTTCTGATTCACTTACACGTCTCCCCCTCTCCATTACAGCGAAACTTATTGCTGTAAATCCGATAGCTCTAACCTATTGGCTGCAAAATCTAAACATATGTTCTCTCACTCTATTGTTAGCGACATCTAAAAAAATATCAAGTATGAAGCAGCAAGCACAGCAAAAAATCGCGCTCTCTTTTGAGGGCGCGATTTCATAATGAATTATAGGTGTTTGTTTAGAAGTTCAGCTAATGCTTCCTTCGGCTGGAACCCAACAACTTGATCTACTACATCTCCATCTTTAAAAACAAGAAGAGTAGGGATACTCATGACGCTGTACTTACCAGCTGTTTCTTGGTTCTCATCTACATCTAACTTAGCGATCTTTACTTTATCGCCCATCTCTGCATCTAATTCTTCAAGAACAGGTGCAATCATTTTACAAGGTCCACACCAAGGTGCCCAAAAGTCTGCAAGAACGACTCCCTCACTTGTTTCACTTGCGAATGTTTGATCTGTTACGTTTACGATAGCCATCAAAAAAGCCTCCTTTAATTCTCAACAAAATAATTTACAGTCTGATTATACCATTTGACGTATTAAATTGGCGAATAAGTTGCTCGCAATTATCATCCCCTGCCTAGTATTAAAATAACCGAATGAATAATTTTAAAACATGCCCGCTATAATACAGGCAACAAAAAAAGAAAGCCCATGCGTCCATGGACTTTCTTTAAGGATCATTAGTTAGAAACTAATGTGCTTTTAAGCTCTTCTGTCAGGATTGGAAGAATTTCAAATAGATCGCCGACTATACCGTAATCAGCTACTTCAAAAATAGGAGCTTCTGGGTCTTTGTTAATTGCTACAATGACCTTAGAGTTAGACATACCAGCTAAATGTTGAATCGCACCTGAAAGACCAACCGCAATATATAAGTCTGGTGTTACGACTTTACCCGTTTGACCAATTTGAAGTGAGTAATCGCAATAGTCTGCATCACACGCCCCACGAGATGCTCCAA
Source organism: Alkalihalophilus marmarensis DSM 21297 (assembly GCF_000474275.2). Classification (GTDB taxonomy): domain Bacteria; phylum Bacillota; class Bacilli; order Bacillales; family Bacillaceae_D; genus Alkalihalophilus; species Alkalihalophilus marmarensis. The sequence continues at coordinate 50,095 of NZ_ATAE01000035.1, forward strand.
CCGCACCGCCTAGGAGGTCTGCTAATTCTTGAAGCGGCTCAAAGCCTTCTTTACCTTTTACTCCACGGCCGCCAGCTACGATTACTTTTGCTTCAGACAGATCAACACCGCCTGTTGCTTTACGAACTACATCTTTAATGACTGTGCGTAGATCTTTAATATCTACTGTTAAGTTCGACACATCTCCGCTTCTTGACTCATCTTTTTCAAGCGGCGGAATGTTATTTGGACGGATTGTTGCAAAAACAACTCCCTCATTCACTTTCTTTTTCTCAAATGCTTTACCAGAATAGATTGGACGCGTGAATACCGCATCTCCTCCGTCCATCTCAACAGAGATCGCATCAGAGATCAGCCCCGCATTTAGTTTCATTGCAAGACGAGGTGAAACATCTTTCCCTAATGAAGTGTGTCCAAGAAGAACTCCCTCAGGACTCTCTACATCAAGAACTTGCAATAATGCCTGTTGATAAGCATCTGTTGTGTATGTTTTAAGGTCAGCATGGTTCACAACGATTACACGATCTGCACCGTAGTGGATAAGACTTTCAGCTAAACCGCTTACATCTTCTCCTAAAAGAACCCCTACTACTTCTCCGCCATCTGCTACTTCTTTTCCGGCAGCAACTGCTTCATATGATACATTACGTAATTCTCCGTCACGAACTTCTCCGATTACAAGTACTTTCTTTGCCATGATAATCCCTCCAATTAAATGACTTTTGCTTCAGATTTCAGAAGTGATACGAGCTCTTTTACTTGCGCTTGCGGGTCGCCTTCTAATAGTTTTCCTGCTTGCTTTTCTGGTGGTAAGAAGATTTCAATTGTCGTTGTTTTTGCTTCTACATCATCTTCATCCAAGTCAAGATCATCTAAATCAAGTGTTTCTAATGGCTTTTTCTTCGCTTTCATAATACCAGGAAGTGATGGGTAACGCGGCTCATTTAAACCTTGTTGAGCCGTTACAAGAACAGGAAGAGATACTTCTACTGTTTCTTCGTCTCCTTCAACATCACGAACGATTGTTGCTGTCCCGTCCGCCACTTCTAGGTTTGTAATCGTTGTCACTTGCGGGATTTCTAATAGTTCAGCTACACGAGGACCAACTTGTCCGCTTCCTCCGTCAACCGCCACATTTCCGCCTAAAATAATGTCATACTCTTGCTCTTTTAAGTAAGCAGCAAGCATTGAAGCTGTTGTAAATTGATCTAATTCATCTACATCTTCGCTATCAAGCAATACAGCTTTGTCTGCACCCATTGCTAAAGCAGTACGTAGTTCTTTTTCTGCCTCTTCTTCACCAACTGTTACAACCGTTACTTCTCCGCCATGTTCATCACGGAGTACAATCGCTTCTTCAATGGCATACTCATCGTATGGGTTAATAATAAATTCTGCTCCACCTTCATCAATTCGACCGTTTGAGATCGCAATTTTTTCCTCAGTGTCAAAAGTACGTTTCATTAAGACGAAAATGTTCATGCTTTATTCCCTCCTAGAATTAGTAAACTATTTATTTTGGAATTTAGGTGCTCGCTTTTCAATAAAGGCTTGTATGCCTTCTTTTCCATCCTCTGAATCAAATGCAAGCCCAAAAAGTTCAGCTTCTCGCTTCGCTCCAGCTTTGTACTGCTCATCAATGCCAAATTGCAGCAGCTCTAAAGTTAAGCGTGTTGTTACTGTGCTTTTCTTGGCAATCTTTTTCGCTAACGCCATTGCATCTTCAATGAGCGCTTGCTCAGAATGAGTCGAATTAACAAGACCTAATGTTTTTGCCTCAGACCCTGTAATCGGATCACTAGTCAAAAGCATTTCGGTCGCTTTAGCACGGCCAACATACTGCGGCAATCGCTGGCTTCCTGCAAATCCTGGAATTAATCCAAGCTGCAATTCTGGAAGACCAAGTTTTGCATCTTCTGTTGCCAGACGAATATGGCAAGCCATAGCAAGTTCTAATCCTCCGCCAAGTGCTGCACCATGAATAGCTGCAATAACAGGTTTTTTAAATGCTTCAATACGATCAAATAGAACTTGACCTTGCAGGGCTAGTTTGGTGAAAGCTGCACCATCCTCTACCTCTGTGAACTCTTTGATGTCAGCTCCTGCGGCAAAGAATCTTCCTTCGCCGCATAAGAGGACAACATGAACATCATTATTCTGTTCAATTTGAGTAAAGGCTTCATCAAGTTCCGATAGAACGCCGCGTGACAAGGCATTTGCTGGCGGACGAGCTAACGTTATGGTCGCAATATGTTCGCTAACATCAAGCTTGATATAATCCATTCCTTCCACTCCATTCTTATCTACCTTTTACAAAAACCTCCCAAAAGCATTTGGTGTAAGGGTTTTGCTAGAGCACTCAGGTCATACTTGCAGTCTTTCATAACCCAATTTGTAACTACTTCATCTAACGTGCCGAAAATCATTTGACGCGCTAGGCGATTGTCTAACTCAGGGTCAAAATAACCGCTTTCTTTCCCTTCAGTAATTAATTCGTCCATCAAGGTTAAATACCCTTTTAAGATATCATTAATTTTCAGTCTAAGGTCCGTATTTGATTGTCTAAGCTCTAGTTGTGTGACGATAGCGAGCTGCTTATCTGCTTCTAATTGTTCAAAGTGCGTGGTCATTAGAAGGAGGAATTTTTCATCCACGGTTTGGCAAGACTCAATCTTTGTTCGAATGGTCTCTACAAAACGGCCCATCTTCTCTTCAAATAAAGAGGTCAAAATGTCTTCTTTATTTTTAAAATAAAGATAAATCGTTCCATCCGCAACTCCCGCCTCTCTGGCGATCTTCGCTACTTGTGCCTGATGATAACCATGCTTAGCAATAACCGTTACAGCTGCATCGATAATCTGGTTGTATTTTGGTCCTTTTTTCTTTCCCACTTTTGTCGCTCCTTTAAAATGAATGAGTATTCATTCATATCTCTTATTCTAGTGGAAAAAACCAAGACTGTCAATCCACCATTTTCATAATAGAATGGTTATCAACTAGATTTCTCTTGATTTAATGCAGCTGTTTTCTCTTTTTCTTCCTCGATAAGTACTCGCTTTAAAATTTTACCGACAATTGTTTTTGGGAGCTCTTCACGGAACTCATATAACCTTGGTACTTTATAAGCAGCCAGATGTTTACGGCAATATTGATTTAACTCTTTTTCAGTAAGCTGCTTGCCTTCTTTAAGGACGACAAATACCTTTACGGTTTCCCCGCGGTATTCATCCGGCACACCAATAGCTACTGCTTCTTGAATATCCTCATGGTTATATAACACTTCTTCAATTTCTCTAGGATAAATGTTAAAACCACCAGCAATAATCATATCCTTTTTACGATCAACGATATAAAAATAGCCTTCCTCATCCATATATCCCATATCACCCGTTAAAAGCCAATCATCTTGCATCGTTGCTTGAGTAGCCTCCGGCCGGTTCCAATACCCTTTCATAATTTGCGGGCCTCGAACGGCAAGCTCCCCTACTTCTCCTTGCTCCACAGGTTCTCCTGTTTCCATAGAGAGAATAACAGCTTCTGTATCCGGCCATGGCAATCCTATACTTGCTTGGCGATGGTCTCCCCATAGCAAGTTACAATGAGTCACCGGTGATGCTTCAGTCAGACCATATCCTTCAACAAGGCGACCGCCTGTCAGCTCTTCAAACTTCTGTTGAACTTCTTGAGGCAATGAAGCAGAACCGCTGATACACGCCTCAATCGACGACAGGTCATACTTCTTGACATCAGGGTGATTAATTAGGCCGATATACATCGTTGGTGCACCTGGAAAGATTGTAATACGTTTTTTGTTAATAATTTTCAAGACTTCTTTTGGATCAAACTTCGGAACAATATGAAGTGCATTCCCGTTCATCAGCGTAAGATTCATTGATACAGTCATGCCGTATACGTGAAAGAATGGAAGCACAGCTAACGTACGCTCTTCGCCTTCTTTCATTTTGTACATCCAATGACGGCATTGAATCGTGTTCGCCACAAGATTACGGTGAGTCAGCATAACTCCTTTTGCAAGGCCCGTAGTCCCTCCTGTGTATTGCAGCAAGGCTAGGTCCTCTCTTGGGTCTATATCTACCTCAGGACGCTTGTCGCTTCCGGCCTTAACAAAGGGCAGAAACGGATGAATAGTAGAAGAGTATTCCACATTGACCGTCATCTTTGTGTTCTTCTTTTGGATAAACGGATAAATCAAATTCTTTGGAAACGGCAAGTAATCTTTGATAGCGGTTACAATAATATGTTCGACTGACGTTGCATTTTTCACCTTCATTACCCGTGGATATAACAAGTCCAAACATAAGATAATTTTGGCGCCTGAATCAGATAGTTGATGTTCTAATTCTCGCTCTACATACAGAGGATTGGTTTGAACGACTACTCCTCCGGCTAGTAATGTTGCAAAATAAGCAATGACTCCTTGCGGGCAGTTAGGCAGCATAATCGCTACGCGTTCACCTTTTTTAAGACCTAAGGTTTGAAGATGATTGGCGAGCCTTCTTACTTCTAAGTCAAATTGACTGTATGTAAGCGACTTCCCCATAAATTCTAACGCCGTGTTGTTCGGATATTTATGTGCAGCTTGCTCAACTAATTCGTGTAGTGAAACATTAGGATATTCGATACTTGCTGGAATTTCCTTGTGATAACGTCCAACCCATGCATGTTCTGTTACTGTCGACATTAATTGGCCTCCTCATCGCTCCCCTTTCCTTATAAACGTTTCCTCTCTCTCTTCTACATTGTAATGAATAATGATTCAATTTTAAATAGATTTTTGTGATTTTTTAAAATTTTCCTGCGATCTAGTCGAAATTTGTCCTTTATTAACATATTCACACTCATAAAAAAACTGCCCGAAAGTCGGACAGTTTCCTTCATCACTCTATTCACTGCTTGCTTTTTTAGCTTCATGCTTTTTGTTTTCTTCTTCAACCAAAACACGTCTGAGGATTTTACCAACAAGTGTTTTTGGAAGTTCTTCTCTAAATTCATATACCTTTGGCACTTTAAATGCAGCTAGATGCTTGCGGCAATATTGATCGAGTTCTTCTTCTGTGACAGATTTCCCTTGCTTTAATACAATAAATGCTTTGACGGTTTCCCCGCGATACTCATCAGGAGCCCCGATAATGACAGCTTCTTGAATCGCATCGTGCTCATAAAGCACTTCTTCAATTTCCCGTGGGTAAATATTAAAGCCGCCTGCAATGATCATATCTTTTTTACGATCAACAATGTAGAAATAGCCTTCCTCATCCATATAACCCATATCACCGGTTAAGAACCAATCATCTTTAAACACTTTAGCCGTTTCCTCAGGCCTGTTCCAGTACCCTTTCATCACTTGAGGACCACGGATGGCAATTTCACCAACTTCTCCAAAATCAGCTTTTTCGCCTGTTTCAGCAGAAATAATTGCAGCATCGGTATCCGGCCACGGCAGACCGATACTTCCTGTTTTCCTCTCTCCCCAAATTAAATTAGAAATAGCAACTGGAGAGGTTTCAGTTAACCCATACCCTTCTACGAGTTTACCGCCTGAGAGCTTCTCAAACTTTTGCTGAACTTCAAGCGGCAAAGGTGCAGCTCCGCTTAAACAAGTTTCAATTGATGATAAATCATATTCCTGTATATCAGGATCATTAATGAGTGCCACATACATGGTAGGAGCACCTGGAAATAGTGTAACCTTTTGCTTTTCAATTGTTTTTAGTACATCTTTCACTTCAAACTTCGGCAGGATAACAGTTGTTAACCCTCCCATAATTGAGAAGTTCATGATGACCGTCATACCATACACGTGGAAGAACGGCAAAGCTGCAAGCATTCTTTCATTGCCAGGGCGCATCTTATACATCCACGCCATACATTGAGAAGTATTAATGACGAGGTTTGCATGTGTCAGCATTACACCTTTAGCAGGGCCGGTTGTACCTCCTGTGTATTGCAATAATGCCAAATCAACGGTAGGATCTACTTCTACATTTACCTCTTTTGTAGACCCTTGGTTTAAGAAATTTTTAAAAGCAAGCGTCTTATCGTCGTACACAACTTCAACTTTAATACCCATTTTCTTTTTTTGCACGAGTGGATACAAGAGATTTTTCGGAAATGGTAAATAATCTTTAATGCTCGTTACGATGACATGTTCTAAGCTGGTTTTACTGCGAACGGCCTGCACTCTTGGAAATACTAAATCAAGACAAATAATTACTTTTGCACCTGAGTCAACCAGTTGATGCTCGAGCTCCCTTTCAACATATAAAGGGTTCGTCTGCACTACAATGGCGCCAATCATTAAAGTACCGTAATAGCTGATAACCGATTGGGGACAGTTTGCAAGCATAATCGCGACACGGTCTCCTTTTTGAATGCCTAGAGACTGAAGCTGATTTGCAAACTGTTTAGCTTGATTGTAAAGCTCTTCATACGTTAACTCTTTTCCAAGGAAATGCAATGCTGATGTACTAGCATACTTACTTGCAGCTTGCTTTAGGTAGTCATGAAGCGTATTGTCCTCATATGGAATCGTATGAGGAATCTCCTTTGGGTAGTGCTTGAGCCAAACCTTATCTTCATGCGTCATAACAGTCATCTCCTTACCCCTTTCTCCATTCTCCTTTCTTGTGTGCCACTCTCCTCTAATACTATTGTATTGTAATCGCTTACAATTTTGAATCTTTTTTTAAAAATTTTCTGAACTTTTTTCCTAGTTCTTATTTATCCGATAAAAAAGACTGTGCAAAATACATTCGCACAGCCTTTATCTATTTTATGAAGCTGCAAAGAACATCATGTAAATGATACCCGCTAAAATGAACGCCCCGCAGCATACATACAATATTTTCATTAACGTTTCCAACGTACCTTCTCCCCTTTAACTTCTGCTTATAATGCTCGCTCCTATGACATAAGACAGACCAATTGAAATCACCATCGCGATAAAGCCAACAGCACGGTTATCGCGAGCAATCTCTTCATCAACTTTGAAGCTTGGCGTTAAAAATTCAAATATAAAATAACTAAAAAGCAATAGAGCAAAGCCTAGTACTCCCCATCCTAGCATCATTAAAAGTGAGTCGGAGTGTTCAATAGAGTGCCTAAAAATATTGGCTACCCCAAAGATTTTCCCTCCTGTTGCAAGCGCCACTGCTATGTTGCCATTTTTGATTTCATCCCAATTTTTGTATTTCGTTACCGTTTCAAACACCGCTAAAAAGACGATTAGCGCTAGCAAGGAAACACTGTAATATGCCGCAGTCTTGATTAATTCAAGCTCGAAAAGTGACTCCATCCTATTCTCCTTCACTCGTTTCTAACTCTAGTCAACTACTTATAACCTGTGCAGTCTTACACGTACGTTCTAAAGAGTCTATTTTAATTCAATCACCGTATTTCCAAGACCGCCTTCATTCATACCTCCGTCACGAGCTGCTTTTATTCTTGGATGCTTACTCACTAATTGTTTAACTCCTTTTCTGAGAGCACCCGTCCCTTTCCCGTGAATAATTGATACTTGATGATAACCAGCCAATAGCGCATCATCAATGTATTTTTCTACTTTTAACATAGCATCTTCATACCTCTCTCCGCGAAGATCAAGTTCAGGTTTCACATGATGCTCGCTGCCTCTGACAGTAGCAAGAGGCTTTGTCTCTACTTGTTTTGGTTTATCTAAGAGCTGTAAGTCATCTGCTTTGACTTTCATCTTCATAATGCCGATTTGAACGTTATATTCTTTCTCATTGACCTGTTCAATGACATGCCCTTTTTGCCCGAAGCTTAATACTTTAACATCATCGCCGACTTTAATTGTCTGCTTCGCTTTCGCTCTCGCAGCTTCCTTTTTCACTTTCTTTTGCTTTGCCGTCAGCTTTGGTGCTGCTTCTTCTAAATGTTTTTTTGCATCAATTAATTGATGCTCCTTAACATTCAGGCCTTCTTTTTGCATTTCTCTTAGTTCACCAATAATAAATTCGGCTTCTTCTTTAGCAGACTCAACTGCAGCTTTTGCTTTATCTTCGGCCTCTTTTAAGACACGTTCCTTTTGTTCTTCTAATTGTTCTATTTGAGCCATTAACTCATTTCTTAATGTTTCAGCTTTTTTTCTGATCTCGCTCGCCTCTGCCCATTCAGATTCAGCAGATCTTTGGCTTGTCTCTAAAGAGGCAATCATATTTTCAATTTGATTCGTTTCACTATCAATTTGTTCTTTCGCTGATTCGATAATGCGCTCATCAAGTCCAAGCCGTCTTGAAATGGCAAAGGCGTTACTGCGGCCAGGAACTCCTATAAGTAAACGATAAGTTGGTCGCAATGTTTCTACATCAAATTCAACACTTGCATTCATTGCCCCTTCTCGGTTATATGCATAGCCTTTTAACTCACTGTAATGGGTGGTCGCAACAACACATGCCCCTCTTTTATACACATCATCCAAGATAGAAATCGCAAGTGCAGCACCTTCGGTCGGATCTGTCCCTGCACCAAGCTCATCAAATAAGACCAGGCTTTGAAAGTCAACCTTATCTAAAATGTCCACAATATTTGTCATATGACTTGAAAACGTACTTAAACTTTGTTCAATCGACTGCTCATCACCGATATCAGCAAATACTTGCTTAAATACGGCTACCTCAGATTCCTCATCAACCGGTACATGCAATCCTGATTGAGCCATTAACGTTAAAAGTCCTACTGTTTTTAAAGTGACCGTTTTACCGCCCGTATTTGGTCCAGTGATAATTAATGAACGGTATTCGTCTCCGAGGATCACATCGATTGGAACAACTTCATTATCAGCGAGCAACGGGTGCCTTGCTCTTTTCAAATGAATGTAGCCACGGTCATTAAGCAGCGGCGCTGTTGCTTTAATTCGTTTCGCATAATGAGCTTTGGAAAAGATAAAATCAAGCTGCGCTAATTGCTCAAGATTAATAAGGATCGCATCCGCATGCTCTGAAATAAGGGCAGACAATTCTGCTAAAATCCGCTCAACCTCATGTGCTTCTTTTACTTTGGCTTCTCGTAATTGATTGTTAATAGTAACAATTGCCTGCGGTTCGATAAAAAGGGTTGCTCCAGAAGCAGATTGATCATGTACAATCCCGCCAAAGGCACTGCGATACTCTTGTTTTACTGGAATAACAAAGCGGTCATTTCTAATCGTTACAATCGCATCTGAGAGCATTTTCTGAGTGTTAGAAGAACGAGTAATACTTTCAAGCTTCGATCTGACCGATGACTCATAACTTCTTACTTGCTGTCGAATCGTTCTAAGGGCCGGGCTTGCAGAATCCAGCACATGTCCATTATCATCAATGCATTGTTTGATCGCACGTTCTATATCCGTTAATGGCTCTATTTGTTGTGTGTAATAATAAAGATGTGTCAGTTCAAGCTCTTCTTCTTCGACCATCGTCTCAATGAATTTCTTTAATTGTCTGCCGCCATAAATGGTACTCGCAATTTCAATTAATTCTCCAGCAGCTAACGCTCCGCCAATCTGCGCTCGCTTCGCATGTGCAGTCACATCAAAAATCCCGCCTAGAGGCACATGACCTTTTAACCTTAAGACAGTAGCCCCCTCAGACGTTTCTTTTTGGCTGCGTGCAACGTCTTCTAGGTTCACATGCGGCTTAAGTGTATGAACAAGCTGCTTGCCTAAAGAAGAGGCCACATGTTCTTGCAGCTGATGCTTCATTTTGTTGTACTCTAATACCCTTAATACACGTTCCATCTATTTACTCCTTTATAAAACCATTTTATATCTTTATTTGTCGTGGCGATTTAAAAATGCCCTCACTTCGTCTACGCTCCACATATTCAGTACTTGTTCTTTTTTCAGCATCGCTCTTCTTGCTTGCGCCACACCATATTTCATATCAGTTAACCCATCTATATGATGAGCATCTGTATTTACTGAAAGAACAACTCCTGCTTCAGCAGCTTTCTTGAGCCATTCGGCAGCTAAATCAAGACGGTTCGGATTTGCATTCAGCTCAAGAGCCGTATTCGTTTCTTTTGCTAATTGAATAAGAGCTTCTAGATCAACGTCATAGCCCTTACGTCTGCCGAGTACTCTGCCGGTCGGATGGGCAATTAGATCCACATGATGATTTGTTAAAGCCGTTTTCAACCGATCCATAATCACCTCTTGTTTTTGTGAAAAAGAAGAGTGGATCGAGGCAATCACAAAATCTACTTCTGATAAAATAGAATCGTCATAATCAAGCGTTCCATCAGGCAGAATATCCATTTCAATACCGGTGAAAATCGTAAAATCATCGTATTGCTGATTCAGTTCACGAATCTTTTCATGCTGCTCTTTAAGGCGTTTTTCGGTTAACCCATTTGCCACCTTTAAATACTTTGAGTGATCTGTAATTGCAATATAATGATACCCTCTAGCTTGAGCTGCTTTTACCATTTCTTCAATTGAATTGGCTCCATCACTCCACGTCGTATGCATATGGAGATCTCCGTGGATGTGCTCTAAATCGACATACTCTTTCTCCGACTCGTAATACTCAACCTCACCTTGGTCTTCTCTAGCTTCCGGCGGGATGTAGGCTAGACCGAAATGGGCAAAAAAAGCTTCTTCGTCTTCAAAGGTCTTCACTTCACCCGTTTCATTATTTTCTACGCCGTATTCACTTATTTTTTCGCCTCGTTTTTTTGCAAGCTGGCGCATTTTCACATTATGATTTTTTGAGCCAGTAAAATGATGAAGCGTCGTAGCAAATTCCTCTGGCTTCACTAGTCTGAAATCAACTGATATCGGGAATTCTTGTTCGATTTCTAGCGATACTTTGGTGTCGCCGTTTGCAATAACTTTCCCCGCTCCTTCAAGTGACACTAACTGCTCTCTTACTTTAGCAGGGTTATTAGTTGCAATGATGAAATCAAGGTCTTTCACCGTTTCGCGAAGCCTGCGTAAGCTGCCGGCTCTTGAATACTTTTCAATATCACTCATTTGTGCAAGCTGCCCTTCAACCCATACAGCAACCGGCAATACTAAAGGAAGAGCCAGTCGTTCCGGTCTTGTCATAGCCTCTTCAAGCGCTACCAAAATTTTCTCTTCCGTCTTTTTGCCAAATCCAGCTAAAGCTTGTACTTTTTTATCTTTACATGCTTGCTTTAAAGTGGTAGCATCTACAACCCCCAGCTCTTGATAGAGCTTACCGATTTTTTTACCGCCCAGCCCTTGAACTTTTAGCAATGGAATTAAACCTGCTGGTACATCTTCACTTAGCTCTTTTAATAAGGTAGATTCCCCTGTTTCCTTAAGCTCATTAATGACTTCGGCAGTCCCTTTTCCGATGCCGTTTAACTTTACAGGATCTTTAATTTCATCTAGTGTCCGCTCATCAGTCTCAAGAGCTTGAGCTGCTTTTCGATATGCAGATATTTTAAACGGGTTTTCCCCTTTAATTTCTAAATAAATCGCAATAGTCTCCAGGGTTTTAATTACCTCTTTTTTGTTCATCACACTCACCGTTCCTTTCTCCTATTCACCATCATACCGATATCTAACAGGTAAAATCAAGAATTCAAGCAATCATAGAAAAAGGTCTAACCATTTCGGTCAGACCTCTTCGTTTTATGCCCCTAAATCATTACGAATCCATAAGTCACGGATCCAATCAGATAAAAACGGCGTGTAATTCATCATTGTTTGAGCAACAATCGAGCGCTGCAATTGATCTTGAATAAGATCAACCGGAAGCAATGCCGCCACATACAGCAGGATAAATAGAATTAAGTAGGTTTCTACAAAACAAAAAATGCTTCCTAGTAAACGATTAATTGATCTTAAGATTGGTAGGTGTGCTACAAAATCTAGCATTGACCCTACAATATGAAGTAGAATTTTTGTTCCAAAGAATAGAATTGCAAAAGCGATCCCAGAGTAATACACGCTCTCGCCATTAAAAGAATTAATAATCATTCCTACAGTGCTGTCTTGTGAAAATTGAGGATATGGAATCCAGAGCTGGATATAAGATGCGACCTCTTGATAGTAAGTATAAGCCACATACAAAGATACTATAAATCCAACTAGATGAATCAGCTGCAAAATAAGTCCACGTCTACGTCCTATAAAGAAACTCATTAATAAGAGTAGAAGGATAAGAAAGCTCAACATATTATTCGTCTCCTGTCGTACGGTTTGATCCCTTTGTTTCGTTTAATTCAGATCGATTTAGTTCGGATCGATTTAATCCCCTTCGACCTAAATCTGATTTATCTCGCTCGGTTATTTCTAGCTCTAATCTCAACTGTAACTTTTTACATTCATCTACTACATTTACAGCTGTTAGCACAGCAAGACGCGTTGTATCTAAATAAGGATTTCTTTTTTTTATTTCTCTCATTTTTTGGTCAACCTCTTGCGCCACTTCTTTTATATGTGCCGGAGATTCTTGACCGACAACCGTATAATTCTGACCATAGATTGAAACAGTTGTCCGTTGCTTTTCTTTTTTCTTAGACACAAAAGAAGCCTCCTATCTCGACATTGTTCCTGCATTTATTAACTAACTTGCACAAACGCTCTAAAACAGTATCATGCATAATATCTCATACACCATTATACACAAAATGTATACACAGCCGACAAAATCCTCAGTTAATCATAACACGAAGAAGGGTTGATGGAAATATACTTGTTTCTCCTATTGGAAAAAAAAGAAAGATTTCAAAGAAACCACTGCCGAGTCTTGCGGCAGTGGTTGATCGCATCTTAATAAGTTGTTAACCCTGTTATTTTTTGCAAGCGGTATAGGAACCTCGTTATCCATGTTGTATTATCTTGATATTCTTCGTACGGCACTGTGTAATGCCCTTGTTCATTGTTCCACACCCGCTCAAAATAGCTGGTGATATCTTGTGAGAATTCCTGCTCATTCGGTGCCTTTACCCATAGGTTTGTCTCTAAATTATAGTCGCGTAAGTTACGGCTTGTAAAGTTAGCTGATCCTCCAATAACAGTGGTTTGGTCTTCAGTTATTCTTGCCATTAACTTTGGATGAAATTGTTCGCCAATCGTATCGTACCATCTAACCTCGATTGGGCCTTCTTCTAGTAATTCCGCTGCTACCGGACGATTTGGCAAGCCAACCTTTTCTTGTCCGAACGCATCTTTATTAGGGTCTAGCACTAAGCGTACTTGAACACCCCTGTTTGAAGCATCAATGAGGGAGTTAATAACGTCGCGGTCAGATAGGTAAAACATTGCAAACCACAGCTCATCTCCGCTTTCTGCTTCATCTATTAACTCTAACGTACGCTCATATATTCTGCCTTCCGTAATCACCCTAACTTCTGCTTCCCCTTCTTCTGCCAGGCGAGCTTCAACATCTACTGTCGGACCATCTGAGAATTCACTTGCAGCATTTTCAGTGTACACAAGCTCATCAATAATCGGCCCGTCTACTTGAATAGCAATATTTGAATGATAAGCACTGGCATCGTGAGGATTTGCTGAAGAAATAATTGCTGTTTTCTCTGTTGCTACTACTTTACGATGATTTGCTTTTACATTAAATAGCTTTAAATAAGATCTTAATGTCACGTCTGGAGCTTCCGGACTAAAGGCATTAGGAAGCCAGCCGCTGCCTGATTGACCAAACCATTGTATAAAGGTTCTCCAAATGCCCGAGTATAAAGGGTTGGAATCACGCAGCTGCGTTACATCAACAACAACCACATCAATCCCTGCATCACGCAGCTGCTCAAAATGCTGTGACTTATGCGATCCATACGTTGTATTAATTTCATCTGATAAAACAAGCATTTCAATATCAGGTTCTGCTTGTTTTTTCTCAATTAATACATCTGTCATATGCTGGCTAAGAGGGGGGAAATCCAGCTCTGGGTCATAAAACTCATTATACAAAAACATATCAAATACGATAAACTCTTCAGCTTCATTTACAGCCTCTTCAACTGCTGTGAAAATCTCATGCTCCATCTGGATGAGACCATCCTTTTGATACGTTAAATCGTATAAAAAATCTACATTATTCACGTAATAAGAATCACTTTCATAAGAAACCCCTTCAGGAAGCGGGCGATAGATCCCATAAAGTGTAACGATAACTAGAATAGATAATATTACAATAAGTACATAACGCTTTTTCAGTGATGCCACTCTCCTTCAACCAATTTAAAAGAACCCCCTGCCTTATCTTTTCCTTTTAGGCAGGGGGTTCAAACCACTTATATTAAGATCTTAGAGAAGCTCCGATTTGTGCTTGCAGTTCCTCCAGCACTTTTTCATGCACAAGAGTAACATCTTCATCCGTCAGCGTTTTTTCTGGATCTAAGTAAGTTAATGAGAAAGCTAATGATTTCTTGCCTTCTTCCATATGCTCACCTTGATAAAGGTCAAATAACTGAACAGAGCGTAAAAGAGATCCTCCAGTTTGGCTGATCACTTTTTCAACTTCCCCTGCTTGTACTTCACTATTTACTACAAGGGCAATATCTCTTTGGATGGACGGGAATCTTGGCAGGCCTTGATACACCACATCTTCAACATCAACGTTTAATAACATTTCTAAATCAAGCTGGAAGACATACGTTTCACGCAAGTCTTCTTCTTTTTCAGTAGAAGGGTGGACTTGGCCGATAAATCCTGCTTCTACATCATTCACCATGATCACTGCCGTGCGGCCCGGATGCATTTTAGGACGTTTTACTTGCTTAAAGCTTACATGATCTTCTAACCCCAATTCAGCAAATAACCCTTCTACAATTCCCTTAACAACAAAGAAATCTACAGGCTTTTTCTCGGCTTGCCATGGGTGTTCAAGCCACAACCCTGTAAATGCTGCTGCAACCATTTCTCGCTCTACCGGCTGTTTTGTCAGCACCTTTTCCTCACTTGTGAAGATTGATCCAACTTCATACAAATGAAGATCTTGATTTTTACGATTTAAGTTATAGGTTAATACATCAAACAAATGAGGGATTAAGCTTGTGCGCATTGTGCTGCGGTCTTCACTCATCGGCATCGCTAAACGTACTGCCGATTCTGCCGGAGACTCCTCTGCAAACCCCTCTGCTTTTTTAGGACTTGTTAATGAATACGTAATCGCTTGAGTAAGACCCACACTTTCAAGGTAGCGGCGAACGCGTCGGCGTTTTGCTTGATAAGGTGTTAATGCTCCTTGAGTCGTTGCTCCTACAGGCAATGTCGTTGGGATCGTATCATAACCGTACAATCTTGCCACTTCTTCAAACAAATCTTCCTCAATCTGAATATCACCACGGCGAGTCGGAGCACTGATCACAAGGGTTTCTCCTTGATCCTCATACGTAAATTGCAGACGGTTAAAAATACGCTCCACATCTGCTTTTGAGATGTCTGTACCTAGACGATTATTCATGCGTGGTAAGTTAAGGTGCACTTGTACTTCTTCTCTGTTTAATTGATCAGACTCCACCACACCAGATACAATGGTACCATCGCATAGTTCCGCAATAAGTGCTGCAGCGCGTTCTCCGGCAGCTTTTACACGGCTCGGGTCTACGCCTTTTTCAAAGCGAGCACTTGAATCACTGCGTAGTCCAAGATCACGAGAAGCTTTTCTCACTGCAGCCGGATTAAAGTAGGCTGCTTCAAGAAGAATGGTAGTCGTTTCATCACTTACTTCTGAAGTTTGGCCGCCCATTACTCCAGCAATGGCCATCGGCTTCTCTCCATTTGTAATAAGAAGATGATCTGTGCTAAGCGCTCGTTCTGTCTCATCAAGTGTAATCATTTTCTCGCCTTCACGGGCACGGCGAACCACTACTTCTTTTGATCCAAACTTATCATAATCAAAGGCATGAAGCGGCTGACCATATTCAAGCAGCACATAGTTAGTAATATCAACCACATTGCTGATTGGACGAATTCCAGCAGCTGTCAGACGGTTTTGCAGCCATAACGGGGATGGCCCTACTTTTACATCTTTTATAATCGTTGCACCGTAATAAGGGTTGTCATCGGTATTTTCCACATTTACATCAATGTAATCTGAGGCATGCTCATCATTAGTGTGCAGGGAAACAGCAGGTAACTCTACTTCACGATCATAAAGTGCTGCAACCTCATACGCGACACCTAACATGTTTAAACAATCTGAACGGTTCGGTGTAAGATCAAGCTCTAACACTGTATCATCTAAATTCAAGAGAGCAAGAGCATCTGCCCCTACTTCAACCTCTTCCTTGAATACATAAATACCTTCTGCAAAATCTTTATGTACAAGTTTGCTCTCAATTCCTAGTTCCTGAAGTGAACAAATCATACCGTGAGACGCCTCACCGCGAAGTTTAGCCTTTTTAATTTTGAAGTTGCCAGGAAGTACTGCCCCAACTTTGGCTACCGCTACATATTGACCTGCTGCTATATTTTTTGCACCGCAGACAATTTGAACTGGTTCCTCTTCTCCGATATCTACTTGGCAGACATTTAATTTATCTGCATTTGGATGCTGTTCACATGAACGAACATATCCTACAACAACACCGCGCACTCCTTGATTCAATTCATGAACAAAATCAATTTCAATTCCGCCGCGTGTCATTTTTTCAGCGATTTCTTTCGGTGTCACATCATCTACTTTTACGTAATCTTGCAGCCATTTATAAGAAACTAACATGATTCACTTCTCCTCCTTACACCCGTTTAAATTGCGCTAAAAAGCGTACATCATTTGTATAGAAATGACGAATATCATCAATATCATATTTAAGCATCGCTAATCTCTCTACACCCATCCCAAAGGCAAATCCACTATATTCTTTTGAATCAAAACCGCTCATTTCAAGAACTTTCGGATGAATCATACCTGCTCCTAGCACTTCAATCCATCCAGTGTTTTTACATACGCGGCAGCCTTCTCCTCCGCACATTCCACAAGAAACATCTACTTCAACAGAAGGCTCTGTGAATGGGAAGAAACTTGGACGTAAACGAATACTGCGATCAGGTCCAAAGAAGCTTTGTGCAAAGGCTTCAAGAACACCCTTTAAGTCACTCATGCGTACATTTTTATCAACGAATAACCCTTCAATCTGCATAAACTGATGAGAATGCGTTGCATCATCATCATCACGGCGGAATACTTTACCAGGGCAGATAATTTTCACTGGTCCTCTTCCTTCAAACTTCTCCATCGTACGAGCTTGTACCGGCGAAGTATGAGTTCTTAGTAATAATTCATCTGTAAAGTAGAAAGAGTCCTGCATATCACGTGCGGGGTGATCCTTTGGCAGGTTCAGTGCTTCAAAGTTGTAATAATCTGTCTCCACTTCTGGACCTTCCGCTACAGAAAACCCAAGTCCTAAAAAGGCATCCTCCACTTCTTCAACTACAGCCGTTAGTGGATGGCACGCTCCTGTTTTTTGCGGACGGCCTGGAAGAGTCACGTCAATGCTTTCCTTCGCTAATTTTGCTTCTACAGCCGCTGTTTCTAGCGCCACCTCTTTTGTTTCAATCGCAGATTTAATCTCATCACGAACTTCATTTGCCATTTGGCCGATCAGCGGTCTTTCTTCAGCTGATAATTTACCCATGCCGCGAAGTACCTCAGTAATAGGCCCTTTCTTACCTAGATAAGCAACACGGACTTCCTGCAATGCTTTCACATCTTGTGCTTCAGTCACTTGTGCTAATGCTTGCTCTTTAAGCTCTTGTAAACGCTCACGCATGCTAATTCCTCCTTTTTACCAATCATCTATAGTATGTCGTTCTAATTTGAACGCAAAAAAGGCCTTCGCCTCCCGCAAAAGGGACGAAGACCGTGGTACCACCCTTAATTTGTAATCAACAATCGTTCATTACATTCTTCATTGTCATAACGGCACATTGCCGGAACACCTTAACATGCAGAAAATCTGCTGCCCTCCGGTGTCTGCTCCAGAGTGAATTCAGTGATTCCTACCATAGAAATGCTTTCAGTCAAGGCATTCCCTCCCTTTTTGGCGGTCTAACACGTACTACTCTCTTTCGTCGCATATCCCTTATTTAATTGCTTCTATATTATAGATAATTCTAAGTGCTTATGCAACCGTTCGTTAACGAAAAGCGACTATCCTCTATAGCCCATCTTAGCCTTTTAAATAATAAAGCAGGATGCCTGTCGCAACTGCTACATTTAAAGACTCTGCTTGTCCATATATAGGGATGTAGATATTTTGATCACTGCCCTCTAGCAGTTCGCTTTGCACGCCCTCTCCTTCATTCCCAACAATCAAAGCGAATGCAGGCTGCGGCTCAATCGCTGTATAAGAACTTGCTTCTGTTAAAGACGTCCCAAACACAGGGATGTTTCTTTCTTTTAACTTTTCAACCCATTCGATCAGTGATCCTCGTATAACAGGCATATGGAAAATGGATCCTTGAGAAGCACGAATCACCTTACTGTTAAATAAGTCAACACTTCCTTCTCCTAGTACAACGCCTGTCATACCTGCTGCATCCGCTGTACGGATCATTGTGCCTATATTCCCTGGGTCTTGAACTCGGTCGATTAATAAAAACTGACCGCTTAATGTAGTCATAGACGGGGGCGCTGGTATGGCACAAACCGCAGCGATGCCTTGAGGAGTCTCTGTTTCAGATATTTCTTTTAACACTTGTGGACTGACGATAATGATGTCATTTTCATTGACCTCCCAAGTAAGCGGCAGCACTGTTTGTTCAGTCATTAAAATAACTTCTATGTGGAACTTCGCTTTTAGGGCTTCCTCCACAAGGTGAAAACCTTCTATAAGAAATCTTCCTGCCTTATCACGGCCTTTTTTTGTATGCAGCTTCTTCCAGCCTTTTACTTGTTCATTTTTCACAGAATCGATTCGTTTCATGCTTTTCTCCTTTACGTTCATCTCTATAAACATCATACCGATTTTCTTGCTCATAATCCAGTCCGGCTTGTGACATACTAATGCAAGCAAGAAATTTATTTCCATATTAAAGGAGTGGTTTCAGGTGGGTTTTAATTTACGTGGAGCGATTATGGCTAATATTCAAGGCAGCAGTGAGGAAGAAGTAGAAGCAACCATTGTTGATGCGATTCAAAAAGGCGAAGAAAAGATGCTTCCTGGATTAGGTGTATTATTTGAAGTGTATTGGAAAAATGCGAACGAGCAGGAAAAAGATCAGCTTTGCCAGCAAATTTCACAAGGATTGCAATAACACACGAGAGCATGAGTGATGAGATTCACTCATGCTTTTTTATTCCATTCCCTTGTGCTACATTCTAAACAAGGGAGCGAGTATACCAGCTAGCAAATATAATGAGGCAAAAATGACGATAAGTTTAAAGCAGAATCTCCATTTGTTCTTATCCACCCGAGTGATCTCCTTTCTGCTACTGTATGATCTGTGTATAAAAAAATCCAGCCGCTGCCGACTGGATTTTATCTTAGGTCTTAATTATACGTAATGGCTTCTACCGTTTCTTTATCAAGCTTTTTAATGACTTCAACAATTAACTTTACTGTGTTTTCATAATCATCTCTGTGAAGCATCGCAGCATGTGTATGAATATAGCGGGTAGGCACCGTAATTGATAGAGCCGGCACCCCGTTCGCTGTTAAGTGAATGGCACCAGAATCTGTGCCTCCGCCAGCCATAGAGTCGAATTGATACGGGATGTTATGTTCATCAGCTGTATCTACTACAAAGTCACGCAAGCCTTTATGAGAGATCATTGAAGCATCGTACAATACAATCTGCGGACCTTCTCCCATTTTAGCTAATGCTTCTTTTTCTGTTACACCAGGCGTATCTCCAGCAATTCCTACATCCACACCAAAGCCGATATCAGGCTCAATAAGGTGAGCAGATGTGCGGGCTCCGCGTAATCCAACTTCCTCTTGAACTGTTCCTACACCATATACTGTATTTGGATGGTTTACATCTTTTAATTCACGTAATACATCAATCGCAATTGCACAACCGATACGATTATCCCATGCTTTTGCCATTAATAATTTTTCATTTTTCATCACCGTAAACTCGCATACAGGCACAACAGAATCACCTGGGCGAACACCAAACTCCATTGCTTCTTCTTTGCTTGTTGCACCAATATCAATAAACATATCTTTCTTATCAACAGGCTTGCGACGAGCTTCTGCAGGCAGAATATGCGGTGGCTTTGAACCGACAACCCCTGGAATGTTACCGTTCTTTGTCATGATCGTAACGCGTTGTGCAAGCATCACCTGTTCCCACCAGCCGCCTACTGTTTGAAAACGAAGGAAGCCTTTATCATCAATACTTGTGACCATAAAACCAATTTCATCTAGATGTCCGGCTACCATAATTTTAGGACCAGCTTCTGATCCGACCTTTTTAGCAACAAGGCTCCCTAACCCATCAGTCGTTACTTCATCTGCAAAAGGGCTGATGTATTTAGACATCACATCACGAGCTTCTTTTTCATTACCAGGAATCCCATTTGCATCCGTCAAATCTTTTAGCATTTGCAGCTTGTCATCAAGCTTTGTCATTATGTATTTCCCCCTTCAATGGGTATGCATACTTACCCATAACTAGTATGTACTATACGACTAGTATAAATGAAATTGTTTCGCAACTCAAATTATTTCGAAAGAATGTTAATAGCCTTGATCTTGTCTTTTATGGTTCACTTTATTTTTTTCAAAATACGCTTGTTCAATCTCTTTGCCGCTAAACCCAAGCATGTCACCAAGTTTCATAAATGAAGCCGTGAGTTTATGAAAATCCTCTTCATTTCGATTTCTATTCAAATGATGAGTGGATTCCATTACATATAAAAATTGTTCTGTAAGCGTTCGCTCGGCTTGACCATTTTCATCCATTGCAAAAGTGGTATACCCTAAAGACAATCCTAGCGTTAAAACGAAGTGAAGACCATCAACATATTCTTCTAAAATAACAGATCTCTCTGCCGGTCCTTTTTTACTCCAATACTTAAAGCTTCTTGTCTCATTTGCTAGTTCTCCCAATTCCACAAGAAATGCAAGCTGCTTCTCTTGAAAAAGATCATGCCCAGTCAGATTATGCTCCTCTAAAATACGGTCATTAAGATTTTTTTGAGTTTGAAATAATTGCTCTACATTTAAATTATTATCCTTCATCATGCATATCACTCCTATTCATTCTTATTTATTATACCAATTTTTTTTCATCATTTTGCAACCAAAGAAGGGCTGATTCGTATAAACTAGTAAGTAGACAAAAAACCCGCACGAAAGGGGCCTCTAGAAATGGTTATTTTATTTCGATTACTACTGCTTATCGCCATTGCGTTTATTGTATATTCCGCTATTAAATATGTATTTCATCCAAGAAGGAAACTTGAACAAGCTCATGATCGCAGACAGTATTTCTTTTTAGATGAAGAAAAGAATGTAAGAAAGAATTTTTTACTTACTTACAAAGGAGTTATGTTTGAAGGGGAAAAATATCTAGGGACGACGGAGCAGTCGTTTGAAATTGTTTCGATCTATATTTGGGCAAGAGATACTGAGCGTTTAAAAGGGCTGCATCGTGAAGATTTCGAGTTTATTGAAGAGGATATCAGACTTAGATACCCTAATGCAAAAATTGAATGGAAGAGCCCGATTAAAGAATTTCTAAAAAGATAAAAATAAACCGTACCATTCCATTGACTATGGAAATGCTACGGTTTTTTCGTCTGGAAAAACTCTTCCCAGCTCATACTTGATTGTTTCTTTCTAAAAAGCATAAATAATAGAAGCAGGAACCCAGCAAATACGATCGTTCCTGCTAAAGGCAGCTCATGAATCATATCGCCAAAGGCTGTATATAATATTGCTGGAGGGATACTGACTAAAAATGATTTCTTTGTATATTCTTTTAATCCTTTTGATGTTTCAATTAAATAAAGTGAAACGACATGAAAATGAACCAAAGGCATCATTCGAATAATCATCATTTGCGGCAGGTTCCAGTCTTGGCGTCCTTTAAAGAAATGTTGTTTAATATTCGTCAGCTTTCTTTTAAGTCCTGGAGCAATTCGCACTAATCCATAGAATACTACACTTACAGCTGTCAAACCAATAATAGAATAAATTGACCCATACAGCGTTCCAAATAAATATCCACCAATCAAGCAAACAATTAATACCGGAATAAAAAACGCTTGTCTGAAGACATGCAACAAAATAAAGAAGAGTGGAGCCAGCCAGCCGCTTTGTTCAATAAATAATAGCGAACGATCTAAAAATTCATTCATGCAAGCTCCCCCTCTCTTTGTATATCATTTCGTTAGCGTCTATTAAATAGTATATGTTTAACGACCCAGGATGATGAAAACGACTCCTATAATTTGAATGGTAATAATGATAGGAATTCCAGCCGTAAATGTACGATGCTTCGTTTTGTGACGGTATTCCTTCATCCCAATATACGTACCAACGCCACCGCCAATTAGGGCTAATAAAAATAAATTTTTCTCAGATACACGTCTTTTTTTAGCTATTGCTTGCCGCTTATCGTATCCCATCACTACATAAGACGTAATATTAATGAGCAACAAATATATGAACCACTCCATTATATCGACTCACCTCTATTTTGGTAACCTTTTATGTATTCATAAAAAAAAACGCGAGCAAGAATGCCGCGCTTTTTCATTGTTTTATGCGTTTAGGCTTGACTTAGCTTTTTCAGCTAATTGTGCAAATGCTTCAGCATCGTTCACTGCAAGGTCAGCAAGGATCTTACGGTTTACGTTGATTTCAGCAAGCTTAAGTCCGTGCATTAAACGGCTGTATGAAAGACCATTCATACGAGCAGCTGCGTTGATACGTGTAATCCAAAGTTTACGGAAATCACGTTTCTTTTGACGACGATCACGGTAAGCATATAGTAAGGACTTCATTACTTGTCCTTGTGCTGATTTGAATAATAAGTGTTTAGAACCGAAATATCCTTTTGCTAACTTTAATACCTTCTTACGACGACGACGAGCGACATAACCGCCTTTTACTCTTGGCATCGAAGTTCCCTCCTTTTAATCATCCGAACGAATCAATTATTTTTTGTACGTTAACATTGAGCGAATACGCTTGAAGTCTCCAGAGTGTACAATAGCAGACTTACGTAGCTTACGCTTTTGCTTTTGAGACTTGTTACCAAATAAGTGACTAGTGAAGCCGTGCGCACGCTTAAGCTTTCCAGATCCAGTCTTTTTAAAACGCTTCGCAGCGCCTCTATGAGTTTTCATTTTAGGCATAACTAAGGTCCTCCTTTAATCTTCTTCAAGCTAGTCGATGTTACTTTTCAGTTTTAGGCGCTAAGATTAGGAACATGCTACGACCTTCCATCTTAGGCTTTGCTTCAATGACAGCAACATCTTCACATTCTTTTGCAAGACGCTCTAATACTACTCTTCCTATTTGAGAGTGAGTAATCGCACGTCCGCGGAAACGGATCGCTGCTTTTACTTTGTCTCCTTTTTCAAGGAATTTACGAGCGTTGCGAAGCTTCGTGTTGAAATCATGGTCTTCAATTGTCGGGCTCAAGCGAACCTCTTTAACGTTGATGACCTTTTGTTTCTTACGTGCTTCTTTGTCTTTCTTTTGTTGCTCATAACGGAATTTACCGTAGTCCATAATGCGACACACAGGTGGTTTCGCAGCAGGTGCAACACATACGAGATCAAGATTTACATTTTGCGCCATTTCAAGCGCTTCTTGTTTTGACTTGACTCCAATTTGATCGCCATTCGCTCCAATGAGTCGTACTTCACGGGCACGAATCCCTTCATTGACCAACATGTCTTTACTAATAATGAGCCACCTCCAAAGGATTTTCGCGGATCAAAGCAATTTATAAGCATAACTGTTCATCAAAAATGATTACAGAACATGCACCGATTCATGAAAAAAAGTGCGGGCGCACAATACGCCCACACTTCGGTCATTTACTAAAAATGAATCCCATCATACCTGGTAACAGCTTCATGCGTCAATCAGGTGAGAAGCGGGCGCTTCTGCTTGCTTTGTGTCCTTCTATTCGATTACCTAGATAACTATAGCATAATCCTTTTTGCGGTGTCAACACAATATGTCCGACTTCGTTATTTTAACGAATGTCCAGTCACTTTGCAATCCTTTTTTTAATTTAAGAGGAGTAGAAAATAATTGAAATGATTTCTACTCACCAATCGGCACCAAAAGATTATTTTTTCAGCTCAATGGCTAGATCAGAAATAAATGTTTGAAGCTCTTTTGATTCTGATGCCTGCTCCCCGTATTTACGAATGTTTACAGCACCAGCTTCCATTTCCTTATCTCCTAGAACGAGCATGTAAGGAATCTTTTGCATCTGCGCTTCACGAATTTTGTATCCAATCTTCTCGTTACGCTCATCAATTTCCACTCTAGCACCTGCTCGTTGAAGCTCATCTTGCACTTTCTTCGCATACTCAAGATGAACATCAGGCGATACTGGAATGACTTGTACTTGAACAGGCGCAAGCCATGTTGGGAAAGCCCCTTTGTATTCTTCAAGCAAGAAAGCAACGAAGCGCTCCATCGTAGAAACAACCCCGCGGTGTACAACAACAGGACGATGCGGCTGACCATCTTCTCCAACATACGTTAAATCAAATCGTTCTGGTAATAAGAAGTCCAATTGAACCGTTGATAATGTTTCATCCTTACCTAGGGCTGTACGAACCTGCACATCTAATTTTGGACCATAAAACGCTGCTTCGCCTTCTGCTTCATAATAATCCACATCCAGCTCATCCATTGCTTCTTTTAACATGCTTTGCGCTTTTTCCCACATCGCATCATCATCAAAATACTTTTCCTTATCTTCAGGATCACGATAAGATAAGCGGAATTTATAATCATCCAACCCAAAATCTTTGTAGACTTCCTGGATTAAATACACAACGCGTAAGAACTCTTCTTTAATCTGGTCAGGACGACAGAAGATATGAGCATCATTTAACGTCATTCCACGTACACGCTGAAGTCCTGATACAGCCCCGCTCATCTCATAACGGTGCATCATACCAAGCTCCGCAATACGCAATGGAAGCTGACGGTAGCTGCGCATGTCTTGTTTGTATACCATCATATGATGAGGACAGTTCATTGGGCGAAGAACGAATTCTTCATTGTCACGCTCCATAACAGGGAACATGTCATCTTTATAATGATCCCAATGTCCTGATGTTTTATAAAGTTCTGAGCTTCCTAAAATCGGAGTGTACACGTGTTGATAGCCAAGACGCTCTTCTTTATCAACAATGTAGCGTTCAATCACACGACGAACAGTCGCACCTTTTGGCAGCCATAACGGGAGGCCTTGTCCTACTTTTTGTGAAAGAGCGAAAATCCCTAGCTCCTTGCCAAGTTTACGATGATCACGTTCCTTAGCCTCTTCTAGCAAGCGTAAATGCTCCTCTAGATCAGCCTTTTTGAAGAATGCCGTTCCGTAAATACGCTGAAGCATTTTATTTTTGCTGTCACCGCGCCAATATGCACCTGCCAGACTTAACAGTTTAAACTCTTTAATTTTGTTTGTTGAAGGGACATGCACGCCTCGGCATAGATCAAAGAATTCCCCTTGTTCATAAATAGTAAGGCTTTCCCCTTCAGGGATCGCTTCAATCAGTTCTAGTTTGTACTCATCACCAACTTCTTTGTAACGAGCAATGGCTTCCCCGCGGCTTAATTCCACACGTGTTACTTCAAGGTTTTCTGCAATGATTTTCTTCATTTCTTTTTCAATCTTCGGCAGATCTTCAGCCGTAATCGATTCTTCTGAATCAATATCATAGTAAAAACCGCCTTCAATCACAGGGCCGACTCCTAGCTTTACCCCTTTAAACAGGCGCTTAACAGCTTGTGCCATTAAGTGTGCCGTACTATGACGCATGATTTCCAGTGCTTCCTCTGAATCTTGAGTGACAATTGCTATCTCTCCGTCCTCAGTAAGAGGTGTACGTAAATCAACTAATGTATTATTAAGCTTTCCAGCTAACGCTTTTTTCTTAAGACCAGGGCTGATTGATGCCGCAATGTCTTCTGTTGTCGTGCCGCTCGGAAACTCCTTTACTGCACCATCTGGAAATGTAATCTTTAGTACATCTGCCATTCTTCTCGACTCCTTTTTTGTGTAAATAAAAAACACTCGTCCCTTCATCATAGAAGGGACGAGTGTAGTTCGTGGTTCCACCCTTGTTACGCTGCAGCAAATAAATATTGCAAGTGCAGCAACTCATCATACAAGATAACGGCTGTGCGCCGGCGCTAGTTAATCCACATACGTGTTTCCCTGCGCAGTTCAGAGGTGGTAAGGTCACTAATATGAGCTAGGAAGCTTGCAGCGAATGCCTCCCTCTCTGTAAGTCATATATAATGCCTCTTGTCCTCATCATAACCATTCATATCCAAAGTGTTGTTTCATATCAAATAGGTTGATATGTAGTATTATATGGATGCAGAATTGGAAAATCAAGAGGACATCTCATTTATTCTAATCTTTTTTTCTCATAATGGTGATAAGGATATAACTTCATCCGTTCTTGAAATATTGCTTGAATGGTCACTACGACCCCGTGATCTGGTTGATCGGAGAATACATGAACTATGTTTGGCACCATACTAACCAACGGACTGATCACCATATCTTCAAGCTCAATCGAATGTTCGAAAATAAGTTCTTCCTGCAAATGGAACAATACCTCATCTTTTGCAAGCTTTCTAAAATGCTGATCATAAAAAGAAAATGTTCCGTCATGGACAACATAGATTTCATTATATTTAGAAGGCTTCGTTTGAACGTATTGCCGGAAATCTTCAATCATATTTTGATATTCTTGTTCGAGCATATACTCATCAATAGCAATTTCCACACAATCAATCAGCATCTCCCCATAATCTCTCAACCGGAATGTTAAAAATGGGTCATAATAAAAATTAGTTTCTTCTTCTAGACTATTAGCAAACGCCTCATAAATATAAGCATAACGATTAAAGAACGGGACGAGTGAAGGCAGGTCATTTCGATCTCCTTCTAGAATCGACCTTGCGATCATCAGAATCTGCTGCTGCTCTTCTTCATCTGTAAAATAAAACATCGATTCAATAATATCTAAGAGCCAATCATCTTCTCTTGTTTTAATCACATGTTCAGTTAATACAGAGGACAACAAGGGGTGAAAAGAATCATAGAAACTAACCTGCTTATTTGTATAATCAAGCAAAATTGTTTCTACACCATTTGACTCCACTTTCCCTCCTAGTCCAAGGTCTGCATATCGCTCAATGTACTCACGAAGCAGTTCATACAATTGCTTACAATCTTGCTCTTCTTCAAAATGAATGGCTATCACACCTATTCCCCCTAACCAACTCAACTAAAAAACTGATCTATAGTTACACACTCATGAAGTCACTTAGACAGGCCTTATTCCATCCTATGCATGAGCATAAAAATAATGATTAGTTTTTCACATGCACGAGTCAGTATGGAAGAAAAACAAAAAAACCGCTCCTCTGCTAAAAGCAAAGAAACGGTTTAGGATTAGTTTTGCATCGTAAAATCTTTTTCTGCTGCAGTTTCCCCGTCAAACATACGAACAATATCGTATTTTGTATTACGTTGAGCAGGAATTTTTCCGGCTTCACGAATGAGACGAAGAATTTCATTTGTATTTACTTTATGAGTGGTACCTGCAGCTGATACAACATTCTCTTCAATCATCGTACTTCCGAAATCATTACAGCCATATTCAAGCGACTGCTTTCCTACTTCAGGACCCATTGTAACCCATGATGATTGGAAGTTCGCAATATTATCAAGGAAAATCCTTGAAATCGCAACATTTTTCAAATAATCACGAGCCCCTAGCTTTTCTGTCTTCCACATACCCGTGTTCTCAGGCTGGAATGTCCATGAAATATAGGCTTTAAAACAATCAGTCTCATCCTGCGCATCTCTTACGCGTTGTAAGTGCAGAGCACGCTCCTCGTTCGATTCCCCAAAGCCGATAACCATCGTTGCTGAGCCGTGCATTCCAACACGCTTTGAAGCTTTCATTGCTTCCATCCATTGTTCCCAGGTAATTTTTAAACGGCTGACACGAAGGCGCGTTTCCTCTGTAAGAATTTCAGCGCCACCGCCTGGCATACTATCTAATCCGGCCTCGTGCAGGGCACGAAGTACATCTTCAACCGTCATCTCGGAAACCTCTGCAATTTTCCAAATCTCGGCAGGCGAGAAGGAATGCATCCAGATGTTTGGAAAACGTTCCTTAATTTCACGAAGAAGATTTGTATAATAATCTAGTTTCAAGTCAGGATTCGTTCCGCCTTGCATAAGAATCTCTGTACCGCCAACATCGATTGTTTCTTGGATTTTCTCAAAGATACGTTCGTTATCAAGTACATACCCTTCTGAATGTCCTGGCTTACGATAGAATGCACAGAAACGACAATACGTGTCGCAGAAATTTGTATAGTTTACGTTTCTACCTATTACAAAGGTAGTTACAGGTTCTGGGTGCCATTTTTTCATTATTTTATTGGCTGCTTCACCCATTTTTTCAACTTCATCACTTTCATATAGCGCAATCGCATCTTCCATAGAGATGCGCTCCCCATTTACCGCTCGTTCAAGAATTGCATCGATGCTCATGATTATGACCCTCACAATCTATCAAAATAAGATACCTTCATCCTATCATACATGAAACCCTTAAGGAAGCAACGGCGCTCCCTGTTCCAAAAGTTTCAAATTAATTTCTGTATTATCGTTTCTCTCTGCGGTTATGCCCAGCCACTGTCACAAATGTCGTGTTGTGCTTAATCCGCTCCATAATCCGCTTTGCCTTTAATTCTTCTATTCCACCACGGTCTGAGTAGGAAAGGTGATCTTCAAGTTCATCATAGTCATAATTAGAAGTAAATAATGTAGGCAGCTTCTCAAGCATTCTGTACTGCAGGATCGCTCCGAGCACATCATCTCTCACCCAGCTTGAAGTCGTTTCAGCTCCAATATCATCTAAGATCAATACTTGAGCCTTTTTAATCGTATCGAGCTTTTCTTGAAAGGTCCCATCCCCAAGAGACTGCTTCATCTCACGAAAGAAATCAGGGGTATAAACCGTATACGATTCAATCCCGCGGTCGAATAATTCATTTGCTACAGCACCCATTAAATAGGTTTTTCCTACACCGAATTTCCCGTAAAAGTATAAACCTCCACCGTCCTCACCCGGATTTGCCTTTAACGCAAACTCAAGCGCTGCCGCTCCCGCTTCTCCTCGCTCCCCGTCCATATCAATCTCTTCAAAACGAGCAGATAAGATATCTTTAGGAATGTAGAGGGACTTCATGAGCTGACTTTGTTCCTTCTGCTTTTTCTCCTGTACTTTTAGGGCACAAGGAAGGTAATGAAGCTCTAAATGCCCCCGCTCAATTGATAAAGAGGGCTGATACCCCTTCATCATGTTAGGACACTCTTTAAGCCCGGGACAGTTTGCACAAGCTCTGCGCTCTTTTTTAAATTCATAAAGCTTAACCATTCCGGTGTCGAGCATCTCATTTGTCACGGAATCTTTATTTTCTTTAATAAATGCCTTAATATAGGAATCAGTTAGAAGCTCTTCTCTTTGTTTATCTAAACGTTCTTTTAATCCTGTGCTTTTGGCCCATTGTTTAAGCGTTGATTGAATGGATTTCATTATCAGCTTTCTCCTTTCTCCCTTTTTCGTGCCCTAAGCTCTTCCATCATCTTCTCAAAACGCTTTTGGGCATCCGTGGTCTCTTTACCCGCTCCATTAGACAGTTCTTCTGATGATTGACCGCTTTTTGCACCTTCACTTTTGTCCTCTTGCTTACTTTTATTCTGCTGCGTACCTTTATTCTTTTCTTTTTCTTTTTCTTCTATCAGCCATTTAGGTAAACGATCGCGTCTTGTAGTCTTCCTTGTACCTTGACTTCTTTTTGCAGCTGGAGTACTCTGGCCTTTTTCCTTTGCTAATGCCTTTTTCTCTTGTTCTTCTCTTGCTAAAAGCATAGCATCTTTCACTTTTTGGATCTTCTTTCGTGCCCAGTGAGCAGCAATTTTATCAATGAATGCCTTTTGCAGCTTCATATCATGCTGATACAACACATAGTCAATTAAGACATTCGCTACCCCAGGAAGTAAATGATAATCAATGAGCAATGATTCTACAATTTTCGCATCAGCTGGCGCGACATACGCCCCGTCTGACCTGATTTCAAGTAAGGTTAACGGCGGTATGGTTTCATAAAATTTAATAATTTTTTCTTCTTCTGTTTCAGGTTCCTTTTCACGCATCGTCTGGTGCTCTGCAGGATGCGTCCTTAAACCAAGCGCAGGGGGCTCTGAACTATGTTCAATCTTGTACCATTCTTGAGCTTTTTTCCTCAAGACTTCAAGGTCTACTTCATCATCATGCAAAACAGCCTGCCCTACAATACGGCTCATCTCAAGAGGCTTGATCCGATACACAAATGCCAGTTTAAGAATGGCATTTTTCACTCCTTCCGTAAGAAGGCGCTCTGGAACGAGGAAGCTTGATAAGTCTTTTTTCATCAGTTCAAAGTCAAATTCATCCTCACTAAATAATAAAGAATCGCGTTCCTCCCCTAACAGCTCCATCTCCCCGCTAAACTTCATAGCATCTGATGTTTCAGATTGAAGGTTTGAGACAATTTCTGAATGATGGAGAGAGGTAAACACCTCATCAAAGGAATGAGTTAATTCTGTATACGTTTCGTCTTTCACAACTTCGACTGCAAAACGATCTCTCATTTGTCTGTACTTTTGTTTGCCTAAACGATTTAATAAATAAACACTAAGCACATCATTTTCAAAAAACTGCTTAGGATTCATAGGTTTTTGTAATTCATATAAATAAGAAGAGCCTTCTTCTGTTGTTTCTTTAAATGTTCTTATCAATCCTATAGCTTCTAGCTTTTTCCGCTCTTCAAAAATCGTTTGGAGAGGAATATTCATCATGAGCATCAGCTGTCTGTGAGGTTGACGGTCACTCCAGTATTGATCCCTTTCTAACTGAGCCCAAAATGTCATATATAAACTATGAGCTACTGCTCCAATCAGCGGCTGATACAATAATGTCATTACTTTTTGATCTAGGTCCGTCAAATAATCTGAAACACGTACTGTAAAAGGGTCAACAGGAAGCAGTTCCTTCCAATGCCAGCTCATATTTATTCCTCCCTTCCTATAAAAATCATGAGTAAAAAAGAGCTTATAGCGCAACAACACTACAGCTCTTTGATCTTTAACCTTTATTCATTAATTCGGTCAATTCTTTTATAAAAACATTGATATCTTTAAATTGACGATAAACCGAAGCAAAACGTACATAAGCTACATCATCAATTGTTGCGAGTCTCTCCATCACTAACTCACCTACATCTTGACTGTTGACTTCATTTTTGCCTCTGCCTCGGAGTTCTCGCTCCACTTCGTTGACAATCTGCTCTAACGTCTCAAGAGGTACTGGACGCTTCTCACATGCACGAATAAGACCACGCAATATTTTATCACGATTAAATTCTTGGCGTGTGCCATCTTTTTTTACTACAATCAAAGGAACTTCTTCAACCATTTCAAAGGTTGTAAAACGATTGCTGCATGATTCGCACTCTCGTCTTCTTCGAATTGAACGTCCCTCGTGGCTTGGTCTTGAGTCAAGCACCCTTGTTCCATTATATTGACAAGCTGGACACCGCATGTAATCATCTCCACTTACTGTACCCTAACACGTGTCACCTACACCGATACAGTCTGGTTCTTAACTCTATCATATAAAAAAAGAAGGTATCTGACAAGCCAAGCTAATGAATTTGCCTTATTCTCTACACAAATTCATCTGCCATTCCGGTACCTAAATACGGCAGTTCCTTATCTAATTTCTCATAAATAGCCACAACGATCTTTTTACTTTTTCCAAAATCACTTGGAAGGCTTGTACCGCTTGAACAAGAAATATCAATAGCCGTTCGGTAAGGCTTTACTGTTACGATAGTGGCGACTAGAAGGGACTGTCCACCTTTTTCGGGCTCGGCAATCACTTCTCCTCGGCCGGTTTCTGCCTCTTTGATTTTCCATCCGGATGAAGAAAGTACAGATTCAACTGCATGCATGGCTTTATCTTTAGAAGTTTTATAGTAACGAGTTCTCAATCGTTCATCATAATGAGATTCAGCTGTTTCGGTATGATTATTAATAAATTGACCAATAAACTGACGAATAGACATTAAATTCACCTAACTTTTCTTTTTCTTTCATTAATCATACCACACTCATCTAAGCAAATCAGTTTCAGTACACACAAAAAAGAGGAGCATCTAAGCCCCTCTTTTAATGTGCGCAAACTAACCTGCGCCAAATGTTCTCTTTATGTTAGAACGCATTTACTGTTGTTTTTTCTACTTTGACTGGTCCCATTCCTCTTGGTACTTCAATCACTTCACTAGTACTAGCACCAAGCGCTTCAGCAATGTAATTAGATGCTACATTAGGATCAATACGATCTCCACATGTATAGACATCAATACTTGCATATCCATGTTCTGGGAAGCTGTGAATCGTTAAATGAGACTCTGAAATGATGACTACGCCGCTAACACCATGTGGTGCAAATTTGTGAAATGCTACTTCACGTACTTCTGCACCTGCTTTAAGTGCAGCATCTACAAACGTTTGTTCAATAAAACTCATATTATTCAACTTCTCAATATTACATCCCCAAAGTTCTGCAATAACGTGACGACCCATAGTGTCCATAAGTTGAATCCCCCTTCACAAAAAATTCATGCCTTCTCAAGCATGTAGGATCGTTCAGTTACACGGGGGAAAGTTAGTCCAAAGAGGTCCTAACCCTTTCTGCAAGTAAACGCATCCTGGTTTGCTTTAATTGAAGTTCACGAAAATCAGTATACTTGTTTTATAAATTGAATGCAACCAATCCTTGTCATTTTTTTAAAAGAAATTTTTGCTAAATTTTTTAATGTACAGTGAAACAATAACCAGGACTCGTGCAAACATAGGTATACACTCATTTCATGGGCACTTCTCTTTTGTTAGGGTAACCAAACAGGACATTGCTATGAGCTTGAATACGATAAAGCAATCGTACAAACGTTAAAATCAGCTCACATGAGTAGGTTCAGCTATTTTTTTTGCCACAAGATTCATGAGATCGACTACGCGGCAAGAGTATCCCCATTCGTTATCATACCAAGCAAGAACCTTCACTTGACGATCGCTCATCACCATTGTTGATAAACCGTCAATTACAGATGATTGCTCTTCACCGTTAAAATCAATAGAAACAAGCGGTTCGTCAGAGAAACCTAAAATACCTTTAAGTGATCCTTCTGCAGCCATCTTAAGAGCAGTATTCACTTCTTCTTGAGTCACGTCCTTTTTCACTTGAACTACTAAGTCCACTAAAGACACGTTAGGTGTAGGAACACGTAATGCCATCCCGTTTAATTTGCCTTCAAGCTGCGGAAGAACTTTAGCAATTGCTTTTGCAGCCCCTGTTGAAGTAGGAATAATGGATTGTCCGCATGCACGAGCGCGGCGAAGGTCTTTGTGCGGATTATCAATATTCTTTTGATCATTTGTATAAGCGTGTACCGTTGTCATTAAACCGCTTTCAATTCCAAACGTCTCATCAATAACCTTCGCAACAGGTGCAAGGCAGTTTGTTGTACATGATGCGTTAGAAATAATATGGTGGTTAGCTGGGTCATATTCATGATCATTTACACCCATCACAATCGTTACATCTTCATCTTTTGCTGGAGCTGTGATTAATACTTTCTTTGCACCAGCTTCAATATGATATCCAGCCGTTTCTTGTGTTTTAAATTTACCAGTAGCTTCAATAACAATGTCTACTCCAAGCTTTGCCCATGGCAGCTCACGAGGGTCACGTGAATGAAGCAGTTGGACTACTTTTCCATCAACTACAATCGTATCGTCTTTCGCTTCTACAGGAAGAGTGTATGTTCCATGGATACTGTCATATTTAATTAAGTGAGCAAGTGTTTCTGCCGGGTAGCTCGCGTTAATCGCAACAACCTCCACTTCATCCTCAAGCATTGCTTTACGAAATACCATACGGCCAATACGACCAAATCCATTGATGGCAACTTTAACCTTCATTAGAATTCCCCTCTCCAAATATATGTTATACTCAATATTGTTTTTATGTTAATTAGTATATCATATATACCATAAAAGGACGATTACTTTTTGAAAAAAACTGTGGAAAATGTGTGTCTGACTATAAAAAGAACCCTTCTAACTGATTAGAAGGGTTCTTTTGACCAATGTTGTATCACATTTTGTAATTGTTGAAAGGTTTCTTCAAGAGACCCGCTGTTATCTACAATGTAATCTGCACGCGATTTTTTATCTTCTAATGGCAGCTGCGAGGCGATTCTTGCTTTTGCATCTTCACTTCCTGCCTGGTCTCTTTCTAGCAGACGGTTCAGTTGTGTTTGTTTATCAACATACACAAGCATCACCCGATCAACAAGATGAAACAAGTTACTCTCAAATAAAAGCGGAATATCAAAAATAATTGTCTCGTGACCTTCGGCTTCATATCTGTCTTTTTGGGCAAGCATTTCACGGCGAACCGCAGGATGAACAATTTGATTTAATTCCGACCGCTTTTTCTCATCCTTAAATATTATAGAACCTAGCTTTTTGCGATTAATCGTGCCATCTTCAAATAATATGTCGCGGCCAAACTGCCCTACAATCTCTTCGTAAGCACCCCTGCCTGGCTCTACTACATCTCTTGCAATTTTATCCGCGTCAATTATGGGATAACCGTGTTCACTCAGCCAGTTGGAAACGGTAGATTTCCCGCTGGCAATACCCCCTGTTAATCCAATCAGCATATCCGTACCCTTTCTTCCTTACAGACTTAAAATTCCTAAAACAATTAAAAGCAACCCAGGAATAAATGAAAATTTCTTCATCATGCGCGACTCAGAAAAACGGAATCCGCTCTTCATACCGAGCGTGACAAATAAAGCACTCATTAAGGCCACACTTACAGCCATTGGAATCGGAGAAAAACCAATTAAAGCCGCCCCTATCCCCGCCCCAAACGCATCAAGGGACAGAGCAATCCCAAGCAACACGGCTTCACGG
Source organism: Alkalihalophilus marmarensis DSM 21297 (assembly GCF_000474275.2). GTDB lineage: Bacteria > Bacillota > Bacilli > Bacillales > Bacillaceae_D > Alkalihalophilus > Alkalihalophilus marmarensis. The sequence continues at coordinate 85,328 of NZ_ATAE01000035.1, forward strand.
CCAGTAATGGTACCGGAGTTGTCAATATCAGCAACCATCGGCTTTCTCAGTATTCGAATAACGACACCAAACATTTTAATTTCAAAGTTCATAATGATCTCATCTTCTTTTGTTTTCTCAGAAGCTTTTGCCGGCCTGAACACTTGATACATGGCCCAAGCCCCAATCAAGATTAAGATCATCCCGCCAATAGAGCCCGCGACCTCAGCTGGCAGAACTCGCTGGATTACACTTCCAAATGCCATAGCTAGTAAAATGGAGGTTGCAGAGCAGCAAGCAATAAAAAGTAAAGATTTGAATGGCAGTTTCATTTTCCTAAGTCCATACGTTAACCCTACACCGAAACTATCTAAGCTCACAGCAAGTGCGAGCGCAAGTAATGAAAGAATCTCAACCATCGTGATAAGCTCCTCCCACCTAGACGATACGATAGTATATGGCAAAAGCCTATCCGATGTACGTTACAATTGGCAATTTGGACAAAAATGAGTGCCTCGGCCTCCCACTACAGTCTTTAAAATGTCTGTACCACATTGACGGCAAGGTTCGTTTTTTCTTCCGTACACATCTAATTTCTGTTGAAACATTCCCATTTCACCTTGACCATTCACATATGACTTAATCGAGCTTCCTCCCATTTCAACTGCTTCTTCTAGAGTGGAAACAATCGCCTTATGCAATACAGCCATTTCCTCTTCGCTTAAAGAATGTGCTAATCTCTCAGGATGAATACGTGCTCTAAACAATGCCTCATCAACATATATGTTTCCAAGTCCTACCACCGTTTTTTGGTCTAAGAGAGCAACCTTTATTTTTCGGTTTGTTTTCTGAAATGCGTTCATTAAAAGCTCTGAGGTAAACTGCTCAGAAAATGGTTCCACGCCTAATTGAGCTAAAGGCAGGACCTTCTCTTCTGAGCCTTTTGGAAATAGATGCATCGTACCAAACTTCCTCACATCCTGATACCTTAGCTCTTCCCCATCTGTGAAATGGAAAATAACATGAGTATGAGGAGGCAGCGGCTCTTCTTTTTGATATAGACCGTAACGACCTTCCATTCGCAGGTGAGAAACCATTACGATATCATCGAACTCAAAAAGTAAAAACTTCCCTCTTCTTCGTATGCTCTGAATCGTCTGATTCATAAGAAGTGTTTCAAACTCCAAAGCATCCGCCGGCTCTTTAATTATATTTGCCCACTTAACGGTTATTCCGGCAATCGTTTTACCGATCACTAATTCTGTTAACGTCCGTTTGACCGTTTCAACTTCAGGTAATTCAGGCATGTTGTCTTCTCTCCTTACTTCGCATCATACCAAGTATCGCCAGCTGATATATCAACTTTTAGGGGAACAGCCAGCTCTACTGCATTCTCCATCACTTCAGGAACTATTTTCATCATCTTGTCCACCTCTTCAGGCGGCACTTCAAATATTAGTTCATCATGCACTTGCAAAAGCAGTCTGCTCTTAAGATTTGCCTCTTCTAAACGAAGAGCCATCTCGACCATGGCTTTTTTAATGATATCTGCTGCGGTTCCTTGAATAGGTGTATTCATTGCGGTACGCTCAGCAAAGCTGCGCTGATTGAAATTACGGCTTGTTAATTCAGGGAGATAACGGCGTCTGTTAAGTAATGTAGATACATAGCCATTTTCTCTCGCCTCTTCTATAATACGTTCCATATATTCTGCAACATTTGGATAACTCGCTAAATAACGCTCAATGAATTTTGCCGCTTCCTTACGAGTAATCCCCAGGCTTTGTGATAGACCATAATCACTAATTCCATAAACAATCCCGAAGTTAACAGCTTTAGCACTTCTGCGCATCATTGAAGTGACATCTTCTTCACTTACATGAAATACATCCATAGCCGTTTTCGTGTGTATATCCATATCTTCTTTAAAGGCAGTAATCAGCTTTTCATCCTGTGCAATATGTGCAAGCACACGTAGTTCAATTTGAGAATAATCAGCGGCAAGGATTTTCCAGCCTTCCTCAGATGGAATAAAGGCTTTTCTTATTTTTCGGCCTTCCTCTAAACGGATCGGGATATTTTGTAAGTTCGGGTCCGTCGAGCTTAATCTGCCTGTTTGTGTCAATGCTTGATTAAAACGTGTATGAATTTTAGACGTATCCTTATGTGTCACTTTTACTAAGCCTTCAATATAAGTTGAGTTCAGCTTACCGAGTTGACGGTAATGAAGAATATGACGGATGATTTCATGGTCTTCGGCAAGCTTCTCAAGAACATCAGCAGAAGTAGAATAGCCTGTTTTTGTTTTCTTAATGACTGGCAGGCCGAGCTTCTCAAACAGCACTTCCCCTAGCTGCTTAGGAGAGTTAATATTAAAGGACACTCCAGCATGCTCATGAATATGTTTCTCAAGCTCCGCTAACCTGCTTGCTAGATCTTCACCCATTGCTTTTAATTGGTCGATATCAACTTTTACACCTTCTGTTTCCATACGTCCAAGCACGACCGATAAAGGCATTTCTAAGTCCTTAAACAGCTTAAATTGTTCATTTTTCTTCAGTTCTTCTTCCATCTGCTCTTTCAGTTCATAAATGACATTAGCTTTTCTCACTAAATGTTCCGCCAACACGCCTGTCTCAGGCACTTTTCGTTTAGCACCTTTTCCATACACCGCTTCATCCGCTTGAATACTTTTGGCTCCTTTTCGAGTCGCAATGTCACTTAGGTCATGAGATGAATGAGACGGATCAAGCAGATAAGACGCCATCAGCAAGTCAAAATCAACTCCATCTAACAGCACATCTTTCCACCCTAAAACGACCACACCACGTTTGGCATCTAGCAGCCACTTTTTCTTGGTTTCATCTTTTGCCCACTCAACAAACAAATCAGAACGAAGAGCCGTTTCTGTGGGGATAAAGTACCGGCCTTTCTCATGTACAAGAGCAAACCCTGCAATATCTGCTTGATGATAATTTTCATCCAATACTTCTACAACCATAGCAGCTGGCGTTGCGAGATGTTCTTCTTTTACCTCTTCCACTACATCAAAAGATAATTCCTCTAACTCCTTTTCTGCAGCACTCACGCCTGTATCAAATTGATCCACTAACGATTTAAATTCCAACTCTTTAAAGAGCGACACGACTTTTTCTTCATCGTATTCACCAAACTTAAGTTCATCTAAGGTAAGGTTATAAGGAACTTCTGTAAAAATGGTCGCAAGCTCTTTACTCATCAATGCTTGTTCTTTATTTTCTATAAGTTTTTCTTTAAGCTTTTTGCCAGACACGTCATCAACAGAGTCTAACACGTTCTCAATCGTTCCAAACTGTTTCAGTAATTTAAGCGCAGTCTTCTCACCGACTCCAGGCACTCCAGGGATATTATCTGAACTATCACCCATCAGTCCTTTCATATCAATGATTTGATTCGGCTTAATACCATATTTCTCATCAATCAACGCTTCATCATATGACTCGACATTCGTAATTCCTTTTTTAGTGAGGACCACTGTGACGTAATCCGAGACTAGTTGCAGCAAGTCTTTATCACCAGAAACAACTTTCACTTCCCACTTTTCTTTTTCTGCTTCCTTACTAAGCGTTCCGATAATATCATCTGCTTCATAATTATCAAGCTCGAACCTTTTAATATTAAAAGCATCTAATAACTCACGAATTAAAGGAAACTGCTCAGAGAGTTCCGGCGGAGTCTTTTGACGCCCTCCTTTATATTCTTCATAAGTTTTATGACGAAACGTTGTTTTACCAGCGTCAAATGCGACAAGCATATGAGACGGTTTTTCTTCTTGGATAATTTTTAACAGCATCGTAGTAAAGCCATAAACAGCATTTGTATAAACACCTTTATCGTTATTAAGCAGCGGCAAGGCAAAAAACGCACGATATGCAATACTATTTCCATCAATTAATATGAGCTTCTTCAACGAATCGGCTCCTTTCTACACGTTTATTCTTGTCTTTAATTGTAGCATAACGGCTAACGAAAAAGAAAAGTCTCGCATATGCGAGACTTCCTTATAAGAACAATCTTGTTTAATCAATATATCCCATTAGAATACGAGCATACGGAGAATCTGCAGGTAAGACAATGACTGTTTCTTCACCAATTGTCTGCTCATAAGACTGAAGTGTGCGGTACAACTGATAAAAATCAGGGTCACGTCCGAACGCGTCATTGTAAATAGACGCAGCTTCTTCCTCCCCTTCCCCTTCAATCACACGCGCATCTGCTGTTGCGGTTGCAACAATTTCTTGTACTTCTCGATCTGTATTAGCTTTAATACGGTTGGCTTCCGCGTCACCTTGAGACAAATAATCCTGTGCTGTCGATTGACGTTCTGAAATCATCCGACGATAGACAGCCTCTTCATTTTCCTCTGGTAAATCCGTACGCTTCATACGAACATCAGTCAAGACAATCCCGTAATTGCTGCGTTCTAATGCTTCGTTTACTCGTTCACGAACCATTTCATTAAAACTTCCTCTAGAAGATTTTTCTTCATTAATAATCTCATCAAAATTCAGCTGTCCTAACTCTGCACGGATCGCTGAGAAAATTATTTCACCCATGATCGCTTCCGCACGCTCAATCGTTGCAGCATTAGAAATCATTAATTGCGGGTCTTCTATCCGCCATAATGCATAATGGTCGGCAAGCATTCTCTTTTTATCTAATGTATTAATCTCAGCAGGCGGGATATCATAGATCATTTGATACTTTGGAAGAGTGGTAACGGATTGAATGAAAGGTAGTTTATAATTTAATCCTGGTTCATCTACCACACGCACGACTTCACCAAATTGGCGGACAACTTTATATTCACCTTGTTCTACAATAAACAAATTACTAATAATTGTAGCTAAAATCGTAATTAAAATAATGGCTACAGCAATCAATTTCACATATTTACGCCACTCGTCACTAGGACGACGTTCATTTAAATCGACAATGTTCTCGTCACTCATTAGTTACTCCCCCCCTCTGCAGCCTCAGGTCGACGCTCAAGCGGTCTGATCGGCAAATAATTAACCGTATCATTGTTGCTGTCCATAATATAAATCTCTGTATTCGGAAGAACTCGATCAAGTGTTTCTAATACTAAACGCTGTCTTGTTACTTCTGGATTGACGACATATTCACTGTATAAAGAGTCAAATAAAGCAGCATCCCCGCGGGCACGTTCAATCCGTTCTGCTTTTGTCCCTTCTGCACGAGAAATAATGGCATCCTTTTCCCCTTCAGCTTCATTTATTTGCTGATTTCTATATTTGTTTGCTTCATTGATTTTAGTTAAACGCTCTTCACGAGCATCTGTTACATCAGTAAACGCACGACGAACTTCTTCAGTCGGCAGCTCAACGTCTTGTAGTTTCACATCTTGAATACTAATGCCAATCTCATACATCTCAAGCAACTCTACCAAATTCTCAAATACTTTTGCTTCAATCTCCGGGCGTTGGTCAGTAAGAGCTTCATCAATGCCAGAACTTCCAATCACGCCGCGCAGTGCTGCTGAGGTTGCGCTGTACAATACAGTTCTAGCATCCTCAGTGCTGTATAAATATTGCTCAGGATCTGTGATTCTCCATTGAACAGCAAGATCAGCAAAAAGGATATTCTCATCCCCTGTGATCATTTTTGCTTCATTCGTAAATTCAACCACTTCACCATCCTGCTCACTGTATCCTACTTGCAGATTGTATGTACCTCTAGATAAAATCTCTACTCGCTGAATCGGCCAAGGCATCTTAAATTTCAAGCCTGGTTCTGTGACTGTTTCGTCAACCTTTCCAAATGTAATTAATGCGGCTTGCTCTGATTCATCGACAATATACCAGCCTGTTGCAAGAAATAAAGCAAGAATGGCTATACCGATCAAGGAGACAAACCCAACAACTAACTGTTTGATTGTCATACGTAATCCCCCTCTTTTATCATTAGTACTTTATACGAGATGACTTTCCAAAAAGATTCAAATCCTATGAAAAAAGAACGATAGATTTTATACGATTGATTCTATAATGTTAGAAAATCCCTTACTATTATAGTATAGATTCTCTCTAACATGCAGGAAAAATTGTAAATATTGATAAAATGTTGGTGAATTTTGTACGTTTAGGAGGATGTACAGGAATGGGAAAAGACGAAAGCTAAGGGGGTGCTTTCGTCTTTTTAAGGGGATGTAAATCAACGTGAACAAACATATAGATGGGATGAGCACCTAACGTTTGCCCGTATTGATGAAACCGTTCACTAATCATTGTAGATGATCTTCATTAAGCATTAATGAATAGAATGTAAATATATTGTAAAATTTTCTTTTTCTATTCTATCCCATGAAGCTAGGTTCTCACTGCTTCTCTTGATCTATCATCTGATCTTTCATAAAATGAATGGTGAACGTCGTTCCATGACCAAGCTCACTTTCAACTGAAAGCTTTCCGTTATGTGCTTCTACTAAATGTTTAACAATCGCAAGACCTAGACCTGTCCCTCCAGAGTTTCTGCTCCGTGCCCGATCTACGCGGTAAAACCTTTCAAATATTCGCGGCAGTTCACTTGATTCTATCCCAATTCCATTATCTGAAACAGTAAATAAGATTGATTGATGATCCTGTGTGACTGAGACATTAATTTCCCCATGGTTCGGAGTATAGGTTATCGCATTGCTGATTAAATTAATCGCCACTTGTTTCAGTCGTTCTGAGTCCCCGTCCATTTCTACTGAAGAGGCTGCATGCAGTGAAATAGCAATTTCTTTTGCCTCAGCCTTTGGCCTTAATAACTCAACTGCATCTTGAACAATTTTTGTTAACTCAGCCCTACCCCAATTCAAACGAAAATAATGTTGTTCTAATTTTGAAAGCTCGAGTAAGTCTTGAATCAAACTTTGCAGCCTTTCGCTCTCTTTATGGATAATCGTTAGAAACTTTTCCATATAAGCAGGATCAGCCATAGCGCCATCAAGCAGTGTTTCTGAAAATCCTTTGATTGAGGTAACCGGCGTCTTTAATTCATGTGATACATTTGCTACGAAGTCTTTTCGCACCTGCTCTAATTTTTTTAGTTCTGTTATATCATGGAGGACAAGTACAATTCCTTTTACCATACCCATTTCGCTCAAAATAGGAGCTGCCTGAATATCAAAGTGCTTTGTATCAATTCCGGTCACAAGTTGTATCTGTTCTCGATGTCTTTTTTCGGTTATAAATATTGTTTGCACAATTTTGATTAACTCTTTGGACTTGAATACTTCATGGTACAGCTGATTGAGCCACTTATCTGTATTTTCCTCAAAGATCTCGTGACATTTTTGGTTAATCAGCGAAATATCCCCTCTTGTATTGATGAAAATAAGTCCGCTACCCATATTGTTTATTAACGTCTCGAGTCTCTCTTGCTGCGCTTCGTGACGTTTTGTTATTTGTTCAAGATTATAAGCGAGAACATTCATAGAACGAGTCAGCTGTCCGACTTCATCCTGTTTCCCTTCAAATGTTCTCGCTTTAAAATTACCTTCTGCAAGTTCAATCGCTACTTCTGAAGCATTTTCAATTGGTCTGATCATTTCATTAGCTATACGGTACGTAATCGCACCAATTACAATAAACGCAACAGTAAAGCTGACAATGAGGATTGTCCAAATAGTTTCATTCAACTTAGCAATCGTCTGTGTCGCAAGACCAAGTCTTACATATCCAGATTGCTCAGCATCTACTTGATAAGGAACAGCATAATATAACAGCTCTTGTCCAATCGTATCACTGTACCGCATCTCTGTTCCATTTTTACCTTCACGGACTTCCCTGATTTCAGGCCGGTCTGCATGATTATCCATATCCTCTGGATCGGTTGCTGACTCCCCTAGAACAGTTCCATCTGCTGCAATGATTGTGACCCGGGCATCGAGCCTTTCACTCATCCTGAGCGCCAGCTGCTGTTCATCAATCGCTTCTTCTGAATGAGATTCAATTGTAAAAGCAGCAAGCTCAGCTTCTTTCATTAGTCGATCTGTTAGATGATTTTCATATATATTTTTATATACTTGTCCAATCACTAATCCTAAGCTTGCCATCACAAGCAACGTAACGCTTAGGATCGCAAAGACAAGCCTGAATTTAAGCTTATGCATGAAGCTGCGGCTCTTCTAATTTATAGCCTAGGCCCCTCACTGTTTTAATGTACACTGGTTTTTTCGTGTTCGGTTCAATTTTTTCTCTCAGATGGCTGATATGAACATCCACTATTCTTGTATCACCCACAAACTCATAGTTCCATACTGCATTTAATAATTGGTCTCTCGTCAGCACCCTGCCCTTATGATTAGCTAAATAAAGAAATAGTTCAAATTCTTTTGGAGTCAGTTCTAACGCTTTTTTATGAACGAGAACTTCATAATTTTCAGGGAAAATCTCCACATCACCAATTTTTATGACACGGCCGTTTTCTTCATTATTAGCCGCCTCACTTGTCTCTGAGAGTTGAGCGGAACGTCTTAAGATCGCTCGGACTCTAGCCACTACTTCTCTTGGACTAAAGGGCTTCGTCATATAATCATCCGCCCCAAGCTCAAGTCCCAATACTTTATCGAACTCATCGTCTTTGGCTGTCAGCATGAGAATAGGCGTCATCTTTTTATTTTGTCTTAGCTGCTTACAAATATCTAAGCCATCAATTTTAGGTAACATTAAATCAAGTATCAACAGATCAAAAGGTTCATCCTTAGCAAGTGCTAATCCTTCTTCTCCATCTGATGCGACAGTCACTTCAAACCCTGACTGCTCTAAATTAAATTGCAATAGTGTTGCAATCGATTCTTCATCATCTACTACTAAAATTCTTTGTGCCATTTTGTTACCCTCCACACTCTACCTTATGTAGATCTTATATTAAACGGCTTCAAAAACGTCTTACTTATGTACTCATCCCTTTTCATAGTTAGTATACCAAAGTTCTTTCACATTTCATCATTCTTTTCTATTTTACTCGTTTAGTTTTTTCACTGGTTAAAAGGAATTGAGCAAATAAAAAAGCCTTATGAACATCAGGTCCATAAGGCATACTTCACTGTATCAATCGTTTGGCAGAGCCTGCATTACATTGCGAATAGACTCTACTGATTTTTCTAGAGCAGATTTTTCTTCATCTGTTAAATCAAGTTCAATTACTTTTTCAATACCGTCGCCGCCTAGAATCGTCGGCACACCGGCATATAAATCTTCATATCCATACTCGCCTTCAAGGTAAGCAATTGTAGGAATAACACGCTTCTTATCTTTTAAGATCGCCTCAACCATTTGAGCAAGTGAAGCTGCAGGTGCATAATACGCGCTGCCATTTCCTAATAAGCCAACGATTTCACCGCCGCCCTTACGTGTACGTTCAACAATCTCATCAATACGCTCTTTTGGAATCAATTTCTCTAACGGTACTCCTCCAGCTGCTGAGTAACGGATTAGAGGGACCATATCATCTCCGTGGCCGCCAAGAACAAAACCAGTAATATCTTCAACTGATAAATTTAATTCTTGTGCAACAAACGTGCGGAAACGAGCCGTATCAAGAACACCAGATTGACCGATTACACGGTTTTTAGGAAATCCTGATTCTTTATACACAGTATACGTCATAGCATCTGCTGGGTTCGTTAAAACGATAATATAGCAGTTTGGCGAGTGTTTGACTACTTCTTTCGTTACAGCTTTCATAATACCGGCATTAGTGCTGACTAAATCGTCACGGCTCATCCCTGGCTTACGAGCAATCCCAGCAGTGATCACGACAACATCTGAATCCTTCGTATCTTCATAGCTTGATGTGCCGATAATGTTTGAGTCCACACCTTGTACAGGCGTTGATTCAAGCATATCTAATGCTTTCCCTTTAGTCGGCCCCTCTAATTGAGGGATGTCCACTAATACAACATCGCCAAGCTCTTTTTGAGCGACCATTAATGCTGTAGTGGCGCCGGTAAAACCTGCACCGATAACTGAAATCTTTCTACGCTTAATTGCCATCTTCATCAACTCCCAGTTATGATAGTGAAACGATTTATTCCATAAATTAAGTTTATATCATTTTACCCTTAGATACAAAGAATTCAAAAAGCCCTAAATAAGGACTTTTTGAATTCATAAATGTTTTATGATCTTAAAGATTTTTTATTAACTCATCAGCAAAGCCTGAACATTTCACTTCAGTTGCACCGTCCATTAGACGAGCAAAGTCATATGTTACTACTTTACTTGCAATTGTTTTATCCATAGAAGCCATGATTAAGTCAGCAGCTTCGTTCCAGCCTAAGTGACGAAGCATAAGCTCACCAGATAGAAGAACAGAAGATGGGTTTACTTTATCAAGTCCAGCATACTTAGGTGCTGTACCGTGTGTTGCTTCAAAGATTGCATGACCAGTATCGTAATTGATGTTTGCTCCAGGAGCAATTCCAATACCGCCAACTTGTGCAGCAAGGGCATCAGAAATGTAATCACCATTTAAGTTCATTGTAGCTACTACGTCGAACTCTTTTGGACGAGTTAAGATTTGTTGTAAGAAGATATCAGCAATTGAATCTTTTACAATGATTTTGCCAGCAGCTTCTGCATCAGCTTGAGCTTTATCTGCAGCGTCTTTACCTTCTGCTTCAACAATCTTGTCATATTGAGCCCAAGTGAATACTTTATCTCCAAATTCACGCTCAGCTACTTCATAACCCCAGTTCTTGAAAGCACCTTCTGTGTACTTCATGATGTTTCCTTTATGAACTAGTGTTACACTCTTACGGCCTTCATCAATTGCATATTGAATAGCCGCACGAACCAGTCGGTCTGTACCTTCTTGTGATACAGGCTTAATACCAATACCAGATGTTTCAGGGAAACGGATCTTGCTAGCTCCCATCTCTTCACGAAGGAATTTAATTAATTTCTTTACTTCATCAGAACCTTCTTGATACTCAATTCCAGCATAGATATCTTCTGAGTTCTCACGGAAGATAACCATGTTCGTATCTTCAGGACGTTTAACAGGAGATGGAACTCCTTCAAAGTAACGTACTGGACGTAGACATACGTACAAATCTAACTCTTGACGTAATGCAACGTTAAGCGAACGAATTCCGCCGCCTACTGGTGTTGTAAGAGGGCCTTTAATTGCGATCATGTACTTGCGAACCGCATCAAGAGTTTCATCCGGTAACCAGCTTCCAGTTTCGTTGAATGCTTTTTCACCAGCTAAAATTTCTTTCCAAACGATTTTCTTTTCGCCATTATAAGCTTTCTCAACTGCAGCATCCATTACACGTGAAGCTGCTGCCCAAATATCAGGACCAATTCCGTCACCTTCGATATAAGGAACAATTGGGTTATTAGGGACATCAAGTACCCCGTTATCTACCTTAATTACATCTCCGTTTGCCATGTTACATTACCTCCCTAGATTGATAAAGCTGTCTTTCTTTTTGACAAATATGACCTTGTCCGCTTATTACGTATGTACAAGGAGATAAAAGCTCCTTGTTACGCTGAAATTAGCGCTGTTCAATTGGAATATATGTTTGTTTAGCCGGTCCTACATATTCAGCACGTGGACGGATTAGTCGGTTGTCACTGTATTGCTCTAGAATGTGAGCTAACCAACCTGATGCACGGCTGACAGCGAAGATTGGCGTAAACAAGTCATGTTTGATCCCAAGACTATGGTAAACACTAGCAGAATAAAAATCAACATTTGGAAGCAATCCTTTTTCGCCAGTAACCATATCTTCAATCTTAATTGACATATCATACCACTTAGATTCGCCTGTAATACCCGTTAAACGTTTAGACATTTCACGTAAATGTTTCGCACGCGGATCACCGTTTTTATACACTCGGTGTCCAAAGCCCATAATCTTTTCTTTATTATCAAATGCTTTGCGAATGTATGGTTCTACATTTTCAACTTGTTCAATTTCCATCAGCATAGACATTACAGCTTCGTTCGCACCGCCGTGAAGAGGACCTTTAAGAGCGCCGATTGCCGCTGTAATTCCAGAATATACATCAGAAAGAGTAGCTACACATACACGTGCAGTAAACGTTGAAGCATTAAGCTCATGGTCAGCATGCAGAACAAGTGCTTTATTAAATGCATTTACTGCAATTTCGTCCGGCTCTTCACCATTAAGCATGTATAAGAAGTTTGCAGCAAACCCTAAATCCTTGCGAGGAGCTACTGGTTCTTTGCCTTCACGCACTCGAGAAAACGCTGTCACAATTGTTGGGATCTGTGCTTGGATCTTAAGCGCCTTTAGTCTGTTCGCTTCTTCTTCCATTACATCTGCATTTTCATCAAATAATGCGAGACTTGAAATAGCCGTACGAAGAGCAGCCATCGGATGAACTTCATTGATTGGATATGACTTCATCTGATCAATGATTGCTTGTGGAATTTCTGCATGATCAGCAAGCTCTTGAGTAAATGAACGTAATTCATCTTCTTTAGGAAGACGTCCATTCCAAAGCAGGTAAATTACCTCTTCAAAACTCGCATTATCTGCTAAATCGTCAATATCATACCCTTGATAGGTTAAGACGCTTTCAATAATTGAACTGACACTTGATGTCGTTGCAACAATTCCTTCTAGACCACGAGTTGTACTCACGTTAATCTCTCCTTTTCCCTAATTATCTTTTTTCATCTTTCGGTAAATGCTTACATTTCCAATTAAAAAAAGAAATGTGCGCTATGTAGGAAGGATGTACACAAGCACCATTATAAACATTTTTTACACTTTTGTGAACGTTTAAATAGTAATTAAATTGAATCATTTTAAAACTATCACTACATTTAGTATTCTGATAGTTTTAATCAGCAGCGGTCTTACCCGCCTAAATTTGAAAAGAATTGTACAACCCTCATCGCTAGATAAGCAATGCCCGCACCGATTAAGGGACCTACTGCGACTCCATTAAATAGGGCAACCGCCAAAATCGTACCAAACACCAATGCCGTTGTAATATGAGGATCATTTTTTAAAAGGTCAATTCCACTTGCTGCAATGAGTGCAACAAGAATGCCTGAGGCTAATGCAATCCACGCATAGGAAGACCGCACTGCTTCGCCAAGTTGTTTAAAACCAATGTCACCTGTAACAATCGGCGTTAAAACCGCTATCGTTATAACAGTGACTCCTATATTAATCCCCTTTTGTTGGAAAATTGGAAATAATTTATCGCCAAGTCCTACCCATTTTATAATAAGCAAGAATCCAACAGCAACTAATAGAGATTGGTTTTTAGCAAGAAGGGCAACGGCAAGTAGAATCAGCATAAATAACGTTGCTTGTGAAAACAAGTTTGTACCCAACCTTCCTCCTTAGCAATTCTACTTTATCATATCATAGTTTTGAAAATTCCGCCATGTTTCACGCTTTTGCTACAAGCTGGGAAATACTGCATTGTGAGATGAAAATAAAAACCACAGCTTATATGCTGTGGTTATCGTCTAGACATAATTATAAAATTCCCATTTTTGATCATTTTATTAAAGATCGAGAGCAGGAAGCCTTTTGCAATCCCGCGAGTTGCTGGTATTAGCAGAAAGAACCCTATTGCATCTGTAATAAATCCCGGGGTTAAAAGAACAACTCCCCCAATGAGAATACAAATACCATCAAGCATGACACTGCTAGGCAGCTGACCTTGACTCGCTTGAAGCTGAGCTACTCGAATCGCTTGAAGCCCTTCTTTTTTGGCAAGCCATGCCCCGAGTACTCCTGTTAAAATGATAAGAGCAATGGTAGGCCACACACCGATCGTATTCCCAGATAGAATAAGCACGGCAATTTCTAGGGCAGGAACGATAATAATTAGTAATAAGAGGATTCTAAACATCGTTCTCTCCTTTATTTATAAGTCATGCACCCAAAACACATGTGATAAAAAAAGAGAGAAGGAAAAATCCCTTCTCCCTAAATCTTATTATAATACACTTGCATGTCCTCTGTAAATGTCACCACGTGCGCCGTCTACTGTAATCTCTTCACCATCTTTGAATAGATCAAGTGCATTAACCACACCAACAATCACAGGTGTGCTTAGACTTAAACCGACTACTGCAGCGTGAGACGTTAAACCGCCTTCTTCTGTAATAACAGCTGCTGCCTTTTCAAAGGCAGGGATCATGTCTTTATCTGTGCTGTACGTGACAAGAATAGAACCTTCTTTTACCTTTTCATTTGCTTCTTGCGCATTTTGAGCTACGACTACTTTACCTGAAGCTGAACGACGGCCAATCCCTTGACCTTTAGCCACAACTTCTCCAATTACATGTACTTTCATCAAGTTCGTCGTGCCAGTTTCTCCTACAGGAACACCCGCCGTAATAACAACAAGATCTCCTTGACCAATTTGACCAGCTTGTACGGCCGTATTTACCGTTGTATCGAGCATTTCATCTGTTGTTTGAGCTGTTTGTCCCATTAGCGGGAATACACCCCATACTAGGCTTAATGTGCGCATAACACGCTCATTGCTTGTCACCGCAATGATTGGAGACTCTGGACGGTATTTAGCTACGACACGAGCTGTGTAACCACTCTCTGTAGCTGTGAGTATAGCTGATGCATTCAAATTAAATGCAGCATGAGCTACAGACTGGCTGATTGCACTTGTAATCGAAGGACGCGTTTCTTTTGTATGCTTAGAAAGAATTGCTTGATAGTTTAGTGCTTGTTCTGTACGAGCAGCAATGTTATTCATTGTCTGCACAGCTTCTACAGGATAATCACCAGCTGCTGTTTCCCCTGAAAGCATAATCGCGTCTGTACCATCAAAAATAGCATTTGCCACATCACTCGCCTCAGCACGAGTCGGACGAGGATTGCGCTGCATAGAATCAAGCATTTGTGTAGCTGTAATAACAGGTTTTGCTACTGCATTACATTTTTTAATTAATTCTTTTTGTACAAGCGGAACTTCTTCTGCTGGAATTTCCACACCTAAATCTCCGCGAGCAACCATTAATCCATCAGATACTTCAAGGATTTCATCGATATTGTCGACACCTTCTTGGTTTTCAATCTTAGGGATAATTTGGATATCAATTGCTTGATTCTGCTCAAGAAGTTCACGAATCTCAAGCACATCAGATGCACGGCGTACAAATGAAGCGGCAATAAAGTCTACCCCTTGTTCAATACCAAATTTAATATCAGCCGTATCTTTTTCAGTGATACCAGGAAGTTTCACACTTACATTAGGTACGTTGACACCTTTTTTGTTTTTAAGAGTACCGCTGTTTAAAACTTTTGTTTCAATTTCTTTCTCTCTAACTTCTACAACCTCTAATCCAATCAGGCCGTCATCAAGCAAGATTTTTGAACCCGGATGCACATCTTGAACAAGTCCAGGGTATGTAATTGAAATCTTCTCTGTATTGCCTACTACTTCTTCCATTGAGACAACAAGGCTTTGACCTGCTTTTAATTCAGCAACGCCGCCTTCTAGTGTCTGTGTGCGAATTTCAGGACCTTTCGTATCAAGTAAGATCGCTACTGTTTTGCCTGTGCGCTTACTCGCTTCACGGATGTTCTCAATTCTCGCACCATGTTCTTCAAAATCACCGTGAGAAAAGTTTAATCTTGCAACGTTCATTCCAGATTCTATTAATTCAACCAACGTATCAATCTGCTCACTCGCTGGACCAATCGTACATACAATTTTCGTTTTACGCATATTCTGCCTCCTGTAATTGCTGATCTACTATCTAGAGTCTATTTTTGGGGTTAAATGGAAAGTTCTTGTGAAAGCTTGTACATGTCAAGATCGACGGAATGCGGCTGTGCTAGTACTTCATTGATGTCATGATGGACTAATTTATTATTTTGAATTCCTACTGTACGACCTGCTTCTCCCTCAAGCAGAAGATCGACAGCTTTCGCTCCTAAACGGCTAGCAAGCACACGATCTGCCCCTGTTGGAGATCCGCCTCGCTGAATATGACCAAGAACGGTTACACGTGTTTCCATCTTTGTAGCATCGCTAATACGTTTACCAAAGTCCATACCGCTGCCTGCACCCTCTGCAACGATAATGATACTGTGCTTCTTGCCGCGCTCTTGTCCACGTTCTAGACGACTGATGATTTGATTCATATCGTAATCTGCTTCTGGAATAACAATCGTTTCTGCTCCATCAGCAAGCCCTGACCATAAAGCAAGGTCTCCAGCATGACGACCCATTACTTCAATGACATAGGTACGCTCATGCGAAGTCGCCGTATCACGAATTTTATCGATGGCATCAATAACTGTATTCAATGCAGTATCAAATCCGATTGTATAGTCCGTACCAGGAATATCATTATCAATCGTACCAGGAACACCAATCGTTGGGAAGCCATGTTCTGTCAGTTTTTGAGCACCACGGTAAGAACCGTCGCCGCCGATTACTACAAGCCCTTCGATCCCAAATTTCTTAAGTTGTTCAATTCCTTTTTTCTGACCTTCAAGAGTTTTAAACTCTTCACAGCGTGCAGTGTAGAGCATAGTCCCGCCGCGATGAATAATATCACCTACTGAACCAAGTTCCATTTTACGAATATCACCAGCAATTAGACCTGCATATCCGTAAGAAATTCCATACACTTCTAAATCATGATAGATTGCTTTACGGACAACCGCACGGATCGCGGCATTCATTCCCGGTGAATCTCCACCACTTGTTAATACTCCAATTCGTTTCATGAATACTCCCTCCATCAAGCGTCAAATTTATATATCTAAAAGAGACCTTAAATTGACAATCCCTTTTTTTACAAGGTGCCAAACCTACATTCTTCGTGCTTTCCACCTATTATCATGCTCTCATTTTAAAAAAATACCACTTAAATCAACTGAACACAATACAGATGCTTCCAAAACAAAAAGTGCTTTCTATTAACCAGAAAGCACTTTACCTTATTCTACGCCAATGGTATCGTTTACAAACGTAAATTGTCCGATTTTTTTGTATTTTTGATAACGTGTATTCACCAGCTCATCTTTTGATAATTTTTCCAAATCTCCTAGTGATTCACGCAGCATCTGATCCATTGCTTCTGCTTGGCTTTTCACATCTCGGTGAGCCCCGCCTTTTGCTTCACGGATAATTCCATCGATGATCCCTAATTCCTTAAGATCAGGTGCTGTAATCTTCATCGTTTCAGCTGCTTTTTGGGCAAGAGTCGCATCTTTCCATAGAAGCGCCGCTGCTCCTTCTGGTGAAATAACAGAGTAAGTAGAATTCTCGAGCATGAAAATACGATCTCCTACTCCAAGTGCCAATGCTCCACCGCTTCCGCCTTCACCGATGACAATGCAAATCACAGGCACAGTCAAACCAGCCATTTCAAGCAAGTTTCTTGCAATCGCTTCACTTTGGCCTCTTTCCTCTGCTGCCATACCAGGGTATGCACCTTTTGTATCAATAAAGCACACAATTGGACGATTGAACTTTTCTGCTTGTTTCATCAAACGAAGCGCTTTGCGGTAGCCTTCAGGATGAGGCATTCCGAAATTTCGGCGAATATTTTCTTTCGTATCTTTTCCTCTTTGGTGTCCAATGACTGTAACTGGCTTCCCGTGATATTTTGCAATCCCGCCGACAATAGCAGCGTCATCTCCATATAAGCGGTCCCCATGCATTTCCAGGAAATCTGTAAATAAATGTTCAATGTAATCAAGGGTAGTTGGACGGTCGCTATGCCTTGCTATTTGAACACGTTCCCATGGCTGAAGATTGCCGTAAATATCTTTTTCTAATTGTTGAAGTCTTTTCTCAAGCTTCTCGATTTCATCACTTAAATCAATCTCTTTTTCACTTGTAAACGCTTTAAGTTCTGTAATCTTGTCTCTTAATTCAACAATCGGCTTTTCAAAACCTAGTTCACTTGCCATTTTCTACACCTCCTTATGCATGTTGATGAATATCTAATATAGTCGTAAGGACTTTTTTCATTTCTTTACGAGACACAACACGATCAAGCTGTCCATGTTTCAATAGGAATTCAGCAGTTTGGAAATCATCTGGAAGCTCTTGGCGAATCGTTTGTTCAATAATTCTTCTGCCGGCAAACCCAATTAACGCACCTGGTTCAGCAAAATTATAATCACCAAGGGAAGCAAAACTTGCAGATACCCCTCCAGTAGTTGGGTGCGTCATAATTGAAATAAACAAACCGCCATTACGATGTAGCTTTTGAAGGGCCGCACTTGTTTTAGCCATTTGCATTAAGCTAAGTACACCTTCCTGCATACGAGCTCCACCTGAGGCTGAGAACAATAAGAAAGGATAGTCTTTTTCAATAGCTGCTTCGATCGCCCTAGTGATCTTCTCACCTACGACAGAACCCATGCTTCCCATCCGAAAACGTGCATCCATTACTGCAATGACTGCAGGAAACCCATTAACGTCTCCCTCGCCAGTAACCACGGCTTCGTTCAGGTTTGTTTTTACTCGGTCCGCTTCAAGTTTTTCTTCATACGTTGGGAAATCAAGCGGATTCTTCCCAATCATATCTTTGTCGTATTCAACAAAGCTGCCTTCATCAAACAAGCTTTCCATTCTCTCATAAGCACTCATACGATGATGATGACCGCATGAAGCACATACATTTAAATTTTTCTTTAACTCTTTTGTATACATGATGGTACGACATGACGGACATTTCGTCATTAAGCCTTCTGGTACTTCTTGCTTTGCACGCTCTGACGGAATCGTTGCATATCGTTTCTTTTTAGTGAATAAATCCTTAAGCATCTCAGCACCTCACTAGCTTCGGAGCCATATTTTTTAGAGCATATGATCACTTGTCCTAAAATAGTACAACCTTATTAACTTAATTAAAAACGACTATTTTCCAGGTGATTGCGCAACGCATCGAGTGCATCTTCTAACCTCTGGTCAACTAACGCTTGATAAATGGCTTCATGTTCACAAATGGAAGCCTCAGGACGTCCTTCTCGTTTGAGAGATTCTCTGATTGCTACTTTGTTATACTCAACCAATGAAACCCAGATGTTAAGCAGCAGCCTGTTCCCGCAAGCTTCTACAATTGTTTTATGAAACAAATAATCTTCATCAACCGGGAAATCACCATGCTCCCATTCTTCCCTAGACTGATCAATTAAAGACCTGAGTTTGCAAAGCGTCTCAGGAGTCATTCTTCCAAATGCTAAACGTGTCGCTTCTAGTTCTACAATTCGCCTAGTTTCAGTTAAATCCTGCTTAGCACTTTCCTCTTTTAATAAAAATGAAAGAATGATGTTCACAAGGCGGTGACTATTTACTGGCTTTAAAAATGTCCCCTCTCCTCTTCTGGTTTCGATCAAATCTAATAATTCTAGTGCCCGAAGAGCCTCACGCACAGAGGAGCGACCGACATTAAGCCGGTCGCTCAACTCGCGCTCTGAGGGGAGACGATCACCTTGTTTTAAATTATCCTCTTCCATAATCTCATTGATTTTATTAATAATCTCAATGTAGATTTTTGGCTGATGGAGTGACATGAGTCAACCTCTCCTCATTTTCAACTACCTTTTTAGTCTTGACCAATTACAGCAAGCTGACGAGTTTTCTCAGCCACTTGTTCAGGGTCAACTTTTAAACGTGCTACGCCTGTTTCCATCGCCGTTTTCGCCACAGCTGCAGCTACAGCTGGAGCTACACGCGGGTCAAATGGAGCTGGAATGACATAATCTGATGACAGGTCTGCTTCTGCTACTAAATCAGCAATAGCATATACCGCTGCTACTTTCATTTCTTCGTTAATATGTGTAGCACGAACATCCAGCGCTCCGCGGAAAATACCTGGGAATGCTAAGACGTTGTTTACTTGGTTCGGGAAGTCAGAACGTCCTGTTCCAATGACTTTTGCACCTGCAGCTTTAGCATTTTCAGGCATAATTTCTGGAACTGGGTTAGCCATTGCAAAAATAACAGGGTCTGCATTCATTGTTTGAATCATCTCTTCAGTTAAAGCACCAGCAACAGATACACCAATAAATACATCTGCTCCTTTAATTACATCTGCAAGACTGCCTTCTAGGCGGTCACGATTAGTAAATTTAGCTACTTCAGCTTTCACATCGTTCATTCCGTGAGAGCGGCCATCAAAAATAGCACCTTTAGAGTCACACATAATAATGTCGCGGACACCCATACGCTGCATCAATTTAATGATGGCAATCCCAGCTGATCCAGCGCCATTTGCAACAACTTTAATCTCAGACATTTTCTTGCCTGTAATCTTTAACGCATTAATTAAACCAGCAAGCGTTACGATTGCTGTCCCATGTTGGTCGTCATGGAAAACAGGGATATTTGCTTCTTTTTTAAGACGTTCTTCAATTTCAAAGCAGCTCGGTGCCGCGATATCTTCTAAGTTCACGCCGCCAAAAGTCGGCTCCATTAATTTCACTGTCTCAACAATCGTATCGACATCTGTTGAGCGCAGGCAAATAGGGAACGCATCTACGCCTGCGAAAGATTTAAATAGTACTGCTTTACCTTCCATAACAGGAAGTGAAGCTTCAGGACCAATATTTCCAAGTCCAAGCACCGCTGTACCGTTACTTACTACCGCAACCATATTACCTTTCATTGTATATTCATAAACGGATTCAACATCTTCAAAAATCTCTTTACAAGGCTCTGCAACACCTGGTGAGTAAGCAAGGCTTAGATCCCGAGCATTTTTTACAGGCACCTTTGATTTTGATTCTAATTTCCCTTGGTTAGCGCGATGCATATGCAGCGCTTCCTCTCTTGTTGTTGGCACAACAGACACTCTCCTTTTAGTTCGGCAGCAAGACCGTTTTTTTTATTTTTATCACTTGTCCAATTTCATGATCGACAGAACAGAAAATTGGTCTGACCACCAAAATCATTCTTAATTATAAACAAAACTAAATCGATCAACAAGGGGGTAATTACTTGAAAGCCTTTACGAGCCCTTATCTAAGACCGCTTATTCATATGGTTCATTTATCATATCGTGTAAACGGGAGCTGCGTTATTTCAACACAACTTGCTCCCTGCCAAGCAGTTCCATTAAATGATTCATGCACTCTTCGCTCGGCCCCACCTCATAAACAGGCTGCATCTGTATTGTTTGTCTCTCCTTCTCCAAATAGGTGATGACTTTTGTGGCCCCTTCATCGCCTATCAACAGTTTCTTTACATCCGGCAGCTGCGATTGATCTTTTAATTTAAGGTACAGCACCTTCTCTTTACGAGATGCAGCGACAATCGATTGAATAAGTACACTTCTTTTTAGGAGGAATTGAGGCTTGTCACGTGTTTGATCAAATGCCCCTTCCATGAAAAGAAGCTCACCTTCTCTTATCATCGTTCCGTATTGTTTCCACACATCTGGGAAAACAACCACTTCACAATGCCCAGATTCGTCTGCAGCCTCCAAAAAGGCCATTGGATCTCCTTTTTTTGTCGTAATTTTTTTCAAGCTAGACACCATGCCCGCAATTCTCAATCGTTTACGTTCCTGACCTTTTTGGTCTTGAATCATATCTGCGATTAGCACACGCTGATATTTAGCTAACACATCGCTTACTTGCTCTATCGGATGCCCCGATACATAGACACCAAGAGCTTCTTGTTCAAAAGAAAGCTTTTCTTGCAGAGATAAAGGGTCAACGTGTTCATACTGAGGGGTTTCAATATCTAACGTAAACAATCCAGCCATTTCATCTTGAAAAGATAGTACTTTCTCAGCAAAAGAATACGCTTGATCAAGGTTATATAAGAGGGTCGCACGATCTTCCCCCCATTCATCCATGGCCCCAGCTTTGATTAAATTTTCAGTAGCGCGCCGATTAACGATGCGCTGATTAACTCTCACACAGTAATCAAATAAATCTTTATATGGCGCCTCTCTGGCTGTATCAATGATATGCTTTGCCGCCTGCACCCCTACATGACTAACCGGCAGAAGGCCAAAGCGAACAGTGTGTCCATGGTCTTCAAGAGTAAACAACAAACCACTTTTCGAGATACTTGGAGGCATGATGTCAATCTTCCTCTTTTTAGTCTCTTGAAGTAATTCCGTCAGCTTTTCTGGGGTATTCCATACACTCGATAGTAAAGCTGTATAAAAGGCAGTCGGAAAATGGGCTTTCAAATAGGCGAGTTGATAACTGATCATACTGTATGCAACAGCATGACTTCTATTAAACCCATAATTCGCAAATCGTTCAATGAGTTGAAATACTTTATTCGCTATGTCTTCGTTATATCCTTTTTCTTTGGCACCTTTTAGAAAATCTCCACGGCTTTTTTCTAAATCAGTTTTGTTTTTTTTACTAATTGCTCGTCTCAATAAGTCAGCACGGGCTAATGAAAAGTCAGCCATTTTAACGGCAATTTGCATAATTTGTTCTTGATAAACAATGACGCCATATGTTTTTCCAAGGATTGGAGTTAATTCCTCATGTATATCATTAATGGGGGCTTTCTTATGTTTCCCGTTAATATACACTTGAATATAATCCATCGGACCCGGCCGGTAGAGCGCATTAACTGCCACGATATCTTCAAATTCTGTCGGCATAAGCGAGCGCAGGACTCTTCTCATCCCCTGAGACTCTAGCTGAAATACTCCTGTTGTATCACCATTTGCTAAAAGTTCATAGGTTTTCACATCATCCCAAGGAATGGAATGAATATCCACCCTTCTTCCTGATTCCTGTTCTATAATAGAAAGAACTCGCTCTAGCAAAGTTAAATTACGTAATCCGAGAAAATCAAATTTCACTAACCCAATATCCTCTACAATACCCATTGTTGCTTGCGTCAACCGAACGGGTCCTTGCCCTTTTTGCAAAGCGACAAGCTCTGTTAATGGAACAGGACTTATCACGACACCTGCTGCGTGAGTAGACACATGTCTCATCAGACCTTCGATTGATTCTGCAATCGAGAGAAGTTTGTTTGCATCCTCTGAATCATTTCTTATTTGTTGTAATCCTCTCTCTTGTTCCATTGCTTTTTTAATTGTAATTCCAGGTGTTGAAGGGATGAGTTTCGCAACCTTTTCAATTAAAAAAGAGTCACAAGAGAGTGCCTTTCCTGTATCTCTTATCGCAGCCCTGGCTGCCAGCGTACCAAACGTAGCAATTTGCGCCACATGATCCGGGCCGTATTTTTCCTGTACATATTGAATAACCTCATCTCTTCTATGATCTGGGAAATCAATATCAATATCTGGGAGTGAAATTCGTTCTGGATTAAGAAATCGTTCAAATAAGAGATCGTATTTCAGCGGATTTACATCTGTTATATATAACACATAAGCTGTCAAAGACCCTGCAGCAGAACCCCGCCCCGGTCCTGTCATCATGTTTCGTTTTCTTGCATGCTGCATAAAATCTGCAACGATTAAAAAGTAATCATTGAATCCCATTTGGTCAATGACTGCTAATTCTTTTTCAAGCCTTCTTCTTACTTCATCAGTGATGGTGTGGTTGAACCTCTTGTTAGCACCCTCTAAGCATGCTTTTTTCAGCACTTCTTTTGCAGGCTCACTCTTTGTAAAAGGATAGGCAGGTAAATAACGCCGGTCTAAATCGATCGTAATATTGCATTGTTCAACGATTTCTCCTAACCCGCTTAAAGCAGCAGGAACAGGCGAAAATGATTGCTTTAACTCTTCTTTACTCTTTAAATAAAATGACCTTTCAGCGTGTCCCTCGTCCTGAAGGTGAATCGTTTTCCCCTCACGTATCGCTCTAACTGCCGCATAAGCTTCATAATTCTCCTTACTTGTAAATCGAACAGGGTTAGACCCGCATAGTTTCAAGTTATAACGAGAAGCAAATTGGGAAACAGCTTCCCAATGGTGACTTTCTCTATCAGCATTTCCAGCAAGGTCGATATACCAATCCTCTTTTTTAGAACGGGTGATCCAGCGCACACACCATTCTTTTGCTGCTTCTACCTCTCCTGCCTTGATCAATTGATGCATCGGACTGTCATAAGGAATAATAATGAGACAATCATTAATACGCGAACGCAAGTCATCAGGTGCTAATCCAGCACGTAGGTTGTCCTCTGTTTGAAGAAGGGTCGAAATCTTTAATAAGCTCTTATATCCTGTTGTATTTTTAGCTAGCAGTCTTAATGAACCGCTGTGCTCATTGTCTTTAATAGGTATCTCTAAACCTATTACAGGTTTGATCCCCGTTTCCAAGCAGGCTTTATAGAAAGGGACGGCCGCAAACATATTCCCTTTGTCTGTTAATGCAAGCGCAGTGAAACCTGTCTCTTTTGCTTTACTCACCAGCTCCTTAATCCGATTAGTCGAGGAAAGCAAACTGTATTCACTATAAACATTTGTATGAAGCAAGTTCACCGTTTCACCTTCTCTCTTTCTTAACGAACTAAAACTCCTATATAATCTTGTTTCATTTATCTTCTTTATTATAGTACGCATTCGATTTAAGACACCATAGCTTTGCATTTTTATTTAACGATGTCTATTTTCTACTCATCTAGTCAGCCCATTCGCTTTTAGTAATTTAACCAGATCAAGCATAAAACGTATTCCTCATTTATATAGTATATAAAATGGTCAGGACAACCTGATAAAGGATGTGGGAAAGCAATATGGATCGTGACCTTCTCGCAAATTTAATTATTGATTATTTTGTCGCATTTGGTGTCATTGTCGGCGGTGCAATTATAGGTGGAATTGGAGCATTTCTAATCGGCAAGCCGCCTCTGTCGGTTATGTACAATTTAGCTGGCAGCTTAAAGATTTGGGCGATTGTCGCTGCAATTGGGGGAACCTTTGATGTCATAACAAATATTGAGCGCGGCCTGTTTAACGGGACACACGATGATATATATCGAACATTATTTCTTATCTTCGCTGCTCTATGCGGAGCACAGACCGGCACAAAATTAATTCAATGGATTGTTGGTGGTGAGCAATTACCGTTATGAGAATCCCACCTTATTATAAACGACCGGGATGGCAGCGTTTTTTTGCAGGGATCGTGATCGGTGTATTAATTGGATGGGTGTTCTTCCTTTATCAGTATGGCTTAATTTATGAAGAGCTGATGGTTAAATTATCAGAACAAGAAGTAACCATTCAAAGCCAAACGAGAACGATTGAAGAACTGCGAAGTCAGCAGAAAGAGGAAAATGAAGAAAATGCACGTAAGCTAACGGTACAAAAAATTGAAATTCATTTCACCAATACTCAGCGGCTGCGCCTAAACCAATTAACCTTATTTGAATTACAGCAGCAAGCCTTAGAAGAACTGGCTTTTCTTGAGCGAAAGAACATTGCCTCTGTATCTGAAACAGAAGATTTAATGATCCGTACCATTGAAAACAAATTATTTGAAGTCGGGGATCACCGCTTTCAGTTGGAAATAGAGCGGCTGCACCTTCATACAACGTTAAAAATCTATGCTAAAATCATCCCGCCTAGGTCATAACTTTAACAGTTTTGAGAACATTTCCGTATTTAACAACTAAATTTCCTTCTTTATTGTATACTGATAGTAATTCAACACGTCACTATTTAAATATGAAGGAGGCTGTTAGTATGGATGTAACTGGTAAAGAAATGGTCCTAGATCGCAAAGCGATGGCTCAGAAAAAGGTCGACAAAATTAAAGCTGGCTTATCAGCATTTGCTGAGACGAAGGAAGTTTCTGAATTAATCCGAAAGCAATTAGCCAAAGAAGGCATTGCCGTTCATGAAGACGTAACAGAAGTGGGTTCATGGTTTATCCCAGGAGATAAGGGAGCAGCAAAATCTTAGTTTCTTTATACTTGATAACTAAAAAAGCGTGGAGTTGAACTCACACGCTTTTTTCATTTTTACATGCTAATACCAGCTTTTGAATTACTTCATCAGTCTCTTCCCAAGAATATGCCGAAGCGCCAGCTGCCATCGGGTGTCCTCCGCCTTGATGCTCTTGTGCAATGGTGTTGATAACCGGCCCTCGTGAGCGGAGTCTTACTCGAATTTTTTCATCGTCCTCTACAAAAAATACCCATGTTCTAAGACCTTCCACATCTGAGAAGCAATTGACTAATTGAGAGGATTCACTCGATGTGACGTCAAATTGTTCCATCACTTCTTTTGTAAGCTTCATTACACCTACCATTCCATCAACGATTTCAAAGTGCTGCAGCACATACCCCTCAAGCCTAGTAATCTTCAGGTCTCGTTTATGAAGCTGGCTGTAAAATTGATTTTGATCAAAGCCTGCTTCAATCAATCGACTCGTTAATTGCATCGTTTGCGGTGTAGTATTGTTATAGCGGAAACGCCCAGTATCACCAACAATACCTGCATACAACAGAAGTGCGGCTTCAGAGTTAAGGTCGAGCCCTCGCTCTTTTGCTGCATCAAGCAGCATTACGATCATTTCACTCGTTGAACTTGCATTGGTGTCGACCCATACGATATCTCCATACGGCTCTTCGTTCGGATGATGATCAATCTTTATAATGGCAGCGCCATTTTTGTAGCGCTTATCACTTATTCGATCTGTGTTCGCTGTATCACATACAATCACAAGCGCCCCATCATACACATCGTCAAGAATGTCATCCATTTCTCCTAAGAAGCTAAGTGATGGCTCCGTTTCCCCTACAGCATAAACAGTTTTATCATGATAAGCCTGTGTTAATATTTCTTTAAGCCCTAATTGAGATCCTAATGCATCTGGGTCAGGTCTTTCATGACGATGAATAATAATTGTTCCTGCTTTTTCTACTTCGTCTAGTATCTTATGTATGTAATTCATAGTACTCCTCTTTTCTGGTCATTAAGATTAAAATACAGCTTTCTTTCATCTCGCTCATCAATAAGACTTGATGAGACGCGTTTATTAGACCCGTTCATTATACGCGTTCATTGTTCGTTCACTAGCAATTCACGTTAACTCACGCTACAATAAATATAGCATATAGGGGAGGAAGTTGTAGCATGGATAAAGTGATGACAATTATTATTGTCTTTTCTGCGGTCTTTTTTATTTATAATAAAGTTAAAACATGGAAAACTCCTGAAGGTCTTTTGAAGCGTATTTACCAAACGAAGGCAAACATTTCAATCGGCTTTTTCTTGGTCGCAATCAGTATTAATCTCTTGATCGCTCCACGCAGTACGGTCGATGTGGTAGTAGGGATTGTGTTTCTTATTTTAGGTATAGCTAATGTTGTTTTAGGCTATAAAGCATACCGTCATTATATTCCGCAGCTAGATAATAAATAAATGCAAAAAAGGCCAGGTAACGTTATGTTACCTGGCCTTTTGGTTTATTCAATTAATTGCGCCATCATAAGAGCCTTACCTACTATTTCTCCCTCATGAAACATCTCTACATCAATTTTACCGTGTTTACGGCCGATTTCTAGCACTCTAGGCTGGATTACTATACGGCTTTCAATTTGAACAGGTTTAATGAAATATAACGTAATATTCTCAACAACCAGATCACCTTTTTTATATTTACGCATAATTCGGCTGCCGGCTTCTGTCACTAGAGTCGTCATAACCCCATATGAGATCGTACCAAGCTGATTTGTCATTTGCGGTGTCACTTCACACTCATACGCATAATCAGAATCTATCATCTGCTCTTCTATGCGGCTTGTAACCGTATCTTCAATGGTTTCACCCACATGAGGCTGCCTTTGAATCATCTGCAGCGCTTTTAATACGTCTTGACGGCTGATGACTCCAATTAAGCGGCGCTGGCTATCGATAACTGGCAATAACTCAATGCCTTCCCACACCATTACATGTGCAACTGATGCCACCGATGTCCGTTCATTTACTGTAATGGGATTTTTCGTCATAACCTTCTCGATCGGTGTTTGCTTTGTTGCCCCTAATACGTCTTTTGCAGCAACCATCCCTTGAATACGCATATGTTCATCAATAACAGGATATCTGCTGTGACCTGTTTTCGAATTCAACTCATGCCATTTCTCCACTGCATTTGCTGTTGTCATATAATATGTATCCTGCAGTGGAATGAGAATATCATCGACGAGGATAATCTCTTTTTTGATGAGTTGATCATAGATAGCCCGGTTAATCATCGCAGCCACTGTGAAGGTGTCATAACTTGTTGTGATAATAGGGAGATTCAATTCATCAGCGAGCTGTATAACTTCTTCACTCGTATCAAAGCCGCCTGTTATTAATACAGCTGCGCCTGCTTCAAGGGCAAGCTTGTGACCTTGATAACGATTTCCTACGATTAATAAGTTTCCAGCCTCTACATAACGCATCATCGCATCTAACTTCATAGCCCCAATCACAAAACGGTTAAGGGTTTTATGCAGTCCGTCTTTACCGCCTAAAACTTGTCCATCAACAATATTTACAATTTCAGCATATGTTAACTTTTCAATATTTTCTTTTTTCTTCTTTTCAATACGAATGGTTCCTACACGCTCAATCGTACTTACTAAACTTTGATTTTCAGCTTCTTTAATTGCACGATAAGCTGTCCCCTCGCTTACCTGAAGCGCTTTGGCAATTTGGCGGACTGAAATTTTCTCGCCTACTTCTAAATTTGAAATGTATTCTAAAATTTGCTCATGCTTTGTAGCCATGATAGCCTCCACACATTCATTCTAATCAGCTGTACCAACATGTAATTGGGTAACTGTACTAGTCCTATTATACGGCTGATAGAATACAGTATCAAGGCTATCTTCATTAACCTCTTACTTTGACTTGCTTGCCTCTTGACACAGCTTGGCTCTTTTTCAGCTGAACAGGCTTGCTGAATTGTGATAACAGTCCGTAGATATTTCCGCCGATAACAAGAAAACTAAAGGCTAGCCAGCTCCAAGCAAAAATTCCTGCCATGCCACTTTCTTGAAAAGGGAGATACCCAAAACTGTAAATTAATAATGTGCTAGCAACTAGTAGACTGATGATAAGTCTCTGCTTCAACAAAGTCCCTCCTCGTTTTTCTTTTACTAGTACATATATGTCCATCGACATAAAAAAAGACCGAACAAGAGCATTCTCTTGTTCGGTCCTATAAATACTTATACGTCGATTGACTCTCCCACTTCTAACACTTTTCCTTTTTTACCTGATAGGTTATCAGCAAACTCGTGTGGGTCCTGTTCAATAACAGGGAATGTATTAAAGTGAATAGGAACGACCTGTTTGGCTTGAAGCCATTCAGCCGCCACACTTGCATCCTCAGGCCCCATTGTGAAATTATCGCCAATTGGAATAAATGCAAGATCAATCATATTCCGTTCTCCGATTAATTTCAAATCTGAGAACAGGGCGGTATCTCCCGCATGATAAATCGTTTTGCCTTCTGCTGATAGTAAAATTCCAGCTGGCATCCCTGTATAAATAATCTCTTGTTTTTCTTCATCTGTATAAGCAGAGCCATGAAAAGCCTGAGTTAATTTAACTGTCCCAAAATCAAAGGTATGCGCTCCGCCAATATGCATCGGGTGTACATTTACCCCTTTCCACCCTAAGTATGTAGCAAGTTCAAAAGGTGCAACGACTAACGCATCATTCCTTTTTGCAAGCTCAACTGTATCACCTACATGGTCATTATGGCCATGAGTCAATAAGATTACATCTACTTCCAGCTTGTCTGCATCCAAGTCCGTTAACTCATTGCCCGAGATAAATGGATCGATAATAATCTTTTTCCCATTTGCTTCAACTTGAACAACTGAATGGCCATGATAACTTACCTTCATTTAATGACACTCCTTAAGAAAATGTTTTCTTTGTTTTCCTTTACCTTTTAACATTACAATTAAACCATTACAATTAAACCATTACACATAAACGTTAAAAATCCTGCCTTACTTTCCGTTTTCTCTGTTTACTTCAAAGAAGTTTTGTTTTTTTACTCCAGCCGTTTCAGTTACATAAGACGCTTCAATCACTGCACTTGAATCAACTGACATGACAACTTCTTTCAATTTTGGATACATAAAGCGGTTGGTTATACAATAGATGAGTAAACGTTCATCCCCTGTATACCCGCCTTGACCGTATAAATACGTAATTTGTACATCTAGTTCCTCTATAAGCTTTGCCCCCACATCATGCGGGGCATCAGAGATAATCATTACCGATTTCCCTTGATTTAAACCATCAAGAACAAAATCAATTAACTTAGAAACAATATAAAATACAGCTACACTGAACATGGCTTGCTCAAGAGAGAAAACAAATGCTGCTCCTGTTAAAATTACCGCATTTACAGCTAATAAGAAGGTGCTGATAGGTATATGAAACTTCCTTTGAGCCCAGACGGCAATCATTTCTGTTCCGTCTACTGCTCCTCCTGCCTTAACGACGAGTCCTACTCCTAATCCAAGCATAAGCCCTCCATATAAAACAATCAGCACTTCAGACGATGTAATGGCTTGCATCGGAGCTAAAAGAGATAAGGCAATAGAAGTTACAGCGTTTGCATATAACGTGCGAATGATGAAACGCTTACCCATATACTTTCCGCAAAATAATAAAGCAGGTATATTCAGTGCGAAATAAATCAGCCAAATAGGCACTCCAAATAAATAGTTACCCATTATAGCAAGAGCTGTGACCCCGCCATCGACAAGACTATTAGGAGCTAATATGAGCTCTAAGCCAGCCGCAACGATGATCGCACCAACTGTCAAGATTAAATAATCAATCAGTTTCTTCATCCACTTCTCCTCTTAACCCTTTCTCCTATTCATTTTACCATACATCCCACTACTAAGAATAATCAGACAAACTACAAAAAAATAAAGCTGCCTGAATGACGGCAGCTTTATTCTTCAGTCCATACCCATGTATAAAGTTTGTTCTCTTCATTCATATATCGAATATCTACCTTACTCACATTTGGATGAATTTGCTTTAATTCACGCACCATCGCATCAATTGCAGCATCTTCTTCTAAATTGATCAGCGAGACGAGACGAGTAACCTTTTGTTTCGCTTCCGCTCCCCTCTCGACATGGTTTCCTTCCTCGTACTCATAATAATCAGGATTATCAAATTCGTATTCATAGGTTACATCCTGCTCTGTAATCGTCACTCTAAAAGAAAGAGGGCCCATTACATTTGCCGCTGAACTTGTAGTCGCACTCAAAAATAAGAATAAGAAACCCATGGATAAAATGATCGGGATCAATTTATTATTCAATGATTATCACCTCATTAGTAATGTGTGAAGATCATTGGATGATTATACATATTTTAACGGTAACGGTGTATGACATCTACGCCGCCGGTTACTTCTACGACCGTTCCTGTTACCATATCAGCATCTTCTTCACATAAAAAGAGGACCGTTCTCGCAATATCTTCTCCTGTACCTGAGCGGCCAATCGGCGTGTCTGAATCAGGATGCTCCCTAGCTTCTTTGATCGTCGACTCTTTCATCTCACCAAGAATATTACCCGGGCAGACCATATTAGCTGTGATACCGTATTCTGCTTCTTCTATTGAGATGGTTTTCATTAAAGAGACTAAGCCTACTTTTGCTGCAGCGTATGCCGAACGATAGATCCAACCCGGGGCACTGTTTGCCCCTTGAAATCCATACATCACGATACGTCCGTATTGTTGTTTTCGCATGATTGGAACAACATGTTTTAAAAGATGATAGACGGCGCTTAGGTTACCTTCAATCATCTCATACCATTCTTCTTCGTCATAATCAATCAGTTTTTTTCTCTCAAATACGTAAGGGCCGGCATTATTAATTAATAAATCAATTCTCCCAAATCGACTAAATGCTTCTGCGACAGCCCTCTTACTATCTTCTTTATTTGTCACATCCGCTTGAACGAATTGAAGACGGTTTAAGTCTCCCTTCCACTTTTCTTTCATTTTAAGAACAGCTTCTTCATCACTTCTATATGTAATCGTAACTGAATATCCACTTTTTAATAAACCTTCTGTCACTTGAACACCTAATCCTTTAGTTCCTGCTGTGATTAACGCATGCCTCATTAAGCATTCCCCTCTCAAGTCAAGCTTTATATCATTCGTTACTATTTATTCGCTTTATTTAATTAATTAACTGCTATTTGATCATACTATTTATCAAATTCAATGTAAAAAAAGATGATTCCTTTTGTAGTTCGTTCGCTGTCTCTATGTATGATTCCTTCTTCAACCGAAAAAAAAGCACGTCTTCTGCCTATAAGCAGTGACGCGCTTTCTCTTGTTACGTTAATTGACCATCCTCAAAATCTTCCTGCTGCTGATCATTCTCACCTGTGTTTGCCTTAGGAGTTTCAGTTGTGCCTGCATAATAAGCATTCATCACTTGATCATGGACAGCATTAACCCCTTTTTCATCGTACAAAGAATTACTTAGCTTATGCTCTTTCATCGTTCAAGTCACTCTCCTCTCATAAAGATATGTTTAGTATGAGCAACTTAAACGAGTATTATGTTTTTATGCTAGAGTTTCTTCTTTTACCTGTAAGATCTTATCTACTTTAGTAAGTGCCAGTTTAACCTGCTCAAATCCTGTCCCGCCAGCACTATTTCTTCTAGCTACAACCGTTTTTGGCTGCAGAACCTCAAAGATATCCTCTGAAAATAAATCACTAGCTTGTTTGTATTCTTCAATCGTTAAATCGAGCAAATACACACCTTTTTCAATCGCTGTGAGCACCAGTTTCCCAACTACTTCATGCGCTTCACGGAAAGGCATTCCTTTTGTAGCTAAGTAATCAGCAAGCTCTGTAGCATTTGAAAAATCTTGGTGAACGGCTTTTTCCATCGTTTCATTATTTACTGTCATCGTATCAATCATACCGGCAAAGATATTTAGCGACCCTTTTACTGTTTCAACGGCATCAAACATACCTTCCTTATCTTCTTGCATATCCTTGTTGTATGCTAGAGGAAGTCCCTTTAATACTGTAAGCAAAGAAAAAAGGCTGCCATATACTCGGCCAGTTTTTCCACGAATCAATTCAGCCATATCTGGATTTTTCTTTTGCGGCATAATACTGCTTCCTGTTGCAAAGCTGTCGTCCATTTCAATGAATTGAAATTCTTGTGAAGACCATAAGATTAACTCTTCACAAAGACGTGACAAATGCATCATCAGTGTAGCAGAGGAGCTCAGAAATTCTAAAATGAAATCCCGATCACTGACTGCATCCAAACTGTTTTGATATATTCCATCAAACCCTAATAATTCTGCTGAATATTCACGGTCAATCGGAAAGGTTGTTCCTGCTAATGCCCCCGCACCTAAAGGAGAAATATTAACACGCTTTAGGCTGTCTTCATAGCGGCTGAAATCACGCTCAAGCATCCAAAAATAGGCCAATAGATGATGAGCAAATGATACAGGCTGGGCACGTTGAAGATGCGTATAACCTGGTATTAATGTTTCTACATGCTGCTTCGCTTGGTTAACAAGAGCTTGCTGTACATTTCTTACGGCACCCATAATCTCTTTCGTTTCATTGCGCAAGTATAAGTGCATATCTGTAGCTACTTGGTCATTTCTGCTTCGTCCTGTATGAAGCTTTCCGCCTACTGGTCCAATTTCATCAATTAACAGCTTTTCTAGGTTTAAGTGAATATCTTCATTTTGAACAGAAAACTCTAGTTCACCTGCATCAGCTTTTTTCTGAAGGATCTTAAGGCCTTCTGTAATCTGCTCAACCTCATAAGCAGGCAGAATTCCACATTTGCCTAACATCGCTACATGGGCAAGACTGCCAGTTAGATCTTCTTTTACTAATTTTTGATCAAAGCCGATCGATGCACCGAATGCATCGACCCACTCTTCTGCCGTTTTTGTAAAACGACCTCCCCACAGCTTACTCACAGCTTTACTGCCTCCTTCTGTTTGTTCACAATGCTGTGCACTTTCGTTGGAAGACCCCAAAGTGAGATGAAGCCAACTGCTGCATTATGATCAAATTCATCGTCTGGTGTATAAGTCGCAAGCTTCTCATCATATAAAGAGAAATCAGATTTACGTCCTTCTACAACCGCATGCCCTTTAAACAGCTTCACACGAACAACGCCTGTCACAGACTTTTGAGTCTCTTTTAGGAAGGCTTGAATAGCTGGCTGTAATGGTGAGAACCATAGACCTTCATAAATTAGTTCCGTTAACTTTTTCTCCACTACCGGTTTAAAGTGCGCTACCTCTTTAGGAAGTGTTAAATCTTCTAGCTCTTTATGCGCTTTGATTAACGTCATCGCACCTGGGCACTCATACACTTCACGTGATTTAATTCCTACAAGACGGTTTTCTACATGATCAATACGTCCAACACCATGCTTACCTGCTATGTCATTAAGCTTTAAGATTAACTCATCTAATTGATAAGCTACTCCATCAATGCTTACAGGAACCCCTTTATCAAATCCAATTTCAATTACATCCGCTGTATCAGGAGCATTTTCGATTGAAGCTGTCAGCTCATACGCCCCTTCAGGAGGAGTTGCCCATGGATCTTCTAAGATGCCACACTCATTACTGCGTCCCCATAGGTTTTGATCAACAGAATATGGATTATCTAAATCAACTGGGATCGGGATATTATGTTTTTTTGCATATTCGATTTCTTCATCACGAGACCATGCCCACTCACGTACCGGCGCTAACACTTCTAAGTTTGGATTTAAAGCTTGAATGGACACTTCAAAACGAACTTGGTCATTCCCTTTTCCTGTACATCCATGTGCAACTGCTGTCGCTCCAGTTTGTTCAGCGATCTCTACAAGCTTTTTAGAGATTAACGGACGTGATAGAGCAGATACTAGTGGATATTTTTGCTCATATAATGCATGTGCTTGCAAGGCAGGAAGTACAAATTCTTCTGCATACTCTTTCTTTGCATCAATTGTATACGATTGACTTGCTCCTACTTTTAATGCTTTCTCTTTTACAAAATCTAAATCTTTCCCTTCACCCACGTCTAAACCAACTGCAATAACATCATACCCTTTATCTGATAACCATTTAATTGCTACTGATGTATCTAGACCACCTGAATACGCTAAAACCACTTTTTTCTTTGTCATTTTACATTCCCTCCAAATGAATATTCATACTCTTGTTATTATTTTTATGCATTTCTTTGTATAAAAGGAGGTGACTTCTATTCATCACCTTTTGTATAAAACCATACAACTAACTTATTAATATACAAAACACTTTACCAACGATTCTCCATTTTGGCAAGGGGTATTTTTAATTTTTTTCTAAATGATATTTAATTGATCGTGACTTTCACTCAGGGATTTCGTTACAATATAAGAGAGGGGTGATGAAATGGACGTTGAATTTGTATACGATGAGCGTTTAAAGATTTCTCTTCCTCGATTTCATACAGCTTGGGATGAACTTGAGGAGATAAGACAAGCTCAAATTCTTCGTATGTGGGAAGAGATTCGCGGTAATATCCCAGAGCGTATTAAAGAATTAGAAGAGCTCATTAACGAAAAGAATGCTGCTTTATCAGAAGAGATGAATTTTGAACGTTCTTGTCTTCTTAATACGGAAATAGCAGAATTAGCATCCATTATTAACGATCTCTGGATATGGTTTAGATTAAACCCTTCGCTGTCTAAGGGATGAGCACATAACTATAAGCCTCCTAATAAAAAACTCGTCTTGAAGTAGTATGTCAAGACGAGTTTTTTCTATGCTTATTGGTTGCGCTCTGTTAATAGTCGTTTCTGATAAAATTTATGTGATAGTTCAATCACTTGCTGCGATAATCTGTAGTTTATACCAGCGCCAAATGCCATTCCAACAAGCGGCAGCCCTTGAAACACTTTTTTTCTGAGCATTGTAATCACGAAGCTTTTCGCCAGCTGACGTATAAACTGCCCCAGCCACTCAGGTTCAACAATTTCCTCTGATCCTGCATAAAAGATATCATCCGTATGGTGCTGATCTAGATCATGCCATAGCCGCTCCCATTCATGCGCTTGGAGTGCTTTAGGCAAGGTTGAGAGATGCAAAAGCTTTAAAGCAATAACCATTTCGACCGGGCGTTTTAAATCGTACCCATAGATCGTTGCAATCTGTTGAATCGAACGAAGATTAATTGCTATCACTGCAGGCAGGTCAGCTGCCAATAAAAACATCCCGCCCATCCCCGTTAATCCGCCTTGACCAAGCGCGAGAAGACGCTGTTTGGCCATTAATTGATCAGTCATGTAATCAAGCTGCTCCACCGGGAGATATTGAAGGTCTTCAATGGAATCAACCGTAGGAGCAAATACTTTAGCATATTGCAGGATTCGCTTTCTTGTCTCCTCATGAGATCTTGTGTTTTGGAGATAAGCATGCAGATGAATAAAGACGTGATCAATCTGCATAAGAACTTTCTGTCTCCTATGATCACCTAATTGTTCAAATAACTTGTCTGTCCACTTTAGATAGGTGTATTCTACATCGGTTGCTTCATGCTTAAAATATGTATCTTCCCATTCAATAATTGCTTGGTATCTCTTTTGGTCTCTTTCTTCCTGCCTCATTTGCTCACCTTCTTTTTTCTGAGTAAATCATTAATTTAGTATGAGTTATACATCATGAGTGGTACATCTTACGTTTAAACATTGGGGAATACACCCATTCTTCTTCACTTCTCTCGCGAATCATCTCAATGGCATGCAGTTTTGTATTCATTTCTTTAATTGATGCCAGCATGACTGCTTCTGCCGTCTTTTCGGATACAGCACTGCCATATCCTTTTTCTATATCCCCGTTCTGGCTGAGCATAAGATGTTTCAATGCAATAACTTCCACATCATCGGTCGAAATCCCTGCTTCTCTTGCTGCTTCATTAATCATTTCAATCCCAAGCACCATATGTCCCATTAATTCTCCGCTTGATGTATACTCTGGCGCTACTACATCCCGCAGCGCCTTCGTTTTTCCAATATCCCCTAACAAGCATGCTGATAACACTAAATCTCGATTAACGTAAGGATAGAGGGGCAGGAGTTGATATGCCGCTCTCGATAGCTCTACAATGTGATGCATAAGCCCTGCATAGTAGGCATGATGATATGTTTTGGAGGCCGGCAAAGTCGTTAGCTTTTCCCGAATGGTACGTTCAGAATAAATCCGACGTAAAATATTTCGTAAAATCGGAGAGGTAACTTCCTCCATCAACATTCGCAGCTCTTGCCATAGCTCTTCTCTAGATATTCCTTTTCTAGAAATCAGTTCACTAATGGATACTGGGTCGTCTGATGTTGCTAATCTAACTCTTAATAGCTTTAATAACTTCTTTTGCTTAAAGGTGGTTACAATCCCTTCTCCTTTAATTAATGCCTTGGGCTGTAAGGATTCTTTTTGTTCTTTCGTAAGGTCCCATAATTGAGCAGGGATAATCTCTAAGTTGCGTTCTAAAAGAAAGGTTGCATATTCACTTCCATTAGAAGCCTGTTTTAATTCTCTTTCACGAATTAAAAAGAAGTTTGTAAACTTCTCCCCTTCATTTGCTTTTGAAAACAATCCCACATCATAAACCTCCTTTATGGGTGTTGCTTTATATATACCCCTTTTAAGATCTCTTACTATCATAGTCTTTTTTTTATTTAGATGTAAACAACGTGAAGATGTATTTAAAAAGAGCATCACTTACACATGATTGTAAGTGATGCTCAAAGGAACTTATATTAGTTAGATAGACGTACTGTATCACGTGCAATCATTACTTCTTCATTCGTAGGAATAATGATTACTTTTACAGGTGAATGCGGATAGTTAATGAACGCTTCTTTTCCACGTACTTTGTTTAATGATGGATCCCAATATACACCCATGAATTCTAGGCCGCGAAGAACTCGCTCACGGATAACATCACTATTTTCACCAATACCAGCTGTGAAAATAATTGCATCCACTCCGCTCATGCGAGCCGCATATGAACCGATGTATTTGTGAATACGTGAAGTGAATACTTCAAGAGCAAGCTCAGCACGCTCGTTTCCAGCTTCTGCTTCACTTTCAATGTCACGCAGGTCACTAGAGAATCCTGAGACACCAAGAAGTCCACTCTTTTTATTTAACGTGTCTAATACTCCATTTGCGTCTTGCCCTGTTTTTTCCATGATATATGGAATTAAAGCAGGATCGATATTACCTGAACGTGTACCCATTGTTACCCCTGCAAGAGGTGTAAAGCCCATAGACGTATCAATTGATTTTCCACCATCAATCGCAGCGATACTAGCACCATTACCTAAGTGACAAGATAATAAACGTAATTGCTCGATTGGACGACCTAATAATTCTGCTGCACGTTCAGACACATACTTATGACTTGTTCCGTGGAAACCATATTTACGGATTCCAAACTCTTTATAGTAATCATAAGGCAAGCTGTATAAGAATGAGCTCTCTGGCATTGTTTGGTGGAAAGCCGTATCAAATACTGCTACTGCAGGTACATTTGGCAATACTTCTTTAAATGCTTTAATTCCAACAATGTTTGCTGGGTTGTGAAGAGGAGCTAATTCAGAAACTTCTTCAATTCCCGCAAGTACTTCATCAGTAATAAGAACAGAGTCGTTAAACTTCTCTCCACCGTGAACGACACGATGTCCGATTCCGTCAATTTCATCAAGAGAATCGATAATTCCAAGTCCTGTAAGCTTTTCAAGCAGGATTTTTACTGCTACAGAGTGATCTGGAATTTCAGTTGTTTCTTTTTGTTTTTCACCATTTACTTCAATTGTAAAAATACCGTCACCAAGACCAATACGTTCAACTAAGCCTTTTGTTACAACTTCTTCTTCAGGCATTGTTAGTAATTGGAATTTTAATGATGAGCTACCAGCATTAATCGCAATAATTTTCGCCATGTTAAGACAGCTCCCTTAATTAAGTAATTTATATAATTTGACTAACAGAGTAGATATCAATACCTTTCCATTTAAGCACCCTGAAAATACGTTTTCAAGTAAAATCGGCTATTTTCGCTTGTTTTCTCTCGAATTCTTTATTTTCAGACTTGAAACCGCTTAAATACTGTACATTTTTGTAAGGAGAGCCAGACACTTTTATATAACATCCAAAAAAATCCTGCTCCCAAATATGGAAGCAGGATTCATCTTATAAGTTAAGTTCGAGTTCAAACCACTTATTAATACGTGTCATCATATCCGTTAGTGCTGTTTTGTTGCTGAAGGATGGAAGTTCTGCGAGCAGCGCTTGCTTTGCCTGAGTCACACCTTCCCCTTTTTTCTGCAGCATTAATATGCTTTTGCCATGATTATCAGA
The DNA here is from genome assembly GCF_000474275.2 of Alkalihalophilus marmarensis DSM 21297. Classification (GTDB taxonomy): domain Bacteria; phylum Bacillota; class Bacilli; order Bacillales; family Bacillaceae_D; genus Alkalihalophilus; species Alkalihalophilus marmarensis. The sequence continues at coordinate 124,623 of NZ_ATAE01000035.1, forward strand.
GGTAAACATCGTTTTTGGAAGCTGCAGCAGTCCATGGATCATCGCATGCTCTTTTAGATAGGCATGCAGCTTTGGTGCTTGTTCGCTTTCAAATAAGAAGTTAGGAACAATATAAAACAAGAACCCGCCTTCTTTCACACTGTTTATTCCTTTTTCAATCATAAGATGATGACTAAAGGAATGACCTTCATCTGCCTTTACTTTATATTCCTTTGCAATTTCATCATGCGGATAATAACCGATTGGTAAATCGGTAACCACTAGATCTACCTCAGGAAATGTAAGCGGCTCTATAGAGTCCTTGTGGAATAGTTCAAGTTCAATCTCTTGTAAATTAGAGCTGACAAAAGCCAGTTTAAGAAGTGTTTCATCCACCTCAAATCCAAATCCTTTTGCAGGGTTTTCAGATTGATTTAACAGCGCTGTTAATAAATTGCCCGAACCCGCTGCCAAGTCTAATACTGAATAACCACCCTTTGCTTCAGCCATCACTTTATTCACAAGGTAGCTTAAAAACAAACAAACCGCATCCGGTGTCATCGAATGATTTGGCTGTGTTGCTCCCTTCATTCCTTTTAGAACGGTTAACTGAAAAGCTTTACGGATATCTTCTTTTGAAAATTCACTTACGTCAAGCGGCCGCATTAAATCATAAAGACGGTCTTTCACTTCTGGTGTAACCGGTTGTACCACTTCACCTTGAAATAAGTTTTCTCCCATCTCAGAGAGTCCCTCTAGATAAGTAAAGGATTCGTGTTCCTCTAAGAGAGAAGCCCCTTTGTCTAGAAAGATAAAGAGCTCTTCCATTTTCGAATTCATTACGCTCATTTTTTCAACTCCTAGCCTAAAAAAAGGTCACCCACCACGTAGCAAGCGGGTTGACCCTTTTAACATTCTTTTTAAATGTATCCAGCGTGCTTAGTTTGCAGCTTTTGCTGCTTCTATAGCTGCTTCGTAATCTGGATGATTCGTTGCTTCAGATACATACTCTGCATGAGTTACCACATCATTTGAATCAATAACAAAAACAGAACGAGCTAACAGACGAAGTTCTTCAATTGCAACACCGAATGCTTGTCCAAATGAAAGGTCACGGTGGTCTGATAATGTTTGAACATTTTCAATACCCGCAGCTGCACACCAACGTTTTTGAGCAAATGGCAAATCTACACTTACCGTTAATACTTCTACATTGCCAAGTGATGATGCCTCTTCATTGAAACGGCGGGTTTGTTGGTCGCAAACACCCGTATCAATCGATGGAACGACGCTGATTAAACGAACCTTTCCTTTAGTATCAGCCAAAGTTACTTCTGATAAATCATTTGCAAGAACTTTAAAATCAGGAGCTTTTTCCCCAACCTTTACTTCTGTTCCAAGTAACGTTACAGGATTGTTTTTAAATGTAATTTGTGCCATGTGAACACCCTCCTATGATCGTTCCAAATTATGTACGTACTCATCATACATGAGCAGGCGCCACAAATTCAAGTAACAACCTATTCTTCATCCCAAAAGGTCTGCAATCTCCAACTTTATACACAAAAAAAAGAGAGTGGGGTTATCCCATTCTCTAAATTGGTGACTGATCATTACGCTGCTGGTAATTCATATTTGAATTGTTTGTATACGCTTGATTCGTTTGCTGCGATTGATTGGAATACGATGCGTTCGAACCTGACTTGATCATTTGTTGAATTTTATCCACTACTTGCGGAGCAAAATCCAATAATTTTTCGTACAGGTGAGTGCTGCTATCAAGATGAACCATTTTCACACCTTGATGTCCGACTACTAAAAATGCAATTGGGGTGATGGAAACACCTCCGCCGCTACCTCCGCCAAACGGGTGCTTTTGCGTGTGATCTTCTGTAGATGATGGACGGTGCTGATCAATAACAAACTCACTTCCGCCAGCTGCAAATCCAAATCCAACTTTAGATACTGGCATGATCACACTTCCATCAGGTGTCTCAACCGGATCCCCAATAATCGTGTTAACATCTACCATTTCTTTTAGATTTTCCATTGCCGTCTTCATTAGCCCTTGAATAGGATGATCAGACATAACCTTTTCCTCCTTTAAATACCTACATTCTTTCTTACATCGTTTCTGTAGCTTTTTGGTCTTGATCTTGATTCCACTTTGGTCTTCGTTTCCAATGCTTTATGATCGAAAGACCTACAAAAATAGCATGCCCTATCCGAAACATAAACATGCAAGAAAAATAGGTATGTGAAACAACGGCTTGATAATGAGGGGTCACAGAGATTTTAGGCATCCTATGCATTTTCACATGGTTCCCTATTAGGCCTGCCATCATCCCTTTCAGTGACCATAGCATACCGGCAGCAGGCCCTGTTAAAGCAGCATCACCGACCCCAACATCCGAATACCAATCAAATTTATGCACATGAACATGCCTAAGAAATCTGCGGATAATACGATTCAACCCGACTACATGCCTGATCCAACGTTCCGCTAAATGAATATCGTGAATGATTGTTTGCAGCGTTACTTTCTTATCTTTTTTGCTTTCTGAGCCAGCTATATTTTCTTTTTCCTCTACAATGATTGCTGGTGACTCTTCATTTATTTTTATTAGAGGTGCTTCAAAGGTGTATACCCGCATCCACCATATTGTTACAGCTGCCACTAACAGATCATCATCTTTTGTGTGTTTATAAGTGAGTTCTATTTTTATTTTTGTTAGTGACAGGATGAGTAATAAGACAATTACTACAGCAAGAATGATTAAAAACCAAGTCATGTTAAACTCCCTTTAAGACAGCGTTGATTATTCTAGGATATCCCTGCAAAAAAAAAA
>NZ_ATAE01000036.1 GCF_000474275.2 Alkalihalophilus marmarensis DSM 21297
AAAAAAAAAATAAACCTGTGCGTCATGACACACAGGTTTACCCTCTTTTATCTTTTATCTTTTTTCATAAATCACATAGGAATCAGCAATCATATCATGCAAGCCTTGCTTAGTAGACGTAAAAGCAACCGTTATATAAAGAATATAGAGGAGAGCAAAAGACTGGTGTAACACTCGTCCTACTCCTTCTCTAAATATGACCTCTCTCCATGAAAGCAAGTCTCCTTCTTTTGAAACGACTCGCAGACCAAATACCATCTTGCCTATAGTCGCACCATAAAACTTAGTCATAAGGGCGAAGTAGGCGAAGAAGAATACCGCTGATACAACTAAATCAAAAAATCCGTACATTCCACCCAATGCGTAACGAAGATCCGTTAGATTTAAGATCGGACCAATAAGCAGCCAACGTAAACTTAGCAGCATAAGAGCATCAAGGCTAAACGCCCAGAATCTCATCCAAAAACCAGCATAGTGCCGCTCATTCGCATAATGGGTTTCACGCTCTATCTCTTCCTGACGGTTAAGCCCTTCACTTTCTCTGTTAGGTTGAAGCGAGCGCTCCTGTCTCTTTTTTCTTTGCTGGAGTATACGGCTTCTTCTTGGGCGAGACCCGCGGTTTATCATTCCTTGCTCCAAAATGATCCCTCCCTATTCAGTGTAAAGATACTTTAATGTAGGTGCTCGGCGCTCTGTAATTAATTGTTCAATACTTGCCAGTTCATTATTCGAAGATAACATTTTAGCTGCTGTCATTGAAAATAAACTGTACAGACCCGTATCAGCCTCATATTTAATTACACTATAATTTGCACCTAAATCTTCACGCATCATAGCAATCGTGTCATCAAGACTTCCAAGCTCATCAACTAAATCTATTTCTAAAGCCTGGTTTCCTGTATAGATTCGTCCGTCTGCTAATTGTCTTACTTCATTTTCAGACATGTTACGTCCTTCAGAGATAATACGTACAAACTCATCATAAGACTCATCAATTAATGATTGTAAAATTGCACGGTCGCCTTCTGTCATCTCACGCGTCGCTGACATAATATCTTTGTATTCTCCGCTTTTAATCGTGTTGAATTTAATACCGTAATTCTCAGCCAGTTCAGCAATATTAATAGACTCCATAATAACGCCTAAGGAACCCGTAATCGTCTGTGGACTAGCTACAATCTTATCAGCCGGTGCTGCTATGTAATACCCACCAGAAGCTGCCATACTGCCCATTGAGATATAGACAGGCTTATTATACTCTTCTTGAACTTCTACGATTTTTTCATGAATTTCTGCACTTTCAACTACCCCGCCGCCTGGTGTATTCACTCGAATAATTAATCCTTGCACAGAGGAATCCTTCGCAGCGTGCTCAATTTGAGAAAGAAAAGCTTGGTGCCTGTAGCCTTGTGCATCAAAAATACTAACAGCATCTCCTGTATCTTGAATCACTCCATTTAATTCAAGCACAACAATAGAGTTTCCAAAATCATCTCCTTGTTCAATCACTCTCTCAGCCCAGCCATGTTCACTTCCAAACATTCGGTCTAAATCTGCCCCTGCTTGTGAAGTGGCCACATTAACTCCTACAGCAGCTACAACCAACATAAGAGCTGCAATTAAAGCCAGCCAGCGTTTGCGACTCATGATCCCACCCCTTCTTTTGTATCACGTTTTTTCCGATGACGTAATCGATAATTATTTTTGATTCTTTTCCTGAACAAAGGTTATGATAACATAGAATCCTGTCAAATTTCACTTGAAGTGGAACTATTCACCTGATTTAATTCCTCTAGAAAGGATGATTCTGATGATTTCACGTAAAAACCTATATTTCTTCTTTAAACAAACGCCAGAAATGAAAGACATCGTCACACCTCTTAAAAACTTAGCTGAGGTACATGGCTTTCATTTAGTTCATTCCATTGAAGAAGCAAATATTATTGTAAGTGTCGGCGGCGATAATGCATTCTTACAAGCAATAAGAAAAACCGGCTTTAGAGAAGACTGTCTTTATATCGGAGTAAATACAGACCAACTAGGCTTCTACACTGATTTTACAATCAATGACCAGGAACGCATGATTCAAGCGATGAAAAATGAAGAGCTTGAAGTACGCCTCTACCCTGTATTAGAAGTATCAGTAAATAACGAGAAACCTATTTTTTGTTTGAATGAATGTTCTATCCGTTCAAATGTGATTAAGACCTTCGTTATTGATGTTGTCATCGATGATTTTGCATTTGAAACATTTAGAGGAGATGGAATGATTGTTTCCACACCAACAGGCAGCACCGCTTATAATAAATCCGTTAGAGGCGCCGTTATTGACCCTACTTTGCCATCTATGCAAGTAAGTGAGCTAGCTTCTTTAAATAATAATCAATACCGTACTCTTGGCAGTCCGTTTGTCCTCGGTCCAGATCGTACGTTGCTTTTAAAAGTAGTCCAAGACGGAAACGACCACCCAATCATCGGTGCAGATAATGAAGCGTTAAGTCTTCGCCATGCTAAAGACATTCGTATTCAGTTAGCAGACCGCCAAATAAAAGTATTAAAACTTAAAACAAACTCGTTCTGGCAAAAGGTACAGCGAAATTTTTTATAAGAAAAGATTAACGATGAGCTTGATAATCGATTATCCGATGATATTCCCACTGAAAGTAGTTGTTGATTTCCGCTGCAGGCACTCGCTTTCCGCGGGCGGACCGGGAGCCTCCTCGTCGTTGCACTCCAACTAACGGAGCGTGGAGGTTGTATAGAACTCCCATTTTTATTTGAATCTGTTCAGTGAAATTAGCAGATAACCCCAAGGATATCTTGTTTCTTATAATTTGAACTGATCCATATCTAATTCGTTCCACATAATAATTACAGAAAGCAATAACCTAGCGATGAACTATACGGAGACTTCTACGGGGACTAGAGCAGGAGTGAGATCCCACAGGGCTTTGCCCGAGGAAGCTCACCAGCTCCCCGTGAAAAGCGAAGTATAGTTCAGGAGCGGCAAGTACGCTCCCCCCCATGGTTTAGGTACTTGAGACTTTAAACAAGCTTTGAACCCTAACAACACCGTCCTACTTAGTAATTACACAATGCAATTACCCAGCAGATGAACGATATAAAAACGCCTGTATGAACCAACTCAGTATAAACCGATAAAGACGACTTATTTACTACAAATAAGTCGTCTTTCACCTATTTATTCTTTTGATACATGATAGAGTCATCAACTACCGTCATAAGGACTTCTGCATGTAATAGGTGATCAGGGTCTCCTTCAAAAACATTGTGATTTAAAACAGTAAAATCAGCAGCATAACCTGGTGCAATCAAGCCACGCTCACTCTCTTTTTCAATCGCACTAGCACTGCCTGTTGTAAATAACTTTACAGCTTCAAACATCGATAGCTTTTGATCAGGTAAATACCCTTCATGCGTTTCGCCTGGTTTCTTTCTCGTGACTGCTGCATGGATGCCTAATAGCGGATCCACGGGTTCAATAGGAGCATCCGATCCTCCCGCACAATGAAGACCTTCTTCAATTAATGTTTTCCAAGCAAAGGAATAGGGCAGACGCTCTTCACCAAGCCGCTCCATAACCCAAGGGAAGTCCGCAGCCACAAAACGTGGTTGAATATCAAGAACTACGCGCAACTTCTTCAACCGCTCAATTAAATCTTGATTGATGACTTGTACATGGATTAATCGATCACGCCCATTTGTACAAGGATACTTTTCAATCGCATCAATTGCTAAGCGCAGAGCTTCATCTCCGATTGTGTGAATAGCAACAGGCATGTCTTCATCACGTGCCCGTTTTACTAGGTTTTCAAGCTCGCTCTGTTGATGCATTGCCACTCCGCTTGTTCTTGGGTCATCCGTATAAGGTGCGCTAAGAAGAGCCGTTCTTCCGCCCAGTGCTCCATCGGCAAAGATCTTCATGGGTCCCAGTTCAATATAAGGAGTTACTTCACCCTTACTGCAGCCTGATTCTTTCATCTCATCTATAGCTTCATGATGGACAAGCAAATGTGCTCTAAATTTACAATCTACTCCATTGATCACTTCATTGAATGCATCAAATGTCTGTTTAAAGCCGCCGTAATAATTCAAATCCTCCGTATGTCCTCCAACTAAACCTAAGCGGAGCATATCCTCTACTGCTGTTTGAAGTGCTCGTTTTACATAAACTTTATCAACAGGAGGAATGACCGATTTAACTAACTCAGTCGCCGCATCAAGCAAATAGCCAGTCGGCATTCCGTCTGCATCACGAACAATCACCCCTCCTTCAGGATCAGGAGTATCTTTTGTGATTCCTGCAAGTTCTAACGCCTTAGAGTTTACTAATGCTGCGTGCCTGCAAATGCGCGTTAAGTACATTGGATGAGATGTTGTTATTTCATCTAATTCCATCCGGTGAAAAATTTTTCGATCTATAAAGTTATTCTCATTCCATCCTTCTGCAAATACCCATTCACCAGGCGGCGTGTCTTTTACTTTTTTTATCAGTTGATCAACCATTTCACTCGCTTGAGTGGTTTCTGATAAGTCCAGACGGATTAATCGCTCCCCATGACCGACCATATGCAGGTGACTATCTACAAAACCTGGATAAACGTATGCCCCTTCTATATCAACCTTCTTGGTGATGCGTTCTGAATAGGCTGATAAAAGATCCTCTGCGCTGCCATGATCGATGACCTGTCCTTCTTCCACATATACAGCATCCGTTGTTTCACCCTCTTTTCTCATTGTAAAAAACGTCCCATTCCACCAAAGAGTCCCCACTATTTTCCCTCCTGCAGTTGTAACATCATGTCATTTTTATTCTATCGTGACAGAAAACATAGTAAGATGCAATCGAGAGCAAAAAGAAAAAGCATGGCTTCAATTTAAGCCATACTTCTTAAGCCATACTTCTTAAGCCATACTTCCTCTTCTTTATCCTGTACGAGCGCTCGCTCACCATAGAATAAAGGATATTACTTATTATTAAGCTTCTGCATACTTCGCTTTTTCTTGCTGACGAAGCTCAATACGTCTAATCTTGCCTGATGTTGTCTTTGGAAGTTCGTTTACGAACTCAATCTTTCTTGGGTATTTATATGGTGCTGTCATCACTTTTACATGTTCCTGCAGTTCAGCTACAAGCTGATCATCAGCTACTGCCTTTTCATCTCTTAAGACGATAAATGCTTTTACAACATTACCTCTAATCTCATCAGGAGAAGCTACAACAGCACACTCTTTCACAGCTGGGTGCTTTGTTAGAGCATCTTCTACTTCAAAAGGTCCAATCGTGTATCCAGAGCTGATAATAATATCATCACTGCGCCCTTCAAACCAGAAGTATCCATCTTCATCTAACTTCGCTTGGTCTCCTGTAATATAGTAGTTTCCTCTATACGCCATAGCCGTACGTTCAGGATCTTTATAATATTCACGGAATAATGCAGGGGCACTTTTGTGTACTGCAATATCTCCAACTTCACCTGGCTGAACCGGAACACCGCTCTCATCCACAATCGCTACTTCATTTCCAGGTGTCGGCTTGCCCATAGAACCAGGCTTAATTTCCATCCCTTGAAGTGTACCAATAAGTAAAGTATTCTCTGTTTGTCCGTATCCGTCACGAACGTTTACGTTGAATGCTTTCTTAAAGGTTTCAATAACTTGACGGTTAAGAGGCTCACCAGCAGAGACTGTACTTCTAAGCTCAGGTAATTTATAACTTTCAATCGATTCCACTTTAGCCATCAGACGATATTCAGTTGGAGTACAACATAATACATTAATTTTCTCATCTTCTAGACGTTGCAGGTACTCGTTAGGATCAAAGCGTCCATGATATACATAGGCTGTCGCTCCTACCCCAATCGTTGATAAGAAAGGACTCCAGATCCATTTCTGCCAGCCAGGAGCTGCTGTTGCCCAAACTTTATCTCCTTCTTGAACATCAAGCCACATTTTTGAAGCAACTTGAAGGTGAGCGTAAGCCCATCCGTGTGTATGTACAACCGCTTTTGGGTTCCCTGTTGTACCAGATGTGTAAGGAAGGAAAGCCAGCTCGTCTCGTTTTGTTTCTGCGCCTTCGTAGTAATCGCTTTCATTTTCAGCTGCAGCAACTAAATCTACCCATCCTTCTAATGTTTGTCCAACAATTAATTTAGCGTGAAGAGTAGGAGTAGAATCTCCTAGAGACTGAATTTCATCTGTAAAACCAGTATAAGCAATAACTGCTTTTGCTTCGGCATGATTAATCCTATAAGCTAGATCTTTTGCACGAAGCATTTCAGAACAAGGAATAATGACAAGCCCTGCTTTTAAACAAGCTAAGTATGAAAAATAAGCTTCTGGGACCCTTGGTAAAATAAGAAGGACCTTATCTCCTTGCTTTAATCCTTGGCTTAATAAAGCATTAGCAAAGCGGTTTGTTTGAGCTACTAATTCAGGGTAAGAAATGATGCGGCGGTTATTCTTATCATCTGACCAATCAATAGCAATTCGTTCTGTGTCTTTTGCATAACGTTCTACTTCATGAGATAAATTGTAAATCTCTGGTGCGATAAGTTGTTCTCTTTCCATAATCATCCTCCTCAATTATACATAAACCTTTATACATACACCTTGCTTCATTACAGGACTATTTTTATCGATGTCCTCCTCAACATTATACAGAAAAAAATGATTTTTTTGAATATTATTTTCATAAAGATTGTGAACAAAATAAAAAGAGAGCGGATGATCCGCTCTCTTAAGCCATTCATATAATATTAGTATTGTTGTCCGCCGAATTGTTGTTCAGCCATTTGAACTAGACGCTTAGTGATTTCACCACCTACAGATCCGTTAGCACGAGCTGTAGCATCAGGTCCTAATTGTACACCAAACTCAGAAG
>NZ_ATAE01000037.1 GCF_000474275.2 Alkalihalophilus marmarensis DSM 21297
CATTTGATCAAGTGCTTGTTGTACGCCAGGTACTACAAGTTGATTTGAGCTGTTGTTGTTAGCCATGTGTCTCACCTCCTTCTGTACTTATAGAATGAGTCACATGGCTGTTTAACATGCACATTTTTTTATGGTAATTAATGAGAGAAATAGATTGACACTTCTTTGGCTTCTTTATTGACCAGAAGTAGTATGGCTAAAATAAGTCTTCCATGTCTTTTTCAGCTTTGCTTACGCTTGTAATTTGGACTGATTCCGTGCGTTCCACGGCATCATTTACGTATTTATCGACCGCTAGATACTTCTCAAACTTGTTCGCATGCTCTCTTTTTGGACGAGTCTTTGAGTCAGAAGGCAAGAAGATTGTACAGCAGTCTTCAAAAGGAAGAATAGACGTTTCAAATGTATCAATCTTTTTGGCAATATCAATAACTTCTAATTTATCCATTGTTATTAATGGACGGATAATCGGTAAATTTGTTACTTCGTTAATTGTATTCATGCTGTGAAGAGTTTGGCTTGCAACCTGTCCTAAACTTTCACCAGATGCAATCGCTAATATATCTCGCTCACGTGCAATTCTTTCACTAATACGAAGCATCATTCGTCTCATAAGCGTCATTTGATAATTACTTGGTGCTTCTTTATGAAGGTATTGTTGGATTTCAGTAAACGGTACTAAATGAAGACGGATGCTTGAACCATACTTCGTTAACGTTTGAGCTAAATCTTTCACTTTTTGCAGTGCTCTTTCATTTGTATAAGGAGGGCTGTGAAAATGAACGGCTTCAATACGAGCCCCTCTTTTCATTGTTAAATAACCAGCTACCGGGCTGTCAATTCCACCTGAGAGCATTAAGAGAACTTTTCCACCAGTACCAACAGGCAGGCCTCCAGCTCCCGGATACTGTCCAAAGGTTAGGTACGTTGCTGTCTCTCGTACTTCCACTCGAATATCTAAATCTGGATTGTGAACGTCTACTGAAATATCTTCTGATTGACTAAGTACATAACCGCCGATCATCTGATTTAATTGCTGAGAATCGATAGGAAACGGCTTATAAGCACGTTTTGACGTGATTTTAAATGTTTTAATTCCTTCTGCCGCCTGCTGTTCCTTTAAAATTCCAAGTGCAGCCTTCTTCATTTCATCCACGTCATTTTCTACCTTTAACGCTAAACTAAATGAGTGGATCCCGAAGATATTAGATAGCTTTTCCATGACAGGCTCATGATTCTCGCCGTTTAATTCGATCACGATTCTTCCATACGTGCGTTTAAATGTAAGATTTGATAATCCTTTTAATGTAAATTTCATATTCTGGAGTAACTGCTTTTCAAAAAAAGATCGATTTTTTCCTTTTAAGGCAAGTTCCCCAAAACGAATTAAAATATGATTGTATTCCATTTATTTTCTAACCCCCACTAGTGTTGGTATGATCTTCTTTAACTCACGTAAGAAGACATCAATTTCTTGTTCCGTTGTCTCATAAGATAGACTGACTCTTATAGCAGAACCAGCTTCTTTTGAATCTTTCCCCATGGCTAGAAGCACTCGGCTGGGTTCGGCTAACTTTGAGGAGCATGCTGACTTTGTTGAGACATATATTTTTTTAGCTGATAGTGATTGAATTAACACTTCAGGCTTAATTGATTCTACAGAGAAGTTAATAATATGTGGCGCAGATTTCTCTAATGGGCTGTTAATCGTTACTCCATCAATCGTTGGCAGACTGTGAATAAGTTTAGAATGAAGTTTTACTAAATGAGACTTCTCTTTTTGAGCCTTCTCCATTTCCATTCTTAATGCTCTGGCCATTGCCACAGCCCCCGCAACATGTTCAGTGCCTGAGCGTACTTCCATCTCTTGGACACCGCCATGAATTTGAGGCTTTAACCTTACTCCGTTACGTACATAAAGCATCCCTGTACCTCTTACTCCATGGAATTTATGGGCAGATGCTGTTAACAGATCAATTTTGGCTTTTTTTATATTTAAAGGCACTTTCGTTATACCCTGTACATCATCGACATGGAAACGAACTTGAGGAAAATGGCTTAATAACTGACCTATCTCTTCAATCGGTTGAATCGTCCCTGCTTCATTATTGACATGGATAACTGATACTAAAATGGTTTCCTTGCGAATAGCTTTTTTCACATCTTCTAAAGAAACTCTTCCATTAGAGTCTACAGATAAATACGTTACCTCAAACCCATCTGCCTCTAGTTCCTTATAGGTTTCATATGAAGAAGCATGCTCCACTTCTGTTGTGATCAAATGCCTGCCCCTAGATTTTTTATGATACGCTGTTCCTTTAATAGCAAGGTTATTGCCTTCTGTTCCACCAGAGGTAAACAATATTTCTTTTGCAGATACGTTAAGCTGAGCAGCAATAGCTGATCTCGCTTTAGTCAGTAATCCTTCTGCTTCCATCCCTAATGTATGAAGTGATGAAGGATTTCCAAAATAGTCATACGACACTTTTGTATAGGTTTCTAACACGTCTTGATGCGGTCTAGTTGTTGCACTATTATCAAGATAAATCATTGGATTATTTACCCCTTTAATTATGAACTTCTATAAAAAAATTGTCCTTCTATCATCACAATTATATCTTCTCACAAACACATTCCTTACACACATCCCATGTATGCATCATTATATCTTAGCACAAAATGTTTAAATGACAAGACAGAAAAGCGATCAGATATGTGAAATAAACTTTATTAAAAAACTGATTATTCTTTCTTCTTTAAAACTATTCAACAATTCGCAACATTTATGATACGATAAGCGACGGTAAGTGATAAGGGAAATTTCTCTTATGACTGAAAAAACACGTATACGCTTACATTTATGGAAGCAAGTGCAAATTATACCATTATATTATATGTTGGAGGACAACTATGAATCGTACATTACCAATGAAGGACTTAGCAGCATTAGGCTTTCTAATGTTCGCTCTATTTTTAGGAGCAGGAAACCTGATCTTTCCACCATTGCTCGGGCAACAAGCAGGAACGGCACTTTGGCCTGCCATAATAGGCTTTCTTGTAACAGGTGTGGGACTGCCGTTACTTGCCATTATTGCTGTTTCACAGGTCAATGGGGATCTGCATCAATTAGCTAACCGGGTGCACCCAATCTTTGCTGTTATTTTTTCATTCACTGTATACCTTGCGATTGGACCCTTCTTTGGAATTCCTCGTACAGGAACCGTGGCATATGAAATAGGTGTGGTACCATTTTTGCCTGGTGGACAAGCCACCACTACTTCTTTACTTATATCCACTCTTATTTTCTTTAGTTTAACGTTCTGGCTAGCTTTGAATCCGGCCAAATTAGTCGACCGGGTCGGGAAAATATTAACACCGCTTTTAATTATTTTAATTGCGATTGTTTCTCTTCGCGGAGTATTTGCCCCGATGGGAAGCTTTGAAGCAGCTGAGGAAAACTATCAAAACGGCGCTTTCTTCTCAGGTTTTATTGAAGGCTATCTAACAATGGACACGATTGCTGCTTTAGTGTTCGGGATTGTCATCATGAACCGCCTGCAAGAAAGAGGAATTAAAGACCGTGCAGCTATTCAAGCCTTTACCATTAAAGCAGGTATTATAGCGGGTGTTGGATTGTCTCTTGTTTATTTATCATTAGGATACTTAGGAGCAAGCAGTGTTTCCACTATTGGTCGCTTAGATAACGGAGGAGCTATTTTAGCAGCAGTCGCAAATGCTCTTTTCGGCTCTACTGGTTCGATGATCCTTGCGCTTGTTATTACATTTGCTTGTTTAACCACATCAATTGGACTCGTTTCGGCATGTGGTGAATTTTTTGCTAAACGTTTTTCGAGTGTATCTTATCCTGTGATTATTTTCATTTTGTGTGTATTCAGTTTTACCATGGCTAACTTAGGCTTAAGCCAATTAATTGCCGTGTCAGTACCTGTATTAGTAACGATTTACCCTATTGCTATTGTGTTGATTACTCTATCATTTCTCCACCGTAAAATTGGTCAAAAACGCCAAATTTATATCGGAGCTCTAATAGGTGCATTTATTATCAGCCTGCTTGATGGGATCAGCACAGCAGGTGTTAATCTAGAGTCTCTCGCATTCCTTAACTGGATTCCATTGTACGGAGAAGGTTTAGGCTGGTTAGTTCCTAGTATCATCGGGGCTCTCATAGGCTGGGCTGTTTCAAAACGTTAAAAGGACGAGAACAAAAAAAGTGTAGCATCGCTTTGATGCTACACTTTTTATTATGCGGTATATTGTTCGCTTACCTTTTCAACAATCGATGGATCAAATTCCTTTACAGCTTGGTAAGCACATTCAATCGCTTCGGTGTATTCATATTGACGGAACAGCTCTTCGGCCTCAATTAATCCGCTTCTAGTACGTTCCGACTTGTTTCGGTATCTATTAGCAAACTGAATTACTCTCTCTGCAAGCTGAGCTGACTCAATTGTATCTTTAATGAGCTGCTCATTTTCCTCTACACAACTAAGAGCTTCTTCTACCAATACATTGACACGGCCCATTTCAAGAGGCACCTGCTCAAGCTGTCTTGCCGCTGTAATAACCTTCGTTTCACTTTCATCTAAGTGATCTACTGCCTCTTTCGGAAGGCCTGGTATGTTACTCTTTTGGAGGATACGTTTACTCTCAAGCAGCTTTTGTCTTAACTCGATTAGTTTCTCTTTTGCATCGAGCTCATCTTGACGAAGGTCATTTAGTGCTTGTTTCCCTTTATCAATATCAAGCTGAATCTGTTTGATTTTCTCCATCCATTCTTCTACCATATCTAAGATAGACGTGTAGGTTTGAGAGTTATTTTCAGAAACATCTACAATCAGCTGCAGCTGATGCATTAATTCATTCAACTGTTTTTTCACTTTCTCTTGGAAGGAAATTTCTTCTTCTGCCAAACGATAACTTAACTGCACTTGAGTCGTTTCCTCCATTAAAAGAGTAAGTTGTTCATCTACTTGCTCAACCTGCTCTTTCATTGTAGGCACTGCATTTGCTACCTCTTGTTTTGCTTCAACTTCAGTTTCTAACACTTCATATAACTGATCTAGTTGAGCGGTTACCTCAGCTGCCTTCTCTTCTATAGCTTCAATTTCCTCTAAGGATGAAATGTCAGCTAGCAGTTGTTCATTTTCGTTCGTAATCGATTCAATTTTAGACATGAGAGCAAACGGTTCTAAATAATAACCAGACTTCTCCATATCTTCAATTCCTAGTATCAGCTGGCGTACCTCTTGAGGGATGGTCGTTTTCAATTGAACAAGAAGCGCAGGTACTTTCTCCACACTCAGTCGTACTAAATCGACTTCTTCTTTCGCTTCTCTCAGATATTCTCTTGCTTTTAAATAACTTCCTTCTTCTGTAGCTTGGTCAAAATCTTCAAGAAGCTGCTTTGTGTGCGCAAGTTTTTCATCAAAAGTTTCAACCGTTACACCTAATGACCCTCGTTTTTTTAATACTTGCTGCATGACTATATGGAATTGATCTTTTACAGAGCCAATTTCAGTGCTGTTTTGTTCAGCACTTGTCACAAGCTGGTTAATTTCTTCAACCATCACTTGAAGCTGCGTCTCAATTCCGTTCAGCCTGTCTGTCGTTAAAGCAATCAATTCCTTTGCTTTTTTAAAGCGGTATTTAGTAGCTGCTTCTTCAATATCAAATAGTTGTTCTTCAATATTTGGAAGGATACCGCCCACGATTTCGTCCCATTCACTACGCCACAATTCAAATTTTTCCTCTGTTTCGCCTGACATATGTAAGTTCTTCACTTTTCCAATTTCACTTGGGATATCACGGTTTAGAATGGTATTTTTCCAGTCGTCTAATTTATCGACCTCTTTATAGATGTTTTTTCTAAATATCATTCCAATAACAAATAGTACAGCTATAACGGCTATTGCCGCATAAATTACATACATCGTCATTTGAGGACCCCCTTCTCTAGCATCATATCAGTCTTGTTTATGAAGGCCTCGATGATTGGTTTATACATATTAACTGCTCCGCACCATTAATCACTATGACCTCTCTACATAAGCTAAAATTCACTACTATTAGACATAATCTTTACATGGATTCTCTCTAAAACGTGAAAACCCTTTAATTTCAAAAAAAATTATTCATTTTTTATGTATACGATATGTAATATGATACCATGAAAATAAGCTTTTGTATGCCTTTTTATCATAGTTACATCTTCTTATTAATCTTATGTATGAAAGGGGTTTATTCATGATCAAGCACGATGGACACATCCATTCTCCTTATTGCCCGCATGGAACAGCTGATACATTTGCTGATTATTGCGAACAAGCTATTAGCCATGGTTTATCCGGTCTCACATTCACAGAACATGCCCCGCTTCCTGAAGGGTTCACTGACCCTACCCCAGAGCAGGACAGCGCTATGTCTTATGGCAGGCTGACTTCGTATATAGAAGACTTACAAGCTGTCAAATCTTTTTATAAGAATAAGTTATCTGTATTAATCGGCCTAGAAGTTGACTTCATTGAAGGATTTGAGAAAGAAACGACGACCTTTCTAAATGAGGTCGGCCCAACCCTAGATGATAGTATCCTCTCTTGTCATTTTATTAACATAAATAATGAATATTATTGTATTGATTATAGCCCTGATGTGTTTTTAACGTGTCAAACATTGCTCGGCTCAACCGATGCAGTATATAAACACTATTACGAGACGGTTAAAAAGTCAGTAAAAGCTGATCTAGGTTCATACAAACCCACTAGAATCGGCCATATTACTCTTTGTCAAAAATTCAAAAAAAAATACCCTGCGACTGAATTACACAGCCAGGATATCACATCTATTTTACATTTAATAAATGATCATAACTACAGCCTTGATTATAACGGGGCAGGTACACTTAAGCCTTTATGCGGAGTGACCTACCCTCCTAGTGACATCGCATCTCTTGCTCATCAATTAGGTATACCATTAATTTATGGTTCAGATGCTCATCAAGTAAAGGGAATGGCTGCCGGGGTTGATACCCTTTTTAATACGGATATTCTTTCTACCCCTGTTCTACGCTAAATTCACCCTGCTTATTATGCGATTGGTTCGTGGCTCGCTTATTCCGCACAGGCATGAATCAATCCATCTCACTAGGTGCTCTGCATAGCGGTCAATAAAATAAGGTTCCGTTGTAGACAGCTGATAAAGTTCTCTAAAATACTGAGGCGAGTAGTAAGGTAGTGTAACCATTCCGCGTATTTGGATTAATACAAAATCGACTGGCTGCCCTATAAACCTGCCCTCTCTCATCCCTTTTCTAATAATTTTCTCTACATCATGTTTTTCTTTCCTCAAATACGTGGACATAAGTTCCCTAACTAATATCGAGTCCATTGTCATCTCTCTGTGTACCATTCTAGCTAAATGATAATGTTTCTGCTGATAGCATAACAATGAATGCATCATGGTTAACAGCTGATCTCTAGCATCTTGGCTTTTAATTTTTTCCTCATCCACCTTCATTGCCTGTAAGTACCCTTCTAGAAATTCAGTCATTAATAATTCAAACAACCCTTTTTTCCCTCCAAAATAATAAGACACGAGTGCAATATTTACATTTGCTTGTTCTGCAATGTGACGGACCGATGTTCCATGATAGCCTTGTGTATAAAATAAACGGGCAGCTGCTTCTTTCATCTTCTCACGTGTTGTTTCACTCATGCATTCTCCCCCTTAACAATAAACTGTTTGCTATAGTCTTTTACTTCTCTATTGTTTTGATTGATCCTCTTTGATTTGTTCGACATTCCCGTCAAACTTTTCTACAAAAAAAGCCCAATAAAGCGAATCCTGACAATAACATGACAGCGTCCACCAAATCTCTTTTTTATCCTCCAGTATTTTCAGAGTGAATTATTTTGTATTCCTTTGACTCTTGCTGTAAACTATTTCTATAATTCTATAGATGCTTGGGGGAGTCGCCATGTTTAATCAAGAAGCTTATAAAGGAGATCTTGCTTCAAATTATCAATTAGTCACTAAGCAATTGAATGCTCTATTAACAGGAGAGAATGACCTTATTGCTAATTTGTCTAATGCAAGTGCTCTATTAAATCAATTTTTGCATGATGTAAATTGGGTTGGTTTCTATTTATTAAAAGACAATGAGCTTGTTCTTGGGCCGTTTCAGGGGCTGCCTGCATGTGTACGTATTCCACTTGGCCGTGGTGTATGCGGAACGAGTGCTGCTGAGAGAAAAACACTTCGCATAGAAGATGTCCATGCTTTTCCTGGACATATTGCTTGTGATGCCGCATCCCGTTCTGAAATTGTGATCCCCATTATAAAAGGTGGTAACCTAGTTGGGGTTCTTGATATTGACAGTCCAATACTAAATCGTTTCACAGAAGCAGATCAAACACAACTTGAAGCGTTCGTTGAAGAATTAGAACGGCACATATAAGCAACATAATAGTTAAATTAAATAAAGCCTAAAAACAATGAATGTTTTTAGGCTTCTTCTTTAAGTGAAGAATTCTCTTGAACCACATGGATCCGGTTTTTACCCAACCTTTTGGCTGTATAAAGCCCGTCATCAGCTTCTTTAATTAATTCTTTTAGTGAGCGGGTAGTTTTATGATGATGCCAATAAGAGACACCGCATGAAACCGTAATAGGAGGCTCGGTTTGATATTCAACAGCTTCTACTATTCGTACAGCAATTTTTTTAGCATCTTCTAAATTGACTTTTGGCAGATATAGAGCTAACTCTTCTCCTCCCCACCTTGCTGCAATATCCTCTTCACGAATATTTTCCTTCATAATCTTAGCCACTTGAATAAGCACTTCATCTCCAATTTGATGTCCGTGTGTATCATTAATCTGTTTAAAGTTATCAACATCAAATAGAAGATACGTCCCATAGCCATCATTTTCAAGCGAGGCTCTAATTTGCTGATCTAAATAACTTCTAGAATATAAGCTGGTTAGATGATCGGTAATTACGAGTTTTTCTAACTTCTCATGAAGCATAGCATTTGTAAAAGCTAATGTAGAGTGATGTGCGAGAGATTGCAGCAACTTAAAATGATCGTAACTGAAACGATACGGCTTCTGATCCAGCACGATAACCACACCTTTTAAGACTCCACTTTGAATCATCGGCACCGCTAAAAGACTCCGATAATAAGAGTGCTGAAAGAGCTTATGACTTTTAGAATCTCCAACAAACTGCGGTTCTCTATGGTATTTCATCTCCATAAACAGCGGGTTGAGCTTCTTTAAGAGCGAGGGGTCATTGAAAACAGGTGTACTACCTTCTAACACAGTAATTTCTCCCTCTTCATAGAGAACAAAACCTACTTGTTCAGCTCCAAATGATACAAGAATCTGTTGAGTCATAAAGGTAATTGTATCTTTTAGTCTTAATTTTTCATTTAACTGGTGAGATGTTTGATTAATAAGCTGCAGATCTTGATTTAAGTTTCTAGACTGCTGATAAAGCTCGGCATTCTCTAAAGCGTTTCCCCCAGTATCCGCTAGGACATTAATAAACTCGAGGTCATGTGTGTGAAGGACAATGTCTGTATCAGCCTCTAATTCTATGACACCGTAAACCGCTTGTTTGCCCCTAAGTGGCGCAAAAACATTCAGTTGTTTTTCATTTCTTTCTATTTGGAGCTCTCCTTTTAAATAAGCATGCTCTGCCAATCGGTTATGGTTATCCATTCCATACACCAATGGTTTAATTGATAGGTCATGATCAATTTTCCACTCATGCGTTAAATATAAATGAACATTCCAATTAGGGAATACTTGATTAAGAGCCGTAATTATTTGTTTTAATACTTCATTTATATCCATAGATCCATGACACTTCTTTGTTACTTGCAAAAGAAGATCTCTCTTCATGCTGATGGTAGTGGATTTCGAGCAATTATAGCCCTGGGCAAATAGTGTTTGGAAAGGAATCATCTCTAGGTGTCCTGCAGCAAACGCATCTGCATCTTTTTTTGTAGGGAAAGTATGAATAATCAATCCATATAACATCGATTTATAGTATAAGGAGATACATACATTCCAGCTTGGAGAAGTGGTAATTAAACTGCCCTCTACTACTTTCATAGAATGATCATGAGTCTTTTTGAACCAGCTCTCGATCTCTTTATTATTCTGCAGTATACCTTTAACTGCTTCTTCCCCTTTAACGAGCTCAAATTGTTCATCATTTCTTTCATAAATGGCTGTCTTCTCTAAATGATTAGGCTTACCCGCTTTTAATGCGAGGGCATGGTAAGAAGAAGCTAATGCATAGAAATTAATTTGATAGTCTGCTCCTTTTAACCACTGATCAACAGTCATCATTTCCCCAACCGTAACTTCATTCCGTGGATTCATCTACATTTACACCACCATATATAGGAAAATACTTAATTTACTCTTAAATACTACTGGTTCATATAGGCTTATCTAGAGAAAACGTCACAAACTATAGGATAATGTAATCAAAAAAACCATTCTCAATTATACCTTCTAGGTATTTGTTACTGCTATTATAAATCAACTTATAACACATTACTATTATTTTCCACGATATTATTTTGAAAACCTTCCGACAATTTTCACAAGAATCGTATTTCCTTGTTTCCTCTTGACTTTCGCCCCTATTAAGCTTATACTCGAATTTGTGTGAAATGCGACAGCCTAGGTAAACTTAATATGTCTGGTCATTTTGTTCCTCGATTAGCGGCTGCAAACTGAGGTGCATCACGTAACTTCTAGCTGTCGAAGCGAAGATGCATGAAGGCAAAATGAACATATTAAAGAGATTACCCATCGGTTGTTATTTTGCAACATCAAAATAACAAGGAGGAGTCTTATTATGGCTCGTTATACAGGTCCATCTTGGAAATTATCTCGTCGTTTAGGAATCTCTCTAAGCGGTACTGGTAAAGAATTAGCAAAGCGTCCGTACGCTCCAGGGCAACACGGTCCAAACCAACGTAAAAAATTATCGGAATACGGTCTTCAACTACAAGAGAAGCAAAAGCTTCGTCACATGTTTGGTGTGAATGAGCGTCAATTCCGTCGTATCTTTGATGATGCTGGCAAAATGCCTGGTATCCACGGTGAAAACTTCATGATTCTTCTTGAGTCACGTCTTGATAACCTTGTTTACCGTATGGGTCTTGCTCGTACTCGTCGTGCTGCTCGTCAGTTAGTTAACCATGGTCACATCATGGTTGATGGAGGTCGTGTTGACATTCCTTCATACCGTGTTAAACCTGGTCAAACAATTGCTCTTCGCGAAAAATCTCGTGACTTAAGCGTTGTTAAAGAAGCTCTTGAAGCTAACGATTTCACTCCAGCATACGTAACATTCGATGCTGAGAAGCTTGAAGGTACTTTCAGCCGTCTTCCTGAGCGTTCTGAACTTCCTGCTGAAATCACTGAAGCTCTTATCGTTGAGTTCTACTCTCGTTAATCGCTTCAAAAAAAGACTCTGGGATCTCCCGGAGTCTTTTTTATTTGATTAAATAAAAAAAGAAGAACGCATTCCTCGTTCTTCTTTTTTTATCTTCTATTAATGTGTTACAAGCTTAGCAAATTTACGTTTACCTACTTGAACGATTAGTCCATCTTCAATTTTAATTTGGGCTTGAACATCTTCTACTTTTTCTTCATTTACTTTAACACCGCCATTTTGAACCATACGACGTGCCTCTCCTTTAGAAGACATCATCTTCAATTCAACCAGCAGCTCCACAACCCACACAGCGTCTTCCCCGCTCCACTTCACTTCAGGGATGTCTGTTGGAAGGGTACGCTTTTGAAAAACTGTTTGGAAGTAGTTCTTTGCTTCATCAGCAGCATCTTTTCCATGATACATTTCTACAAACTTAGCACCTAGATTCATCTTTGCATCTCTTGGGTGTACTGAACCATTCTTGATCCCTTCTTCTAGAGCATTGATCTCATCCATCGGGATGTCTGTTGCCAGCTTGTAATATTTAATCATTAATTCATCTGGAATCGACATTGATTTACCAAAGATTTCATTTGGCGACTCATCAATACCAATGTAGTTATTAAGGGATTTAGACATTTTTCTTTCTCCGTCAAGCCCCTCAATTAACGGCAAAGTCATAGCTACTTGCTTCTCTTTGCCATATGCCTCTTGAAGTGTACGTCCCATTAAAAGATTGAACTTTTGATCCGTGCCTCCCACTTCAATATCAGACTCTAACGCCACAGAATCATATCCTTGCATTAATGGGTAGAAGAACTCATGAATGGAGATCGGCTGACCAGATTTATATCTTTTCTCAAAATCATCTCTCTCAAGCATTCTAGCTACCGTCATATTAGCAGACAGACCGATGACATCCTCAAATGATAAAGCTTTGAGCCATTCTGAATTGTAATAGATCGTTGCTTTTTCCATGTCGAGAATTTTTCCGTATTGCTCTACATACGTCATTGCATTACGTTTTACATCTTCATCACTTAATTGCTTTCTAGTTTCAGATTTCCCAGTAGGGTCACCAATTCGTCCGGTAAAGTCACCGATAAGCATTTGAATTTCATGACCTAGTTCTTGGAACTGACGCAGCTTGTGCAGGGGAACCGTATGTCCAAGGTGAACGTCAGGCGCTGACGGATCCATCCCTAGCTTAACTTTTAACGGCTTTCCTGTACGAACCGATTTTTCAATCTTCTTTTTTAATTCATGTTCTGGTGTAATTTCTACCACGCCGCGTTTTAGAATCTCTAACTGACGTTCTACCTCTTGTTCTTGCTCTAGTGTTAACTTCGTTTCTTCACTCATTTCATGCTGCCTCCTTTATTTAAATAACCCTTTTTCATGTTGGAAATAAGCATCTAACCTAAAATTGGACATAAAAAAAACTCCTCCCAAAAAAGGGACGAGGTTCTCGCGGTACCACCCTTGTTGAAGCTATCACTAAATAAACTTCCACTCGACATGATAACGGTATGACCGTTCTTGCTACGCAAGAATTGGCTCCAGGCTGTAATTCGAATACTGCTCCCCTGCTGATTTCCACCTGCCATCAGCTCTCTAAAAAGTAAAACAGTACCTACTCCGACCCTTCAAAGCTGTTTACATATACTGTTCTCTTTTTACCACATTTCTATTTTTGTTGTCAATCGCAGACTTTCTTAGATTTTGTAAAAACATATCATCCTATGTAAACCTATGCTATAATATTGCTGATATTCTAGCTATAGATGCGATTATTTTACACGTTATCTCTTTAGCTATAATGCCTGATACTATAGGCCTTTGAACTTAATAAGGAGGTTTGCTATGAAGAGTTTCTACTCTCAAATGCAACAAAAACTGAGGTTATTTTCAGAGTCATTACATGAAAAACAAGTCTTTCGAAAGATCGGCATTACATACCAAGTATTTTGGAATTTATTCCTAATTGTTATGATCGTGGGATTGATGTCAATCTTTTTCATAGGGGGAACTGCCGCTGGATATTTCGCTTCTCTAGTTAAAGATGAGCCTCTTCGGTCACCAGATGAGATGGTAACAGACATCTATGACTATGAAGAAACCAGTCAGCTGTTCTTTGCCGATGATACGTACTTGGGTGAGCTCCCTACTGAGCTTGAACGACATCAGGTTTCTTTAGATCAAATGTCGGATCATGTCAAGAACGCAGTAATTGCAACAGAAGATGAGCACTTCTTTGAACACGAAGGAATTGTCCCTAAAGCGATTTTGCGAGCTACATTCCAAGAAGTTGCTAATTCATCTGTTCAAACTGGCGGAAGTACACTCACTCAGCAGTTAATTAAGCAGCAAGTTCTTTCGAGTGAAGTCTCTTTTGACCGTAAAGCTACAGAAATATTACTGGCTATGCGGCTAGAACATTTTCTTGAAAAAGAAGAAATTTTAGAAGCTTACTTAAATGTTGTTCCGTTTGGACGTAATGCATCTGGAAGACAAGTGGCAGGTGTTCAGGCAGCTTCACAAGGGTTATTCGGTGTGGATGCCAAAGATCTATCCATTCCGCAAGCAGCCTTCATAGCTGGTTTACCCCAAAGTCCATTCGGTTACACTCCTTTTACCGGGAATGGTGAGGTGAAGGAGAATTTAGATCCGGGGTTAAATCGTATGCAAACCGTACTTAGACGAATGCATGAGGGCGGTTTTATTAACGACCGTGAATACGAAGAAGCATTAGAATTTGATTTACGTGAAAATTTAACAGACCGTACGCCATCGCCGATTGAAGAATATCCGTATTTAACACATGAAGTGATGAGACGTGCTAGTGATATTCTCTACAGTCAAAAACTTGAAGAACATCAAGAAGAGCTGAATGAACTAGAAGGCGATGAGCGCCAATTATTTCTTACTGATCTTCGCTCTGAAGCAGATGCAGATCTAAGACGAAAAGGGTTTAGAATTCATACAACAATAGATAAAAATGTATATAATGCGATGCAAGAAGCAGTTAATGACCATTCCTTATTCGGTCCACAAAAGGGTGATGACCAAGAAGAAGTCGGGGCTGTCTTAATTGAAAATCATACAGGAGCGATTAAAGGCTTTGTAGGTGGACGCGGGGAAGGCGAAACAACAAACCATTACAATTACGCGACTCAAGCCTACCGTTCAAATGGTTCTACCATGAAACCATTGCTAGCCTATGGGCCTGCTTTAGAAATTGGAGTGATTCAGCCAGGCATCGTAGTTCCTGATACGCCTGCCACATATAGCGGTGGACAACCTTATTCTAACTTTGATAATAGTTATGCTGGCTTAATCTCTGTACGTGAGTCACTGGCTCGTTCTCGTAACGTACCTGCCGTTCGCTCTTTCCAACGAGTTCCACATGAACAACTACGAGAAACGATGATTAATCTAGGATTCACCCCAAATGATGAGAGTCAGCCTTATGAATCTGCCGCTCTTGGGGGAGCCTTTGATGTCACTGTTGAGCAAAATACAAGTGCCTTTTCAACATTTGGCAACGGAGGAAATCGAACCGATCCATTTATGATTGAACGAATTGAAACAGCAGACGGCGACATAGTATTTGAACACGAGATAAAACAAGTAAATGTATTTACACCTCAAACAAACTATTTGAGCATTGATATGATGCGAGATGTTTTGCGAGCTGGAGGTACAGCAAGTTCGGTACCCGGCCGCTTAAAATTCTCAGCTGATTGGGCTGGGAAAACAGGTACGACCGGTGAATTCAGAGATTCTTGGTTTGTGGCTACAAACCCTAATGTAACACTTGGCGTATGGATTGGTTACCGTCAAAACCAGCCGATCGATAGAGTCGTGAATGGGTTGCGTTATGGTCCTAGGACGCAGCGTATTTGGGCTAACATTGCCAATGCTGCCTATGATCAAAATCCAAACTTATTAGCTCCAAGTGAAAGCTTTGCTATGCCTGAAGGAATTGTGCGCAGATCTGTCTGCAGCATTACAGGTCAAGCTCCTACCTCATTATGTGAGCAAGCAGGACTCGTTCGCTCAGACTTATTCAATGTTAACTTCCAGCCTGGTTCTGGAGATAATTTAGATAGTGCACGATATGTTACGATAAACAGTCAAAACTATTTAGCACTTGATTCGACTCCGCAAGAATTTACAGATGTCGGAGTTACCGTTCCTGATACAGTCTTTGGGGTCAGCAATATAGGTGAATATTTACCTGACTCTATGCAAGGGGTTGTCCCTGATCGAGATGCACCAAATAACGGACGGTCCCCTGGAGCAGTCAGTGGAGTATCATTAAACGGTCAAACCTTATCATGGTCTAAGCATTCTGATAATGATATTGTCGGTTACCGTATCTACCGAGCGGCTAGCGGCAGCAGCAGCTTTGAGCGTGTAGGGCATGTGAAAGGCAATGGTTCTACAAGCTATACAGTAAACGGTGGATCATTTGCTTATTATGTTACTGCAGTAGATACAGCTGGGAGAGAATCAACCTCTTCCTCTCAAGCTGAAGGTTCCGATTATTCAGATACACCTGAACCATCCGAGCCCGATGCACCCGATACTGAACCAAGCGAACCAGACGAAGATCCTCCTTCCGAGCAAAATGGAGGGAATGATAACGACGGTGGAAATGGTGATAGTGACGGAAACGGGAACGGGAACGGCAATGGCAATGGAAGTGGAAACGGCAATGGCAATGGAAACGGGAATCAACCGCCCCCAGAAGAACCTGGAGATCCTGAAGAGCCAACAGATGATGATTAAACGAAAAGAGCAAACTCAATTGAGTTTGCTCTTTTTGTCCTTCATATCGCTGCGGTCTAGAAAGATGTTACACAACAAAGACACCGCTTGCCTTAAGGCAAGCGGTGTAGCTTATTAATCTTCCATTGTAGACAGATCACCTGTCGGTAAATCAAGTTCCCACGCTTTAAGTACGCGACGCATAATTTTACCGCTGCGTGTCTTAGGCAAGCTCTTACGGAACTCAATCTCTCTAGGAGCAGCATGTGCTGCTAAACCTTTTTTAACGAAGTTACGGATATCTTCTTGAAGCTCATCAGTAACATCATATCCTTCACGAAGAGCTACAAATGCTTTGATAATTTCCCCACGTACAGGGTCTGGCTTACCAATAACACCAGCTTCTGCAACAGCAGGATGCTCAACAAGCTTACTTTCTACTTCAAATGGCCCTACACGTTCACCAGAAGTCATAATGACATCATCAATACGTCCTTGGAACCAGAAGTAGCCGTCTTCATCCATATAAGCGGAATCCCCTGATACATACCAGCCATCAATTTCAAAATAGCTCTTATATTTAGGTTCGTTGTTCCAGATCGCACGCATCATTGAAGGCCAGCCCTTACGGATTGCTAAGTTCCCCATGCGATTAGGAGGCAATTCATTTCCTTGGTCATCGATAATAGCAGCCTTTACTCCTGGGATCGGCTTACCCATAGACCCTGGACGAATTTCCATAGATGGGTAGTTACAAATAAGCTGAGCTCCAGTTTCAGTCATCCACCACGTATCATGAATACGTAAGTTGAAGACTTTCATACCCCAACGAACCACTTCTGGGTTAAGCGGTTCACCAACACTTAAGATGTGGCGAAGAGAAGATAGATCGTATTGTTTTACAAGCTCATCTCCAGCACTCATCAGCATACGGAATGCAGTAGGAGCACTGTACCACACTGATACGTTATAGCGCTGTAATGTGTCGTACCAGTCGGTCGGACTAAATCGTCCGCCTCGAACAACATTAGTTACCCCTGCGAGCCAAGGGCCAAAAATTCCGTATGACGTTCCAGTTACCCAGCCCGGGTCAGCAGTACACCAGTATACATCCTCATCTTTAAGGTCAAGAACCCATTTAGCCGTTTGATAATGCTGCAGCATAGCATTGTGTACGTGAAGGACACCTTTTGGTTTTCCAGTAGAGCCAGATGTGTAATGAAGGATTAATCCATCTTCACGGTCTACCCACTCAATATTAAGCTCTTCGCTTGCAGCATTTAATCTAGTAAAGAAGTTTAAATAAGGGCCTTCTTCTTTTGCGTCTTCATCTACAATTAATACCTTTTCAAGTTTAGGCAGATCATCCACAGGAACACGCTCTAGTAGAGCAGGTGTTGTGATCAGTACTCTAGCTTCACTATCTTCAAGACGATCACGAACAGCACCTTCCATAAAAGCTTCAAATAACGGACCGACAATGGCTCCCACTTTAATTGTTCCAAGAATAGAGAAGTAAAGTTCCGGTGAACGAGGCATAAAGATAAATACTCGATCGCCTTTTTCTACGCCAATATCACGAAGGACATTCCCTGCTTTATTTGACTGAATTTTCAAATCATTATACGTATACTTTTCATCTCTTTTTGCATCACTATAATATAAAGCTACGTGATCTTTCTTTGTTCCCTCTGCATGACGGTCAATTGCTTCATAAGCTAAATTCACATTGCCCGTTTCACTCCAAGAGAATTCTTTTTCAACCGTTGACCAGTCGAAATTCTTTGCAGCCTCATCGTAATTTTCTAAATTAAATAACCCTTTTTCAGATGGAAGCGCTTGCACATTCATTATACATCTTCCTCTCTATTATGTATTTTCTACTCTATTATAATACAGACTGAAAATTTATTCAATTTAAAATTAATAGTAAAGGGAATTCTTGTATATTCTTGTCGTAATTTACTTATGTAATAGAATAATTTCGGAAAATTTCTTGAACTCTCTCTTCTTGATAACGTTATCATGTATAATAAAGACGAATCTGCTTGGCAAAAGGTGGTTACACAAAAATGGATCATCCTAAAACGTATTACTCTATGGAAGTAACATACTCTGAAGGGACATTATTACTTGAAGGCCCTATCTCAGCTGAAGAAATTGCTTCTTATGATTTTCATGAAGACCTTACTTCATTTAGACCTTCAGTTGAACAAAAGAAAGCGTTAATAGGTATTGCAAAACTGCCTGAAGGACGAATTAACGTTGTACGCGACGGAAATACGATTGTTGGTTATGTTACATTTGTTTACCCTGACCCGATGGAACGTTGGTCAGAAGGAAAGATGGATAATTTAATTGAACTTGGAGCTATTGAAATTGCTCCAAAATACCGTGGTGCACAAGTCGGAAAAAACCTGCTGCGCCTTTCTATGATGGATGATGCGATGGAAGATTATATCGTGATTACAACAGAATATTATTGGCACTGGGATTTAAAAGGAAGCGGCCTCGATGTATGGCAATATCGAAAAGTAATGGAAAAGATGATGAATGCTGGTGGACTCGAGTGGTATGCAACCGATGATCCAGAAATCAGTTCTCATCCTGCCAACTGTTTAATGGCTCGTATTGGAAAGAGAATAGACACCGATTCGATCCAACAGTTTGATCAGCTGCGCTTTCAAAATCGCTTTATGTACTAATACAGAAATCTAGAATGACTTACTTTTATTTCATAAAGGAGTGAGTACAGCCATGATTTTAGAAGAAATAATGAAAACGGACGTTATTACTTTAACAGAAGATACGCCGATTAAAGATGCAATGCTATTGTTAGATAAGTATCGAATTCGTCATATTCCTATTGTTGAAGGACCTGAAAAAAAAGTGGTCGGCATTATATCTGACCGAGATATTAGAGATGCCAGCCCTTCTATTTTTCACTCAACAGAACATTTAGAGGATTTCTTGAAGCCAGTTTCTTCTATTATGCAGCGTAATGTTATAACGGCACATCCACTAGATTTTGTAGAAGAAGTGTCTACGATCTTCTATGAAAATAATATTGGCTGTCTGCCTGTTGTTACAGATGATGATGAATTAAGAGGGATTATTACTGAAACAGATATTCTTCATACGCTGGTTGAATTAATGGGTGCTCATCAGCCAAGTTCTCATATTGAAGTAAAAGTCTTGAATCAAACAGGAATGCTTGCAAGTATTGCTACCATTTTTAAAGAGATGCATATTAATATTACGAGCGTTCTTGTTTATCCATATAAAAATCCTGAATATAAGATTCTTGTGTTCAGGGTGCAAACGATGGACCCAAGACGTATCATTAAAGCGATTGAACAAGCGGGTTATGAAGTGATCTGGCCAAAACAACCAGGGATGAACCTATGACACACGAATCTGTATTTATCTATTCAGACAAACAACTGACCTATCGCTTTAATGAAAGTCACCCATTTAATCATCAGCGGCTTCAATTAACGTATGATTTGTTAACAAGTGTCTGCTCCTTGTCTAAAGAACATATTCTAGAACCACGTATGGCAACAGAAGATGAATTAAAGCTTGTTCATGATCCTGCCTTTATTGATGCGGTTAGACAAGGAGGGCAAGGCACTTTATCAAATGGAATTGCCTCTAATTTTGGACTAGACACTGAAGATACTCCTCTTTTTCCTAATATGCATGAGGCAGCCTCTCTACTTGTTGGGGGAACATTGACCGCAGTTGATGCTGTAATGAGCGGCCAGTACAAACACGCTCTTCATTTAGGCGGAGGGCTTCATCATGGCTTTAAAGGACGAGCTTCGGGTTTTTGTATTTATAATGATAGTTCAATCGCCATTGAATACATGAAGCAGAAATACGGGGCAAAAGTACTCTATATTGATACAGATGCTCATCATGGGGACGGGGTTCAATGGGCATTTTATGATGACCCCGATGTATGTACCTTAAGCATTCATGAAACAGGAAGATACTTATTTCCTGGTACTGGAAGTGTTGGAGAAAAAGGCTCTGGAAAAGGATACGGTTATTCTATTAATCTTCCTGTCGATGCTTTTACAGAAGATGATTCTTTTATCGAACTTTATGAAACAGCTTTCAGAGAAGTCATTGAATTTTTCAAACCAGATGTGATATTAACGCAAAATGGTGTCGATGCTCATCATTATGACCCATTGACTCATTTATGTTCATCAATGAGAACTTATGAATTTATTCCAAAACTTGCCCATGAACTTGCTCATGAGTACTGTGATGGAAAATGGATTGCTGTCGGCGGCGGCGGATATGATATGTGGCGTGTGGTACCTAGAGCTTGGTCTTTAATTTGGCTTGAGATGACAAATCAAAGAGATATTCTAGACAAGCCGATCCCACAGGAATGGTTAGAAAAGTGGCAGCCTAAAGCTGAAAATCAATTGCCTTCTACATGGAATGATCACACCTCGATTATTCCGACTATTCCGAGAAAAAGTGAAATAAATGAAAAGAATTTAAAAACATTAGAGAAAGCCCTTTTTCATATTCGCAATGAAATGAAAGCAAAAGCAAGAAAAGGATAGCTAAGCGCTATCCTTTTAACTCCTTGAGCATTGTTTTTACTAATAAATGAGACTGCTCGCTGGCAATGTCTGTGAATTCCTGAAAGCTGATTTGTGCCTCGCCATTTGCTTTATCAGACATAGAGCGAATAATAACAAAAGGAATATCATTCATATCTGCTACATGAGCTACAGAAGCCCCTTCCATTTCTACACAAACCCCATTAAATAACTCTTTTAACTGTTTTACTTCCTCTTTATTTGCAATAAATTGATCACCGCTAAGAATACGCCCGCACACAACTTGTCGATCCGTAAGACTGGTCGCTGCCTTCTTAGCTATTTCAACTAAGCGTGTAGAAGCTTTAAAATCCGAATCCCCGTCATACATAGGGATCTCACCACGCTTAAACCCTAATGGACTTGCATCCAGGTCATGCTGCATCGCACTGGTAGAAATAACAAGATCCCCCACTTCAAGGCTTTCATCAAGTGCACCCGCGACGCCTGTAAATAAGATATGACTAACCTCAAAGCGGTCAATCAAAATTTGTGTAGTTAAAGCAGCGTTCACTTTCCCTACCCCTGATTTACACAGAACGATATCAATCCCGCACATCTTGCCAACATAAAATGGAATCTTTGCATAGGTTATCGTTTCTTCAACGCTCATCTCTTTTTGCATTCGTTCAATTTCTTCATTCATTGCGCCTATTACTGCTACTTTCATAAATACACACCTCATTAATAATTAGGTAAATAAAAATAGGACCCGAGATAATATCTCGGGCAGTCCATTAAAACGCGTCTTCTTCTGAATATGTAGGGTCCGAAATAACAATGACCACACGGCGGTTCAATTGTAAATTCTCTACTGTCGTATTTGGTACTACAGGTCTAGTATCCCCATACCCAGTAGCAATAAATCGCTTTGGATCAAGATCATTCGTTTCAACTAAGTAACGGATGACACTGCTTGCACGAGCTCCTGACAATTCCCAGTTTGATGGATAACGAAAATTTGAAATTGGCCGGCTGTCTGTATGACCTTCTACTTTTACCATATTAGGTATGGCAGAAAGCAATGTCCCCACCTTTTCTAAAAAAGGTTCTGCAGAATTAAGCAGCTCAGCTTCTGCTGTTTCAAACAAGGTCCGCTCCTGTAAAACAAGAACAACCCCTCGATCATCTCTTGTCGCTGAGATCACATCATTCATTTCATTCACTTCTAAGAACTCTTGGACTTCTTCTAATAATTCATCCATATCGACCTCATCGGTATTAGAGCCTTCCTCACTATAGCCCCCCTCGTCAAAAGGGTTTGGAAACTCCTCACCGAATTCTTCCGATGGATTCTCAAATTCTATCGCAGAAGGAAAAAACTCGAAAACTTGTCTTTGCTGAAAAGATTCAGAGATTGCACGGAACTTCTGAGCATCAACAACTGACATTGAAAATAATAAGATAAAAAACACGAGAATAAGCGTCATCATATCAGAGAATGTGACCATCCATTTTGGAGCGCCCTTCTCTTGCTGGCGTCGCCTACGCTTCATTGTCTTCATCCCCTGCATCTTCCGTCTTTTGTTTCTCACGTGTAAAAGCACTTAATTTTTCTTCTAGAATTTTAGGATTTTGTCCTGATTGTACCCCAATAACTCCTTCAATAATAATCTGCTTAACAAAAACCTCTTCATCTGTTTTATTAGCAAGCTTAGTTGCCATTGGTAGAAAAATAAGGTTAGCAAGCACAGTACCATACAAGGTCGTAAGAAGCGCAACAGCCATATTAGGTCCAAGTGTGGCAGGGTCATTGAGATTTTGCAGCATCAGCACAAGCCCGATTAAGGTACCAATCATTCCCCAAGCAGGAGCATATTCTCCAGCTTTTTCAATAATCGCACGACCTTTACGGTGACGCTCTTCCATAGCTACAACCTCAGCCATCATAATGTCTTTAATGACATCAGGTTCAATGCCGTCAACAGCAAGGAGCACTCCTTTTTTTATAAAGGGATCCCTTACATCTTCAAGGCCTACTTCTAAGGCAAGAAGACCTTCTCTTCTAGCTTTACCTGATAAATCAACAAAGGTTTGAATTAATCCTTCAAGATCATGATCCACGGTTTGGACCGATTCCTTTAATACTTTTGGAACCATTTTTAAGTCCGGTAAAGAAAAAGTAATAATAAGTGCTGCTATAAGTCCACCAAGTACAATTAATATCGAAGCTATTTGGATAAAAAATATAAGGCCTGATGGTCCTGAATTAGAGAATACAGCCAATAGAAGTACCGTTATTCCTAAAAATACTCCTATTGGCGTTAAGATATCAAATTTTTTCATTGGTCTCTCCCTGCTCAGTCATCTCTCTATTTCTATAGATTATGACTTTGTTGAATCTCTAAATTCAATGCGGTGCGGAAGGACGACGATATGATCATTCACTTCTTCTTTGTTCATGTATTTTGTCAGCAATCTCATGGATACAGCGCCAATATCATACATCGGTTGAACAACAGTCGATAAAGTAGGACGAACCATCGTGGCAAGTCTTGTGTTATCAAAACCTAAAATTTCAAAATCCTGAGGGATATTGTATCCTCTATCTTGTGCCCCGTGAATAACACCTAGTGCCATTTCATCGGTTGAAGCAAAGATTGCTGTAGGCTTCTGCTCAAGATTTAGCAACGATTCCATCGCTTCAATGCCTGAATCATACGTGTAATCACCAATTGCAATAAGGTCTTCATTGAATGCTATCTTAGCATCTTCAAGAGCAGCGCGGTAGCCTGCAAACTTTTGATATCCGTTAACAGGATCATCTAACGTGCCGGACACCATGCCGATTTGTGTGTGGCCCTGCTCAATTAAATGAGTAATCGCATCATACACTGCTTGTTTATAATCAATGTTGACTGATGGAATTTCTTTATTCGTATCGAGCGTGGCAGCTAATACAACTGGTACAGGAGAACGTTTAAATTGCTCTGCATGCTCCTCTGTAATCTGTCCACCCATAAATACAATACCATCCACTTGTTTTTCTAACAGCGTATTAATCAGATGAATTTCCTTATCTTTGTTTTGGTCTGAGTTACACAGAATAATATTGTACTTATACATCGTCGCAATATCTTCAATCCCACGTGCAAGTTCAGCAAAGAAAATGCTTGAAATATCAGGGATAATTACCCCAACGGTTGTTGTTTTCTTACTAGCTAACCCACGTGCAACAGCGTTTGGACGGTATCCAAGGCGCTCGATGGCTTCTAAGACTTTCTTTCTAGTTGCCGGCTTAACATTTGGGTTGCCATTGACGACACGGGAAACGGTCGCCATTGATACGCCTGCCTCTCTTGCTACATCATAAATCGTCGTATTCACTGTAATCCTCCTCTATCAAGTAAACGTAATTATTCACGTAATCAATGTATTGTTATCATACGATACTATGATGAGGTCCGCAATGTCTTTACTCTACTTATATCGACACTCAGGGAAAATATTTGACATCTTTGTGTAAGAATTCACGTTTTTTTCGAATCCGTTGCCAAAGCAGCCTTATCATCATGTATGTACGCCTATATGTATAGCATGTACCTTTTGGACTCAACTTAAAAGCCGTCCCTTATATTTATAATAAGGAACGGCTTAATGGATTGTTTACCCTTTATATAAACCTGATGCTTGTAATTCATCAATGAATTCATTGAATTGCGGAATATCCATTTGTTGAGCTGAATCTGAAAGAGCAACCGCTGGGTCTGGATGTACTTCTGCCATGACAGCATCTGCACCAATTGCAAGCGCAGCCTTAGCTGTAGGTAAGAGTAAATCACGACGGCCTGTTGAGTGTGTTACATCAACTAAAACAGGAAGATGTGTCTCTTGCTTAAGAATTGGCACAGCTGAGATGTCTAATGTGTTACGAGTAGCTTTTTCGTATGTACGAATTCCACGTTCACATAACATTAACTGGCTATTTCCTTTAGCTACAACATATTCTGCAGCATGAATGAACTCTGAAATCGTTGCTGAAAGTCCTCTTTTTAATAGTACTGGCTTATTAACTGAACCTGCGGCCTTCAGTAACTCGAAGTTTTGCATGTTACGTGCACCGATTTGGATAACATCTACATATTCTACAGCTGTTTCGATATCTTGCGGACTAACAATTTCACTAATTACAGCCATATCTAACTCGTCTGCAACTTGTTTTAAAATCTTTAAGCCTTCAAGTCCAAGACCTTGGAAATCATAAGGAGACGTTCTTGGTTTAAATGCTCCGCCTCGTAATAATTTTAAGCCTCTTTCTTTCATTGCTTTAGCTACAGTAACTACTTGCTCATAACTCTCTACCGCACATGGTCCCATAATAAGACGCTGTGTGCCATCTCCAACTTTTTCGCCTCTCAAGTCCACAACCGTGTTTTCTGGATGCTTCTTACGAGAAACTAGTAAAGCTTTACTATTATCATCTTCTTGAAGCTCAAGGCTTGCCTTGAAGATTTGCTTGAATAAATGCTGTAAGGTTGATGTTTCAAATGGACCTGTATTATTTGCTGCAATATGATCTAGCATGCTGCGCTCACGTACAGGATCAAAACGATTAACACCTTGTTTTCCTTTTACTTTACCAATCTCTTGAACCACTCTAGCACGCTCATTAATTAACTCAAGAAGCTTCAGATTCACCTCGTCTAATTCTGATCTCAACTTATCTAATTGTTCATTACTCATTTCTCTCCACTCCTCATCTCTTTGGCTTCTTTTTCTTAATTAGGATTCATTATAAAGCATAATTAACTGAATGTCACGAATTTTTTCTTTATTAATTAAACGCTTTTAAGCGCTAAAGTGGACCTTTTATAAATAATTGTCCACTATCTTACTATAAATCTTATTAACATGCAAAAGATCCAGGCAGCCTGGATCTTTTTTTTACCTTTGATTACGCTTAGATCGTCGGATTATTTTCTTCATATACTGGATTGCAATAATAAGGTGGACGCGGGCCTATTTTGGGCATAGCCCATGTTTGATCTATATAAGTCATTGTTACGGCCTCATCAGAGTCTGCTTCTAACAATAGTTCTGCTTGAGGGTTATAAATATAATTTTCCATCCTCTTTCCTCCTATTCTGTTTTCTCATACTTACCCTATGCTCCTGCTTTTATTTTGAGCCAGGTTACATATATTCACCTCCATCTATTCATCACAACACATGCCCAGGTTACATAAAGTAGCACAGAAGACAAAAATAAGGAGGCTTCGAATGAGTAAAGACCAGCCCAAAAGAGATAGCTCATACCCGCTCTATCCTAACTACGGAAAAATTACTCGGTATGAAGAGATCCCCATAAATGTACCTGAACAAAGACAGCTACGGCAGCCTGGCTATGAGAGTGCTATGGTGCCAAGGCCGATTATTGAAAACCCTAACTATAAGGGTAGTGAAAAAATAGTTGGTAAAACAGCACTGATAACAGGTGGAGACAGCGGAATCGGCGCAGCTTGTGCCATAGCGTTTGCAAAAGAAGGGGCAGATATTGCGATTGCTTACTTAGATGAACATGAAGATGCCAACAGAACGAAAGCTAGAGTGGAGGAATTAGGACAGAGATGTGTATTAATGCCCGGCGACCTTCGCAGCAAAAAGCAATGTGTGGAAATTGTTGAACGTACGATAGAGGAGTTTAAGCAATTAGATATCCTTTGTAATCATGTAGGTATACAATTTCAGCAGCCTAGTTTGCTTGATATAACTGATGAGCAGTTTGACGATACATTTAAGGTCAATATTTACTCACACTTTTATACAACTAGAGCAGCTCTTCCTTACATGACTGCTGGCAGTTCAATCATTAATACATCTTCTGTAGTAACCTATGCAGGAGAAAAACAAATGATCGATTACACGGCTACTAAGGGTGCGAATATAGGATTTACCAGAGCTCTAGCTAATAATTTGATTGAGCAAGGAATAAGAGTGAATGCTGTGGCTCCAGGAAGAACATGGACCCCCTTAATCCCTTCAAGCTTCTCTGCTGATGAAGTGGCAGTTTTTGGTGCATTCAATCCAATGGAGAGGATGGCCCAGCCTTTTGAATTAGCCCCAACCTTCGTCTACTTAGCTTCAGATGATTCAAGATTTGTAACTGGACAGACGCTTCATGTGAACGGCGGAGAATGGACATCATCCTAATTTGTTCGAAATAAAAAAACGGTAATCACTATGCGCAGTGATTACCGTTTTCCTAATTTACCAATTATAGAAGATTAAAGAGTACGCTGTGCTTCTTTTTCTTCTTCTAGTTTATTTTGAATGTCATCTACTTCATTTTTTACACTTTCAGCAATCTCTTCTCCAGATTGTTGTAAGTCACCTGAAAGATCTTGCGCCAGCTCTTCTGCTGATTGTTTCACCTCATCAGCTTCACCGCGCACGCTGTTTGTCACTTCTTTAACCTTTTCAGACACTTGAGCTGATTGCTCTGAAACAACTTTTGCAATGTTGTTTGATTTTTCTTTAGCATAATTAGCCCATTCGTTTCCTTTTTCATACGCATTATTGGTGAATTGGTTTGTCTTCTCACGAGCAATAGTAGCTTGTTCGTTTAACTCACCGCGTAATTCCTTACCAGACTTAGGTGCTAATAATAACGCTGTGGATGCTCCAACAATTCCCCCTACAAGTGATCCAATTAGAAAATCTTTTGTGTTCATGTCTCCCACTTAAATCTCCTCCTTATGTAGTGTAGATGATTGTTCTTGACTTGCTTTGCGAGCTTTAAATTTCGTATAAAAGTCAATTGCAACATTTCCCCATTGAACAGCTTTGGCAATCTGTTCAGACTGCTTAACTGATTGTTCTGAAACTGTTGTGGAAACATGGCGAATTGAACGATTAACCTGTTGAACAGAATCTCCTAACTCCTTCACTGAGGCAAAGACTGTATTCAACGATTCCGTTTTATGTTGAATATCATCTGCAAGCCGGTTTGTTTTGTTTAGAAGAAGTTCAGTTTCATTCGTAATACCATTCACTTGCTTTTCAAGTCCTGCCATTGTATTTGCAACGTGATCGAGTGTTCGATTAGCAGACTTAAGCGTTACAACGATATAGCCAACTAATACGGCAAAAGCAATAGCTACGATGATTGCACTGATATAAAGTAAACTTTCCATATGTTTGCTTCCACCTCCTTATACCTTCTGTTACCCTAATTCTCGCCAAATAAAACAAGGTATAACATATTAATTCGATAAAATATTAGAAATTCCTCCTTTAATTCTTGTCTTACTATTAAGTTTTCTTGTTATCGTATACAATAATAAGGTATATAAAGGAGGCAAAACAATGAGAGATCCCCGAATTACTACGTTAGCTAAAAACTTAATTCAGTACTCAGTGAATCTGCAAAAAGGCGAAAAGGTTCTAATTGAGAATTTCGGCCTGCAAAAAGAACTAGTTACAGCCCTTGTTAATGAAGCATATAAAGTTGGCGCATTGCCATTTGTCCTTTTAAAAGATCACCAAGTGGATCGTTCGCTTCTTCTTGGAGCATGTGAAGAACAACTTGAAATGATGGCTTCATTTGAAGCACAAGTGATGAGTGAAATGGATGCTTATATCGGACTGCGCGCAGGCGATAATATATCTGAACTTTCTGATGTTCCAAGTGATAAGATGGCTCTTCACGGAAAAACAGTCGGGACAAAAGTTCACCGTGAGATCCGCGTTCCAAAAACTCGCTGGGTAGTGCTTCGTTACCCAAGCTCCTCTATGGCTCAATTAGCTAATACGAGTACAGAAGCGTTTGAAGACTTTTATTTTAACGTATGCAACTTAGATTACAGCAAAATGGATAAGGCGATGGATTCTCTGGTTGCTTTATTTGATAAAACAGACCAAGTACATATTAAAGGGCCTGGTACCGACTTAACTTTCTCTGTTAAAGGGGTCCCGTCTATTAAATGTGCAGGGCATATGAATATTCCTGATGGTGAAGTATACACTGCACCCATTCGAGATTCCGTGAATGGTACGCTTAGTTATAATACTCCATCACCGTACCAAGGTTTTACTTTTGAATCGATTAAATTCACGTTTGAAAATGGTAAAATTGTAAAAGCAGAAGCAAATGATACAGACCGTATTAATCGAATTTTAGATACAGATGAAGGTGCTAGATATATTGGTGAGTTTGCTATAGGCGTTAACCCATATATTCAGCATCCAATGAAAGATATTCTTTTTGATGAAAAGATCGATGGAAGCTTCCACTTCACTCCAGGTCAATGCTATGAAGAGGCTTCAAACAGCAACCAATCTTCTATTCATTGGGACATTGTCAATATTCAGCGACCTGAATATGGCGGCGGAGAAATCTATTTTGATGAGATGCTTATTCGTAAAGATGGACGCTTTGTAATCCCTGAGCTAGAAGCACTAAACCCAGAAAACTTAAAATAAATGATGAAGCTGCAGCTTTTCTCACTGCAGCTTCTTTTTTATGGTTTAAGTACTACCTTAATGTTACCATCTGCTTTTTTGTCAAAAATGTCGTAAGCTTTCGGTGCATCTTGTAAACTCATACGATGCGTAATAATGTCTGTAGGATCAAACTTCTTCTGCTTCACCATTTCATAAAGCTTTGGCATCATATGAATAACGGGTGCTTGTCCCATTTTAAGAGATACATTTCTTGAGAAGAAATCACCGAGTGGAAAGTTATTCGCCTCTGTTCCATACACACCGGTTAACTGAACCAGTCCGAACTTTCTAACGGCTTTTGATGCAGTAATAATAGGGCTGATCATTCCAAATTGATTATCACCCTCTGAGCCGAATGTTTCACCAGGAGGTACAGTGCCATCCATCCCAACACAATCAATGACAATATCAGCACCACCATTTGTTTCTTCATTTAATAAATCACCTATTTCGGGATTTTCACGAAAATTAAAGGTCTCTACTTTGTTTGTCCGCTTAGCATGAGCAAGGCGATGATCCACTTGATCGACTGCAATTACTCTTTTCGCTCCTTTTAACCAAGCTAATTTCTGAGCCATTAACCCAATCGGCCCGCTGCCGAGAATAATAACTGTGTCGCCTTCTTTAACAGGCTCAACACTCCACCACGCAGTCGGAATAACGTCAGATAAAAAGAGAACACTTTCATCATCTAATTCACTGTCTTCAGGGACTTTAAAAGAAGTAAAGTCTGCAAAGGGAACTCTTAAGTATTCTGCTTGACCGCCTGGGTAGTTTCCAAACATCTTAGAAAATCCGAATAACCCGCCAGAATCACTATGGGGATTGGACTCATCACATTGACTTTCCATTTGGTTTTGACAGAAAAAGCAAGTGCCGCACCCGATATTAAATGGAACGACGACCCTGTCACCTTTTTTTAAGTTTTTGACATTTAACCCTACTTCTTCTACAATTCCCATCGGCTCATGTCCAATAATATAATCCTCTTCTAATGGAATCCCCGTTTTATAAAGATGAAGATCAGAGCCACAAATACCTGATGCTGTAATTCTTATCACCATATCATCATCAGTTTGTATACTTGGAGCTTCCATCTCCTTTACTTCAATTTTGTCTTTACCTTGAAATGTTACAGCCTTCATTACCAATCCACACCTTTCTAAATGTAAATTGCTATACTCCTTCCTTTTTATGGTTACAGCTAAACATACAATGTTTAATAAATTTTGTTCGTGGAATCATCCCTACAAAAAGATGAAGGGTGCGATTCAAATGACAATAGACAAACAAGATTATTTCAAAACTACTTATGAACAATCTCGAGAGGTATTCCGAGGACATTTAGATGCCATCAAGAAAAAGTGGCCTAATGCTGTGATTTCGACTAAGCCAATTGGTCATGAAGCTGATAATACAATTGATATGATTTATGCAGAAGCCTTAAATGAAAATAAACAAGTTCTCTTTTTTACAATCGGTGAACATGGAATCGAAGGCTTTGCTGGTGCTGCTTGTACTCATGTATTTATCAATGAATACCTTGATCGGATAGACCCTCATACAACAGGCATATGTCTTATTCATGCACTAAATCCATGGGGGATGAGAAATTACCGAAGAGTTACTGAAAACAATGTGGATCTTAATCGCAATTATCTCTATGATCCAGATTCTGTACCAAAAGACATCAATGATCACTATTCAAAAGAAAGTGATATGTTCCTACCAAATGGAAAAATAGCAGATCTCACACAAGAAAAGCGAAAGCTGTACACACAATTAAGTAAAGCTCTAGTCACTACCGGTTACAGCGGCATTAAAAAAGCGAAAGGAATGGGTCAGTTTGAATTTGAACGAGGAGTCTATTACGGCGGTAAACAAGAAGAACCCAATACAGCTTATTTAAAAGAAATTCAAAAAAAGCTCTTATCGACATTCGCACGAGTCGTTCATATGGATTGGCATACTGCACTCGGCCCTGCTAATGAAATCACTATGGTTATATCAGACCTTGATGGGCGCAGTGAAGCACAACTAAAAGAAACCTATCAGCTGAAAAATATTCTTCCGTTCTCTGCTGATAAAGTAAAAGGAGATTCCACTCACCATTTTCATAAAGTGAGAAAAGAAGAATATCCAGATACGAAACTTTTCTCGGCATTATTTGAATTTGGAACGTTTGGAACAGGAAAAAAAGCTGAATTTCGTGAATTTCAGACAATTATATTAGAAAATCATTTATATTTTGAAGGGGCAAATAAACAAGAAGATATCGATTGGATCATGAATGAATTTAAGGAAATGTTTTATCCGGATGACCCAGAATGGAGAGATTCGGTTATAAAAGAAGCTCGTCTCGGTATTGAGGCCGTTTTAACAGCTGAGGATATGTTACATTAATCAAGAAAACCCCCTGCAAATGCAGGGGGTTCCTTTTAGTTTAACGTATTTTCATAGGCTTTTTGGAATTTTTGAATGTCTCCTGCCCCCATAAATAACAAGGTGCTGTTTTCATGTTCCTTTAACCTTTCAACGTCTTCTTCAGTGATTAATTGAGATTGTGGAATGAGCTCCTGAAGATCTTGAATCGTTAACGATCCTGCTTGTTCACGAGCTGATCCAAAGATGTCGCACAGGTATACATGATCTGCCAGCTTCAATGCCTCAGCAAATTCATTCAGAAATGTTTTAGTACGTGTAAACGTATGCGGCTGGAAAATAGCTACTACTTCATGGTCCTGATATTTCTTTTTGGCAGAATCAACTGTTGCTGCAATTTCAGTTGGATGATGTGCGTAATCATCAATCAAAATCTGGCTGCCGACTTTCTTTTCCGTAAAACGTCTCTTTACCCCTTGGAACGTTTTTAGATGTTCTTCAAGAACTTCTGCAGGTACATTCTCATAATGGCATAATGCAATAACTGCAAGAGCATTTAACACGTTGTGATTCCCATAGCCAGGAATAGTAAATGTTCCGTATAAATTATTACGAACATACACATCAAATTTCGTTCCTTTGTCCGTCACTTCTACACTTCTTGCTTGGAAATCATTCTGCTCGCTAAATCCATAAAATACAACAGGTACATTCGCATGAATACCTTGTAAATATTGATCATCACCACAGGCTACGATTGCTTTTTTAACTTGCATTGCCATTTCACTGAATGCTT
Organism: Alkalihalophilus marmarensis DSM 21297; assembly: GCF_000474275.2. GTDB lineage: Bacteria > Bacillota > Bacilli > Bacillales > Bacillaceae_D > Alkalihalophilus > Alkalihalophilus marmarensis. The sequence goes on from NZ_ATAE01000037.1 coordinate 32,494, forward strand.
CAAACACATCATCAACGTCTTTAAAATAATCAGGGTGATCAAAATCAATATTCGTCATGATACAGTAATCAGGTTTGTAGTTAAGGAAGTGTCTGCGGTACTCACAGGCTTCAAATACGAAATACTTTGAGTCTTCCTCCCCTTTACCTGTTCCATCCCCAATAAGGTACGATGTTGGGAAGGCTGAACCTAACACATGAGATAGCAGCCCTGTTGTTGATGTTTTGCCGTGGCATCCAGTAACAGCCACGCTCGTAAACTGTTGAATAAAGTCACCCAAAAAGTGTGGATACTGATCAACAGGAATACCAATTTCCTTAGCACGAGCAACCTCCTCATGGTCTTCCCCGTAAGCTGCTGAAACGATAACATGCTGATCTTCTTCAATATTATCTCTGTTAAATTCTAATAAAGAGATGCCTTTTTGTTCTAACGGGCGCTGAGTAAAAAATTGTTTCGCAACGTCAGATCCTTGCACGTTCTTCTTCATATCATGGAGAATTTGTGCTAATGCACTCATCCCCGATCCTTTAATTCCAATAAAATGATATTTAGTCATAGTTGGACCTCCAAATTCCTCATGGTTTCAAACCGCGTCCAAGTCATGTGTAAGTGTTGGGTTTATGTAAATCCATTTCACCTTTTACGATTCACGTTATGATTATAGCAGAAATACGAGCAATCACCAATTCGACTTGTTCCGCAGCACGAATTCCTCATTTTTGACGAGTACTTAAATCATTACCAATTGTTAAAACCATGATTTATTCCCAAAAAAAGGTGACCCACTCAATTAGCGGGTCACCTAACCGTTAATCGACAAGTTCTAATCTAGGATTGTCGCGATAGCGCCTGCCGGCTTTCGCTTCATGTTCCCCATTTAACAAGACATTGTCTCCTGTAAAACCAATGTGTATCTTAAGCAAACTTCCTCCAACCCCGTAAATATCAATAGGTACACCTTGCTCTTCATAGGATTCAATGCGTTCTGCATTAAATCCTCCGGTGGCTACAATTTTCACGTGGTTAAACCCTTCTTTATCTAACGCTTCCCGAAGAGCAAATAATAGAACTGGATTAGCTCCGCGCGGGTCAAATGCTCCCATCACCTCAGGGTTTCTACAGAAATACTGGTCGACCATCGTCCTAGATGTATCAACCCTGACTCCCTTTAATTCTTCTCCAAACTCCCTTGCTACCTTTAGGGAATCCGTTATCACGTCATTATTATAATCAACTAAAGCCATTAATTCATCTTCTGGGAATTCTGCTTTATATGCTTTAGTCGCCTCAACTACATCGCCTCTGAACAGTTGAATAAGAGCGTGAGGCATAGTCCCCATTCCTTGCTTACCCCACCACTCATTCATCGCATGAGTCGCCTGAGCTTTTGATCCGCCGATATAAGCTGCATAGCCGTCACCGGACTGCTGGGTAAAATGATCGTCTCGATCTCCCATAAAAATGACTGGCTTTTGAACACCTGATTTTCTCGCTGCTTTTACGACATTATATACATTAGTTGCTACAGATGTTCTTCTAGCAAAAATCCCATCAATTATACCTTCTAAATAACCGAAGTTTTGATAAGGGCCTTTGATTGTTAAGACCGTTTCAAACGGCTTAATTTTATCTCCGTCCTTTAAAGAGTGGATTTCAAGTTCATCTGCATTTTTAGCAAATGTTTTAATTAATGCAATGACCTCATCAGTCCCGCAAAGAATAGCATGTTCTTTTTGGAAAAACTGCATCGTTACAATATTGTCTGAATGATATTTCTCTACTATCTCTCTCGTTTTCAAAAAATAAACCGCCGAAAACCAGCCTTCATGAATGCGTTCATCAAATTTAAACGTTTGATTTGTTAAACGTTTAATTTCACCTTGCATCTTCAATTCAATTTCTTTCATAGCCCCTTATACTCCTTGTACCCAACTATAGTTATCTTCTCTCTCTATCTAGCTATCTCGTTCTAGCTTATCTCGTTCTTGCCGCATTTAACTAGCATCGAAACTCTTATCGTACTTATCATATATAACCTTTAGGATGAATACAAGGTTAAGCAAGGATTTATCTTACCTGTTTGGGTATAGCCTCTCTTCTAGCTCGATTTCGTCAACAAGAATATGTCTTGGCTTGCTGCCCATTGCTTCACTAATGACACCCATATCTTCCATCATATCTATTAATCTAGCCGCTCTATTATACCCTACTCTAAATCTACGTTGTAAGCTTGAAGCAGAAGCTCCGCCTTGCTGAATCACAAAATAACAAGCTTCTTCTAGCAGGTCATCATCTTGTTCTGCGCTGCTTTGCATTTTTTTCAGCTGTTCTGGCGCAAAAAGATATTCTGGCTCTCTTTGTTTTTTCACAAAGGCTAATACATCTTCAATTTCTTCATCAGAGACAAATGTACCTTGAACCCGTACAGGCTTTGGAGCCCCGTTTTCATGGAATAACATATCTCCTCTTCCTAATAAACGCTCAGCCCCGCTCATATCTAAAATCGTTCTTGAATCTGTTTGTGAAGAGACAGAGAACGCAATACGAGTAGGAATATTTGCTTTTATCAGCCCCGTAATAACATCTACTGACGGACGTTGTGTAGCTAATAATAAGTGAATCCCACAAGCTCTTGCTTTTTGAGCAATTCGGCAAATGGAATCTTCTACATCTTGTGGTGAAACCATCATTAAATCGGCAAGCTCATCAATAACCACGATCATATAAGGAAGAGCTGGCTTGTCTTTTGACTCCGAATAAAGTTCATTATAACGAGTGACGTCTCTAACTCCTTGCTGGCTGAACAACTCATAACGTCTTTCCATTTCCCCTACTACCCATTTTAAAGCAGCTGTCGCTTGCTTTGCATCCGTGATCACTGGCGTGACAAGATGAGGTAATTTATTATACGGAGCTAGTTCAACCATTTTGGGATCAATTAATAATAATTTCACCTCATCTGGATTCGCTTTATAAAGCAAGCTGATTAAAACAGAGTTAATACAGACACTTTTTCCTGAACCTGTAGCCCCAGCAACAAGTCCATGAGGCATTTTACGAAGGTCTGTCACAATTGGCTGCCCTGAGATATCCAATCCAAGCGCGACTGTAAGAGGTGACTCCGGCTTGATAAAGACATCCCGGCGTAAAATTTCTCTTAAGAAGACTGGTTTCGATACTTTATTAGGCACTTCAATTCCAATCGTGTTCTTCCCCGGAATAGGAGCTTCAATTCGAATATCTTTTGCTGCTAAAGCTAGCTTCATATCATCTGTTAAACTTGTCACTTTATTTACTTTGACTCCACGCGCAGGTTGAATTTCATACCTTGTTACAGAAGGTCCTTTTGTGACATTAACAACCTTTGCATCTACGTTGAAGCTTAGTAGAGTTTCTTCAAGAATTTCAGCTTGTTCTTGTAACCATTCACTATCCTGCTCCTCTTGATGCTGCGGGTATTTTAACAGCTGGATACTCGGATGATTATATTCACTTTGCACTGTAACTTGCTGCGGCTGGACTTTTTGAGGCATTTTATCCTGAGGAAGCATCATCACATTAAACGGAATGCTCTCTTTTGGTTTACTCTGAGCAGCTGCTTGATCGCTCTTAACCTCTGTCTTCTTTTCTACGACAACTTCTTCATCTAGGCTGTTCTGAATACTTTCTCCAGTTTGGATGTTTTCGATCTGGTTAGGTGCATTTTCGTAACTTTCTTCATTTTGTTCTACTGGCTCTGTGACTTGGGATGACGAAATTACTTCGTCCGCGGTTTCCGTTTTAAATGCCTCTGCCTCGTCATCCTTATCTTCCCCTATCGTTTCAATAACAGATGCTGGTTCAACAGTTTCCTGAAACGGGCTCCCTACTGGTTTCTCTTCAAGGTGTGGTAAGTCCTCTTTGAAATCAGTGGCTGTTTTTTGAACATCAGATGGATCTGATTGAAGATTATGTTCAGGTATTTGTTCAGGTATTTGTTCATCTACAGGTTCATTTACTGTTTGGGTTATTGCTTCATTTACTGTTTCAGCATCGTCATCCTCTATAGAAAGAAGGTCGTTTCTTACGTGGACATCGACTTTTTCAGGTATAGAATCAAGTATAGTTGACTCTTCAGCAGCAGAATCATCTTGTGTTGTTGATTCAGAGGACTTTTCTGCAATTTGATCTAGTACAGTTGCTGCAACTTGACTATTCCTCAGGTTCTCAGCTTTTAGAAATACTTCGAGCTGTTTTTCCATCGTTACACTTGGACGTTTTGGCTCAATGACCTTCCCGTACCCAGGAAGAGAAGATAATAAAGATTCATCTTCAAGCATGTTTTTCTTTCTTTCTTTAAACCCATACACCGGAGATGGTATAGAAGTGGGTTTGAACTCCTTCTTTGATTGAGGAAAACTAGGAGTATAACCTTGAGTATTCCCCTGAGAATTTCCTTGGGTTCGCTCCATTGCTTTTTCTTCAATTTTCTTATCTACTTTTATTTGTGGCGGCTGATGTCTCTCTTGGCTTACTCGTTCTGTTCTTCTGGTACGTTTATTTTCAGGCTGTTCTTGTTCTGCCTGTCTAAATGTCTTTCTTGGACTGTGTTCAGTTTTACTAACTGGACGTTCTCGCTCTGGACGTTCTCGCTCTTGATTCTCATCTTCTATAAGAGGAAAACGAAATTTACCAGGCTTAGGATATTGGTAGACCATCCGTGGTTCACTTTCGCGTTGCCCGCTTTCTATGTAGCCAAAAGACCTCTTACTGTTTTGGGTTGCTTGGGATGGATGATCTCCTGTTGTTTGTTTGTGGCTTTTAATAGAAGTATTATCCGTTTCTTCCCCGCCAGATAAAGCCCCTTGGATCTTTTTAATCCATTGCTTTAATGTATCCATACTCCTCACTCACTCTCTTTCTGTTTCACCATTTTAATGACTATTTAACTGACTATCATACGTTTTAGAATAGCCTTTCATATATGAGTAGAAAAAACCACTAGTTAGCTCTAGTGGTTCTGTTTATTCGAATCAGCCGATCACAAAAAAAGGCAGATCCGGTTTCATATGGCTTCATCAGCTTTTATCATATTACTACCTTATTGTACCATAATCATTCTTTTGGTGATTGTGGCTGCTTTGGTTTTTTCTGAGCTAAAATGAAAGTAGGTTCTAGTTCTCCGTCCTCATACATGAAAGGCAGCGCGGTTACCGGCACTCTTCCTTCTCCAAAAAACTGAAGAGCGATCTGCGCGAGTACATCATACCCGCTGTCATTTTGAATGTCTGCCATAATTAAAACATCTTGGTGAGGAATTGCAACGGCCAATTGACCTGTCACTTTTTTCGCCATTTTCTCTAGTAGTGATGGATCAAGAACTCGGCTTGCATCGTACCCATCCTTTGCACGTAAGAAATAGAAGGTATTTCCTGCAACCACATCTTCTTTCATCGACTGTGGCAGTGAACGAAGATTGAAACGTGACATTTCTCTTATTTTTTCAGCGGTAAGACCTGACTCACGTACCATCTCTTCATCAATCAATGTATAGGCTTCCCCTAGATCTATAGCATAATAGACACGAGTCTCTGCTGTATGTTCCTCAAATAGCAACGGTAAGCCGTCTTTAGTCTCATCATGGAAAGAAGTTGACCTAATAACAGGGAATATTTTATTTTCATTCCCTTTCAGAGAAGGTCGTTTATCCATCGTTGCAAGGCCCACTTCAATATAGCGGATCACCTCATCAATAGAATCATACTCTTCTCTTTCCCATTTTGCTAATAAAGGCTTTAAAGAAAGGGTTACTCCTTTATTCGTCTTACTATTTGTAATACGTAAGGTTGACTCTTTATGATTGTATGTGATGCTGCGATCATCACGTTTTAATTTTTCTTCTACCATTTTTCTAAATTCACGAAGTTCCATTGCATACACTCTCCTTCATACCTTACAGTGTACCATTTCTTAGAATGGCTATCCAATCATTGAAATACGAGATCTATATAAAAAAGGAGTATCCACATCACATGATGCGGATACTCCCTGCCGATTAATAGCTGTTAGCTTCTGCTCTAGTTAAAAACTCAATAATTTCTTCTTCTGTTTTACGATCTTTGCTTACAAAACGATCCACTTCTTTTCCATTTGAAAAGGCTAAGAAACTTGGAATGCCCATCACCATGTGTTCTTGACATAGATCAATAAACTCATCACGGTCTACATAGTAAAAAGAAAACGAAGGGAAGTCCGCTTCAATTCTAGGTAAAATAGGTTCGATCACCCGGCAGTCAGGACACCAGTCTGCTGAAAACATAAAAACGACCGTTTCGTTTTCAGCCAGCTTCTTAAATTGTTCTACACTTGTTAATTTTTCCATACGTCTCATTCCCCTTTATGATTGTTCTATCTTCATCTCTCCCATTTTAATATATCCTGCCTTTCGCATCCATTCTGAAATCCCCAAACTAATCAAAGCAGGTAAAATGAAATATAAAAGCCCAACAGACAAAGCCGTTTGATAGCTGAATCCCATATCGGTAAATGTCATAATCGGCCCCACCAATCCGCTTGTTCCCATTCCAGCTCCAGCTGGATTATTCGTTAGCCCAAACATCGTAGTAGCGAACGGTGCTAAGATGGCCCCTGCTACCGTTGGAGGAATAAGAATGAGAGGATGTCTAACGATATTGGCTATTTGGAGCATCGAGGTTCCTAGACCCAAAGCAATTAATCCAGACCAGCGATTTTCTCTGTAGCTGCTAACAGCAAAGCCGACCATTTGAGCTGCACACCCTACTGTTGCGGCACCTGCTGCAATTCCTTCTAACCCAAGCATAATTGCGAGCGCTGCACTAGAAATAGGTGCTGTGAGCGCCAGCCCCATCAAGGTGGCAATAATAATTCCCATTAAAATCGGCTGTTGTTCAGTTGCCCACATAATTAAACTACCAAGCTGTGTCATCCCTGCATCGATCCCAGGACCTATCAAACTTGCTACTGTAAAGCCAGAAATAATCGTTACTAACGGTGTTATAATAATATCTATTTTTGTCTCCCCTGAAACCATTTTTCCTAGTTCCGTTGCAATCACTGCAGCGACAAAACTGCCAGCTGGTCCTCCTAGCTGGAAACCAGCCGCACCGCTGATTAGAGCAGCAAATAATACAAGCCTGGGCGCCCCTAACCCATAAGCTACGGCTGCGCCAATGGCAGGGCCGGTAAGACTCATAGCAAGCGCTCCAATTTCAATTAAAAATTCTAATCCAGTTTGCTCACCAACAGTACGAATAATCAAACCTATAATTAAAGAAGCGAACAGCCCTAAGGCCATATGATTTAACCCTGTAATGACATAGGTCTTCCAATGTAATTCGATGCCTTTTCTTTGTAAGAAATTCTGCATGCCTTCTCCTACTCTCTTATAACGTTTATATCATTTCTTTACTATCATACCTGCAACCTTTACATGTGACAAGACACATCAAACGTGAACCTTGTCCTATTATTCGTCTCCAAAGAGTTCTTCCTTTATAATAGAAAGGGAAAAAATAGTAAAGGAGAGATCATCGTGGAATTAAACGTTTATTTAGCTGGAGAAATTCATAGTGCATGGAGACAAGACCTAAAAGAGGCTGCAAAAAATCGACATTTACCTCTTCTTTTTACAGGGCCGATGGAAAATCATGACCGCTCTGATGATATTGGTGAAGAGATCTTAGGCAAAATGCCTACTAGCATTTTAAAAGATGAAGCAGCATCTAGTATTAACAATTTACGTACTCAAATCCTCCTTCAAAAAGCCGATGTCGTCATCGCCTTATTCGGAGAAACATACAAACAATGGAACAGTGCTATGGATGCTGCTACAGCCATTGCCTTGCAAAAACCATTAATCCTCATTCGACCAGAAAAGCTGCATCATCCGCTTAAAGAATTAGCAAATAAAGCACAAGTTGTCGTTGAGACTCCTGAACAAGCGATCCAAGCTCTCTCTTATGTGTTTGAAGAAGAATAAATGAATGAAATCTATTGAAAGCATAAAAAAGCATTAGGTCCATTTCTCAAGGACACTAATGCTTTTTTCTATTAATGGCTGTATGAAGGTCTGTCAAATTGATATTGACCGTAAAGCAGCCGTACAATGTGGCTAAACATTTCCTTACGAGTCAGCATACCGGAAGTAAAGACTCCAACTGCACCTTCTTTGTGGCGGATATGAGGATCTTGCATGAGCTCACTCATAATCACACCAAGCTCATAACCTTCTTTTAATTTTCGCTCAACATTAGAAGGCAATGGAATTTTGGCCCCACTGGCGATCCAAACTCCCCCAAAATGATCCGTTAATGCTCCCCAATTACATAGCATGATCCCATTAGGGGTTTCACAAACCCCTCCTTCAAGTCCAACAGCTATGTTTGAGCCTGCTTCACTTAAGGCAAATTTCGCTCGATTAATGGCACCCTCCAAGGTTTCTTCTTCAGAGAAAGGTTGAGCTGACACACCGGACGGGGCATCAATACTAATGAACTCCAGTGGCTCACGAATAAGTGTATCCATTACAGCATGCACTTTGGCAGGATTTTTTGTGCCTATTGCTAGCTTCATTTTTTCCGCTGACCTCCATGTATCTCTTCTACCAGTAACCGCTTAGACGCCTTTTCTTATTTGTTCTAATGTGTTGTGATCTGTAGATTTCACTAATTTTACAATTAATTCTTTTGCCGCTGCGTAATCATCAATATGAATAATGGAAGCTGCTGTATGAATGTAGCGAGAGCAAATACCAATCACCGCTGAAGGTACCCCGTCCCCTGACATATGCACACGTCCTGCGTCTGTACCACCTTGTGAAATGAAATATTGGTATGGAATATTATGTGTCTCAGCGGTATCTAAAATAAATTCGCGCATACCGCGGTGAGTCACCATCGTACGATCTAGAATACGAAGAAGCGCTCCTTTTCCAAGGTGACCAAAGGCATCTTTTCCGCCTGTAGCATCGTTTGCTGGACTCGCATCTAGCGCATAGAAAATATCAGGCTTTATCATTTGAGCAGAAGTTTGAGCTCCTCTTAGTCCAACCTCTTCTTGAACGGTAGCTCCTGAATAAAGCGTATTAGGAAGCTTTTCATTTTGTAATTCTTTTAAAAGCTCAATGGAAAGCCCTACCCCGTAACGATTATCCCATGCTTTTGCTAAGATTTTTTTATCATTTGCCATAGGTGTAAACGGGCAAACCGGTACAATTTGCTGTCCAGGCTTAATGCCGATTTTCTTAGCGTCTTCTTTATCATCTGCGCCAATGTCAATATACATATGTTTAATTTCCATCGGCTTCTTACGTTGAGATTCTTCTAGAAGATGAGGCGGAGTTGAGCCTATGACTCCGATAACCGGACCGGCATCAGTCATAATCTGAACTCGTTGAGCAAGCAGCACTTGGCTCCACCAGCCACCTAATGTTTGAAAGCGAATTAACCCCTTTTCATTAATAGATGTCACCATAAAGCCAACTTCATCCATATGACCAGCTACCATAACCACAGGGCCTTCCGCGGCTCCCTTCTTCACACCAAAAATACTTCCTAGACGATCTTGAACGATTTCATCAGAGTATTTCTCAAGCTCTCCTCGGACAAACTTACGAACGTCGTGTTCAAATCCAGGGGCTCCTTGTAATTCTGTTAATGTTTTAAACATAGTAAGCGTATCTTGATTCATGACAAGCTCCTTTCGATACCCGAAAAATATATGTACATATTCATTTTATCTGAATCCTCTAGCAATTGCTACTTTGCCCCAATAAAGCTCTCATTTAAAAAGATTGAATAAACAATGACTCATTCCATTTAAATTGGAAAACGGCAGAAAGTTTCTGTATACTATATCTAGTCTTAGTAGTTTTGAAAAGTTAATGCTTCCTAAATATCACCTGACAAATCTAACGTAAGTGTGAAAGGATGATCATGATGAGTATAAAACGTTTTGCATTAGGAGTAGGTATTGGAGTTGTTGCAGGTTACTTCCTACGCCCAAGCCTTGAAGCAGAAAAAATATCACCTGAGAAAGCATTAAAAGAAGTAAAGAAAACCGTTTCGTCTACTCATGCCATATCAGGATCATGGATTCATATGATTCCTGAAACAGTAGAAAGAGAAAATGTACGTATGGAAGTATATCGTGGAGGAATCTCTACGACAACTGAATCAGGTACAGTACAATTCGAATTTCTAGCTGACACTAAGACTGGTACACTACTTGAGTTAAAAGCAGCATAAATTAAAGAGCGAGGCTGGGACCAGGTGTGTAACGAATGAGAATACCAGTGCGTATACACCGCTCCTTAAATCTACTACGCGTTTGCGTATTGTTCGCTCATTATATAAACACTTGGTTTGTCCCAGCCTCTATTTATTAGCTTGAATAAACGTATTGCTCACGTTCAATTGACTCGACTAATTCTCCGTTTTCATTCCACTTTACCGCTCGATATTTATAATCATGGTAGAACAGATACCACGCGTCTTTTTCTTTACCGTACGTTTGCCATTTCTGTTTATTGAAAATAGAATCCATTGGAAAATCATCATACGCAAGCACCCAAAGAGGATTGGCATGAGCATGAGTCGGCATAATATCGGCTAAGTGAATAAATGTCTCCCCACCATGTTCTAACACCAAGATACAATGTCCATCACTATGACCGCCTGTATGGACTAATTTCACTCCCGGGATTGGCTCAATTTCTTCCTTGAACGTCTTTACCTGCTGTTCAATCGGTTTCCAATTTTGTTCCCAATATGTATTTTGAGAGCGAACATTTGGATTCTTCATTTCATTCCACTCTGTATCTGAAGTATAAATGACAGCGTTCTCAAAAGTAGGCACCCATTGACCATCATCTTCCTTCGCAAGTCCTGATGCATGATCAAAGTGCATATGCGTCATAAGAACAATATCAATATCAGCTGTTGTCAAACCTAAATCTTTTAAATTACCTTCAATAGAGGATTCTTCTTTAATTCCATAATTACGCTTTTGCTTATCTGAAAAACGACCATTTCCAATTCCTGATTCCATCAGAATGTTTTTCCCATCCTTTTGTATTAAAATCGGATCCGTTCGAAGTTCAATCTGATTATTTTCGTTATGCGGGTATTTACGGCTCCATAATGGTTTAGGTACAACACCAAACATCGCACCGCCATCCATATGAGTTACTCCCCCGTTTAACCAAGTCAGTGACAATCCATCTCTTGTTATCTTTTCCATCAAAATACCCTCCACTCTTAATGATTTATTCTTCTTTATTTTATCATAATTCAAAACAATAAAACGCTTTCTTATTGTTTTATTGGTTGAATCATTAAGAAGATAAAATGGAACAAAAATAAAAACCCTTCTTACGAAGAGTTTTATTTGTTATTAAAATGTGCTTCTAGACGATAAATGCGCATTCCTTTTTGCGAGAATTTTTCCTCGTATTCAGTCATCACATTTCCTTCCATTGAACTTTTATGGAGATCTAAGCTAACTTGATTAAAAGCCATTCCAAAAGTGGACATACTATGAAGGGAATATTCAAATAACCCTTGATTATCGGTTTTAAAGTGAATCTCTCCATCTTCTTTTAACACTTTCTTATATAGAGTTAGGAAATTTCCATGTGTAAGACGACGCTTGGCATGCTTATTTTTAGGCCATGGATCTGTAAAGTTTATAAATAAACGATCAATCTCGCCTTCACCAAAGAAATCCAATAAATTCTCTACATCTTCATTTAAAAATACAACATTTTCCTGCTCAGTATCGCGAACTTTTTCCATCGCAGAAATTAAGACACTGTCATACTTCTCCACCCCAATGAAATTAACATCAGGGTGCAACTCACCCATCCCTGTTAAGAATTGACCTTTTCCTGTTCCTACTTCCACATATAGCGGCTTGTCGTTGCCAAACCATTCATGCCATTTATTTTTATTTTCGTGCGGGTTCTGAATAACAATGGATGGATATTTGTCCATCTCTTCTCTTGCCCACGGCTTGTGACGTAAACGCACCGTAATCACTCCTCCATTTCTTCAACTCAATCATGTATTATAACCTTTATAGTCAGCAATGTATATGAGCACTTCTATTTTGGCATTTTTTATGTTTCTGGGATTTCTGTTCTGAATACATACATGAGCAGATGCACACTCTATACGTGAAGGCTGCAAAATGACAGCTGGATCACAGCCGTTAGAAAAAAATGGAGAGTGATTGTATGCCCATTTCAAATCAACATAAAATTGGCTTGCTTTGTGATATTTTAAAGAACCAAGCAGACGAGCATTATATGACTGACGACGAAGCTTCACAGATTGCACGCTTGCTTCAATCCTTAAACAATGACCCTTCTGTAGATCAATCGGTTAAGCAAATCATTGGTGAAATTACCGAGCAGCATCAACTTAATCATGAACCTTTTTTACAAGAGAATGTCGAACAGTGGTTAACTAGTATGAATCAGATAACGTTCGACAGCAATACGGGACATTCCCCAGGAAATAACTACAAATAGTTATTTCCTCCTTCCTCATTTCCCCGCTTTGACAGCATTTGCACACAAAAAAGGCTGCTCCCTGTGGATCAGCCTTTTTTTTATATAATTTTGCAAATTCGTTATTCTTTATAATCCTCAACTAATAAGGAATGGAGGTATTCTTTAAATTTATCTACTTCAGTAAATTGTTTACGCTCATAATGCCAAAGAATAACTGAGATCGTTTGAGAAACCACATACCAATGCATCCTCTCACGCAATGATTCTCCGAGCAACAATCCATACTCTTTAATCCAGTCTTCCCATTCTTCAGGCGGGATATAGGAGTAGAGTAATAATCCTAGATCAAGAGCCGGGTCAGCAACAGTTGCACCGTCCCAATCAATTAAATATAGCTGCTCTCCCTCATCTTGAATCCAGTTGTTATGGTTAATATCACAATGACATACCACATAATGATCATACGAGACATCATTTAATTGAGATGCTAAAAAAGCCATCCCTGTTTCAATAATATCGTCTTCTACTTGATTTAATTGCAGCTGAACACGCAGGTTATCTACAATGACTTCTGGCGATAAAGGTTCATTTCCTATTCGCTTAAACATATCAAGCAGCTCGCTCGACCCGTGAATTTTAGCTAAAAGCTCCGCAACTTTTCGTTCTTTCATTTCATAAGCTTTTAACTCACGGCCTTTTACCCAACGCTGTGCCGTTACAACATCACCGTTTTCTAAGCGTTTAGTCCATAGCAGCTTCGGAACAATTCCTTCAGCAGAAAGAACAGCAAGAAATGGTGATGAATTGCGTTTCAGAAATACTTTCTGGTCACCTTGCTGGGCTATATATGCTTCACCTGTCGCTCCACCAGCTGGTTCCACCTTCCAGCCATCTCCTAAAAACATTTCCAACCAATTCACCCTCAATTTCCATTAACTTTCTTTTCACCTTACTGCATTATCTTCTTAGTATAGCGTATTTTGTCGTATTTACCTATCAAAAATTCAATCAATTTCATTAAATAATAATTAAAATAACAATCCAAACGCAGTGTTACATGCTGTATTAGCTACTTTACACAAAATAAGCAGAGTTTTAGTAAGCAACTCTGCTACGCTAATACATTATAGTATTCTTTAAGAATTGATTTCAATAGTATCAAAAAAGCTCGTTTACAGTCAATCACCTTCACTCTTTATCTTCCTGGTTCTCTCCCGTCATAACTTTAATAAAGAAGAAAAACTTACAGAAATCTCATGATATCGATTACATTTAGGGAGAATGTAAAAAGACGATTGACAGAAGTATTGTGGATTTGCTTCAATATTGAAAGTACCTAAAAGGAATGCAGCCGACGATTGTCATTATAGCTTAACTTAATTGGGATATCATATAGATAAGCATGGCTATTTGGTATAAACTAAGCTTGTCTAAAAGAGCTAACGAAAATCGTTATAATCGAAGAGCCGAACGGAGGATTTTAGTCAATGAGTCAACATCCAAACAGAGCACGTTTACTTATTTCATGTCAGGATAAACCTGGCATTGTATCAGCAGTGTCAACATTCCTTCATCAATATGATGCGAATATTGTTCAATCTGATCAATTTTCAACAGACCCTGAAGGCGGTATGTTTTTCATGAGAATTGAATTTGACCTAGGAAATTCAAGCCCTGATTTCCTTCGGTTTAAAAAAGAATTTCATACATTAGCCGATAAATTGGACTTTGAGTGGAAAATGGAGCTTGCGGCGAGAAAAAAACGCATGGCTATTTTAGTTTCCAAAGAGGATCACTGCTTATTAGAACTTTTATGGAGATGGCGTTCAGGTGAATTACAAGTGGATATTCCATTAATAATAAGTAACCACCCTACTAATAAACAAGTCGTGGAAAGCTATGGAATTCCTTTTTATCATGTACCTGTAACTCGTGATACAAAAGAAGAAGCTGAGCAAGAAGCGATTAATTTACTGAAACAGCATGATGTGGATTTCATTGTATTAGCACGCTATATGCAAATCCTTTCACCAACATTCGTAGAATCATTTCCTTATCGAATCATTAATATCCACCATTCATTCTTACCTGCCTTTATCGGAGCTAATCCATACGCGAAAGCATTCGAACGCGGGGTTAAATTAATTGGAGCAACAGCTCACTATGTAACAGATGATTTAGACGAAGGTCCGATCATCGAACAAGATGTTCTTCGTGTTAACCACCGCTACTCAACTCAGGAACTCCGTGTAGCAGGAAGAAATGTAGAAAGAATCGCGTTAGCCAGAGCCGTAGAATGGCACACAAACGACCAAGTCATCGTCTACGGAAACAAAACCGTCGTATTTTAAAGAAGAAAAGCGGAAGGGTTCGGTTAGGTATGAGGGGGATGGAGCTTTGACAATTAGAAGCGCTTTTGGCTTCGTTTGGCAAAGTGAAGCCACCGATTACCTGAACCCTGCAGCTAGACAGAAAAGCGGAATGACATGATCTGGCATGCGGTAAAATGAGGTGAAGCAATGAGAAGCGTTCTTTGCTTCGTTTGATTCACAAAAGTTTCTCGAAGGTCAATGTCATGAAGCTAGATAAGAAAAGCGATGGCGACTGACATGCGGTAAAATGAAGCCTCCTATTACCCGCACTTTAAAAGTCCAAATAAAAATCGATCCTAGATCTAGGATCGATTTTTATTGTAGTTTTTTGAGTTCTACGTTAATATAATCTTCTTCTTCTTTGGTCATTTTAGGTTCTATATAAATCAGATGGGCTCCCTCACGACCTTCTGGCAAGGCTAGTTCACCGTACTTCTTGATCCAAAGCAAAAGAGCTTCCTTTAATCCACGCTTTGCCTCTTTTACCGAATACCCAAAGCTGACACAACCTTCAGCTCCTATAATTTCTATCATAATTTCTGTCTGACCCGTCCAATCTGGCACACGCCGGACTTGCCAAGCATAATCATCAATTTTCGGTACTATCTGCATGGGCACCCTCCTCCTCAACTATTACGACGTCACGTGACTGTTTCAATAAACCGCCAGATGATTAAAGACGATTATATCAGCTAATCAAATGCACAAATAAAATCCCTATGCCTTGCATAGGGAACGTTTAACATCCTTACCTATTATACGGATTTCTTCTTTTAAATTCAATCTCGATCCGTTATTTGTAATCTTCAGTTAAGTCTCCTGATTTTCCATTCTTTGAAACGCCATCGTATGTGTATATCCTAGGAGAACTTCAGCTGTTTTTAATTGCTGATGTTTTATTGGAGAAGGATTTTTTGCAAGCTTGTAATGCCAATCTGCTTTGTTACGCTGATCAATGAATTCGACATTCTTACCTGTAAGGTGGCCGTCAATCAATCCATTCGGAGACAAGACTACCTTTCGAATGGGTATGCTTAACTCTTCAGCTTCTAAGATCGGTTTAATCACACCGCTCATTCTCGACAATGAGAGCAATGGACTGATTCGCTTTTTTTTCGTTTGGTCGATATACTCTGTCCAAAACCGTTCTGAACTCGCTTCAAATATACTATGTTTATGTCCATCTAGAAGGGCCACGCATATTACTTCATTTGGTGTAATCAAAATAATATCCAACTCAATAGGAGCTTTCTTAATATAGAAAACGGGCCTGTACATCACGAAGAAATTATCTGGCAGATGCTGAGTAAAAAAACGAAGGACCTCATCTCTTTTATAACGAGGGTGAAGGGAAGATTCTTCAAGTAAGGAAGAACTTGCCCATCTTAGTTGTGAATGAAATAGTTCCTGTAAGAACCTTTCTTTTACTTGCTCAAGACTAAGAGAAGGATCCACCTTTTCCTTTTCTTCCTCCACATCTAACTCTTCCATATTTGATTGGCTGCGCTTTGCTTTCCAGCTTTTCATCTTTCTAACAGCTTGACTGAAAAAACTGCCTTCTTTTTCTATTAATACCTCATCCCGGGACTCCTCGATGTTAGTATGGTCTGCCTGTTGAAGGCGCTCCCATTCAGTTTTTAGAAATTCCCATCTTTCTTTCTTCATTCTAGTAAACTGACTAGGGTATCTGTGAAGATCTGATTGATACCTTGAAACATAGTCTTCTAATTTAATTAAATGTGCCATCGTTATCCCCCCGACTCTTGGGTGAACCTATTCTAATAAAGAAATAGTACCATACCTTCTTTAAAATTAGAATGAATAGGCCAAGACTCCCCTTTTTTTCCACGATTCACCCAAACATTTACATGATTACCTGTTAGAAGAATACTGTAATGATTAATGCTACTACTATGGCACTAACAGTCATCGCAATAGAACTGGCGGCACCGTCTAGTTCCCCATTTTCAAATGCCTTTGCCGTTCCAATAGCATGGGACGCACAACCCATTCCTATTCCTCTACTGATCGGGTGAGTAATGTTAAACCATTTATATAAAAAAGGGGATAACACAGCCCCTCCTATACCTGCTATCATGACAAAAACGGCAGCTAAAGGGGCAGCACTGCCAAGATTATAAGCAATCTCCATCGCAACGGGTGTGGTAATAGACTTGGGAGCAAGGGCCCCGATGATGGAAGAATCAATCCCTAGCCATCTAGATAGGAGCACTCCGCTAAAAACGCCGATAAATGCACCTACTGTTATACTTAAAAGAATAGGGAGAATAAACCGTTTAAGCATAGGCAGCTGCTTGTATAAAGGAAAGGCAAGCGCCACAACTGCGGCACCTAGTAACTCATCTAACCATCTGCTTCCCTCTTTGTACAAGTGATAATCTATATCTAATAGAAGTAATAGCAGAATAATAGATAGTGTAGACGTCAAAATTGGCAATGTAAATGGATGAGAAAGACGTTTATAAAAGGTTTTGGCAAATCCATATATGATAATCGTTAAGGCAAGCATGATGATCGTTATACTCCATTCATTCATTACTATACTCCTTTCTATTAGGCTGCAGTCGTTTATTCTCCATTTTATGTATACACCATTGACTAACCAGTCCTGCGATTCCAAACACCAAGATTGTGCTTATTAGTGTAATGACAATTAATAAGGAGCCTTTACCGCGGAAGACATCAAAATATTCCATCACTCCTACAGTTACAGGAATAAAAAGCAACGGCATATGGCGTATTAAAAAGGTTGTCCCCTTTTCAATTCTTGTAACTGGGATGATTTTTGTTACGAGCAAGATAAATAATAAAAGCATGCCTATAATACTTCCAGGGATGGACAATGATAAAGCTTGCTGAATCCATACCCCTAACCTATAAAACCCATATAAAATAGCGATATGTATGAGTACTTGCATAAAAGAGACTACCTTCATCCGGTTATTCACCTCCTAAATTAAAACGTTGAATTTCTTTATATTTTGGACTTTGCTTCGGGTGGATTTCAATCAGCTGAAAATACGGTATATCCCACTCTACAAAGGATTCAGTAAATGGATCTTCTGACAATAAGAATTCCATTTGCCCAACCCATTTTTTGGCAATAGTCATATGTGGACGGTACGGTCTGTTGTCTGTACGCAGGTCTAAATTTTTACATACACCATTTATTTCTCTTTGGAGTTTATGAAGCTTTTCTAGATTGCCAAGAACATCTGCCCAAAGAATGCGCGGTGACCGTTCATTACCGAATGTGTTTAACCCGCCTATCCTTAAAGTAAGGCTAGAGAGTCCACTTGAGGTGAGGGTCTGATTTATCTGTTCAATCAATTCTTGCCTTTTCTTAGTTGATACAGCCCCTAGAAATACGAGCGTAATATGCAGATCATCTGGATGAGGCCATTGTTTAAATGGATATTGTTTTTTCAAATCAGCTAAGTGCTTACTATACAGTTCTTTAATTTCCGCGCTAACTGGCACTGACAAAAAATAATGTTGTTCGTTCATACTAAGACCACCTTTTTCATCCTAAGAACTCCTTTTATGAAACTGTCTTTTTGGGATACTCTTATAAATGATATTGTATCAAAAGAAAGAATGAATATAAGTAAAACATTTATTTATCATCTTTTCCTATCTTGTTAATAGGAAATCAAAACACAGCTGTGATAAACTATACGTATAGAAATCAGGATTGGATGTGGAATGATGAGAGTAGTTAATAATATGGCAGAATTAATTGGTCAAACGCCACTTGTAAAGTTAAATCGCATCCCAGCTCCAGGCGGTGCCAAAGTTTATCTCAAAATGGAAATGATGAACCCAAGCGGAAGTGTTAAAGATCGTGCTGCATACAATATGATTATAGAAGCCGAGAAACAAGGTCATTTAAAGGCAGGCTCAACCATCATTGAGCCAACAAGCGGAAATACAGGTATTGGCTTAGCGATGAATGCCGCAGCTAAAGGATACCGTGCGATTTTAGTCATGCCTGACACGATGTCACAAGAGCGAATTAATTTACTAAAGGCCTATGGTGCAGAGGTAGTACTGACAGAAGGCGATAAGAAAATGCCAGGTGCCATTGAAAAAGCGCATGAATTAGTAAAAGAAATACCAAATAGTTACATGCCTATGCAGTTTGAAAATGAAGCAAACTCAGATGCGCATCGCAAAACAACAGCTGTAGAAATTAAAACCGCGCTTGAAAGTGTAGATGAATCATTATCTGCTTTTGTAGCTGCATCAGGTACAGGCGGTACGATTACTGGTACAGGTGAAGAACTAAAACGTTTCTACCCAGATGCCTCTATTCATGTAGTAGAGCCTGCAGGTTCACCAGTCTTATCTGGAGGCAAGCCAGGACCTCATAAATTAGTCGGTACAAGTCCTGGATTTATCCCTCCTATCCTTAATGAGCAAGTGTATGATGAAATCTTGAAAATTGAAGATGAGGATGCTTACCGCGTTACACGAGAACTTGCCCAGCAAGAAGGGATTCTCGTCGGTCCATCTTCAGGTGCTGCTTGCTTTGCCGCGCTAGAAGTAGCTAAACGCTTATCACCTGAGGATGTGGTTGTAGCGATTGCTTGTGATACGGGTGAGCGTTATTTATCTACTGACTTATTCGAGTTTAATGATTAAAGTTTAATGACTAATAAGAAAAAGCGGAGAGATTAATGATCTCTCCGCTTTTATTATTTAGCAAGCTCATAAGTAGCCTCAGCATAAATAGCTGCCGCTTTAATTAAGTCATCTATTAAAATGTACTCATCCTTTTGATGGGCAACATCTTCTCTTCCAGGAAACATCGGACCAAAGGCTACGCCGACATCAAGAGAACGAGCATAGGTTCCTCCACCGATTGCAAGTAAATCGGCTTTCTCACCTGTTTGGCGTTCATACACTTCTTGAAGCGTTTTAATTAGAGGGTGGTCTCCCTCTACATAGCTTGGTGTCATATGATCAATCACCTTTATCTCGGCTTGATTATCACTTGCTGCCTGCTCTAACGTATGAATAATCTTGTCACCATCCGCCGTCACCGGATACCTGATATTTAATCCAACTGCAGCACTAGATCCCCGCTTGTATGAAACTTTACCAACATTCACAGTTAACGGACCAGATACTTCATCCTCTTCGTTTATACCGAACGTTCGACCATAAAAGTCTCCTAGACATTTCTCGCCTAACAGCGAAATAAAGGCCGGAAGTTTAGTTAACCGAAGCGAGTGCAAAAACTCAGCTAAGTAAAGGCCTGCATTTATTCCTCTCTCTGGTGTGGAGCCATGTGCAGATTTCCCAAGAATAGATAAAACGAGGGTTTCCTTCGTATGGTCAAAGGAACCTTCAAACGTTTTTTCTTCTAGAAAGGCGGAAAATGAAGCGATAATAGAGGCTAGGTGTTCCTCGTTCCCCTTCAACTTCACTTCTGCAGATTCTGGCACCATATTTAAACGTTCGCCTGACTTAAATGTTTCTAGTTTAACCTCTCCGTCTGAATCTTTTTCGGAGAATTTAAGTTCTACATCCATAATTCCCTTTTCTGCATGGATAATGGGAAAGTCAGCATCAGGTGCGAAGCCGATTGTCGGCATTTCTTCATGCTTAAAATAATGCTCTACACATCTCCAGTTGCTTTCCTCATCCGTACCGAAAATTATCCGAACACGCTTTGACAATTCTACATTTAATTCTTTTACTAAGGCTAAGGCAAAAAAAGCTGCAATTGTTGGACCTTTGTTATCTATTGCCCCTCTAGCAAACAGTTTCCCTTCCCGAATCACTGCAGCAAATGGCGGGCTTGTCCACCCCGTTCCTGCCGGCACCACATCGAGATGACATAATATACCTACACTCTCTTTTCCTGAGCCATGTTCTACATACCCCGCATATCCATCAAGATTCTTAACAGAAAAACCACGATCTTCACCTTCTGTTAACATATGTTGCAGTGCGTTTGCAATTCCCTTACCAAACGGCTGGCCTGCTGATGACGTCGACTCATCTAAAACACTGTTAATACGCAGAAACTCTTGAGTTTCATTTATTAACTGATCTTTTCTTTTTTCCACTTCTTTGAGCCAATTAATCTTCATTTTTCCGATTCTCCTTTACATACATAAACAATAGTCAAGCAAAACCTTTGCTAAATCTCAAGAATTATTATAGAATATAGGTGTCTGGAGGGTTCGATGTGATCATGTGTTTCTAAATCACTATCACGAACCAATATCAACATTACCTTGCTATAAGATAAAAATCAAATGACCCACTACAACCAAGATTTGTGTAATGCTCTTATTACGTTAAGATGAGAAATCATTTCTCACTCTTAGCTGGCAGCCAAGAGCCAGAAAATAAGAACGCATCTACATCTCATCCCCCTCTGACGGTAAGTGATCCGCTGTAGTCCTGCATATATATGTTTAAATAAGCATAGAATGTGCTAAAGGACTAGGTCATGATTATGAATAAGGAGTGGTTTTTTGAAAACTTCAACTGATCGTATGCTGACCCGTATTAAATCCATTTACCTCTACATCAAACAAAGGGGGACTGTCACGACGACTGAATTGGTTGAAGAATTCGGGATTACCCAACGCACCATCCAGCGTGACTTGAATGTACTAGAGTACAATAATCTTGTTAGCAGTCCTTCAAGAGGAAAATGGAGCGTAACAGACAGAAAAACACGCGTTTCTTAGTTTCTTTAACTTGAAATTGCTGTATGCTGGACACTACCTTACGAATTGATAACGACTTCTATGAGAACATGTATAATACTTAAAGCCACAAAAAGACGAAAGGAGCAGATCCTTTCGTCTTTTTGTGGCTTTGATTTTGTTCGTTGATTTCTTCTCTTCATTTTAGTTCTTCAAATTAGTTCTTCAAATTAGTTCTTCAAATTAGTTCTTCAAACAAGGCCAGCTTATCTTCTTCAGTCAACTCCCTGACCATGCCCTTTTCTAAACTTGGATCAAGCTTCAAGCCACCTATTGATATGCGCTTTAAAAACGTCACTTTCTTGTCTACTGCTTCAACCATTCTTTTTACTTGATGAAACTTTCCTTCAGTAATCGTTAATTCGATCTCCGATTGCTCACCTGCGGTAATGATGGTTAAATCAGCAGGTTTTGTTACATAGCCATCATCAAGGGTTACTCCCTTTTTAAATAAACCAATGTCCTCTTCTGTTACGGTTCCTTTTACTTTGGCATAATAGGTTTTTTTGACATGTTTCTTGGGTGACATCAAAGAGTGAGAAAATTTCCCGTCATTTGTAAGAAGCAGCATTCCTTCCGTATCTTTATCGAGCCTGCCAACCGGGAATGGATCATATAATAGATGCGATTCATCTAACAGGTCTATAACGGTTTTATGATGGTTGTCTTCCGTAGCAGAAATGACGCCTTGCGGTTTATTTAACATTAGATAAACGTACGGCTTATATTCTACCAGTTCGCCATGGACTGTCACATCGGATTGGTCAGGGTCTACTTGATATGAACCATCTTTTATAACCTTTTCATCAATTCGTACACTGCCGCTTTTAAGAACTTTTTTCACTTCTTTTCGTGAACCATATCCCATGTTCGAAAGCAATTTATCTAGCCTCATCCTCTTCACCTTTCTATCGATTACTTTATAGTAGATTTTAACTATTCGATTTCAATTCATCAATAATAGACTTTGCAAATCCACCCAGGTCATTGTTTAAGTACCCTCGAACCACACCAGGTGTAATCTGCTTTTGTATCTGTTTTGTTACCTGATTTGAAAGCTTCATCTCTTTGGCTTTAGCTTCAATTTGTATGAGCATTTTTAAGGTTTCTTTTGTAGCTAGTTTATTCGCGGCCAGTACATCCTCTTCACTCACCAGCTCCACCCTGAGAGCTGGAAAGAGTGTTTGAACTTTCTCTTTAAAGTGTCCGCATTCAGGCGGAATCGCTAATAAACCATCCTTATCCTTCAGCAATTGTGCCGCATGCCCAACTAGTTTACAAGGAAGCAATGTTCTTCCCTTTACTAGCGGCATCACATCTTTTTCTAATAAGGCAGTAGCAAAATGAAAAATAATGACATCTTCATCTAAGTGATGGATATGCTCTGTAAAGAATTCCTCATATGCATTCTTAGGAAGACAAACGAGCATCATTTCTGCCTTCTTAAGTTCTTCTTTTTTAACTGGGACTGCAAATGGATACTGACTTGCGAGCTCCCTTACTGTCTTCTGATTTCTTCCGTACACTCCAACTTGGTCATGTTTTATTTGAGAGAGCAACGCTTTACTTAGACGTCCTGAGCCTATGATAATAACCATTTTGACCCCTCCTGTTTAAATAATAAAAGAGCTGCAATCTGGTGATTAACAGCTCTTATGAAGCAATCTCTTCGGTTTGGAACATATAGTGGCGGGTACGCATTCCCACATTCAAGACAATTCCAACGGCCAGCATATTCGTTATAAGCGAACTACCGCCGTAGCTGATAAACGGAAGAGCAAGACCGGTAATCGGCATTAATCCGATCGTCATCGCGATGTTTTGGAATACTTGGAACACAAGTAACCCAATTACACCAGCTACTAAATACGTTCCATATAAGTTATTACATGTCAGCGCAATGATAATCATGCGATAAAAAATCAAGAAATACGTAACAAGTAAAACTGTAGCTCCTATAAAACCAAACTCCTCACCGATTACGGTAAAGATAAAGTCGGTATGAATCTCTGGTATCGTATCACTTTGTGTTTGCACACCTTGTAGATAGCCGCTTCCATAAAGCTGACCTGAACCAATACCACGGATAGCCTGCGTTAACTGATAGCCGTAGCCAGACGCATATCCTTCTGGGTCAAGCCAGCCATAAATTCTCTCGAGCTGATGCTGTGCAATAATCTTAGTAAATATTTCAAAATGATTATTGTGGAGCCAGACTAAGGAAATAATCCCCGTGACAGCAGATAAGCCTAAAAAGCCAAGAATCCTCCATGCAATACCTGACATTAACAGCATTGTAGCAATAATACTTGCAATAACAAGTGCTGTACCTAAGTCTGGCTGCTGAAGTATGAGAAAGAATGGAGGCAACCCTACCGCTAGAACTTTAGCCACCACAATCATATCTGATTTGAAGTCTTTTTCCCTTCGCTCTGTCGTAATCTTGTACAGCAGATGGGCTAAAGCTAATATAACAAAGATCTTAACAAATTCAGAAGGCTGCGGCTGTGCAAAACCTAGGTTTAGCCAGCGCGTTGACCCGTTTCTAAATACCCCGAGCGGAGTAAATGAAACAAGCATCAGTGCAATCATTCCTATTGCATAAAGCGGAATCGAAAAGTTTTTAAATAAATCGTAATCCATTACCATCACAAATGCCATGACGAGAGTACCAGCAACAAAGAATATGACCTGCCTTCTTAAGAATAAGGTAGGGTCACTGCTGAAATACTGCCCAGATCCGCTATAGATAGCCAGCAGACTAAAACACATCAACACAAACAAGAGAAAAAGCAATGTATAATCAATTTGTTGCAAATTTGTTTTACGTTCTTCCATTGTCTCCTCCAAACGAAACAACTACACCTATACGCACTTAGGCAGTCAACGGTTCATCTTCATGCTGGTTTAGCCGCTTTTGCCGGATGTTATTTCTAGATATATTTGCAAGTATCGCTATTGATACTAATGTAACAAGCAACGAAGATCCCCCGTTACTAACGAGCGGAAGCGGAATTCCTGTAATAGGCAAGAGTCCTGATACTGCTCCCACATTAAAAATAACTTGAATAGCAATTTGGAACACAATTCCAAATGCTAGCAAACTGCCAAATGGACTTTTACAGCGAGTTCCAATAATAACACCACGGAACAAAATTAACCCATGACATGCTAATACGAAGATAACGCCTAAAAAACCTAATTCTTCTGAGACAATCGCTAAAATAAAATCAGTATGTGCCTCAGGTAAGTATAGAAGCTTTTGTACACTTTGTCCAAGCCCCGTACCTGTTAATCCCCCATGAGCAATTGCTATGTAGGAATTAACGAGTTGAAGTCCATCGCCGAATTGATCGGAAAATGGATCTGTAAAAGAAGTAAGACGCCTTATTCGGTAAGGCTCTGTAATAGCGAGGGTCGCAAACAGACCGCCTCCTACAAGCCCCAATCCTAATAAATGTCTAAACCTAGCCCCTGAAAAGAAAACAATTAATAAAGAAACCATTAAAATCGATGTAGCAGTACCTAGGTCTGGCTGAAGCATAATCAGTCCAAAAATAACCGCCACCACAACGAGCGGCGGAAGAACCCCTTTGATAAACTGATCAATATACACTTGTTTTTTGGAATAGACATGTGCAAGGTAAATGACAATTCCGATCTTAACAAATTCTGAGGGCTGCAAATTAAGCGGACCAATACGAATCCAGCGCTGGGCCCCTCCTACTTCATAACCTAATGGGGTTTTAACAAGGATTAAGGATAATACCATAAACCCGACAATAACGATGGCAAGCTTTCTGTATAGCCGGTATGGAAAGTGCATGAAGAATAAAAAAGCTGGTATGGCAAGCAAGAACCACACAGCTTGTCTTGTAATAAAATGATAAGGATTATTAAACTTATCAATCGCCAATACATAACTTGAGCTAAATACCATTAACAGACCGAACCCAGCTAATAGGAACGTTGTAATGATAAGAACCCAATCATTATCTTTAATAAATGAATATTTCATCCGGTCCCCCAACTTGTTCAGTCTTTATTTTTTTCCATGACTGTTCTAGCTTGATTCATTATATCAAACGACTGAAATTAGAAAAAGGGGCTTTCGTTGCCAACACTTGTCGAAATAACGGCGTTTAGACAAGATTCATCATATCCTTCAATATTTTACATGATTACGTAAAAAAAGAAAGACCATTAAAAGACCATTAATTGAAGATCAAAATTGAAAAAGCTGACTGCCACGGCAATCAGCTTCTCTCACCTATTCCTTTAACTATTTTCTTTGGCGGCCTTTTTTCGTTTTAGAAAGCGAAAACGGTGGCCTAATACTTTTTCTGCAAGACCAGATCGGTATACTAAATACCCATAAACAAGAGCACCGATTCCAACACCAATGAACATAAGAATAAAGCTGTTCAGTCTTCTATCAAGAGGCATAAACGATTGAAGTCCGTTAATAGCTAATATGACCGCTCCTGCCATGACCCCTGAAAACATTAATACAAGAAGGAATCGTTTAAAAATTGAGGAGTAATCAAATTGCGCATAGCGGCCAATCGCCCACACATTAATCATAATCCCTACTAGGTAACCAGCATAAGTCGATACAATCGCCCCAGCCGGCCCCATTAGAAGGAGCATCAAATAATTTAAAGCTAATTTAACTAATAGAGCTGCTACAAGAGATAAGACTGCTTGCTTTTGACGATTCATCCCTTGCAGAATCGCAGCTGTTACAGCAAATAGGGAGAATAGCAGCGTCATAGGTCCATAATATTGTAAAACCATTCCGCCAATCGCTAAATCTTCAAGTCCATAAAGTGAAGCAAACACTGGGTAAGCAAGAGCTGCCATTCCTACTGCGGCTGGTACAGAGATAAATAAAATAATCTGATACGTCTGAGTGATTTGTCGCTGCAAGGCATCGTGATCACCGGAAGTAAAAGACTTTGTAATCGTCGGCACTAAAGTAATAGACAATGCCGTTGCTAAAGCCATCGGTATAAGCACAATCTTATGAACAGATTGGTTTAGCGCACCAAAGAATGCCTCGGAAACTGCTTCATAGGAAGTACCTGAAAGAGCGTTATTTACGGTGAATAAATCAACATACTGAAACAAAGGAATGGCTAAGCCAACAAATGATAAAGGCAGTGCATAAGCAATCAGCTCCTTATACATTTGAGGAAGAGTTAAGTCATGCCTTATCGTACTTTCTTCTACTTGCTTTAAAATATGTTTTCTTCGTTTAAACCAATAATATAAAAGAACCGCAAGACCGCCAAGCCCCCCGACAAAGGCGCCGAATGTAGCAAATCCGACGGCTAAACCGATACCGCCATCGCCAACCCCTACAATTATAAAGGCCATTGCAAGGATAAAAGAAATACGAACAATCTGTTCAACTACTTGTGACACACTCGTCGGCCCCATGGATTGAAACCCTTGGAAATACCCTCGAATAACAGCCATCACCGGGACAATGATCAGCGCAACACTGACCATACGGATGGTGAAAATAACATCTGCTTGAGTGTTACCGCCAGGCTTTTCCACCGGAAGAATACTAGGTGCCAAGACAGGAGCCAAAAGAAACAACGTCAAAAATGCTAAAAACCCAGTTATAGACATAAATAATAAGCCAGATTTAAATAATCGATGACCGGTTTCATAATCTCCTAGTGAATGATATTTAGAAACAAACTTTGATACGGCTAAAGGAACACCGAGTGTCGCTAAACTTAATATGACTACATATTGTGCATATCCGTATCCATATAAAGCAAGACCTACTTGTCCTACTAGCGCAGAAAACGGAACAATATAGACAAAACCAAGGATCTTCGAGATAAGCGTCGCAGCCGTTAAAACCATTGTGCCACGCATTAATTTTTGATCAGCCATCTTTTCCTCCTACTTTTACTAGAACACTTCGTAACAAACGACCTCTATTTTTTACTTCTAAAAATGATATTTAACACTAGTAAGCATTGTAGCATAGAGACACACTAAATATTTAGTAATTATATAAAAAAGTCTAATCGAGAAATAACTGCATTTGAGATAAAGCTTACATTCATTAAAATGTGCGACATATCAAGACAAACTTCCTTTTGCCTATAAAAGATGCTACTCTAAAACAATCAAATGAAGATAAATAAGGTGATATAAATGAATAAACACGTAATTGTCATTGGCGGCGGTCCAGCCGGGCTAATGGCTTCTATTGCTGCAGCGGAACATGGAGCAAATGTGACGCTTCTTGATAAAGGAAATAAACTTGGTCGAAAGCTGGCTATTTCAGGAGGCGGCCGCTGCAATGTGACAAACAGAATGGACCTGCAGGAATTAATTGCTCACATCCCTGGAAATGGCCGGTTTATGCACAGCCCGTTTTCTGTCTTTAATAATGAAGACATTATTACCTTCTTTGAAGGGCTTGGTATCGAGTTAAAAGAAGAAGACCGAGGCAGAATGTTTCCGGTTAATGATAAAGCAACGACCGTTGTTTCTACTCTTCTAAAGCGTGTTCGTGCACTGAATGTCAATATCCGAACAAATACAGGAGTAAAATCCCTGCAATTTAACGAGGAAAAAGTCCACTCTGTTCAATTACAAAATGGTGAAACTCTTGAGGCTGATGCTGTTATCGTCGCTACAGGCGGGAAATCAGTACCTCATACCGGCAGTACAGGTGATGCATATCCATGGGCAGAGCAAGCTGGACATACGATTACAGAACTCTACCCTACTGAAGTTCCGATCACATCAAATGAGCGCTTTATTAAACAAAAGCAGCTCCAAGGCTTGTCCCTTAGAGACATTCATCTCTCTGTGATCAACCCAAAAGGAAAAGTGATCAAAACTCATGACGGTGATATGATTTTTACTCACTTTGGAATTTCCGGGCCAGCTGCTCTTCGCTGCAGCCAGTATGTGGTTAAAGCATTAAAGAAATTTTCCGTTAAGACCATTGAAATGCAACTTGACCTTTTTCCTGACACTAATAAAGAAATGCTCTTTCAAGATTTAGTGAAACGGGTCAAAGAGGAACCAAAAAAATCCTTAAAAAACTTATTAAAAGGCTTTGTACCTGAACGCTTTCTTTTATTTATGTTCGAGCAGCTGGACCTAGATAGTACTCAGGCAGCTAACACTTTTTCACATGACCGCTTACGTGACATTGCCGGCTTTTGTAAGGCCTTTTCTTTTAAAGCAAATGGTACGCTTTCTATAGAAAAAGCGTTTGTTACAGGCGGAGGCGTTTCTGTTAAAGAAGTAGAACCGAAAACAATGCAGTCTAAGAAGAAGCAAGGTCTCTTCTTCTGCGGAGAAGTATTAGATATTCATGGATATACAGGAGGATATAATATTACCTGCGCCTTCTCTACTGGCTACACGGCCGGGAAAGCAGCAGGCGAGCTAGTCAGCTCATTATAGGGGAATTTAAGTTATTCACAATTCCACAGATCACTCCCCTTTATAAACCAATATTTGTCCGTTTGTATTTCAACAGACTGTGCATAACTCGTTTTTCACCCACAAGTTATACACAGTCTGTTAGTATTTTCTGAAAATTTGTTGATAACGCTTTCTTTATTAACAAATTTATGTGGATATAATGTGTGACTGAATATTCATTCATTTATTAATAATAGAAAAGAGGAGCTGCCCTTGTGGATAGCTCCTCTTCCACTATATGTGTATCGACACAATCGCGTGCTGAACTCATACATATCCATCTAGCATTGACGCATATCGCAGTTGAACCGACGCAATTACCTTAGAAAAGTGCAATAACATTCGGCAATGACGCATATACGTGTGGAACGAGCGTAATTAGGGTTCTTACCGACGCATAAACTGCTTGAAAACGTACAATTGAGTTATAGCAGCCAGCTGAGCGACTTCAGCCAAGAGAGTCGCTTTCACTTTTCCTGTCTAGTTACAGCTCCTTGCCCTGCGGGTAAAAACGGTGAGTCAAACGAAGTCTAAGTTCGGACTTCTGTTTGTCTCCCCTCATTTTACCGCATGCCAGAACAGTCGCTTACACTTTTCCTTTTACCCTACTACAATATTAACTAGCTTTCCTGGCACCGCAATAATTTTTCTTACGGTTTTGTCGCCGATTGCTTCTTGTACTTTGTCGTCATTCTTTGCGATTTCTTCCATTTGATCGCGTGAGGCGTCTGCTGGAATTACAAGTTTTGCACGTACTTTACCGTTAATTTGAACAACTACTTCTACTTCATTTTCAACAAGAAGTGATTCTTCGTATGTTGGCCACTCAGCATATGTGATGGTTTCGTTGTGTCCGAACTTCTCCCAAAGCTCTTCTGCAATGTGAGGAGCGAGTGGCGCTAGAAGTTTAACAAAGCCTTCCATTAACTCACGTGGAAGCTTCTCTTGTTTGTAGGCATCATTGATGAACACCATCATTTGAGAAATTCCAACGTTAAAGCGAAGCGCTGCAAAGTCTTCCGTCACTTTTTTGACCGTTTGGTGATACGTACGGATAAATTCATCTGTCCCTTTTGTATCTGTGATTGCAGGGTTCAGCTCGTTTGTCTTTTCATCAATAAATAGACGCCATACACGATCTAAGAATCTGCGCGCACCGTCTAAGCCGTTTGTAGACCAAGCGATCGATGCATCAAGAGGTCCCATGAACATTTCGTATAAACGTAGAGTATCTGCACCATGGCTTAGAACGATATCATCAGGATTTACAACGTTTCCTTTTGATTTACTCATCTTCTCATTGTTTTCACCAAGAATCATTCCTTGGTTATAAAGCTTTTGGAACGGCTCTTTCGTTGGCACAACTCCAAGGTCGTAAAGGAATTTGTGCCAGAAGCGTGCATACAACAAGTGAAGAACCGCATGCTCTGCTCCGCCAATATAAATATCTACAGGCAGCCATTGCTTTAATTTTTCAGGATCTGCTAGCGCTTCGCTGTTGTTTGGATCGATGTAGCGCAGATAATACCAGCAGCTTCCTGCCCAGTTAGGCATTGTGTTTGTTTCACGTCTGCCTTTCATGCCTGTTTTAGGATCCGTCACTTCAAGCCATTCTTTGTGGTTAGCAAGCGGTGATTCTCCTGTATCAGACGGCTTGATCTCATCCATTTTTGGCAGAGTTAATGGCAGTTCTTCATAAGCGACCGGTGTCATTGAACCGTCTTCCCAGTGAATCATAGGAATTGGCTCACCCCAGTAACGCTGACGGCTGAATAACCAGTCACGTAGACGGTACGTTACTTTTTTCGTTCCGTAATGATTCGCTTCAAGCCACTCAATCATGTTTGTAATAGCAGCTTCTTTATCAAGGCCGTTAAGGAAGTCAGAATTTACATGCTCCCCGTCACCTGTATAAGCCTCTTTTTCAACCTCTCCGCCAGCTACTACTTCAATAATTTCAAGGTCAAATGTCTTAGCGAACTCATAATCACGCTCATCATGAGCCGGAACAGCCATAATTGCTCCAGTACCGTAGCTTACAAGTACGTAATCAGCAATCCAGATCGGAATACGTTTCCCGTTGGCAGGGTTTACAGCAAATGCACCTGTAAATACGCCCGTCTTTTCTTTAGAAAGCTCTGTACGCTCTAAATCACTCTTCAATGCCACTTGTTTTTTATACTTCTCAACAGCTTCTTGTTGTTCTGCTGTTGTAATCACATCTACCAGCTTATGTTCAGGAGCAAGCACCATATAAGTTGCGCCAAATAATGTATCCGGACGAGTCGTGAATACATCAACTTTCTCCTCGTCATGTCCATCTACTTTAAATGTAACCTCAGCCCCTTCTGAACGGC
The DNA here is from genome assembly GCF_000474275.2 of Alkalihalophilus marmarensis DSM 21297. Classification (GTDB taxonomy): domain Bacteria; phylum Bacillota; class Bacilli; order Bacillales; family Bacillaceae_D; genus Alkalihalophilus; species Alkalihalophilus marmarensis. The sequence continues at coordinate 63,977 of NZ_ATAE01000037.1, forward strand.
CGATCCAGTTGCGCTGCATATCTTTGATGCTTTCTGACCAATCAAGCTCATCAAGGTCTTCTAACAAGCGGTCAGCATAAGCTGTAATTTTCAGCATCCATTGTTTCATCGGACGACGTTCTACAGGGTGCCCGCCGCGCTCACTTTTCCCGTCAATAACTTCTTCATTCGCAAGTACTGTTCCAAGAGCAGGACACCAGTTTACAGCTACTTCATCAATGTAAGCTAACCCTTTTTCATAAAGCTTTAAGAAGATCCATTGTGTCCACTTATAATAATCAGGATCAATCGTATTCACTTCTCGGTCCCAATCATAAGAGAAACCAAGCGACTTAATTTGACGGCGGAACGTATCAATATTCTTCAGCGTAAATTCAGCAGGATCATTACCTGTATCTAGTGCATATTGCTCTGCTGGAAGTCCAAATGCATCCCACCCCATTGGATGAAGAACATTATACCCTTGCATTCTTTTCATACGTGAAAGAATATCTGTTGCCGTATAGCCTTCTGGGTGACCAACATGCAGGCCAGCTCCTGATGGGAATGGAAACATATCTAAAGCATAAAACTTTGGCTTATCTGCCTCTTCTGTTGTTTTGAACGTTTTATTTTCTTCCCAATGCTTTTGCCACTTCTTTTCAATGTCTAAATGTGAAAACGACATACTTTCTTCCTCCTTCGAGTTTAAACAAATTGTTGTTATCCTGCCTGCTTGAGCTATCTATTCATGATTGCCACGCAACCTCATTTTCAATCGAACGATCAGGGTTAAATTGAAATCACAAGATTTTAAATCGCTAATGATTTTAAGAAACAAAAAACTCCCGCCCCTAACAATAGTCAGGGACGAGAGTTGTGTTATTCCCGCGGTACCACCCAAATTAACAAGTAACATTACTTGTTCGCTCAGCACGCTTAACGGACGTGACCCGTTGAGAATTACTACATTTTTCACTCTCAAAACTAAAAGGCGAGTTCATCATATCCTTCTGGCAGACTTTCAGCAGCCGTCTGCTCTCTTATTTCCCAGATATCATTACTACTCCTTCTAAACGTCTTAATATGAACTTAATTAGTATTGTATGAAGTGAATCGTTCGATGTCAAGCTTTAACAACACTATATTCCGATTTAACTCGGCAGGTTCATCTCTTCTTGTTCCAAGGACATGTTTCTCTTAATAATAGGGGTGTCATATTTCATTAGAAACGCGATTGCTATTCCAAACATAACTAAGAGCACATAAATGAGAATAGTCATTGAATAGAAATCCACTAACATTCCTCCGAGTAATGGTCCGATCATTTTCCCTCCAGTAGACACACTGTTGACAATCCCTTGATAAAACCCCTCTTTTCCCTTCGGAGCTAAATCATTGGCTATCGTAGGTACAGCCGGCCATACAAACATTTCACCAAACGTCAAGATGATCATCGCAGCTAAAAATCCGCTGAAGATTGTTGCTTCAGACAGCACGATATAAGAAGCCATAAAAATAATGACACCTACAATCATTTGACCTTTTAAAGACATTTTCCCCTTTTTAATCAGCCATGAGACCACAGGCTGGGCAAAAACAATCATTAGCCCGTTCACTGTCCAAAATAAACTATATTGCTGCAAGGAAATACCCAGAGATTGAGTATGAACAGACACATTAGCCTGCCACTGCGTGTAGGCAACCCAGCAGATAAAAAAGGCAACCGATAGCAAAAGTAATGAATGAAGCCGGTAATTGCTTCTGAGAGAAGTCTTTTGTTCAAATACATTCGCCGTTTGAGCATCAGCTGTTTTCGCCTTCATCCCCCTAAATGCAAAGATAACGAATACGAGCAGAAAAGCATACATCGCAGCATTTGCGCTAAACACATAGGTTAATTGAATAGAAGCAACGATCCCTACCAATGCTGTTCCGAGCGCTACTCCTACATTTTGCGCGACGTACATGGCATTAAACGGCTTTCTTCCCCCTTCAGGCCAAAGACTGCCAGCTAGGGCATACATCGCTGGAAACATCATCCCAGAACCAAATCCAAGCCCCATTAATAAAAACATATAAAAGTAATAACTATGAAAAAAGGCCAATATCGTAGCACTTATGGTTGTAATAATAATAGATAAAATCATCGTCCGGTAGGCACCTATTTTATCGAACAATCTTCCGCCGATAAGGTTGCCGATCACCCCGGCGAAAGCATTAAGCATTAATATAAATCCAGCTGCTGTTAATGAGCGTCCTAGTTCTTGATGGATGATAATCGCATTTAGCGGCCATAAAAAAGAAGCCCCCGTCACATTAATCACCATCGCTACAACTAACAGCCAAAGAGCCTTAGGCATATAAGCCCCCTCCTTCTTCTAACGTGAAACGCGAGCATTATTTCGAGCACCAAAATAATACTAGTGGAATCATCTGAAGAACGCAATCATTTTTTTGGATTTACATACTGTCTGAATCTTTGCCATTTCTTTTTTCATCTAGGTTCTCATGCTACAATAATCATGCTACAAAAATGAAAGAAAATTGAATGGATCTACTATTCAAGAGAGGCTGACTTATATGTGTAATCAATCAATATCAAACACCCCAGGCTCTGAGCGTTCCAAAGAGTTTGGCGATAAGCGTTATTACTCATGGAATAACCACCTTCGTCAGCATTTTGGCGAGAAAGTATTTAAAGTTTCACTAGATGCTGGTTTTGATTGCCCGAACAGAGATGGATCTGTTGCCTATGGGGGCTGTACATTTTGCAGCGAAAGAGGGTCTGGTGATTTTGCTGGTGACCGCTCCGATGATCTTGTCACTCAATTCAATACCATTAAAGAACGAATGCACCATAAATGGAAAAGCGGCAAATATATTGGCTACTTCCAAGCGTACACAAATACGTACGCTCCGGTTCGCACCTTGCGTAAATATTATGAAGTGATACTCGAGCAAGAAGGCGTCGTCGGTTTATCTATCGCCACAAGGCCTGACTGTCTTCCTGATGATGTCGTAGAGTATTTGGCGGAGTTAAATAAACGTACCTATCTATGGGTAGAGCTAGGCTTACAAACAATTCATGAAGAAACAGCACAGCTTATCAACCGTGCTCATGACTATCAATGCTATGTAGAAGGTGTAGAAAAATTAAGAAAGCACGGGATCCGCGTGTGTGCTCACATCATTAACGGGCTCCCAAAAGAAGATCATAAGATGATGATGGAAACAGCACGTGAAGTTGCTAAGCTCGATGTTCAAGGGATTAAGATCCACTCTCTTCACCTTTTGAAAAAAACACCTATGGTCAAACAATATGAAAAAGGACTGGTTGAATTCATGAGCATGGATGAGTATGTAAACCTTGTTGTTGACCAACTTGAAGTGATTCCGCCGCACTTTGTCATTCATCGATTAACAGGAGATGGCCCTGCAGATTTAATGATCGGCCCGATGTGGAGCACTCAAAAGTGGTCGGTATTCAATGCCATTGAAGCGGAACTTAAGCGCCGTGACAGCTGGCAAGGTAAGTTTTATCAAGCGGAGGTTAAAGAGTAGATGAAACTATTAGGCGTTCTTCCATTTGCACGTTTTTTACTTGAACGAAGTATCTCACCAGGTGATATTGCCGTTGACTGTACTGCTGGAAACGGGCACGATACTTTATTCTTAGCAAACTTAGTTGGCAACACTGGCCATGTGTATAGTGTTGATATCCAAGAAACTGCGATCACAAACACAAAATTGAAAGTAGAAGAGGCTGAAGTTGCCAACCGAATAACCTTTCACCAAAGCGGACATGAACATATTTCTACTCTCATTCCAAAAGAAGAATATGGTATGGTCAAAGGGGCAATTTTTAATTTAGGTTACCTTCCTGGCGGGGATAAATCGATTGTGACTCAATCTCAGACAACAATTAAAGCAATTGACTCTCTACTTGAACTCATGCCAAAGGGAGGCATGATTGTGCTTGTCATTTACCACGGACATGCCGAAGGGGCTGCAGAACGTGATCATTTGATGGAGTATGTAACATCACTTGATCAAAAAAAAGCTCATGTTTTAAACTATTCGTTTATTAATCAAGCGAATAATCCCCCGTTCATTGTTGCGATAGAAAAAAGATAAGGGCATTCAGTATCAAAAAGATTAGTTGACAAGTTTCGTGATTTCTTTACACTAATATAAAAGAAATGATTGATAAATCAAACTTTTTATTGGAAATAAGTTCAATATTACGAAGGAGTGTACTCATCATGACAATTCTTGATTCGATCTTAGACTATAACAAATCATTTGTTGAAACAAAGCAGTATGAACCATTCCAAACAACGAAGTTTCCAGACAAGAAGCTTGTAATCCTAACGTGTATGGATACTCGTCTTGTCGAACTCCTTCACCGGGCTATGGATCTAAAAAATGGGGATGCCAAAATTATCCGTAATGCAGGTGCTGTTATTTCTCACCCATTCGGAAGTATTATGAGAAGTATTTTAGTAGCGGTCTATGAGCTGCAGGCTGATGAAGTCGTTGTGGTTGGACACCACGGCTGCGGTATGGCAGGACTCGAGTCTGAATCCATCCTTGAGAAAGCAAAAGAGAGAGGACTCGACGTAGATGTAGTGGATACGCTTGAATACTCAGGCATTGATGTGAAAGGGTTCTTAACAGGCTTCTCAAAAGTTGAAGATAATGTTGCTCATAGTGTTGATGTGATTAATAATCACCCGTTATTCGTTCGCCAAATTCCGGTTCACGGGCTTGTAATTTGCCCTGAGACAGGGAAACTAGATGTCGTTGTAAATGGATACGATCATCTATAATCACAAAATCCGCTGCTATCTATATGCAGCGGATTTTTTATTTATGCCATCATTTTTTCTTCATCAATTTCTTTTTAACCAACCATTCTACGAGAGACCAAGGTAAAATGCTTTTGAAAAGCACTAACATTCGGACCCCTTTACCAGCATGGTAGCGGAACTTAGGCTTTTTTGCTTCCGAGATTTTGACAATCAGCTGAATGACTTCAGCAGGATCTTGGGCGCCGGCCGCTGTTTGTTTTACTTGCTGATAAATAGAATCAAAAAATGGATCATCCATCCCATTCTTTTTTGAACGAACATTTTCCAGTCCTTTGTTCCAAATATTTGTTTGAAAAGAACCTGCTTCAATCAGACAGACATAAATATTTTGCGGCAGGAGCTCTAAACGCAAAGATTCGCTAAATCCGCCAATAGCAAATTTGGACGTAACATACGGTGCCAGCCCCGGAAATCCAACTCTGCCGCTAATGCTTCCTAGATTAATGATTTTTGCTCCTGTCCTTTTTTTTAATAACGGCAAAAACGTCTTCGTCATTGTGATGACGCCAAACAAGTTCGTATCTAGCTGCTTCCGCCATTCCTCTATTTCCAGCTTCTCAATCATTCCGCCTGCGCTGTACCCAGCATTATTCACAAGCACATTTAATTGACCATATTGCGATTCCACATATAAAAATGCCTCTTTAATATGATCTTCTCTCGTGACATCAATCTGAATTACATCTATTAAATGACTGGTTCCTTCACGCTTGGCTCTATCAAGCAGTTCATTGCTCTTTTTCACATCTCGCATCGCTGCGATGACTTGGCATCCCCTTTTGGCAAGCGATAATGATGACAATAATCCAAATCCGCTGTTCGCTCCTGTAATAAGGACAATTCTTTTATGTCCCATCCAAATGTAAGCCTCCTAAAAAAGAACTGCAGCCATCTAAATCGCTGCAGCCTATCTCTATCGTTTAACTTCTTCTAAAAACCCAGCTGTTCAAATAAAAAATCAAGGTAGGAAGTCCGCCCGTCTTGATCATTTTCTTCGACTTTTTCTTCATCTCTTTATTTCCCTGCACTTTTTCATCAGATAAATAGATGGCAATAATCCCTTGATAAATCATACGGTGGAATTTAGGGTCTGGAAGGGTTGAAAGACTTTCTTCTGCCTTTTTGACAAAATAGCGAAAGCGCTCAATCATTTCCTCTTCGCTGTCATAGTAAAATAGGAAGTTAAGCTCATCATCAGCAATGTCTTCTTCTTGATCGATAAAATAATCAAGTAAAATATGAAATCCTTGAACCCATGGGAAGTACCCGGCTTTAATTGTTTCCGCAGTCTCACTCGTCAAATTAGGTTTTGTTGAATACGTAGCTAGTGCGTATACACCTAACGTAGAGGCTGTACAAGCTGAAAATTCGTACCAGGTCATCTCAGGCATCTTATGACGATGACGCTCATACCAAGCTTTAAGCATAGGAATCCTGTCTTCTTTTTTCACATGCTTATACACTTGCAGATCACAATAGTATCCGCTTAACTCAAGCATTGCAGGCTGCATCTTTTCAAACGATGGGAAGGTTGATAGGATTTGCTGACAAGTTTCTATCAGCGCGTGTAAGTAACCGCCATCTTCTTGCTCGTTACGGAACTCATAGTTATTCTCAAGCGGTGCCCCTGGTGTCAGGGCTGTAAGCAACGCATTATGTAGGGCGCGAAAGTCTCTAGGGTCTAGCGAGTCGCTTTGGTCACATAAGTTGTCTAAGTAATCGCACATAATTTGATAGGCAATAATAAATTGGATTAATTCATCAAAACGATCTCTAGCAACTAAACCAAACACTCCTCCCCCTTCGCAATGAAATTTCTTTTTGCTTAAAGCATCTAAGGCTTGTGAGCGCAATTCATCATCAGGAATCGTATGTGCCTTTTCTATCCATTGATTAAAATAACGATTTACAGTAGGGACAACATCACGATAAATATTCATTAAAATCGGAATCGGTTTTGTAGGGACTTTCATATGAAGTGTTCTCCTCCATTCACTTTCCATAATTAGTACCTTAGCACAAAAAAAAGCAAGCAACAATAAATCTACCGTTAATGTCAAAGCATCCTCATAAATTCAGCCGCCCGCTGCTTATTGCTTATAATTATTGCTTACACAAAAAAAAGAAAGCCTTGTTAAAGCTTTCTTGTAAGAGTCATTCTATGGAAGAAGTATGTTTACAAATCCGATGGCATACCTGAATACATCTTCTCTTTCCGGCTCATTAAAAATTTCATGATACAGCCCTTCCCATTCTTTATAACTCTTTTCAGTTAAAAGTAAATGATCAAACCAGTCCCTCACAGCGATTTGGTCGACAATATAATCTTCTCCAGACTGCATCACTAATATAGGCAGATTCGGCATTTTTTCAGGATAGCGGTTGGCAAGGTGCATCGCTTTCGTCAGCTCTTGATACCACCTAGCTGTCACCCTTGTTACACGCAGTTCATCTTTCAAATAAGCTTCACGTACTTCTTCATTGCGCGTACAATGCTCCGTACGCAATCCAGATTTAGCACTGAAGGTTGGCGCGACTCTATGCAAAAGCTTTGTAGCCAATGCCTTTGTTTTTGGAGGGGGACTGCTTAATCCTAAGCAAGGTGAAGATAAGATTACTCCAGTAATATGAGTATGATTACGCTCCATTAACGAGCGAACACAAACAAGACCTCCCATACTATGGCCAAACAAAATAATCGGTAAATCTTTCTTTTTTGCCTCAAGCATCCATTCATCCACCGCATCTAAATACTGATTAAATGATTGCACATGGCCTCGTGTACCTCTTGTCTTCCCTTGACCTGGCAAGTCTCCCATCACCACATCAAAGCCGTGGTCATTCCACTTCTTAGCAAGCCACATATATCTACCGTGATGCTCACCGGCCCCGTGTACCATCACGACTACACCACGCGGCTCAGAAATCTCTGATTTCCACATAATTGCATCCCCCTAACTTCATTCATTCTCTTTCAACTTTTTTATATTCGTTTCCACCTCTATGATATTTACGTTAAAATTAGTATAGCTGTTTTTTTATCAAATCAAAAGGATGTGTATAAAATGATTTATCCATACGAGGGGAAATGGCCTAAAATTGATGAGAACGCTTTTATTGCTGATTATGTCACAATTACCGGTGATGTTACCATTGGAGCAATGAGCAGTATATGGTATCAAACTGTCATCCGCGGTGATGTGTCTCCAACCATTATTGGCGAACGTGTGAATATTCAAGATCAATCCATGCTTCACCAAAGTCCTAAATACCCGCTTATTATTGAAGATGATGTCACTGTAGGCCACCAGGTCCTCCTGCATAGCTGCACCATTAGAAAAAATGCCCTCATCGGAATGGGGTCGATTATTCTTGATGGAGCTGAGATCGGTGAGGGAGCATTTATCGGTGCCGGAAGTCTTGTCCCTCAAGGAAAGAAAATCCCTCCTAATACCCTCGCATTCGGTCGTCCTGCTAAAGTAGTCCGTGATTTAACAGATGAGGACTTAGCAGACATGGCAAGAATCCGACGGGAATACGTAGAAAAGGGTCAGCACTACAAACAAGTACAATCAGAAGGTAAATAAAGAATAAAGAATAAATGATCAAAACCTTTTATCTTGCACCCACTCTAGATAGAAGGTTTTTGTCATGTTCTCATAGAAGATGACGCCTCCTGTCTAAAATCGTTAAGACGCCTTCACACTTTTAAACAATACATTTACCTTCCCTTGATAGTCACTCAATAATTTCCCTTTACACTATAAGAAAATAGAGAGGGGGAATGAAGATGATCATAAATAAATCTTGGTTGTATGAAACGGACTGCCAGCTGTTTTATTTAATTAATAAACATAACCGCCTCATGCTGCCAATGCAGTATATCACTCACTTGGGCAGTGCTCCATTAACTATTATTCCTTTACTCAGTTTATTGCTTCTCACATCGGGTGATATGTTTACAGCCAGTATAGCTGCCATGGCTGCATTAATCACTAGCCACCTTATTGTCATGGTTGTAAAACACCGTACCCCTAGATACAGACCTTATGTATCTCTCAAAGAAGCCTATGTAGTAAAAAAGCCTTTAAAAGATCATTCATTTCCATCTGGACATACAACAGCAGCCATGGCAGCCTGCACGCCTTTTATATTGATGTTCCCAGCCTATTCTATCCTCTTTTTCATTACGTCTTTCCTTGTTGGCATCTCACGCATTAGTCTTGGGCTGCATTACCCTTCTGATGTCATGGCCGGCTGGGGACTTGGGTTTGTAAGTGGTGTATTTTTTTATGCAGCAGTTGTTGCTTTGATGAGTTGAGATCGATAGGAGGATGAAAGATGAGAATCGCTATATTTTCTGATACGTACAGTCCACAGGTAAACGGAGTAGCTAGAACGTTAACGAGACTTGTCAGCCACCTAGAGAAACGAAACGTTGAATACCAATTGTTTATCCCTGATCAGCTAGAACATACAGACCCCTTTAAAAGCAACATTCATTCTTTCACAAGCTTTCCCTTTTTCCTCTATCCAGAGTGCAGAGTTGCTTGGCCTAATATGTTGAGATTAAAAAAAGAACTGCTAGCATTTAATCCAACCGTCCTCCATGTAACCACACCTTTTAACCTTGGATTAGCAGGTGTACACCTCAGCAAGAAATATCAAATTCCTTTAGTTGGCTCTTATCACACTCATTTTGATCATTACTTGCAATACTATAAACTCACTCTCCTGTCCGACTTGATGTGGTCTTACTTAAGATGGTTTTATGCTGATTGTAAGAAGATCCTCGTTCCTTCCATTGAAACAAAGCACCATCTTGCATCTAAAAAATTTAACCATCTTGATATATGGAGCCGAGGTGTAGATTGCCTGCAGTTCTCACCCTCAAAGAAAGAAGGATATTTATATGACCTCTACAATATAGAACAAAAATTTGTTCTCCTATATGTTGGCCGTATGGCACCCGAAAAAGATCTTGCAACCATGAAAAAGATTATGCGACAGCTTCCTAAAGAGATATGTGAAAATGTTCATTGGATCTATGTTGGAGATGGGCCGATGCTATCTGAAATGAAGTCTGAGTTCCAATGTGATCAAGTGACCTTTACAGGGTATTTAAACGGCGAAGCTCTCTCAGCACTATACGCTTTAGCCGACTTATTCATTTTCCCTTCCCAAACGGAGACGTTCGGTAATGTCGTATTAGAAGCTTTGGCTTCAGGAACACCAGCTATTGTTGCTGATAAAGGAGGCGTTAGAGAAATTGTGGCGCATGAAAAAACAGGTATGATTTGTAAGTCTGGTAATGCCGAATCTTTTGTTCAAGCCATTACTAAGCTCCTCTCCTCTCCTAGTCAGCGGCTTGAGATGGGATATGCAGCAAGAACGTATGCCTTATCCCAATCATGGGATTCTATTTTTGACAGTTTATTATCAGATTATAAAAAAGTCAGCATTGGTTCATTCGATAAAAGATCCCTTGCCTAACCACTCTCTCCTTCAATCATCACCACTTTCTAGGCGTGAGCATAGTGTAATAAAGAGTTAACTGATCTTTTGCTAAGGAGTGGGAGAATGTATTATTACGATCCAATGTTTGAACAGATGGAGAGGCAAGGACCACCTGGGCCACCTCCGCAGATGACGCCTCAGCTTCTAAGCGGTCCTCAAGCTTTCGCGGTGGATCCTGGAGCCATTAATCGCTGTTTATTTCGATTTACATTTATCCGCCTAACAAATGGTGAAACGTTTTGGTTCTTCCCAACATTTGTAGGCCGAAACTCAGTTGCTGGCTATCGATGGTGGTTTTTCCGCTGGGTAAATTTCGGAATTGATCTAAGAAGAATTTCATCTTTTCAATGTGTATAAGAAAAAAAGTACCTGTTTTGGGGCAGGTACTTTTTTTCTTATACATGAATAACAATGATTCTTATTCTCAATACTAAGAGTATAAAAAGAAGGCACGGAGAATGCCCTCTTTTTATACTTTTAGCTTGGTTCGAACGTTTTACAATCCGTCTCTTCTTGACGATCTGCTTGTTTCCCTTTATGACTGATTACATAGATCTTATCCGCTGCACATTGGTTACCATGCGACCAATGTACACAATTGTTCACTTCACATAAAACATCTTGTGCCATATTAGTCCACCTCCCTCTTACTGCCTAGTTTGGCCTTTTTTGAAGAGAAGCATACCTCGAAGTGTTTCTATAAATTGCTATACCCCGTTTATGGAAACTAAAACAAAAAGCACAATCTCTCAAATAAGAAATTGTGCTTTTTTGTATTTCCTTTAATAAAACTGTAAATTAAAGTCCTGCTTGTTCTTTAAGAACAGACGCTTTATCCGTTTGCTCCCATGGAAGCTCAATATCTGTACGTCCAAAGTGTCCGTATGCTGCTGTTTGCTTATAAATAGGACGACGAAGGTCAAGCATTTTAATGATGCCAGCAGGACGAAGGTCAAAGTTATCACGAACTAATGAAACAAGTGTTTCTTCAGAAACTTTACCTGTACCAAATGTATCAATTGAAATTGACACCGGCTGAGCAACACCGATTGCATATGCAAGCTGCACTTCACACTTATCAGCTAATCCAGCTGCAACAATGTTTTTCGCTACATAACGAGCTGCATAAGCACCTGAGCGGTCAACTTTTGTTGCATCTTTACCAGAGAATGCACCGCCGCCGTGACGAGCATATCCACCGTAAGTATCTACAATAATTTTACGTCCAGTTAAACCAGCATCCCCTTGAGGTCCTCCAATAACAAAGCGTCCTGTTGGGTTAATGAAGTATTTCGTATCCTCATCAAGCAGTTCAGCAGGTACAACCGGCTTAATTACATACTCTTTTAAGTTGCGTTGAATTTGCTCAAGAGTTACTTCTGGATGATGTTGAGTTGAGATAACAATCGTATCAATACGAGCTGGTTTTCCGTCCTCATCATATTCCACTGTCACTTGAGTTTTCCCATCTGGACGTAAGTAAGGAAGAATTTCTTCTTTACGTACTTCAGTTAAGCGGCGAGCTAGTTTATGACTTAATGAAATAGGAAGCGGCATAAGTTCTTTTGTTTCGTTATTTGCATAACCAAACATTAAACCTTGGTCACCTGCACCAATTGCTTCAATTTCTGCATCAGTCATTTGTCCTTCGCGAGCTTCTAATGCTTGGTCAACACCAGCTGCGATATCTGCTGATTGCTCATCAATTGATGTTAAAACAGCACAAGTCTCTGCATCGAAACCATATTTAGCACGTGTGTAACCAATTCCTTTGATCGTCTCACGAACGACTTTAGGGATATCTACATATGTGTTTGTAGTAATCTCACCCGCAACTAAAACTAAACCAGTTGTTACAGATGTTTCACAAGCTACACGAGCATTAGGATCTTTCGCTAAGATCTCATCAAGAATCGCATCAGAGATTTGATCACTAATTTTATCTGGATGACCTTCTGTTACTGATTCTGATGTAAATAAACGACGACTTTGCTTTTCTACCATGTTCAAATTCCTCCTATGCAGACAACTACAACGGTTGTGTGCGAATGATTTGAGACGGCACTCGTTTCTCATCCAATGGGTGATAAAACGGTTTAAGACGTGTATAAACGTAGAAAACCCCATTCCATCGAGGAAAAGGGTTGAAATGTTTACCTTTCGCCTCTTATCGTTCAAGGCAGCTGCCTTGCAGGTTAGCACCTTTTCACTCGTTTGGCATGAGTGTTGGTTGCTGGGTTTCTTCGGGCCTGTCCCTCCACCTACTCTGGATAAGAGTATCCGTTCGCGACATATCATAACGTACATAGAATCCTCTGTCAACACCGTCCGAAAATTCACTAATATTCATACTTTTAGTCGGAGTAGAACTCGTTTATAATGAGTTATACTATTCATTAATTAATGTCATTTTACTTTCATCACTATCTAGATTAAACCGTTTTCTTCTATATAGTATTATGCTTCTTCCAGAATTCATCTCTTCATATTTTATGGACTTATTCATTTAAAGTCTTCTTCATTTTCGTCTCAAATCGTTAGAACTAACACCTTTTCCCCTTTGGCCCTTTCCATACCAAAAGGGCGGCTTTTGGTTCATTGCATCATTTTTCAAAAAAACTTTCACATTAGTATAGACTAATAGATATAATGTGTTATACTAATTGACATAGAAACGATGACAAGTACCAAATACCAATAAAAAGTTAAATTACTTTAAATAGGAAAGGGTTTTGCGACAATGACTACTTTAAGCCTTACATCAGAACTTGACCAATTATTGAAAAGTGAGCAGACACACCATGATTTACCGATCTCGGCATTAGTTGAAAAATCACTGATGCGTAAAGAAGGTAAATTAACAGCTTCTGGTGCATTAAGCGTTGAGACTGGTACGTACACAGGACGTTCGCCAAAAGATAAGTTCATTGTCAACGAGCCAAGTGTAGCCGACAAAATTGCATGGGGCCCTGTTAATCAGCCAATCGAGAAGGATGTATTTACGAAGCTTTACAAAAAAGTGCTGGCCCACCTTGGAACGAAAGAAGAATTATTTGTTTCAAAGGGATATGCTGGGGCTGATAAAAACTTCCGTCTTTCTTTAAAAGTTGTAAATGAATTTGCATGGCATCAAGCTTTTGCTAGACAATTATTTATCCGTCCAACTGCTGAGGAATTGAATCAAGAAACAATTGCAGACTTTACGATTGTTTCAGCACCAACGTTTAAAGCTGATCCTGCAGTAGATGGAACTCGCTCTGAAACATTCATTATTATTTCATTTGAAGAACGTATCGTTTTAATTGGAGGAACTGAATATGCAGGTGAAATGAAAAAATCTATTTTCTCTGTAATGAACTTCATGCTCCCTGAACAAAACGTTCTTTCAATGCACTGCTCTGCCAATGCAGGAAAAGAAGGCGATGTTGCTTTATTCTTTGGCTTATCAGGTACAGGTAAAACTACCTTATCTGCTGACCCGAATCGTTACTTAATTGGAGATGATGAGCACGGCTGGTCATCTAACGGTGTATTTAATATTGAGGGCGGCTGCTATGCAAAATGCATTAACCTTTCTGAAGAGAAAGAACCGCAAATCTGGAATGCGATTCGTTTTGGATCCGTTCTTGAAAACGTTGTCGTAGATGAAAAGACAGCATCACCTGATTTTGACAACACGGTTTTAACAGAAAATACACGTGCTGCTTACCCGCTTGAAGCGATTCCTAATGCACTTACACCAAGTGTTGCAGGTCATCCGAATACAATTATCTTTTTAACGGCTGATGCTTTTGGCGTATTGCCACCAATCAGCAAATTAACAAAAGAACAAGCAATGTACCATTTCTTATCTGGCTACACTAGTAAGTTAGCTGGAACAGAGCGCGGGGTTACATCACCAGAAGCAACGTTCTCAACATGCTTTGGTGCACCGTTCTTACCACTTCCTGCAGCTCGTTATGCAGAAATGTTAGGCGAGAAGATCTCCCAGCATGATGTTCAAGTATTTCTAGTGAATACTGGATGGTCTGGCGGTCCATACGGTGTCGGCAAACGCATGAACCTGCCGTACACTCGTGCAATGATTCAAGCTGCATTGCAAGGTGAGCTTCGTCAAACAGAAACAGCAGTTGACCCAATTTTTGGTCTGCACGTCCCACTTCACTGCCCAGGTGTGCCTGATGAAGTTCTACACCCGCGTGATACATGGACAGATAAAGCTGCGTATGATGAAAAGGCAAAACAACTTGCTGCTGACTTCCAAGAAAACTTCAAGAAATTTGAAAATGTCAGCGACGAGATCAAATCTGCAGGACCAACATTATAATCCCATTATTAATCATACTTTTCCCACTAAAAGCCAAGTCGCCTTACACGACTTGGCTTTTTAGTATCTTATTTTGTTTACTATTTACCCTGCATTCCTTCCTTGACATGGGTCAGCTTATCCTTTATCGACACACCATCTTCGTGGTAATGAAGCTTGATATTCGTTAACACATCGCTTGCCCCTTCATCAATACCAACTTGCTGTGCTGATTTGATCACATTAAATACATCATCAATACTTCCTTCTATTACCGTTTCCATCGGTCCTACATGATAGGTGAGTCCAGAGTTTTGAACAACCTCTACAATCTTTGGAATCACACCGTCCGTATCAACATCTTTCCCGTTCGGTAATACTTGAAATCCTGCTGTTACAGTTGCCATTAATCTCATCCTTTCATGTTAGCGTATATGTTTCTCTAACCGTTTTATTAAATTTCCAAACATATTCCACTAAAACACAAAAAAACACCGACCTGAATAAGTCGGTGATTAACCAAGTCCGTGTTTTCGTTGCGCTTTTAGCCACTTCCCTGCCTCTGTCAGAATTCTCTGTTGTTCTTTTGCAGGAAAATGATGAGTGTAATCAGGGTAATACCAAGCATCAACTTTTTTATTTACCTGATTTAGAGCCTGCTCCAGTCTATAAGCATGCTCAATTGATACATGCTCATCTTTCATCCCGTGGATAATTAAAACAGAAGATTGAAGATCCTGCAGTTGATCCAAGGGTGTTCGGTCTACATATCTCTCTGGATATTTATTTGGTGTCCCTCCTATCACTCTCTTCATCATCCTTCTTAAATCGACTCGTTCCTCATACGTTAAAAACATATCCGTCACACCATTCCAGCTGATAAGAGAAGCAACTCTCTTATTGTGCAGTGCAGTTAAAAGTGCCATGACTCCCCCTCTTGAGAATCCAATAAGGTGGATGCTATCGGGGTCAACAGTTGGATGACTGAATAGGATATCACAAGCTGTATGTGCATCTTCTCGATCTTCCCCTGCAAAATCTTCCTGTCCCTCTCCCCCTTTATTGCCACGATAAAATGGAGCAATGACGACAAATCCTTCGGCTGCCCATTGAATCACCCGCTGAACTCGAACCATCCCAACATTTTTTATGCCCCCTCTTAAATAAACAAGTCCCGGAAGCTTCTCACGAGTGAGCGTTCGCGGTTCGGCTAAATATCCCTTTACTTGCAACCCATCACTTATGTATGTAATTAAATACAATGAAATGGAGGAGTGAGGGGATGGTACTTTTTGTTTATCGATGATCATTTTGCACATCATGCCTTCACCTCTTTCATATCGTTTCTAGCATACCAATCCCGCTTTTAAAACACCAATCATCTAGTATGTGATGGGCATACACACATTTATGTTTTCCTACATAAGATATTTCAAGATTCACATGATGAGGAGTTGACATGCAATGAAACTGAAAAAATGGATATGGCTCCCGTTACTTATCAGTCTGATCCTTATTTCTATTAGCTGTTCATTTGGAAATGGTTCTAATGAAAAAGTAAGAGTAGCTGAAGTGACCCGGTCTATCTTTTATGCCCCTCTTTATGCCGCAATGGCACAAGGTTATTTTGAAGAAGAAGGAATTGATCTTGAGTTAACCACTGCTTGGGGCGGAGATAAAACAATGACTGCGTTATTATCTGACGGCGCTGATATTGCACTCGTTGGGGCTGAGACATCGATATATGTCTATGCACAAAATGCCTCTGATCCTGTTATTAACTTTGCCGGACTTACCCAAACAGATGGCACATTTCTTGTAGCTAGAGAACCGACTGATGAGTTTCATTGGGATGATTTAAAAGGCAGTACGTTCCTCGGTCAACGTAAAGGCGGCATGCCGCAAATGGTAGGCGAGCATGTATTAAGACAGCATGGAATTGACCCTAGGAAAGACTTAAACTTGCTGCAGCATATCGATTTTGGAAACATCCCGAGTGCTTTTGCTTCTGGTACAGGTGATTATGTTCAATTATTCGAGCCTCAAGCAACGTTGTTTGAAAATGAAGGATTAGGCCATATTGTTGCCTCATTTGGTGAAGAGTCTGGAGAGGTTCCATACACGGTCTTTATGACCAAAGAAAGTACCCTTACGAATAACAACGAAATGATTGAACGCTTTACCCGTGCACTATACAAAGGACAACAATGGGTAAGTGAACAACCTCCTGAAATCATCGCTGCGACCATTGTAACCTTTTTTGAAGATACGCCGGTTGATGTTGTCACTCAAGTAGTAGAGCGCTATAAGGAACAAGGGTCTTATGCAACGGATCCTTTCTTATCATCAGGTGCTTGGGACAATTTACAAACGATCATGGATGCATCAGGGGAGCTGCCATTGTATGTTGAATACGAAGAGCTGGTAAACGCCCAAATTGCAGAATCGATCGTAGAGTAAGGTGGTTAGACCGATGGTAAATTTACGTGTAGATGATGTCTCACTCACTTATTTATCCAAGAGTGATGCCACTAAAGCTCTTGTCGACATTCACTTTTCAGTTGAGGATGGAGAATTCATCTCCATTCTCGGCCCAAGCGGCTGCGGGAAAACCACTCTCTTATCTCTTGTAGCAGGAATCCTTAAGCCTACTTCAGGCACCGTAACACTAGACGGTATTCCTACCTCAAGTAAGCAGGCGAATATCGGCTACATGCTTCAACAAGATTACTTGTTTCCTTGGCTGTCTATCGAATCTAATATTATGCTTGGCCAAAAAATATTAGGAATGGATAAGCCGCAGTCTAAGGATTTAGCTCTTTCGTTATTAGAGAAAGTTGGTCTTTTGGATAAGCTGACACATTACCCAGCGCAGCTATCAGGAGGAATGCGACAGCGCGTGGCACTTGTTAGAATGATGGCTACAAATCCTTCTTTGCTGCTTTTAGATGAACCCTTCTCTGCTCTTGATTATCAAACGAAATTAAAACTAGAAGATTTAGTAGCCACGATTTTAAAAGAAGAACAAAAGACAGCGATTCTTGTCACCCATGATATCGGTGAAGCCATTGCGATGTCTGACCGTGTGATTTTATTATCTGCCAGACCAGGCCGGATCGCTAAAATCTTTGACATTCCAAAGGAAATCAGAGGCGTTCTTCCATTTGAAGCAAGACAGCTTTCTTCCTATACAGAGCTTTTTAATGAAATATGGAAGGAGCTGGAGAGTCTTGAAACAAACAAAGGATGATTTAAGTCAAGCTGATTTGCACCAAACGTATCTGCGCTCCTTAAAGAAGGAAAAACGAAATGTACTATTTGTTCAATTAATCATCCTGATGTCATTTATCGGCATATGGGAAATTTCTGCGAGACATGGCTGGATCGACCAACTATTGTTCAGCATGCCCTCTCGAATTTTCAACCTTTTAGTCACCCGAATAACGGATGGAACTCTGATTACACATACCTCAGTCACTTTATTTGAAACGTTGCTTGGATTTATTATAGGAACACTAGCCGGAACGATCTTAGCAGCTGTCTTATGGTGGTCACCTTTTACTTCTAAGGTGCTTGACCCTTATTTAGTCATTTTAAATTCAATGCCCAAAGTGGCGCTTGGTCCCATTTTAATTGTGGGGCTTGGACCAGGCTTCACTTCAATTATCGCCATGGGGGCGTTAATTTCTGTTATTATTACCACGATGGTCGTCTACACAGCATTTAAAGAAGTGGATGCTAATTATATTAAAGTGATGCAAACATTCCAGGCTTCTAAGAGGCAGACCTTCCAATCAGTCATATTGCCTGCTTGTGTTCCAACAATTATCTCAACCTTAAAGGTCAATGTAGGACTTAGCTGGGTGGGTGTCATTGTTGGTGAATTTTTAGTCTCAAAGCAAGGGCTTGGCTATCTTATCATTTACGGATTCCAAGTGTTTAATTTCACACTTGTCCTAATGAGCTTGTTTGTTATCGCTATACTTGCAACCATTATGTATAAAGCAGTTGAATGGCTTGAGACAAAGCTTGTCAAACATTTCTAGCCCAAAAAGAGCAGCTCATTTCAGGAGCTGCTCTTTTCTTAAATAGTCCACGCAATAGGTTAACACGTCATCTTTCATTACAAAACTAAAGCGTGAATCCTCTCTGATTGTATCAGGCAGAGCGTCAAGGCAAACTGGCCCATTTGTCTCATAGTAACAATCTTTTTCTTGCAAAGTTGATATCACTGCAAAGTAAATATTCTTATGAATACGCTCTTCCTCTGCGGCTACTTCATATTGCCCAAGCCATGTTATCGAATGAATCAGAGCACCAGTCTCTTCAAGTACTTCTCTATGCGCAGCTTCTAATGGGGTTTCCCCGTACTCAACCTTGCCGCCAGGAAACTCCAGACCTCTCTTTTGATGTGTCGTTAGAAGCCACTGATGACGATATTTACAGATGACCCACACATGTTTAGGGTCATTTGAGAACGGTTCTTCCCCATTTAACACTAGACGAACCGTATTCCCATTTTGATCAGTAAATTGCCGCATTCAGGCGTCCCCATCCTTCCCCATCTATCTACTTAGAAGTATACGTTGTTTCATTCAACAATCCAACCGATTTACCATGTTGGATCGCTGCCTTTATCAGGTCGAATAAAGCAAATGGCAATGATAATGGCTGCTGCTCCAACGCCTGCTTGGATTAGAAAGAGAAGAGAATGGGTCGTATTCATTAATATTGCAAAAACAGGGGGGCCTGCTGCTACACCAACAAAGCGCATACTTGAGTATAAAGAAGTAACAGACCCTCTTTGTTCCATCTGTATTCCTTCGGTTACCAATGCATCCAGACTAGGCAGAGCAATTCCAATTCCAATCCCGCTGCTGAGTAAGGCCGTTAGTAAAAAGTAGATGTCATCTGAAAAGGACAGTGCAAGCATTGAAATAGTTAATAAACTTACCCCAGTTAATGTCATTCGTTTCATCAGCCATTTTTCTTGCCCGATGATTTTCCCCGCAGATAAAGAAGCTATGCAAAGGGCTGCGAGCGGGATCGCTAGAATAATCCCTTTTTTCACTCCTTCAATTTGATATTGCTCCTCTAACATGGTAGATAAATAAAACAGAACACCAAATAAAATAAACATACAAATCGCACCAATCAGAAATACAGCGTATAACCAAGCCCCTTCCCTTTTAAAGATGACTTTTAATGACAGGAAAAATTCTTTTCCAGCTAAAGGGTCCTTTTGCATCGGTGGAGATTTCACTAGAAAAATGATAAGAGCAATAGAAATGACACAGAAGACGGGAAAGGCTAAAAAAGGCAAGTACCAAAGGAGCGAAGCCAAAAAAGCACCGACGATTGGGCTAAGCACTTTTCCAAATGTATTAGACGTCTCAATCACTCCAAGTCCATTGCTGACTTCCTGCTCATCTGTAAATAAATCACCTACAAGCGGCAGTACGATTGGAGAAGCACCAGCTGCGCCAACCCCTTGCAGCAGCCTGCCAAACATAATCACCCAATACGAGGACTCCATCTGCCAAGCCGCAAAACCGGCTAGTAAACCTCCTAGTGCTGCAATGATTAGACTTGGGATAATGACACGCTTTCTACCGATTTGGTCGGAGATATACCCCGCTATTGGTATACATATAATGGCCACCACTGAATAAACGGTTATTAACAAGCTTGCTTGAAACGAACTTATGGATAATTCACGTTCAATAATAGGCAACACAGGAATAAGCATCGAATTCCCTAATGTCATGACAAGGGGAATTGATGCGATCGATAACAAGTCCCATTTTTTCTTATCTTCCATTTCGATTTTTCCTCTCCTTGTCACCATCATCCAAACGCGTTAAACATTCGGTACTCTTAGTATGGAGAGTTTCTTTTTAACTATGCAGAACCAAAAAAAGGCTGATCAAACTACAAATGTTTGACCAGCCTTTGATTGCTCTTATTTCAGTTGATAGTTGCCGCTCTCTTTTAATGATGCATACACTTCAGCTAACGTGTTTTCTGAGTGAGCTGCTAAGTTTTCTTTACGGCTTTTGAATTCCTGGACTAACTGCTCACCACTAAGTCCCTCTTCGACCAGGTCCTCAATCACATCTTCAATCACTTCGTCCTTTTGCAGAACTAACTTGGCTTCTAATAACACACTGATTCCACCCGATAAGTCTGTGATCGTAACAACATTTGTGACCATTGTTGCAGGGTGATTGTTTTTAGACGTAATAATAGCATCTACAAGCAAATGGCCGCTTTCTTGTTTGATTTCCTCGAAATAACCTTTAAATGATTCCTCCATGACAGCATCAATATGCCAAGTATGTTCCTCGTTTTCCATGTTTATAATTAATCCATCTTTTAATGGGACCGCACGCTGCTTAATCGAACCCTCGCTGCCTTCTAATATACATAGTGAGTATAGCTTAAACGTTTTCACAAAATCCCCTCCTGTTCGTATGTAAGGAAAATATGTACAGAGCTTTTTATCAATTAAAGTATATCACAACTTTTAAAAGAGACATCTATAGGAGATGTCTCAAATCCCTCAAACATGGGTTATAGCATAGCCGCCGCTCCTGAACTATACTACGCTTTTCGCGGTGAGCTAGTGAGCTTCCTCGGGCTAAGGCCCTGTGGGATCTCACTCCTGCTCTAGCCACCGCAGAAGTCTCCGTATAATTCATCCGCTAAGTTATTGCTTAATGTAATTATTATGTGGAACGATATAATTATGGCTCAGTTCAAATCATGCTTAAATCACTGAGCAGCAGAAAACTACGATGAGGGGCACTAATTAACCTCCTCGCTCCGTTGATTGGAGCGGAAGGCGCCGACTCCTGCGGGATGTGCGTGGCCAGGGAGATCCCACAGGGCGAAAAGCCCGAGGAAGCTCCCGGACCGCCCGCGGAAAGCGTGCGCCTGCAGCGGAGATCAACAACTACTGTAAGAAGCTTCTTTTTTGGTACCTTCAGCGCTTCGTTCGTATCCTGCGGCAGGCATAGATCTTTAATTAAGTCTGCATAGCTTTACTCGTTGTTTCTTTTATCGCTTGTTCCATGATGGAAATCATCGCATCGAGGTCCTCGTAGCTGCTTGCATAAGGAGGCATAAATACAATGGTATCGCCTAGTGGACGTGATAACATGCCGAGCTTCCTCATTTCAAGAGTTGTCTGATAACCGATGCGCTCAACCCATGGAAAAGGCTGCTTCGTCTTTTTATTAAGTACAAGTTCAATCCCCACCATTAAGCCAAGCTGTCTAATATCTCCCACATGCGGCAAGTCTTTTAATGCCTCCAGCTTTTCTTTGACAAATGCCGTTTTCCTCTCAACATCTTCCATTACGTTTTCTTGTTCGAAAATATCTAAGTTTGCAAGAGCAGCAGCACACCCCAGCTGATTTCCTGTATAAGAATGACCGTGGAAGAAGGTTTTCAGCTCAGCATAATCTGCATAGAACGCTTTATAAATTTCCTCTGTTGTTAACGTAGCTGCAATAGGAAGGTAGCCGCCTGTAATTCCTTTAGCCACCATCATAATGTCCGGCTCCACTTCTTCATGCTCCACCGCAAACATTTTACCTGTGCGGCCAAAACCGGTTGCCACTTCATCGATAATTAATAAGACGTCGTGTTTCTTGCAAAGGTTCTCTACCCCTTTTAAATACCCATTAGGCATCACATGCATTCCGCCTGCACCTTGGACCATACC
Source organism: Alkalihalophilus marmarensis DSM 21297 (assembly GCF_000474275.2). Taxonomy (GTDB): domain Bacteria; phylum Bacillota; class Bacilli; order Bacillales; family Bacillaceae_D; genus Alkalihalophilus; species Alkalihalophilus marmarensis. The sequence goes on from NZ_ATAE01000037.1 coordinate 86,382, forward strand.
TTCCATTATTACAGCGGCAATCTCCTTGCCTTTTTCACTTAACATCGTCTCAAGTTCAGCCAGCGCTTGATCCCTAACGTCAACCGGGTCCGGCAGCTCATTGCGATAAACCGTCGGAAACGGCACTTTATAGCTGTCAAACATTAACGGCTTGTATGTAGTATGAAAAATGTCTACTGCTCCAACGCTAATTGCCCCAACTGTGTCACCATGGTAGCCATTGGTCACTGTCACAAATTTCGTTTTATCTTGATACCCTTTATTTCTCCAATATTGAAAGGCAATCTTCAACCCTATTTCAACAGCCTCTGCCCCGCTGTCTGAGTAAAATACTCTCTTTAATGGAGCAGGAGTTAGATCAATCAATCGTTCAGCGAGTTCAATAGCTGGTCTATTCGCTGCTCCTAAAAGCGTTGTATGAGCGACTTTTCCTAGCTGCTCTTTAATCGCATCATCTAGTTCTTTCTTTTTATGGCCGTGGACATTTAACCACAGGGATGAATATCCATCATAATAACTTTTGCCCTCTGTATCATATAATCTGACCCCTTCTCCATGTTCAATAACTATCGGGTCTTCTTCATAATCTTTCATTTGAGTAAAAGGCAGCCAAAGCAAGTCCTTACTTTTTTGAATAAGCATATCTTGTTCCATTTTTATGCACCTCACAAGCTTGTAGTAATCTTTCATTTAAAACGGAATCGGCCATTTGTTGCAGCTGTTCTATTAGAGCGGCTGGCTCAAAGACTGGCAGCTTTACAATAATTGATGTGTCATTCATTTCTTCAAGCATTCGTTTATTGTCTTCTTCGATCGGATCAAACTTATTGCCGCATTCATTCAAGATGATTCCATTAACTTTAATTCCTTTGCTTCTCGCATAATGAATGGTCAAGGCCGTATGATTTAGGACTCCTACTTTTGATTTAGCTACCACGAGCACTGGAAAGCCTATTTGCTGAATAAGCGTGGTCATCGTCGTACCATCAGATGATAACGGGACAACCAGTCCTCCCGCCCCTTCAACAACGACTAGATCATACTCTTTTTCTAACTGTCTTATTTGATTAATTATCTGTTCAATACCAATTGCTGAATTTTCGAGTTCAGCTGCTAAATGAGGTGAACAAGGCACCTTATATGTATATGTAGTCTGTGCTGCCGCAGCATGTCCTGCCACTTGTTTATAAAACTCCATGTCCGCTTGGTCGGTTTCGATTCCCGTCTGTACAGGTTTGTAAGCCACTGCATTAATGCCAGCTTGTCTCAATGCACGCACTACATAAGCACATGCTACCGTTTTTCCTACGTCTGTATCATTTCCCGTAATAAATATTCCTGCCAATCTGATCCCCTCCTCGCAGCTTACTTTTCTAAAAATTAACATTGTTATAATTGCTTTTCAATAGAATCGAGCAAATTTGTTAACTTTTTTTATATTTAGGTTAACAATAATGATAAAAAGAAACTTTCTGCCAAAAGGCAGAAAGTCATATGTTTAGGGTATCGTCACCATTAATTATGAGGTTTTTATTTGCTGATAAACGGATTCAAATTGCTTATCTTTCACCCAGTTCAAGAGTTCTACCTCTTTTTCAGTCAATTCTCTACCAAGCTTACATTTACATTCTACTAAGAGCTCTTCATACCATTCTTCAAGTGCCATGTGTAAATGTCTCCTTTTCGAAAAACTCCAATAAAAGGTGAAGGCTTGACCTAATATTGTGTAACATAACCCTAGTCTATTCCTCTAGATTCCATATTATGTTCTACATATATTTCATTCTATCTGAATATTGCAAATCCTGCACTAATTAATTTGAAATTCAACTTATTTTCGTTGTTTTTTTCGAAGGAGGAGACACAAATTGCTCAAGTTCCCTGGTCTGTAATTCTTGGTAAAGAAGCTCTAAAAATTCAAGATCTAACTTTAGCTCTATTGCTTTTAAATAAGCATCAATAAGGATATCATTACGAATCTGTTCCATTTTACCTTAGCAACCTCTCTTCATTCTATTATAAGCAACCGGACTGGTTGTCTTCCATTCTTAGAATCCTTTTTTATCATATGCTTGCTTCATTTGCTTAAGTGCTTTTGCTAAGGTGTCTTTTGAACAAGCTAGGTTCATTCTTTCAAAATGCTCGCCTTCTGGACCAAAGATAGGACCGTGATTAAAGGCTACTTTCGCTTCGTGCAGCAGCCATTCATTTCGCTCTTTCTCAGGCATACCAAGCTCCTCAAAATCAATCCATAGAAGATATGTGCCTTCTGGCTTAATTGGTTTGATTTTTGGCATATGTTCTTTAAAGTACTGTTCCACAAATTCATAGTTTTGCTGGATATAATCCATCAACTCGCTTAGCCATTCTTCTCCGTGACGATATGCTGCCTCTGTCGCTGCTTGTGAGAAAATATTTATCGAGCTGAATGTTGATTGGATAAATTGCTTAAGCTTTAGTCTCTTATTTGGATCAATCACAACAGCATATGATGCCTGGATTCCGGCCAGGTTAAACGTTTTGCTAGGCGCAAGGCACGTCAATGTCCGCATTGCCATATCTTCATTGATAGAAGCGATCGGAATATGCTTTTGACCCTCAAAAAGGAGGTCAGCATGAATTTCATCAGATATAACTAGCAAATCATGCTTCTTGCAAATTTGAGCTACTTTTTCAAGTTCCTCTTGCTTCCACACTCGGCCTACAGGGTTGTGAGGATGAGACAGCAGCAGCACTTTTGTCTTTTCAGTAATCAATGATTCTAAATGGTCATAGTCCATCTCATATTGATCTTCTACTCGCTTAAGCGAGTTCTTCAAAATAATACGCCCATTTTTCTCAATAACATCGTAAAAAGGATAGTAAACAGGCGTTTGAATAATAACTTCGTCACCCGGTTCTGTAAAAGCTTGAATCATATGACTGATTGTCGGGACAATCCCTGATGTGTAAATAAAGGATTCAGGATTAACTTCCCAGCTATATCGGTTTAGTAACCAAGTGCATATAGCTTCGTCTGCTTTTACAGAAGGAGCTGGGTACCCAAAAATACCGTGTTCTACTTTATCTTTTAATGCATCTATAACTGGGCGCGGTGCTTTAATATCCATATCAGCTACCCATAAAGGAATAACGTCCTTCGCTCCAAAACGAGCTTCCGTCATATCCCATTTCATAGAGTCTGTCCCTCTTCTATCTTCAATAAATTCTAGCTTTGTACTCAAAACAACCTTCTCCTTCCATTGCAAAAAAGTATCTTATCGACACCACTAACTAGTATTCAATATAAACATACTTATTTCCTTTTCATTCTACAAAAAGAATTTAGACAACATACATTATTTTCAGTTTACTTCGTGTGTAAGGTCCCTGCCTTCTAATCCTTCGATAATATGGTCTCTTGCCATTTGAGCCATTTTCATTCTTGTTTCAAGCGCAGCACTTCCAATGTGAGGCATTGCGGTAACATTAGGTAACTTAAGCAGCGGATGATCTGCAGAGATCGGCTCCTGATCAAATACATCTAAGCCAGCAGCATAAATTTCATTTGTTTTTAAAGCCTCATATAAAGCCTCTTCATCTACGTTTGTCCCACGGGACGTATTAATAAACACAGCGGATTTTTTCATCTTAGCAAATTGTTCATGTCCCATCATTTTTTTCGTCTCAGGAGTGGAAGGGGCTAATAAGACTACATAGTCTGATCGCTCCAAAAGCTCATCAAAAGTAACATAGGAAGCATGTAATGTCTCTTCTGCTTCTCGTTTTCTTGATCGGTTATGATAGAGAATATTCATCGAGAATCCTTGAGCTCTCTTTGCCACTGCTTCACCTATACGCCCCATACCGATAATGCCAATTGTCTTATGCGAAACTTCTTGACCGGTCAAATAAAAAGGCGCCCAGCTTTTCCATTCGTCTCTTCTAATTACATCTGCTGCTTCTATAAGCCTTCTTCCACTCGCTAAAATTAAAGCAAATGTCAGATCAGCCGTTGCATCTGTTAAAACGTTAGGCGTATGCCCGACTTTAATTCCTCGCTCTATAGCCCCTGCTACGTCTATATTGTCATATCCAACCGCCATTGTACTCACTACTTTTAGCTTTGGCGACTGTTCATATAATTCATCATTAATGTCATCTGTTAAATTCACTAGTAATGCATCAGCATCCTTACTTTCTTGTAATAAAAGATCACGAGGCATTACTTTATCTTCATATTCCCACATCACTACCTCATATTTGTCTCTTAACGGGTTGATGATTGAATCTGGAAACTTTCTTGTTACGACAACCTTCATCCAAATCCACTCCTTTCTCTCTCTACTTTATAAGATTCGACTAAATGTTCCTTATTCCTCCACTAACGTATCACAGTATTCATTACAGGTAAAAGCTTCTACTCCTCTTTCTTAAATTGTGCCCACTTTGGAGGCAGCTCGAACGTTTCAATATGTTCAAAAGATATAACTTTTGTTTCCCCTGCTGTCACGAGCAGTGTCACTCGATCCCTCCCGACACTTATATGAGGGCCAATTACTGGTACAACATCAAGAACTACTTTAAAACGGAAGGAACGAAATCCATCCATTCTTTCAATATGTAAGACGGACATTTCGTAAGGATATACAACGGGTACCTTCTTAAGACTTTTTGCATAATACTTCCTAACGGCGTCACTAACTGGATCTGTCAATTGAAGCATCATGATATCATGAACCTGAAGCTCTATACTGTCCACATTTAGTTTAAGTTCTTTAGAATAAACGTGATTTTGAATTGGTAAAAACAAGAGCAGAAAGCATATATAAACCATCCCTAATCTTTTCATCAGAGCTCCCCCTTTTTCAATGTATCTACTTAGCCTCTCTCAGTTTCCACTAATCATTCTTAAACGAAAAAAACAGCCCACTTAATTTTGGGCTGCTCCTTCTTATCAACTTTCTTCTTTTTTTATAACAACGACTGTCAAAGGATCGATCGTTATGCTTTTAGCGGTTAATGTAAAGCCAGTTGGGTTCTCAATCTTTTCAGTGCCTGCATTAGCGGCATCTGCTATGACAATCCCTTGGGTGATGTCTTCAGATAACGTCAGCATTCGCCCATGCAAACTGGCATTGACAAATACATAATAGCTGCCCGTCCCGTCAGTAGCTGCATTTCTGTAGGCTAAGATTAAGTCAAATTCTTGAATTTCAGGCGCTTCTATCAGGTGTACATGCTGATCTATGAGCTCCTTTGTTCCTAGCCTGAACGCATTCGTAGACCGTCTCAAATGAATTAATCCCGCTGTAAATCTTCTTGTTGCTGTATGAACAGGAAACTGGTTTGGATCCGTAGCCTTTGACCAGTCAAACATATTTATTCGATCAGAAGAGTTGTATGAATCATGAATAAAATGAGGATATCTAAACGGTTCCCCTTGCTCATTTACCATAAACGTTGATTTATAAGGCGCGTGCCCTGTGTTCGCTAAAAACTGCTTTGTCCTGCCATACTCTTGGCCGGCATGGATAAAAGCTGTTCCCTGACTTAACAACACGAGCGCATTTCCTATTCTGATTCGTTTATGAATTTCTTCTTGATGGTACTCTGGATCTTTCATGATCGACTGAGCAATGACATCGTGAAGGGTTAAATTATCATGTGCCTCAATATAAGGCACGACATCACCAGGTGAAGTAGCGATGAAATTATGTGGCTGGGCTTTAATATTATCAAATATTTGACGTATGTTTCTTGCGCCATTCGTTAAAAATCTTGGCTGTCCTTCACTTCCATAGCCAGACTTTAATTCATTTCTAAATTCATCAGAAAACACACCCACACTGTCGGTATATTGCATCCAATCTTGATCAGCTGCACGGACAGGCATTCCCTCATCGCCTACAAACGTCCTCCAGCCTTCTCCTATCATTAAGATGTTGGGATTGAGAGCTTTAGCCTGATTATATGCTAGTTGGATTGTTTCACTATCATGGTCTCCCATCATATCAAAACGAAAGCCGTCTATTTTAAATTCTTCCACCCAATAGGTAATTGAATCTAACAAAAGCTTTCGTGCCATAAAATGTGTGGTACCTAACCGTCCTCCGCCAAAGCTCGTTCTTGCAGTCCCATCTATGTCCATAAAATGATAATAATGAGGAACTAAGGTTTCTAGGATTTCAACGAGAGCTGTATGGTTATAGACAACATCTAATATGACGCCCATTCCTTTAAGGTGGACCGCCTCTATTAAAAGCTTCAATTCTTCAATTCGACGCCTAGCGATTTCAGGTTGAGCTGAGTACATGCCTGATGGCGAGAAGTACCCATGCGGATCATAGCCCCAATTATAATTATTTCCCTCAGATGAAAAATCCAGTTCGCGTGTTTTATTATCATTTTCATTCACTTTATAACAGCTCATGATGGGCAAAAGCTGAATATGAGTGACCCCGAGTGTTTTAATATAATCAAGTTTATCAATGAAAGCAGTGTATGTCCCAAAAGGTGACTCTAAATCATTTTCAATCATTGGATCAGAAGTGAAGTCTCTTACATGTACCTCATAAATGACTGCATCTTCTCTTTTTTCATATTGTTCGATCGCTGCAAAATCCAGCTCTGGACCTATGGTTGAAGGATTAATAATGGCCGCTTTCCCCACTAAATAACCTCCTCTGAAATCCCATGCTGCCATTGATTTTGCATATGGGTCAAGCCCTAGTTTCTTCTGACCATTCACTTCAATAACATAGTGATAATAATAGCCTTCTAAGTTACTTACGCCCGTATTTTCATGGGTAAGTGTCACCTTCCATACACCTTGATCTTCTTTGGTCATGATGATTTCATCAGCTATGATATTGAACTGATCTTCTTTATCATAAACAATTACACTAATAGAGTCGGCTAATGGAGACCATAGCTTTAAAGTGGCATTTCCATTTTCATGCAAAGCGGCTCCTAATTGTCCCTCATATTTAAAATAGGTATCCATTAACGTCCAATGAAGACGGAGCTGTATGGCTTGTTCTTTATATGTCACTGTAAATGGTATGTGTTCAATTGAAAATACACCGCTTAGTTCAATTAGATCGTCTTCAATTTTTCTTACTTCATCTATTGGAATATCCTCGCCGGTATGGCTTTTAATATGGATATTTTCTTTGAGATCATTATCACTTAGTTGATCGATACCAATCCCTTTTACATGAATAGTCGTCTCTCCTGCTACTACTCCTGAATGCAGATAAAATCCTATTGGTGGTGTATTCATCAATGATCACCAACTCTCCCCAATTAAAATGTGCTTATTACCAACATATGCACTGATAATGAACATGTGTACTTGATATAAGAATGCCTTATTAAAATCAAATGAGAACAAAAAAGCATATAAGAAACGAACCCTTATATGCTACTCATTTTATGTTGAAATATGCGGTTTTATAAGGTGAACTTATAGATCTTTAACTTTCCCGATCTCTTTTTGAACATTCCCCTTTGTTTTTTCTTTCTTGCCTTCTCGCTGCATTTTGCTATTGTTTGTTGCATTTCCCACTTGATCCTTCACTTCACCTTTTGTTTTGTTCACTCCGCCTTTAACCTTATCTGAAAGTCCATCATTATTGTTTGCCATCGTTTTATTCCTCCTTTGTTTGTTAAAGATATATAACCTCATTTAGGGAAGAATAAACATCACTTTATAGGAATGAATATGGTAAGATGGCTACAGTAGTATTGGAGATTGTTTAAAAGGAAAGGTGTTAGTCCATGAGTATATTAACCGTTAAAAACTTAAGCCACGGTTTTGGTGACCGTGCTATTTTTCATGACGTTTCCTTCCGCTTATTAAAAGGCGAGCATATCGGCTTAATTGGCGCAAACGGCGAAGGTAAGTCTACATTTATGAACATTATTACAGGTAAGTTAATGCCTGATGAAGGAAAAGTAGAATGGTCAAAAAAAGTTCGTGTCGGTTACCTAGATCAGCATACCGTACTTGAGCGAGGCATGACAATGCGTGATGTTCTTAAGAGTGCATTCAAATATTTATTTGACCTAGAAGCTGAAATGAATGCGATGTATGACAAAATGGGGGACGTAACTCCAGAAGAGTTAGAAAAGCTTTTAGAGGATGTCGGTGTGATTCAAGATACTCTCACAAACAACGATTTCTATGTTATTGATGCCAAAGTAGAAGAAATTGCTCGCGGCCTTGGTCTTGATGATGTTGGTCTTGAGAAGGATGTTGAAGATCTAAGCGGCGGTCAGCGTACTAAAGTTCTTCTTGCTAAGCTGTTGCTTGAAAAGCCAGATATCCTCTTGCTTGATGAGCCGACCAACTATTTAGATGAACAACATATCGAGTGGTTAAAGCGTTACCTGCAGGAATATGAAAATGCCTTTATTTTGATTTCGCATGATATTCCGTTCTTAAATAGTGTAATTAATTTAATTTATCATATGGAAAATCAAGAGTTGAATCGTTATGTCGGCGATTATGATCATTTTCTTGAAGTACATGAAATGAAAATGCAGCAATTAGAGGCCGCTTATAAACGCCAGCAGCAAGAGATCTCACAGCTAAAAGATTTCGTAGCAAGAAACAAAGCACGTGTATCTACACGAAATATGGCTATGTCTCGTCAAAAGAAGCTAGATAAAATGGATGTCATTGAATTAGCTAAGGAGAAGCCAAAGCCTGAATTCAATTTTAAAGAAGCACGTACAACAAGCAAGCTTATTTTTGAAACAAAAGACCTTGTGATTGGGTATGATGAGCCGTTATCTCGTCCTCTTGACTTACGTATGGAACGCGGTCAAAAAATTGCTTTAGTTGGGGCAAACGGTATTGGTAAGACGACCCTGCTTAAGAGCCTGTTAGGTATTAATAAGCCTCTCTCTGGATCAGTTGAACGCGGAGATTATCAAGAAATCGGCTATTTTGAACAAGAAGCAAAAGACTCCTCTAACACGTGTATTGAAGAGATATGGCAGGAGTTCCCTTCACTTGGACAAGCAGAAGTCCGTGCAGCTCTTGCTAAATGCGGCCTGACGACAAAGCATATTGAAAGTAAAATGATTGTATTAAGCGGTGGAGAAAAAGCAAAGGTCCGCCTTTGTAAATTGATTAATCGTGAATCAAATATCCTTATTCTCGATGAGCCGACAAACCACTTAGATGTAGAAGCTAAAGCTGAACTCAAACGTGCCTTAAAGGCATACAAAGGCAGTATTCTTCTGATCTCGCACGAACCAGAATTTTATGAAGACCTCGTAACAGACGTGTGGAACTGCGAAAGCTGGACGACGAAATTAGTATAAATAAGAATTCGTGACAAAAGTAATTTATAGATGAGAAACAGCGCGCATCTGTTCTGCAGATACGCGCTGTTTCTTTTTTTGAAGGATAACCTTTCAATAAGCAATGACTTAGCCGAACTTTCTCAAAATGAAATACATCCCTATCGTATTTGTTGATCTCCGCTGCAGGTGCTCGCTTTCCGCGGGCGGTCCGGGAGCCTCCTCGGGTTTTCGCCCTGTGGGGTCTCCCTGGTCACGCACATCCCGCTGGAGTCTCGCACCTTCCGCTCCAATCAACAGAGGAAGGATGTTATATAATGCTCCCTCATCGTAGTTGTTCGTTGTTAAGTGATTTAAGCAAACGAAGACTCGAAGTTGTAATTTGAACTAACTCATTAATATATCACTCCTCTAATTAATTACATAAAGCAATAACCCAGCGGATGAACGATACGTAGACTCCTGTGTGGACTAGAGCAGGGGTGAGATCCCACAGGGCTTTAGCCCGAGGAAGCTCACCAGCTCCACACGGAAAGCGAAGTATCGTTCAGGAGCGGCGGTATACACTGCATCCCATATTTCCCAGCTTTTTAGTTCCATTGCCTAGAGCAGGAGTAAGATCCCAAAAGGCTTAGCCCGAAGAAGCTCACTAGCTCCCCACGGAAAGCGGAGTATAGTTCAGCGGCGGCTGCCTTACACCATTCAAGCTTCTTGTTTCATTCATTCGTACCGGGGAATGATGGCATTAGAGGAGTGATCATATGAGCTTTGATTATGAGCAAGACTTTGACAACATCAATTTCCGTGAAAACCCTGAAAAGTATCGAGTCGGACGCGGGGAGCAAGGCGTTCTTCTCGTGGAACCTTATAAAAGTGAAATTCTTCCTCATTGGCGTTTTAAAACACCAGAAATTGCACGCGAATCATCTGAGAAAATCTATCAACTCTTCCAATACTACAAAGAAAATGACGATTTCATCGGCATGGATATGGCTCGTAAATTCATTCAAATGGGTTATACGAGAGCCAGACGCTATGCAAATTATAAAGGCGGGAAAAAGTACGATGAAGACGGTTATGTGAAAAAGCGGCAGATAGATGAGGAAAAAGCAGAGTCGGCACGAATCTTTGAAGAAAAATGGAAAATCATTCGAACAGATAAAAAGTATCTTGAGAAAAAGAAGGATCACCAGAAAAATTTCGGGTGATTCTTTTTTTAATTCCTCCCTATGCGAACACTTCTATTAATTAAACGTTTGTTTAATCCCCAAAGTGCGTCAAACATGTGGTACAATAACGCTTGTCTGAAAAAAATAAGTTGCCTGACTATCAAAAAATATATAGCGAACCTTACTAAAAAGGAGGCATGTCCACCTATGAGCCATACACCTTTTATTGCAGTTGAAGGACCGATTGGAGTGGGAAAAACATCTCTGGCTAAAGCGATATCGCTTCATTATCAATATCATTTACTAAAAGAAATTGTCCACGAGAACCCATTTCTAAGCAAGTTTTATGAAAACATAGAGGAATGGAGTTTTCAAACAGAGATGTTTTTTCTCTGCAATCGCTATAAACAGCTTGAAGATATACAGCGGAAATTTCTAGCCTCCAATGTTCCTGTCGTTGCGGACTACCATATTTATAAAAATATTATTTTTGCCCAGCGTACATTGAGAAGCGACCAATATGAAAAGTACACCGCAATCTATGATATTATGACCCAAGATATGCCTAAGCCGAACTTTATTATCTACCTTGATGCAAGCCTGCCGACATTGTTAAAACGAATAGAGATGCGTGGCCGTGAAATGGAACTGAAAATGGATCCTGCATACTTGCGTCAGCTTAGAGAAGATTACGAAACGGCCATGGCTAAATGGGCCGTCGAATACCCTGATATACCAATAATCCGCATCAATGGAGATGAGCTGGATTTTGTTCAACATGAACAAGATTTGCAAAAAATCTTCACCCTGATTGATGATGCTAGAAAAGAAGGAGCTTTTTGCCTTGAATCTACGAGATAAATACAATATCCCAAAAGATGCTATTATCACAATTGCCGGTACAGTTGGCGTTGGGAAATCCACGATGACCAAGTCCATTGCAAAAGCGCTTGGTTTTCAAACCTCTTTTGAAAATGTAGACCATAATCCATATTTAGATAAATTTTACGCAGACTTTGAGCGTTGGAGCTTTCATTTGCAGATCTATTTTTTAGCCGAACGCTTTAAAGAACAAAAGCGTATGTTTGAACAAGGCGGCGGATTTGTACAAGACCGTTCGATTTATGAAGATACAGGTATATTTGCGAAAATGCATGCAGATAAAGGAACGATGAACCCTGTAGATTACGAAACGTATACAAGCTTGTTTGATGCGATGGTTATGACCCCATTCTTCCCTCACCCACATGTTCTCATTTATCTTGAAGGAAGTCTTGATGATATTATTGACCGCATTCAAAAACGAGGACGTGAAATGGAGCAGCAAACACCAGTCTCTTACTGGGAAGAAATGCATAAGCGTTATGAAACATGGATTGACTCGTTTACTTCCTGTCCTGTCCTGCGCCTAAATATATCTGATTACGACCTGCTTCGTAACGAGAATGATATTGAGCCGATTATTGCTAAAATCGGAGACGTTATTGAAAGCAATCAGACAGCTGCTCAGCTTTAACATACATCCCTCCTTAGTTCTCTAAGGGGGATTTTTTATTTCTATCCAACATAGCTCGTCAACTCATAATTACCCTCAAAGCTGAATATGATAGGGCAACATGTCATAACTAGCGAGGTATAGAATGATTGAAATATCAGGAGTCCCTTTTCACTCAAGCACAAGCTGGCCTGCCGGGAGTTTAGAGCGAAGTATTGTGGATCAGATGATGAATTCTTCTGCTACTTTTTCCTATCGTTCAATGAATGAACAGCAATTTGAAGTGGAATTGCGGAGAAGCATCATACGAAGTTCTCGAATGCTTAATCAAAGTAATGCCGCTTTTGAAGTATTTGAGACCTCTCGCAGCAATCCGATGTATTGGTATACAACAAGATACGGGGGTTTTCAATTAAGACCTGGAGTCAGACCTTCTGTTGCGATTGATGATATTTACCGTAATAGTCATATGTATGGGTTTGAATGTGCAACAGCAATGGTTATTGTTTATTACCACGCGGTCTTGAATATCATCGGTCCATCTAAATTTGATCAATTATTTCCTGATCTTTACTTGTACAGCTGGAATTTTGACCCTGACCTTGCCCTTCAAACCGGATTTTCTGCTCAATTTGTCCCAGGGGATGTTGTGTATTTTAACAACCCTCAATATCATCCCCAAACCCCGGAATGGCGAGGAGTTAATGCGGTTTTACTTGAAGACGGAACCTATTATGGCCATGGCATGGGGATTATGAGAGCCGACCAGATGATTGCAAGTTTAAATGAATCCAGAGCGCCTTGGGCCACGCAGCCTGCCTATTTAACAAATATGGTGACAAGACCTGGATTCGCTTATTTAGCAAGTGTGGCTCAAATGCGCTCACAACGACCAGAAAAAGTAAAGTATCCTGTTATTGAACATAATGAATGTTCCATCTCCTTTGACCGATACGTCTATTACCTCAACAACACCCACCTTAACGGGCCGACCCCATAAGGTGGGTGCTTCTTTTTCAAGCACATCATTCAGTCAGTTGATGGACCTCCAAGGCTGCTCTTATGCCTGACTCAACTGCACCCTCAATCCAGGCATGCATGAAAGAAGTATGCTCTCCTGCAAAATGAATCCGCTGTTCCGGCATTGTTATGATCTCTGGATATGTTGTGGCTTGATAAGGTCCATATAAGGAGAAGCACCCGCCTGAAAAACGATTTTGTCCCCAATTATATGAGGTTCCTGCTAGAAAGGTTTGTTCTGCTTTTTGGCCATGGATTCTTGAAATAAAAGTCAACGCATATTCCACTCGCTCCTCATCAGACATCGACTCCCATAACCTGGCATTCTCACCCCAGCTGTAGCTTCCTAATAAGACCCCGGGACCTGGCTTACCGATCCCTAGGCTTGGATAATACATAAACTGAGTCGGCAAATCCGTAATCAGCTTCCCCCCTAGCATCCCATCTTCCTCCCAAAATTTCTTATCAAATTCTAACCCTACCTTCACAGAGGAAACATACGGCAGCGTCCGTATCGCTTTCCACTTTTCAAATTTTATAGAATGGTAGGGCTCTACTTCAATAAATTGAAATACAGAAAAGGGAATCGTTGTAATGACATAATCTGCTTGAAAACTACTAATAGATTGAGGTCCTTCTGTAATTACTTCTACTCCTTTATCATGTTGGATTATTTTTTTCACTACATAATTTAAATAAATATCCTCTTCTAAATAAGGATAAAAGGAATAAGGAAGCCGGTCATTTCCCCCTTCGATCTCATAAAACGACACATCTTCCATAAAGATCGTATTAACAATGTTTAAGAGGGTATCTAAAAAGGATAAGGAAGGAAATCCTTCGATCCCCAAAAGGGTCTGTATCTTATGGATAGCATGAGTTGATAACGTTCTTCCGATTGGATTATTCCGCAAAAAAGTAGTCATTGAATACTGATCAAAATTTCGTCTTAGCAGCTCTCTTTGCTGCTCGTTTGCATTTCTGTAAAGGTCAACAAAGCTAGATACAGCTTCTTGTAATAATTGTTCGGCTGTCTTACCTTTTTCATCTTCTAAAAGCGGGAACTTCAAAATGGCGGGATCTTCTTCGTATTGATATCTTCTAACCAATTTTCCATTAACATATAAAAGATCATTCGGTGTGCTTGTGATAAAAGGGGTTATAGATAGGCTCCATTTGTTGATCCAGGAAAGTGTTAAGACATGATGACTCGGGATACGCATTGCACCCGCTTCAAAATAGTTTCCTTCAGAGAACGGTTCTCGGATCGTATGAACTCTTCCACCAATTCGGTCATTTCCCTCAATAATCGTCACTTTGTGGCCTGCCTGCTTTAAGAGATAGCCAGTTACAAGTCCAGCCATTCCAGCTCCCAAAATTAATATATCTTTTTGAGGTGCTCCGATATCGGGCAGCCCCTCTTCAATTATTTTAAGATATTCCTCCGATTTTTCGGTATAAGAAGGTAACGGATCTATTCTTCGCATTTTCCCAATCCTCCTTGATCATCTCAAGCAACCCAGCCTTCTAGCTCCACCATAAAAACCGGACAACTTTTACGCTGCCCGGTCATCATCTTCTTTATCTGTTTTTGAAGTAAAATAATACAATTTCGGAATATGGAAAAATGGAACATACTCAAGCAGTAATGAAGCTCCAACAAACGCAACCATTTGAAGATCAATTCCTTTTAGCATCACGGCACGCTCCTCTTTTGGGCAGTTTATGATGCCACGTGATTGTCTTATGACTAGTGACCTTACTGCTTATAAAAGTATTCCCCCGCCTGAATAGCACCCCTAACCTCAGGAGGCTTCTCTAAGCTGTTTGTTGAACTATAGGCGACCGGTTCCAAAGAAACGTCTAACACTTCCCACGCCTCCGCGTATCTTCCTTTTTTAAAGGCTTTAATAACTGCATCTAAGTCCAAGCGATCGACAATGTGAACGTCCGTTGCTGCGGCAAGTTTCAAGCAGGAATCTGAGAGTTTATCTGCTGTTGTAATAATTAAAGCACGCTCTGCCCCGTAAAAGGCTTTTGCTGCATATACTTCCTGCACCGCGGATAACCCTAATTTCTCGCGATATCGCTTTGCTTGAACGACACACTTCGTCCCGTCTTGCTGCTCATATAATAGATCAGCCCCGTAATCTCGGCTTTTCTTGGTCTGATAAACCTGCTCATACTCAAGAGCTGAGATCAGCACATAGAGATAATCCTCAAATTCATGTCCATCCATTTTATCGATATCACGCATTGTAATTTTAGCTAAATCAAATTTTCTTCTTCGCCCAACTATCCATTTAATCCAGCCTATTAATAAAAGGACTACAAGAGCCCCTGCTATCCAGATCACTAACGAAGAACTAATTGAAAACGAATCAATCAACCGTCTTCACACCTTTCTATTCACATGCCCTCATCATACGGGATTCTCCCCCTGCATGCAAACATATGTTTTTCATCGCACTACATCAAAAGTCGTAGAGACGGCTCAACCAGATTATGCAAAAAAGATCCGTATCTTCACCGAGGACCGCGGACCGCGTAATTCGTAAACTGAAAGTAACTAAAACAAAGGAGCTGGTAGGATCATGCAGCAACAAAAAGTAATTATGATCACTGGAGCATCAAAAGGATTAGGAAAAGCATTAGCTCTTCACCTTGCTGGTAAAGACCATAAATTAGCGATTTGCGCACGAAATGAGGAAGAGCTGAAGCAAGTAGAAAATGAGATTCACAGACGTGGTGCAAAAGTCGTTGCGGCCGTCGCTGATGTAAGTAATAAAAAAGATGTAGAGCGCTTTGTTTCTATAACTGAAAATACCTTCGGCAAGATTGACGTTCTAATCAATAATGCCTCTGTATTCGGCCCTGGCCCAACATACTTAGCAGATTACCCTGATGAGGCATTTGAAGACGTCATCCTCTCAAATATTACGAACCCTTTTTATATGACAAAGAGAGTATTACCCGGCATGCTTGCTAGACAAAGAGGAACCATCATCTCAATCACTTCTGAAGTTGGTATTACTGGCTATGCAGAATGGGGAGCCTACAGTGTCTCAAAATATGCCCTAGAAGGATTAGCTGCTGTCTGGGCGGATGAGTTGAAAGATACAGGAGTCCAAATGGTGCTGGTCGATCCAGGAGAAATGGATACGATTATGCATAAAATTGCGGTACCAGATTGTAATTACTCTCTCTCATCCCCCGCACAAATTGCACGAGCACTACAATCAGTCGTATTAGATGAAACGATGAGCTTGAATGGGAAAAGATTCGAAGCACAAGACCTTATCGAGGAGGGACCTCATGATGATTAATAGTACGATCCATTCATTTAAACTACCACCTTACCTGCATGCCACTACGCCTGCAGAAGTTACAAGAAATCAACGCAGCGATGTAAGGTTATTGACTTTACACGGAGACAGCGGGGCGTGGGATCATCACACATTTGAAGATATTATAGACCTTCTTCAGCCTAATGATCTTCTTATCTTAAACACTAGCCGTACCATTCCAAGCTCACTTCGGACAGTAGATGGGGGAGAGATCAGACTTTCAAGAAAGATAGATGAACAGGTATGGGAGGTTTTAATCTTAGAGAAACGTTTAAACGAATCCACTACTCTCTATTTTGATGATGGAATCTCGGCATCTATCGTCGGTCCAGGTATGGCTCCTGAGTTGACTCTTATTGAATTTTCTATTGGAGGGGAAGGATTAATGCACTTTTTTTACAATCATGGTCAGCCAATCACCTACGAATATATCGATACTCCGTGGCAGCTATCACATTATCAAACAGTCTATAGCCATCAGCCTGGCTCTGTGGAGATGAATTCAGCGGGGCGTGCATTTTCTCATAAAATGCTTAAACAATTAAAGGATAAAGGAGTTCAGATCTCCTATGTGTGCCTTCACACCGGCCTAAGCTATTACGAGAACAACCGCTGGCCTGATCCTTTAAGACACTTTGAGTGGTTTTCAGTGGGAGCTGATACCGTTGAACATATATACAAAACAAAAAAGGGAGGACATCGTGTGGTGGCAGTTGGAACCACTGTGGTGCGGGCGCTAGAAAGTGCACATGACCCCAAAGCTGGATTGCAGCCACAAGAAGGGCTCACCAATGTATATATTGACAAAGATACGACCTTAAAAGTTGTAGACGGCCTGATTACAGGATTTCATGAGCCTGAAGCGAGCCACCTTGATATGTTATGCGCCTTTGTTCAAGAAAAAAAGTTGATTGAGGCCTACCAAGCAGCCATAAACGAACAGTATCTATGGCATGAGTTTGGTGATTTGAATCTCATTTGGAAGCAGACCTATGCATGAAGCTGCATCATCTTGGAATTGATGTCGTTGATCTTGATAAAAGTACAGAATACGTCCAATCTACTTATCAAGCTCGGTTTCTTTTTGAGACCACTTTTGGTGAGGAGACAATCCGATTTTTCCAGCTGAATGAGTTTGTATTAGAGCTTATTTATCACCCTGCCAAAGAACAATTAAGCTGTCATATTGCATGGCAGGTAGATTCGATTGACCACATTTTTAATCACATAAGCAGCAAGGACGAAAAAAAGATCGAAGGACCCTATCAATTTGAAAATGGCTGGACATCTATTTTCCTTGAGCTAAATGAGGAGCTGTATGTAGAATGGGTAGAAGAGCCGCTTATCTAAAGGTAAGCATATGATTTTTTGGTACAGATAATCACTTCAAGGTCGGGATAAGATTCCTAAATCCTTCTTCCCCCAAGTGATAATCAGTGACTTAGGCAATCGTTAACATCGATTGCCTTCTTACTGTTTTAGTATCATCAAAAACCACTACGTTATATGATCTTTCTTCAGCAAAGAATACACATTAACATCATATGCCACACCATTTTGGTACATATAATCTCTCAGGACGCCTTCTTTCAGAAATCCCATTTTGGTTAATAACTTATTAGAGGCTTCATTTTCTATAAAAACAACAGCACCTATTCTAGTTAAACCGAGATCACCAAATCCGTAATCAATAACTTTAGATACAGCCTCAGAGGTGTATCCCTTTCTCCAATGGTCAGGATGTATCTCATAACCTATCTCTGCTCTCTTATGTTTAGGAGACCAAGCATTAAATCCAATAGTACCTATTGTTCCTTGTGTTCCTTTTAATTCAATCCCCCAACGTATACCTCTTTTTTCTTTGTAACTATTTGCAAAAAATTCAACAAGAGTTTCTGCTTGTTCTATATTTTTCAAAGTATCTTGTCCATAATACCGTGTTACATGTTTATTTGAAAAACAAGCAAATATCCCCTCTGCATCATTCTTTGATATTTCTCTTAGTACCAACCTTTCTGTCTCTAATATTGGAAACATTGGCTTTCCTCCTTAACCATCTTTAGTAGTAAGCCCCATCCTCATTGCAAATAAAGCAGCCTGTGTACGATCTGACAGCTCTAATTTTGAGAGGATATTTGAAATATGTGTTTTAACTGTTTTCTCTGTGATATGTAGAACATCCGCCAATTCCTTATTACTTCGTCCTTTTGCTAATTCTATGAGCACTTCTTTTTCACGCTTGGTCAGTCTTTTTACTTTAGCTTCCTCCTCGTCTTCCTTATGTGAAATTCTAGTCAGCACATACTTCATCACTTTACTGTGCACTTTACTCTCACCTGCATGAAGAGCACGGATCGTTTCTGCTAATTCTTCTGGGTCAATGTCCTTTAACTGATAGCCGCTTGCACCAGCTTTCAGCGCGGGAATCACATAATCTTGATCCGAGAAGCTCGTTAAAACTAAAATCTTTAATTCGGGGTTTGCCTTTATTAACTGTTTTGTAGCTTCTATTCCGCCCATCACAGGCATGACAATATCCATAAGAACCACATCCGGTTTTACGGTTTGAACAAGCTTTACAGCCTCCTCACCGTTTGCTGCTTCTCCTACTATTTCCAGGTCACTTTGTGTAGCTAGAAAAAAACGCAAGCCTCGTCTGACCATTTGATGATCGTCTACGATAATCACTTTAATCATCATTCTCTCTCCTTTTTTGTTCGAAAGATGTTTTGTTCGATAGGGGCTAGAGGAATAGAAATGGAAATCACAGTTCCCTGATCAGGAGCACTCTTCATGTTAAAGGTTGCACCTATCTCGTGTGCTCTTGTTCGCATGTTGAGAAAGCCGTCCCCACTAAAGATTGAATGATCTTGTGGTGAAAAACCGCATCCAAAATCTTTAATACTAATCTTCCAATTAAATCCATCCCGATCAAAATGCAGGTCGACGCTTTTTTCTCCTGAATGCTTGCTGCAATTATTTATTGATTCTTGAATGATTCTCCACACATTGCGCTCCACCTTAGATGGTAATTGAACGTTCCCATCTCCTTTTACATTTACTTTTATTCCAATCAGTGCTGCATAACGATGGATGGCAGCAACCATCCCATCTTCTAGTTCTTCCGTACTCGTCTGCCAAATGATCTGCTTTAACTTGAGAAGAGCCTCACTGGATACCTCTCCAATTAAATCTATGGCTTCATTTACATTCGTATCCTTACCCTTGTCTTTTATCCCTTTAGCAGTAAGTGAGACAGAAAAAAGTAATTGATTAACAGAATCGTGTAAGTCGCGAGCTAATCTATTTCTTTCATCCATTCTCGCAAGTTCTTGTTTTTTTTCTTCCTGTTTCAGTCTATAAATAGCAGCACCAATTTGAAGAGCTACTGTTTCTAATACCTCTAATTCCTCGTTAGAAAAGTGGTTTTTATCAACAGAAGCAATATTAATTAAGCCATATGTCCTATCCCCCGCAAAAATGGGGACCGTTGCATGATGAGTTAAGCCATTGGTTGGTCTGCCTAGTTCCCTAGCTCTTTCAATCCTTCTGCATTCCATAATATTCGCTGCTTTTTTCAACTGTCCGTTCATACATTTATCTTTACACCAGCAGCCACCCTCACACATGAGTTTTGAGCGATGTTCGAGCCCGCTTGGAAGCCCATGATGAGCAACCAATTGATGACGATGGTCTTCAATTAAAAAGATCCATCCTGTATCATGATTAGTTACTTCTAACAGCTTCTCTAAAACAGGTTGAAGCATAGTAGAAAGGTCTTCCCCCATATTTAAGGTTTGAGCAATGACTTTTAACGTGTGAACGACATTCACCTGACCAACTCCCTTCTCTTTATTATAACGTGGACATCACTTTTCAGGAATTATTTACATATTATTGATTTTTAGTGGAATAGTAAGAATGATTTGTATAGAAAGGATGTTGCCTCGTGCAAGAAAAGAAAACAACCATGATGGGTAAAAAGAAACGATACCCTTTTTTGCCTACTCTCTTATTTGTCATTACATTTTATATGGTTCAGCTTTTTCAATATAACGTAACCGTATTTTTTATCGTTTTAGGATTATTAGGATCCATTCCGCTATCTTGGTACGGATGGAAGCAGCTTAAGATCGCAGAACAGCGATTATCCTCTGCCCGTGAAATTGATGGGATGACTCATCATCAATTCACTTTATTCCTAAAGCCTCTCTTTCAAAAGCAAGGGTACTCAGTCACAAAAGTAAAGCACTCAAATGAACATGGCGTTCATCTCATTGTACGAAAGCGCGGCATAAAGGCGATTGTACATGCTAAGCTAAGTCAAAATGAAGTTCAGGCTAAAACGCTGCGAGATATAAATTACGTTAAGGAACAATATAAAGCAAACCAAGTGATAGTTGTGACGAATCACCTCTTTACAAAAGAAGCTGGACAATACGCTACCGCAAATAAAATCATCTTAATGGATCATAATACGTTAGATGCCATGATCCAGGTCTTTATGAAAAAACGAAAAAACCATCGCTTCATTGACAGGGTTCGATCTGCTTGGCTTGATTAACCCCCCTCCTGTAGAGTACGTGCTCTACAGGTTTTTTTGCGTGTAAAAACAGAAGAAAGATGTCTATTTGTACACTAATATAAAAAATAAAAAGTAACAAAATTTTCATAATTTATTGATTTTTATATCTAGAGATTATACCCTGTTATATATGAAAGGGTTTTCATAGCTTTAGAAAGAGAAGGAGGAGAGAAAGATGAATACAACGAAAAACAGGTGGTTAATTGCTTTATCTGCCATCGCTATCCACCTATCCATTGGCGGAGCTTATGCTTACAGTGTCTACACGTATCCTATAAGTGAGCAAATGGGCTGGTCGCCAACAGAGATTACGATTGCCTTTACGATTATGATGGCGCTCGCTGGTACTTCTGCAGCTTTCTTCGGAAAATTTGTTGAACGCAGCGGACCTAGAAAATCTGCCATTGTTGCTGCTGTCCTTTTCGGTTTAGGACAAGCTGGTTCAGGTGTTGCCATTGCGCTCGGGTCCTTGCCGCTTTTCCTGTTAACATATGGACTAGCCAGTGGATTAGGTCTTGGTATCGGATATATTTCACCTGTATCTACTCTTGTAAAGTGGTTTCCTGACAGACGAGGACTCGCAACAGGCATGGCAGTTCTCGGATTTGGGAGCGGCGCACTTATTACAGCACCCATCGCTGCTAATTTGATGAGCACCATTGGCATCTCCGCTACATTTTACGTACTCGGTGCCTGTTATTTCGCCTTAATGCTTGTGGGTGCTTCCTATATTGCCCCGCCAAAAGAAGGTTGGATGCCGGCTTCGATGAAACGTAATATCGCTTCTGGAAAAAAAGTAATCAAAAAAGATCTTCAGCAGCTGACTTCAAACGAGGCTGTCAAAACGAAACGCTTTTGGATGCTTTGGACAATGATGTTGATCAATACAACAGCCGGAATTATGATGATCTCTGTTGCTTCTCCAATGGCTCAAGAGGTTGTAGGCTTATCTGCCGCTGCAGCTGCTACATTGGTTGGGATCATGGGTATCTTTAATGGGGGCGGCCGTCTTGGCTGGGCAGCCATTTCAGATTATATTGGACGCTCAAACGTCTTTCTCATATTCTTTGTAATCCAAACGATTGCCTTTCTAACATTACCGATGATTACTAATGTTATCATCTTCCAGCTTCTTATACTGCTTGTTGTCAGCTGTTATGGCGGCGGTTTCTCCAATCTCCCAGCCTTTGTAGGAGATTTATTTGGAACAAAGCAGTTAGGGGCCATTCACGGCTACTTATTAACAACATGGTCACTTGGCGGGATATTGGGTCCAATGATCGTATCCCAAATTAGAGAACGTACAGACAGCTATATTCCCGTTTTCTATGTCTTCTCAGCCTTGATTCTGCTTGCGCTGCTTGTGTCTATTATGATGAAGCTAGATATTAAAAAGAGTGAACAAGAAACAAAACAAAGACAGGAACAAGTCGTTTCTTAACCTTGCAAGCAGCAAAATAGACTGACTGGTCAGTCCAAAAAAGGTCTTGCGCATAAGCTGATGCTTATCGCAGGACCTTTTTCCATTATTCTTTTACAAAATTAATAGTGATTCCCCGGTCAATCTCCTTGGCTGTGAAGGTTAAAGCTCCCCATACCGTTATAGCGGTAATGAACAGGTTTAGTGCCAAGCCGACTAACGTCACTATGATTGGCATACTCGATTTTAACCCGATTATCCATTGAACAATCATCATAAAAAAACCACTTGATTCATCCCCCAGCAAAAAAACTAGCTCACTGGCAGGCAGTAATGTTAAGCCAAATGGAATTACTTGTATGAGCACATACCCCATTGCGACAAATAATAAAATGAACGAGGTTCCTGTTTCTAAGCGATTTTGAGGGTTTTTATGATTAAACTTCGCCCCAATGGCACCAAAATATAATCCGATAGCGCTTGAGCCTAGACCGGTTAATCCAATTAACAACCAACCAGCTACCGTATGAAAAGGTGACCATCCGAATATAATAGCACAAATGATCTGCAGTATTCCGATAAATCCGAATAGAATCAGCCAATGAATCCACAGTTTCCCAACAGCAACCTCAATTCCCTTTAAGGGCAGCACCCGCAGCAGGTCAATTGAACTTCCTTCTCTTGCAACAGAGCCAGAAGTGAATGTCGACGTCATAAAGGAAAACAACCCTAGAGCAATAGCTTGAAGACTGATCCAAGAAAGGGCGGGAACTGTTTGAAGAAACTCCATATTGCCGTCTCGAATCATAATCGAGAAGATAGGAAAGAACATAAAAAATGTCATAGGAATCAGCATCGTCCATTCTCTCATATCCCTCTTGATCGTCCGCCATTCTTTTAATCCAACCTCAATGATTGGAGTCCTTACTTTAAATACAGCAGAGGATGCCTTCTTTTTCTTTCGGTTTGATCTGCTTTCATTCATCTGAATCCAGCCTGTACGAAATCCTTTATCCACCAGCATAGAAGATAGATACAAGACAGCGAACGTCAAACCTGCGAGCAATCCACTAAACAAAATGGTTTCTCCCGTTACGTCACCGAGTAAAAGATGACTGACGCTTTCTCCAGCCCAATACAATGGCAGCCATTGAGGAAGCTCTGGGATAAGCATAGAAGACTCCCCCCCGCCCCCTCGAGACATCATTGTAGGGATTTGAAAGGCCACATAGCCTAGAATCCCTGCAAAAGCAGTAATTACAGTCATCAATTCTTTCGCTCTATGGGCAGGGATCATTTGAATAAGAAGTAAATTAAGTAAATAAGCAATCCCAAGCCCCATTAATACAACCAAAATGGCTGTAAAATAAGCAAATGGGTAATAAAATATATTGGCCCCCGCACCTAGACCAAACATGGTAAGTAAGACGAGTGAAGCTGCTAAAATCAGCCCTGGTATTCCAAGAAATACCTGCGTGAACTTTGCCCAGTAAATATGAGTTGATTTTAATGGCAAAGTGAACAACAAGGTTAAGTCATCATCGCCGTACAATTTGGTAAACACTTGTGGTACAGCAAATAAAATTAAGAAAGCAAAAAGAGATAGAAAACTAAGAGAAAGGATATCACTTAGTAATTCTCCCGGAAGCGTCCTTGCTACAGAAAATACGATACCGCTAAAAAAGAGAACCGCAAATCCTATTGCAACACCAGAAATGATAAGCGTCGTTTTGGCTTTATCGGAAGATTCTTTAAAGCTATTAAGATTCATCCTCCAAAACCAGCGAATTAGATTCCACGTCATACCCTCACCTCTATTCCCTAATCCCTTTTGATGGATAATCTTCCATTTCTTGCACATATGATTGTGTTTCACGATCTCCAGTCAGCTCCAAGAAAAGATCTTCAAGCGATGAATCCTCACTGCCTTTTTCCTGACGTAATTCATCTACTGTTCCAACTGTTAATAGATCCCCATTTTTAATAATAGCAACCCGGTCACACATCTGCTCAGCAATTTCTAAAATGTGAGTGGACATAAATACCGTCATGCCGCCTCTACATAATTCTTGAAGCAGATTTTTCATCGTACGAGCTCCTTTTGGATCTAGTCCCACAGTGGGCTCATCAAGAAATAACACTTTCGGTTCGTGCAGAAGCGCTGCACACAGACTAAGCTTTTGTTTCATCCCATGCGAATAGGTTTCAATGAGCTCATCTAACCTATGTTCAAGCTGAAACATGCGGACATACCGTTCGGCTCTTTCTTCAAACTCTTCTTCCTTCAATCGAAACACACTCGCTGTAAACTGCAAAAACTCATTCCCCGTCAGTTTAGGATAGAGTTTTGGCTGATCAGGTACGTAGGCAATCTTTTTTTTAGCCTCAAGTGCTTCCTTCCACATGTTCACCCCGGAAATATGAACCGTTCCGTTTGTTGGCTCTAGCAATCCTGTCATCATCTTAATCGTTGTCGTTTTCCCCGATCCATTGGGCCCTAGAAAGCAAAAAAGTTCCCCCTTTTTCACTTCTAAATCAAATGGTTTAACGGCATGATTTTCTCCGTACTCTTTTGATAGTTGATTAAGCTTGATCCTTACTTCATTCAAGCTGCTCCCCCCTTACTTATCTATCATCTGATATGTATAGCCTAGATTAAAAAAAGATAAGGTGAATCATCACAGAGATGAATTCACCTTATCATCCTAACATAATTTGTCATTAAATTCAGGCTTAGATAATACCTAGCACCGTTCTCGATATATTCATAGAGGCATGCTGCAAGCGCATAAGCTGATTGACTAAATCAAGATAAATAGCGCTTATTGCCGGGTTGTATTCATTCTGCTGAAGCAGCGTATTGAAATGATCAAATCTAAAATCTCTTTCTTTCTCACTAAGTGCGCCTTGTTCTCTAATGACTTTTCGAACTTGCTTATTATTTTTTTCTTCACAAGCTGTGATTGCATGCTGCAAAATATCTTCAATAGTTGGGATAAACTCTTTTAATCTCTCGGCATCTTCTGCCACTAACTCAAAATGCTGATTTCGCAGTTTTTCAATATTAGCTGAAATTTGGAGGACAATAGCACCTATCTGCTCTAGGTCATTTAACATATATAGGAGCTTTACCTCTTGGTCTGATTGTTCCTTTGACAAATCTTGCTGGGCAAGCTTTAAAAGATACTGTTGAATAATTAAATAAGCTTGATCTATATATTCTTCTTTGCGTACGATCACATGATGGTCTATGTTCCCGTCTATAATTGCCGGAATGGGAGCAATTATTTCCGTTTGAATATAACGCGAGAGCTTGAGTACTTCTTTCTCAGTCTGAATAAGGGCTTCATCCGGGATTGCTAAATATTGCTCACTTATATGAACAACCTGCCTTGGTTCAGATGGAGGGAGAAACCTAGTCATTAATTTAGCCAAAAGAGCTAAAAATGGGAGCCAGCATAGCGCTAAAAAGATATTAAAAGCAGTATGAAAGTTAGCAATCTGTCGTTCTGCTTCACCAGGGATAAACATACTAATCACAGGGAATATCAATAACATCATTCCAACCACAACGACAATTGACAGCTTCATAACTAAATAGGCAAAGGCAACCCTTTTTCCTTCCCGTGAAACAGAGAAGCTAGCAATTAAGACAGGTACAGTTGATCCTACATTTGCTCCAAGCACAAGCCAAATGACTTCTTCATAACCCATCGCGCCTGCTGAATAAAAGGAAATCCCAATAATAATCATTGCCACGCTGCTATGAAGGGCTGCGGTTACCCCTACACTCAAAAGAAAAAGCCAGATTGGTTGACTCGTTAGACGCAGCATCCATTCTGTTATAAAAGGATCATTTGCTAAAGGTGAGACTGCTTGTGACAGGTAAGAAATTCCGAATAACACTAACCCTAGACCGAGAAGAACTTCACCCGCTGGTTTCACACGATCCGTAGAGATAAACACAAGGAAAATAACACCGAGAAAGATAAATACCGGGGAAAGCTGACTAATATTGAAAGCAAGCACTTGCACAGTGAGTGTCGTTCCAATTGCAGAACCTAATATCACACCTAGTGCTTGCACAAACGTGATGATCGAGTGACTCACTAGTCCGACTGCAATAATGGACATCACCGTGCTGCTTTGTAAGAAAAAAGTAAAAAAGAGACCAACAATTAATGCCTGTAATCTATTTTTAACGAGTACGCCCATTTGATGACGCAGTTTATTAATAGCTGCTTTTTGTAATCCTTTACTTAGTCGATTCATTCCATATAAAAAGATGCCAAGCCCTCCTATGAAGCTTAGAAGGCTCTGTGTAATCATCATGGAGAATTCCTGCTTATTGAGGAGTGGCAGTCTAGTAAATACTGTCTGTAATCTCTCGCTGCATTGGAAACATGATCGGCCATCCTTTCAAAGAATCGACTCATTAAAATCAACTTGCCCCCGCTGTCTGCAGGAAGCTGCTCTAGTCTAAGAGAATCAGTAATCCGTTTAAAGGACTTTTTATTCAAACGATTAACGACCTCGTCTTCTTTTTCATAAATAGCTTTTAAGCGTGAACAATCTTCCTCTTTAATCCCCTCTTTAAGAGACTCAAGCATTTGACCAATATTCTTCATAAACTGAGAAAAAGATTGTATGACAAGATGAGGTACTGAGTCAATTGGCGCCACAACAATGATATTAATGACATGATCACCAACACGCTCTAAATCTTTAGCCATCTTTGAAAATAAGAAAAGCCCCTTCACTTGTTTGATGGCGAGCTGTTCATAGGATAAGAGCTCAAGTACCTTTTTTTGGATCATTTTATTAATGGCATTCATATCTTTTTCTGCTTGCAAAATACTTTCCTTATCAAAGGTTGAGTCTTTCTCTATCGATTCTGAGCTAAGCTGCAGCATCTGGTAGCTTAATTCGACCATTAAAAGAAGCCGTTCTTTCAATTCATTTATTTCTCTGTCAAGAAAGTTGGTCCGTGTCAGCATCCGTATCCCCCCTTCTTATACTTGTATAGAAAAGTCTTACTCACTATGCGTATGAGTAAGACTTTTCATTGTTTTAATTAATGATTTAATGCTTCATCAATTAACTCTTTTGCTTTATTCAGCGATGCATCAGGATCATTTTGCTGATAGAGCTCTTCAATCGCATTTTCGATAATATTTCTGGCCTCAGGGAAAACATTCATCAATGCCCCTTGAGTTGCAGGCGTCAGCTGAGTGTTTTGCAGCTGCTCTACAGCTGTTGTAAATTGAGGAAATTCTTCATATACAGCAGCCAGCTCCTCTACCTCATAAGCTGCGGGCGTAATCGGGAAGTACCCTGTTGCCGCAGCCCATTTTGCTTGCACTTCAGGATCAGCTGTATACTTTACAAACTCCCATGCAGCTTGCTGTTCCTCATCCGATACTTGGTTTGTAATCCACAAAGATCCACCTCCGACAATCACACCGTTTGCTTCTTCTCCGTCTACATGCGGTAAGAAAGCTGTACCGACTTCGAAGGGAGAATCATTGACATTATCACGAGTTGCCGCTGTGGAATCAAGATACATTGCAACCTGGCCTGCACGGAATGCAGCGCGAATATCATCCCACTGACGACCGAAGTTGCCAAGCGTTCCTGCTTCATCCATCTCGTTTAACCAATTAAAAATATTTTGCCCTGCCTCACCATTAATCAAAGCTTCGGCAGGCTCTCCGCCGCGACCGTTGTCTTGATCAAGATAATGAGCCCCTTGATTCGCTAATAACTGCTCAAAGAACCAGCCATAAATAAGAATAGCAAAACCGTTAGCATCTGTTTGATCAGTTAATGTTTGAGCGGCTTCCTTCACCTCTTCAAAGGTACGAGGAGGATTTTCTGGGTCAAGCCCCGCTTCTTTAAACATATCCTTGTTGTAAAACATAATGGCATTTGATGTATTAAACGGCATCGAATACAGATCACCATCTAACTCATAATAGCCTAAAATATTTTCTTCAAGCTGGCTCACATCAAAACCGTCTGCATCAACAAATTCTTGCATTGGAGTGATAAAACCGCTGTCACTCATGTATTTAGTTCCCACTTCGTACACTTGCACTAAAGAAGGGGCCTCAGTTGAGCCGCCAACTGCTCGCAACTGATTTAGGAGCTCCTCATAGCTGCCCTGATAAACGGCTTCTACTTCAACAGTGTCTGATTGAGCATTAAAATCTGCAACCATTTCATCAATCGCCTGCCCAGGGCCTCCCCCCATTGCATGCCAAAACGTAATCTTTTTCTTGCCATCTTCTGTTGCAGAATCATTTCCGCCGCAAGCCGCCACGACAAACAACATTAAACAGACGACCACACCTAGCCAGACTTTCCGACTCTTCATTATCTTCTCCCCTTTTTTATATTTATCCCTTTATAGCTCCAGCCATTAACCCTTTACGAATATGTTTTAGGCCAAAGAATAAAAGCAGCAGAGTCGGCAGCAAAATCATCACTACTGCTGCCATTACCATATTCCAAGATGTCGATGATTCTTGAGCAATCATCATTTTCAGTCCAATTTGAACCGTTCTGACATCATTATTACTCGTCACTAAAAGCGGCCAGAGATACATATTCCACGTCGTTAAGAAACCATATATCCCAAGCGCACTTAATGTAGATTTAGAAAGAGGCAGAACAAAGTTCCAATAGAAACGAAATCTTGAACACCCATCCATTTGAGCGGATTCAAAGATCTCCTTAGGAATCGTTAAGAAATGCTGTCTTAACAAGAAGATTCCAAAAGCTAGTGCAAAAAATGGCACAGTTAATCCTTGATACGTGTTAACCCACCCTAAATTGAGGATCGTAAAGTAATTAGGGATGACTGTCGCTTCCCAAGGAATAAGCATCGTTGAAATAAAAAGTGCAAAGATAATTCCTCTTCCCTTAAAAGGAATGAAGACAAACGCATACGCTGCCAGACTACAGACAATTAACTGACCAATCATAACAACAAATGAAACAATGAAACTATTAGTAAGGAACTGGAGCAACGGGACTCTATTAAACGCTTGCCCGTAACTTTCTACGCTAGGTGATGCAGGGATGAGAGCTCCGCTGAAAATCTCTCGAGTAGACATGAGACTTGCTGAGAATGCATAGAGGATGGGAAAGAAAATAGCCAATGCTGAAGCAATTAATAAGATGTAGAGAATGATTTTTTTCATCATTGGTAGTGCACCTTCCTCTCTCCCACTTTAAATTGAAGAACAGTAAAGATAAGAATAATCAAGAATAGAACAATCGCTTGTGCACTAGCATATCCAAACCTTCCGTTATAGAAAGCCTCACGGTAAATCGAATAGACAATGAGATTTGTTGAATTAGACGGCCCTCCTCCGGTCAAAATATCGATTTGACCGAACGTTTGAAAAGAGTTAATTAACGTGACAACGCTTACAAAAAATAATGTTGGAGATAACATAGGAAGAGTAATCTTGAATAATTGATGCCAATACCCCGCACCATCAATTCGGCTGCTTTCATAAAGTTCCTCTGGTATATTTTGAAGGCCGCCTAACAAAACAATAAAGTTAAAGCCTATGTTCATCCAAATGGTTGTTATGGCTACAGAAACTAAAGCCCAATCTGATGAAGTCAGCCAATTGATCCCGTCTATACCGAACACTGCTAAAATATTATTAAGCACCCCAAGTGTCGGGTGAAATAAAAACAACCAAATGGTCGCCCCCGCAGCTACTGACACTCCTAAAGTCGATGAAAAAATGACACGAAAAAAAGCCATTCCTTTAAGTTTCTCATTTGCTATCACTGCTAAAAACAAAGCAAAGACGATGCCTGTAGGAACGGTATAAAGTACAAACTTAAACGTTGCCCACATACTAGTTTGAAAGGCAACTGACTGCAGAAGCCTAGAGTAATGTCCGGCTCCGACAAAATCTTGTGTGACCCCGCCAGCTGTGGTAACAAAAAAGCTGAAGTAAAGCGTCTTTAACATGGGATAAAATAAAAAAACACTAATGACAATTAGAGCAGGGAGCAAATACAACACACCGGAAGCGATCAGTTTCCATTGTTTCTTATCAGAATTATTTCTTTCTTTATCTATGCGTTTTCCCATTAGAATGCCCCCTTTTATCATCGAGAAAGAGAACCTGCTTAAAGGACAGCAACAGCTAATATAATGGGGGTTCTCTTAATCTAAGTAAAATAAAAAAGACTGAGCGGACAGATACAAGCTAATTCATCCTATGCCTGCTAAAAAAGAATTAGTACAGCATCCGTTGGGAAATCCTGTATATACCAAACACTTATGTAATGTTCATCAACTCATGTCTATGAGAGTTTATTACTATATCAATATAAAAAAAACCACATCTATAGTAGATGTGGTTTCCAGGCTGTTGAGAAAGTCTTCTCAACAGCCTATTTTTATACTTTAAACCGATTATACATATAGATATAATAAAAATAGAA